>DIEX01000034.1 GCA_002418835.1 Spirochaetia bacterium UBA5763 | reverse complement strand
CTGCCGCTGTATTTCCGTCCATTGATTTCAATTTCTTTGACATTTTAAGTCTCCTTAAATATTTACTTCAAAATATTATGCATTGTGGCAATAATGGAAACTGCCACTATGCATTTAAAAATCCCCGCGGGAATGGGGGCATCCTGCGCGGGAGAGAGTAAGCATTACTTTAATCATTTCCCAACGGGAAATGGATCTACACCATTATAAATCAATAATGCGAATACAGAAGCAATGGCCATTGCCATAATAAACATCGGAATTGCATTTCTTCTTATTATTTTACCTTCAACACCGGGGGTCCCGACGGTAGCACATGCTGCAACAACATTATTTACACATACCATATTTCCAACTGCTCCGCCTATTACCTGAAGCGCCACGATAAGAAGAGTTGACATGTTAAGAATTTTTGCTGTTTCAAACTGAAGTGATGCGAAAAGAATATTTGAAACAGTATTTGAACCTGATATAAAAGCGCCCAGTACACCAATAAAAGGTGAAACAAATACATAAGCACTTCCTGAAATATATGCTACACCTTTAGCCATAGTAGTCATCATACTCTCAAGACCGGCTGAATTTGTTCCTGATTTAAGCATAAGCTGAACCATCGCGACTCCGAAGAAGAGAGCAAAAGCAGGTCCGAGAATCTGTTTGAATGAAGTTTTCCAGGCTGTTTTAATTTCTGTCACATTCATTCCGTGCAGAAAGTGAGTAATAATCGCGACAAGTATAAATGGAACTGTTCCAGGAAGATAAAGATAAGGGAGGCCATAGTTCAATCCTTCAATTCCAAGAATATTTTTAATGGAGATTGTCTGTGCAGAAAGGAAAGCTTTAAGGCCGAGCTCAGGTATTCTTGTAACAATAAGTATTAATGCAATTATGATATAGGGGCTCCACGCTTTCACGAGAGACATAGTTGATTGACCGAGTTCACCTGTATCAACAACAGCTTTCCAGTCCTCTTCCCACTCGGATTTATCAGCAAAATGCCATGCTTTTTTTGGTACAAGAAAACCTTTCTTAGCAGCAATGATTATTATTGGCAAACCGATAAGAGCACCGACTAATGATGGAAGCTCAGGGCCGAGGAAGGTTGCAATAATGATATATGGAACAATAAAAACAATACCTGCAAATATTGCGAATGGGGCTGCTTCAAAAGCAGGCTTAATAGAACGTTCTTTGCCGAAAAACTTAGTAAGCATACAGAGAGCAAGAAGCGGTATAAAGATACCTACAACTGAATGACCTATGGCAGTCCACTGCGCTAATGAAAGTTTAAATCCTTCAACAATTGCAGGGTCCTTCGGGAGATTTCCCGCGAGCGTTGACATAGCGCCAAAGACAGGTGTACCCACAGCGCCGAAGCTTACAGGCGTGCTGTTAAAGATAAGCGCCACCATAGCTGCTGCAAGGGGAGGAAAACCAAGTCCCACGAGAAGAGGGCCTGCAAGAGCTGCAGGAGTACCAAAACCGGCAGCACCCTCAATCATTGCTCCGAACATCCATCCTATGATTACAGCCTGAATGCGTTTATCTTCTGTAATATTAAGAAAACCATTATTAATCGTTGCCATACCGCCTGACAGCTTCAGGGTATTAAGAATAAGAATAGCGCCGAAAATAATAATAAGTACATCAAGAGCCTTCAGTACTCCGAATAAGGAATAACCTAAAATATGATGCAAATCCATACTCCATGTGAAGTATGCAATAAGAATTGAAAGGAGCCAGGCAACCGGTAGTGCCTTTTTTGCCGGCCAGTTAAAAGCAGTCATTATCACAATAGTGAAAAGAATCGGAATAAATGCCATTAAAGCTAATCCCAGGTTTACTTCCATAATCCAACCTCCAAAATTATCTTATTAAAATAATAAACGGATGCTATATTTTCTTTTTTCCGATTAGAACTTTAAAGCTAACCGGCCAATCTAACACCCGATAGTCTAATGGTCAGACCATTAGACTATATACATAATTTGTCAACACTTTTGAAACCGTCCAGGAGGTTTTTTAAAAAAATTAATTACAAGACGAAAAAAATGACTAAATTAAGATGTAAAACTGCTAATAAATATACATCGACAAAAATATTGGCTATAAAACTTCAATTCTATCGGCGAATTTACAAACTATCGCGGCCTCATTTAACACTCTTTTAGCATTAACTACTACGATACCGGGACCTTCATCTCCGGAAAGTCTGATTTCTCTTAACTGACAACATTAACAGGCTTGCCATCCAGGAAAAACCGGATATTATCAGCAAGCTGCTCCACAAGACGCTGTCTTGACTCAAGAGTCTGCCAACCGATATGAGGAGTCATTATAACATTATCCATCTTAAAGAGCGGATTATCAGTTGCCGGAGGTTCAGTCTCCTGCACATCAAGAGCTGCACCGGCTATCTCCCCATGCTTTAATGCTTCGATAAGATCACTCTCTTTAATTAAAGCGCCGCGTGATGTATTGATGATATAAGCTGTTTTTTTCATAAGCCTGAATTTACTAATATCCATAAGACATCTTGTCTTTTCAGTAAGAGGGCAATGGAGTGTTACAAAATCACTTTCCCTTAAAAGAGTATCAATAGGAGCATATTTTATATTACCATCATCAAAAGTGCCTGGATTGATATCATGATAAAACACTTTCATATCAAGAGCAGAGGCTACCCTAATCACCTGCCTCCCTATTGCGCCGGATCCGATTACGCCCAGAGTTTTCCCCTGCACTTCATGATGAGGGAGCTGTAGAGATTTTGTGAAGTTATCAAATCTGTTCTGTTTAATCATAATCTGCTGCCGCGCCAGGGAGGAGCTTAAACTGAGTATAAATGATACAGCAAGCTGGGCAACTGCTCCAGTGCTGTATCCCGGAACATTGCAGACAGTTATGTTTCTCTCTTTCGCGGCGGGGAGATTAATATTATTGAATCCTGTACCTGCTTCACAGATAAGTTTTAAGGAATCAGGCAATTTACGGATTAACTCCTCCGGAAGAGGGAGTTCCTTGGTAATAATGACATCCGCGCCTTCAGATCTTTTCAGAATTTCATCAGAGGAACTCGCATCATACCTGACTACTTCGACTATTTTTTCGAGACCGGCAAAATCAAGTTTACCGTCAAAATTAAATTTTGCGGTGTTAAGAATAACAGCTTTTTTCATTTCTTCCTCCGGAAAAATAAATATAACAAAAGATATCATCTTATCAAAACAATCTGCATCTGATATTACGCAAAACTGCCGCAGAAATTTAATTGCCTGATGGTCAGACCATTGAACAGACACACAAAAATGTCAACTAATTTATGAATCAAAACTGAACTGTTTTCTAAAACCGGGCGGGAAAAAAGATGCTAAACAGTGATTACCCGTAGAGGGTACCTGCATTTAACAGGTCCCTCCTGACGGAGTTTTTGCTACTTATACATATTATCTATCTCTGGTGAGAATCTGTCGAGAATCACTCTTTTCTTGGTTTTCTGTGAAGGTGTAAGCATACCATTATTCTCTGTAAACCTTTCATTGAGTATAGTATAATTTTTAATCTGCTCAAAGCTTTCAAGATTCTGGTTAGCAGCATCCACCTCTTTCTTTATCAGTTCCTTAAGACGGGGATTATTCGTGAAATCATCACCGACCTTAGTACAGATCGCAACACCGGAGGAGTCATCCATAACGAACTTTGACTTATCAACTGAAATCCCCTCTTTAGCAAAGAGATCCATAAAGTAGTTGAAGTTCGGTACAATAAGAGCTGTAATAAAATTTCTCTCATCACCCACAAAAAAAACCTGCTCAACATAACTGCTTGTTGAAAAAAGATTTTCCAGTTTTGCAGGAGCGATGTTCTTACCAACAGCTGTACAGATGATAGCCTTCTTTCTGTCAATAATCTTAAAGTAACCCTTCTCATCCTGAACTACAAGGTCACCTGTCATGAACCATCCGTCGTCAGTAAATGAATCTTTTGTAATTTCCGGCTTATTCAGGTACTGACTGAAAACTCCTGCTTCAGAGATCTCAAGCTCGCCATCTTCAGCAATCCTCGTCTGTCCGCCGTTTGCATTTATACCCATATATCCCGGTTTGCATGCTGTAACAGGATTCAGTATGCAGGCGTTGAAGCTCTCTGTTGATCCGTAACCTTCAACTACTGCAAGACCTATGGTATAGAAAAACTTCAGGAGGTCAGGTGCGATCCCCGCGCTTGCGGAGAATGAATGCCTGAAACTGTTTCCGAAAAGCCCCCTTATTTTCGCAAAGAGCTTATCTGCTATTTTAAACTTTATCCTCAGCATAAACGGAAGTTTTGATGCAAGGTCAAAATCCTTATGCATATTATACCCGCCGTTTGCGTCCTTCCTGTATTCGAGAGCTTCAGTACCGACTTTCAACGCCCAGTCAAAGATCTTCTTCTTCGTGGGGTTCTCCTCCATGGTCTGCCTGAACTGGATATATATCTTCTCATAAAGTCTCGGTACGCAGTTGATCCATGTGGGATTATACTTCTGCATATCATCAAAGAGCGTTCCCGGTTTGTCAGCATAAGCTATAGTTGAACCGAAGAGTATCGCCGCAAGCTGACACGAGCCTCTGTCAAAAATATGAGAGAGAGGAAGGAAGCATAAAGTCCGGTCGGTTTCATCAATATCCATTCCATAGCGTGTCCAGAATTCATCCACTCCGGCCATTCGTGATATGCCGTTGAAATGGCTGAGAACAACACCTTTACCCTCACCGGTTGTTCCGGATGTATATATAATTGTGTACCAGTCATCAATCTTTATGCTGTCTTTCCGCGCGATATATTTATCGTAATTATCCTTCTTCCAGGCATTCCCCATTTCGATAAACTTTTTAAGGCCAATTACCCTGTCATCACTGCTTTCATAAGAATGATCAAGAATAACTATTTTTTTCAAAGCAGGCATCTCGCTGAATCCGTCCAGCATCATCTTCAGGTTCTTTGTATCACCGACAAACATAAATCTGCTTTCAGAGTCCTTCATTATATAACCGGCCTCCCTGAATGAGAGAGTGGGAAATATTGTGACACTCACTCCGCCGCTGCAGCAGATTGCCATATCAGAATGAGTCCAGAGAGGGCTGCTCCCTGCCATTATGCCGATTCGGTCACCCTTCTCCATACCCATAGACATGAGCGCACAGGCCATGGCCTCAACACGTTCTTTCATTTCACGCCATGTGAACCTGCCGTTGTTATCACCATGATAAAGCGCGGCGTTAAAAAGCTGAGCCTCTCTGTCAGGGAACTTCTCACATGTATCATAAAACTTCCATGAGATCGGCTTTAATTCCTGCTCTTTCCACTGCCATTTTTCCAGATTTGACATACTTCCTCCTGGTTTCTCTATATTTGTATTTATCATTCCTACCTGCTATTCATTAAAAAATTATATTGAGTTTTCACAAGACTTGTCGCAAATCCGGCTGGTTATAACAGACTTTCACAACAAATCTTTTTACAGAATATAATTTTAAAAATTGAAATATATTCACAAATAAGAACATAGTTTACACCAACGTCAGATATACTGCTATTTATTTCAAACAGAAAACGAGGGGGGAAAGTATAATTAACCGGCACTTTAAATTTTGTGTTCAGCAATATTTAAAAAGAAATATTCTGATAATTATAACGGAAGAAGCAGAAATGATTAGAAAAAAATTGAAATATTATTGTTATTCTAACAGAATAACTTCATAAGGAGGTATCTAAATATCAGATGTGGAAAGTCTTTATAATCAATCAGAAATAATTTACCTTGTACTCCATTGGATAGTAACTGATTCCGCTCTTCACCTGCATGGCTGCCGCATTTCTGAATCCCATACTTTTGTAAATATCAACTGCATATGGTGATGAATTTACAGTGAGCACTTCCACTGAAGGATTACTTTCTGTGTTTTTCTTTACAGCTTTCCTGAAAAGCCTGTGCCCCAGACCCTTACCCTGGAATCCTTCTTTTACAAAAAACAGCGGGATATGTGTTCCCTCTCTTATTTCAATGACACCGACAATTGACTGCTCTTCTTTAGCAATAAGTATCAGGCTCCCGGCAGCCAGTCTCTCTCTGATTGTACCTTCATCAACAAAACTGTTAAACTGCGATATCCCTTCTTTGGTATACTCAGGTGAAATATATTTATTAAACACATCCTTAATCATGATAGAGACATCTTCAATATCATCAGACTGAATCTCCTGTATTTTCATGACGCACTTCCTGAAGTTTTTTGTTACTTAAGTGTATACCTGTTTATTAAATACTCAACCATTTTTTATATAATCTGAAGATATTAGCGTATATAAAAACATTTAATTCTGATGAATTTCTGCGAACAAAATATATTTAAACCGGAGAAGTTATTGACTCCTTATTGCAGCACTTTGTATAATCATAAAGCTGAATTTCTCGTTTTATGGACACACTTTGCCGATATTAAAAAAACAAAGAAGTGCAGGAATTCCTGAATCTATTACCGGCATTTTCCGCTGAATGGAGGCTCTGTGAAATACAACATCAGGCAATACGATCTTACTCTGAAAAAATGGACTGAATATTTCGGCAACTGGTTTCAGAATGCTGATTCACTTAAGGGGGCAAAGATGGAGACAGACCTCTATCCTTATACAGCTCTCTTTGAACCTATTACGATAAACTCTGTAAAATCAAAAAACCGTATTGTAATGGCACCCATGGGAAACATCTGCATGGCGGATGAAACAGGCAGGCCCTCACAGAAGATGATAAGCTATTTTACAGAACGCGCCAGGGGGGGAGTAGGCCTTATCACTTCCGGACTCATTCCGGTAAGCCACGGCATAGATCCCTCAGTTACAGAGGAGGGGGAGCTTTCCATGTTCCCCAGGATCGACAGATCAAGGACCACATTCCCCGGATGGAGAAATCTCGCGGAATCTCTCCACGCCTTCGGAGCTCTCTTCTTTATTCAGCTTACACCGGGACTCGGACGGGTAGGTTCGCCTGAATGTCTTGTAAAGAAACATAAACTTCCGGTTTCAGCCTCATGGAATCCAAACTTCTATATATCACAGCTCCCATGCCGGCCGCTTACTTTTCTTGAGCTGAGAAAAATTATAAAAAACACCGGGCAGGCTGCGGCTGACGCAAAAGCCCTTCTTATAGATGGAGTGTATCTGCACGGCCATGAGGGATACCTTCTGGAGCAGATGACCAACCCTGCATTCAACAGAAGGATGTTCGGGCCTTACCGCAACTGGCAGAAATTCGGCCTTGACCTTGTGCGGGAAATAAGAAAACGCTGCGGAAATTCCTACCCCATAATGTACAGGATAGACCTCTCGCTTATGCTGAACGCCACTTATGGTGAAAGGATGAATAAAATCTCTTCACTGAAAAAATTCAGAAAAGAGCGAAGTGTGGAGATGACACTTGATTACCTGCGAAACCTTGTGGCGGCTGGTGTTGACCTTGTTGACGTTGACCTGGGGTGCTATGACAACTGGTGGCTCCCCCACCCTCCTGACGCGATGCCCCCCGGATGTTTCATTGAAGTTGCGGATCTTGTAAAAAAATTTTTCAAAGATCAGAACATTAAGGCCAACACCGGGCAGGAGGTGCCTGTTGTGGCAGTTGGTAAACTCGGTTATCCGGATATCGCTGAAAGAGCCCTGAAGCGAGACCAGTGCGACATGATAATGCTGGGGCGCCCTCTGCTTGCCGATCCCCACTGGCCTAACAAGGTGTATGCCGGCAGAATAAAAGACATCATTCCCTGTATCGGTGACCAGGAGGGTTGTTTCAAGGAATTCATTGACGGAGGGCATCCGCAGTGCGGAGTGAATCCGCGAACTGCATTTGAAGATGTGTACACTACACTCCCCCCTGCTAAAAAGAAAAAGAAAGTTGCGGTTATCGGAGCCGGACCCGCGGGAGTAATGTGCGCATGTACTGCCGCTGAACGGGGACACGACGTTACCCTGTTTAATAAAAACGATAAAGCAGGGGGGCTTCTGATACCCGGCTCTGCCCCTAAAATTAAATTTGATCTGCTGAACTATGTCAATTACCTTAACAAGCGTATAAGCTGCACAGTGAAAGATTACTCTTTGAAGACCGAATTCGGGAAAACAGCCACAGCAACCACATTGAAAAACGGAAAATTTGACGCAGTGGTTATTGCAACAGGAGCACAATGGGTAGCTCCCCCTATAAAGGGGATCGATCTGCCCCATGTTTTTCAGGCAGTTGAAATACTGAGTAACCCCGATAAAGCCGCAGGGAAAAAAAGCGCTGTAATAATAGGGGGCGGCACAGTGGGCTGCGAAACAGCTCACTTTATCTCTTATGAACTTGGAATACCAGAAGTTTCTATAATCGAAATGAATTCTGAAATCATGGCTGAAGCATTTACAGCAAACCGCGGTTATATGATACATTATCTTCAGAAAAAAGGGGTTAAACTGCTGAACTGTACAATGGCAACAGCAATAAATCCAGCTTCTGTTGAAGCGGACAGGAATGTTTATAAAAAAGTTCCCGACCCCTATATTACATGGAAGCCCATACTTCCTGAAAATATTCCGAATCCTTTCGCTCCTAAAATAAAGAATAAGTTCAGCCGGATATCAATCCCTGCTGATATAGTTATTCTCGCGACAGGGTGGAAATCTGACAGAAGCCTGTTCGAAGAGTGTACGAGACGGCAAATCTCGCCAGAAATTTATCTTGCCGGAGATGTTTATGAGCCGGGGAGAGTCTTTGAAGCGACCAAAGCAGGTTATGCAATCGGGAGGAGTATCTGACGCTTCAGATACTCCTGTATGCTGACACAATAAGACAGTTGAATTTTCTATTCTGCTATCTTACTGCTCCTTCTCCATATATTCATCTTTTCAGCGTTCTTCACAAGCTCATCCCTGAAATCCGGGTGAGCAATCCCTATGAGGAGTTCAGCTCTCTGCCATGTGGACTTACCTTTAAGTTGAGCAATGCCGTATTCTGTAACAATGCGATCAACAAGGGTTCGCGGAGTTGTAACGATGCTCCCCTCCGGCAGCATCGGCATTATCCTCGATTTGAGCGTACCATTCTTGTCTTTATATGAGCTTGACAGGCAGAGGAAACTCTTCCCGCCTTTAGACTTCCATGCGGCATTCACAAAATCCATCTGCCCGCCGGTACCTGATATCTGCCGTGGGCCCGCACTCTCCGAACAGCACTGGCCGAAAAGATCAACCATTAGAGTATTATTTATAGAAATGAGATTATCGTTAAGGCCAACAATCTCAGCATTATTTGTATACCTACCACAGTGGCTCGCAAGAAAAGGATTGCCATCCATAAAATCATACATATCTCTGCTTCCTATAGCAAAGGTAAAGGCTATTTTACATCTGTCAGTTGTCTTATATCTTCCTGTAACAAGGCCGAGGTTGAAAAGCTTCACCATCGAGTCCACAAACATCTCTGTATGGATTCCCAGATCTTTAAGATCCGAGTCACATATAAGTTCACCCAGGGTATTGGGGAGACCGCCTATACCAAGCTGAAGACACGCACGATCCGGAATTTCACCAATAAGTAATTCAGCCATTTTTGCTTCAGCAGCAGAGGGAGCCTTACCCTGCGGAAGTTCATAGAGAGGAGTATTGCTCCCTTCGATTACATGATCAACCATCGAAATATGTATCGCATCTTCAGAACCACCTGGTACACGGGGGATACTCTCATTCACTTCAAGGATTACCCTCTTCGCACCGAGACATGCTTCAAGACTATAAGTGTTGGTGGGCCCGAAAGAGAAAAATCCGAACCTGTCCATGGGACTTACCTGCTGAACATAGGTATCATAGAGAAACAGATCACTTTCTATTATAGTCTGAAGCTGACCGAAGGAACATGGAGCGTAAAACATCATATGTCGGTCCCCCACTCTCCTGTTTCCCACATCATAGAACCAGCTGTTACATGTAAAATGTTCATTTGAAGTGTCGCAGCATGTAGTTGGAGAATCAGCCGGTAATCCGCCGCATTGTGTTATCTGAACATTAAAAAGTTCATCTTTACGCTGAGCAAGCTCACTATCGAAATCCACCGGTCTCCCGAGAAAAACTCCGTACAATACAGACTCATCATTCCTTATAAGACCTGCCGCGTCGGAAGCGGAGATCAATTTTCCGTCATACGCGATCCTAAGATCGCGCTGAGAAAACGCATCAGCTTTCCTGTCCATTTTAATCTTCCTCTTTTGTCTATATATTTAAAATCACACAAAACTTTTGTATAAATTTTACGTTGCAACCGTCAATAATAATTGCATCCATTATATATAAAATCAGAAAATAAAATATTTTTACCACAGAAAGCCAAATAAAGCTCTAAATAAGAGAGAATATATTATGTGGTTATTCAGTTAACAGGCATGAATGGAAAGTATGATTATGGAATTTTCAAAGGAGCCTGGATCAACAGGCCCCTTCTTTTTTTTAGGAACGCAACGATCAGTACCCTGACAATGAATAGTGGCTTGAACCTGATTCGTCATAACATTCCCCGTTACCGCAGGATGAAGAGAATGTTGTCGGAGATGAGCAGGATGAACCTTTAATCTTCTCACATATCTCCTGAGCTTTTTTCCTGTCAGGGAAACTGTCTCCTTTTGTGCATACTACAATTTTTTTCCCCCCTTTTGACCAGTCACTGCCGTACTGGCATTTTGCGTCAGCCCGGACAGAAAACATTACAGCAGTAAACATAATAACTGCAGCAAGAGAAATAAACTTTTTCATAGATGACTCCTTAGCGGATTATTGAAATTCTTATCAATATTATGCTAAGTATAAACGGGGGAAAAGTAAAGTCGCGGAGAACTAAAAATTATAACCGTTTAAACATTTTTTTTGATATCCAGGCAGTAAAACGCGGTTTTACCTGAGCGCATCAGAAAGAGAGCAAAGCTTCAGAAGTGACATAACCCTGTCAGATGCTTTAGTAATAACAAATCCGAAATTACGCTGTTTCTGACTTTTATGAAGCTTGATAAGTACCCCAATGGATGAAGAATCAAGATATACTGCTTCTGAAAGGTCTATTTCAACGTCTTTTTCGATATTATTATTAATATTTTCAACAATTTCAGAGAACCTCCTGATGCCGGCTGGATCAGCTTCACCTTCTATTGCAATAGTAACAAGATTGTCAGTTTCGGAAAAGATAACATTCATCATTTTTCTCTCTAAATTTAAGGTTCAGATAATTACATTTTTTATGATAATAGTGTAAATTATCTCTATAAAAAGTTCAAGCTATTATTTTATTTGATCACATTTTTATTATTAGTCTTTTTTTAGCAATCTATATATATAAATTTTAACACAATCCCTCATCATCTTGACATTCTTATCGGAGGTGTTGATAATTCCGTTTCTAAAACCTCTCTTATATACAATACGCCCCATTCAATTGCAATATGCAGGATTTTTTAATTTACAGCCTTTTAATATAAAATAATTCAATCACCGGGTATAAAAAACTATTAATTAGTTGATTTTGAAATAATAGTATTACAAATTTAAACATTAAAAATATTTGAGTGAATGAACAGATAAATGGATACATCTATAAAAAGAAAGCGGATAATGGACTCTCTCAAAAGACTCCTGGATAAATACTCTTATTCTTACATTTCAATGCAGAATGTTGCAGATGAAGCAGGAGTATCAAAAGGGGGTCTCAGATACTACTTCCCCACCAAAGAATCCCTGTTTATAGGTCTTCTTGAAGATTTTTTTACAGGGATAGAAGTTGACCACATGAAAATGGTGAATTCACAGGAACAGAGCGGTGACAGGGCCGTACTCTCCACTCTATTTAATATTGAAAGCTTTGTGCTTAATCAGAAGAATATAAAGATATTCATTAACCTTATTCTCTATGGACTTGAAAATCCCGAAATGATGAAGCCTATAAGTATTTTTTTCAGAAAACATCTCGATATTTATAAAAAAGTCATAGAACAGGCCAAATCAGACCTCCCTAAAATAGATAAAAATGAATTTGACATTGAATTTAAAGCGAGGATCACACAGATTATACTTCTAAGTACAGGCCTCCTTGAAGCAATTGACCCTATAGGTATGGAACCGGCAAAGCTTGCAAGGTATGTGCTTTCACTTTTTTCTGAACAGCCGAATACTGACTCTATAATCTGCTGAAACGATGTTTCAGTTTTTATCTGCCACTGCGACAAAACTAACTTATGATAGCTTTAATAATTTCCATATACACCTTAGGAAATTATTAAAGCTTATCCGTTTACATACAGCATCCCCTCCTGTAATCTGTCTTAATGATTTATCTTCTAAAAAATCCGGCATAAAAAGCACCAATGGGCTTTTATTATTTTAAAGTTTTTCACGCACCTGAAAGCTCCATTATTATTAGTAAAAATTGATTCTGACTTTAATATTATTACGTTTAAAATAACCGGGTTTAATAATAATCTACCAGGAGGTAAGATCATGAAAAGGTCAATTGTATTCATTCTTTTTTTATCTTTTACAATTGTTTTACACGTGAATCAATCCTTTGCACTGGACATGGAAGCTCTGACACCGACACAGCCGCCAAAGCTCCCTGTGACGAATTTTGACACAGGTACTCACATTGTAACTGATTTCATGTTTCTTCATTACAGTTTCGATGAATTTGATCTTAATGGAGGCGGTCTCGGTTTTAACTATGTAGATAATTACGAGAAGATGGCCTACAACTTCGGAGCGGGTATCACCTATCTTCAGGGTTCAGCATCTGATATTGATCTCGATATATATTGTCCTTCGATTCCGCTTAACGCAAACATAGGGTTCAGAATTGCAGGGAATCCTGACACAAGCAATCTGATGGTATTCGGTGGTATTCACTGGATGTATATGTGGCTCATTGCGACATACGGAGAATATGATGCGTATGTTTACGGCCCGGTTTACGGCCCCCTTGCAGGCGCAAAAGCTGAAATAAAGATGACACCATCTGTCAGCATTATTCCGTATTATGTTTTCCATCATGCTATCTTTGACATCACAGTTGAAGTTGAGGGTATCGAGCGGGATGTGGACATTGATCCTGTTACCTCCCACCTTCTGGGCTTTGATATAAAATTCGGTGAATTCAGCATCGGAGCACTGATAGATACGTTAAACAATACTGACAACAACAAGATAACAATTCTCTTCAGCTATGATCTGAATATTACAGATGATGATGAAGATCTTAACAGGAATAAAGCCCCGCAGCAGGAGGAACAGAAGGTCAAGAGACCTGCGAGGAAACAGACCAATGTAAAAGAAGGGAAATAATACCTGAGAAAAGCAAACAGCAGGAGATTCAAAGATTGAAGAACCTCCTGCCGGACCGGTCTTTCTGAATACATCCACTCTCCAGAAGCTTACAGGCAGTGAGCTCAACCCAGCCGCGCGCAAAATCATGTTTTACTTTTCTCTCTCCGGGATAAAGGGATGAAAGGATTTCTCTTATTGTTATACCATCAGTGCCTGCGGATTTTATTATTTCAAGTACATCATTAACTCTCTTCCTGCGCCAGGATAAAATTTCACGGATTCTTTTTTCCGGTTCAGTAACCGGGCTCCCGTGTGCAGAGAGAATAAGCTCAAGTTTATCAAGCGAGAGGATCTCCTCAAGAGAAGAATCGTACATATCGAGATCAGACCTTGGGGGCCCGAGCCATACGTTAATGCTTCTCATGATGTTGTCGCCGGAGAAGAGAACTCCGGTCAGAGGGTTATATAGTGTTATGTGGTCATCTGAATGTCCCGGGGAGTGAAAGATATTCCACTCCTCACCATTAATAATGATCTTTGTATTCTCTTCAATCACTATATCCGGAGTTTTAACGTAATTGATACCCCAGTAAAGCCTGTAGATGAGGAACTCAAATGATGCCGCCATGCTGCTGAAAAGGCCGAAGATGAAACCGCGTAATCCTCTTTTGCGTTTTTTCTTTTCAACAGCATAAGAGTTCCGATAAGTTTCTGCATCTGAAATAATTCCGCTCATCCTCTTTGTAAGAATAATATCAAGGTTATACTTTTTTTTAAGCCTGGAGAGTCCGGAGAAATGATCTGCGTGCGCATGGGAAAGGAGTATCCGGGAGATTCTGTTCTGCACCCCCCGCTCCATACATAAATTATTAATCTCTTTATATGCTCTGTCAAAGATCCTGAGGCAGCCCCTGTTCCCGTAACCTCCGTCAAAAATAAGCCCGTCACTCCCGGTTATAACATAAAGGTTCACCGGGGGTTTAAGCATTCCAGATATCCCCCTCTCAGTGATCATAAAAATTCCGGGATATACTTCTTTCATTGACATGCAGTTCAGCCCCTGGAATTTATGAAGTTCATAACTTTTTCACGGCCGGCTATCATAACCCACCCTCTGGCAACCTCTTCCGTTGCCCTCCCTATATAAAGAGTTGGAAATTCGTTCCTCATAACCTCTCTAACGAGAGAATTATTCTCTGATACGAATTTAATTACTTCCCGTTTATCCTCTTCACCAAGTTTGCTCCAGTCAAAAATATCAGACATACACCTCTCCCTGACTACTGCTGAATTATCAGGCAACATTAAACACATCCGGTTTCCTGAGAGTCAATAATTTAAACTAAAAAGCAGAGGAGATAAATACTGATTTAATTCTTGAAAAAAATAAACTTCTGTTTAGCTTTGTATTTACTGAAGGTTTATCATGTCAATATTTGAAACAATCGCTGAGAGAAAAATTCAGGAGGCCATTGCCAGAGGGGAATTCGACAACCTTTCGTGCAAGGGGAAGCCCCTACCCCCGGATGACCTTGACATGGTGCCTGATGAACTCTGGATGTCATACAAAATTCTTAAGAACGCCGGAGTAATCCCTGAAGAGATTGAACTGAGAAAAAGCATAATGAATATGCAGCAGCTTCTTAATGCCTGCGTTGATGAAAATGAGAGGCAGGAACTGCACAGAAAAATTTCAGAAAAACAGCTCAGGTACAACATGATAATGGAGTCTAAAGGGATCAGAACCATCGACCCATACTACCAGTCTAAAATACTTGAGAAACTGAAGTAATCATCCCGCCATAAAAGATTTCAGCATCGGTATATCATCACTCATATAACCGTCCGCGCCCGATTCACGTACCCGGATATACTGCTCTTTATCCTTAATGTACCACACGTATACCTTAACACCGCGCTTATGCATTTCGCGGATAAGCCCGTTATTTGATATATAAGAGACACCAATCGCCTCAGGTGTCTGAAGCGTGTCAGCAGCAAAACTCTTTTTGAAAAAAATAAGTCCCGATTTAAACAGGGCATATACACCGATTATACCGGGGAGAGAGAATGCTGTTGCGCATTCCGGAAGGAGCTCTCTTATGAACTTCATATTTCTGCTGTACATTGAGGATGTAAGAATTCTCCCCTCTGCACCGCATTTTTTTACTGTTTCCGCGTAGGCTCTGACAAGATTATCATCTTTATGTAGGAGATTAACTGAAAATTTATTTTCAGGAAAAGTTTCAAAAAGCTCCTTTAATGTCATAAATGCGTACCCCTTCCCCCTGAAGGGGAATTCACCATCTTCATCTCTGAACATATAACCTGCATCCATCTGTTTCAGTTCGCATGCATTAAAATCTGAAACTTTTCCGGCAACACCACATACCGGTTCAAGATTTTCCGGAGTCATTACCATGACAATATTATCTTTTGAAAGCTGGACATTTATACACGCTGCGTCAGCTCCGCTCTCAAACCCGCCCTTGAAATTATCCGGAGTTTCCGGAGGTAACGTTTTAATTCCCCCCATTGCACTGAATATCACAGGTTCCGGAGAGAAAAATCCCTTTTCCATTATATGCACACCTCAATGTTTTCTGTATTTAAAACCGGATGCAGACTTTTTCCTGCTGTTTTTATATTTTTTATAGTAAAAATAAATCATCACAGGGAACATCTGAATTTTTTAATTGCTTTTAATAATAACTGATATATTATTAAATTATAAGGCAACAAAATTTCTATCTGAAAGGGATAATTTATGGCAACCGCAATGTCGCTTATTAAAGCATACATGACTGAACAGATCCCCTCCGACGGAGGATTCATTATTACAGCCTATTTTCTGCCTGGAAGCAATTACTCAATATATGAGATTACAGCTTACAGGAATGTTAAGGATATATACAGAACCGGTGACGGAATCACATTTAAAACAGACGGCAACAGAACTCACCTCCTGGTTGAACCCCCGACATACACAAACAAGCACGTTGAGCCTGTAAACAGGGAGGTGGGGAAATCTGTACCTTACAGGTTAAATGAAATGACAATTCTTGGCGGAGGGAAGAATGAAAAGATCATGATCCCTGAAAAGCCGCTGATGCTGTATTCATCTTTTACAATTCTTGAGAAAGAGTCCGACTTCTTCTCTTATCTTTTCATCCCCACCAAGGATGTTTATGTTGCAATTAGAAAATTTATGGCGGACAGTCTTTATAATGACTGCAATATTGCCACTTCTGTTTCTAAGGAGGCGGCAGGCAAACTGCTTGAGACTGTAAAGAAATTTACAATATTCTCAGGCTGATACATTTTGCAGTTGGAATAAATCCTTGACAAATACTGCAATTAACTTACTTTTCCCTGAAAAGAGGTAATTTCATAAAGCATGACATCAGATAATCCTGACCAACCACACAGTTCGCGATTTAAAACATTTCTGGGAAACTTAAAAAAATCTTTCAGATCCTCACAGGACACCTGTTTTGATGCTGACGCCTATGATCAGCTCGATACACCGCGCAAAGATATGATCCGCGGAGTGCTTATGCTCTCGGAACTGGACGCGAAGGATATAATGATCCCCAGGGTGGATGTAGTTGCCATAGATCAGGATATCGAGCTCAAATCTCTGCTTAAGCTTATACTTGAAGCGGGCCACTCAAGAATGCCTGTGTATCACGAAACCGTTGACAACATAACCGGCATCCTCTACGTAAAAGATTTGATTAAACTTATAGGTGATAAGACAAAAAAATTCAACCTGAAAAAGCTGCTGCATGATCCGCTCTTTGTGCCTGAGACAATGCCCCTTGACGAACTGCTTCGCGATTTCAAAATGAAAAAACTACACATAGCCGTTGTTGTTGATGAGTACGGCGGAGTTGGAGGGATTGTAACACTGGAGGACATCCTTGAAGTTATCGTAGGCGACATCAATGACGAATACGATACAGAGGAACTCCCTGAATGCCAGAAGACCGGCGCTAATTCATTTGAAGTGGACTCAAGGATGCTTATATCCGATTTCAACAGAGAACTGGGACTCAATATATCCACTGAAGACTTTGATACAATCGGCGGATTTGTCTTTGACCTTTTCGGAAGGGTTCCGGAGAAGGATGAGTCAATCAGGCACGGGAATATTACATTCCGGATTAAGGATATTTCCGGCACAAGGATAATCCGCATAGCAGTAACAGTATCAAAACAGAAATCGTGAAATGTCACGGCAGAAAACACGAGGGATAGTTCTCTCAAGAAAACTTTCCGGCGAAGCTGATTATATATGCAGCATCTACACAAAGGATCTCGGCAGGGAGAGATTCATATTCAAAGGTATCCGGAAATCACAGAAGAGGCCCAGGAGCGGTTCAGAGCCAGGGACAATACTTGACCTGATCTATTACACCGGGATTTCCGGGACACTAAATACAATATCGGAATTTGACATCACAGTGTCCACCCTCCCCATAAGAAAAAGCAGCGATTCAATCTTCTCTCTTTACTACATGGTCGAGCTTATAGATTCAACCACGGGCTTCGGCGACATCAATGAAAAGATATATTCGCTCCTATGCGCGGGGATAGACTCACTGGCAAAAACAGAACATCCGCTTCACTTCATAATATTTTTTACTGCGAGGTACATGGCTCTTCAGGGAATTATGCCGGAGATTACTTCATGCTCATGGTGCGGTTGTGACGGGAGTAACGGGCTTTTCATTGATCCGGTGAGCCTCAGGGCTTCGTGCGGCTCATGCTCGGGGGGAGGTAAAAACCTGGATGGCGAGGCTGCTGATTTCCTTCACCAGTGTTTGTCCTGCAAATTCACGAAGATCAATCTACAGCAATACAAAAACTCATCGGTGTCTCCGCTGCTCTACGCTCTTACTGCATATATAGAAAACTACTTCGGCATTAAACTTAAATCAGCTGAGATGCTGGGGAAGAGCGCTCTCACAATCAGATAAAAATCGATTCTATTTCCCTTTAAGGTAAAGGGGGCAGGCCAGCACCCTGTATTCGCCGGTTTTTTCATCCTGCATGGTTGCCATGGAACTTAAAGAGCCGCCATAATTACAAAGAACCTGATAACTTCTAAGTTCAATATGGTGTCTGCATTTTTTACAATCTTCAAGATTCATTTTTTTTTATACTCCGAAATCAATATCAAGAATTAAGGGGGATTATTCAACAATTATGTCTCTTGTATCCGGCAAAAGCACATTCGTGCTTAATGAATTTATTGTCAATTATTATATTAAATAAAATAATAAATTCATTTTCTTTTATAGCAGTTACACATTGAACAAGTACACCTGAAGCCATTCCCCTGAAGAGTGCGGACTGCCGCAGGAATGACCAGTGCCATTCATTTCATGAACTGCTGAAGTTATTTAAAAAGTATTTAACTCTTTGCAAAAATTAAAAGACCAATTCATATATAAACAAATTCCGTTTTTTAATCAAATTATACTCGACATTATTATTAAAGAGTCGGCAGATTAGATTACGGTTAAATCATGAACAGCTTATCAATATATCCAACAGAGGATGAATGCTTCAGCATCATCCGTCAGCATGACATGCTTCCGAATATTATTGAGCACTCTGTGCAGGTGAAGAATGTTTCCCTCGCGATATATGACAATCTTTCTAAAAAAGAGCTTATAAGCAGAGAACTGCTCATTGCGGCAGCGCTTCTGCACGACATAGCAAAGACCCGTTCCATACAGAACAGGGAGATGCGCCATGATCTTATCGGAGGGAAGATGCTCCGTAAAATAGGGCTAAATGAAATCGCTGAGATTGTCGAGAATCATGTAGTGTTCACAGGTTTTCTTCCTGAAGGCCCCCTGACAGAAAAAGAGATCATCTACTACTCCGATAAAAGAGTGATGCACGACAAAGTTGTTAATGTCCATACGCGGGTTGATGACCTCGTTGAACGATACGGCATTAATGACAAAGTCAAAGAACTTATTATCAGAAATAAGGAATTTGTCCTGGAACTTGAAGCGAAGATTGAGCGGAACATGATCACCGATATGGAAACAGCCCTTAAAGGATTATGAAAAAATATTTAATACTCGATTGTTATGTGGATGAACCGGCGTGCCTTGGTGTGCCCCCGTTCATCTCCCCCTACCCCCGCTATATATACGGAGCGCTTGTGTGCGCAGGTGTAAACCCGGGAGCCATCTCCTATCTTACAATTGACAACATGAGGGAGCAGAACTTTACTTTCACTGAAAACTATGACCATGTATTTCTCACAGGTGGCGCCGTTGTTCCCGGAAAATATCTCGGAGCGAAGATCGGCACACTGGCTGAAGTTAACCGTATTATCCGCCAGAACAGAAAGACACCCATAGCAGTCGGGGGACTCATTAACCGCGCGGTGGACAGTGATACAGGTATTGTCACAGTTTTAAAAAATGACATAGAAAAATACGCCTTCACTCTTGCCTCCGGTGATGAGGCTGACCTGCAGAGAACTACTGATGAAATTGCCGAGTGGTCCTCCGCAGGCGCAGAGATTGTGAAGAAGCACCCATGGTTCCCGGATATTATCTGTGAAATTGAGACGGGTAGAGGATGTCCCAGGGAGAAGCACTGCTCTTTCTGTTCAGAGGGGCTTATTGAGAAAATAGAATTCAGAAAATCACGGGAAGTACTTGATGAGATAGATTCACTACTTAAATGCGGAGTGACGCGTTTTCGTATAGGGAGGCAGCCCGACATCATCCAGTTCGGAAGCCGCCTTAAAGAATTCAGAAACGGATTTCCTCAACCGGAGCCCTCTGAAGTTATTGAACTTTTCAGTGAACTTAAAAAACGGAAGGATTCCGGTGCAATACATGTGCTTAACGTTGACAATGCCAATCCCGGATCAATTGTAAACTGGCCCGAACACTCGGCAAGGATACTTGAGATTATTGCAGCAGCAGTAACGCCGGGGGACACCCTCCCCTTCGGTGTTGAATCATTTGACCTTAACGTTGTAAAACAGAACTCGCTGAAGGTTACGCCTGAAGAGGCTGTCATAGCAATACGTATTGTTAATGATATATGCGGAGGGAGGATCAATGGGATACCAGCACTCCTCCCCGGGATAAACCTTATCCACGGGCTCAAAGGCGAGACCATGGACACCTTCAGGATAAACTATGAGTATCTTGCGCGCATTGCTGAGGAGGGTCTGCTTGTTAAAAGGATTAATATCAGGAAACTTCACCCCTACCCTGACACGCCGATCTACAGTGAGAAGCTGAAGATATCCAACGGCATGACAAAGCGCTTTGAGTATTACAGAGAGAAGATACGTGATGATATTGACAATCTTATGCTGCGGCAGGTCTACCCGGCAGGCACAATACTGCGCGAAAATTTTATACTCGAAACACGTGACGGCTATTCAATGGGCAAGCAGATATCAAGCTATTCAATTACAGTAAAAATGCCGGGAGAGCTGAAACTCAGGACATTTCAGGATGCAATCATCACAGGGCACAGGGAGAGATCACTCTCCACGCTACCGGTGCCCTTTAATATAAATACTGCGTCCGCCAAATCATTTGAGCTTATACCGGGGATCGGGAGAGAAAGGGCTTCATCAATAATTCTTAAAAGGCCATTTGAAACACGTGAAGCTCTGCGGGACTTTCTGGACAACACACCGCCGCAGCTTGCTGAAGCCATTATAAAAAACTCACGGGTGGAGACGGCTCAGTAGGCCTTCCTCACCTCGTCAGCAATTATTTCAATACCGCGGCTCACAGTATCATCACCCTGCGAATAGGTTACCCTGATGCATTCATGTCTGTGCTGCCACTCATCTGCAAGTCCGGGGAAAAAGTAGTGCCCGGGGACTATCAGCACACCGCGTTTTTTCAGTCTCCCGTATAACGTATCGCTGTCGATCTTTATCCCCCGGAACCAGATCCAGAGAAAAATTGCGCCCTCGGGTTTATGTATATGGAAGTCCAGGCCGTGGAGTTTTTCTTTAAAAAGAGCGACTGCCCTTTCAGCTTTACCCTGATAGTACGGCCTGATTAAATCGCGGCTTATATCAATAATTTCCCCTGTACGTACAATCTGTTCAGTTAAGGTTGCCCCTAAGCTTCCGGGAGCAAGGTTGATTACGGCGTTCATCTGGCTTACTGCACTAATAATCTCTTCGCAGGCAATGATTATCCCTGTACGCACACCGGGAAGCCCCAGCTTGGACAGGCTCATGCACATAATCACGTTCTCATCCCAGCGGGGTTTCGCGTCAGTAAATATTATATTTGGAAACGGTGTCCCATAGGCATTATCAATAATAAGAGGTATTCCATGTTTTTTCGAGAGTACCATGAGTTTTTCAATTTCGGTGTCGCTTACGACATTACCCGTTGGATTAGTGGGGCGCGATACACAGATCGCCCCGATATGATCATCCACAACAAGCCTGTCAAAATCTATGCTGTACTTGAACATATTGTCGCCGAGAAAAGTTATCTCGGGCCTGATAGAAGTAAATATATCCTCACTGGAGAGGCCGGCATCAGCATAACCTATATATTCAGGCGTCAGAGGGAGGAGTATCTTTCTGAAAGATCCGTCGCTGTATCTCCCGGAGAACATATTAAAGAGCAGGAAAAACGCTGACTGACTCCCGTTTGTAAGAGCGATATTCTTCGCGGTTATATTCCACCCGTAAAGTCTATTCAGGAGAGCTGCAAGTTCCTCAATATACAGCGGATTACCCTGCGGGGTGTCGTAATTCCCCACACACTCTTCAAAAGCTCTGCCTGACTCCATGACCTTTATCATAGATTCGCGGAAGATCTTCTGCACTGCCGGTATATGTGCCGGATTCCCTCCGCCAAGCATAAGCATATCCCTGTTGACAGACATCGCCTGTCCCAGGTCATCCATAAGTATATTTATACCGGATTTCTGACTAACCTTGTCGCCGAACATCGAAAACTTCATAAAAGACCCCTGAATTGAACTGGTTATTACATTTCAATCCGGTGTTTCCGCTGTCAATGATTTTAGAGGTAATTAGATGAGTTTCAGAGTTTCCTGCCGATTATAACAGTAATGTCATCAGCGGCCGGTTCATCACCCGAAAATTCGCGGCTCCTCTGCATGATATGATTCAGCGCTTCAACCGCGCTCATCTCTGCTGTTTCAGCAAAGGCTTCTTCAATCCTTTCCCTGCCGAAGGTTGCCCCTTCAATATTCCGGCTCTCAATCAGGCCGTCAGTGAACATCAGAATAAAATCTCCTGAGGAGATTGTGAATTTCACAGAGCTGTACTGTGACTTACGGGATGATATCCCGACAGGCTTACCCTTGAATCTGCCGTCCGGGTCAGACACAACTCTCACCTTGCCGGTGCTGTTCTTCAAATGAAGGAGATCCGGATGCCCCGCGTTCACATATTCAATCATATTGTCGTTCATTCTGAGAAGAATCCCGGTAATGAAAATGTTCACATCCTCAAGCTGCTCCATGAGATCCTGATTAGTGGCGTCAATAATTGCAGAGACTCTCTCTCCTGAAAGCTTTTTAAAATTCCTGAACAGAACAGGCTTCGATAGAATAGTAATAAGTGCAGGAGCCACACCGTGCCCGGATACATCAAACAGCGACAGCCCTTCGAGAGTCTCCCCCACTGTATAAAAATCGTAAAAATCACCGGATACACCGGACTTTGGTCTTGAGAGAAAAGCAATATCCCAGCCGCTGACAACCGGAGGCCTGGCGGGAAACAGTGAAGCCTGTATGTCATGGGCAAGCTCCATCTCAATTTCAGTAAGAGACTGCTCGTACAAAAGCTTTCTGTTCACTTCATGCAGATCGGCATTGGCATGCTCCAGCTCCCTCTTCGCTCGCTGGGCCTTTCTTCTCTGCATCTCCATCATTTTCGCGGTTGCAGCAATCAGCAGATATGCAGGGAGCATTGCAAATGTCAGAAAGCCCTCTCTTTCAATAGAACCGTACTGCCCCCCCTTTGTAAGTGCATAGTAAGTCACAGCAAAATAACATACGACAGTAGTCATAGACATAAAGATTGACTGAAAAAAAGTTGTGTAGGAGAGAACGATTGTAATAGCCACAAGGGAGCTGAAGAGCCCCAGAATCCGCAGATTCCCCAGAAGATATATCCAGAAACAGAAGAAAGCAAGATAGAAGACCATGTCTACGGAAAAGACCATCCACTCCTGCCACACAATGAGCTTTTTCTTTAAGGCAATAAAAAGAAAGAGTATCAGAGTTACAACGAGAACCGATGAGCTTATTATAAGTGTCTCGATATAAGTTATCTGCGTAAGCCCCAGTTTAATGGCAAGAAAAGTTTCAAGTGTGACAATACAGTACCCGGCAAATACAAGCATCTGCCCTCTGTACAAAAGGTAGTACCTGTGAGGATTTGTTTCATTAAAAGGAAGAAACTTTCGTCTGCGTAAAATCTGGTTCATCACTCATCCCCTTATCCTGGAAACAGGAACTGTCACACACTTTAGTCAGCCTGAACTTACAAAAGCTTCAAAGTCAACAAATAAAAAGCCCAAATAGGCTTTTTATGATAAAAATAGCACTTTTTTTCATTATAAAGTGCATAATTTTATGAATTTCAGGGAAAAACATTCACTATAGAGAAAAAATATTCAGGAATTAATACATAAGCCTTGCAAAAATAATTAAATAAATGATTAATTTACAGCCCCATTTAACCTTTAATCATGTCAGATAGTGATAAAAATATGGAACAGACAGAAACCTCAGATAAGATAAAAGAGATACTTGCCCGGCTGCCGCAAGAGCCCGGGGTTTACATCATGCACGACCTTGAAGGGGAGATTATATACATAGGGAAAGCCAACTCTCTAAAAAAAAGAGTCTCTTCATATTTTATGAAAAAAGACCACGACCCGAAAACATCAATACTTGTAAAAAACATCCGTGACATTGAATATATAGTTACAGGATCAGAGATAGAGGCGCTTATACTTGAAAGTAATCTTATTAAAAAACATAAACCGAAATTCAATATACGCCTTAAGGATGACAAACGCTACCCGTATATAGCCGTAACCATGAAAGAGGATTACCCCCGCGTGGTCTACACACGGAACATCAACAAAGGAAACGACAGGTACTTCGGCCCCTTCACTGACGCAAAGGCCGCAAAAGGTACAGCAGCGATGATCAACACACTCTTTAAGCTGAAAACATGCCGAAGGCCTCTGCCGCTGAAGGAGAATGAAAGGCCCTGTATAAACTACCAGATTAAAA
Organism: Spirochaetia bacterium UBA5763; assembly: GCA_002418835.1. Classification (GTDB taxonomy): domain Bacteria; phylum Spirochaetota; class UBA4802; order UBA4802; family UBA5550; genus UBA5550. The sequence goes on along the minus strand of DIEX01000034.1, from coordinate 393,970 downwards.
AATGCTCCGGTGTCTGCAGGGGAGTTATCACAAAGGAGGAGTACAGGTCTCTTATTGATAACGCCGTCAGCTTTCTCGAAGGAGACATGGACCCGGTGATTGATAATCTCAACAGGAAGATGAAAGATTACTCCGCGAAGATGGATTTCGAAAACGCAGCGTCAATCCGGGATATACTCTACGATATACAGAAGATTTCACAGACACAGCGTGTTGATATACAGACAATATCGGACCAGGACTGCATTGCATGCGGCATTTTCGGCGGTGAGGCCCTTGTTGTGTTGTTTGAGTTCAGGCACGGAATACTTACAGGCAGAAAAATCAGCGTTTTCGACAACGCGGAGTATACCACTCCTGATGAAGTGACCAGGAGTTTCATTCTGGAATATTACGAAGATAAAGAAATTCCATCACGTATTGTAACAGAGACCCAGGTGCAGGATTCTCTACTTATTATGCAGCACCTGACGGAGAAGAGCGGCAAAAAGATATCCCTCTCAATCGCGCGTTCGGATGAAGACCGGGGAATCATAAACATGATACGGAAAAACATAGACATACTTGCAGTGGAAAGAAGGAGCAGCGAAGCTGCTGATCCGGCGATTGCCCTTACTGAACTGAAAGAAGCTCTCTCGCTTGAGAGTGAACCTGAGGTTATGGTCTGCTTCGACATATCCAACACGCAGGGAGATGAGTCTGTCGCATCAATGGTGCAGTTCAGATTAGGGAGGCCCGATAAAAACGGATACAGGAGATTTAAAATACGCGGATACCAGGGTCCTAATGATCCCGGGATGATCCACGAGGCTGTATCACGCAGGCTTCAGCATCTTGTCAACGAGAACCTTGAACTCCCCGATCTTATTGTAATAGACGGAGGCCCCACCCAGCTTTCACGCGCGATGGAGGCGGCATCAAACTTTGATGTGGATGTGAAGATTGTGTCACTTGCAAAACGTTTTGAGGAGATTTATACATCTCCAACTGACGCGCCTGTACGTCTACCGGAAGGCTCCCCTCCCCTTAAGCTTATGCAGAACATAAGGGACGAGGCCCACCGGTTTGCAATCACTTACCACAGAAAACTGCGGGATAAAAAACTGACGGCATCTGAACTTGATAATATACCTGACATCGGAGAAAAGACAAGGAAGGCCCTTCTTAAACACTTCAAGTCTATTGAAAATATCGCCGGTGCCGATATTGATGAGCTTATGGCGGCTGAAGGGATAGGAGAGAAGATAGCGGAAAGAATCTACAGCTATTTTAACCCGGATGCGACTGAGTGATTTTTTTATCCATTCCGTTTATTTTTCTTTACAAGATGAAAGCCTCTGTTTTTAATGCATTCATTGTACGGGGTGTGGCGCAGTCAGGTAGCGCACATGACTGGGGGTCATGTGGTCGCTGGTTCGAATCCAGTCACCCCGAATTTAAGCCCTGATTTATTCAGGGCTTTTTAATTATAACATGACAGCATCAAATCCCTCTTTAAAGTAAACAATAAGTCTTTACAACTCCCCTGATACAACAGAATAGTATTAAGCAGAATTAATTAAAAAAATAATGATGTCGGGGGTATTCTTATGAAATGCGTATGCGGCTATGAAGAAAAATACGTTCAGTCCAATACTGATGACACCAGGTCTTTATATCCTGACAATAAACCCTTCTATCGTGCCGGGGTCACTGTTACCATAGACAAGCAGGAGGGAGAGTGGAATTGCAACCGGTTTGTACTGAAAGACGTTTTTGTATGCCCTGAATGCGGGACATTAAAGATTAATGTATAAATAAATATAATCCCCGGAATTGAATTACACGACTTTGTTATGCGGAATATATATATAAAAGAAAATATTCTGTATATTATTAATATTTTTATTCATAAAATTAAAGCTCCAAGATTGTAATACCGATATAGTTAATGTAATCAATAATACTTTACAAAGTACAAGGAGAATATATGGCAACCTCAAAACAGATAGGTCTTACTATCAAGAGAAAGACCGCAAAAGTAGCTAAGCTGAAAAAAGAGCTTAGTGCTGAAAATGCATCAATCGTGAAACTCAATGGAGAACTGACTGTTGCAAAGAAAAAAGAAGCTGAAACAAAAGCAAAAGCAAAAGCTAAGCCAAAAGCAAAAGCTAAACCAAAAGCTAAAGCAAAAGTTAAGAAGTAATCTTTTTCTGTAAATTATCAATTGCCATGATGCACCAGAACAAAAGGCCCTCATCACAGGGCCTTTTGTTCTATTATAAGCAGTTATGACTAAAAGGACTTCACTCTGCTGACTCGCATTCATCTATGCTTCTAAGCGCATCCTCTTCTGTCTCATATATATCAAAATATGTTGTCATGCGGGACCTGTTGAAAATCTTTTTAACGAACTCCCCCGGGCCGACTATTTTAAAGAACCTGCCTTCTTTATTCAGCTTTCTTGAACAGCTAATCAACACTCCAAGTCCTGATGAATCAATATAAAAAACATTTTCCATATTGAGGACAACTGAATTTTTGCTTTGCTGAATCAGCATATCAATTGCAGCATCAAAAACCGGTGAGTTGTAGATATCGATTCTATCAAAACATTTAACCATGGCAATGCCATTGATTATTTTTATATCAATATTCGGATTTGAAAATGAAAATTGAGGAAAAGCTTCCTGCTGTCCCATAATATCAACCAGTATGTTTACTTTTAAACAAAAATAAGGGAATAGTTATTCATAAACCTATTAATTAGCCTGCTATATAAAAAAATCAATATAAATTTTCTATTTTTTCCTGTATTATCCTAACCCGCGCACCTCTGGATACACTGCTCCATGAGAATTTCATTATCAGGAAATCTTCTGTCAATCTCCAGCAAACGGTCATTGTAATCATCTGAAAGAGGTACACCGCTTTGCTCAATAATTGCTCTGCATAAAGCTTCAGTAAATTCCGTTGAAAGGGTAACACTTCGCGCAGCACGAAGAATCCCTGTTTCTGCATCGATCAGGTGAATGTGAAGCTCTTCAGTATATTCACTGCCAGAGTGGATTTTCGGCAGTGAGCGCAGGCTCTCAGGCACAAGGTGTATTGAAAATGGCGAATATCCGGTGACAGGGACAAGCTGCTTTTTATAATCTGTGAATTTATACACAAGGAGTATTATATCATCCTGTAGAAAAAGCCCAAGCTGCACCGGCATTTTACGGATTACCTCTGTCACATACCTTGAAGGATTTTTCAGAAGAAATCTCAGCTCATGAGTGCCGCTGAAGTAATTATATTCAACAGCCTCGGGCCACTCTGTTCTATCAGGGTGGTACAGCTCCCCCACCTTTATTTCATATTTTGTATTATCATTCTCCGGCTCAAATTCTCTATCATCACCCTCTGTCGGAAAGCCTTTTGCCGCATCATACTCACTGTCAATAACCACAAAGCCTTTCTCAATTGAATAACCCCTCAGTACGGCCTTTACAGGAGCGGAGACGAGCTTCTCCTCGTACTGAGCCTCCGGCATTTCTCCGGAAATATCATTTTTAAGCACACACAGAATCCTATGGCCACTCTTTGCTGTGTAAACATACCATTGCTGCAACTCTTCAGGAAGAATTGAGTGATACTTCACTCCTGTATTAATATTTTCAGCCAGGAGCTTTTGTATAATTTTATCTTTTGACATGCTTCTTTTTCCGGTTCCTATAGAGTATTTCAACACAATCAAGGAGGGAGCAGTCACTCCCCGGCATCAATTGAAAAAAGAAACAGACATTTCTGTCAAGGTAAAGATTCTCTAAACGGTTGATCCGCAGATTTTAAAACTTAATAATGAATTATTACTATAAAGACGAGGTTTTATCAATCTTGCCGAACAGCAGATGAAAATCACAGCCCGTAATGATAACAGGCTGCTCCTTTTTTTTATTGGTCTTGATGACCTTAAGTTTATCAATGATAACTATGACCATGAAGAGGGGGATCGTGCATTGAAGAAAGCTGCATATATTCTGAAAAAGACATTCAGGGAATCTGATATAATCGCCCGCCTTGGTGGAGACGAATTTGCCATACTGGTTTCTGACGGCCCGGAGCTTCCTGAAATAACCCTTAAACGCTTAAAAACTTCACAGATAAGAGAAATGCCACATCGGGCCTCCCCTACCAGATTCCGATGAGTACAGGCGTTGCTGATTATGGCTCTGCAGTTCCATGTTCTATTCATGAACTGATGTCCAAGGCCGATCAGATGACGTACGCCCAGAAGAGAAATAAAAAAGAAAGCAGACCTTCCTGATAAACAGATTAAAGAAGACCACCAGACCAATAACATATATGCCAGTGAATAACCCGTAACATCTACCGTTCTTTATTTAATAAGCCCCCTCTGTCTCGATATCTCCTCCATCTCGTTATTGAATTCAGGAAACCTTATCCTCAGGGAGTCAAAATCAGATTTGGATAGCCTGTAGACTTCGCAGTGTGTAAGAGTATGTATACTGGCGCTCCTTTTCTCTCCTATAAGAAGTGAAGTCTCTCCGAATGTCGAGCCGGCTCCGAGTTTTGCAACCTGGTTACCGTTTACCAATACTTCAACCTCACCGCTGCTCAAAAAGAACATACAGTCTCCGTATTCACCCTGCCTGATTATGTAATCCTTCGGCAGATAGATTAAAGGTTTCAGCATCTGTATTGCTTCGCGCACAAAGAGGTCCTCGGCATTTTTAAAGAGGTCAACCTTCATCAGCATGTCACGGTTGAGGTAGAGCATTATTTCAAGAGAGAGGCTCACCGGCAGGTCTGACAGAGGATTATCGTCTGAAATATTTTTTTTCTTGTCCCATATATAATAATAGTAACTGAGAATTTTTTCCTGCATATCTTTCGGGATACTTTTATTATTAAGATATATCCTGACTGATTCAATCTTCTTAACAAATTCAGCGCGGGCAACATCAAGGTTTGCTATAAGACCTGACACGTTACCTATGATATAACCATACATACCTACACCGAATATCTGGACGATGATTGTAAATATAATCTGTATGTTGCTGTCGTGGTCAGGATAATAATCCCCGTACCCGATTGTTGCAACTGTTGTCACGCTCCAGTAAAGGGCACGTATATACTGATCAATCGGGATACGTGCCGCTTCTGCCGCGCCTATTACAATCCAGCCAAGAGCTATATAGTGTACAGCCTGTGTAAACCAGAAACCGAAATCCATTAGCCTCATGACACCGGGATTTATGCGGAGATACTGCTGCAGCTCTTTTGTTATCTTTTTGACTTTAAGAAGTTTTACCAGAGTTATAAGCTGTAGCGCAAGGAAATAGAAATGACGCCCGTCATGCTCATCCGGAAAACCGAGTACAAGGAGCAATATAAAATCGAAAGGGAATGCAGTGATAAAATCAACAGTAAACCACCCTTTGAAGTAGTTGGCAGCGATAACTCTTCTGTCATTTGATACTGCGTGTTCTATCTTTACCGTGGAATTGAAGTTTACGATTACATCAATAGCGAAAATAAAAAGGAGCCCCCAGTAGATGAAGTCACATTTGTAAATCTGGAATGTATACCTGTATGAAAAGACAATGGAAAATACCAATACCGTAAGAACAACAATGATATTCCAGATTGTCTTTATTCTGCTGTTGCTTATTATTACCGGAATTTTATGCATAATAACCTTACCTGGGAGATATATATTTATTTATCGGAGGGAATCTCTGATTTAAACAGAGTCATTTTCATTTTACAGGATTTGTTTTTATCTTTTAATGATTCTATGTGGTATTATATACGATACCCGGAAAAAAATCCGGGTACCGGTCGTGAGTATTTACTACTTACATGATTCAGGTGCGTCAAATGTTTCAATTCTGTAATCATCAAATTTAAGGGCTGTATTTCCGCCATTACTCATAAGCAGGAAGAAGGAACTCCAGGTTTCTGAAACCTCACAGTCCGCTTTAAGCTCATAAAGCACGGCGCCCTCTGCGTCTTTGATACAGCCTGTTATTTTTCCGCTGTCAACATTCAGCTCAAGTGAATATACTGTGTTGTCAGAGAGGTTTACCGGGAGTGTTGCAAGCCATATTGTTTCATCTGTAGCCTGAACTGTTGAGCCTATTGCAAACCATGTTTTGTTGAAAGTCAGTGAATAACTCCTGCCTGAGCCGGGATAAGGTTCAAAGCTGAACCCTATACACTCAAGGTCAGCAGTGTTTGAATCTGTGGTAATTTTTGTGTTTATTCTGAAAGTGCTGCTCTCAATAGCTTCATCATGATAACAGATTATTGTATTATCTGTTGAAGCTGATGTTGTATAAAGCGCCTGCTTTTCTGAAATCTGGAGCGATGCATTAGCTTCTTTTATAACCTCCCATTTCGGGCCCAGTTCACCATTTCCTCTGTTGAAATTGTCAAAGAAGAGAGTGTGCCACCCGAATTCACACCCTGTTAAAACTGAAATGAGAAGTAGAGTGGTAAGACAAAATAAAAATTTTGCTGAAAACTTCTTAAACATTTAATAACCTCCTGAGGTTTTGTTTTTTATTGGCATCAGGTTTCAGAGATATACCCGATCATCCGGCGGCATCCCCGTTATGCCATTCCTTCAGCCCGATACCTGTCAGGATAGTGTATAAACTACATATTAGAGGGTAAAGTTTTTTTTATAATATAAAAAATTTAAGCCGGTAGTTTCGGAAGTTAATCGTTGGAACAGTATATTATAGCCGCTTATGATTGAATTAGAACATCAAATTGTCATTTCGAAGAAGCGTCAGCGACTGAGAAATCTATCTTTTAACAATAGATTTTTAGATTTCTCACATACGTTCGAAATGACATTGCCCTAATCATTTCGTAAAACACTATAGTTAACGATTGAATTAAAATCCGGAGAAGAGTTCCGCTCTGTGCAAATCAACACTACTCTTCTCCTCTATGCTGAATTCTTTTATTTCACAGCGGATATTCTGAAAAATCCTCTTTGCTGCAAACTTTATTGATTCTGCCTGCGTATTTTTAATCCCTCCGAATGTTATTGTAAGAGGAGAATAGAACTTTCCGTTCCAGTCGATATAAAACTCAGGCGGGAAACCCTCTGTATCAAATCTGTCTGCTGTTACCTCTGTCCTCTGCCAGCTGTCACTCAATGTCTCCCTGTGTTCGCGCGACATCGTCAGGTTAACAGTTCGCAGTGTCCAGTCATAGTCAGGGCCGTACACGCTGCTTTCATTATAGTTGTTACTTTCAAAGATTAAATCATCTGCATTATCCAGTATCTTCATCACCTCTCCGAAAAATACGAGGTAAGGGATATGGCTCTCCTCTTTAACAGGGGAGAGTTTTGCCTGCCAGTCAGCAGTAAACCACTTTTCAGGTTTACGGGGATTTGTCAATGTCAGTGTGATTGTCTTTAAGGTTTCCATAGATTTATAATAACAGTTGTTCTGATATTATAAAACATAAAAATTGAATAAACATTTACTACTGGATATTATTAGCAATGAACCCAGATGAATCGGATCATTCCGGATGTATGATATTAATAGTTTTAAATTCTTCAGATTGAATTTTCCGGGGAGGAAATTTTTCATGGGGATAATGGATATCTTCAAACGGCGGGAGATTCTCGATGAGATTGAAGCATTATTTATGTATTCTTTTATCAAGACCGGAGCGCTCAACAATATCCTTCACACGATGTTCCCATTCAATTGCCATAATATGTATGCCGTGAACACCTTCTATTGTTCTCAATTCATTTATCATCTCGCAACTCTGTTCAATCCCTTCATCCGCAACACGCTCTTTAGGTACACCTTTAAGCCGCTCTATCACCTGCTGAGGGACAATTACTCCGGGGACTTTATCGTTAAGGTATGAAGCCATCATTGCTGACTTAAGCGGCATGACACCGGCAAGTATATAAGCCTTCTCATGGAGGCCCATATCCACAATCCTCTTCATAAACTCCCTGAATGCCGGTATGTCATATATTGTCTGTGTCTGTATAAAATGGGCCCCGGCATCAATCTTCTTCTTAAGCTGTATCGGGCGGAAATCCGTAGGTTCAGCAAAGGGGTTGCATGCCGCACCTATAAAAAGTTCCGGTGCTGATGTGAGAGGCTTATCGCTATGGAGAATTTTCTTCTCTTCGCATATACGCCGCGCGGTGTAAAGAAGCTGGATAGAGTCAATATCATTTACGCCCTTTGCTCCAGGCTGGTCTCCGAAGGACTGGTGGTCACCGCTGAGGCAGAGGATATTCTGTATACCAAGTGCTGATGCTCCCAGGAGATCACTCTGAAGCGCTATACGGTTCCTGTCCCGCACAGTCATCTGCATCACAGGCTCAACTCCCTCAGACAGGCAGATTACTGATGCGGCGAGACTTGACATGCGTACAATGGCTGTCTGGTTATCTGTGATATTTACAGCGTCAACAACACCTTTAAGCATTGCAGCTTTTTTGCGCACAACATCTGCATCACACCCCCGGGGAGGCCCCAGTTCCCCTGTTACAACAAAATCCCCGTTTAAAAGTTTATCTTTAAGAGTCATTTCACACCCATGCCGCATTCAAATCTCTCCGGAGCCTGCCCCGGCCACTGCACCGGCTCACAGAAAGCCTCAAGCTCATGAAGCCTCCCCTGTGCTTTCATTCTTTCAATAATGAGGCACCAGGCGCACTCTCTGCCGTTACCTGTTTCACACATGCCATTTTCAGATCCTCCACAGGGGCCGTTCTGAAGGCCTTTGGCGCATCGTGTTATGGGGCATATCCCGGCAGTACTCCCGAGTCTGCACTCTCCGCATGACCTGCACCGTTCAATGAACACCCTGCGGTCATGAGATGTCCCGACAAACTTCGTATTAAGCGCCGGGTATATGGGTATATTTATGAATTGCTCCGCAATAAGCTGAACTCCGGCTCCGCATCCAAGGGAGAGTACAGCGTCAACTCCCTCCATCATACGCGAAAGTTCTATTACAAACTCATCTTCACACTGACGCTCTATGGTTACAGATTTAATGTTAACACCGGTATCCCGGCGCAGCTTCGCGGCAAGTGCCTCGGTCTCCCTTAGTCCTCCTGCATTGCAGAGAGATGTACACCCTCCGCACCCGACAACCAGTATCGACTGATATTTTTCAATAAATGATTTAGTTTCGTTATATGGCTTAAGCTCCGCAACAAGCATAATTATCTCCTCTTTTTAACATGACAGCGCCCGCAGGTAACAGGGCCGGTCTTAACACCCCTTGATATAAGATCTTCGTGACAGGTGATGCACATTTTGTGATGTACCCGTTCAAGCTCACGCCCTTTACCGTGACATTCAATACATGACACTGCCGGTGATCCCGGAACAAGATCCTCGTATGTGACAGCATCTCTGCCGCTGTGCGACCTGTGGTGACAGTGAAAACAACTTACCCCCCATTCATGATGCTGCTCATGAAGGAAAATTACATTCCCCCGTGAAAGGCCGGTAAATACTTTCCTCTCCGAAAGTGCGGGGAGCTCCCGACTGCCGGTGAAGGCTGCCGCAAGAATTAAAGCGCAGAATATCAGTACAACAATGATGCTACTCCTCATTGGAATTGCTCCATCGGTCTATGTTCTGGCTCCGGAGGATAGCTCTGCCGAATGACATCATTGCAGAGAGGTCAATACCCATGGGGCAGTAGCACTGACGGCACACTGCGCAATGTCCCCATAGCAGGTCAGCCATACCTTCAAGCTCTTTGCGGCTGACTCTCCCCTTCTTTCTGAAAAGCCTCCCCACAGTTTTACGGACTTTATACGAGGGGATTGCGCTCCGTTCACCTGTATTAATATAATAAAAACAGCTTTCAGCACACATTCCGCAGGAGATACAGGCGCTCAGCATCTCCCGCATATATCTTTTTTCATCAAGCATACCGTTAATAAGATCTATATTTACACTATTCATTCCGATCTCCGGCTGCGGGGATATGCTGTTACAAAGAATGCCGCTGTAAAAAATACAAAGTGTCCGAGCCTTGTCCACCCGAGAGTTACAAGAATCAGATGCGCCCCAACATAATGAAGAAACATTACACTTTCATAATTGCCGATCATACCATTGGCCATCATCCCAGTGACAAAAGGGACAAGGACTATGAGCATCAGAAGATAATCCTGCCATGAGGAGAGAGCGCGAACATGTTTCACAAAGACTCTCCTTGAGAGCAGGAGAAAACCAGTTAACATTGCTATACCTGTAAAGGATGAAGTAAAAAACGGATTAAATCCCGGAGGGAGGAATCCCCACGACAGATCAAGCAATATGCCATGACCCCTTGCGGTGACCGGAGCAGCTATTACTGCTATGTGAAAAAGTATACTCACAACAGCAAAAACCGGGTTTCTCCCGGTAAATGTTAAAGAGGGTTCATCCGCACCGTTCGTCTGAAAAACAGGGAACTTCAAACCCTGCTTTCGCCCCTCTATTATAATTGCCGCTTTACGTACAAGCCCTGCAATACAGAGAGTAAGAGTGATATAAAGGCATGGACCCGCAAGGAAACTGTTTATTTGTGATATAAAAACCATCGGGCTATTTAGGGGGAGAGCATTACTGCATGTCAAATATTTTTATATAGTCAGAGATCATTCCGGACAGTATGCAGTTTTATCCCTGTATGCTCCCTGAATCTTTCAAAATCTTTATCTGCTGTAAATATTGTAAATCCATTATTTAAACTTACAGCACAGATAAGATAATCGATGTGAGATCCCTGAATTCCTTTTTTCCTGCACCGGTTAAAAAGCTCAGCGGCAAACTCATAATCCTCTGTGGTAATGTTAAAATCTTCAAAAACCTGAAGTTTTTCTTTCAAAGATTCAAAAACAACACTCTCAGGTATTCCGGAAAGCAGTTCCTGCCTGACAGAGCCTATAATCACAACGCGCATCTCCCTGATTAACTCTGCCAATTCTTTTACTTCTTTCAGGTCAGAATTGTTACTCCTCCTCAGAGCGATAGACCAGATAGAAGTATCTACAAGAACTTTCATTTGCGGTTCCTTGCTTTTTTGTAATCATAATCTTCCGCATAATTAACAGTTCCGAATACATCTATAATCTTCTCCTGCTGCCTTCTCTGAATGAATTCTTTTAAAGCAAGGGTAACGGTGTCCTTTTTTGTTTTAAGGCCGCCGATCTTCTGTGCATTTTCCAGCAGTTTATCATCTATTGCAAGATTTGTAGGCATAAAAAACCTCCGATGTGTAACAGCTTACACACTGGCACAAACAAAGTCAAATAAAAAAAAGCCGGCTTCTTTAGAACCGGCTTTTCTGAAAACTTATTGTTCTGTGGTTTTAAAGCCAGCCGTTTTTCTTCGCCTCGAATGTCAGCTGATCCCTGAAATCAGGGTGGGCAATATCAATCAGAGCTTTGGCTCTCTCCTTCACTGTCCTTAACCTGAGGTTTGCCACACCGTATTCAGTGATAATATACTGCACAAGCGTACGGGGAGTTGTGACAACTGTGCCAACAGGCAGAGTCGGCATAATCTTTGTCTGAAGTTTCCCCTCTTTATCTGTATATGTCGAGTTAAGAGAAAGGATACTCTTCCCGTTTTTAGATTTGCGCGCACCCAGAATAAAATCAAGCTGGCCTCCGGTAGCACTGTACTGCTTAATGCCGATGGACTCAGAGGCAGCCTGACCTGTAAGGTCAACCATAAGTGTATTGTTTATTGAAACGAGGTTGTCATTCTGGCCAATTATATCGGGATTATTGACCCACCCCACCTCTTTAAAATAAAACTTATCATTATTATGGATTTCTTCATAGAATGCTTTTGTGCCCACAGCAAAGGCGCTTACTACCTGCCCCGGCATAAAATTTTTCTTTGCACCATTTACAACACCCATCTTCACAAGCTCAGTCACTGATGGAGTGACGACCTCCGCATGCATACCGAGATCATTCTTCTCATGGAGAAGGTATCCGACAGCGTTTGCAAGGCCGCCAAGGCCTATCTGAATACATGAACCATCAGGGATGAGGTCTGCTATATATCGGGCAATTTTTCTCTCCTCATCCATGATAGGAATATCCGGAAGTTCAAACATGGGGAAATCATTTTCGATAATCATGTCAACATCAGAGACATGAATTTTGAAATCATCGCTGTTAAGACACGGAGCATTTTTATTTACTTCAACAATTATTGTCTCAGCCGGTCTCACCATCTCCTCGTTTGGAAGAAAGGATCCGAAGCATGATCTGTTCATATAGCCATTCTCATCAGGTGGGCTTGCTACAAAGGCAACACGCTTGCATGCAGCGTGAAGTGCAGCATGCGGGATTTCACTAAGATGCATCGGCTTATACTGTGCCACACCCCACTGCATGCAAATCCTCTCCATTGGCCCCACGAACATTGTTTCAATCTGGAAACGCTCCTTGTTCTCTGGCTTCATGTAATCAAAAAGCCCCATGGCGTAACCCTGTGATATTGTTATACCTGTCAGTTCATTGGCTCTTTTCCCAAGAGCTGTGGCAAATGCCGTTGGTATACCTGTACCCCCTCCGAAAAACACGCTCTCTCCTGAACGGACAACCTTCGCAGCCTCCTCCGCGGTTGTAAGTTTTGCTCTGTACTCCTCCTGCCATGAACTATAATTTTCCTTCCCTCTTTTCCTTATTAACGCTAAACCTGACATATAATCCTCCCGGGAATGGCAATAACTGCCGTTTTCTAACATACGCTCTGAACATGCATATAAAAGTTATGTAATATAAATACAATAATCCCGGACATAATGCAATTGTCATAAATGGCAAAGAACTGTAAGCGATTATATAATTTGTTATGAAGGATATTTAATTATTCCTGTGGTTAAAAGTAGTCAATTACCGGTTAGATTTATATACGGACATTGCCTTTTTTATAACAAAAAAAGAATGAGAGGTATGTTTTTATCCATGTTTTCAGGGTAAACCGGAATAGATTTCTAATTCTGCACATGCAATACATCAAACACCAGCAGGCAGAGATCATCACCGAACCTGTCACTTCCGCAGAATTCTTTCAGTTCATCAATAAGCATAGCACTTAAGGTCTCCGGGGCAATTCCTCTGCCGGCGATTATAAAATCCCTGAATCTATTCTCTCCATACATCTCTCCTGTTCTGTTCATACACTCAACAATACCGTCTGTATAAAAGATCACCCTGTCACCATGTTCAAGCTGGAATTCGCCCTCAGCATGAACCAGGTCAGGGAAGAGCCCCAGCGGTTTTCCCCCTGTCCTCAATTCATAGAAAGAGCCGCTGCTCTCCCTGTATACCAGGGGTGGTATATGCCCCGCGTTGGAATAGCTCATACGGTTTGTCTCCCTGTCAACAAGACAGAAAAACGCAGTCATATAATTTGTATTAACAGTGGATTTACAGATCATGCTGTTTAAAACCTGAAGAACCCATACGCATGAATCTCTCTGAGCAATACTGTCCAGAGCCATCTTGGCTATTAAAGAGATAAAAGCCGACACAAGGCCATGTCCTGAAACATCGGAGATAAATATCTCAATATACCTGTTCCGCACATTATAATCATAAAAATCGCCCCCCACCTCATCCATGGGTATATAAACCGGATGAAACCTGTAGTGTTCAACTGCCGGTATATTCTGCGGAAGAAGTTTTGCCTGGATAAGCCGGGCTATTTTCAGATCATCCTCAATCTCCCTGTTCCTCCTCTCAAGCACAAGCTCGTAGTCCCGCGTTTTCAGAAGATTCTTTATGCGGGTAAGGAGCTCCCTTGAACTGAAAGGCTTTGTGAGGTAATCATCCGCTCCATATTCAAGGCCTTCAATCTTATTTGATATTTCAGCCTTTGCTGTCAGCAGAATAACAGGGATGCGGCTCAGTCCATCATTACTTTTAATTTTCCGTGTCATTTCATAACCGTTCATCACAGGCATCATCACATCGGATACAATGAGATCCGGTTTTAAACGCTCTGCCGAGATAAACCCGTCTTCACCGTTCACCGCGTAATGCACGTTATAATAATCTTTCAGGATATACCCGAGAAAACTCCGCATATCGGCATTGTCTTCTACTATAAGAATGTGGGGATGAGAGTTCACTGTCTTATAAGGCACTGGAATTTCTGAAGACCTCCACTGCCTGAACTCAGCGATCTCCCATGTATTAAAGGAAGAATGAAATCCTATGGACACTTCGATATCATTATTTTCAAGGAAAGTTACATTGGCATCCTCTCTGAAATGCCTGTCACCCTTAGGGATTGCCACAGTAAACACAGAACCATGATCATCAGGAGAATCATCAATGAACCTGCCTGCCGCAGTGATTGATCCACCGTGCAGTTCAACAAACTCCTTTACAAGAGCCAGCCCGATTCCTGTACCTTCATACTTCCGTGTTGAACCCGCGTCCACCTGTGAAAAACGATCAAATATAATTTCAATTTTATCCGGAGGTATCCCTATCCCTGAATCCTCAAACCGGATATAGCAGTTACTCTCATCATCAAATACTGCAACCCTGATAAATCCCCCCTTATCTGTAAACTTCAGAGAATTGGAAAAAAGATTCATCAGTATTTTATCCATTTTCCCCGTGTCAAAAAAAACAGGCACTGCTCTCCCCGTATATTCGAAGCTCATCGTAATCCCTTTGGATTCAGCGGCTGAATTAAATGATAAGGCATAGCACCTGACAAAGGAGACCATATCCAGTTCAAGGACGTTCAGCTTCATCTGCCCCGCTTCCATCTTTGAAAAGTCCAGCAGGTCATTTATAAGTTTCAGGAGTATAACTGCGTTCCTCTGAAGATTTTCGAAGAAAACCCTGTCAGGAGCACCTTCATAATCTCCCTGAAGTATGGACTCAACCGGCGCAAGTATCAGAGTAAGAGGTGTTCTTATCTCGTGGGATATATTGGCGAAGAAATTCGACTTAAGTCTGTCAAGCTCGAGGAGTTTGTTGTTAGCCTCCTGAAGCTGAGATGTCCTCTTCTGTACCTTATTTTCAAGTGAGAGATTCAGCTCCTCTATCCGGTTTAGAAGAAGCGAGTTGGAGAACGCGATGTTAACACTGTTTACCATCTGTTCGAGAAACTGCACTTCAATACGTTTATACTTCCCTTCCATCTTTCTGCCAATGTTTATTGAACCGATGAACATATTATCAAAGAGCAGTGGGATTATAATCTCCGAGTTCACCTGACCGAACAGCTCCATGAACTTCTCCCTGTCATTTGAATACGCCGGATTTACCTCAACCTGGTCCTTTTCAAGCAGCTCCGGAATTTTCAGAGTATGAGAAAAATCGATCTCCATAACACCGGGGACGCTGTCATTAACTGAATGATAGACACGGAACTTATCATCATTAAAATCCTTAAGAAGCAGAGATACCGATGACGCGAAAACTTTACTCTCAATAATGGAGAATATCATCTGAACCAGATCTTTAACTGACTTCACCTGTACTATGTTTTTATTGAAGTCATCTATCGCATTTCTAAAGTCATAAGACTGCTTCTGGATCTTCTCGCTTATTACAGGGAGGAGATACCTGAAGTAGAAAAGCAGCAAGGAAAAAAGTATTGTGAGTATACCGGAAAGGATCATTGTATTCATATTCCCGGATTGGCGGAGTATAATCCATGACGCAACCCCTATAGGTATAATTACCGAGAATATAGCGATTAGCCAGATAATTGTTTTCAGCAGAAACTGGTTTATGTCAAGGAGCCTGTATTTCAGCAGGCTGTATCCGATCACAATCAGCGGTATAAAACAGAAATTTCCGGGGGGATAGACATTTATCCCGTTAATTGCCGGCATGTTAAAAAGGGTCAGTATATTCATCACAATGTATGATGACATGATATACTTAATCCTGATACGGATAATTTCATTCTCCTGGATCTTATACTGCCTGTATATAAATGTAATCCCATAGATTATACCGATTAAAGCATAGAGTGCAAAAAGATTAAAGGTGAGCCCGCCATAAGCAATATATCCCCAGCTGTACTGCCGGACTCCGGTAATACAGTAATCGCTGAAAGCAGTTAGAGAGAAGAGTACGCTGATTACAGTGAGTAATATTTCGAGCCTGATCTTCCTTGTATTACAGAGCCTGTGAAAGAGCACAACCTGAAGAGGGACTCCATACACAAAAAAGAACTCAACTGTACGTTCTGCCTGAAGCAGAAGTTCAAGATCATCTGTAAGGTGGTGGATTATGAAAATCAGGGAAATCAGGGCCCACCAGAAAGCTGTGGCCGCGAACCAGATATTAACTTTGCTGTTTTTCCTTTTCAGCAGGGCAATTACTGCGAGGGATATAGTTGAGATAAAACTAAGGAGAGGCAGAATCACATATAAATGGTTAATCTCAGCCATAATACCCCCTCCGCATATAAAGAGCTTTAAAACATAAAAATATGCAAGCCTGTTTTATACTCCATTATAAAAAAGAGTTTATAAATCATCAGTGTGATAATATATAAATCAATACCTGAAAAAAATTTCCCCCGGAAAAGAGTTTTCCCGCCACCTCTAAACATAGAACCACGGGCAATTACCTGATCCTGTAGAATAAATTAAAAGCCCATACATGTCAAATATCTGACAAAATTTCATTTGTGTCAATGTTTATATATTGACATCCTGTATTGCTTTTTTAATGGATCAGATAGATTTTTTCAGAATTAAAACTAAAACTATATGATTATTTCTTTGCAGTTTATTATATTCTTTCCGGATGAAACGTATAAGTATTAAGTAATAATATAAAATTCAGAAGCTTAAAAATCTTCTCGGGAAACACCCCTGAAATCAGTTTTAATTGCTTCAAGGTCACCGGACAGAGATCTTCCGGTGTAAATATTTAGTGCCTCAAACGTCTTAAAGTCCCGGAGACTTAAATGGAAAAATCATCAATTAATATACTTCTCGTTGAAGATGAACCTGTTGCTGCCAGGCTTAACTCGGATCATCTGAAAAAAAACGGATATAATGTTATTCATGCATATTCAGGCACTGATGCTGTTTCAGCAGCTATTGGAAACCGCGACAGCCTTAATCTCATTCTTATGGACATTGAACTCGGCGACGGAATGGATGGCACCGCAGCCGCGCGGGAGATCCTGAGCAGGCAGCATATACCGATTATATTTTACTCATCACATACTGAAAATGAAATAATATGCAGGACAGAAGATATACCCTCTTATGGATATGTTCTGAAAAATGCAGGAGCGCAGGTTCTTGAAGCTGCCATCAAAATGGCATTAAACCTCCATAAAGCCCAGAGTAAGTCAGCGTTGAAAGAGGAACAGGAGAAGGAAGCCCGATACAAGGATCTTGTAGATAATGCGGGTGAGGCTATTTTTGTCGCGCAGAACGGGCGGCTGAAGCTGGTGAATCCGGCCACGCTTAAACTCACAGAAAGAACCGAAGACGAGCTGTACTCCTCTCCCTTTATCGAATTCATTCACCCTGAGGATCGAAGCTATGTCATAGAGAATCACCTTAAACGGACTTCAGGCTCTTATGCTCCAACACGTTATAACTTCAGGCTGATAACAGAAGATGGCTCAATTAAGTGGGTGGAGATTAATTCAATAATTTATACATGGAATAGCTCACCAGCTACTCTTAATTTCCTCACAAATATTACTGAAAGAAAACAGATTGAAGATGCCCTTCGTGAAAGTGAAAACAAATACAGAAAGATTTTTGAAAACATACAGGATATATTCTACCAGACAGATATTAGCGGCAATATAATTGAGATCAGCCCGTCTATTGAAAAGTATGCCGGGTTCTCCAGGAGTGAACTGATCGGAAGGCCTGTAACTGACGTTTATGTAAATCCCGGATTACGGGAAGAGCTGATTGAAAAGATTCATGAATCCGGTGAAGTTGTTGATTACGAACTTGCACTTCAGGATAAAAACAGCAATACAGTTTATACCTCAACAAACTCTCATTTTTTATATGATTCTGATGGCAATATAACAGGGATCGAGGGTTCACTCAGGGACGTCACTGCAAGAAAGAAAGCGGAGGTAGATCTGAAAGAATCTCTGAGGCAGAAAGAGCTTCTAATGATTGAACTTCAGCACAGGGTGAAGAACAACCTCGGTATCATCTCCAGCCTCCTGAGCCTTGAGATGCCTAAACTCAAGGATGAGACTGCCCGCGCTGTTTTTATGAATGCAAGGACACGGATACTATCGATGTCAGGAATTTACGAACAGCTTTACGGATCGGGAAATCTTGAGAGCGTCAGCCTTGCGAAGTATGTTACTGATCTCGCCAACATGATCCTTAAAACCTACTCTATAAGAAGCCGGAACCTTCTTCTTGAAACAAATCTTGAGGAGATACAGCTCGACCTGAGACGCACTGTACCCCTTGGGCTTATACTTAATGAACTGATTACCAATATTCTGAAGTATGCATACCCTGATGGACATGGCGGGAGTATTAATATTGAGACACGTAAAGATGATAATATTATTACCGTGAAAGTAGCTGATAACGGAATAGGACTGCCTGAGGGATTCAGCATCAAAAAAGCTGACACCATGGGGCTCAGCCTGGTGAAGATGCTTGTTGATCAGATCGGAGGGAAACTTAATGTAGAGAGCAGCGGCGGCACAAAGATAACAATCACTTTCAAAGACTGAATTTAAGCTTCAATTTTACTTTTTAATTATATCCAGATAATCCACGTGCAGCCTGTTCCATGCTTCACTTTTATCACTCACCATATTCATTAGTTTCATTGCATATTCCTTTGAACTTATATCTATCTTTTTAAATTTTTTAAACCTGCTGAAAATATACTGAACTATGACCAGACCGTGGTAATCACTGCCGTCTCCTCGTCTGGTGATTCTGTTAACAACACTCCCGCTGTTTTTCACCAGCTCCTTTTGATCCGCAATATTGGAAAAGTGTTCTTCAACAAACAGACTCCACTGCTCCTCGCTATAATACGTAAGTGATATTTTCTTATCAGCAAGTACACCTTTCAGAGTCAGTTTAACGGGGAGTTCATCAGGTTCAGCATTTTCCGCTGAAATTTCAGCCCCCCTCTCAGGCTCCGGAATACTCTCTTTTATAAAAATTCCGGAGAGGAACCTGAATTCCGATGAATCGCGCAGCACGGTTCTGTAAATTCCGCTTTCACTCTCCCCGCGCTCCTCCAGTATACGGAGGAAGGTATCATTGAAATGACTGGACTGTGAAGCGAAATCAGGACCCATAGAATCTATCATCTCCTTAAGGCTCCTGTACGCAGTGTAGAGCTTCTCCACAGGCACAGCAGGTGAGTTATGCCTGAATTTTTCTATCGCATTATTAATAGCTGATGTGCTGCTTTTCAGGGAAAGCTCATTCCGCGAACCGGAAAGAGAGATTAAGCTGTTACTGTTATCATGCATATTTATTCAATTCCGGGATATAATGATGTATGAATTAATACTGCCAGCAAAGATGATTTATTAGCAACCATAAAACTTTTCTATTGACCTGATTAGCCCCATATTGTATCAGCCCTATATATAAGTGAACATTAATTCTCAAAAAAAAATAAATCTTCTTATGAGTGTGAACAATGAATAAATTAAAAAAAACCGCATGTACAGTTTGCTGTATATTTCTTCTGACCAGCACAGGGTCATTATCCGCAAAAGAGCCTGAACAGAGATCTTCCAGAACCGGCGATATTGAAACAATTGACTTTATAAAAGACCGCAAAACCGTAAGCCGGATAATCTATACATACCAGGGTGAGAGAAAAATACGGGGTGAATACTGGGAGGCTCCTGAAAAAAAGGATTCAAAGGATAAAAAACCTGAAACAAATATCCTTGCAGGTACAGCCATGGCAAAGAAGTATGAAGCTCTCCTTGCGGAAAAGAATGTGAAGGATGAATCGGGCATTATTCTTGATATAGAAAAGGACGGGTTCATCTTAAAAAATGTCCGGGCAGTGACATATAATGACAAAGGCCTTCCGGAAGCTATACTATCAAGAGGGTACACATCCTACCCTGTTGCCGGTGTTTTTCTGCTCAAAACAGATTACAGGTTTAAATATGACACATCAGGGAACCTGTCTGAAATCACCGAAATCAATATGAATACAGACTCACTGCTTCTCAACATGGGACTGGGGAATACAACTGCAATCGAACGGGATGCCGCTGGGAGACCGGTTACTGTAAAAAAAACCCTGGGTTCTGTTCCGCCGGCAGTTGAAAAAACTGTTTATACTTATACTGGTGATTCAGCTAACATGCTTAAAACCGTATACCAGAAATGCTCTTTTGACACAACTAACCTGAAAGTAATACCATCTGAAACAATAACAATAGAATATGGAAATGATATACCATGGAACGGGATGAAGAAATATGACTTTTCCATGGGTAAAAGCATAAAATCTATAGTAATTTATGATGAGGTGGCAAAGAAGAACAAACTCGACGGCTCAAATTTCATGAAAATGTCAGCTTTCCAGAAAGCATTTTTCATGAAAGAAGTTTACAGTCTATATAAGAATGAACAGAAAGGCCCCGGATGGAGACTTGGCGGTCTTCCCGATATTCCTGAACCTTTCATGGTGTATAAAGATTATAAATGGTGGGAATAATCAGAGAGCCCCGGTTAAACAACCGGGGTTTTTTATTGGTATAAGAAAAAAGTTTACCTATTTTTTTACCGCTTTTTTAAAAAATTAAACTTTACAAAAGAGTCCGGTGTAATTACCTTCAAATCGGGCAGTGTAAAGAAAAAACCGATATCAAAAGCAGTTCCTATGCATAATAAACTCAACGAAATGGAAATCATCAGGGAGCCTGAAAAAATCAGGGAGTTGTATAATTCCTGTTTTTCCGGTAAAACTGTTTTCATGAAATACTATAATAATGATATCCGGGTTAAATGCCACGGATACTCAGTGGGTCACGTTGTCATTGCCATACCGTACCTTAAATCAATCCCTGATCCGGCTGTAATCTTCTCATTCGACGATAATAACATTATACACCTGAACCTCAAAAAAACCGCTGCAATTCAGCAGGATCTCTTCCAGTTTGCCATAACAAGATGCTATCTGGTTCCTTCATCACGCAACCAGAACCGCAGCACAATTGAACTTACAAACTCAAATAAAAACCTTATATACATAACGAACCTGATAACTGAAACAATGGTAAACAACTCCCTCATCATCTCTCATAATAAAATAAATACCGTCTTCAGTTTTGCGGAAAAAAAGATGAAGCAGAAATTTTTCTTTGTTAAAATGACAACTGCCATGGAGATCCCTCACGATCCCCGCATGCAGTACATCTATTCCAATAACGAAGGTTATATTGTCAGCCGTCTGGGAAAACACAGTTTCAAAAAAACACCTGCTTATGACTATTACATGAACTATATATACCCCGGCGAAAGAACAATAAAAACAGGGATGTACCGCATATCCGAAGCGGTGTTCCCCATCTTTTATAAAGGGAAAATCCCTTACGGCTATCTCAGGATAAACAAGGAGACTGAATTCACCGAAAATGAAATCAAAATGGCTGAAAACCTCATCAGGTCTATCGAGGAACATTTCTACAAAATTAATATATTTCCTGTTATAAAAGAGAAGATCCTGGTGCAGGATATTTCACCCGGCGGATTTTCGACTCTCCAGAATCAGAAAAATAATACCAGGATATTTAAAAACGGAAATCTTGTATGCTGCGACATGGTTCTCCCGGGAAGGGGGGAGATTAATATTCTGGGTAAAATAACTTATAATAAAAGTAAGGAGAACGGCCTGATCCGCTCCGGAATGAAGATAGAGAAAATTTCCGTTGAAGAAAAATCTGATCTGATGCGTTATCTTGAATCATCAAGGCAGATTATTTAGCTGATAAATTCCCCGCATATTCTGCTCTCACATTAAATCACTTTTTTATTGCTGAAACTTAATCTTACCATGAAAAATCCCTGAATCTGTTGTAGATTTTATCAGGGAGGAGCGCCATGAACCACAAAATGACCATATTTCTCTTTGCATTTCTACTGTCATGCGCAGGGGGTGACATTAAAAACAACACCCCGGAGAGCAAATGCTTTTCAGTGAGTCCCATGGACAACCTTGCCCCGCACATCGGGAAGTGTATAGTGATGAAAGGGGTTGTAACTGATACCGGATATCCATCGATTGCGGATTACTGGATACCTGTTCCTGAACTTGAAAAATTCAGGGGGGAGAAGGTCTCACTAAAGGGTACACTTGAGACAAGGAAAGAGAGCTCAAGTGGAAGCGGCGATCAGGGGAGCACAAGAGGAGTTTACTTTATCAGGGTTATCAGCATCGAGCCTCTGCGCTGATTAAAGGCTCCCCCGCCTCATACAGATACCGGCGAGCTCATCACAGCGCCTGTGATGCGGGTTGTTCTCCGCGCTGTCAACCTTGACGCAGTACAGATCAACTCTCCCGGTAATGGAATCAAGTGTCTCCCACAATTCCCTGTTTAAAACAGGTGTGCCCAGTGCAGTGATGAATCCGTTTCTCTTCCACACCTGAAGCCTGTGGGATACTCCGTGAATCACATAATTGCTGTCAGTAAAAAGGGCCACGGGAAGCGGAGCTCTCATCATCTCCTCAGCTTTAAGGAGAGATTCCACAGCAGCAGCCAGTTCCATCCTGTTGCTTGTTGCAGCTATCTCTTCACCCGATATTTCAACCGGTTCCTCGCCAGGCAGTATTACTACTCCGCCCCACCCTCCATTACCACCTTCACCGCAGCTGCCGTCACAGTAGACCCTCACCGGGTTTTCGGGGAGCAGCGTTCCCTTTGTTTCATCGGGGAAAGAGAAAGGGATAGAGATCTCTTCACGGTTTCTGATTTTAAGAGTTGTGCAGAGTATACTGCGAAGCCATTTTTCATTTCTGATTATATACTGATAGTAACCGGAATAAGGCTCAATGAAGCTAATTGTATAATCCCCGCTGTTAAAAAAGAGGCTCTGCGGAAGTTCCGGTGGTTCACTCCCCTGAACTGATATACTGTAGTATATTCCGTTCTCACAGTTCTTTTCAAAGCGGAGTATAAAAAGCGGGGAGGTCATTTCATTCATCTCCATACTTTAAAAAAAGGTGAACTGAGGATATGTCAATCCGATTTTAATACAGCCGGTTCAGGCTTTGAGGTCAGAAAATAGACTTTCAATAAATGTTATTGATTTCAAAGCCCGGAGCTCCGGTTTTAAAGCTTTAAGCTGCGATTTCAAAGCTCGTAGCTCTGATTTCAAAGCTTTGGGCTGCAATTTCAAAGCTCTTAACTCTGATTTTAAAGCTTTAAGCTGCAATTTCAAAGCTCGTAGCTCTGATTTTAATGCTTTGAGCTGCAATTTCAAAGCTCTTAACTCTGATTTTAAAGCTTTTAGCTGCAATTTCAAAGCTCGTAGCTCAGGTTTTAATACTTTAAGCTGCAATTATAGTTTTCAGAGATTCGGTTGCGGTGCATGGGGTTGCGTGTTTAAAGCCCGCTCATGCCTGAAAAAATGCTGTCTTTTCAAAGGGGGAGTCTGTATAATATTATAGTTGTTATAGATTCCGCAATCCGGAGGAGCCATGTTTAAAAAAAACCTGTTACTGATCCCCCTCATCATAATAGCATCCCTTACTCTTCATGCTGAAGACTGGCCTATATATAAAGGCAATATTTATTTCACAGGGAACAATGACGAAATCACCGTGAAAAACAGCAACCTCAAGTGGCTCTTCCAGGCTGACAATGTGGTGCTCAATCCCATCACATCAGACGGCAGGGTCTACTTTCTTGACCTTGTAAAAAATGTCTACTGCCTTGATGAGGAGCGCGGCAGGCTTCTCTGGAAGGTGAGCCTCATGGAGCTCTCCGATCAGTTCAGGGCTTCGGGGAAAGCCTTCGGCAAAGGGAAGTATCCCCTTATCCGCGGTGACAGGCTCTTCATCACAGATAACATCGCGCTCTACTGCCTTGATAAACGCACAGGAAAGGTAATCTGGGCCCGCACAGGTATGCGCACCGATGACCCCAACCTGAAAGTTAAACCTGGAGAGAGGGTGCCGCTTAAAGATAGAACAGACCCTGTGCGGGGAGCGGGAAACTGGAACCCGGAGAAATCGACTTATGCAATGGTTGACAGCATCTACTCCGACCCTGTGATTGTGGGTGACGTGATCTACTACGGCACACGCAACGAACTTATCTCACGCGAACTTGTTAACGGGCATATGTTATGGAATAATGACGAGATAAAAAGCTGGAGCAAATTTCCATCCTTCTATGATGAATATATATTCACTCAGTCAATGGATTACAGGAAGAACACCTACTCGCTCTACTGCCTCAGGGCAGACACAGGGAAGACAGTGTGGGTTAAGCAGGTGCAGAATCCCCACAGGATATACCCCCCCGTGGTGTACAGGCAGAGAGTCTACTTTGCCTCAGGAGAAGAACTTTTATCAATAGACCTGAAGAGCGGAGAGCTCCTCTGGTCGAAGCAGTACAGCGGGCTTATCACATCGAATCCCTCTTTCACTGAGAGGGCTATTCTCTTTACAGTGAATAACGGCACTGTTGTAGTTACAGACCCGGAGAACGGCAATGTTATTAACTCCCTTGAGTTCGGTGAGCAGAAGGCCCCCTACTTTGTCACAATCCGCGACCAGATATATGTTGCCACTACGTTCGATAAAAAGATCGGGGGGAGAGACATCGCATGGGCGAAGATTGAAGCTTTCAGCATAATGGACAGGAGCAAAACATGGGAATACTCTCCGCAGTTCCCCGGCGCGCCATCTCAGCCTGTTGCATCCGGCGGGATTATGTTTCTCCCTGCCGGCAACTACCTTTACGCAATAGGAACAGATTACTACCCCAGGCTTGTTGACGGAGGTGACGGCTACTACGACCCATATAACAGACTCGGTGATGAAAAAGAAGTCAATAAAGATGAGCTCAGCAAGCTGAAGAAAGAAACCTCTGACAGGGATAAAGAACAGAAAGAGCAGAAGCAGCAGAAGAAAGATGATCAGATCCCTATGAAGGATCTGAAGATAACAGTACAGGATGACGAGGGTCGCCCTGTGCCGTCAACTGTTGAAGTACGGAAATGGGAGAACGGAAAACTTATATTCTCTCAGAAATATTCCATAAAGAATCCTGACCAGGTGATAGAAGTTCCCGACATGAATGATGTGGAGATCACCGCTGATTCAACAGGCTACATGCCTGAGAAAGTGATAACGTCACGGGACGATAAAGATAAAAAGATAAACCTGAAACGGATTGAGACAGGTAAAGGGATAGTTGTTGACAACATACATTTTGAAGTGGGGAAAGCTTATCTCAGGAAGGAGTCACTGAACATCCTTGACAGGATTATTGACCAGATGAAGCGCACCCCCTCCATAAAACTTGAAGTGCGCGGACACACAGACTCATCCGGCGGCACAGCATACAACCAGAAACTCTCCGAGCGCCGGGCCGATGCTGTCACAGAATATATGATCAAACAGGGGATAAGCCCCGAGCGCCTGAAGTCCGTGGGCTTAGGGGAGAATAAACCTATCGCTGACAATAAAACTGCTGCGGGGAGGAAGAAAAACAGAAGAACAGAGTTCTTTGTGACGGGGAAATAATCGAAGATATAAATCATAAAGCAAGGGGCAGCTGCCCCTTGCTTTACTTGACAGAGTAACGCCCTTTTTATATCTTTATATTTCTGAAATTCATATCGTTGAACCAACGGAGCATCAATGACAATAAAGAAATTTTTAATTTCAGCAGCCTTTCTCTTCTTTTCCCTTTTACTCATTTCAACTACAGCCTCCGCCCGTGACTGGGACGACCTCTACGAAGAGGACGAAAAAGTTTTCGGCAGCGAAAAGGAGATGAAGTATAATCCCGATATGTTTTTTCTCCAGAGAGAGACATGGGAGAACCACTACTCATTCATGTTCCTCTGGATTTTTAAATATACCGATTACCCGAAGTACAGCTCCGTAAGATTGTTCCCGTTATATCACACACTGGAAAGCAGGATTGACAACCGAACATATTCATTCATCCCCATCACCCTTACCTACTGGGAAACAGACGGCATAGAAAAATACAGGATTAATCCGCTGTTTATATCAGGGAGCAGCAGTGACAACAAAGGATGGGAGGATAATTACAGCGTATCATGGCTTCACGGCTATTTTTACACAAAACGCCCGGCATCTGAAAAGCCTGAGCGTATATGGTGGGCGCCAATCATCCCGCTGATTTATCGCAGCACTGACAACTGGGGGGGACACATGAATGTCGGCTGGCTCCTTGACTATTCATGGCGCAGAGACAAAAACGGCGAGGAGACCCTTAAACGGTTCTGGATGACACCACTTCTTTTTCATGAACCGGGGGATAACGGATATACGCACATGCTGCCGCCGGTTTTTCTCTATAACAGGCACAGTAACGGAGAGTACTGGATAAGTTTATTCCCTCTATTCAAAAGATCAAAGAATATGAACTACACATATTCAGCAGGTAAATCCGCATATGAATATGAAGACTCATTCAAGTCACTTCTTTTCTGCTATAACAGCGTGTATGACGGCAAGTGGACAGGTGAAACAAAGGCCTCCGAATTCTGGTTCCCGGCAATCCCGCTATACTATCATTCAAAGGATAATGAAGGTACACACACCAACCTGCTGTGGTTAATTGACTGGAAACGCGGCAGCGAAGGAGAGATGAAAAGATTCTGGTTTATCCCTTTTGTCTTTCATGAACCGGGCGAAGGGGGCTACAGGTTCTACATGCCGTTCTTCTTCAGGCCCTCAGGGTGGACAGAGGAGGCAGGTGTCACTTACTCGCCATTATACTATCATAAATGGTCACCTGAAGAGGATGCAAAATGGACGTGCCTCATTCATTATAAAAAGAGTAACAGTAAAACCGGTGATTATCTGAATACATGGGTACCCTTTTATTACAATCATGAAAATCCGGCAGAGGGTGAAACAACCTGGATTGCGCCACTTTATTATCATCACGACAGTCTTGAGCATAAGGGATACTTCACCAGGATCGTTGCACCACTCTACTGGAATTTTGAAACAGACAAAAGAGACACAACACTGTTCCTCCCACTCTATTTTGAAACAGCAAAAAAGAACGGCACAGGGAGCAACTACATAAACATTCTGGGCTATTCACGGTCAGTCCTTGCAGGGACAAATCCTGTAATTGACGCGAGCCTGGGGACCAACCAGCGGGGAGTTTACCTTGATATCGATGTCTCGTGGCTTGTGGAGATGGCAAGTGTTTCAACAAGGGTAACTGTACCGATGAAAAGCGGCGAGGAGAAGATCTATGAAGAGGAGCAGCCTTCAGGTGAAATAACTATCTCAAAGAAGAACAGGGTAAGCAGGGAGAGTTCAACAAACTTCTGGGGGTTCCACGCTCTTTACGGACTTATGGCATTTGAAAAAGCTGACTCCAAAAGACACCTGCGCATCCTGCCTTTATCATGGCTCACATGGGATGAAAACTCTGATGACAGGATCAAGGTCATACTGAACTACGTCTCATATAAGCAGGATGAAACCGAGTACCTTGTATTCTTCCCGTTCTACGGTTACCAGAGGATAGGTGAATCATACAGCAAAGGTTATATGCTTAACGCATACTGGCATGAATATGATCATGACAAAAAGATGCACGAATATACAGTACTCTGGCCCATTATAAACTGGTACGATTCACCTGAAAAAGAGGGCTGGAGAGTAATACCTCTTGTGTGGCATAAAAACCATACTGAAGATAATATTCTGCACAGCTCAACATACACTCCTTTATATATGAACAGAAGCAGAAAAAAAGCTGATGATGAATCATCAATCTACAGGCTTAACCTCAGTCTATTTCATTTCTACAGATATAACGAAGAAAAAGATGAAACATCAACATTGTGGTTCAGTTCTATACCTGTAGTTTTCTATAAGAATAATGTAACTCACGACAGACATGAATTACCCTCTTCGGAAGACACTGCATCAGATGAAAAAAACAGAACCGAAGAACAGAAGGTTTACAACGATTATAAAACATCCGACACATTGAGATGGATATTCCCTCTTTACATGGTCTCTGAAACTGAAACCGAAGATAAAGGATCAGATGTCACCACATCAGATTACACCCTTTTCGGCCTTCCGCTGCTCTACTATCACAGTGTTACAGAGAAGTGCAGTGATCCCGCTGCGGCAGAGAAGAAAAACGGGACTTTTTTCCTGCTTGGATATTATAATGAATTCTCCTCAGATAGTAATTCATCAAGCATACTCTTCGGCCTGTATAAAAACGAAAAGTATCCTGACACAGAGGATTATTCATACAGCGCGTTATACGGACTTTTTAATGTTTCTGATATGGATGGCCATTACGAAAATTACTTCCGGCCATTCTACTATTACGGCGATGATAACGGCAAAAAGGAACACTCCACGCTCATGGGGATATACAGGAGTAAGAATGATTCAAATAATGGAGATGCAGGTTTCTCTCTGTTGTATGGTCTCTACAGCACTTCTCATTATCATTATACTGTTGATCCGGACAACAGAAACATCCCTCTCGTCACAAAAGAAAAATGGCTTATACCGGTATTCTATCACAGCAGCACAGAATCATCAGACGCAGGGAAACCCTGGAGCGACAATCTCTCATTATCCTTTTTCCATTACAGGCATGACGTTGAAGAACCTGAGGAAAAAGCCTATACATTCTGGGCCCCCATTGTCCCTCTATACTATCACAGTACGGATAACCAAAGCAGCCATACCAACATTCTCTGGTTCTACGACTACGAAAAAGGGATAACCGGAGATTACACAAGGAGATGGCTCCTCCCTTTCATTTATCATAAGTCCGGGGATGACGGATACTTTCACATAGCTCCCCTCTATTTTTCAGCGTGGGACGAAAAAAATAACGATAACACTTATATCATCTGCGGACTTTACCTGAACAGTAAGCCGGGCTACAGCAGAGAGAACTTCCTCTATCTATATGACCACATCAGCAATGACAGTGGAAACTACCATGAATACTCAATGCTTTTTACAACAATTGAATTCGAGATAGATCCGGAAGTAAAACGGATACAGGCTCTATGGGGACTCCTCATGGATGCGGAGTGGACAAAGAGCGGCTATGACATAGAAGGGCTTCTCTGGCTTGCAGCAGTTGAAAAAGATGGAGGATACTTTCACACAAGGGCTCTCCCGTTATGGTACTACGAGAGCACAGAGACCACCCACACGCTGGTGATACCACCCGCGCTCACATGGGACAGCAAAGATTCAGATGACAGTAAATTCCAGCTATGGGCACTGGGAGCGCTCTGGTACAGGGATTACGATCCTGCGGAGAAATCGGACCTTCAGGCAGCTCTCCTCGGTATACCTTATTATAAAATTCAGCGGGCTGAACGGGGATACGAATCATGGGGGAGCCTCTGGGGAATTCTGTGGGAGTATGAGTCAGAATCAGAGACCGGCTTCTCGAAGTTCAGTCTGCTGAAGTTCATCTATAAGCGTGTTGAACTGGATGGCGAAGTGCAGCACAGAGTGCTGGGGATCACTTTCTGATTCCGGCAGGGAGTATTACTTATAATACTCCCTGTACCATTTTGCAAAACGTGCAATCCCCTCCTCCACCGGAGTAAAAGGCCTGTAGCCGGTGTCAGCAGCGAGGTCATCAACATTTGCATAAGTGGCATAGACATCACCCGGCTGCATAGGGAGAAAGCGTTTCTCCGCTTCGAGTCCCATCTCTTTCTCAATAATCTTTATAAAGTCAAGGAGCTTCATCGGGCTGTTGTTTCCGATATTGTAAATCTTATAAGGAGCTTTCGAACTCCCGGGATCAGGCTTCATCCCGCTCCAGCGGCTGTTGCCGCCGGGAACAAGATCAATGATACGTATAACCCCTTCAACTATATCATCTATATACGTGAAGTCACGGAGCATATCGCCGTTGTTATATATATCGATAGACTTCCCCTCTGAAATAGCCTTTGCAAACTTGAAGTAAGCCATATCAGGCCTCCCCCAGGGACCGTACACAGTAAAAAAGCGGAGCCCGGTTACAGGGATCCCGTAAAGATGGCTGTACGCGTGGGCCATAAGCTCATTGCTCTTCTTGGTTGCGGCGTATAAGCTCACAGGGTGGTCAACATTATCTGAAGTGGCAAAGGGCATCTTCTCATTGAGCCCGTAGACAGAGGAACTGCTTGCGAACACAAGATGCTTAACCTTGTTATGACGGCAGCATTCAAGTATATTCATAAAACCGTTAATATTTGAATCTATATAAGCATGGGGATTTTCGATAGAGTATCTCACACCTGCCTGCGCAGCGAGATTGCAGACCATGTCAAATTTTTCCACATGGAACAGTTCTTCAATCCGCTTTCTATCTTCAAGATGCATTTTAATGAATGAGTAGTTGCTGAATCTGCTGCTCCGGACTTTACTGCCGGAATCAGCATCACTCCTGCTGATGCCATCCCCGCTCAGACGCCCGTACTTCAGGTTTACATCATAATAATCATTTATTGAATCAATCCCTATTACTTCATCTCCGCGCTCAGCAAGTCTCCCTGCGACGAAGTGCCCGATAAAACCTGCTGTGCCTGTAACTAATATTTTCATTTCATACCTTTTACATTAATAACAATCAATTGGATATTTATAATCCATTTTTTACTTCAGAAGTTACGAGTCAAGAATATTATAACAACTGCCTAATGTATAATCCCCAGTTCATGGCCGCACGACTTACACCTGCCATGTTCAAGATCCTTGACTACAGTATGATAACCGTTTCTGCTTATTATAACAGTATGGCATTCCGGGCATATAGTATCGCCATGTGAATCAGACGGGTGCACATTCCCTGTAAACACGTAATCCAGTATCTGGCTCCCTGCCTCCCATATGTCCGTGAGGAAAGATATATCCGTTGCAGGTTTGTTATACTTATATGAAGGGTAATATCTGGAGAGATGCCAGGGAATTTTTCTGTCAACTGAAGCGATGAATTCCGCCAGTTCAATAAGTTCATCCATGTTATCATTAATTCCGGTTACAACAAGTGTTGTAATCTCCAGGAAACAGCCGTTACCATGAGCCCTTTTTATTGTTTCCTTAACAGGTCCGAGATCCGCTTTCATCACTTTTTTATATGTTTCATCATTATAACATTTCAGATCAATATTCATGGCATCAATAAAACCGGTCAATTCATCCAGAGGCGCAGGATTAACAAACCCGTTTGAAACAAGCACATTTTTAAGTCCCTTCTCCTTTGCTGCAAGAGAGCAGTCCTTCACATACTCAAACCAGATCGTGGGCTCATTATATGTATAGGCAATACCCACCGAACCGGCCGAAAGTGCCATGTTTACAATCTCTTCAGGAGCCCTGTATGATGACCGGACTGAAGGCTCCTGAGATATGGACCAGTTCTGGCAGAAGGGGCACCTGAGGTTACACCCTTTTGTCCCTATAGAAAAAATCTGACTCCCCGGAAAGAAATGATACAACGGTTTCTTCTCCATGGGGTCCATAGCCATTGAAGTAACTTCACCATAAATTGATGAATAGAGTACACCTTTTTTGTTCTCCCTTGCTCCGCAGATTCCGCTTTTACCGTCACGTATATGGCACCTGTGAGGGCAGAGCTGACACTCCACAGAATCACCCTTCTTTAAATAGTGCTGAGCTTCTATGAATGACATATAACCCTCCTGACAATTCTGTCATGCTCCAGTATAGAATACTGAAATGTATTTAATCAAGAATAATATAATAGCCGCATAATACTGATTAAGATAATATATTATTAAAATAATCTTTACAACAGAAACCCCTTTTAAAATACTCAGAATCATTACTATCGAGGTGTATTATGCAGAATATAATTATTGCTGTTATAGGTCTTGCGGGGGGAGTTGCAAGCGGACTGCTGGGGATTGGGGGTGCGATTATAATGGTTCCGGCACTTGTGTTTATTCTCGGTTTCAGTCAGCACACTGCTCAGGGGACAACCCTTATAGCCATGATCCCGCCAATCGGAATACTCGCTGCAATTCAGTATTACAAGGCTGGGCATGCGGATATAAAAACAGCAGCCATAATAGCTGCTCTCTTTATTATAGGTGCACTACTGGGAAGTAAGTTAGCTCTTAAGATCGACGCGTATATTCTGAAAAAAATTTTCGGTGTTGTACTTCTTTATATATCAGCAAAGATGATACTGAGCTGATCCTGAATTAAGTACTTCAGGATCAGGCTGTCTTCTCCTCTGTTCCTTCAGGCTCATCACCCTTTTTACCCTTTTTCTCAAAGGGCCTGATCATTTCGCACTTTCCTTCAAAAACAACTCCGTCGGAGATCATAAGTTTCTTTGTTCTTATGTTCCCGTAAAGTTTTCCGTTAGTATGAATTTCAAGCCTTGTTACTGCTTCAACATTCCCGTGCACAGTACCTTTTATGATTACAGTGTCTGCTTTGATGTTTGCATTAACAACAGCCTCTTCACCAATAACGAGATAGCTCCCTGAACTAATCTCACCTTCAAATTTACCATTGATCTGAAGAGATTTTTTAAATGTCAGGTCACCGGAAAATTCAGTATTTTTATTAAACACTGTTGAAATCATCCCGATGTCATATACCGGATTTTTATTGACCTGAATTATCTTTTTTGCCATTTTACTTTACCTGTTTATTATATACTGGTTAAAACCTATTTTGTTGTCATTACATACACTCCATCCCAGTCATCAGGCGGAGGTGTTTCCTTGAAAGTTCTGGCTCTCTCAAGATAGAGTTCAGAGGGCCCGTCTCCCGGAATAATCTTCAGAGCCATTTCGAAAGATGTAATTGCATCATCCCACTTTCTCAGTTTATACGCGGCAAGGCCAAGATTATAATACTTAAGAAGCTCCTCTTTTTCCTTTGTAAGCATAAAGCCTCCGGTAATTCATTTATATAAGGTTTTCAGTAATTCCTTTCAACAATAAAACTTATCAGTTCCTCAATAATCCCCTTATTAGCAGAATTGTCAAATATTTCAATCCGTTTTTTAGCTCTTTCAGCGTATTCTTTTGCCTTATTAAGAGAAAAACTGAAAGCTCCGGTGCTGTGAATCATCCCCTTAATATTACCCCAGTCAGCATCATCAGGAGACTGTGAGAATTTTTTTATATATTCCCGTTCTCCAGGTTTTCCGTTTTTAAGAATATAAATAAACGGAAGTGTTATTTTACCATCTTTAAAATCATTACCGATATCCTTACCGGTAACATCACTGTTCTCGCTGAAATCGAATGTATCATCAACAATCTGAAAAGCGTAACCAAGATCAAGCCCCATATTGAAAAGAACATCGCACTCCTTTTCACTGCAGCCCCCTTCAACTGCTCCGACATAAGCGCTTGTAGCCATCAGTCTCCCGGTTTTCCGGTTTATGATGTTATAGTACTGTTCTTCAGAGATTTTATCCACATTGGAATACTCCATCTGGTAAAGCTCACCCTTCACCATCTCTTTTGTGGAATCAGATATCGATTCGAGGATACTGGCATGATTATTCTTAACTGTAATATTAACAGCTGTTGAATACATGTAATCTCCGGCAAGTACAGCAACCTTATCGCCGAATTTGCTGGGGACCGAAAGGTCACCCCTGCGGAGAAATGATTTATCTATAATGTCATCATGAACAAGGGATGCCGCGTGAATAATTTCAACAGCTGCCGCGAGATCTATAACCCGCTCGGAGATGATCCCTCTTAACCCCGCAGTAAGGATAACAAGGGAGGCCCTGATATTCTTCCCCCCCTTTGCGAAGAGGTGCATTGCACTGTTGTCAATGAGGGGAACTCCGGTTTCAAGATGCTTCTTTATGCTCTGATTTACCCTTTCAAGATCACCTGAAAGGGGTGCAAGGATATTTTTTAATCTGTCACTCATTACTTTTTTTCAGTCAAATGTTGAAAGACATTCACGCCTTGATTCAAAAATTTCAAACACTTTGTCGAGCATGGTTGTTTCAAAAAGTTTCAGGAGATTATCGCTGCTTATAATAAGCTTGATATCTCCCTGGTTATCCTTGATCTTTCTTTTAATGGCAACAAGGACTCCAAGAGCAGAACTGCATATATGTTTAACATCGATCATGTCTATGCATATATCGTATTTCCCCTCCTCAAGGCAGTCATTAAGGAGAGATTCAAGTTCCTCGGATTCATTCTGATCCACTCTCCCTTCGAGAACTATCATGTCATAATTGTCATGTGATATTCTTTCCATCACCGGCTCCAGTTAAATTATAAAATGGAAACAGCGCACAAAAAAGGCGCTGGCTTATTTATAAAGACTATCTATTTTTCAGATATTTTCAAGCTTTTTTAAATCAGAACGGGCCACAGTCAATGAAAAAACCGAACTGGCACCCGAATCCAGAAGTATCCGGGAACACTCATTTATCGTTGCACCTGTGGTAAAAACATCGTCAATAAGCAGAATTGTCTTTTCGTTTATATTACAATTACTGATGGTTTCGTACCTGTCAATAACATTAATATATCTGGCCGAGTAACTGAATTCTCTCTGGTGCGCTGAGCCCTTTTTCTCCCTTAAAATCCTGCGAAAAGGGATACCTGATGCTTTTGACAGGAATAATGCAAGGAGCTCAGACTGATTATACCCCCGTGCTGCATATTTTTTCCTGTTCATTGGCACAGATGTTATAAAATCTATACTGCTGCCGAACTCCTCAAGGCTGTCTGCCAGAAATGGCGTCAGAACTTTGTATACATTTCTGATACCGCCGAATTTAAGCGAATGAATAATGCCTTTTACAGCACCTTCGTATTCAAAAAGCGAAATATGCTTTGAAGGATAGAACCTTCTCCCGGAACAGAAACCGCAACCCTCCTCATCCATTAGAGAAGAACAAACAGGGCACCCTCCACCCGCCCTTTTCAGAGATTTGAAACATCTGCTGCAAAGATGGTTTGTTTTAGATGAAACAGGGATACCGCAGGATACACAGTAACAAGGGAAGGCAAAATCAAGCAGTAAAGAGAGACCGCTGTTCATTTCACTCTGTACCTGGTGGGATCGGGGACTCCAGCCTCAGAAAAACCCCTCTTACGGAGTATGCAGCTGTCGCAATTACCGCATGATGATCCGTCCTCAAAGGGATCATAACAGCTGTGAGTGAGAGAGTAATCCAGACCAAGGCTTACACCTGTTTTGATTATTTCATGTTTTTTGAGCGTCATGAGAGGTGTATAAATATTAATACCTCTTCCCTCGACACCGGCTTTGGTGCCTGCATCAGCCATTTTTTTAAACGCGTCAAAGAACTCAGGCCTGCAGTCGGGATATCCGCTGTAATCCACGGCATTTGCACCTATAAATATCCCTTCAGCGCCCATGGATTCGGCAAAAGCAAGGGCATAGGAAAGAAAAAGTATATTTCTTGCAGGAACGTATGTCTCCGGGATCTCTTCAGCATCGACATCTCTGTTTTTCGGAACGCTTATGCCTGAAGCGGGAGTGAGAGCTGACCGGAAAATCTCACCGGGGATATTGACTTTTATATGCTGTTCGACTTTAAAAAAAGCGGCAAGCTTTTCAGCGAAAGAGACCTCCACCTTATGCCTCTGATCATACATAAATGTCATGGCAGATAGAGTATACCCCCTGTTTATAGCTATAGCTGCTGTTGTGGCTGAATCAAGCCCCCCGCTTAATAGAACAATACCTTTTTTTGACATTACACGCTCCTCCGGTTCAATTATTAATACGCTCTGCTGCATAAAATTTAAAAAATTTTTTGCCCACCTTTTTTCAAGTAAAATATACAACCAATGAGAGAAACTTTACCTGCATTCAGCAAACAGCCCCTTTCGAAAGTATTTTGATTGACTCTTATGGCACAGTTTTAATAGATTATTTATCTGATTAACTTTCCGGAGTATATAAAATGATCGATACAAAACTGCTGGAGATCCTGGCATGTCCCGCATGCAGGGGCGATGTGGAATATGATGCAAGAAACCAGAAACTTATATGCGTAGAATGCGGCTTGAAATATCCCGTTAAAGACGGAATACCGGTTATGCTGGTAGATGAAGCCGAAAAACCTGAAAAAAAGAAATAAATCAAAGTAATTCAAGAAGGTTAAAATGCGAAATTCAGACAACAAAGTAGTAAAATATACAGGATACTTCCTCCTTGCATTTTTCGTAGGGATAATAGCTTTTTCATTCGGAATGCCTGACATGACAAGCTGCGGCACATCAGACCAGGGGACAATTGCTGTTGTAAACGGGAAAAAAATCCACACCCTTGATTTTCTCAGATACAGAGACATGAAATTCAGCCAGTTCCGGACCCAGAAGATGGACAGTTTTATCCTGGATAATTTTCTCATAGAAATACTCCTTCAGGAAAAAGCCGAAAAAAACGGATTCAGCATAACAGATGACCGTATCTCGCGAATTATAAAAAATTCACCGGATTTCAGAAATCCTTCAACCGGAAGGTTTGATCCCGACTATTTTCAGGCAGTTCTGAGAAATAACAGGCTTGGAATAGATGAATATGAAAAAATCATGCGGAGAGAGATAGCTATATCCGACCTGCGTTTTATGATTAATACAGGAGCCGCAGTGGCGAAAGAGGATATAGCATCAAAATCTATATCTGAAAGCTCCAATATTCAGATTCAGTACGCATTTCTCTCCAATGAAGATATGAAAAAAAGATATCAAAAGGAATTAACTGTCTCTGACTCTGATATCGACTCTGAAATTGCCGCAAGCAAGGTTAAAATAAGTGACCCGAAAACTGACAGAGAAAAGATAAAAAAAGATATTGAAGAGAAAAAGCTTGAAAAGATAAAAAACGACCTAACTGAAAAGATAAACGCAGTTTCAACAGCAGGTGGAGCATTCAGCACTGCTGCGGCGATTCTTAACGGCAGAGTCTCACGTTCAGCCTCTTTTAAAATCGGAGAACCCGTCAAAACAGAGGGGAAAGATTCAAAGGAGATTTCCGCCATCAGCAAATCCCCTGTTTTCACTGATAAATGCCTTGCATTGAATATAAATGCCGCTTCACCTGTAATCAGCTCAGGAGCCGGACTTTATATTTTCACCCCTGCAGTTAAATCGTACAAAACAGAAGCTCCTGATACTGAAAATGCTGAAAAATTAAGGCGATCTCTCGCTTCAGAGAACATAAACATGATCACAAGAAATCTCCTTAAAGAGATGAATGAAAAATCAAAAATAGCAAAAAATTTAAAAACTGATTGATATATTATATCTTTTAATATATTTTTAAAACAGTAATTATAATGAAAAACAATAACTACAAAGAGGAGCCTCCATTTAATGAGTATAAATGCTGAATATATAAACCCTTTCCTTGAAGCAGCCAGCGTAGTATTTAAATCTATTCTTAATGTTGATTTAAGACGGGGAAAACTTGTTATCAAGGATACACCTATACCCTCAATGGATGTTGCTATTATCATAGGGATTACAGGGGGGGTTACAGGTGAAATTGTGTACAGCATGAGTTTCCCTATGGTTGAAAAAATTGCCCAGGTACTTGTCCCGGGTCTTTCTGAAGATCAGGTTAAACATGAATACAAGGATATAGTAGGTGAACTTGCGAACATGATTACAGGAAACGCAATGAATCTTTTCGCTTCAACCGGCAAGGTTATAGACATGACAACACCTACTGTTATTGAAGGAAAAAGTTTCAGCATAACAATGATAAAACAGACCACACTCGGAATAACTCTCTACAGCCCCATGGGTCAGCTTGAAATGAATATAGCTCTCAAGTAATAATACTATACAAAATCAGTAACCATGTACCATTAAAAACAACTAATTTTAAATAAACAGGTACAGGGTTACTGATAGATGAAACATAAAGGACTTTTAATCGCTGCAATTCTTTTTTTTTCCATACACCCATTTGCAAATCTGAAATCTGAAGACAAATCACAGGACAGTTTTATAATCTGGTCACATTCAGATATACAGCCTAAAGAAAATTCTCATCTCACTAACTTCCCTCTCGCTGTAGATGATATTGCTGCAAATTTTGACTACATAGATATCGCAATAACAGCCGGAGATATCGTTGAAAAGAAAAACTCTGCCGATCTTTATAAATCATACCTTGAGACAAGAAAAAAAATCAAAACCGGGGGATGGTTTGAAATCGCCGGTAATCATGAATCTAAAGATATAGAGACCTATAAAAAGATTATCAATCCGCACTTACACTACTCAGTTAAGGCCGGCAATATTCTGCTTTTATTTATGTCCAACAGTGAAAAAGGGCAGCAGACAGTAATACCGGATAAAATATTTGAATGGTGGGAAAACAAAGTTATCAGTAACCAGGATAAAATAATAATTACAGTTACACATGCCAGTCTTAATAACAGCGGGCTTTTACAGTCAAAAATGGGGCTTAAACGGCAGTTTATCAAAGATTCAAAGCGTTTTGAAGAAGTACTGAAGAAATACAAAGTTGATCTCTGGATATCAGGCCATTCGCATTTTCCGGGATACCTCCCTTATACTGATTACAAAAATGAAACTCTGGGTGGAACTGTTTTTATCGATAATGGCGCAATACGTAAAGATTTTATGGCAGGTATAGAATCAAGGCTTCTCTACTTTCAACCCGGAACAGACAGTTTAATAATCAAGCACAGGGATCATGCGGATGGCAAATTCAGTGATTCACATGAAAAGAAGTACATATTATCTAAAGCTTTTCACTATTCTAAAGGGGATAAAATAATTATTGATGAAAAAGCAGACTGAACAGATTTTATCTGAGATTCAGATTAACTGAAAATCATTTTTTATGCGAACAGTCTCTTGCACATTTATCACCAACTGCTTCGCATGCAGCTTTCTTCGCTTCATTCTTTCCGGCTTTTTTAACGCAAAGTTCCATCTTTTTTATACAGGCTGATTTGCACGCTTCAACCTCAGGATCCGGTTTCTGAGGACTCGAACATCCGGCGATAAAAAACAGCGCCCCTGTAAGTATGACAATTACAAATATCGATTTCATCCGCAGCCTCCATCATAATTATTATATTGATAAAAGGGCTAAT
This sequence comes from Spirochaetia bacterium UBA5763, assembly GCA_002418835.1. GTDB lineage: Bacteria > Spirochaetota > UBA4802 > UBA4802 > UBA5550 > UBA5550. The sequence goes on along the minus strand of DIEX01000034.1, from coordinate 354,638 downwards.
AATCAATCTCAACTCAAATTAGATTCAGCAGTCCAGTCATTCTCGTTTATAACATAATCACCAAAAACCGAGGGGGCCTTATCCTGAAGTATTTTGAGCATTTCAAGACAGACACGCCGTATCTCCCATTGTGCCGCTTTATCAAGACGCAGGTTGAAAACAGATCTGAACTCCCTGAAATTAGCTGAAAAAACGATCTGGCTTTCAAGAGCATTGGGGAGAAGAAAACGCGCGTCCTCCTTCTTTATTCCCAGCTCCCTGAATTTGCCGTATGTCTTCCTGGAGTTTTCAATAAACTCCCTGTAAAGGGCAAGTGCTGCTTCATTTGCGGCAATTTCGGGGGGTACTATATAATTGAATTCAGTTTCATCAACATATCTCTGCGACTGCTGTGAAAAACTCGCAATCCTGTGCCTCACGAGCTGGTGCGTAAAAGAGCGTGAAGCTCCCAGAATTCTGAAGCTGGCTGATGCATGCTCAAGTATTGAGTGATGCCCTCTCTTTATCGCGCTGCGTATAAAATTTCTATCACTGTCATCAGTTATTTTGGAGAGAGAGAGATAGCATGTCCTGCCGGCCTCCTCAATCAGCTTTTCAGGGTTTGGTGTTATCGCCAGAAGAATTACCTCAGGTTTATTTATCTCCATATATCCTCCAGAATCTGCTTTTTTTACTTTTTAACGGGAATGTAAATATAATACGACATAAGAAAGTATATTTAATGAAGAGTCAAGCCGTAAACACTTTTCCTGCCTGTTCATAAAAGGTTTAACATTTTTAACAGTTTTTCTTATTCTGTTCATACAGAAAAGCCCACTTTAATCATGGGCTTTTCTGTATTCCTGCTGCTTTAAAATAATCAGACAGTATATATAGTAATACTTTAAAAGATACTACATATCTCTTGTAGAGTAGATCTCATCCTTTATAGGGAGTTCTTTTCTGAGATTTTTGATATACGGGAAAAGTTCCCCTGATTCTTCATAATACTCACACTCATCCATAATCCTTCTGGCAACTGTGAAATATTTATAAAGCTTCTCCTCTCCTGACCTTTTTGACCACTGTTTCTTAAGGCATTTAACCCTTAATACATACCTGTCAGGCTCAGATTCATATTGCCTGATAACAATGCAATGCTGGCAATTGGAGCAGAATATTTTTTCTTTGGACATTAAAGTACTCCCCTGGAATTCAGATTAGTTATAGAAACGAGACTTGTTTCAGATGTTATCGGATTTTTACATAGATATAGAATCATATAGGAAATATAAGGCAGATCAGTCAACAAAAAAATTTTTTTATGAATAAAAGAGAGGGGACCTTACGGCCCCCCCCCAGCTACTCTCTTAAACTATCTTATATTACTATCGTTTCAGTGTAAGAACTTCCTGAAGCATCTGGTCTGTTGTCTGAATTGTTCTTGAGTTCGCCTGAAACCCTCTCTGAGTAACAATCATGTCAGTAAACTGATCTGAAAGATCTACATTCGACATTTCAAGTGTTCCGGCTACGATTTTACCCCTGCCCGCCTCTGCGGCAGGGCCTATGTTCGGGAGACCTGAGTTATTTGAAACTTCAAACAGATTCTCTCCGGATGCAGTAAGCCCCTGATTATTGGTAAATACAGCCAGAGCCATCTGCCCTATTGCCTGTTTTGTACCATTGGAGTAAACCCCTGTGATAAGGCCGGAGTTATCTATACTGAATGATTCCATATAGCCCATTGAATACCCGTCCTGTTCAACAGCCTTTGTTGTGGAAACAGAAGAGAACTGTGTAATCCCTGAAAGGATACCAGCTTCACCGAGATTAAGCCTTATAGTCCTGACTGCGGGATCTCCCTCTACCCTGTAGTTGGCATTCACAGCAAGAGTCCCCTGGTTCATTTCGTCCGGGCTTGATGCGTCAGATACAGCCATCAGTTTACCATCCGGAGAAAACCTCAGATTCAATCTGCTTGAAGGATTGTTCTGGTTTGTCTGACCGCCCCCGGCTGGTACATCAAGGGTAATCGGGGTAGAAGCGCCTGTCACTGCCGCTGAAGCTGTCCACTGGTTGAACCCTGTTTTCCAGAATGTCATTGTAAGTCTGTGTGTATCACCCAGATTATCATATACATCAATATTAGTTGTAACCGCAGCTGAGGCTCTGATTCTTTCGTCAGCTTGAGGTGGAACTATTGCACTCCTTGAATCAAGGTTGCATTTATATCTTACATTATTTGTTTCTTTTGCATCAATCTTGCTGTATACCGGAACAACAAGATCTTCAGTCTGGCCGTTAGCTCTTACGATCTTCTGCCCGTTAGTATCAGTAACCGCTCTCCAGCCCTGTACCTTGAGGCCGTTTGCCGGATTAACAAGATTCCCGTCTCTGTCAAGGCCGAATGTTCCGGATCTTGTGTAAAACCTTTTATCTCCATCAGCAACAACAAAGAAGCCGTCTCCGGAAATAGCCACATCTGTCTGGTTACCCGTTGTCTGAAGACTTCCCTGAGTAAAGAGCCTGTCAATTGAAGCCACTGTCATACCAAGTCCAACCTGCTTAGGATTCACCCCTCCCCTGTTCTCCTCAGGCTTTGCCGCCCCGGCTATGGTCTGAGAAAGCATATCCTGAAATGTAACCCTTGTGGCTTTATAACCGTATGTATTTACGTTTGAAATATTGTGCCCGATTACATCCATCCGTGTTTGATGATTTTTCAGACCGGAAACCCCGGAAAAAAGTGAACGCATCATATCAGAAAACTCCTGGTTATTAGTTATATTATATTATCGTACTGAATACTCTCTTACATAAGCACTGAATTTATTAATCTACTGAATTACGTTAACCGAACCGGAATTTCTTTCCTGATCAGCAAGGTTATCATATCCGGTTTTATTCCTGTCAAAGTTAACATTTACAGGTATAGATTTACTATTCTCGATAGTGACGCTTACCGAGTTAATATTTTTCATCGGAACTTCTTCATTACCGACTTTAAGCATAAGCTCCTCCCCCTTATAAAATACAGAGGAAACAACCCCTGACACCCTTGTCTTTTTTACAGTATCAAATGAATCGACTTCCTTCCCAAGTATTCCGTAAGCTTCAGAGGCCTTTGAACTGCCGAGAAGATTCTTTATCTCCTTATTCATATTGGACATCTGTTCAAGAGTTGAAAACTGCGCCATCTGTGCAATAAACTCCTTGTCCTCCATGGGCTTTGTCGGGTCCTGATGCTTTAATTCAGTGACCAGCAGTTTAAGAAAGGATTCCTTACCGAGGTTATTTTTCTCACCCGCTTCACCTGTTTTATTTTTCCTGTTGGATTCATTCGCCTGTACTACTGAATTCATCCTATCCTGTGCAGACATTTCAAATAGTTTCATATTACACCCCTAAATAACCATGTTTATATGGCCGTTATGAGCGGCCGAAGAATTGTAGTCATATTTAATCATTGCTGCTTCAGATTCACTGTTAGAGGGATTCAAACTCCTGATGTTTTCATCCTCTTTCTCTTTACCGGCAAATCTTTCTCCACCCTGGTTCACGTTAACATTGAATTCGCCAAGCTGAATTCCCGCTTCAGCAAGCTGCTCCCGCAACTCTCCCAGGTTATTCATAAGAAGATTTTTGGCCTCATCACTATCTACAAGGAATCTCCCTGATACAATGCCATTCTCCATCATAAGATTCACGTTAACGCTCCCGAGATCTTTCGGGAAAAGCCTGACGCTGAATGTTGCATTATTACTGTCGCGAACTGAAATTTTAGCTTTATCAATAATTTCCTGAAGGCTCTGTCTGAATTCAGGTGACTTCATCACCTGCTCGTTTTTCTCAAAACCGTTTCTGTTCAAGGAGTCAATCTTACCGGAAGAAAACGAACTCCCTTCCCGATTACCGCTCCTGTCCTTTCCGGAATTCAGGTCGAAAGCTGAGTCATTACCGTTTTCCCTTTTCTTTACAGTGAGCTGATCGATGTTTGTCTCAGTTTTTTTATCATTTCTCACCTCATCATGTTCAGCTTTTTTTAATTCCGGCTTTTCATGATTTCTGTTCTTCACCTTTTTAATATCATCTATAATTGCGCCGATGGTTTCTTTGATCTCTTTCTCAGTGAAAGCAGGTGCCTTATCGCTACCTTTTTTACCTGTAGCAAGCTTAGATAGCTCACGTCCGAGTTTATCAAAAAAATCAGTCAATACAGGGGTTTTATCCGCACGGGTTCCCTGATTCTCGCCGGACATTGAGATGCTGAAATCGTTTCCTGCTGATACTTTCTTTTTTATGGAAGCGAGGAGTTCATCTGTAAGCCTGCTGAATTTCTTAAGGAATTCTTCCACATTCCCTTTTTCTGTTCCTTTTGCCAGATCAGTGATCTTTTTAGTCAGCATCTCTCCGGCAGAACTGGTCAGAAAATCATTTATCGCCTTTTCATCTTCGTCTTTAGAATCGGTTTTTTTTACTTTCTCAGACTTGTCTGATTCATTTTTACTTACGGATTTTCCCTCATCCCCTGCGGCCCGAACTGGTGCTTCACCTGTCTTCTCTGCTGAATTATCAGTTGAGGCCCGTTCACTCTTTTCCTGTATATGGTCTGCTTTTCTTTCAGCCTGCCCTGAGTTATCACTTAAGCCGGTCTGAGACACTGTTTCAACAGTGAATTGTTTTTCACTGGTCTCTCTGCTGTTCATAACACGGTTGTGATCCAGAACCATGGAATAGAAATCCCGGCTCCCTGACTTTATTCCTGAAGAATCATTATCCTGTTTCAGTGATATTAACGAATTAAGGGAATCACTGTTATTCACCTTTAAGTTGCCGAGCATTCTAACCTCTTCTGCAAAAGGATTTCTTATAAGATATTATCGTTAGAAAAGAGGGTTAACTGAATTGAATTTTCCGGAAAAGAGGATATTTAAAGTGATGTTTGGATACTGAACAATCTCACTTTAGCACTTTTAGAGAGTTAATGATGAGATTATTCAGCCCGGTTAAAAATAATGAAGGGAATCAGTAAAGAGAACGGTTCATGCTTATATTATTAAGAATACCGACACTGATCATTACCATAAAAAGATTAGACCCACCGTATGAAAAAAAACAGAGCGGAAGTCCTGTAACAGGCATTATACCTATTACCATCCCTATATTAATGAGGATATGAAAGAATAATATGGCTGTAATTCCGGTAGCCAGCAGAGCCCCGAATTTATCCCTGGTGCCAAGAGCAATCTCCATACCTCTGTAGATGATCACACCAAGAAGGGCAATAGCAATAATAGCACCTGCGAATCCGAGTTCCTCTGCTATAACAGGGAAAATAAAATCTGAAGTCTTCTCAGGCAGAAATCCAAGCTGGGTCTGTGTCCCCTGAAGAAAACCCTTACCGAAGAATCCCCCTGAGCCTATAGCCACCTTTGACTGAATAATATTATAACCTGAGCCATGGGGGTCAAGATCCGGGTTAAGGAACACAAGTATTCTCTTTTTCTGATACTCTTTAAACCATTTGTGTATAACAACTGACATCATCAGACCAAGAGAGATTACTGTTGCAGGGATATATATTTTTCTCAGAAAACTCTGATTAAAGAAAAAATGCATAATGAATGTTGACACAGCTATAAACAGAAGCACACCTGAAATTGTAAAGAGGACATCAAGGTGCACAAACATCTGAACAATGATACTGCTCCCTTTATATCCGGCCCATTCCCAATATGTGTACATCATCGGAAAAACCAGGGCTATGATAGCGATGAGTATAATTGAAACGAGGTGTGAAACGTCAGCACCACCCATAAAAAGCATTGTAAATAAAACCGGAATAAATATGGCAGCTGTCCCGAAATCAGGCTGTTTAAGGATAATAAGAACAGGAACCAGCACAAACATAGTTGGTATAAGGAGTTCTCTGAAATTTTTAATATCCCGTTCCCTTAATTCCAGATATTTAGCCAGGACAATAACCACAGCGAGCTTCATAAACTCAGAGGGTTGTATTGAGAAAAAACCGAAAGATAGCCACGCGGATGTTCCTCTTATAGGCCTTCCGAAAACAGTAGTAATAAGGACAATAAAGATAACAAATCCGTAAATATATAGAGAATAATCGCCTAACTGCCTGTAATTAAAAATGGACATCATAGTCATAAAAATTATGCCTATAATGAACCAGATAATCTGTTTTTTATAAAGACCCTTATTAATCTGCTCTACCGGATCAAAACCGGCGCTGTATATCATCATTATACCGAAAGCAACCGCAACAAATACGGCCCCTATCAGTATAATATCCATTTTCCCGAATATATCCCTGCCGAACATCCCTGCTACCCTGAATAGTTATTTGATCTGCTGCACATTAAGATTACCCTGTTGTGAATACTCCCTGAAATACCCCTGTTCTATAAGCTTGGCAAATACCCGTTCAGCTACAGGAGCTGCCGCAGATGCTCCCCACTGTCCGAACTCAATAAACACGCAGACAACAATAGTATTCTCACTCGGCTGATCGCTGTAAGGTGCAAAACCGAGAAACCATGCGTGCTGGGAAAAATTCTCCTTTCTGTTTGATCTTGTCTGCGCTGTTCCTGTTTTACCAGCTGCCGGCACCTTTAACCTGCTAAGCCATCCGGAGGTTCCACCCTGCACACTGTATCTCATACCCTGCTTTATCGTATTAAGAGTAACAGGGGACAGAGGCACCTCTCTCAATTTCTCTTTTTTACTGCTCTGGAGAACTGTCCTGTTGTCCGGGGTGTAAATTTCTTTTACCAGATGCGTTTTATACACAATACCGTTATTTACAATGCCGCACATCATATTTGCGAGAGCTATAGGCGTCACAGCAAGGAAACCCTGCCCTATAGACATATTTATTGTATCACCGTCAAACCACGGCTGTCCGAAAGTCTTAAGTTTCCATCTCTGGGAAGGTATAAAACCCGCAATTTCACCGGGGATATCAACCTTTGTTAACTCGTCAAGACCCATATAGCTTGCGTATTTCATTATCATTGTGGGTCCCACAGCCATTCCAAGATTATAAAAATATACGCTGCATGACTTGCCAAGCGCCCAGTAAAGATCAAGAGTCCCGTGAGTTTTAAAACAGTAGAAATCTGTATCCACATACCCTTTAAGAGTATATTTCCCCGGGCAGTAGTATGTTTTCTCAGGATATGTTTTCTCCGTTTCAAGAGCTGCAATGGAGGTCACTATTTTAAAAGTAGATGCCGGAGGATATCTTGACTGAATTGTTCTGTTTAAAAAAGGCTTTGAAGGATTGCTGTTGAGCTCCCTTATTATTCCTGAATTCTCTTTTGAAATAATTTCATTCGGATCATAGCCGGGTCTGCTTACCATGGCTATTATTTCACCGGTTGACGCCTTCAGAACCATAACAGCACCGCTGCTCCCTTCCAGTGCATCATGGGCCGCTGCCTGAACCTCGTAATCTATTGTAAGGACTATATTATTCCCGCCGGTTGGAGATTTTCCGATCTCTTCACCCTCAACCCTGTTTCTGACATCCACTATCCTGCGTATAAAGCCGTCTTCTCCACGCAAATGAGCATCGTACTGCTTTTCAATTCCGATTTTACCAATTGTCTGATAGTATTTATAACCCTGATCTTTAAGGACATTATACTCCTCTTTATTAAGGCTCCCTGTGTACCCGATAACGTGAGCCATAACATCACTATAGTTATAGACACGGATAGGGGCATCCTCCCAGTGAATATTAGGATAGATGTTTTTATGAGATGCTATCTTTACTATAACATCAAAACTGACATCGTCTTTTAAAAGATATCTCTCCCATGGATTCCCCTTTTTAATATCTGCAAGAGTATTCTGAAGGTCAAAACCGATTAGCGGTCTTAATCTCTCCAGAACTTCAATCATTGCTGCTTCAGATTCAAAATTTTTAGGAACCATGGTGAGGTTGAATGACGGCCTGTTGGAAACAAGAACAGTACCGGATACACCTCTCTGGAAATCCCTGTCATAGATCTCCCCCCTGGCAGCAGGGATAGGTATATTGTTCTCCATATTCATCTGGGCTTTCAGGGAGTACTCTTTCCCCTGGACAAGCTGAAGATTAATAAGCTGAAGAACAAGGATTGCGAATATAGAGGATACACTTATAAAAAAGACATACATCCTCTTCCTGAACGCCTCAAGCATTCTGGTCTTAAGGGATGTCTGGTTCATTTAAAGATACCCCTCTCTCTGAAGTTCGCCCTGGTAGATTTTGTCGAATATAAAAAACAGCATAGGAGAGAGGATCGCATTATAAAATGCTTCGGGCAGAATCACATGAATAACAGATGAGATCATACCCTGGTGGAATATATAACATAGAAAAAGGGTAATTATACCCTTTGCTATACTTGCTGCGAATATAAGTACTAAAATTGCCGCCATATTGCCCTTAAGAACAGACCTTCCGAACATCCCCACGACAAAACCGATGGCGAGTTTAGGAAGAGTCATAAGCCCCAGGGGGGAATTGGAAATTGAATCATGAAGGAGCCCGCTTGCGAAACCTGTAATTTCTCCATGAAAAGAACCGAAGCTGTATCCCATATAAACAGTAATCACGAAAAGGAGATCCGGCTTAACACCTGCTATCCGTATAACATCAAACGAACTGTGACCCTGGATTAACATTGAAACAAGCACAACAGCAGCAGTAATAAGATATGTATATATCATTGCATTTCCTCAAACATATCAAAGAGATCCTTATCCGGATTCTTTTTGATAATAAAGACTTCATCAATCAGGTTGTAATCAATTGCAGGTTTCACTATGATCTTCTGATAAGGGTTTGATTCAGGGAGTTCAGTTTTTACAACAGTACCAATAACAAGACCGGGAGGGAATACACCCGCCTGCCCTGAAGTGACGATCACGTCGCCGAATTTTACCTGTGCAGCCCTTGTTATATAATCCACTTTACAGAGATTGGAATTATGGCTGTATCCGGTAAGAAGCCCGGGAAATTTACTCTCTCCTAATTTCACACCGATCTTTATATCAGTGGAGATTACAGGCTCAATCCTTGAAAGAGAACCCCTCACCTCAACAATTTTACCTATTATAGCTTTGGTGTCACCCTGATACGCCACCACCGGCATATTTATGGTAACTCCATCCCTCTCCCCCCTATTAATGATGAGAGTTCTGAACCAGTTATCGGGATCTTTTGAAATTACGAAGCCGGGTATAGAATCATACCTGATCCTCTCTTTCATTCCGAGGAGATTGCGGAGCCTGAGATTCTCATTTCTGATTTCGTTCAAATCTTCATCAAGAGCTTCGTAAGTCTCAAGCTTCTGCCTTGTGAGCGCAAGGTCAGCTTTTACCCTGTCAAACTCGGAAAAGCCGACCCAGAATCTGCTTGTGCCACCCTGTACAGCATTATAACCTTTCTGGAAAGGGGAGAAAATTCCGCTGATTATTCCCTCGAAGGTTAAAGTAAAACCGCTCCCCTGAACGGAGAGCGATATTATGCAAAAAAGGGTACACGATATAAATGTTACTATCGATTTGTGTCGTATCAGTAATTCCACGTTTTTACTTCAGATTTGCCCTATATAGATTTTTTATCTCTTCAAGAAATTTACCCGCACCAAGAACAACGCATGTCAGCGGATTCTCAGCAAGAATTACAGGCACACCGGTCTCCTTGCTTATATATTTATCAAGGCCTTTAAGGAGTGAACCGCCGCCGGTCATTACTATACCACGCTCTACTATATCAGCAGCAAGCTCAGGCGGAGTTTTTTCCAGTGCATGTTTTACACCTTCAAGTATCTGCTCAACAGGCTCCTTCAGTGATTTTCTGATTTCAACTGAATCTATTTCAAGAGTTCTGGGGAGACCGGAAATCGCATCACGGCCCTTCAGTTCCATGGTCTCAACTTTCTTTTCAGGGAAAACATTTCCAAGACGGAACTTAACCTCTTCAGACATCCTTTCACCAATTATAAGGTTATACTGTGTTTTCATATATTTTATAATAGCGTCATCGAATTCGTCTCCGGCGATTCTCAGTGAATCGGCAATTACCATACCACCGAGAGATATAACCGCTATCTCCGTAGTACCACCTCCGATATCAACAATCATGTGCCCAGCAGGTTCATGGATAGGGATATTGGCTCCTATTGCAGCTGCGAGTGCTTCTTCAATAAGAAATATTTCACGGGCACCGGCCTGCTCGGCAGACTCACGCACAGCTCTTTTTTCGACCTCTGTAATTCCTGAAGGAACCCCGATAACAACTCTCGGTCTGACTAAAGTCTTTCTTTTATGGACCTTGGTAATAAAATACCTTATCATCTTTTCAACTGTTTCAAAATCCGCGATAACACCATCTTTCATCGGCCTTATGGCCACTATGTCACCGGGAGTCCTCCCGAGCATCCTTTTCGCCTCATGTCCAACAGCAAGAACTTTACCGGTGCTTGTCTGAACCGCCACAACTGATGGTTCACTGAGGACAATCCCCTGCCCTTTAACATGCACAAGAGTATTCGCCGTTCCAAGGTCTATACCCATATCGTTTGAAAACATACTGTACAATGAGTCGAACATAGTTTATAATCTCCCTGATATTATTTCAATTTGTCATTCCGGAAGCCGAACAGTTTCAGCCGCGGTATTACAGAGGCAATAATCAATTATCATAAAATAGATATGACATAATTCTTTATAAAAGAATTTTGTTAAAGCCCCGATTTTGTCAAGCGTTTATCATACAAAACAGAGTATGAGTCATGTTTGTTAAAAAAAATATTTTACCCCGGCTCACTGAATCATGCCAAGGAGTTTTTTTGCTTCTTCATTAGAGCTGTCTGTGTTGAGCACATCGCCCAGTACAGATTTTGCCTTATCTTTTTCACCCAGCGCTATATAATTTTTACCGAGCCACAACCTGCCGTTAATATCATCTTCCAGCGCCAGTGCAGCAGTGTACTGCTCCACAGACTCTTTGTATAAATGCTGGTCATAATAAATCCTGCCGAGATTTAAATAAGCGATTTTCTGACTTACTGAATCTTCAGATGTTTTTAATATTTTCTGAAAAGCGATAATAGCTTCAGTGTTTTTCATGGCCTCCCTGAGAGCCCTGGCCCAGAGCAGTTTGCCCTTCACACTGTTTTCCACATCACCCTTTGACTGAAGAAATGCAAGCCCCTCCTCAACCTTCCCCGAATTAATGCATATTATCGAAAAAAATCTTGCATTAGCAGATGATACCCCGTCACCTCCACCTGCATAAGATTTGAGCATGTCATAAATACCATTGCCGTCATAATAGCCGGTAAAATAACTGGCTTCAGCCAATATAAAAATATCATCGATTGCTATCTCTTTACCGTCAAGCAGCGCTATGGCTTTCCGGGAATTCTTTATAGATTCAGTGAGATATTTCAGGGATTCCGGGGATAATTTTATACCGGATTCCTTGAGATATATATCCGTAAAATCATTATCCATGCCTGACATACCGAGACCGTAATATATCCTGGCGAGAAAAAGATAGGATTCAGGCTCCATTTCATTTTCATCTCTGTATGATTCAAGGTCAGACTTGAGTTTTTTCAGTTTTTCAAAACGTTTCTGCGGATCTGCTATCCCTGATACAGAATAAATTTCCGAAACAATCCTGTTGTGGGAAATTCTCCAGAACATAAGATGATTTTTATAATGATAAAGAGTATAGGAAACAACTCCGGCTATAATTAAATAAAAGATAACCTTAAGATATGTTCTGTCTTTTTTTCTTGTTTTATACCTGTAGTACATTAAATCCCTTTTATATATTCCTGATAATTAACTTCAACCCTGTCAGGAAAGTCCGGCGCTCCTTCAATCATAAAAAGCTTAACCGAACTCCCCCCTTTAAGAGGGAGCGCCACAAAACCGGGGCCGCTCCACACATCATATAGCTTATGGAAGTCAAACCTGTAGAATTTATCATCCATATAAAAGCTGACACCGTCATCGTCAACCTGAACTTTTCCTCTCCCTATTCTTTTAATACTTTTTAATGCCGGAACTGAGGGTTCTATGTTTGTAATCCCTGAATCATAATCAATAAGATTCGATTTATCATCAAAGAGAACTGCATATACTCCGGAATCCGCTGCAGAAACAATATCTGACTCATCATCAGCCGGGAGTTCATCTTCAAGCTCAGAAAATACTGAATCACCCGGCTCATCCAGCGGCCCGCTGTCCGGGATTATATCATCCTGATCAGGCTCAGTGAGCCCCCATTCATCAAGCCTCTCCTCCTGTTTCTCTTTGGGGATGAAATCATCATCTCCCCCGATTTCATCATCTTTATTAAAGCTAATAAAAATATCTTCTTCATCAGGCCGGATTACCGGAGATTGAGATGCAGTATGGTTTATCCTTTCAGGGATAATTATATCGATATCTTCAGGATTCAGCCCCCCTCTGATTTCAGAACCGGAAAAGGATCTCTCCGTAAAATCAGCTGTTTCAGCAGAATGTACTCTCCCCTTTTCAGAGAAAAGGGCCACCAGAACAATCAGCAATCCAGTCAACACCAGCAATACTGCAAGATATATCATTATATTTCCCCTGGTTATGGCTGAGGATTCACAAAATCTGAAGGTTTTACCGCAATAATTTACTGAAGAACTGAAGGCCGATGTCAAGATATTTTCATACAGCACAAAATCTCAGCTTCAGATTTTCCATAAACCCGTTTTCAGATATGGATTTCCCCTGTTTATAAAATCGGCTGATTCATTGCCGAACATTAACAATTCCCAGTTTTCCGGGTGGCAGGATTGGTATTCCGCAAGTGATACTGAATAAGAATTTATTGAAGTGAGGGCATAACCGCCTGGAATTATCTTTTCCAGTTTTTTTAGCGAATCGTAATAATCCTTTTTTACAGAAAAATTCCTCTTCCTGTTTCTGGCAAAGGTTGGAGGATCAAAAACTCCGAAATTAAACACCTCCCCCTTTTTTGCGAATATCTTTATCCACTCCATGGAATCCCCATAAAGAAAATCCCTGTCATCAACAGCAAGGCCGTTAAGTTTATAATTAATTCCGGCTCTCTTTAAAACACCTTTTGAAAGATCAACATTTACAGCATGGGGAATACTATTCTGCAATGCATGAACGGAAAAAAGTCCGGTATAACTGAAAAGATTTATCATTGATTTAATGCCGCTTACGGGATAAAATTCCTCAAGTTTACCCCTGATCTCTCTCATATCAAGAAAAATCCCTGTATTCTGCCCGTTTACAAGATCAACCTTTGCCAGAGTATTGTTCTGGCGGACAACAACTCCCCTCTCCTCACTATAATCCCCATCAACAATACGGCTTTTCCATAGAGAGTTCCGGTCTGCCGAACCGGCTATAACCCTGCGGTCCTTAACCAGAACAGATTTTTGCGCTGAGTGGAAAGAGCTGCTCACTGCCGTGATACTTTTAATGATATTATCAAGCATGGATAAAACGGCATCACTGAAATACTGTACGAGGATATGCCCTGCATAGTAATCTATGGTTAGCCCGTCCAGACCGTCACCATCACCGTTGAAAAGCCTGAAACAGTCAGTGCGTGAATCGCCAAAAAGAAGAGCTCTTTTTTCAACTGCGATTTTTAAAAGTGATTCAAATTTATCCGCAGGCATCCCCTATATTTCTCCATATAATTCCATGATCCTTTTCTCGATAGAAACATAATCCTTCTGCTTAAGCAGTTTTTCAGCTACGGGATAAGTGACCCCGCAGGCAAGAACTTTTTCACACTCCAGGTATTCCATATAGTTTTTATTATCTATTCCACCTGTGGGGATAAGATCAAATTTAAGCATCCTGAAGGGCGCGGTGACAGAATTAAGGTAATCCGTTCCACCGAGAGCATTAGCCGGGAAGATTTTAATCATTCCGGAGTATTTAAGCGCCCTGTTAAGTTCAGTGGAAGTTGAAACTCCAGGTATAAAGGGAATTTTCATCTCTGCCGCGTATGCTGCAATATCTTCATCAAGGCATGGCGCAACAGCAAAGATTGCCCCTGAATCTACAGATCTCCTGAGGGCATCCCTGCTGAGGACACTTCCGGCACCTATGGTCAGCGCAGGGAATTCTTTTTTTATCGCCGCTATACAGTCAAAGGCACTCTCTGTACGCAGAGTGATCTCGATAACATCTACTTTATGTTTAACAAGAAGTTCCGCTGTTTTAAGTGCGGAGGCAGTATCTTCAAAAACAGATACAGGGATAACTCTTATCTTTCTGAAAATTTCTCTAAGTTCCATTTTAATCCCGCTTTGCATGATTATTTATATATTTCGACAGCTCTGTTTTATATAATAAATTCTCATGTACCTGATACATGGTGCCAGGGAACCTGTTAATAAAAAAACAGTAAAACTAAAAAAAAATTCAAAACCGGGGAAAGCAGAAGCAGTCTGCCCGTGATATAGAGATAGATATCAGGGGAGAATAGTCCGTATTGAGGAGGAGCTTAAAAATCAGCGGGAACAGATAAAACAGTTACTTGTTAACATGGATAAGCGATTTGAACAGGTTATAACTGTCTTATGGTAATAAAAAAGGCTGCATTTTACAGCAGCCGCACAACAGAACATAATAACTTATCAATTTCAGTCAATTTTAGGATAAGATAGTTCGATAAGGTTTCCGTCAGGATCTGCGAAAACAACTCTTTCACCTTTTCTGATATTTTCAGGGCCGGTTACTACTTCAAGCTCCATCTCACCTATCTCATCAATGGCATCCTGAAAATCCTCTTCATCAACATAGAAAGATACGCAGCTTTTTGAATCTTTGCTGTTTTTGTATCCCTTTACCTCAACTAAAGAGAGGAGAATGTCTCCCATTTTAAGGAAAGCCTGTCCGGAATTACTGATATTCTCAATCACATCAAAATCAAAAAGATCTTTATAAAATCTGATAGAGTTTTCAAGGTCGGAAACAGTAATCCCTATATGATTTACGCTTTCTATAACAATCATTTTAACCTCATTATCAACTGTTCAAAATAAAAAATCTGTTAATAAAATGAATGTATATTAGTGACCTGTAAGTGTCAATAATAAATATCAGAATATACAAAAAACCTTCCGGGGCGTTTATTCTAAGAATCTTAAAATGTCATCCCGGTTTCGAACGTAAGTGAGAATACCGGGATCTTCAGGGAGAAGCAAAAGACCTTTTCTATAAGATGCCGGTATTGACTACGTCAAACCGGCATGACATTTCAAAATCAATTGTTATTCCACGGTTACGCTTTTTGCAAGGTTTCGCGGCTGGTCAACGTCACAGCCCCTAAGTACAGCTATATAATATGATAAAAGCTGCAGAGGGATAACAGACAGAACCGGAACCAGCGATTTGTGAACATCAGGAATATAGATTACATGGTCCGCATATTTTAATATCGCTTCATCATTTTCTGTGGCTATGGCGATAATTCTCCCTTTACGCGCCCTTACCTCCTGCATGTTGCTTATAACCTTGCTGTAAATTTCATCTTTTGTTGCTATAAAAACAACGGGCATCTCCTCGTCTATAAGAGCAATGGGGCCATGCTTCATCTCCGCTGCCGGGTACCCTTCCGCATGAATGTATGAAATTTCCTTAAGTTTAAGAGCACCTTCAAGAGCTACCGGGAAGTTTATACCTCTCCCGAGATAAAGGAAATTTTTACTCTGAAAATAATGCTCTGCAATAGTTCTGATACTTTCGCAGGTGGAGAGAACACTCCTCACAAGCTCAGGGAGCCTTACCAGGTCATCAAGTATTGCTTTTGCCTCAGTATAGGACATATCCTTTTTTCTGGCGAGAAAAATCGCGAACAGGAGTATTACTGTTATCTGTGAGGTAAATGCCTTTGTTGACGCAACACCGATCTCCGGGCCTGCGTATATGTAGACACCTCCATCTGACTCGCGGGCAATTGTACTCCCCACAACATTTGTTATCCCGAGAACTTTGATACCTTTTGACTTTGCTTCGCGGAGAGCTGCAAGTGTATCAGCAGTTTCACCTGACTGGCTTATGGTTATAACAAGATCCCCTTTGCGGAGAACAGGTTTTCTATACCTGAACTCGCTGGCGTATTCAACTTCAACCGGGATACGGGCATACTCCTCAATGAGGTACTCTGCAACAAGTCCTGCATGCCACGACGTCCCGCATGCTATGAATATTATTCTGTCAATCTTTGAGCATTCATCGTCTGTCAGCCTGAGGCCGTCAAGCTTGACCTTCGCGTCATCAAGGAGCAGACGCCCCCTGAAAGCATTGTTGATTGTCTCAGGCTGTTCAAAAATCTCCTTCAGCATGAAATGATCAAAGCCATGGCGCCCGATAGTTTCAATATCCCAGTCAATTGACTGTATTCTCTTATCTACATTGTTCTTATTCAGGTCATATATTCTGTAGCTGTCCTTTTTTACTACTACAACCTCACCCTCTTCAAGATAAATGACATCCTTTGTATGCTCGATTACTGCGCTTACGTCAGAACCTACAAGCATTTCATTTTCACCTACGCCGAGAATCAGTGGGCTCCCCTTTCTTGCTGCTATGAGAAGATCGGGATTCTCTTTTGACATTACCACTATGGCGTAAGTACCCTCAACACTCTTAAGAGAGTGTATCACAGCATCAAGAAGAGGGAGTTCATTACAATAATGTTCAATAAGGTGAGCCAGTACTTCTGTATCAGTTTCACTTATAAAAACGTGTCCCCGCTTCAGCAGTACCTCTTTTATATCTTTATAATTCTCAATAATACCATTATGGATGAGTACAAGATTATTACCGCAGTCTGAATGCGGGTGCGCGTTTATATCATTAGGCTCACCATGAGTTGCCCACCTGGTATGGCCTATACCAATATGACATTCCTGAATTTTTTCATGATCAAGAATAGATTCAAGTGCCGAAATCTTACCTGCTTTTTTTTGGGTAAAAAGCTCACCGCAGCAGTTTACAGTTATTCCCGCAGAATCGTAACCGCGGTATTCAAGTCTTTTTAAAGAATTAATAATTACTTCGGGCGCATTTTTACTTCCAACATACCCTACAATGCCGCACATAATTTACTCCTTTTAAAAATAAACTAACCATTCAAGTTGACACACTATTCAATCTTAACTTCAGCATTCTTTATCATCATATCATCCAGGTAGAGATAAACTCTTCTCTTCTCAGAAAAATCTGAAAGTCTGAACCTTTTTATTTTCCCTGAAATTGAAAAAAGCCCTTTACCGGGCTGACTGTTTCTTCCGTATTTATTTCTGAAAGCTTCAATCTCCTTAATATTCTCACCGGTAATTGTACCTGTAATAATAAGCCACTCCCCGGATCTGAACCTGGATTCATGACTGGTTCTGTCAAAAAATTCAGGTATATAGTCATAATCAGTTGTTATCTCCCGGCCGATCATCTCAACCAGGAAGGAATAAAGATTCTTTTTAAAATACCCCTTGCTCCCCTCAAACCCCTGGTCCCACTTAAGATAATACCTTCTAATGTTGAAATAATTACTGCTCCCTTCACCTTCAGAATCAGCCGCGCTGTTAAGCGGAATATAAAACAGGATAAAACAGGCAGCAATGAGACAGAATATTATCTTTTTATCATTCATAGATTCCGGAAAGATATTGTTCAGAGAGATCCTGTCAAGTCAACTCTATTTTACCGGAAACTGAACTCCCGGCTTTCTCCTTAAGCATTGCCGCATTTTCAATAATTTTTCTGGAGGAGTTTACAATCTCATCAATTCCGTTTACCATACCGCCAATTGCCTCATTTACATTTTCAAGAGCGATATTAGTGTTTTCAATGGCTCTTTTCTGCTCATCGGTCCCTGTGTCTATATTCTTTGACAGAGTCATACTTTTATCCATCTGGGAAAGCATTACAGAGATCTCCTGCTCCTCCATGTCAATACTTTTCTGAAGCTCCCTGAGGCTTCCGGAACTCTTCTCCATGTTCGCAATCATTCCGAGAATAAGCGGTATGGTTGAGTTTATTACACCTCTGGTATCGGTCATGGTTTTACTGCTGCGTTCTGTAATTGAAACTATAAGTTTAACGCTGTCCGCTGTCTGAACAGCAAGCTTGCCGATTTCATCAGCAACAACAGCAAAACCCCTGCCATGCTCACCCGCACGGGCCGCTTCAATACTGGCGTTAAGAGCAAGGAGGTTAATCCTGTCTGCAATATCTGTTATAAGGTTCACAGTTTCTGTGATGCTGGAATTCTGAGTATTCAGATCATCAACGGATTTTTCGACTTTATCCAGCATCTCCTTGCCCGCTTTTGAGTTTTCCACTGTTACGCCGATCTCGGAACTGGTTTCATTAAGGCTTAGCCGTGTGGTTTTTTTAAGATCACTCAGGTTCCGCAGTATGGTATCCATTTTACCGTTTTCATTGATCTGAGTCGAAGCGCTGGTTGCTATGCTTTCAGCGGAACCCTGCAGTTCTTCAAGTGTCGCAGATATCTCCTCGAAAGTTGAGGCCTGATCCTGCATTTTATCACTGAACTCCTCGAGAATTGCCTTCTGGTGCTCGAGCCTCTGGAAAAGCTCACCTACGTTGTCATTTATCTCCTCAGCAAGCTCAGCCTGCGCCTTTGCCTGTTCAAGGATAATCTTCTGTTGGCTGGTTGTACGCCTGTCGAACTCCTCAATACTCGGGATGTTAAAGTATACAGCAACAGCCACGAGCATCATAATAAGAACATAATAAATTTCGCGGAGAATCATTACACCATGAAAGACTTTCCCGTCTTTTAAAGTAAACTGATAGAACTCAACACCGTTCTGTCCTGCAAGAACAAGAAATAATACCCATGCACCGAACAGCAGTATTGCCATTACGATATAGAGTCTCCTGTTGTAAAAAAACTGAAGGAGTACAAGAAAAGAAATTGTTATTGCAGAAAGATGAAATCCTTCTACAGCGTATTGCCAGTCAAACTTGACAGCATACATGTATCTTGCCATTGAATTGAAAGCGAGCCCGAGAAGAGCGGCGATCCAGCAGAGAATTTCCGTATTATTACCGCTTTTCTTCCGTCTGTATATAATAAACGCAATTAAAATAATGACTGAATTAAGTAGTGCCGCAGGTGCCATTGTTGCAGCTGTCTGTCCGGCCAGAAATTGAAAAAGAGCAGCCAGGAACGCTATTACTATAAATCCGATAAAAAATATAAGGCTCCCTTTGATTTCAAGATTCTGCCGGGCGGTTATTGTGCTTTTATCCATATATCTGCTCCTCATGTTCTCTATTTATAGTGCCCTGATAAACCGGTTATGGAAACATATTTTATTATAAATAAATATATACAAGGAAAAAATCTGTTCATCTGTCCGGTTATGAAGAAGAAAATAAAAATGTTCCTGTTTGCAGTAATATACCTGTAAAAAACACTTTACTTCTCACTCAATTGTATCGTATAATTAAATAAAAAATTTTCATTGAACAGGATGATAATGGCACGTATTAAACTGAATCCCATAGCCAGTGAAGCTAACGGTAAAATGGATAAAGTTGTCCATTACAACAGGCTCGGCACACAATGCGTACGCAGGCATGTAATCCCGCATAACCCTGATACAGAAGCACAGAGGGGAAACCGCAGCACCTTTGCCGACGCTGTTAAAGCATGGCAGCAGATGCAGGATGATGAAAAGTTATTATGGAATAAAAAAGCGGCAGTACTCCGCAGAAAAGGTAAAAATGGAAAAACAGGGTACGGCGTATTTATCTCCCACTACCTGAAAAATCCGGGTGACAGAGGGTAAGACTCCCCCTTATTCACCTGCCTTGCGCACTCCCTCTTCGAATCCGCTCCGCTTCCCCTCCGTTCGCTCTCCGTTACTGCTACAGGACACCTTCGGTACGATTAAAGAACAGGAGAAATAAAAATTAACGAATTTTCTTTTTTGTCAAATCAACCCTCTGACAGGCATAAAGCGATTTTACGGGTTAACCTGTAATCTGCTCACTGTCATGCCGGTTTAACGAAGTTAATACCGGCATCTCATGCGGTAAGTCCGGTGGCAGACGGAAATATAAAGTATCATCCGGTACTTTCTCTATGAGATCCCGGTATTCTCACATACGCTCGAAACCGGGATGACGTATTAACCCAGTTTTACAAGAGGTACAGCAGCACCCTGAAACGCTCCTGTATGAGTTTTTCACATTTTCTATAAAATAATTGAAAAAAAACCGTTCGTTTTTAATATGCCTCACTTAAAATAAGCCTTATAATAGTTTATTTTAACATCAGGATCGGTTAAAATCGATCTTAGATATGGCGTTTTACTAAATAATTGGTACAAGTCACCCCAACTGAAGCACGGTCATCCATTTTAAGCTTCGGGCTCTTACTGCGGTCGCCGGCGGAGTTTATCATTAAAATGTACCGATTTACAGAATAAAAGCCACAGTTATCAATATTCAGAAAAAAGAGGTAATACCTATGACAGATAAAGTATGGAGTTCAAAACAGGAATCCACATGGAAAACCAAGGTGGGTTTAGCTGAAATGCTTAAAGGGGGTGTAATTATGGATGTTGTTACACCTGAACACGCGAAGATTGCGGAGGACGCGGGAGCTGCGGCAGTTATGGCTCTTGAGCGTGTTCCAGCTGATATCAGGGTTGCAGGGGGAGTTGCCAGAATGTCCGACCCTGATATGATCACAGGTATCCAGAAAGTTGTATCCATCCCCGTAATGGCAAAATGCCGTATCGGCCACTTTGTTGAAGCACAGATTCTCGAAGCACTTGAAGTCGATTTTATAGATGAGAGTGAAGTACTGACCCCTGCTGATGACAGGTTTCACGTAAATAAACGCGTGTTTAAAGTCCCCTTCGTCTGCGGATGCCGTGACCTGGGTGAAGCGCTGCGCCGTATAGGTGAAGGCGCTGCAATGATAAGAACAAAGGGTGAAGCAGGTACAGGTGATATAATCGAAGCTGTTCGTCACATGCGGACACTTCAGGATGATATGAGAAGAATCAGAAACCTCCCGGAAGAGGAACTGATGACTGTGGCAAAAGAGATGGGCGCTCCATACGAACTTATACTTGAAGTTGCCCAGACAGGGAAGCTCCCTGTACCGAACTTTTCAGCAGGGGGGGTTGCCACTCCGGCTGATGCTGCTCTTATGATGCACCTTGGCGCTGAGTCTGTTTTTGTGGGCTCAGGGATATTCAAATCAGGCGATCCGGCTAAGAGGGCACAGGCTATTGTTCAGGCTGTCACCTATTACAATGACCCGAAAAAACTCGCGGAGATTTCACGAAACCTCGGTGAAGCAATGACCGGCATAGGTATAACCCAGCTTAAAGAGAGCGACAAGCTTGCGGGGAGAGGCTGGTAACAGCCGGTGCCCGCAGAAAAGATAATAGGAGTTCTTGCCATGCAGGGGGCTTATCACAAGCACTCCCTCATGGCTGAAAGCCTCGGCGCGCAGTCTATCGAAGTCCGCACATCAGAGGATCTCGCGAAGATAAACGGCCTTATAATACCAGGCGGAGAGAGCACTGTAATGAGTAAACTCCTGACGCGGAACCGCCTCATTGAACCTCTGCGCAGGCGGGCCTTAGAGGGTATGCCTGTATTCGGTACCTGCGCAGGGATGATTCTCCTCGCAAAAGAGGTTGATAACTTCAACCTTCCGATTCCCGGTCTCATGGATATATCTGTACACAGAAACGCATACGGAAGACAGCTTGAAAGCTTTGAAGCAGCTTTTACAGTTAAGGGAATCGGAGAAGAGCCGGTGACAGGAATATTCATCAGAGCTCCGAAGATTACAGGATACGGTGCAGGAGTTGAGGTACTTGCTGAATATGAAGATGTGCCTGTACTTGTAAGAGAAAACAACTTCCTTGCATCAAGCTTCCACCCTGAACTTACAGGTGATCCCCGCATACATGCACTTTTCCTTTCGATGATCAGTTAAATAAAAACTGCTTTACTTTTGGACCGGATAAGCTGTTAGATTTATCTGTCATGCCGGTTTAACGCAGTTAATACCGGCATCTCACACTAAAATTTATTGCTTACTCCATGAGATACCGGCATTCTCACATACTTTCAAAACCGGAATGACGTAAATATATGCTCATAAGTCCGGATGGAGACAACCTGCAACATGGAGAATGCTATAATTAAATAAAACCTTATAAATCAGTTCAGCCATGAATGGAAACATTTATTTGAACTTATTGTATAAGACCCCGGTATTTGCTTTACAAAACCGGGGTAACGATTATTATAGATTACTTCCATATTTAATACCGTAAAGTGATTAATGGGGAAAAACTCATGACACTCAATGAAAAACTTCAGAATATAATCCAATCATCCGAATTTCTGAAAACAATTCAGATGATTAAAAACTCAATAAAAAAAATAGATTCAGAGTACCGCCCGCTCACTGATGCAGAAATTTCAGTTCTTGAAAAAAACAGGAACAGCGCTGAAGACTGGAAGCAGATTAAAGTCAAAGAAGAATTTACTCCTGAATATATATCAGGGAACAGGTTTTTCGGGAAGTGTATGCTTGGTGTTTTTACCGGCAGGAAGCTTGATGTTCAGGATGGTGCGTTTATCCCCTCCGGAATTTACGACAGTGTTATAATCAATTCCTTTATAGACTCAGAATCGCTTATATTTCAATGCAGGCTTATTTCAAATTATTATATTTCTGAAAACGCGGTTATATACAACACAGGTTCCGTAACTGCTGCATGCAACTGCAGTTTCGGCAACGGCCTTGTTGTACCTGTGGGCCCTGAAACAGGGGAGATACCCTTCCCGCTCTTTGCCGACATGGACATGGAAAGTGCGGAACTTATACTGGATTCCGCGCACAACCCTGCAGGATTCTCTGACTATATTGCAATGTATAGAAACAGTTCAAGCCTTGAAACCGGGTATATCGGGAAAAATTGTATAATTACAGACACTGCATCAATACGGGATTCATTTATCGGAGACTCATCGGAGATACGGGGAACACTTCTTATTACAGGCTCAACTCTTCTGAGTTCTCCGGAAGAAAAAATTTTCGCAGGCTCCGGAACCAGAATTGAAGGTTCAATGATCCAGTATGGCTGCCGCATCAACTCAGGCGCCATTGTCTTCAATTCACTGTTCATGGAGCACACTGAGTCTGAAAACCAGAGCCGCGTTTCATCTTCCATCATCGGTCCCAATTCTTCATTAGGAGGGGGTGAGGTGACATCAGCTTTTGCAGGGCCTTTTACAGTTAGCCATCACCAGTCTCTCCTCATCGCAACTGTATGGCCCGGCGGAAGGGGAAACATCGGCTACGGGGCAAACGTGGGGTCAAACCATACTTCACGTCTCCCTGATCAGGAACTCTATCCCGGTGAAGGTATGTTCTTCGGCCTGGGATGCAGCATAAAATTTCCCGGAGATTACAGAAGGGCGCCGTATTCAATTGTAGCCACAGGAACAGTAACACAGTCGCAGAGTGTTGAATTCCCCTTCTCACTTATTCTCTCTCCGTCAGCCTACAATAAAGGTGTGTCCCTTCACCTCAACGAGCTTATACCGGGGTGGACGCTCCGTGAGAATATTTATGCAGTACTCCGCAATGAGGCAAAATACAGAAACAGAAATAAATCGAAGCGGAATATATTTGACTTCACTATACTCCGCCCTTCAATAATTGATCTTATGATTACAGCAAGGGAGCGGCTTGAGAAAGCAGCAGATTTTACAATATGTTTTACAGAAAGAGATATACCGGGTGCCGGGAAAAATTTTATAACAGATGAATCGCGATTAAAAGGAATAGATACATACAGCTTTTATATTCGCCATTATCTCCTTATAGCGCTGTTTTCAAGAACTGAAGAGGTTATAAAAACAAACCGCAGGCCGGAATTTAAAAACATAATGGAACCTGACAATACAGGTTACTGGAACCATGCTGTAAAGCTTGTTAAAAGAGAACTCCCCGCAGATATTTCACTAAAATCAGTTCTTGAAACACTTATTCTGTCGATTGAGAAGATATACAAAGACGCCTTTGACTCAAGGAAAAAAGATTATAAACGCGGTGTAAACACCATAGAGAACTATTCTCTTTATCATAAAAGTCCTGAGAATGACCTGTCACTCGTGGATATCAGAAAAAGTACAGAGGCGAAGATCTCGGCAATCAGGGATGTGATAACTATTTTAAATTAATCATACCGGGATATCGCCCACTGACTCAACGACCCCTCTCAACAACTCTCTGTTATATGATTTAATCCTGAGCTCATCAAGCTTCTCCTCAGCCGCGGCAATAAGGTTACTGTGGCTGTCAATTGTCTCATCAAGGGCTCCACTGCTTTTAATTGTTTCCCTGATGTATTGAACATCAGCCTCTGTTTTTGACTGCGACAGAAGAACTGACTTAAATTTATCAAGATTGTTACCATCAAGTTTCTGCATGGTGTTATGTACAAGAAGGGTAAACTTCCCTTCATGTATATCCGAATCATTGGGCTTACCTGTATCGGACTCAATACCGAAAACACCGAGTATATCATCACGTATCTGGAATGCCACACCAAGGGGTACACCAAACTCCTCGATGGCCTTCAGTTCATTACGCCCGTTCTCTCCGCTGAGCACATAACCCATTGTTACGGGGTATACCATGGTGTACCAGGCAGTCTTCATCAGGGAGATCATCATTGGGGCATTGCTTTCACTGTCAATAGCACGGGGCATTGTATTCAGAGAATCCAGTATCTGCCCCCAGGCGGTTTTCTCATAAGTGCGGGAGAATACCTCAAGATACGAGATCTTAACCCTGTCTCTGAGTTTTGCTCCGCAGATTATATCAATTGCTGCTGAGAACATAATGTCCGCAAGCACAGAAGCTATGTCTGTACCGATGAGGGGATTAGTTGTAACAGATGAATACCTTTTACCAAGGAGTATATGCAGAGCTTCACCTCCCCTTCTCATCTCAGCCCTGTCTATAATATCATCCTGCACCAGGAGAAATGAATGCATAATCTCAACAGCAGCGCCTAACTTAACGATCTCGGCTCCCTTGCGGAAACCTTTTTTATATCCGTTATATGCATTTATAAGGAGGAGCGGCCTGATCCTCTTCCCGTCACGGAGACAATATTCTTTAATGTCAGCATACATCTCTTTCATGAAAGGAAGGGCCGCATCAGCAGATTTTGCGTCAAAATAGTCTGCGATATATTTATCGATAAGCGGGATATATTCATGCGAAAACTCCCTGAAGATATCCCTGCTGCAATGTTTTTTACCCGGCATAAATTACTCTCCGATACTCCCTTTGTTATTGTTAATAATTTCAATATGCATGGAATTGTCACTTAAAAATTGATTACATTTCAGTAATAATTCCTAAAAGAATTATAAAAATTAAAAACTCTAAAAAATAATTATGTATAAAACTATTATAATCATAAAATTTTGTCATTCCGGTTTTGCATCTTCAGTTCGTGCAAATACCGGAATCTCATAGATTAATTGTATGAGATTCCGGCATTCCACCCCAAGGGTACTTCTTCGCTACGCTCAGGGCGCGCACGCTACAGCCGGTATGACAGAAAAATCATACTAATAACTTTGCACTAATAACTATGTTTAGGAATAAAAATTGATTACATTTTAAAAAAGGATAAGTATAAAAAAACTATTTACATTATCCGGGTAAATCACAAATATATCATCCATAAAAGTTTAAGGATATGCTGATGCTCGCTAAAAGAATTATCCCATGCCTTGATGTTAAAGACGGGCGCGTTGTTAAAGGTGTAAACTTCCTGAACCTTCAGGATGCAGGTGACCCGGTTGAAAATGGAAAGTTTTATGATTCCGAAGGTGCTGATGAACTCTGCTTCCTCGACATTACCGCATCTTCGGACAGAAGAAACATCATTCTTGATATGGTAAAACGTGTTGCTGAGACAGTTCATATCCCCTTTACAGTGGGTGGTGGAATACGCACAGTGGAGGATGTGAGGCTTATACTTGGGAACGGAGCAGACAAAATATCCATAAATACAGCCGCAGTACAGAATCCGCGGCTCATAACAGAATCAGCAGAGAAGTTCGGTTCACAGTGTATCCTTGTTGCCATAGACGCAAAAAAGAATGATCGCGGGGGCTGGACTGTATTCCTTAACGGAGGTAGAACACCCACTGAACTTGACGTCATAGACTGGGCAGTTGAAGCGGCAAAACTTGGCGCGGGTGAAATTCTGCTTACCAGCATGGATAAAGACGGCACAAAAGACGGCTACGACCTTGAGCTTACGAGGAGACTTTCTGAAGCTGTCGATATCCCGGTAATAGCATCAGGAGGAGCGGGTAACATTGATCATCTTTATGAAGGATTTACCAAAGGGAAAGCTGATGCAGTGCTTGCTGCATCAATATTTCACTTCAGGGAGATCAGCATAAGGGAAGTGAAAGAGGCTCTCGGGAAAAGAGGGATACCTGTGCGTCCTGTTTAATCAGAAGCTTAACACAAAGAAGAGAATTATACCCACCAGGGCAACAAAAACAATGGAAAGAATAATCATCATGGTTTTGCTGCTCCCTTTATCTTCAGGCTCATTTTTAGATGCCTGATTGTAATACGTGGGATCCATAGCCACCTTGATGTTCTCCTCCTCCTCAATGATTTTCATGTAAATCCCTTTGGCAACAATTGCCATAATATGAAGATAATCATCCCGTTTAATTGATACGATTCTGCCGGGGATCGGCTTCATATTACCTTCAGAATCATAAGCATTAAAAGCTTTAGCCACATCAACAGCCCTGGGATTTTTATCGATGATGCTTATCATAATTCTGTCAGTCACAGCGAGTTTACTGATATCCTTCCCTTTAATCGGGGAGAGGATTAGAGCGCCATTCAGCATCAGCTTAATCTCTTTCCCCTCCAGGTTATCATCAATCTTTTCAACTTTTACATCCTGCTTTGACTTTTCATCCACCTGCCCTCGCGCCAGTTCGGCAGGGGGTATCTTCATTCCGGTAATTGAGTGGAGTTCCATTGCAAGGGATGTAACAGATTCATAATCCAGTGATAACTCAATGTTCTGGAAGCCTGTGACATCAGCTAAAAATTTCTGAAAGCTGTGGTTTACTGCTATTGCGTCATTTATTGAAATAAGATTAGACAGCTTTGTCAGTTCCTGTATTGTAAGATTTTTGGAGATATTTTCTTTCACCTGCGCGGTGAAAACTTCATCCATTCCACCTTTTTTTAAAATATTATCCAGCTGTTTCTCAAAGTTCCTCCAGTCCATGGAGGTCTTCATATCAGCAAGCTCAAATGATTTGCTCACCAGCGCAAAGGAGTTCACCACTTTCATGTAAACAGAATTGAAGAATATAATAAAAACGCCATACACACTGGCAGAAGAAAACCGCCCTTTCAGGACAATAAGATCCTTATATGTATCATTAAGCATCTTTTTTGCTTTATCCTGATCACCATGCGTAAAATAAAGCGCAATCTGAAGCTTCTTTGCCTGTTCCGAAAAATTCGTTGCTGCGGCTTCCAGTTCATTACTCATAAAGAAAATCCCCTGTGCTGATATAAATCAGTCTCTACAATAAACTTTCTGTCTTTTTATAATACTTTGTGAGTACATTTTTCACCCTTTCCAGTACAAGTCTTCTGTTAACAGGCTTAAGAATATAATCCTTAACTCCCATAGATATAAGATCCTGCATAACACCCTTAGTTGTCTCCTCGCTGATGAAGACCACGAGAGTTTCACTCTTCCGCTGACTCAGTTCATACAGCATGGCATAACCGTCAAGTACCGGCATATCAAGGTCTGTTGTAATAAGGTCGATCTTACCCTTCAGCTTGTCATATTTTTCAAGAGCTTCTTTGCCGTTAGATGCTGTTTCAACTACTTTATACTGTTCCGATTCAAAAATCTGGGCGAGCTGTTTCCTCTGGAAATCCTTTCCGTCAACAACCATAATGACATATGGTTTACCGGTTGGTGAAATACCATCCGGTTCCTTGGTATTTAAATTTGGAAAATCTTTCATCTGGGATACTCCGTTAAAAAATACTGTTTTATCTGCAAAATACAATAAAGTATATTTTATCTTTCAAATCCGGGATTACAATAATTATAATTCTGTTCCGTAAGGCGAGCATCCTGACTAATCAGGCCGGAACAATAACAAATTTACCCGTATATCATTTTAATATATTCAATCCCCTGCTGTCAACTTCAAATTAAAATAAAGAATTTCAGGACATCATTTAAAATATATGCAGAATACCGGATGATTAATAGTTTTATAGGTGAAAAAATGTAAACCAGAAAAATTTAAAACAAATTTCGATTAATAAATATAATAAAAACCGGTTTCTGATAAAAAATAATTGATATATTCTGATTTTCATTACTAATAAACATTCCATTGGAGTACGATAAGTATTTTAGACGGTCTTATCCGTCTATAGACAGGTTTTCCTTCAGTCTTTAATTCAGCGGAGTAATTATATAGAATATATGGAAGCAGCCGACTACTTCACAAAACCATCTGATTATACGCAGGCAATTACTTCCGGCGATGATTTCTATATTCAGTTTAAAAAATTTACCACTGATACAGATTCTCATATCCTGAAAATTCTGCACAGGTATCTTGAACATTACGATCTCCTTTTCCATAAGGATACAATCATTACAATAATCCGTGAAATGATCAATAACGCCATTAAGGCCAACCTGAAAAGACTCTATTTTGAAAAACAAAACCTTGATATAAATGACATGAAAAGCTACAGAGAGGGGATGGACAAATTCAAAGATGATGTTTTCCAGACAACTGATAATGAATACATGAACTCTCTCTCTACAGCAAAATATGTTGTACGGGTCAATTTCAGTGTACGAAACGAATCACTGATTATAAGCATTATGAATAATGCCCCGATAATAGAATCTGAAATGAATAAAATCAAGGCCCGAGTATCAAAAGCATTTAAATATCATGACATTTCCGAAGCCTTTGCTGATGTACTTGATGATTCTGAAGGCGCCGGCCTCGGGCTCATTATGGCAATGATGCTGTTAAAAAGCTCAGGATTCCCCAAGGAATCATTTACAATAAGCAGAAACGAAAATCTGACATCTGTTAATCTGAGCATTCCGTGTAATATCGGTAATACAGAACTTCAATTCAGGGTTGCTGAAGAGATAATGAAGGAGATAGAGGAGATTCCTGCTCTCCCGGACAATATAAAGGAGATACGGGCGCTATGCCGTAATCCTGAAAGTGATATAAAAAGCATAGCGGCATCAATATCGAAAGACCCGGGACTCACTGCATCTATAATAAAGCTGTCAAATTCCGCCGGTTATGTAACAATGAACAGGATAGAGACAATTGATGAAGCTGTTAAGATTATAGGGATGAAAGGGATAAACACTCTCCTTATAGCAACAGGAGTCCAGAAAGTTGTTGAATCAAGATATAAAAGATTCGAAGCAATCTGGAATGATTCAAATAAACGTGCTTTTTATGCGCAGGCACTTGTGAAGCGGATTCCGGCTAACAGCAAGCTTGCTGACCAGGTTTACCTCTCCGCCCTGCTTGCTGATATCGGAAAAATAGTTATGCTGTCAATGCACTCGGATCTACTTGAAAAGATACGGACAATAACAGGTTTTAAAGGTATCGAAGATTCAACACTCCTTGAAGAGATAAGCCTTGGCATAAGCCACAGCTCACTTGGCGCTCTTATATGTAAAAGATGGAATTTCAATGAATCTCTTATAAAAACAATAGAACTCCACCGCAGGCCGCACAGGGCTCCTGAAGAACTTAAAAACCTGATTTATACAGTATATCTCGCGACTGTTTTTGTTGAAATTGAGAATAACAAGTCAAGATTTGAAATCACTGATGATGGTGTTCTTGAATTTTTCAAACTGACAAATAAAGAGGACTTCGAAAAACTGCATATCACTCTCATGGAAAGCTATTCACCTTCAGCCCCGGGCAAAAACGTCAAAAAATAATATTTGCCTTTATTTACTTGACTTTAAAAAATGTATAAAAATGATCAATCGCTATAAAAACAGCGAATTCATCAGAGGAATATACATGCACTTTCAGGATATAATAGCAAAACTTAATGAATACTGGGCGAAACAGGGATGCGTAATTATTCAGGGATACGATTCTGAAGTGGGAGCGGGCACATTCAACCCTGCTACTTTTTTAAGAGTACTTGGCCCGGAGCCCTGGAACGTGGCATATGTTGAACCTTCAAGGCGCCCCACAGACGGAAGGTACGGCGATAATCCCAACAGGCTGCAGCATTACTACCAGTACCAGGTAATCATGAAGCCTTCCCCTGTGAATATTCAGGATCTCTACCTTCAGTCCCTTGAATACCTAGGTATAAACCTGAAAGAGCATGATGTACGTTTTGTTGAGGATGACTGGGAATCCCCAACCCTTGGAGCAGCGGGCCTTGGATGGGAGGTCTGGCTGGACGGTATGGAGGTAACACAATTTACATATTTCCAGCAGTGCGGCAGCATAGATCTCTCCCCTGTTACAGCAGAGCTTACTTACGGACTTGAAAGAATCTGCACATATATCCAGGGTGTGGATTCTGTTTTTGACATCTCCTGGAACGACCGTTTTTCCTACAGGGATATTCACCACAGAAGTGAGTTTGAATTTTCACACTATAATTTTAATATAGCCGATACTGACATGTATTTTAAGCTCTTCGACATGTATGAAAAGGAGTGTCTTGCTGTACTTGAATATAAAGATGCAAATATTGTTCTCCCGGCTTATGATTTTGTATTGAAATGTTCCCATTCTTTTAATATGTTAGATGCCAGAGGCGCTATTTCTGTAACGGAAAGGGTGGGCTACATAACCAGAGTACGTAATATTGCCAGGAAATGCGCTGAAAGATATGTCCAGATAAGAGAGGAGATGGGATTTCCTCTGTTGAAGGATTAAAACTCCCGGGGGGGTTGATGAACAAATCCATCAAAAATCTTGATGAATTTATTAACAGGTATGACAAATTCATAATATCAACACACGAAAGCCCTGATGCAGACGGTCTTGCGTGCGAAATTGCGTTCTATGACCTGATGAAACAGTTAGGGAAACACGCGGTTATCTTCAACTCTGACCCGACCCCTGAAATCTGCCGTTTTATGGATATAGATAATGAAATAAACATTCTCGAAGATATTACTCAGATTCCCGGAAAAATTGAGGACTATGCCCAGTTTGTCCTTGATACAAATGATTATGACAACACAGGTACTGTCTACAGGCTTCTAAGCAGCAGGGTGAAAGACTGCTTTATCATTGACCATCACCAGGGTGACCAGGAGAAAGCTGACGCGAATTATGTTAAAGTTGACGCTGCTTCCGCCTCTGAAATAATATACAGCATAATCGGGCATTACGGTAAAGAACTGAACTTCAAGACTGCACAGGCTTTATATGCAGGCATTGTTTTTGATACAGGTTCCTTCAGGTTTCCGAAAACCACATCTGAAACATTCCGCATAGCATCACACCTGGTGAGTTTCGGAGTTGATCCCTTCAAGGTTTACGAACAGCTTTATGAGAGCAATTCAATTTCAAGCTTTCAACTGAGGGGGCGAATTTTATCCACAATGAAAGTTCTCTTCAACGGGCGATTGATTGCAATGAAACTCACTCCGGAGATGGTTCAGGAGACAGGGGGATCTTTCTCTGAAGGTGAAGCAACAATCAACCAGCCGTTTCAGGTTAAGGGAGTTGTGGCAAGCCTCCTGATTAAGCAGGACACCGAAGGTCCTGTTAAGGTCAGCATGAGAACCAAGGGTGCTCTCAACGTGGCTGAAATAGCAATTGAAAACGGCGGCGGGGGGCATAAGAACGCCGCCGGTTATAAGTCTAAATTAGGCTTTGAAGAGACTTACAATAAAGCAATTGAGGATATGACGAAGTTTTTTAAATAATCCCCTTCAGGTCTATACCCTTCTCTGCCCTTGCGCCTACTGAAGCAACAACAACTGAAGCAGAATAACTGCCGATCCTGCCGGCCATTTCAATACTCTTACCGGATGTAATTCCATACAACACACCTGCTGCGTACATATCACCAGCTCCATTTGTATTGACTACCTCTGTTTTGTATGGAGGGATCTCCGCAAATCCGCTGCTGTGCCTTATTATGCTCCCTTTTTCACCCAGTTTAACTATTGCTATGCCGCACCTTGAAGGGATCTTTTCCAGGGCATTTTTATCACGTACCCCGGTAAAGGCAAAAGCCTCCTCCTCGTTCATAAATACTATATCAGCATAATTATTCAGGAGATCTTTGAACACATCCCCAATCCTCCCGATGAGCCCCGGATCAGCAAGGTCCACGGAGATTAATACGCCGTTCTTCTTTGCAGTATCCATTGCCCTGTAGCATATCTCCCTGAGATTTGCAGGCTCGAAAAGATACCCCTCCAGGTGGAGTATGGAACTTTCAGCTACTGCTGAGTAATCAACGTCTTCATGTGAGAGGCGGAGCGCCGCGCCAAGGTGTGTTGCAAAAGTCCGCTCCGAATCCGGAGTGATGAATGCAATTGCATGGCCTGTAAGACCGTCTCCGGCAGAAATCAGGGAGTGCACTCCTGAATCTGTAGTTTTTTTAATATAGACTCTGCCGTATTCATCATCAGCAACACGTCCGATAAAGGCCCCTCTGCCGCCGAGAGTTGCCACTCCTGCAACAGTATTTGCCGAACTTCCGCCTGGTGCAGTTTCAATTTTCATACCGGAAATCAGTGAGAATATCTCTTTACTTCTGTCTTCATCAATAAGCTGCATACCCCCTTTTGTGAGGCCGAGTTTCTGAAGAAATGAATCGTCAACCTCCACCATAAAATCGAGAAGGGCTGAGCCTATACCTGATACATCAAATTTGGCTTTTTTAATTTCCATTTATTTATCCTCTTTTTTTTAAATGAAGCAATGAATTAATTTTGTACTAATTAACACAGCAGGACGGCAGAGAGAATGACTATAAATCAATACGCGTCAATGGGCCCTTCAACGTCCCCGTTTATAAACTGTCTTGAGTAATCATCCGCCTGAAGAAAAAAATTTCTGCCGCTTCCATAATAGACAAAGCGGCCGTCAAAAAGAAGTGCCGCCCTGAGGGCTATTTTTTCAGCTACCTTAATATCATTTGTAACCGCAATTGCCGCTCGTTCTGTCCCTGCTGTTATATCAAGAATCAGGTCTGCCATTGAATCAGAGAGTATCGGATCAAGCCCGGCTGTCGGATCATCGAAGAGAATTATATCAGGTTCCATACACACCGCACGCGCGAGCCCCACCCGCTTCTGCATACCTCCTGAAAGATCCGAAGGATACTTCTTCTCACTCCCCCTGAGCCCCACTCTCTCAATTGCTGCAAGTACCCTGCTCTCCACCTCGCTTTCAGAAAGCTCCATTCTCCTCAGCCCGAATGCCGCGTTATCAAAGACGCTCATTGAATCAAAGAGCCCCCCTTTCTGAAAAACATAGGCTATTGCGGGATTCCCCCCTGAGTATTGTTTTACTCTTCCGGTACCGGATTGAACCGGCTCCCCTTTAACCCGCACATCACCAGTAAAACCGGAAATAAGCCCGGCTATAACCTTGAGAAGAACCGATTTCCCCGCACCGTTTTTCCCCATAAGCACAAGTGTTTCGCCGGAATGCAGTTCAAAGCTTATACCTTTAATAATTTCCCGGCCTGAAAGAGAAACCTGAAGATTATCTATACCTATCATTTCCATGGTATTTCCGGTCAGTACATATTCTTCAGGTTTTCCTGAATCGAATAAAGAATATTAAGGTAGGAGATATACCGTTCTTCATGGATCTTCCCCTTCTCCGCAAGCCGCTTCACCTCGCAACCCGGTTCATGATCATGAGAACATGGCCTGAACCTGCACTTCTCCGAAGCTTTCCTGAAATCCTTAAAATAATTCCCCAGGTTGTTCGGATCAATATCCACAAGTCCGAACTCCCTGACACCGGGAGTGTCAATAAGTTCTGTCCCGTCAGGGAGAACAACAAGATTCACATTGGTTGTAGTATGCTTCCCTTTGCCGCTGCTGCCAGAAACATCAGATGTCCGCAGATCAAGGCCGGGATATATTTTATTAAGAAGAGTGGACTTACCTACACCGGAGTATCCTACAAACAGGGTCCTCTTTTTATCAAGGAGTTCCCTGAATTTATCCATCCCCTCGCCGGTTTTAGCACATACATAAACAGATGAAACACCTGAGCCTTTATAATAGGAATCGATATACTCAGTTTCACCTTCAAGGGCAAGGTCAAGCTTATTTACACAGAGCACAACAGGAACCCCCCCCTTACCTCCGCGCACAACAATCCTGTCAGCAAAACGGAGATTTAGTTTAGGCGAATCAAAGGCCTGCACAACAACAATCTGTTCAAGATTGCAGGCGATTAAATCCTCCCTGGAACGGACACCATCCTTCCTTGTAAAAACATTTTTCCTTTCGTGAACCCGGCTTATAACTCCGAGACCCTCTTCGTTAACCTCAAACTCTACGATATCCCCCACAGCAACGGGATTTGAGAAGTTATCGGTTATGCCCATCTTCATCTTTCCCCTGAGCACAGAGTTAACCGCAGTGCCCCCTGAGAGAACTGTATAATACCTTCCGAATACTTTTATTACATGGCCTGTCATTTAATTTCTGCTATTTTAATTCTCATTTTTTTTATAAATTCTCTTTTTTTTGTTAAAGTTTCCAGAATATTAAACCGATATTTTCGGTACAAGCATTGATATGGTAGTTCCCTCCCGTTCTTACCGTATCACTGACTTGACACTGCAAAGTGAAGAAGGCAGAATAGCCGCCCAGCTATTCTGCTTTCTTTTTATTAATCACTCTCACTACGATTTTCCGGTATTATTTCAATTACAAGAGGTTTAAATCCTGAAACTTCTCCAAGAAGCCCCCCTAAATTACCTGTACCTATGACCCTGAATGTTACGGAATAAAGCATACCCTCGTGCAGGTTAAGGAGGTCACGGGCAAGCGCTTTTTTTCTCTCCCTGCCGGAGATGTCAAATTCAATATCAATATTCTCACTGTCGTAAAAAACAATCTTTTCAAATATCCTGTCCAGATGTTTCAGCCGGAGTTCCAGGGTTACAGTTTTATTTTTATAATTATCGATATCAGCAATAATTCTCCCCAGACTGCCATCTTCATCCTCCCCGGAAACTGCAACTGACATGAGAACGATGAGTATTAATATTAACCTGACAAATTTCATACCTGACCCGATAACACACCATATATTTATAAATTTTTACCTGAATATCTGACTATAGCAGTTAATGATTGAAATGTTTGAATTTGTCATTTCGAAGAAGCGACAGCGACTGAGAAATCTGTTTTTTTAAGATCATTTTAAAGATTTCTCACATACGTTCGAAATGACAGAGACTAAATAATTCATTAACTGCTATAATATAACAAATGAAAAGCAGGCTCTATAATCTTTTAAAAGATCCCGGAGAGAAACCAATGCTTTCATTGATAATATTACGGTGGATATATGTGTCAATTATAATTGAATTCCAGTCAGTTATTGACACAGGTATATATTAACAGGCGGGGATAATTAGAATCTTAATCAGGAAAAACCGGTATGATAATATACTATTTATTATCATACTCATTGAATACATCAATGACCTTTTTATTTCTGTTTATTCTGTCATTTATTATTTCAATAACAAACCAGAAAACAAGGACAATCCAGAACATATATATTATTTCACTCATTACGCCGGCCTCCTTATTCTGTTATTACATATAATATTGCAATATACGTGCCATGTTTAAATATTTTTATATAAGCGAATAACTACTGATTAAATCAGCAGTTATTCAACCTTACCATATTCAGCGATTCCGGTTATGTATATAGTACTGGTGCATTATCGACAACGGTGTATCCTTTTTGCTACACATTCTCCGCTGATTTTATATTTATAAATATAATTGGAGAAAATCTGAGTTATTTATTGACTATTACACAAGTTGATTAAACTTTAATTAACAAACCAGTTAAGATGATTACTTCTATAAATCCGGGTATAAATGGGCATTGATAAAAAAGAGATTATGAAACAGCAGAGGGAGAGAATGATCAGGGAACATATCTCCTCACGGGATATATCTGATCAGCGGGTAATTGATGCAATGCGCGAAACTGAGAGAGAGCTGTTTATTCAGGAGAAGTATTTCATTGACGCTTACGGAGATCATCCGCTCCCCATAGGGCATGGACAAACTATTTCGCAGCCCTATATTGTCGCACTGATGAGCCAGCTTTGTGAATTTACAGGGGAGGAGAAGGTTCTTGAAATCGGCTGCGGTTCAGGCTACCAGGCTGCAATTCTCTCCAGACTTGCAAAGGAGATTTACAGCATTGAAAGGATTGATGCACTGGCTCAGAAAGCCGGGCAGATTCTCTCTGATACGGGATGTCTGAATGTAAAGGTTATTCATGGTGACGGATTTGAAGGTCTCCCTGACGAAGCCCCCTTTGACGTTATTCTTCTCACCGCCGCCCCGGATAGAATACCTCAGAAACTGATTGATCAGCTTGCAGATAACGGAAGGCTCATAGCGCCTGTCGGGGAATCTATTCAGAAACTGATAAAAATCGTCAGGAAGGGTGAAAACATTCTATCTGAGGTGATAACCTATGTGCGCTTTGTCCCCATGGTCAAGGGTTCTAATTAATCATTGACAAAAGATGATTTAAATTAAAATAAAAAGAAATGATTATATTCGCAAAAAAACTGAAGGTGATTATTTTTAATTCATTTTTAAATTTTATTACAGTATTTCAAAATAACTGAAGGTGTTAAATTGGCTTATTCCAAAAGTGAAAAATTTCCTTTTCTTAATGAAAGACTCGCAAAGGAAGCTCATGTTGAAGAGATCCTCACAGAGATCGATCTGCTTCAGAAAAACTGGTTGAAAAACAAAACCGGTGAACTTGCCACTGTGGAATATCTCAATGAATCAAGAAACATAAGAATGCCCGTAACACAGAAGAGGCTGATGAATATACAGTTTCTGGTTGATCAGCTTATTAAGAACCACCCTGAACATATAAGGCCTGTATACTCCTTCAATTTCTCAATCGAACCGGAAAGCAAGAAACTCAATATAGAAGAGAAAGTTGAACTGACCCTGATGATGAACGATTCCAGTTATCATGCGCTTCAGGGGGCCAGGGATAACACCTCTTCCGCGAACCTGCTTCACCTGCTTCAGAGTTTCAGGCTGTTCAACCTGACTAAACTCATAAAAAAATCTAAGAATAGAAACCAGCTTTCCCAGATTATAAAAAACCAGCTTGGCAAAACAATTTTCACCTTTAAAAATTACACCTCCGACAGAACAGGCATTGATATAACAGAGGATTACTGCTTTCATAAAGACAATTATGATGCAGTTAAAAACAAGATAGAAGTTGAATCTCTCAAAAAAATTATAGATACACATTCAGCCCCGATTAACAGGCGGCTGAAGAATCTCGGCATTCTCAACCCGTATATAAGCGATTACAGGGACACCAAAATAGATTATATTCTCAGCATTCTGACAGGGGAACTTGCAGCGGCACTGGATAAAAAAGATCTTCTGGCTGTGAGAAATTTTCATTCTCTGAGAGACTGCATAAATAAAGTTGATAAAATACTCGACCCGGTGGTTCTCCTTGACGGCGATATCATGAACTATGTCAGAACTCATTTTATGGCCACGGACCGGGCAATTCTCTCCATGTTTAAGGAATTGACTCCGGAAATATTCTCCAGATGGGAGACAGAGAAAGTTAGCTCGGCAAAAGTTATATCATTCCCGATGAATGACGGCAGCAGATATCTCTTTGATGCATCCCAGTTTTTCCAGAAATATGATGAGTACATGCACCTCATTCTTTACAACGCAGAATACCGCTACATGGAACAGAGAAAACAGGATGAGCTGATCTTTAATGCGGACATTCTTACTGAATCAGGGAAAAAGCTTCTCCCGTCTCATGATCTAGCACTAAAAATATTCGGGAATGAAGAGAATATAAATGCCTTCAAAAAACTGGCAAAAGACTATGATGATTTCAAAATTGCATCTGCTGAAGCGGATGAATACTATGACCAGGCTGACAAAGATACCGGGAAATCATTTATTGCGGTAATAATATCCGGCATAGCTTCACTCTTCACCAGAAGCGGCAAGACACAGGCCAGAGTGGGGCAGAAATCACAACCTCAGAAAGCCCTGAATATTAAGAAAGGAATTTCAAAAGAAACAAAAGATATTTATAAGCTCATCAGCGAAAGACAATCTCCTCTTATCCCTCTTTCAGACCTCATAGAGCTCAAACCGGAAAATGAACAGAAGATTGAGCAGACAATACGGGAATTGAGAGAAAATGAATTAAAAATAGTAGTCCCCATCTATAACGCCAGACAGGTTCTTTACCCCTTAAGAAGTAAAAAATATCTCATGGCTGACGCGGAATACCTGCTGATAGATCCGGAGACAGCGAAATCTCCAGAGACTATTCGCGATTTTATTGATGAAATTACAGGATTCAAATTTAAAGAGGATGTTATTTCAGGTAATGCCCTGTTCAGTATAGAGAAGTATCTGTTCTCCATAAACAGGCAGAACAGGGCAAAAAAGAGAAGAGAAAAAAAATAAGCCTATTCAGCGCCTGATACACCGCAGGAACCGCAGTTTCCAGTACAGGCCGGAGCCGGCTGACTTTCTGATGATGTGCTTTTATTCTTATAGTCGTTAACGTAAAATCCATTACCTTTAAAAATGATACCTGTGGCATTAAACAATTTTCTCACAGGCTTGCCGCACTTTTCGCATACACTGACAGGATCATCTTTCATCGATTGAAAAACATCAAACCTGTGTTTGCACTCCAGACATTCATACTGATATGTGGGCATAAATTCACCTCTGTAATTATCTAATGTTGATTTTCTAAAAAATAAATTTAAGTAAAACTATAGCGGTCTACGAAATGACAATTTGATGCTCTAATTCAATCGTAATCTGCTATAATAATGAAATTTCTCCGGTCATACATCCTCATTTGTCAGCGTGACCTGAATAATGCCATTATATGCAAAAACCGTTAATATACCTTTACTGTCAATGAAAAAATCACTGAATCGATGGTTCAGAATTATCTGTATATTTACATACAATATCTGTTAAAAAAAATTTCTCTTTAAGATAAAAAATATTTTCTCTGTTCATCCCTATAAACTCCTCCCTGTTTTTCCCCGGAAGCAGGAGAGACACCGGCCGACTGTCACTATGTTCAGACCGCCAGTCTTTAAATAGAGTTTCAAGGGCTCTTCTTCTGTACCGTGACTTAATCATAAAACCGATTGCAGGGTGATACGGGCCCGCGACTACGGGGTTGTCACCTTCAGTGAAATCCATCGGATGAAGCCCCATTCTGATAATATTAATACCGTTCTCATAGAACATACCATACATTACGGAGCAGAGTTCAACGGTCTCTTCTATCGTCATCGGTGTATAGTCACCGGAAGAGAATAGTGTTTCAAGAGCTGTATCTTTAAGTACCACAGCGGGATATATCCGGACATCGTCAGGTTTAAGAGAGACGGTAATCTCCGCTGTTCTGACAGATTTCTGCGGAGTATCTTTCGGGAGACCCGGCAGAAGCTGGATCCCGCTCCGGAAACCTGACTCTTTTATAAGTTTTACCGCTTTAACTGAATCATCAGAGCTGTGCCCCCTTCCTGATGCTTCCAGCACTTCATCATCAAAGGATTGGACTCCAAGCTCCACTGTTTCGACATGATACTTTTTAAGCAGAGCGAGCGACGCGCCGGTTATATAATCAGGCCTGGTTGAGACTCTGATTGAACTTATTTCTCCCTTCTCAATATACGGCTGAATCCATGAAAGATATCTCTCCTGAAGCTCAGGTTCAATGCCGGTAAAACTCCCCCCGAAAAATGCCAGTTCAACTTTTTCCACAGAGGTGGATACGGCTGACAGATACTTTTCAATTACTGCTGCTACAGCCGGCATGTTCGGCTGAGAGGAGGAACCTGTCACGCGCCACTGGTTGCAGAATACACAACAGTGCGGGCAGCCTATGTGAGGTATAAATACCGGGATTGTTATTCTTTTTTTAGACATATAAAATTCTACAGTCTGCTGAGATCAAACTTCCAGTAAGGGCCTTCCCTGACGAAATCCAGTTCATATCCGCTGGATGTTTTGATTACAGCAGATGAACCGCTCACATCAACTGCTATAATCTCATCATTAAAAATATCTGCAAGACTGTTCCCGTACCTGCTTCTTGAAAAATATAGGGCTGTACAGTCAGCAGGGTTCATGTTCCGGATCTTATCCGGAGATATATTTTCCGAAAGTGCTATTGCCTTAAGCTGTGTGTCACTGAGTTTAACAGTAAGCTTGATAAACTCATCTATCTTCTCAAGGCTCTCTGTTGAAAGATGCCGCATTAACACTTCCCGATCATTTTTCCCGGCAGCTTCTTTAATTACCTGGAAAGTATCAGAAGGTGTCAGAGGGCCCCCCTTCGCACAACTCAACAATGGCAAGAGAGAAAATAAAAAAATAAAACTGACCATTACACGCATTTTAAGCTGTTCCCCTCTCTTTCCGCAATCATATTATCAATAAGCCTTGTTGTACCCCAGTAAGCGGCAACAGCTATTACGGTTTTATCACCTGCAACGGTTGTATCTTTAAGCGTACCGTAATCAACAATGGAGATATAATCTATTTTATCAGGCTTGCCCTCTTCGATGACTTTTTTCATCTCACCGATAATTTTTGAAGATTCTGTTACTCCGGATTTTAATAACTCTTCACACTTTTTCAGGCTTCTGCTCAAAGAGAGAGCGGCGCTTCTCTGTTCAGAGGAGAGGTGTTTGTTCCTTGAGCTCATTGCAAGTCCGTCGATCTCTCTTTTTATAGGAGCTATTATCATCTTTATAGGGAAATTCAGATCTGCAACCATCTTTTCAAGACTAACCGCCTGTTGTATATCCTTCTGTCCGAAAACAGCCACATCGGGCTGAACTATATTAAATAACTTGGAGACTACAGTGAATACCCCTTTAAAGTGTCCGGGCCTGTGCGCTCCGCAAAGGTTTTCTGTCAGCATGTCAACATCTACTGTTGTCAGATTGTTCCTATACATTTCAGTATCATCCGGCGTGAAGATAAGGTCAACACCACCCTTCTCCGCAATATCGAAATCCCTCTCAAGGTCTTTAGGATAGGTGTTGAAATCATTGACATCATTAAACTGAAGGCGGTTAACAAAAATACTCATCACCTGGAATTCGGCGTTCTTTTTTGATATCTCCACAAGGCTTATATGCCCGTCATGTAAAAATCCCATAGTGGGTACAAAACCTATCTTTTTGCCGCTTTTCCTTGCTTCTCTTACTGCCTCACGTACATCTTCTATCTTCCTTACTATTTTCATATCATCTCTCTTAACATGGAGTGTTTTCCGGCATTAACTTATTTAAATGAATATTTTTATTTACCCCTCATAATTCAAGGTTTTTTTTGCAGAAAAAATAATATTTGGCTGTTAGCCTTAATTTCCACGACTATTTCCTGTCGGCATAAAAATTTGGTTGGAATTAAAAGATAAAAAGATTAATTTTACCATAAATAATCAGATAGGAAAGGTGGATGGCTGAAAGTTCAGATACTGTTTTTATAATTACCGGTAAGCGGGATCTTATCCCTGTTTTTAAACATTTTGCAGAAGAGAATAGAATCAAAGTTCCTGAAACGGAAAATAATTTAACTTCTGTTGAATATATACGGGAAAAAACAACGCGAAATGGCGGGCTGTCATGGATTAAAAAGGACCTGCTTGATTACATAAAATCAAAGGGTTATCCGCTTTTAATAATTATCGATATAAAAATCAATTCAGGAACCGATGACAATGACAGCCTGAGGGTGCTGAAAACAATTCTTCTCTCTTACGCACTTATCACACATAGCGAATCTTACAAAGATGTCATCTGCAGTTTGTTCATTCTTTCTGAACCCTCTGATTACCTCAAATTCAGCAGTGAGGTTAGAGATCCTAAACTCCTGCTCAGGAATATAAAGACAGGGGACAATAAAGTAAACCAGCTGATCGACCGGCTGACATCAGATGCCGGCCTTTTCAATAGAAACTTTAATATATTCTTGAGCAATACCGGAAATGGTGAACAGCAGATAACATCCGAGCTTAACACTTTCTTTACCATGATTAAAGCGAGAGAAAAACTCCGCAGCAAGCTGAATAAACCTGCCATAGCTCTCGCACCTGAAAACAGCTCTGCGGCACCTGCTGATGTAATTTTCAGAATTGATAACGGTTATTACCTCAATGGAGAGTTCTTTGAAAAATGCGATTACTGCCACGCAGTTACCAGTGAAGAGATATATATTATAGGAAACTTCACAAGTTTTACAAGAGTTGAAGTCATCGGGAGGCTCCTTAAACTGATAAAATCAGGGCCGACGCGCGACTACAGTTTCAGAAAAAATCCGGATATAATAATTCACATCCCGGAGGAATCAACAATAGACGTAACAATCCCTGTTACACTGGCGCAGCTTATGAGCAAGGAGTTTTCAGATTTCAGGAACATGAAAATTAAAACAACATTGAAGCATACTAAAACCATGGAGCAGTCCAAAGGTTACAGCATGATCCAGAGGAGTATTATTCTGAGTAATGATTAATACTAATCGTACCTGTTAAATGAATACCTTATTGAACCTTGCCCCACCGTGCCTGCCATCTCTTCAATGAAAAGCTCAGAGGGATGAACGTTAAATGAAGAATGAGCTTTAATTGTTCTCACCCCGCCATGATCCCTGACATGAAAAAAGATCGGGCAGTTACCTTTATGCTTCTCAACAACAGATTTAATACCTGTTATTATACTGTCATCAACACCCAGAGAATCAAGCCTGATATGAATGCCTGCAACGGCCTCTCTCCGGACATCCTTCAGAGACTTAAGGTTCTGGGCAATTATCTTTCGCGGTTTTCCACCTTCAAACTCCACTTTCCCGGTAACCATTACAGGTTCGCCGCCATTAATCAGATCACTGAATTTTTCAAGCACCTTTGAAAAAAAGAGGATCTCAATGGAACCGTTGAGATCCTCAAACATACCTGCCGCGTACTGCTTTCCGTTCTTCTGTGAACGCCTTACTGTTACATTGGCCAGTATACCGACAATCGACACATCCTGACTGCAGTTGTTATCACACAGTTCAGCAAGAGTATATGAAGGGAACGATTTAATTTCATTTTCAAATCTTGACAGAGGATGACCGGAGAGGTAGAGTCCGATAGTCTCCTTTTCAAAAGCAAGCTTAATGTTAT
This sequence comes from Spirochaetia bacterium UBA5763, assembly GCA_002418835.1. Taxonomy (GTDB): domain Bacteria; phylum Spirochaetota; class UBA4802; order UBA4802; family UBA5550; genus UBA5550. Next base: position 310,985 of record DIEX01000034.1, on the reverse strand, counting down.
CCTTCCAGTCAGATACGGAGGGGAGGTCCGATGAAAGCCTGGTGTTATCCCTGGATGAATCCATACTGAAGAGATCTCCCTGCCCGGACTGGATATCGGCCTGATACTTCCTGGCAAGGTCAATTATGAGATCTATTGATTCAAAGAGCTGCCCCCTGTTATCATGAATCTCATCCAGTGCACCGGATTTAATCAGTGATTCAAGTACCCCTTTATTCACAACGCTGAGGTCAACTTTTTCGAGAAACTCCTTAAGCGTTTTGAATCCGCCGGTTTTGCTCCTTGCTTCGACAATGTTCTCAATGGCCTTTTCACCAAGCCCCTTAATCGCACCGAATCCGAACCTTATAGAGTTTTCTTCAATTGTAAAATCGTAAAAACTCTTATTCAGGGACGGAGGAAACACTCTGATGCCGTTCTCTTTGCAGTCAGATATATACTGTATAACATCATCCTGCTTATCCGGCTGCGCCGAGAGGAGGGCCGTCATATACTGCACGCGGTAATGCGCCTTGAGATATGCTGTCTGGTATGTCACGAGAGCGTAGGCAGCGGAATGTGATTTATTGAAACCGTACTCACCGAACTTCTTAATAAGTTCATACAGGTCAACAGCTATCTGCTTGTCGATTTTGTTCTTTTCCGCTCCTGCAAGGAATTTTTCTTCAAGGGCATTGATAATATCCATTACCTTTTTACCCATGGCTTTACGGAGCTTATCCGCTTCAGGGAGGGTAAAGCCCGCTATAATCTGGGAGATAAGCATTACCTGTTCCTGGTAAACAATAACTCCAAGAGTATCCTTAAGCACAGGCTCAAGTGACGGGTGAGAGTATTTCACAAGCTCAGGCTTCTTCTTTCTCTCGATAAAATCATCAACCATTCCGGAACCGAGAGGGCCCGGTCTGTATAGTGCAACAATTGCTATAATGTCCTCAAATTCAGTGGGACTGAGACGTCTGAGAATATTCTGCATCCCTGAACTTTCAAGCTGAAACACTCCACGTGTATCCGCATTCTGGAGAAGCCTGAAGGTCTCCCTGTCATCAAGGGGGATATTATTTATATCTATATCATCACCGGTCGTTTTCTTAATGATCTTCAGGCAATTATCAATAATACTCAGGTTTTTAAGCCCCAGAAAGTCCATCTTCACAAGGCCGGCCTGTTCAAGAGTGTTCTTCTCATACTGAGAGGATATACTGCCGTCCTTATCACGGTAGAGAGGGACATATTCTGTAAGCGGCCCCTTTGATATAACAACTCCGGCTGCATGTTTACCAACAGATCGCGTAAGTCCCTCAAGCCTGAGGGATATATCTATCAGTTCCCTGCCGCTCTCGCTTTCGGAGAGTTTTTTTAACTCAGGTGATGACTTGATCGACTCAGCCAGTGTGTTTTCTTCTATTAGTTTGCTTATATCATTGGCTTCAGCGAATGGTATGTCGAGAGCGCGCGCGACATCCTTTACAACAGCCTTTGCCTTCATCCTGTTGATTGTGACTATCTGGCTTACATGATCTTCGCCGTACTTCCCCTTGACATAATCGATAACCTCCTCACGCCTGTCAGCGCAGAAGTCAAGATCCATATCAGGCATCTCGTTCCTGTCAGGGTTGAGGAATCGTTCAAAGAGAAGATTATACTTCAGCGGGTCAAGAGCTGTAATCCCGAGACAATAGGAGATTATTGAACCTGCCGCAGACCCCCTGCCGGGCCCCACCGGGATGTGAACACTCCTTGCGTAATTGATAAAATCCCAGACTATAAGAAAGTAGCCGGAAAACTTCATGCTGGTAATTACAGACAGCTCATATTCAATTCTCTTTTTAGCCACCTCCGGAACATTACCGCCGAATATTCTGTCAGCGCCTTCATCAACAAGGTGTCTGAGATATGAGTCGAGATTATAACCAGCCGGCACTTCAAAATTCGGAAGTACGGGGTTGCCGAGATCAATGTCAAGGTCGATCATATCTGCTATTTTACATGTATTGAAAAGAGAATCGGGATAATCAGCAAAGTTCATCCTCATCTCGTCAAGTGTCTTCAGGTAGAATTCGTTTGTGGAGAACCTCATCCTGTTCTCTTCACTCATTGTTTTTCCTGTCTGTACGCAGAGAAGAACTTCATGAGAATATGCGTCATCTCTTGTTACATAGTGGGCGTCATTGGTTGCGATAAGGGGGATATTCATCTCAGAAGCCATGCGGATCAGTTCTCTGTTTGCAATCTCCTGTTCTTTAATACCATGATACTGAAGCTCAAGAAAAAAATTATCCCTGCCGAATATCTCCTGGTATTTACCCGCAAGTTCCCTGGCCTCTTTATTCCTCCCCCTGATTATATTAACAGGTATCTCACCGGCAATACATGCGGATGAGGCAATAATACCCTCTGAATATTTCTCCAGCACCTCCATGTCGATCCGGGGCTTATAGTAGAAACCTTCAGTGTATGCTATGGATGAGAGCCGCATGAGATTCTTGTAGCCTGTATTATTTTTAGCCAGCAGTATCAGGTGGTAGGCAATATCCTCTTTGCTGTCCTTTGCCACCTCTTTCTTGAACCGTGAACCGGGAGCAACATAAAACTCCTCCCCTACAATGGGCTTTATCCCTTTTTTCCTGGCTTTCTGGTAAAATTCCACTGCTCCGAACATGTTACCATGATCAGTGACAGCTATCGCGGGCATTCCGAGATCAACAGCGCGGCCCACCATTTTATCAACAGTGATAGCCCCGTCCAGTATAGAATAGTCTGAATGATTATGAAGGTGTACAAAATCCATTTAAAAAACCAGGTAATGAGATTAGAAATCAGAAAATACTGCCATGCCGTAGTTCAGCAGCGGCAGCCGCAAAATATTAACTTCTGTATGAAGAAATGAAGGAGACATAATTTCAAGTATTAATTTTAAAAAAAGATGGCGATCAACAACAAAAAAGAGGCTCCACATTCTTCGGAACCCCTTTTATAGTCAATATTAATAATTTAAATAAATTTCTTTGCGACTTTACACTTTATCAGGTATTTTTCTTAAAGTGTCATTTAACCACCTGGATCAGAGTATTCCTCACTGATACAACATCTCCGTTCTCAAGACCCAATAAAACCGTATCTCCGGCAAAAACAGGTGAGGTCTTTATATCGCTTGCGAATGTATTCTGCCAAACCAGGGTTCCTTTCCCGGGATTGAGGGCAAATACAGTCCTGTCATCAGCAACTATCACATTACCGAAAGCAAGCAGCGGGCTCACTGTAACTGCTCCCCCTGTCTTAAATTTCCAGAGAAGTTTTCCTGATGTATCCTCCAGAGAATAGATAAAGCCGTCCTCAGATCCGAAAAGAATGCTCTTTTCATATAATGAGGGCGATGAATAAATTGCCCCGTCAGTTTTATATGTCCAGACTATATCCCCGTCATCAACAGTTATCGAGTAGAATATACCTGAATAGCAGCCGAAATAGATATGCTTGTTGTGAATAAGTGGAGCCTGGGTAATGACCTTTTCATCTATAGGTGTAGACCATACTGTGTCGCCGTCCTTTGAATCAAGTGCATATAATTTTAATTCATCAGTTGCAATTATCAGATTACGCCCGGCGACCTGCAGAGAGTTGTAGATTGCTTCATCCAGATTAGTAGACCAGAGTTTTCTGCCTGCATGGTCATAGGCTTCAACAAAACCGTAACCTGTTGCAAGAAATATCCGGTCCTTTGTCACGAGGGGTTCAGATCTGAAAAGGAGAGGCCCGCCTGCTTTAACTTTCCAGTTAAGCTTCCCGCTATTAATCTCAATTGAATAGAGATTACCGTCAACATCAACAATATATACTGCATTTTCATGAATTACCGGTCTTGACTCAATTCTTGACGCAACCTTTTTTGTTACTATTACATTTCCGCTGCTGCTTAAGACAGTGAAGGAACCATTCTCCGAGCAGGTGATTATTCTGTCTTTATAATAAACCGGAGCAGAACTGAGAGGTGAAGCGAGTGAGCTTACCCATTTGACCCGTTCAAGCTGTTTTGTTTTTTCCATTGTCGGGGACACAGTAAGAGTCTTACCCTCTTCAACTTTAACGGTTGATGTATACTCCCTGAAATCCTGCGCAGTGATTCTGACAGTTATATTCTTTTCAGGTGTAACCTCGGCACTGACTGATCCGTAACCTTTGAATGCTGAATTTATATATATCTTTGCGCCCTGGACAGGAGCCCTGACAACAATAAGTGTTTTTTCAACTTCTACAGGCTTTTCAACAGACGCAGTAAACTTTCCGGTTTCACTCCGCATAATTTCTCTGCCCTTTTGATCAGAAAGAGTAACCCGCCAGAAATATTCACCCGATGCAGGAATGGATATCTGGCCTTCATTCTCATTTCTGAAATTCAGAATCCTTGCTTTTGTAAACTCAGGATTATCTGCGAAATGAACGCTGAAAGTTCCCGGAACACTTACTCTCTTCCATACAAATCTTACACTGTTATCTTTTCTGTCAGCGGGAATCTTTATCTCTTCATCGCCCGATGGTGATACAAGAGCAAGGACTTCTTTAACTGTTACTGCAAAATTACCGGCCTCGGAGAATGGTACTTTTTCTGTTCCGGATATTACACCCTGTACACGCCAGTAATATGTACCCTCGTCCGGAGTACCTGTCATTTCGAAGAAGTTGACAGTTCTCCTTTCTTTTTTTATAATATCAGTGAAATCCGGATTTCCGGATATCTCAACATCATACGATGTAAAAACCGGATCACTATTCCATGTCAGGACAAGCCCCCTCCCCTTGAGAAGTTCCTGATCAATTTTACTCCCTTTTGCAGGGGAAAGAAGTTTAACAGGAGAGATCTCTTTACCCTTTTCTACGACAAATGAAACAGTACTGCTGTTTTTTACAAAGACCTCTCCGCCGATGTTGAGAGCGCTTTTAATCCGGCAGAAATAACGCCCCGGATTAATATTATCAACAGCAATATCATTCAATGGCGTTTTAACACTTCTGAGAATTGTTGTAAAATCCTTATCAGGTGATATTTCAAGAGTATAGTCAGTGGTGTTATCAGGATCTATCCATTTGAATGACACGGCATTAAATGCCGCTGTGTGAGTTATAATTTCCTCAGCAAGAGGTGCAATAATTCTGGGGGGCTTTTTATAGAGTATATTAAATTTTGCTGTATCACTGTATTCGCTTTTACCTGTTTCCTGATTGATTGCAGAGATCCTCCAGAACCATACCCCCTCTTCCAGATTGTATGAGACCCTGTTTTCACCAGTAACCTTTATACTTCGCAGAAGCTTTGCGAATGTCCTGTCACTGCTTATTTCCCATGTAATATTCCTGAATTTCCCTTCAACACCCCATTCAAATGAAACATCAGTTTTCGGGGCATCGCTCACTATATACCTGTTAGGCGAAGGAGCTTTCAGATTAAAACTGATCTGAACAATTTTTGTCTCCTGCCTGTCGGATGATATAAGGGCTTTCTCGTTAACTTTCACAAGTGTCTCGCCTTTTGCATCCTTAACTTTAGCCTGGCCTTCTGATACGGTGAGATCAAGCTCCTGATTATCAAGTTGAGTAAGCTGAATATTACCTTTGTCAATAGATACAGTGGCGTCCATTGATTTTATATTTATGGCGGAGATATCTGTTCCGCTTATTCCGCTCCTGTTTGCTGAAATTGAACCATGTTCGAAATTAATATTTATAGCATTTTCCAGGGAGGAAAGCATTATCATGCTGTTTTCATCAACATTTATGTCTGTACCGTCATTAAGATGTATCACGGCTTCTGACAGTTCGGATGTTCGTATAGAGTCATTGTTAAATACCGGAAAGTTCTGCTCAACCTCCTCCCATACAACCTGGGCCTGGTATTTCCTCTGGGCAACTTCCCTCTTGAATGTTATAGTACCTATCTGCTTTAGATCACCTGCGTCAATCTTCCTTGTAAAATCAGCGTATAGAAGCGCCGAACTGGCTGAAATAATCAGAGCGCTTCCGGCAGATACTATTATATCACCCCTCAATAATTTCATACTTCACTTCACCTTCATCACCGACTTCTTCTGAACATTTCCCTTTCATATCAATGCCCACAAGCTTTCTCATATCTTCAAGAGTTTTCGGAGCAGATGGGTCATCCTTCCTGCCAAGCACAGCGTATATCTGCTGCGGCTCCGACTTCCCTTTGACCTTTATCTTCTGCATGGGCTCCACGTTAAATATATCTTTCACTTCATGATACGTATCTGAAGATATAAGTACATCTGTTCCAAAAGGTTTATTAAGAGATTCAATTCTTGAAGCGAGGTTAACAGCATCGCCGATAACTGTATACTCCATCCTTTCCATGGAACCGATCTGGCCGGCAAGCACAGGGCCGGTATTGATTCCGCATCCGATCTTGATTATCGGATGCTTGTCATCCCCCCTCCCCTTGTTGAATTCAATAAGTTCCTTTCTCATCATGAGCGCGCCGTTAATCGCATTTTCTGTGTCATTGCCGTGAGAAACCGGAGCGCCCCATACTGCCATTACTGCATCACCTATATATTTATCAACAACACCGAAAGTATCGTTCACGCAGTTAACCATTCGTGTCATATACTGGTTTAAGAATTCAACAACTTCTTCCGGCTCAAGCTTTTCAGAAATAGCAGTAAAGGATCTTATATCAGAAAAGAATACTGTTGCCTTCTTCCTCTCACCACCGAGCTTGATTTCACCTCTAAGTACCTGCTCAGCAATCTCCTTGTTAACGAACTTGCCAAAGGCATCCTTCATCCTCTCCCTCTCCTCAAGTCCGCGTCCCATATCAACGAAGGACTCGGTGAGCATTCCGATTTCATCCCCTGTTGAAGGTTTTATACCGACCTGAAAGTTACCGGCCTCAATCTCCTTAGTTGCTCCAAGAAGCGCGGTAATCGGATTCGTGAGCGATTTACTGAAAAAATAAACAATAAGTATCGCAAGATTAAGAACTATCACAGTAATATAGATGTTCCTTCTCTGGATATTATAAACCTCCTGCAGCGCAAGGTCTTCTGATACGGAACTTACCACTCCTATACCGCTGAACCCGATCTTTTTGAAAGATCCGAGATGGAATATTCCGGCTTCATTCTTATACCTGGTCTGCCCGTTGTCCAGTTTACTTTTCATCATCATGTCAACAATCGGAAGATTAATCAGGTTCACATGCCCCAGAATAAGTTTTGTATCGGGGTGAGCAAGAACATCCCCTTCGCCATTTATCATAAATGTATCAGTTATACCGGATTTGCTGAAGGATTTCAGAATTTTATTGAGCCTGATGTACCCCACCACTATTGAACTTACAGTTTCATTTGCGCCCCTCTGAAACGGAAATGTAACAGCAATTACAGGAGAACCGAATTTTGCAGAAACATTATGTACAACAGCCTCATCATTAAAGGAGCGTTTATATTTATCCCTGTTCTCTTCATTAACCTGAACGGGGAGTTTGTAATCAACGGAATTGTCTTTAAAAAACCTGTCATTATATATAAACCTCTTTATTTCAAGTTCCCCGTTTTTACCGGGTGTCCCGATACCGACATAAAGAAAATCTTTGTCATTCGTAAAGAACAGGTCAGTAAACATTCTTTTCTGCTGCTCAGTTTTAAATTCCTGAAGCATGGTTGTTGCCATAATGTTCAGCTTTTCAACAATCGCTGTAAAATCAGATTCAGTTTTGGCAGCAATAACCTGCGATATAGTGAAGTTGCTCTCCTTTACCCTGACCTCATTATCCTTCTTAAAAAAGATTGTAGCAAGAGAGATCATTACAGCAAGAGAGGTAATGATTATTATTGATATAATTGAAATCAGTTTTGAACGGATCTTCAGACGAGAGAAAAATCCGAATTGCTTCTTAAATCCCTTTTCATCAACTGTCATATCACTATCCAACCCGGTCTTATTTATTAGTTGTAATACAAATTTTAATCAAAAAAAACAGTATATGTCAAGCATAAAGAATATATCATGCAATCGATAAAACTTTATATTAAAGATATAAAAATACTGATGCTTAATCGACATTAAATTTTCAGTTAATTAATACATCGGATTGGCAAATCCCGGTTCTGTATTAAAAAAATTAAAAACCGGTTAAAATCTATCCGGCGGTACCGGCAGAAACAAAAGACAAAACCGCAATCAGATATTTTACCTTTTTTTAAGAAAATCTTAACAATACCTGAATAATAATATTGATATAATATTCGAAGATTTATAAAATCATCTTCATGGGAATAACTTTGAATTACATAGAATCTGACAGCACTAAAATCTATTACAGGACAAGCGGGACAGAAAACAGCCCTGCAATCATATTTGTCCACGGCCTTGCAGCGGATTCCAGGTTTTTTCACAACCAGTTGAAGTATTTTGGAAGCTTCTTCAGGGTCATAGCAATTGATCTCCCCGGACATGGCAGATCCCGCAAAACAGGAGCGTTATCCCTTTCAGTGTACAGCAGAAGCATCGAGCAGGTGGTGAGGAAGGAGAATATCGGAAGCTACATACTTGCCGGACATTCCATGGGGGGGGCAGTCTGCATTGAACACTATAAAAACAATCATCACAGAATCCGGGCTCTTATACTGATATCCACAGCGCCCAGGATACCTGTCACAATGGATATGGTTGAGCGTTCAATTAATGATTTCAGAAAATTTTTCGATGAAATGCTCTCAGCTATATTTTTTAAAAAAGCCGGAATCTTCATCCTTGCAGCAAAGAAGAGTATTGATAACGAGGAGGAGTCCATAATCACAGAGGATTTGAGAATATGCATGAACATCGATCATACCGGGATTCTTGGAGAAATAGATATTCCTGTTCTGCTACTCGCGAACAGATGCGACAGCATGATCTCCGCTGAACTCACTGCAGAGATGCAGAACAGTATACCAGGTGCAAAGCTTGTTATATTTGACAGCAAAGGACATATCCCTTTTTTCGAGGAGAGCGAGTCTTTCAACAGCTCTCTGGAGGAGTTTCTCACTTCAATTCAATAATATACAAAGTCCCGGCCGCAGGTTTTGAGGGAGGAGTTTTCTCTCCGACAGCACCTGTGTTTATCCATTTCCCGTTTCTGAAATAATCATAAAAATATGTAAAAAGAGTGCTCTCGCGCCCCTCGCTACTGATAAACCTTATCCTGTTAAAAAATCCGAGATTACCATCATGCTGTATCACTGTTTTATTCTTTAAAACAATCTCATATCTGTCAGGATAAAAAATCCAGCCTGAACCTTTCCGCTGCACGGACCATTTCACAACAGTTATGCGGCTGATGTCGCTGAAAGTATAAATCCTTCCTCTGTCTTCTGAAGGATTTATTGAAGCGCCCGCATTCAGAATAATCTCTCCATTTGCGGCACCCTTACCATAAATGGTAACAGAAGCTTTAAATTTTTCGATGGTTTCCGATTTATTAAACTCAACGTCAGGAACATCATCAACAACAGGAGAATTTATCTGTGAGAAAAGTATTGCAGGAGATACAATCATTACAATAAAAATAAGGATTTTTAAAAAGCGGAACATGCTGGTATTATTCTTTCCGGTTAGAAATTAAACTCAGCGAGGATAGGAGTATGATCAGAAGGTTTTTCCCACAATCTCGGTTCAACATCAATCCATGATCTTACAGATTTATCAGAAGCCTTTGATGTTCCCCAGATATGATCAACTCTCCAGCCGAGGCCCCTTGCCACTCCATCCTTTACCCGGTAATCCCAGAATGAATAATTACCACCATCAGGAGTATGCTTTCTGAAGATGTCAGTGAATCCCCACTCCTTCACTGAGGCAAGAGCTCTATGCTCCTCAGGGTGATAGCCCACGCTGCCGAGAAGCCTTTTAGGATTATGAACATCAATGGGCTCCGGAGCAACATTGAAATCCCCCACCCATATCAATATGTCGCTTTTTTTATAACGGGAATCAAATAACTCCTTTATCCTTTCAAACCAATGGAGTTTATACTGGAACTTCTCTGAATCGGGGGCTGTACCCTGAGGAATATATGTGTTTACAATGTTAATCTTCCCTGATTTTACAGCGATAAGCCTTGTACCTTCGTCACTCCCCTTTCCGTCAAAACCGTGGAATACTGAGTCAGGCTTCGTTTTTGAAATAATCGCAACACCGTTATAGGACTTCTCACCCATGAATACAGAGTTATAGCCGCTTTCAAGAAACTCATCAACAGGAAAATCGCCATCAACAACCTTGGTCTCCTGGAGACAGAGAAAATCGGGGGAGGTATCCGCAAGCCATCTCTTCAGTACGGGCATTCTCGCCCGCACCGAGTTGCAGTTAAAACTGGCTATGAGCATTTTTTATTCAAACTCATTATAAAAGATATTCAGGATCAGTGTTATCTCTTTATCCTTCACTTCCATCTTTTCAGTTTCAAGCTGTGCTTTAATTTTTTCTTTAGTAATTTTCGGATCAGCAGTTCTCAGTTCAACAACCCTTTTAATCACCTGGGGTTTCACAGGGTTATTCCCGAATCCGAGAAATCCGCTGTTTTGAAAGTACATAACAGCATTTACAAGCCTGTTAAAATTTTCGACTGATTCCTTTTGTGTCTTAGCCTGTGCCTCCTCAAGTTCATTGAGCTTTCGAAGGAAATACTCAGGCTCTCTTTTCTTCATGTATCCTACGGGATCATCAATGGCCTCTTTCATTCTCTGGCATAGAAATGATTCATCGATAAACCTGTCATTTATTCTGAGAAAAAAATCGTTCTTCGTTACCCTGAAGTTATATCTGAGATCATAGTCATAAATAAAAGTCATCCCTGCGGGAATATGAGGTACAAAGTCCATCCCTTTATAATTAAAAGATGAAGGGATTACAAGTATATCCAGGGTATTTCCATTAACATAAAAATCGAGTTTCCCGACCTTCATGTATGTCCATGTCCTGAATTTTTTATTCAGATTTACAACCGCATCGGCCCATGCATCACTGAGTTCACCCTGAAATCTTACCTTGATCTCATTTGAGCTTCTGTCTGCCAGTATTAAAAAATTCTCATCTTCAGTTGTTCCGGATTCCTTCAGAGTCATACCGGCAGAGTTCCAGTCATACGCCATGGCTCCTGATACTGACAGCAACATGAATAATGATATTAGAAATGTTTTCACTTTCATTTTCAACCTACTTAATCTTGATTAATATTCTGTCAAAGGGCCTCATCTTCTCTTTCCCGGCGAGGCTCACGAGTTTAGCTTTGATACCTTCGGATGTCCTGTAGAAAGCGATCTCACCGATATAAAGATCATCAGTCCTGAACACAAGGGCTGTGTCACCCTCCTTCACAGTCAGAAGCCTGTTTATATGAATTGAAATTCTTGACGGATTTACAGCAGATATAATGTAACCGCTTTCAGGCCTCTCTTTAAGTACAGCATCAAGAGCAATTCTGTAATCCTCTATCTGTGAATTTTTCAGTTTTACTGTTGATGTAAGTCCGAAACTGAAGGTTTCATAATCGTTCACTATGGATTTTGAAAGATTATCAATACTCTTAAGCGCCGGAGGAACGGAGTTTTCATATCCTACTCCAGTAAGCCTCTGGAGCAGCATCTTCTGATCATTTATTTTTGCTCTGGTTTCATCAAAACGCTGTCTGCTTATTATATTTTCCCTTGCGTAAAGTTCATCATACTCACGGAGATTCTGCTGTTCATCCTTTTTAAGACTCCGATCAAGCGTGCTCTTTACATCACCCGATGTAAAAACAGGGTTATACTTAAGTATAATATACTTGATATATCTCTCATAAAAATCTGTGAGAGCATTGAGACCGCTTTTGGAAGAATCCTGAAGGAGTTTCATCTTGTGCGCATAGAGCTTGTTTTCATCACCAAATTTACCAATTGCCTTATTTTCCTTCTGAAGTTCCCTGTCAGCCTTTATTTTCTCCTGTTCAATCTCGTTTATGATTGCGCGCTTCCTGTTTATCTGGCCTTCAAAATTCGCCTTAATACCGGCGATCTCAGAGTTTTCCGAATTCCTGAGTTCAGCAAGCTTCTCTCTGGCCACATTATCAGGAAACCCCTTGTCAAGTACAGCATTCTGCCTTACCAGGTACCTGTTATTCACTTCAAGAATTCTGTTTCTCATTTCAATCATCAGGCTCAGAACTTCATTCTTACTTATCTGGAGATTGTTCTCTGTAAGCCTTGAGGAATTAAGGATCTCCTTAAGGCGAAGATCATCAAACTCACTTATACTCACCTCGATATTGCTGTCCTTTTTCTCCGAATAGTATGTAACAAAAACCGTAAGAGCCGCTATAAGGCCGATAAAGATAAGCACTATTAATAAAACCAGCCAGTTCTTATTCTTTTTAGTTTTCGCGTATTCAGACTCCAGTGAGTAAACCTCGGCACTGCCGTCAATATTAGCGATCTCCTCCGGAAGAAATTTTGAACCGAAGGGCACCAGATCCTTTTTTACTTGCTTGTCATTTGCCATACGCCGTCCCAGTTGCTCGGACACCTTTCTGATGTCCTTTCTTTAAATACATCAGCCACTTTAAGGCTGCATTTTGCGAATCTTTTACGCGCATCAGCCCATTTACCCGCATAATAAAGTTCAAGGCCAAGTTCAAAAGCAGTGAGATCTTTTCTGAATCTCTCATCAATCTCACTTTCAAGAACAGGCCAGTATATATTCTGAGCCTTTGTTTTACCTTTTACCATTACCCTGTCGATTTCAAGAAAATAAATTCCATGTTTATCAACATTAGTTTCTATATCGTTCTTCACATATTCTGAACAGATTACTGGAGCCTTGTAAACCCTTGTAAGCCCCTCAAGCCTTGATGCGGCATTGACATTATCACCGATAACAGTGTTTGTCATCCTTACATAAGAACCCAGGGTCCCATAGAATACGCTGCCTCCGTCAATACCGACACCGATCTCAAGGAGAACAGCTTTGTACACATGGAGTTCATCCTTTGTGAGCTTACCCTTCTCATCTTCGATCTCTGTTTTGATCTTGTCCATTCTGAGCCTCAGGAGTTCTGTCACTTCGTGAAGTTTATAGGCGGAGAGAACCGCCTGAAATGACTTATTCTCCCTGGCATCATCAAGAGCGCCGTAAACAGCAAGGAGAGCATCTCCAATGATTGATCCAATCACGCCATCATACTTTATGATCTCCCTTATTGCCCTGTCATAATGCATGTTCAGAAGTTTAATAATATCGTTACCCAGTGTCTCGGTAATGAACGTGAAGCTCTTTATATCAGAGAAGAGAATGGTGAGCTCCCTCTTTGTACCTTCAAGCTTAACCTCTCTTTCGTTGTAGGCTTTGCGAACTATATCCTGGTTTGCAAATTTCTGGAAGATGTTAACCAGGTTTCCTACAGTGCTTGAGAGAGAGTTGAAAGCAACCCCCATGTAAGTAACGTCATCGTTTGTCGCTCCATCAAGGTTGATAAGACTGAGCTCCTTCTTGTGGATCATATCCATGATAGATTTTGTTATAACATCAATAAACTTCAGTATGCGCCGGAGAATAAAAATACCCACAACAGCCGATACTGCTGTTATTATCAGAATAATTATACTTACCTGGATGAAGATCAACCTGGATTCACTGAAGAATTCGTTCTTCTCTTCACCTCTCAGTATGAATATATCCCATTTAGGATTATATTTGAATAAGCCGAAATACTCTTCGTTATTAAAATAAAAATTCAGGTGCCCCTCGGAACCCTCAGACTGATCACCCTTCACATGGCTGATCATGGCATTGAGAGCGATGACATCATTGAACCTTTCATATTTTTTTATTTTTGAGGCCTGGAAGTGTATACCCCCGTCCCTCTTGATTCCCAGAACAACAGCCTTCTCATTCTTAATCTCATTAAGACCTTTGCTCTCTATGCTCTTAACCGATTCTTCAAGGTTCCTGTCAAATCTGTAGATCTCATACTGGTTATTGCAGTACATATACATAGCCTTGAGATCCTTGATGAGAAGCTGGTTCATAAGACTCAGCATTTCTGAACGGTTAAAAAGGAGATTCACATAGTTTGAAGCCAGGTTGGATAAAAGTATGAAAAGGGTAAATGCAAGGACTATCTTTGTTGTTACTCGAAAAACCCTTGTGTTATTTACTTTTCTTCCGAACATTTTCAATTACCCCGTTTTTATGATTGCATTTTTATTGCAGATCCGCTACAACTCTATATTAATGTTAGGCTCATCCCCCGAATATACCAATTTTGATTATTAAAATCACTGATAGTTCAGATGTCAAGATTATTTAATCCGGTCAGGCTCAAATTAAGCCCTACAATAATATAATAAAGATCAAAACTACAGATAGTTTATTAATATTTGTACCTCCGACTATATAGTGTTCCAACTGCTGTTTTCGAGTATCAAATTTTCACCTGACTGGATTATATATATAAAAAAAAAGAGAAAAAGTCTAATTTATTTTACTCTTAATACAAATACTTTTTCCGATAATTTTAACAGCATAAGTCTGATTATAATACTTCTTCGCATGAGGTTTTTGATATGAACAGTAATTCAGTACCAACAGAAGCAATAAGCATCTACAACAGAGCTCTTGAAAGAACAAACCGTGGAGATCTCCCCACAGCTCTTGCGGAATACCAGAAGGCGATAAAGATGTATCCCTATTTTATTGAAGCATACAATAACATGGGGGAGCTTTATTCGATCATGGGTAAAAGCGACCTGGCCATATCCACATACAATATGGCTCTTGACATTGAAAAAAATCACAAAATACTTCTGAATCTCGGGGTAGAGTATTACAATTCCGGAAATTTTAAACGCGCTCTGGACTACTTCTTTGATTCGATTTCGATTAAACCGGATTATAATGATGGCAACTACTATACCGGGCTTACTCTTTACAACCTGAAGGATTACAACAATGCGGAAAAGTATCTCCTGAAAGTTGTAGCTGCTGACAGGATGCATCTTAAAGCCAATTATATGCTCTCCCATATTTATTATGAAAGAAAAGATTACAACAGGGTAATTGAACATCTGGATGCAATCTGGCATATCGCTGATAATAAAGAATTTATTAACAAGTATTACGGATTCTGCTGTTTCCACCTGGGGAGATATGACGAAGCTGTAAAACACCTGAAAGAGGCAATTCTTCAGCATCCTGAGTATGAAAAGTTCCGGGTGTACCTTGAGAATCTTACATATGAAAGCAAAGTTAAAGAGATCGGAGATCTGGACAAAGCTATTGCCGAACTTGAAAAGCTTATGATGAGCAGTTCGGTAAACCTCACGGATGTAACAAGACTCAGCATGCTTTATGTTTTCAAAGGGGAAAACAAAAAAGCAGAAGAAGTTGTGGTAAACTATAAGAATATGGTTTATTCCAAAAAGAACTGAGAACCTGTAAATACTGGTTGACTGACAGATAAAAGCTGCCTTAAAAAGAGGCAGCTTTTTCTATGGCGGCAGAATATGAGTGATGAAAATTCAGACTACCAGAAATCAATAGCTCTTATGTGCAGGGATTTTCTCAGCGAAATGGATGAGTTCCCGGAGTTTGTTAAGGAAAATGATCTTCTGGACAGGATAACTTCTGTAATTGTTGATGAAGGCGATGAGGATCTGTTTCACATAAGAAACCTTGAATCGCATATGTTCAAATACTCCGGCAAACTCCTTGCGCTTTATTCAAGGTATCCCGATAATCCCTATCTTGACAAATTATACAGGAGAGCGGAGAGTCTCAGGGAGATGTGCCAGGACCTGCTGCGCAAGGTTGTTTAACAGATTCTGAAACTCCCTTTTGACACAAATTCACAAAGAGCAGGGTCTGCACCAGCGCATTTCAGCGACATAACCATATAATAAGAGTCACCGTAAGTAACAATCTGACCCATCTTTTCGGTGTAGCTCCCGCTCCAGCTGAATTCTGAATCTACTTCTTTATATATTTTCCAGAGTTTCTCATTATCATCACAGATATAATCCAGATCCTCATCTATTATGAATGTCGCGTCATACATAGTGCCGTCAGGGTTCCAGCCGTCAGCTTTTGCTGCTTCATAAGCGTCAATCCAGACATGATCCTCACAGGTAAAAATTTCACCCGATTCAATATTTATCAGAGTGTAGGCCATTATTCTATCCCTGTTTCTTTACCTGGATCAGAAGGGATTTCGCTGCTCTTTTTACCGGCTCTCCCTCTATATTTTCTGCTTCTGTTTTTCTTTTTTGCAGGATTTTCGCTGCCCCCCTCCCCTTTATCCGGGCGGTTTTTATCTGCTTCTATCTTTCTTCCGGTTTTTTCTGTTCTGTCAGAGGGTTTCTGTTTTTCATCTCTTGTCTGATTTTTTCTGGCGCCATCATCCTTAAGGCTATCAGCCAGTCTCTTCCAGTACTTGACTTTTGCGGAATATCCCTCTTTTACTTCAGAGAGAATCTGGTAGAAAAAGAGTGAATCACTGAAATGCTCATTCTTTATAAAGCGTTGTTCAAAGGAACTGTTTCTTTTCCGGTCATTTGAATCAAGGAAATAGGACATTCTTGAGACTATATTGCATACACGGTCACTCTCTTTTCTCGGCAGGTGAAGCCGTGTTGCGACAGGAGCGAATATCTCCCTGGCTTTCATGAAAACATCGTGAGAACCGGCATTAATTAGAGAAGATTCCGTCAGATCATTAAAAAGATCATAGAAAAGAGCGGTAATAAGCACCCCCACAGGAACTTCCTCTCCGGCAAGCCTCATCCTGTCAATCACTCCCAGCCTCTCCCGGATATGAATACTTACCCCTTTTTCGTCAAGCTCCGGGAGCCAGTATTTCAGCACTCCGAAACGGTGAAGTTTGACTATAGAACCAGCTGAAGCTCCGCACTTTAATATCTTATAAAGCTCCTCAAGAAGCCGGTTCCCGTTCGCATCCTTTATAAGCTCCGCGCCGGCAACAGCAGCACTGTAATCTTTTTTGGAAAGCCTGAATCCGAACCTTGCGCTGAACCTGGCAGCACGGATAATCCTCACAGGGTCCTCTTTAAATCGCTCAGCGGGATCACCGATTGAACGGAGAATCTTCCTGTTTATATCCGCAAGTCCCCCTGTATAGTCAACAATCGATGAATCTGCTGAATTATAATAGAGCGCGTTGATTGTAAAATCCCTCCGCATAACATCCTCTTCGATTGTACCGAAAACATTGTTATTCTGGAAGGCTTTCCCATGTGAAACCGTTGACACAGCAGCAGCGCGGAATGTGGCAACCTCAATAAAGCGGTCAGCTGAGATATAAACATGCGCCAGGCGGAATCTTTTACCTATAAGATAGCACCTGCTGAAAAGCCGTTTGATCTGGCGGGGATGGGCATCTGTTACAATATCAAAATCTTTCGGAGTCATTCCAAGGAGAATGTCTCTGACGCAGCCCCCCACAAGGTAGGACTCATAGCCGTTTTTTCTCAGGCGGAAGAGTATATCAAGCACTCCGCGCTCAATAAGCCGCCTCTCCATGGGATGGGTCCCTGAAGGGACAATAACAGGGTATTTTCTGCCTGTTTTAATTTTAAAGAAGGAGGGTATGAATTTCATCGATACTCACTGAATAATTTAATTAGATTTTTTGCTCAAATATTATATATGATCATTACCATTTTATCACATAGTACATTTTTTGTCAATATGAAGGCTTGAAATATTAAAATCCTGCGTCAGCTTGACTTCTCTACGGAAGACCTTATCTTTAATTTAACAGAAAAAATATGCTGCGCTGCTAAAAAAGAGGGGGTGATATCATGAAATTATTGAAGAAAACCAGCCTGCTTTTCATAACAGCGGTACTGATTGCTGCCGGATGCGCCAATCCATTAAGAACAAAAAGCCAGTGTGAAATCCTTTGTGAACAGATGCACAGCGAATGCAACATGAGCTGTCCGACCGATCATTTTGATCATGCATGTCATGAAAGATGCGACAGTTTCAGGGACTGCAAGGCAACCTGTGATAAACCACTTTTTAAAGAAGGGAGTGAAGAGGAGGAAGAATAGCCCGGCTGATTTAAGAATTGACAGCACTTCTCCCTGCCGGATAGAAATGTCTGCTGCTGATTTTCAGATAGAAAACTCCACAATACAGCAGAGAATCCCGGGAGGAACCGATGTTTTTTGTTAACCGCGTATTATCAGGAAAAAAAACTTTCCTGTTATCATTAATACTATTTATAATTTCAGGTGCCGTTTCCTGCTCGGGAAACATTGACAATTACAGCTACATAGGATTTTTCCCCGGCGAGGGAATTAAAGGTTATGACGGGTCCTGGCATAATATGTCTGATGGACTTCCTGAAGATTTTAATGCTGAATACATAACATCTGATTCAGAGGGAGCACTATACCTCACCACAGAGTATTCCGGAATATTCCGGCTTGGAAAGGGGGAGAGCAAATGGAGCGATATCTCATCACCGGTTCTGAAACGGAGAACACAGCTTGAAGGGATAAATGAATACAGACAGATATCAGCGTTCTGTATTGACCCTGCTGATAAATCAAAACTCTATCTTGCAACAAAACATACTTTGTATAAATCCGCTGACCGGGGGGAAAGCTGGCAGAAAATCAATGTTGTGGAAAACAAAAATTCATACTACTTCACATCTATCACTGTGGTTGACGGAGTCATTTACGCCGGGACTTCATTTAATGGAATTGTAAAGATTACACCATCTTCAACATCTGAAATCAATGACGGCATTCCGAAGGAGTATTACGTCGGCCCATTCCACTTCTGTGAAGAAGTATCATCACTTGCAGCATCAAATGGAGTATTATACTCAGGTTATCTCTTCGGTCGGGGCATGGTTGAATCCAGGGACTGGAAAAACTGGAAGCCTGTAAATATTCCTGTTAAAGATGATAAACGAGAAGGGGTACATTTCATAAGCCCCTTTAATGACAGCATATATATATCAACGTCTGAATCTATCTACAGGTATAATCCTGCATCACAAAAGATTGAAGTATCATCTTTGCAAAAAGAGGTCTCCAATTCATATAAAAAAGATGGCCCTGCGCTTTTATTCGTCAAAGGGAGCAGCAGCAACCCTCCCCTCTTTATAAAGAGAAACATCACAGAATACATCCCCGAAAAGGAGAGCAAATCAGGAAACAAACAGGCATTATATGTCAGTTGGGGGATGATAAATACAAATTTCAAAGGATTTCTTGATATCGTTGATAGAAACGGATTTAACGCTGTTGTTATTGATGTAAAAGATGATCACGGTATTATTAACGCGCCTGTTGAATCGAAAACCGCCAGAGAACTTGGCGCCATAAGAAATACAAATATAAAGGATATAATTAAACAGCTTCACAATAAAGGAATATATGTAATTGCCCGCAACGTGACATTTAAAGATAAAAAAATGTACGAAGCGTATAACGGTAAATATGCGATCTGGGATAAATTCAGCAATAAACCCTGGGTGGGGCTCCCGCGTGAAAAATGGTGCGACCCATACTCGAAGTTTGTCCGGGACTACAATATCGAAATTGCACGCGAGACAGCTAAACTCGGTTTTGATGAGATTCAGTTTGACTACATACGCTTCCCCACCGACGGCCTTGTTGGAAGATGTTTATACAGGTACAGGGAGAAGGACGATACATACAAATCGGAGATACTTGGAGATTTTCTCCAGCAGGCGAGACAGGAGTGCGGAGTGCCTGTCTCCGTTGATATTTATGGTTTCAATGCATGGTACAGGTTCGGCAACCTTATAGGACAGGATATACAGTTTCTATCACGGTTCGTTGATGCGATCTATCCGATGGTCTATCCGTCACACTTTGGAGCATCATTCTACAGGCGCTACTCCGACAGCGACAGGCCGTACTGGATTGTTCGGGACAGCTCCATACGTTCAATCTATCACGCACGGGGAAGAACGGTGATACGCCAGTGGATACAGGGGTGGAACTATCTCTCTCCCACATGGGGGCCTGACTATATACTGAAGCAGGTTAAAGGTGTGCATGACGGAGGCGGATTATCATACTCTTTCTGGAATCCGGGAGGGGACCACACTATGGCGGATAAGGCTTTTAACGGAAAGAAGCCTTAACGGGAAAAGCTGTATCTTTATATCAGGATGTTATGCGGAACTGTCAGAGTCATAATAAAGAGACAGGGCACATTATACATGGCCAATAAAACAGTTGACCGGTATTCACATTTAACATATAAATTCTTTATACTATAAATAACTGCGATTAAGCAATAATACATTTATGAAAACCGGAAACTTTCTTTAAATTCAAAAAAGCTGTATTGAAGAGCATTAAAAACTTTTACCGGATTTGCAAACCGGAGAAAACGGGAACTGTTAAAACTATGAGTTTAAAAGACAGAGTATATAAATCAATCGGTTTTAAAATAATTGCATTCTACATACTCCTATCGCTTATAAATCTGTCATTCGTTATATCCATAATATTTGAAAATCAGGTTGATACTATCGGCAAAAATACAATGCTCGAATCAGAAAAACAGATATCTGAACTGATTGGAGCAATGAAAAAATTCACCGTTGAAATGAAAAAAGGGAGCCTGTTTCAGACAGGGTCTGAAAACGAGGCATTACAGCAGCTTGTAAAAATTATTGATCTTCATTTCAGGGAATATCTTATTATCTCTGAAAAAGACGCGATACTGCATAAATCATCACAGAATGAAGAACTTCCGGAATCTTTCAAAGAGGATTCTCTCCGCGCTATGACATCATCAGCATTTTCGGGAAAAGACTATTACCTGAGAATAGACAAAGATGAAAAACATATTAACTTTTATATACCTCTTAATGACTTTTACCCGGGTAATTCAATTCTGCTGATTAAAAATGATATCAGTGCGCTGAACAGGTCACTTGCAGATCTTTACAAGCAGGTATCTTATGTCATACTGGTGGTAGTTTTCTTCCATATAATTTTCGCAGGATTTCTTTACATGTCCTTCATTCTCCCTCTTAAAAGCCTGGTTACTGCTGCTGAAAACTTTTCCGGGGGTGACATGACTGCCCGTGTTGTACTTTCAGGTAAAAGCTTTGAACTGGATTCCATTGCATCAGCATTCAACAACATGGCTGAATCTGCCCGCAATAACATTATATCTCTTTCTACAGAAGTTGAATCTGCGAAAAACATTAATCGTAAAAAAGATAAAAGCTCAACACGGGATGATCTGACAGGCCTGCTGAACAGTAATTATCTTAACGAAAGGGTCAGTGAAGAACTCAGAACTGCAAAGTCACACCCTGGCGGTTTTTCTCTTATGATAATTAATATTGATGACTTCAGCAAAATCAATGCCCTTTACGGCAAACAGACAGGGGATATAATACTGCTTGAGACAGCAAAAAAAATATCTAACAGCAGCCATGAAAGTGATATACTGGCGCGCATAGCCGATGATGAATTCGCTCTACTTTCTGCCGGGCACACGGGGACAGATATAGCGGATATTGCAGAAACAATACGAAGTTCAGTGGCTGGTAACAGTATTATAACACCTGATGGAAATTTTTCAGTATCAGTGAGCATTGGAGTAACAACATTCAACCCGGCTGAACAGGAACTTCAGCAGCAGAATCCGGATAATATTTTCAAATCTGCTTCGTCGGCACTTTTAAAGGCCAAAGCCGGAGGAAAGAACAGAGTTGAATTCAAATCATAAATCTATCTCATCCTTTAAAGATAAATCATTTAAGATCGGAATAGTGATTATACCGCTGCTTATTGCCGGGTATCTTATTTTCGTAAATAATATTGTAATATCTATACGCCTGAATGAATTAAAAACCTATCTTCAGGAGACTGATAAAAATGAAGGGGGGATTGATCACATTGCCCTGGTTGCAACATATGAAATACATAAAAAAATATATGAGGAGAGAATGTCACAGGATGACGCTGATATAACTGAAAACAACCTGAGAACACTCTCTCTCCAAATCAGGACAGATCAGGCGGAATACGGTAATGTTAACAGTATAGTTACACTCCCCGCACTCTATATAATAAATTTTAACCGGAGAATTCTCGGCAAACCCCCTGTAAGTTTTAAAAGCAGCAATGACAGACAGTTCAAAGAGCTCGATGAAGCTTACTACTTTGAACGGAATTTTATGTTCAAACGCGCAATAGCTCTATATGATAAAGCTATTGAAAATCATACTTTTAATTCACGTTACATATCCAGCATACTGTTAAGGCAGGGTTACTGCTACGCCCTTGCGGGAAATCATGACAGGGCGATGAAGAATTACAATAAAATTATACGGGATTACAGCCAGGAGAGCAGCGCAATAACCGCGTCAATTCTGATAAGATATCTTGAAGGTTTTACTCTTGCGAAGGAGAAAATACTTATCGCCGAATCGGACCCGGTTTTAAAAAGCCGCAAACTGGTGAACGTTCTTGCTTATGAGCAGGCCCTGAGAATAATTAATGATATAGAAAGTAAAGCGGCTCCCACAGACCTGCCATCCATACAATATTTCAAGGCAAGATGTTACAGCGGCCTGGGTGAGCCTGAAAAAGCAGTGGAGAACTACCTGAAGGTAGTAACAACTTCACCTGATTCACCTTACGCAAAATATTCCAACAGGAAGCTTTACATGATTGGAAAATCCGCAGGAGGTGACAACAAGATAGTTGAACTTTCAGAAAATATTAATAAGAGATTAAACGACCCGGTGCTTACTGAAATAATTAAGACAGGTAAGGGCTTCTCTTCAGAAGGTATAACCGGAGCTGACGCTATTAAAGTAAATGTACCGGATAGCCTCAAAGAAAAAGTTGAAAAACTTACCAGCGTCAATGCTACAATAAAAGAAACCTTTCTTATAATTATTACAAGCGACGGAAACACATTCAAGGGAAAACTTATAGAAAAAAATATTGACTATATCTCTTTAGAAACCAGCATCGGGAGAATAGATGTAAAAAGGGACAAAATTACAAAGATTACTGAACAGGATTGACATGCGCTTATCCAGAGCACTGACGGTTATACTTGTAACTGTCTCTATTTTACCCCCGAAACTTTATGCTGATATTGTTATAACAAAAGACGACATGATACTCAATGGTAAGATCCTGGAAGATAAAAAACCCGCACATATCATATTTGCCAACTACCACGGCACATTTACAATAAAGTATAAA
This sequence comes from Spirochaetia bacterium UBA5763, assembly GCA_002418835.1. Lineage (GTDB taxonomy): Bacteria > Spirochaetota > UBA4802 > UBA4802 > UBA5550 > UBA5550. The sequence goes on along the minus strand of DIEX01000034.1, from coordinate 287,700 downwards.
GTAATCAAAAAGATCTACAGAACTGAAACATTCGAGGAGGATATCGAAGTATTCAGGGATATGGGAAAACAGATCAACGAGGCAGAGATAAAAAAGAACTACTTAGCCGGAGAGAAAAAGCTGGATAACCTTCAACTGAAGGAGAAGAAAAACAAGCCTGCAACAATCCGGGATACCGATTCTTTTATTCTTATATTTGATTTTTTCTGCGATAAAAATTTCGGGAATCTTAATTCTGTTCTTCCATACAGTGCAGGTGCAGCCATATCAGGGGAGTTTCCTGTTGCATTTTTAAAGAAGTACTATATCTACGGAATAGATAGTGAAATGGGGGTTTACTATTCAGCAAAAGGCGATAGAAGTGTCATGGGCTTGAATACATCAGCAGGTCCGCTATGGCAGTTACAAGCCACAATATACGATTATAAAATTAATTTTAATATTTCCGCTCTTATGGGGGCAGGATGGTATTCTGTAAAAAACGATGAAACCGCTAAGGAGACTTCTGCTGTTAAATGGAACCTCGCAGTTCATGCCGGCCCCGTTTTCAGATTTGATTCTGCCGTAATATCAACTCAACTGCGGCTGAACTATATTCATGACGGGAGTGCCCCGATGAAAGGTGCCGGTTTAGCCATTGGTGCAGGTTATGCTTTTTAATCAGAAAATAATTATGATGGCTTTATTCATCACGATTGTATTTACAGGATGCGGTTCTGAATTTGAAACATTACTGGATAGTAAAACCTCAACCAGGAATTACACATTCTCATGGAATGAGTTTAGTGGAATCTACTGGTCAGAAGCCGATGGAACCATACACAGAATAAACTTTGACGGCATAGGGGAGGAGATCGTAAGAGTATCATCTAATATCCCCCTTGATATAGCTGTTGATTCAAATAATTCACGTATTTTCTGGGCAGAGTATACTGGCAGTTCATATCGTATATGCAGAGCAGGATTTAATGATGACAATACAGTTGTTGTTTATACCTCAACTGTGAATTTCGGTCCATCTTCAATTGCAATTGATAATACTGCCGGATTAATTTACTGGAATGAATTCGATAGTGTATCAGGTCATAATGATATATGGAGATCTAACATGTCCCTTGATTCACTTGCACGAATTAAATGGATGAATGATTTTGCTCACGATTATGTTTATTCAATAACGATCGACACATATAATTCTCGAATTTATTTTACTGATGCTTCATATTATGATATCTACATTACTGCCGGTAACGGAAACGCGGGGTCTGCCTATAACGGCGACATTAACGACGATGATTCAGATTCTCAACAATACTCAGTCACCGGTCCTGGCAGCAACTCTATTCCTCTTAAAGGTATCGCTGTTGATGGTCCTGGTGGATTTATTTATTATGTTACAAATACTAATGATGGTAAAAGTATAACCCGTTCAGCTATCCCTTCAATTTCATATCAACCTCCATGGATTGATGAAGGTATTACAGACATTCAGAAAATTGCCCTTGATACTACTGGCCGCAAAATTTACTGGACATCAGAAACCGGTTACAGGATATACAGGGCAGATATGGACACTGCAAATTCGAATATTGAACTATTCCTGTCCCTTGACAGCATGCCTACCGGAATTTGTATTTCACAGTGAGCATAACCAGCTCAAGTAAAATACTTTTTAAGAAGTTCATTAAGCGGCAGCGGCCGGGAAAAATAATAACCCTGAAAATTATCGCATCCGATATTTCTGAAAAACTCAACCTGTTCCCTTTTTTCAAAACCCTCAGCTACAACTTTAAGATCAAGCGAGTGAGCAAGATTCATGATGTGAGCAGCAACAGCCTCATTTTTAGGATCACCCGGAATTGACTGAACAAAAGCCATATCAATCTTCACAATATCAACCGGGAGCTGTGACAGGTATGACAGAGATGAGTAACCTTTACCGAAATCATCTATCGCTATTTTAAATCCCTTTTCTTTAAGGTTCAGAATACTCCGCCGTCCGGATTCAAAGTTTTCAATAAGTGTATTCTCAATGACCTCAAGGGTTATCAGTGCCGGATCAATACCATGCTGTACAGAAAACGAATAGAGAAAATCGCTGTAAGCGGGATTTACAAGCTGATTTGATGAGAGATTGATACTGATACTGAACCTTTTCTTTATACGCATCTCCATATCATGAAAAGCCTTGCGTATAACCATGTCATCTATGTCTTTAATAAGCCCGGCTTTCTCCATTATGGGTATAAACTGCCCCGGCCCGCCGATTGCGGGATCTGTATTTGTACACCGCAGAAGTGATTCCGCATACACAAGATTCCCCTCCGCATCAACAACAGGCTGATAAAACAGCTCAAACTGGTCATTGCTTATACTCGCCCTCAGCAGGCTGACAATTCCGATCCTCCGCGAGGAGAGTTCCGCCATCTCTTCAGAGAAAACCCTGTATGTGTTTTTTGTCTGTTTAGCGCTTCGTATCGCACTGTATGCATTAGTCAGAACAGAGTTTACACTGTGCCCGTCACGCGGTATCCGTATGATACCGATACTCACTGTCAATACATGTGAAACTCCTGATATACTGAAAGGATTCCGCATCGATGAGATTATTCTGCCTGCGATATTTTTAACTTCATCATCAGACCTGGCATTTTTTAGCATCAGGACAAAATCATCCCCGCCTATCCTGTAGAGCCTGCCTTCAGATGAAAAGAATTCGAGGAGTCTGCCTTTAAACAGCTTCAGTATCTCATCACCAGAATTTTCGCCGAATGATTCATTTAGATTCTGAAAATCATCAATATCAATAAATATCAGCGAAAGAACGTTTTCGCTGAGTAGCTCCATCTGAAGATCATTTATAAAACTGTTTCTGTTCTGAAGTCCGGTATCTTTATCTTCGTAGAGAATATGATTCAGGTCTTTTTCAATTTTGATAAGTTTCTTCGAATTATCAACCAGTACATCAACGAGACTGAATGTATTAAGCAGTAAAAATATTGCAATACCTGTACTCATATAAGGGAAATAAAATTTTACATAACCTGAACTGCTGCTGAAAAAAAGAATATAAAACAAACCGCTTAATATGAAGTAGGCCATGATAATGAGCGAAACATAAATTTTTGTGACAGGGTAGAGAATCCTGTTGTATATTTTTGAATAAAAAATTGCGGCAATAACATAAATAATAAAAAGTGCCAGCATTGTATTTTTAATAATCAGAAGCGGCGTAATATCCTGTATAACACCTGCCATGCGACTGGTAATATTTTCGCCAGCGGCCCCGATCAGTAATTCAGGTCTGTATATCGAAAGTGATAAAATCACAACTGATGCAACAATGGCTGTTCCGAAAAGAACTTTATTAAATTTCAGTAATCCGTTCTGTAATACAAGTAGCTGCTTTGCAGTATAGGGCATTGAAATCATAAAGAGTAAAACAGAGAGCTCCCTTATGAGTATAAAAATCCTTGCATTCTCATGATCATTGGTAAAGAAGTAATAAAGAACAGCTGCCGAATCCCCCGCTACGTAAATCACAGATGATGTGCCCACAAGAATATGATTGATAACAACTTTCCTGCCGGTAACAAAATAGATATATATAAATTTTACTAATGAGTAGAATGTAAACCCCGAAAGGAATATGGAGAAACATATATAGACCAAAGGGATGCTATTCCAGCTATTCATTAGAAAAACAATCAGTTAAAAATCCCTTCTGTCAAGAAAAAATATCCCGTGACATATACACAGATCATAAATCCTAATTCTATTGACAAATATCCTCTTCTTTTAAATTGTTCATCAACATAAAACTCAGGAAACTAATCATGGAAAACGGAATAATATCATATTCAGATAAAAAACTCACTGTCCCGGACAAGCCTGTAATACTGTACATAGAAGGTGACGGAATCGGCCCTGAACTCTGGCAGGCAACTCAGCCGGTGCTTGAAGCTGCTGTTCGCATAGCGTATAACGGCAGTCGGGAGATAGAATGGAAAGAGACCCTCGCAGGGGGTAAAGCGTTTGAAAAGATCGGTAACTACCTCCCTGCTGAAACCATATCAATGATTGAAAAATACAGAGTAGCAATTAAAGGGCCGCTTATGACACCTGTAGGTGGAGGGATAAGAAGCATTAATGTTGCCCTTCGCCAGAAATTTAAACTCTACGCATGTATCCGCCCTGTTAAATATTTCAGCGGCGTACCGAGCCCTGTTAAAAAACCTGATGAAGTAGATATGATTATATTCAGGGAGAACATGGAGGACCTTTACTCAGGAATAGAATGGAAAGCAGGCACAGAAGATTCCGTCAGGATACTATCTTTCCTGAAAGATAAGATGAACATTACACTGCCGGCAGATTCAGGTATCGGCGTTAAACCGATAAGTGAAGGCAACACTAAAAATCTTGTGCGTAAAGCCCTTGAATACGCTATTGAGCACAGGCGAAAGTCTGTCACAATAATGCACAAAGGAAATATCATGAAGTTCACCGAAGGAGCTTTCCGTGACTGGGCATACGAAGTCGCGCTTGGTGAATACAGGGAGCACATTGTAACTGAGAAAGAGGTTAATGACGGTGCCGATGCATCAGGTAAAGTTATTGTGCGTGACAGGATTGCGGACAATATGTTTCAGGAGATTATTATTAAACCTGCAATTCATGATGTGATAATTGCACCGAACCTTAATGGCGACTATATATCCGATGCACTTGCAGCGCTTGTGGGCGGTCTGGGGATTGCACCAGGTGCGAATATCGGAGATGACTACGCAATATTTGAAGCAACTCATGGCACAGCTCCCGACATTGCGGGCAAAGATATGGGGAATCCCGGCTCGCTGATACTCTCCGGAGAAATGCTGCTGCGTTTCCTCGGATGGGATGAGGCAGCGGAACTGGTGCTGCGCGCTTTTGAAAAGACAATAAGTGAAGGTAGAGTCACGGGAGATCTCGCAGCGCAGATGACAGGTGTTAAACCTTTAAGCTGCTCGGATTTCGGGAAAGCTGTTATCAATAATATATAAAAACATAATTAATTCTTCATTATCAGCTATCACAGGATTAATTATAAATTAAAAAGCTCCGGGAACAGGTCATGTTGCCGGAGCTTTTTAATTTATAATGAAAGATACTACATGTGATGAATATACTGCTCTACAAGCTCCCCGATCTTATCGTTCTTGCCGTAAAGCTTTTCGCTTAAGCCTTTATCCTTATAAGCCATAAGCATTGCTGCAACGCCGTCAATTACCCTCGGAGAGAATATATCATCCTTCTCAAAGTGGCTCCTGAGCTGAAGGAGGCATTCGGCTGATTCATAACATGAAAGCGGTAGGCCTTTAAGCTGGGCCAGCCTCGCCTTATTCTCCTCATGGAAGATGTTCACATCAACATACAGTTTCTCAGCCACTTCAAGGGCATTCTTCATTTCAAGTCCATGCCTGGCTCCTACACAAAGGCCCGCAAGGAGGAGGTGTATATTTGCTGAACCATCCGGGCACCTGAATTCGAAAGTCTGCCTGTCAGAAAAATCTTTCAGTTCATCATCGTAGTTCGGATTGACCTTTTTGATCATATCCTTGACACCAACCCATCCAAGGGGCACACGGATAAGAACAGAACGGTTCCTGTCGCCCCAGCAAATATTTGTCGGCGCCTCCTGATGAGGGACAAGTCTTAAGTATGACGTGGGATTTGTGTTGCCGAACGCTGTAAGAGCAGGAGTTATATCAAGGATTCCCGCAATGGCCTTCTTTGCAGTATCACTCAGTTTACCCTTATCAACAGTTGCTGTTTTCCCTTTTTTATGAAGTTTCATGTGAATATGCATACCGCTTCCCGCTTTACCCACTGTGATCTTCGGAGCAAAGCTGATATGTACGCCATGTTTATATCCGATCATCCGGATCATCCATTTAGCAATTACAAGCTGATCCGCCGCGTCTTCTATGTATGTTGGATTGAATTCAATTTCGTTCTGCTCATAATAGCAATCACCCTGCGTGAAGTTACCGACTTCAGAGTGGGCATACTTGATGAGGCCGCCGGCCTGTGAAATAGCCTGCATACACTCTTTTCGTATCATCTCAAATTTGGCATAAGGGAGTGACTCATGATAACCTTTCTGATCAGTTGCCGGATAAAAATCATGCTTCTCAGCAATTACGTAGTACTCAAGTTCACCCATAACATCAAGGCTGTAACCTGTCTTCTCTTCAAGGCTTTTGTGTGCCTTCATCATGATATTTTCCGGGGAACTTGCCAGAGGATTCCCGTCCTTATCATAATATGCGCAGAGTATATCAAGTGTGGGAATTTCGGTAAACGGATTAAGAAAAGCTGTTTTATGCCTTGGAACAACATAGAGATCGCTTGATTTGGCATCTATGTAAGAGAAAAGACTTGAACCATCCACCCTCTCCCCGCATGAAAGAAGACTGTCAAGCTGCTGAAGGCTTGTAATTACGATATTAAGAGTTTTAAGTTTTCCGTCACCACCAACATAACGGAAATTAAGCATCTTAATTCCATTATCAGCGATATACTTAATGAGGTCTGCTTTTGTAAAATCTTTTGCAGGTTTTTGCAGATACTGCACAAGGGGATTAGGGCTTAACGCGATATCAGCTCCTTTCTTTGGTGCCATAAATTTCTCCAGATATGTTTAACTAATTATAAAATTATGCAGATTTAATACATTTTTGGAATAAATGAAGCGATAATATTGATTAGTCAAATAAAAAAATACAAAATTGAAAATGCTACAAAAATTGTTACTTTTTACGTTACAAAAATGTAACAATTACTTTAAAATACAATGTGCGGAAAGGATTAAATAACGCTTTGTGCCCCCCTCTTTAAACAGATGTTGCCCTCTCCTTTTTTTAAGCTCCTTTTATAACTATTTTTAAGGTAGAAAAAAACTTGCCAGATAAAATCCCCATAATGCTTATAATCTATAATTTGTCAGAAATTAAAAAATCAATACGGTATCCCTTAGAGATGAAAAATAAAATAAGACTATATATCCCCGTCCCCGGTTTCCTTACATACGCACTTTTATTTATTCAGTTATGCTATTATATAATTTACACGATAAAACAGTTACCCGGATTTTCTGTTTCCGCGCCTGATATAATGTCGATGCTTTTCAGCTTTTTTACTCTCTATCTTTTCGGAGTGGTTTGTGAATCTATGATGCCTGTAAAATTAATAGCACGGATCCTGTTACCATTAATTATCTTCACAGCATGCGGATTATACTCGTACCATCTATCCACTGGCTCCAGTCTCGACTTCGCACTTGTGAAGGATAATATAGGGATAAGCTTCTCCAGTGAAGCACTGCAGATGATGACTGCGCCATTCAGCGGGTCTGATTTTCTGTTTATTGCAGCTCTGCTTATTCTGTCTGTTATCCTGGAGTTCAGATATTCACTCTTTTCCGGCTCAGTAAAACCGGGATTAAAATCCGGTGCAACAGCATTTGTCCTCACAGTTATTATCATTCTGCTGCCGGTTCATAGAGGGGACGAGTTTACCCTGTTCATGAAGAGTGCCTTTACCTCTAATGAGGCTGCCGCAGCAGTCTCTGATACCGGGGGATACCCTTACGAGAGGAATAAAATTAATCTCACATTTGCCGGGTCCGGCAGACAGGGGCAGCCGAATATTATACTTATACTGGTTGAATCATTCAACGCGAACTTCGTTGAGGCGAAGGCTCCGGACGGGATAGATTATACTCCAAACTTCAATTCAATGATAAGTAAAGGACTCTACATAGACCGCTTCTATGGGAACTCAATACAGACCTGCAAAGGACAGGCCGCAGTTTTCTATTCAATACTTCCGAGCTTTAATGGAAAAATTTTTACCGATTACCCGGATCTTAATATAACAGGATTTCCTTCACTTCTGAGAGACTCGGGATACCATACTGTTTTCTTTCAGGCTTTCCATAATTTAAAATTCGACAATACCACACATAACATGCTTAAAGCGGGATTTTCAGTAGTGAAATCATACGCTGAGTTCCGGAGAAAGGAGGACAGACCGTATATTTGGGGATGGGGGGTTGAGGATAAAATATTTTATGAGAGAGCATTTGAACTCCTTGACGCTGAACATGCGAAAAATCCTGCCAAACCGTTGTTTGCCTCACTCATGACTGTCGGCACACACATACCATGCGACGGCATGCCAGTTGAGAGCAGAACAATCTATAAAGATCCGAAGAACATAAAAGAGAAGTACTCCAACGCTCTTCGCCTCAGCGATAGCCAGCTCCCGCGCTTTTTTGAGCTTTTAAAGCAGAGAAAGTACCTTGATAACACAATAGTAATCATTACCGCTGATCACTCATTCCCCATGAAAGAACATGGCCTTTACAACAACGAAATATGTTTTTATGATGAAGCATTCCGCATACCTTTTCTTGTTATATGGGATGCGGTGATTCCTCAGGAAAGGATAAAAGACAGAGCATATTCGCAAATCGATATTGGCCCATCAATTGCAGACCTTACCGGTATATCAGAAGGGAAGCATAACATGACAGGGATATCAGTTTTTGACAGAAGGAGTAACCATCCGGTTTACCTGGTGCAGCCGTATAACGGAAAGTTTCTGCAGGTGGTGAAATATCCGCTGAAATTTATTACTCATATAAAGACCGGAAAGGAGTATCTCTTTGATCTTGAAGCTGACCCGAAAGAACTGGTTAATCTTATGGAAACAGCCCCCGGTATGAATGAAGCATCAAAACTTCGTGAATCAATAAACGCCATCTACCTCAACCAGAAACTGATTGAAGAAAACAGAATCAGGAGGCCTTGAACTATTACTTATACATCATTTCAAACTCATCTTTTGTCATTACATTGAAAAATTTATCAAGTTTTGTTAATCTGAAAATATTAATAACAGCGTCACTTAAATCGTAAAAGATAAGCTTTCTGTTCTGACTATCAAGAGTTTTCAGATAATGCGCCAGAACTCCGAGAGCTGTTGAATCAACTAATTCAACAGCAGCACAATTAATTGCTACGACATCAGGCTCATCTTTCATTATTTCTGCCCACATCGATTCAAAATAAGGCATTGTAGCGATGTATAACGCGCCATTGATATTTACACAGGTTATATTCCGGAGCTTTTCAATATTAATTTCCATACATGCCCTCTTGTGATAAGTTTAACGTACTCTTATAATAAAACCGAATAAAGCCGCATGTTTCAATAGAATTGATAAAAATAATCTATTCCCCTTTTAAAATTATCCCTTTATCCCGGATCTCATTAAACAGCCCCTCCGAAGTAACTACGGAGGATGCTGAAACATGAAGCCCGGCAGACTTAAGCCCCCTGGCTGCCCATGTGTTGCATGTATTAAATGCGTGATAATAATACAACGATTTAAAAAAAATTATTTCACCATCCCGTTTCCTTGAAGTTTCAATCAGGTCTCCCCTTTCATCTCTCCTGAAACTCTTATCAATATACCCGCAGAGTCTTATAAAATTTCCGCTGTCCATATTGAACTGCACTGTATAATCGCTCCAGCGTGCCACATCTTCAGGTCTACTATTGAAACCCTGCACACGCATAACACTTGATGTAGGAAGAGCAACCGCCTTAACTCCAAGGCAGAACTTTCCTCCACCAGGTTTCTGGTAGTAATCCTCATCACCCCATCCGAAATCTATATACTTATATTTTTTAAAAAATTTCAAAGCTGTAATTTTCTCTTCAGAAAAAGTATTCACAGGAATTATAAGACCGGTATGAATTCCGCTGCTCATGATATACACTGAAAATTGCTGTTCAGAAATTATTGTATTATGATCAATTTTATTTTCTGCTGAAGATTTACAGGAGAGCAAGAAAAGACAGATTATAACCACAGCATACATCAGCTCGCCCTTCCTCGATTTATGAAAAAAGGGGACGGGGGTTACTGGTAAATTTTTTTTCACGGAACAGTTTCCTCGATGCCGACAGTTGGTGTGCCTCCGATAGTTGATGAATACTTTCTTCGCTGTGAAAGAGCTTTTACTTCGTCAGCAGTGAGAGCTCTGTTATAGATTAATACTTCATCAAGCATACCTGAATAATAATTTGCACCTCCAACATCTAATATCCCCATTGTTAAATCCGAGTCGCTATTAAATAAATTTCCACTTACAGTTCCATCTGTTTTATCCGGAGAACCATTTATATATATAATTTTACTATTTGCAGCTCCATCAAAAACAGCTGCTACATGATACCAACTTCCTACTGAAACTGAACTGGTACTCAACAATGGCACAAAGCTACTACCATCTATGCTGGTATCAAATGCTACTTTACCTCCATTTAAAAAAACAGAATAACTTCGATTGTTTGCATCAGTATTCCATTTTGAAACAAGATATCCTGATGCAACAGCGCCAGGTTTAAACCACATGGCAATTGTTATTTTAGAAACATCCAGACTTGTACTATCCACAACCGCTACATAATCATCAGTACCATCAAAGTTTAATGAATCTCCGGCAGAAAAACCTGCCGTAGTGCTGGTATACCACCGCCCCCCGTCAGCCCCCGCCCATGTAGCACCTGTGATTGTTCCGTTATTTGAACTTGATGAAGAATCATTGATTGAGGTTGAACCGCTCCCCTCATCCATATGCCACTGCGCTACAAGACCGCTGAAACCTGAATTTTTTGTGAATGTATTATCAAAGTCAGATGCTGCTGTTTCACCTGTTTTTCCGTAATACATATAAAAAACTTTCCCGCCAGCAGGGATTGACGGGACCTCCACCCATATTGATGAATCACCTGACTGATTCCAGCTTTCGATCCAATACGGGATTGAAACTCCATCATAATTGAACCTGATATCACTGCCGTCTGATGCTGCATTAGAATAGTTAAAACCGCTGTCAAGAGTTACATTTACCTGGTAATCTGTCTGAGTTGAACCGGTATTTGATATTGTTACACTCCGCCTGTAACTCCATTCAGACCAGTCGATGCCGGAATCTCTATCTTCAGTGAGTATGCTTAGTCCCTCTCCGCACCCGGTCAGCAGCCTCGCAGAAATTAGAGAAACCGCGATGAGTAAAAAGAGCATTATCCTTCTTCTGTAAATATATCCCATTCCATGCCGAACCTTTTTAAGCACATTCCAGTCCATAATAATAAGATATATAAAAATCACAGAATTTAAAAGGGGGTTTTATTATTTTATTAAGAGATGAAGCACTACCATAATTTATATGAAAAACCGGCAGTTATCCCTGCACTGCTGAAGAATACATCTTTATCATAAACATATAAATATCGTGCATTTATAAAAATTGAGGTGCTGCTGAATGTGTACTCATAGCCGAGGATTGAATTAAAGGTAAAAGTGAATGTTGAAGCAGAAAGATCTCCATTCTCCACATTAAGGGCGGAAGATCCAGGCTGCAATGAAAACCTGATATTTCCGCCAGGTACAGGGAAGAGCCATACCGGCCCGAGAGAAACAGTGGGGCCTTTCATAAAAGCATTGCCGCTGTTGTAATAAAGATAACCTCCCTCAATCCGGAGCCCCGGCATCAGACGATACTTTTCGCCTGTTATAAAATCGAGTCCCTGCTCATATGCCGCAAATCCGCCATAGCCATAGGGGATAACTTCATTAACATCTCCAATTGAATAGAGCCAGCCACCCTCTATAGAAAAGCTCCCTCCGCAGCGGAGAGGGCTTTCAGCAGACTTCTGCAATGAAGTTTTAAGCTTCGAAACTTCCTGCTCTGTCAGTTTTTTCTCACCGGCCTCATAGTTCTTTTTTATATCATCAACGCTGAAATCCATACCCATTTTTTTTCTAAGTGAGATGTCCTCTTTGTATGTCTTTGTTACATATAGCTTTTCAATATCTTCACGGTTAACAATAAATGCACCATAGTAATTCTTGAAGACTATGCTTTTATCACTGCTGCTCTTTACTTTTCCCACAAGCAGAGTCCCGTTTTTTAATATCAGTGTATCACTCTCACCTCTGAAAGGTACAAGTAAAAGAGCAGCGAAAACTGCTGCGGAAAAAAGCATAAACAAAGTTCCACGCTTCATAGACGAATCCTTCGCGATATTCTTGATTTTTCAATTGTTATATCGCCGAAAGGAGTCCGTACTGTAACGGAACTGCCTGACTCGCTCACCAGAGTTCCTGTGAATATGTTTCCATCTATGGTATATATCTTCACCCCCCTCTTTGCCGGAGGCTGAACTGTTGATTTTACCGGAGTATCCCCGCCGGTGATTTTCTCCTCCACTTTGCTGATCATCATGCTGATCTTCTTTTCTCTTGCAAGTATTTGCGCATTTTCCCCTTCGTCATGGGGCAGCTTAACACTCTCCGGTGTAAACAGCGCTCCATCTTTATCTCCTGAAGCAAAGCGTTCACTCTCCTCTACAAGTTTACCAAACGCGGCATCGTTCAACATCACACTGTTTTTCATCGCGAGCTCACGGACCTTCATGTTTTCAGCCGACAGCCCTCCGACAATAAAGATTCTCATATTTGCTTCACGCGCGTATCGGGAAGATGTATCATCCATTACTATATCCTGGTATATATCAACAGCTCTGCCTGTGTCGCCAAGTTCCTCAAAAGTCCGTCCCCTGATATATTCAATATGCGCCTTTTCACTACGGGGGACGGTCTTTTCCACCCGGTTCAGCACATCAATTGATTCTCTGTATGCTATGAGTTTGTAGAGCTTTTCACCCTTCTCGATTGAATCTTTTTCATTTTTAACAACACGCTCAATCTCTGAACGGAATCCCTCTATATAGCGGAGGAGGAGCGCAGCTGTGACTGCAACATTGATGTCTCCAAAATCTTTAATCACTCTGATATACAATCTTTTAGCATCTTCATAATCGCCAAGTATCGAATAGCAGTAACCCTGATGAAGAAGCACCCCGGCCTTAAGAGTACGATCTGCAACACCCTCTTTCAGAATTTTTTGATACTCCTCAATTGCCCGGTGGTAAAGCCTGTTCCTTTCGAAATAATATGCCGTGTCAATTCCCGCTGTTTCTGGAACTTCATCCGGTTCCCTGAGGGGCGGCATACCGATCAGACAGCGTATAAAGTTAATCATATATGCAACCGGGACAGATGCATACCTGTATTTAACAGTAGATATACTATTCTCCCGTTCAAGCCCGCCAAGTATAGAGTTTACCCTGACCTCTGCTATATTCAGCTCGTCGTTAGAAATCCGGTTTTCATACATATCCTTATGCAGCCTGTATTTCATGACAAGGCCGATGTGATCAATACTGTTGTCAGACCTGTTGCTCCTCTGTAGAAAAAGTTTCACCTCCCTCATCCTTATCTGTATATTCACATCATTGAAAAAAATAATACAACCCACCAGGAGAGCTGTGACTGATGTCAGAATAAGTCCGTATCTTCCACCTGAAAGGCACATACCCTACTTCAGCTCCACGATAAACACAGTGGCATCATCACGCAGTGAATCGAGATTCGCAAATCCCGCAAGACCCCGCACAATCGTTCTCATAAGTTCATCACCGTTTAATTTATACCCGGCCCTGATACAGCCGATAAGCCTGTCCATACCGAACTCTTTCTCATCGGGACTTCTTGCTTCAATGATCCCGTCAGTAAAAAGAACAATCTTGTCTCCGGAACTAATGCTGCATTCATGGGTCACATAAAGTTCATCCATATCGCTTGAGATGCCCAGCGGAATCCCTCCGCTTTTAAGAAGAGAAATCTCATTCTTTGAGCTCCTTAAAAGAAACGGTCTGAGGTGTCCCGCATCAACTGAATAGAGCTTATTACTACTGTCAATAACCATGTAGAATGCTGTGAAATAGAGGGCCGAGTCCCTTTCCACTTCCGAGAGAAGAGAGATGATCTCACTGTTTACAAATCTGAAGAGCTCAGCGGGATCTCTGTATTTCATTGTATTGCGCCTGAACTTCTCCTTGATGATCATAGTAATCATCGCGGCTGGAACACCGTGTCCCTGAACATCGACAAGGAGAAAGCCGTATGAATCATCCCCCAGATCGAAGATGTCATAATAATCACCGCTGACCATTTCAGCAGCCCGGCTGAATATCGAAAAATTGAATCTGTTGTTGTTTGTAATATGGGGGAATATTGCCTCCTGTACCTTTGAGGCCATTTCAAGCTCCTGATCCATGAGCTCCCTTTGATATTCAAGTGTTACAATTTTATCCTGAACCGAATCAGCCATCCTGTTAAAGGCATCCGCAAGCTCACCGATTTCATCATCCCTCTTCAGATCAGCCCGTGCAGAGAGATCACCTTTTTCTATATCAACACTTTTCTCATGAAGCAGCTTAATAGGGCGTACAAAAATTCTAAAAAGGAGGATGGCAAAAAATATATGAAACAGGCCAATGGCTGTAATAATAAGTACAATTATCCTGTAAAGCTGCGTTAGCCTGTCATTAATTTCATTGAGCCTGAACTTCAGAAACAGAATTGATTTATCCAGAGTCTGCATCGAAAATGGTATATAAAATGATATCTCAAACTTCTCCTCATCAACCCTGGAATAGAAACGCTTACCTGTAAAATCCCTGTTTGTAACTGCACGGAGCCCGTTAAGTATGTCAGGCTGCGAAATTGATACCAAATCGGAGGAACGGATTATTACCTCACCATCCTCGGAGAAAATACAAAACTCATTTGTGATCTCCTTAATGATATCAGCAACCTCCCCCGCAACTTCACTCCTGATTAATTTATTCCTCCCGGACGAGGAGAATCCTGCGCTATACCTGTTCAGGGTATTTATCAGTGAATCAGTTAACTCAGTTATTCTGTGCTTTGTATTTTCAGTGATGAGGTCTATCTGGTTTTCGTAAATGATTATGGAGAAGAAGGACATGTTTATAATTGCAAGGAGGATATAGAGAACAGTAATTTTGAAGCTTATTGATTTTCTGAAAGATTTAATTTTCATTTAAACTATCTTCTCCTGTTTAGCCTACCAATAAGTTAATTTATTTTCTTTCCGGAATCCATGAAATCTTATGCCGAAAAAATTAATTATAGCGGTTAACAATTGAATTAGTTCTCTTTCTGTCATTCCCGCGCAGGCGGGAATCCCGTAGTAATACTTCGTTGTCACTACGGCCGGAATGACGAGGCCCTGATTATTTCGTGAAATGCTATAATTCAGCTTAAACTTTTCATCTCTGCTGCGATTTAAATTATTGGAGCGGGAACAGATACGGCAGTATGACTGCTTTACTCTACCGCAATTTGAAAGAATCCTGAAGTATACTGATGATATATGAAGGGCTATGTGGCGGCAGGGACAATTTCCTCTGCCGCCCGGGGACGAAAAAGGGTCGGATATCAGTTTTTCTTAAACTTATCGGGTACAATCTCAACGCAGCCGCCGCAGCGCTCATTAAGAGTTTCAATATAGTGATAAAAATCCTCACATTTCACTTCGCTCCCTTTAAGCATAAACTTAGACTTGCACCCTGTACACTCAGGAGGGAAATAGGTCGCGAAAGAAGCATTTTTCTTTTCACTGTTAAGTATTTCCGGGTAATCATCAAGATCCCCAAGTCCCTGTTTTTTCAGAAAAGCAATCCTCCTGTCAGCCTCATCTTTTACTGACTGAATATTTCTTGAATCGAAATAATACCGTGGTTCAAATCCGTCAATACACTCACCGGAACATTTCGATTTGATGTCAGTATCACATATCTGAAGTCCCCCTTTTTTAACTTCAGTTGTCTTGCAGCCGTAAACAGAAAAAATGAGAAGGAATGAAACAGCAAAAACTGCTATAACATTATTTATACTGACGCCGCTATTATTGCGCATAATAATTTACCTCTGGTTACTCATAATATTATATTAAATTTATTTTATATTAAAAATATATAAATTCTGATCACTTTTCCAGATGTAAATTCATTTTTTTAAAAATATAATGACTGCCGCTTTTACAGGCAGCTTCATGCTATATGAGACTTCACTCTATTCCCTTTAAATTCATTCTCAATAAAATCATCCTTCTTTTTCCAGAAATCGTTGAGCCACTCATGGAATCTCCTTATAAAAAGCTCATCATTTACATAATCCCCGCGTATCTCATCTGTTACCGGAATTATATCGATGTTAACAACGATCTTTTTTACATTGCCGCATAATAAATCCCAGAACGTTCCGGGCCCTTCCGGATAGTAGATCGTTACATCAGCAATTTTATTCAGCAGTTCCCCCATACTGTTCATCACTAAAGAAATCCCACCCGCTTTAGGCTTTAAAAGATTTTTATATGGAGAATTCTGGGCTTTGTGCTTTTCCGGTGTAAACCTTGTTCCCTCCATGAAATTCATTATAGAAACAGGCATAGTTTTATACTTTTCACATGCTTTACGTGTAGCCTCAATATCTTTACCTTTAAGGTGAGGTTTTTTCTCAAGCAGATCCTTAGGGTATCTCTTCATAAAGGGGAATTCAAGACTCCACCATGCCGGGCCAAGCACAGGAACCCATATAAGCTCTTTCTTCAGAAAGAATTTGAGAAACGGAATTTTTTTCAGAAGCACTTTCTGGAGCACAACAATGTCAACCCAGGACTGATGGTTTGACACTACAAGATACCATTCATCCATCTTCAGCTCACCGTTGCAGCGGACATCCCATTCAATTTTATGCATTAACCTTAATCCGATATTATTACATGTAATCCAGCTGTTGGCAATCATTATGGATACCCGTGATGTAAACCTGTACCAGAATTTCAGCGGTATAATTATCCGTAACATCGAAACAGAAAGAAGCAATGTTACCCAGAAGATAGTACTGATTGTGAATAGAAGTAATAAAAGATATCCTCGCATTTTACCGGGGAGAAAACTCAGCATAACAGCCTCGATCGAATTTTATTTTAACGGATTCTGATAATCCACATGCTCAATTCATTTAACATTTTATTACCTGAAAAGTTGCAATAAAATACCGGATTCAATAAAATAATGGAACTGATAATTAGTTTGCCCGGAATAATACATGTTGTTATAATAATTGAAGACGGTGTTGCTGAAACATGTATAGTATAACAATACGCTATTATGAAGAACTGAACGATTTTCTCTCTCCTGACAAGAGGAAAAAAGACATATCTTTTTCCTTCCGGGGACAGCGATCAATAAAAGATCTCATTGAGAGCATGGGCGTTCCCCACGTCGAGGTTGACATGATTCTCGTAAACGGGCTCTCTGTCGACTTTAATTATATTGTTGCTGACAGAGACAGGATCAGTGTCTATCCTGTATTTGAGTCAATGGATATATCAGGAGTCTCCGGGCTCCGCCCCTCGCCTCTCCGCAATACAAAGTTTGTCCTCGATGTTCATCTTCGCAAACTCGCCCGGAATATGCGGCTTTTGGGCTTTGATGTTGACTATGAAGACAGTCGTGATGATGAGCTCCTCGCTGATATATCAGAAAAAGACAACAGGATACTGCTCACATGCGACAGGCAGCTCCTTATGAGAAAAATAGTTTCACGCGGAATAATCATCCGAAGCCGCAATCCTGATTTGCAGATCATTGAAGTAATAGAGAGGCTCCAGCTAAAGTCACTAATTTCCCCGTTTACACGGTGTATCCAGTGCAACGGACTTTTAAAGGCTCTTCCTGCCGGTTCAGCGGAATTTGAATCTTTAAAATACAGAATTCCCGCCGGAGTTCTGGAATGGTGTACTGAATATAACCTCTGCCCTTCATGTGGAAGAATCTACTGGAGCGGAAGCCACTATGACAAACTGAAAGAGAGGGTGGAAAGAATAATGAGCAGGATTTTACAATAGCTCTTACTCCTTCCAGTCAAAACGAAAGTGAACTATTACAAGTCAATTTCAAATTAGAATAAAAAACACTCTCTATCAATTTTCATGTAAATCATTTTACGATTATTTTACCTGTTAAATCAAAAAATGTTTGCTCAAAGCAATCCCTCTACAATTCTTGTCACGAAAAGGTAATTTAATGAATCAAAAAAAATCTCCGCACACTCTGGGCCACGAAAATATAGGGAAGCTTCTCCTTGAATATTCACTCCCAGCCATTGTGGCAATGACAGCTTCATCTCTTTATAATATAATAGACAGGATATTCATCGGTCAGGGTGTGGGCGCACTTGCCATATCTGGGCTTGCTCTTACTCTCCCCTTCATGAACTTAGGTGTGGCAATAGGAGCGCTTATTGGAGCTGGAGCCGCGACTCTTGTGTCGATTCGCTTAGGTGAGAAACGCGCTGAAGAGGCATCCTACATACTGGGCAATACTGTTATGCTCAACCTGATCCTCAGTTCGGCTTATACTGTGATTACACTTGTATTTCTTGAAGATATACTCTACCTGTTCGGCGCAAGTGAACTGACCATGCCCTACGCGAAAGAGTTCATGCAGATAATACTGCTGGGAAATCTGTTTCTCCATTTATACATGGGACTTAACAATATTATGCGGTCATCAGGCTATCCTCACAGGGCTATGATTACAACTCTTACGACAGTGGGTATCAACCTTATTCTTGCCCCGATATTTATATTTGTATTTAAATGGGGTATAAGAGGAGCAGCTTTTGCAACAGTGATAGCTCAGTTCGCAGGATTTATAATTACCGTCATGCACTTCATGAGTAAAAACAGCTTTCTGCACTTTATGAAAGGGCATTTCAAACTCCGTATAGATATTATCCGCAGCATTTTTTCCATAGGGATGTCACCCTTTGTGATTAATGTATGCGCGTGCCTCATTATAATCATAATGAACCTTCAGCTTGTTAAACACGGCGGTGACTATGCAGTGGGCGCCTATGGTATCATCAATTCAGTGCTGATGTTTGTCCTCATGGTGATACTCGGTTTAACCCAGGGGATGCAGCCCATCGCGGGGTATAACTTCGGCGCAGTACAGTATGACAGGGTGAGGACAGTTTTCAGGTACACAGTTATTACTGCTACTTATATTTCAACAGCAGGCTTTATAATGGGCGAGTTCCTTCCGCGTCAGATTTCACTTGCCTTCACAAACAACAGCGAACTGGTTGACCTCTCTGTTACAGGAATGAGGATTGTGATGATATTCTTCCCGCTGGTTGGATTCCAGATGGTTACATCAAATTTCTTCCAGTCAATAGGGAGAGCGAAGATCTCTGTAATACTTACACTGTCAAGACAGGTGATATTTCTCATTCCCGCGCTCATTATACTCCCCCCTATTTTCGGGCTTGCAGGAGTGTGGGCCGCAATACCTGTTGCAGATTTCTTTTCAATAATAATCACTTTCTACATACTGAAAACCCAGGGTAGAAAAATACTGGGGATATAAATCATCCGCACAAAAAAAAAAGCTGATATAATCTATATCAGCTTCCTCAAAAAAAATCATGCGGCAGAGATTGTTTTATTTATATTCTCTCCGCAATATGCTCTTTGCAGCCATGCTTCCTCTCTATCCCGGCAAATACACCCCGGCATCTGTCCCGGATAAATTACTCTTCAGATATCTCCCCATCGGGTGAGATTCAGTTAAAAACGGTTAAAATCAAGTTCTGAAGAGCAACCATTCATTTTTGTATCAGTTTCATGATTTTCTTTCTGTATAAACATTACATGATTATGGAGCAGTTGTAAATCGTACTAAAGTATGAGATGAACGAAAAAATGCTGTTTTTACTATATTTTTTTGCAAAAAACTCCATACTGATATATGTGCCGCCGGCAGCAGTAAAACTACAGGTCAGGATAATTTGATCCTGAAACGCCATTTATTTTATTTGCAATTTTAACCGGTAACGGTATAATCATGATATCAAATCCGGGTGGTGAAAAATGGAACTTCTTATTCTTTATTTTAAAACTGCTGCTATAACCGCCGTTATTTACCTTTCACTTGACCATATATGGTTCAGATTTATCGCAAAGAAGCTGTATTTCCATCATCTGGCCCTGATGAATGATACAAAAAACGGTGGAATCGTTTATAAAAAAGGCCCTATAATCTTCTCCCGGGTTATTATTTCATTTGCTATTACTGCCGCTATATACCTGTCAGTACTCGAAGGGGGGAGAATAGCGTGGTCTGTATCCGCAGGGGGGATTGCAGGTTTCGCACTTGCCTCTTCACATAACCTTACCGCTCAGTCATTTATCAGGTACTGGCCCAGGTTCATTACTGTACTGGATATTGCATGGGGTACACTGCAGGGTATGCTTGCGGGGGTATACATCTTTATAATTACCGGTTACCTTGCTCCATGAAAATTATCTATCTTACTGATGTGCATGGAGCTTTCACGAGAATTTATGAACTCTTTCTTGAAACCGTTGCCGACGTTTACATAATAGCAGGCGACCTCATCGACATCCCATTCTACAGCCTTGATACAGCTATCAATTACCACGAGCTTCAGACATTCTTCAATGGATTCAGGCGGAAGATGGATAAGACTGATGAAATACTTGAAGACTTTGTGGATTCACTCCTTGACGACCCTACAACTCCCTCTGAAATCATGGAAAAAGGCTACGAGTACCAGCAGGCCACAATAAGGGCGCGGAGAGTAATGCAGCAGAAATACAAAGTACTGGAAAATATCCTCTCCATCAAAAGCAACTCAGAGATATTCGTGCTCCCGGGGAACTACGACATGAACCTGCGGTACACCGCTCTTCACGAAAGGGACCTCCACCTGCAGTGGCATGAAATTGACGGCGTCAGATTCGCAGGATACGGAGGAGCTGAAACATGGTCAGCCGGTATACCTGAGCGTTACATTGTGCGCTACAAGGCAGGGATAAATATACCGGATAAGAATAATGAAATGTACACCTTCTTCAAAGCTGTACGCCCTGATATAATAATCACTCACCAGCCGGCCCACGGTATACATGACAGGCTTTCATGGAAAGGGCCTTCAGGCTCACCAGCTCTGCGGACATATTGCGACAGCAGCAAAGTTAAACTATGCCTCACAGGGCATATACATGAAGACTGGGGATTCAATTTCACTGAAAATACGGTTTATCTTAATCCCTCAAATTTCGGAGAGGTTACAACTGCAAAGGGTGATGTTTCTGAAGGTGGATTTTTCCATGAGATTATCATGAACGGGAAAGATGTAAGCCGTGTTCAGATGAAGAAGTTCGTATCAAACAGTATATTCCCTGTTGCTGAATATATCTGCAAAGATGGCGTTTACACTGAAGAGATTATAGACAGGGAGAGATTTGACGCACTTTTAATAATGGAAAACTACGACACGCACACTGAAAAATATTCCCACATACCTGAAATTGAGCTGTTCCTTGATATTCGTAACTTTTTCAGGCGTTTTCAGACAAAAGAGTCTGAACTGCGCATGGCAGAGCTTGAGGTAATACTGGAAAACATCACAAGGGATCATGTTGATGTCGCCTTTGATGTTGTGGGTTCACTTAACATGGGGCTTTCGTATGAAAGTTCAGATGTGGATATGGTTGTCTACCTCAGGCTTAATGAGGAGTGCAGCGGGGAGTGTGTAAACTGTATACACTTCAACAGGGTGATGGAACTTCTGGAACAATACCTTAAGGGGAAATACTCCTTCCAGATTATTGACTGCATCAATCTCAACACTGTTGAAAAAAGCATAAAAGAGGAGAACTATGAATGTGAGGTTACCCAGCGTTTTGTTGCTCACAGGGCTATGTGCAGACCTGTAAATTACAGGGTAATTGCCCCTATTGAGGACCTCCTTAATAAAAACATGGAGTTCAGAAAGGAGCTTGAAGGCACAGTTCGTTCATTCTTTAAAATTTTTATGACAACAACAAGCCACTCAACATCTTTTGATAAATACCTTACCCGGCTTAAGACCTTAGGGGTAAAAATTCCTGATACCATTAACGTTAAGATTAAAAAATATCTGGATGGAGGGTGAAAGAGCCCCCTTATACTGCACTAAAAAAACGACACACCTGAATTTATGTATATTTTTATATTTATCATTTGACAAAAGATTTATCCTCTGAAAAAGAAAAACTACTTCTTTGTTTCAGCCGGAGGTTAAAAATATGCGCAGCGATAAAATATTTTCAAAATTTGATTGTGAACGTATTGAGCGGACATTCGCGCAATATAATAATACAAACGAATCTGAAAAGAAGCTTATCGAACTGCTTAAAAATCAGCTGCACCGTTCTAAACAGGTCCCGCCTCAGAAAATTAAAGCAAATGTTGTTACCATGAATTCAAAATTTATACTGAAAAATATCGGCAACGGGAAAAAAGAGGAGTATCACCTCGTGTTTCCTGAAGAATCAGATGCGAAGAAGAAAAAGATCTCAGTTTTCTCAGGAATAGGCTTGCAGGTTCTGGGGAGCACAATAGGCACTGTAATAAAAGAGAATTCCGGTTCAGAGCAATATTACGTAATTGAATCAATAATTTATCAGCCTGAAGCTGCCGGGCACTACAATCTGTAAATCTGCCTTAATAATAACCTTGCTATAATATCCATTCTTCATTTTTCAGTCATTATTACCGATATTGAAGATGTATAAATAATCTGAATTTATTCATCATGCAAATTAAAAAATGAAACCATACAGTAATAATGAACAGAGACCTACGGGCTCCGGAAGAGTCAGAAGAGTTAATTGTTGTGCTTATGCCCCCCTTTTAATCGTTTTTTTTATTATATCTCTCATAAGGGGTAAGATAGTCCATTCTTCAACGGAAGCGGATGCGGGAACAGGAATTCCTTCAGCAATGATAAATTATGCCGATTTCAGCAGTTTACACTTCTATCTCCCCATGCTGCTGATTTTAATATTCATAGCCATATCATTTTTCTCTCTTATAAAGCAGCTATCAAGAAAAAACTCCGCGCTTAAGATGAGCGAGGAAAAATTCCGCCTTATATTCGAACACTCACCTATGGGTATACTTCATTTTGATGATGAGGGGGTCATCACTGCATGTAATACCTCTTTTGAAAAGATCGCCGGATCGTCAAGGGAGAAGCTCCTGGGGCTTGATCTGAAAAGTGTCCGCGACATCAGGATGAGCCAGATGATTAAGCGTGTTTTGAGCGGAAACACCGGTTATTTTGAAGATGTATATAATACTGAAATTTCCGGAAAATCAGGCCCAATCAGGGCTGTGATGGCACCGCTGTCTGCACCTGACGGCAGTATAACAGGCGGGATTGGAATAATTGAGGATTTCACACTATGGAAATTAAACGAGGAGAAACTGGTACAGGCGCGTGAAGCTGCTGAGAAGGCGAACCGCACAAAGAGCATATTTCTGGCGAACATGAGCCACGAAGTAAGGACGCCGCTCAATGGCATACTGGGGCTGCTCCAGATTTTAGAGAGCTCACTGACAGAGCAGAAACACCGTGAATATGTTGACATGGCCATCAGCTCAGGGAAGAGGCTCACAAGGCTTCTAAGCGACATACTTGATCTGACAAAAATCGAATCAGAGCATTTCACCCTGATTACAGAGGAGGTCCGCATCAGAGATCTCCTCGATTCAATCAGCGGCACTCTCTCAGCTGACTGCGGAAGAAAAAACATCCGGTTATCCTATACCGTTTCAGAGCAGATGCCTGATGTTTTCCAGGGCGACGAATTGAGGATCAGGCAGATTATTCAGAACCTTACTGAAAATTCAGTGAAGTTTACATCTGAAGGCTCAGTTACCATTGATGCGGATTTTATTTATTCAGGCACAAAGGACGGTCTCCTTGTTCTTAAAGTTAAAGATACAGGGATTGGCATAGACAGTGATAAACTTGCTGAAATTATCGAGCCGTTCAGGCAGGTTGAGAATACATATACACGGAAATTCCAGGGCGCAGGTCTCGGTCTTGCTATAGTTAAAAGACTTGTTGGCCTTATGAATGGAGAGATAAAAATAGAAAGTACACCGGAAAGAGGAACAGAGGTAAAATGCACAATGAAAGTAGAACTGTGTGAAGATAACCTGAGCGATGTATCAGAACAGCCGTTGAATGAGGAGGCAGCTATTCAGTCTTTAAGAATACTGCTTGTTGAGGACGACAGGATTAACAGCCTCATGGTAAAAAGGCTCCTTGAAAAGATGAGCCATACCGTTACAGAGGCGGCAAACGGCATAGAGGCGCTGCAGTGCCTTGACAAAGGGGAATTTGACCTGGTGCTTATGGATATTCAGATGCCGGAGATGAACGGAATCGAGGCGATTAAAGAAATACGTAAAACAGAACGCTTCGGCAGAAAAAGCACGATCTGCACCATAGCACTTACAGCTTTCGCAATGGCAGGTGACAGGGAAAAATTTCTTTCAGAGGGATTTGATGAATACCTCCCCAAGCCTGTTGACATGGAGGAGCTGAATTCAGCTATATTAAGGCTGAACAGGCTTAAATAATTACTGTTTCCTCTCCTCAAGTTTATAATTTTTCCAGATGTACCGCTTCTCCTTCCTGTCAGAGAGTCTGTAATCATTGATCTTCTCATCAAACTCAAAGTTCTCAATTACAAGTCTCACCTCCCCTTTCAGTGTTTTATCCTGCGACGGAAATATCATCTGCTCCTCGTAATGAAACACCCCGGCTTCAGATACTGATGAATCAATTCCCAGATAATAAAGCTTACCTTTCGCAGCACCTACCCATACATTCCCGTGGGGATATCCGCATGCGCCGTAATCATTATTAATTGCCACAACATTTTCAAGTCCTACAAGCCCCAGGCTGTCATTAAGCTTCAGAGAGATTGAGTAGCCGTAAAAAGGATTTCCCTCCCCTGATGGTATAAAATGGAGCATCACCGGAATAGCAGATATAATCTTACCCTCACGGATAAGTCTGCATTCGCCGCTGAAGCCATGCTCATCCTCATACTTTTTAAAACCCAGGAGAAAAAGATCCTTTCCGATATTTACATGACCCGCTGCAATAAGCCCGCCCCAGACATATCCCTGCATCTCTTTGCCGTTTTTGGTGAAACCGATTTTACACCAGTACTCCCTGAACCCGTTCTGCGCCATATGCTTATCGGTTCTCTGAATAATCTTCACAGAGTGTCCAGCGGCGAGCGTTTCAGATATGTTATCCTCTTTTACTTCAGGAGTTCTCCGCACTCTGACATTTTCTCCGAATATGTACGTGCTGCTCCCCTCAACAAAACTGAAATGATAAACGATGTTTTCCCCGCTCTGTGCCATAAAAGGGATGAAGAGAAATAAAATCAGAAGATACTTTTTCATAGACTGCTCCAATAACATTAACCCGGAATACTAAATCAGATAAAATTATAATATATACTTCTGTCAATTTCAAATCAGGTATTTTTTTATTGCATACCGTATGTTGTATTATATTTGATGTAATTAATAACAAATAAACATCTGAAAAAAATATGATTAAAGTGAAAAACATAATAAGCAGCTTTAAAAGGCTTTCGATTAAGAGCAGGATGATAATATCACTTACATTTATCCTTGCTGTTTCATTTATTACAACAAATTATATCAATTACCGTTCTGCCCACAGGTCTGTGCGGGAGAACCTTGTGAACAGCGTACTCCCCCTGACCAGGGACAACCTCTATTCCGAGATTCAGACTCACCTCATCAGGCCTATATTTATCTCATCACTCATGGCTAATGATACATTTCTCAAAGACTGGGCTATTTCCGGCGAAAAGAATATATCTACGGTTCAGAAGTACCTTAAAGCGATCCAGGACAAATACGGTTTTTTCTCCGCCTTTTTTGTCTCTGAGAAAACCGGTAAATACTACCATTTCAAAGGCCTTCTTAAAACCATTTCAACTGCTGATCCGCATGATGTCTGGTATTATAATTTTATAAAGCTTAACAAAGAATACGTTCTCGACGTTGACACTGATGAAGCATCAAGTGGTAAGCTCACTGTTTTTATCAATCACAGGCTCACGGGCTATCACGGAGAGCTTTTAGGGGTAACGGGGGTTGGACTTAACCTGGATGCCATCACGCAGATGCTTAAATCGCATAACGACATCTATAAAAGTGAAATATACCTGGTTGACAGGGAAGGGACAATCCAGGTCCACTCTGATGAATCAATTATAGAGAAGATAAACATCAAAAATCAGCCTGAATACGCAGGGACAGCGGAGAAAATTCTTTCCGGGAAAGAGACTTCAGGTATGTATGAATTCGAGAGAGACGGGAAGCACATACTGCTCACCACCAGGTTTATACCTGAATTTGACTGGTTCCTTTTTGTGGAGATTGATGAAGGGATAAGGATGAGCGGAATTCTCTCAGGGATAAAAATGAATCTCCTTTTAGGTCTCCTTATTTCGTGTATAATTATCTCCATAGCCATAGCTACAGCCAACTATTTTCAGGGGAGGCTCAGCATCATGGCTGTGACAGATGAACTCACAGGAGTTTATAACAGGAAGGAGTTTGACCACCAGTTTAAAAAAGCAGTATATAATTTCCAGCGCAATGGAACTCCCTTTTCACTGATCATTATTGATATGGACAGATTTAAAATGATCAATGACACCATGGGCCATCTCATGGGTGATGAGATACTTAAACAGATGGCTGATGCTGCGGCAAAAAGCCTGAGGCTCAGTGACACGCTCTTCCGGTGGGGAGGGGATGAATTTATTATTCTCACCTGCGGTAATGCTGAAAACGCCATGGCTGTGGCGGAGAGGCTCCGTACAATATTTGCTGAATCTCTGGCAGGTTATTCCGGAAACGGTAAGAAAAAAATTAAGGCAACCATAAGCTGCGGTGTTGCGGAATTTACAAAAGATGACACCATGGACTCAGTGTTGTCAAAAGCTGACACAGCTCTCTATAAGGCGAAGTCAAAAGGAAGAAACAGAGTGGAGAGATGAACAGTAAAAAAATTTAATTCAGATTAAAATCCCATTTAAAGATTGACTTTTTTTTTTGAAATTGTATAAAGGGCGTATGGATGTTCAGGTTCATTAAATTCTTCTTGTTTCTTACCTCGTCACTTCCAGGTAATCAGCGGAACAGTTTTTTTTGCACCATGTCCTAAGGGGTAACCCTTAACAAAATCTCAGGAGCTTAATCATGTCTCAGGGTACAGTTAAATGGTTTAACGACCAGAAAGGTTACGGTTTTATTTCCGCTACAGACGGAAAAGATTACTTCGTTCACCACTCAAGCATAATAGGTGAGGGTTTCAGGACTCTCAAAGAAGGCGCACAGGTTGAGTTTAATATTGAAAAGACAGACAGAGGACCAAGAGCCGTAGAGGTCACTTTGATATAAACTTATCTATATTCGTTAGATAAAGAGCCCGAATTAACGTTCGGGCTTTTTTTATCTATTTAAATCAGTTATGCTGTTCTGTTCTTCTTCATCACCAGTTAAAATAACCCCGTCAATTACCGATTATCTTAAATACAGCGTCAGAAAGCCTTGTCATGGTAAAAGGTTTCTGGATAAAACCGTTTATCCCCTGTTCCAGGCCCTCCTGAATCTTCTCTTCATTTCTGAAACCTGAAGTAAGAAGAACTTTAACATCGCTCTTTATAGCCCTGAGTTCGCTGTATGTTTCCAGCCCGGACATCCCGGGCATTATAACATCAAGCATAACAAGCTTTATCTCTTCCGCTCTTTCCCGGAAGAGATTCACTCCGGAATAACCATCCTCTGCTGTAATGACATTAAATCCGCATATTGAAAGAAGTTCCTGTGACACCTTCCTGATAACCTCTTCATCATCAATAACAAGTATTACACCTGTGCCTTTCCGGATTGCGCCCGCTGTTTCACTCACCGCTGATTCTGAATCACCCTGCAACACCGGGATATATACTATAAACTCCGAACCCTCACCTTTTTCAGTATATACATCTATAAAGCCGCCATGCTGCTGTATAATATTATAGACCATTGTAAGGCCAAGTCCCGAGCCCCCCTTTCTCCCCTTGGTGGTAAAAAAGGGATCATACATCCCGGCAAGAACCTCCCGTGTCATACCCACACCTGTGTCCCTGACAGATATACTCCAGTATTCATACTCAGCCGAAGATTCAGGGTGAGTCTTCAGGAAATACTGATCAGGGTATGTTCTCCCCATCGTTATAGAGAGTGTCCCCCCTTTATGTTCATTATCTTCGCGCATTATCGTCATTGAATGCGCACCATTTACGCAGAGATTAAGTAAAGCCTGTTCAAGCTGAGTGCTGTCACCCCTGACAAGAGCTTCCATACCAAAGGGTTTTACCAGGATTTCTACAGATTTATCGAAACTGCTGCGGCATATTCCCTCCACAATATTAAGTACCTCATTAAGATCAACTTTCAAGTGAACGCTTTCATGTTTTCTTGATAGAGTAAGGAGCCGGGCTATAATATCAGCCGATCTCTCTGCGGACTGTTCAAGGTAACCGAAATACTTTTCATATACTGGCCTGAGCTTATTGAGGTCATCGTTTCCGTCAGTTTTCAGTTTAAGTATCGAAACAGAACCCTGTATACCGGCAAGAATATTATTGAAATCATGCGCCAGCCCGCCGGCCAGTGTACCGATCACCTCCATTTTCTGCGCCTGTCTTAGGCTGCTTTCAGCTTTTTCAAAAAGTGTTATATCATCAAGCCTCACGACAATTCCCTCATCTCCGGATGCTGAATGGGGAAAGATATATATATTCATGTCTGTTACAATTCCGTTTATGTTAAAACTTTTTTTCACCTCGCAGGCGCGACCGGTTCGCCTTGTTTCATTAAAACTCCACTCAACTATTTCAAGTTCCGGGAACACGTTGAAAAGATTTTTACCCTCAGCTTTTTCAGCAGAGACACCCGTAAAACGTTCGGCAGCGGAATTCCACTCAGTAATCAGACAATCGTGATCTGTAGATATAATGATCGAAGGCATTGAATCAATGATGCTCTTCAGATAATTTTTCATCCCCTGCATCTCTTTTTCCTTCACTTTAAGCTCATTGATTCCGGAAGCAATCTGTTCACTCTTGTCTTTGAATGTGTCAAAAAGAATTGATATCTCCTTAATCCTGTAGAGAAATCCTTTTACCGGCATAATACAGCTCCCCGGAATCCATCCGGTGAGGATAGAGATAAAACTCTCAACCGGTTTAATAAAAAATTTCATCACAAAAAATGTTCTCAGGAAAAGTACTGTAAAAATTATCAGAATAAAAAGCGGGTAATAAATCATCGTGGAGTCAACAAGACTATACACAGATGAAAGCGGTGTAAATACAGCAATATCACATTCAACAGCTTCGCTGCGCCCCTTGCTCATCATGTATTTCTCATCAAGATCTATCTCCGCAAAATCACCCTCAGGAAGAATCTGAAGATTTATCATATCAGAAGTTTTTGAAAGCACATAACCGTCACTGGTTGCCAGCAGAAGAATATTGCTGCTGAATTCTCCAAACCATTTAAGCGTGTCTTTAAGCTGTTCAATATCAACGCGGGCCACGATAAGACCGCTTCCGGCTTTTGCTGCCAGATAAAGCCCGGGGGACTCGGATTCAGATGATATGATAATACCTGAATTAACAGGCTCCGCTGATTTTACTGTTCTAAAAAAAATGGCAGGTTTACTTGTACTGAAATCATATCCCCTGAAGATTGTGCTCCCTGCACTCTTCTTTAAAACTGAAGTAACTTCCAGGTTCCCGTCAAGATAGTAAAGGTCAGAAAATCCCTCCATGAATCCGGCAGCTCTCCTGGCCCCATCCGGTTTAATAATTTTATTAAAGGTGGAGTGTTTTTTATCTATAAAGGATTTTATGATAATATCGACTTTACTGATATCCTGCTTCTGCATATTAATATAGCCGGATTTTATATGCATCTGCATAAAGTAGAGAATAAACAGAATCAAAAACATCATCAGCATAAATGTTAACGTTTCGGATAAAAGCAGAATAGTCCTTGCTGATTTCATTATCTGAATTCCTGCCTGATATCTGTGATAAAATAGAGAGGCGATTCAGTATCACCGTATCTGTTGAACATAACCGGGCCGAAGTCTGTCTGAATAGTTCCCTCCCTCAGAATAAAACTTTTTATTGAACCGGGATCATTATGCCCTGCGTCAATGGCCTCTTTAAGGATCTGCATGGCTGAATAAACATTAAGACTGATAAATGTGGGAGGTTCTTTATATCTCTCCCTGTATCTCCTTAGGTATGAATCAACATTGCTGTGCAGAGCTCTCTCCGGATAGATTGACGGAAAAATACTGTCGCAAATAGAAGCACCCGCAGTTTCAACAATGGCAGGAGTTTTCATCCAGGGAGTGTATATAACAGGAACAAAGGGCCTGATGGTTCTTATTAACTGTGCAACTGATCCGGCCGCAGCTTTATGGCCTCCTATCAGAATATAGAGTCCGTCAAAACTTACCCCTCTCACCCTCTTCTCCAGCGCTTCAGCATTAAACTGCGAAATATTTATATCTATAGTCTTTATTTTTTTACCGTTGTAATACCGGCTGAAATAATGGAGAGCAGGTTCTGTATATGCGGCATTTTCAATATCCCTGACAATAAGAAGTGAAGAGAAACCACGGGACTTCATGTACTGCGCAATCAGTTTCTGTTCCTGCCTCACATCATGAACATTACGTAATATAAAGTCATCTTTATCAGAAAGAATATCCGTGGTAGCCCCTGTTACAAGCATCAGCACCCTGTCCCTGTTTACAGCTTCACTGATTGCAACAGCGCATGATGAGGTGTGACTGGTTATAATTATGTTTATGCCGCTCTTCTTTATCTCTTCGTAAGCCTTGACTGTTTTTTCAGGCTCCCATGCATCATCAAAGGGAACTATTTCTATATTCTCAACACCCTTCTCCTCAAGAAACATCTTCGCAGAATTCACTTCACTGACGCCCACAACAGAACCGGATTCAAGCTTTGTCATTAATGCAATCTTTGTCTTTTTTCCGCAGGAGCATCCGGGGGAAAGCAATATAACTGCTGTAAGGATTATGATAATTGATTGTTTATTAATCATTTCAATACGCTCCGCTAATATCAGCAGGCTTTATTCAATGTACCTGTCAGCTTAAAAATCATGTTAATTACAATTTACAAAAAATAAAATTTTAATCAAGAGCTCATGTAATATGCAGAAGCTTTTATTTGACAGGAAAACCTATATATCTTATAATATAGTTATTATTGAATCCGGGGAGACAAATGAAATACGGAATAAACCTGATTAAAACCACAGCCTTTATTTTTATCTGCTTGATTCTGCTTTGTGGTGATTATAGCGTCATGAATGTATCTCTTCAGGCGCAGGATAAACCTACGGACATTATTCTTTATGGAAATGAAAAATGCGGATACTGCCGTGAAACCCGGGGATGGCTTGAATCCGCCAGTATTCCATATACATATCGTGATGTTGAACTTTACGGCACATACCAGGAGGAGATGTACAGGAAACTCTCCGGCGCGGGAACAGCAAGATTCCCGGTGCTTGACATTAAAGGGCAGATGCTGATAAGGCCGTCTATGGAAGATATTCAAAAAGCCCTGCGCGGAGAGAAAGTGACAAAAAGTGAAGAGCGGAAAATAAAAAGCCCGTTATGGAGGCCGGAGAGGAAAAAATCTCTCACCGTAAAATTTGACTCAGTTAAGCCTTCCCTGAATGCAGCGGACGTAATTTTATATACTGAGGGTTCCCCGGAAAGCAGAAAACTTATCGCGAAGATTAAATCAGAGAAAATCCCATTCACACTGAAGGAGCTTAACCTTATGGGGAACGCCGCTTTCTTTGATCTCAGCTCACGGCTTGCGGACAGCGGTTACGGAAACACAATATATTTCCCTGTTGCAGAGATACGCGGTGAGTTTATTATGAAAGCATCAATTGAGGATATTAAAACACTGATAATTGAGACAACACCTGAATAATCCTGTGCACATGCAGTCCCGGCCGTCAGTTCAGGGACTGCGGCTATGAATGTATGTCTGCAGAATCCAGTTTATCCAGCAAAGCATACATCACACTGTTATTCTCCCTTATATGTTTCATTCCGGAGATTATGAGCTCCTCCTCCTGAACATATTCAGAGGGGAGAAGTTCACCACGACAGTTATCTATCATTTCATGAAGCAGATGAGGTGTAACCTCAAGGTGAAACTGCAGTCCAAGAACCCTTTTGTCAAAAAGAAAAGCCTGGTTACGGCAGCAGTCGGAGGAGAATCCGTGCACAGCACCATGAGGTATATCAAAAGTCTCACCGTGCCAGTGAAACACCTCCGAGCCGTCAGGTATCACATCAAAGATCCCTGCTCCCGAACTTTCGTCTGATCTGAATATCCTGTGCCACCCTATCTCCCTTTCACCGTTACTCCTCACCCGGCTCCCCAGAACCTCAGCAATAAGCTGCGCCCCTAAGCATATACCCACAACATTTTTTCCTGACGAAACAGATGCATGAATAAATTTTTTCTCGTCCTTCAGCCAGGGATGTATGGCTGTATCATGAACAGACATGGGCCCGCCCATTACCACAAGAAGATCAAAGTCAGATATTTCAGGAAGTTTATCTCCCCGGTAAAGATGTGCTGCTGCAACAGTGTAACCCATGTCCTCTGCCCAGTGAATTATGCAGCCCGGAGTTTCAAAAGGGACATGCTGAATAACCTGAATTCTTTTCATCATAAACCTCCCGGTGAAAGAATATTTAAAATAACTTTGTCCGGCAGTTAGAGGCAAATAGAAATTACCTGAATCATGCTTTATTTAACATGAAGTTAATACAGTACAGACATTGAATAATTATCTTTAACCTTTCCTGAACAAAAACCTTGACTTTTAACATATTCTTAAATACTATACATTCAAGTGTTTTCCCCGTACCTACAGGGCGGGTATTTATTTAACAGGAGGAATATAATGGCCGGTGATAAAACTCTTGAACTGCTGCTTGATGTAGCAATCAGCAAAGAAGAGGAAGCTTACAACTTCTACATGGATCTTTATAACAAAATGACAGACGCGCAGATTAAAGACACTCTGAAATTTCTTGCGAATGAAGAAGTAAAACACAAGGAATTCCTTGTTGCGTACAAAAGCGGAAAATTCGGAAGCGCGGCTCTCGGCATGAGTACAGTTGTTGATTACAAGATAGCGGAGCATCTCGACATTCCTGACATCAAAAAAGATGTTGATACAAAGGATGTTTACCTTGTAGCAGCACATAAGGAATTAAATTCCTATAATTTCTACAAAAGCCTTTCTGACGCGCAGCCTGCGGGAGAAGTAAAGGATGTACTCATGAAGATGGCCAATGAAGAGATGAAGCATAAAGAGAAGGTCGAATATCTCTACAGCAACACAGCGTTCCCTCAGACAGCAGGGGGCTGATACATTTTCAATGTCCGCTTGTCCCACGGGATTCAGCGGACATCTACCACTTTTTGTATCTCCAGAAAAAATAGAACCCGCCGACTGAAAGCAGAGCAAGCCCCAGTATAATATAAAAAGCCTCGGTGTGATCGCTGAGCGGTATCCTTACGTTCATTGAGAACGCGCTTACAACAAAGGTAGGCACCATAATCGCAATTGTGAATATATTCAGCTTCTTCATCAATATGTTCAGATTGTTGCTTACAATTGAAACACGGGCGTCCATGAGGCCCGCAAGAATGTTTGAGTAAATCTCCGCCTGCTTATAACACTGCTCATTTTCAATCCTGATATCATCAATAATCTCAAGGCTCTCAGGGGAGAAGCTTATTTTTCTGTCATTCTGCTTCATCCTGCTTATAAGCGCTCCGTTTGAATTTATGGCATTGAGGTAGTAGACAAGGCTTTTCTCAAGACTGAAGAGGTTTATCAGAAACTCATTCTGCATCGATGTATTAATTTTCTGTTCAAGTGAATCAGATATCATATTAATTACTTTCAGGTGCCCGAGATAGTGATAAATAGTGGCATACATAATTTTCAGCACCACATCTTCGATCGAGGTTACTCTGTTGAATATCTTACCCTCAAAAAAATTTATATCCTCGGATATCACAATCAATAGTTTATCCCTGTACCAGAACATACCGAAGGATGATACAAGAAATAGAAACTGCTCGGCGCCTGAATAATTTTTAGGCCTTTTAAATATTATCGCATAATGTTCAGGTTCAAACTCAATCCTTGCAAGTTCGTCAGGGTCAAGTGCGGAACTGAGTGTATGTTCATCTATTGCATATTTCTCAACAAGTTCTTTTCTTGTCTTCTCATCAGGATCAATATATATAATTACAGCACCCTCGCCCGCAGACGCGGGAATAAGCTTCCCATTAATAATTCCATATTCCTTTATCATAAAAACTCCTGATGACCGGCAGACATATAAAATATAATCATAAATATGAACGGCTGGCAAAAGTGCAATAAAAAATCCTGACATTTTTTAATTAAAAAACTGTAAAATTAATTTTCCGGAACGTCTCTTTGTATATGCAGCAGTTCCGCCCCTGCATCAGTGAGAAGATCAATGCATTTTCTATAATCATCCATATTTTCCCTTTTGCCTGAATCAAGAATTATATCCAATGCGGCTCTCCCCATGTTATCCCGCGTGTTAACATCAGCACCCGCAGCGATGAGCATTACAACTGCTTCTGAATCAGCTTTTTCGGCAGCAGCCATCAGAGGGGTTCTACCTTCATGGTCAGGTACATGTGGAGAACAACCTTTTGCAAGGAGAAATCTGATCATATTGTGATCCCCGTTATGGACAGCAGCCATTAGAGGAGTGGAGCCGCTGCGGCTGCGGCAGTTTATATCAGCTCCATGTTCAATAAAAAAAATTACCGTTTTCTGATTCCCCGCTGCGGCTGCCGAATAAATTCCATTAGCCCCGGCATCATCCACAGCATTTAGCTCCATTCCAGCATCTGTCAGTATATTCAGAATAACAGGATCGCGAAGAGCTCTTTCATTAAGGATAAGCGGCCTGCCGTAGGGATCATTCCCGTTCACATCAGCGCCATTCTCCACAAGGAGCCTGATTACATCATGTTCCCCTCCCCACTCAATTGCCGAACCAAGGGCCGTGCAGCCGTTTGCGTCCGGATAATCGACACCTGCACCATGTTCCAGAAGATACTTAACCGCATTGAGCTGTCCCTTAAGTGCAGCAGCAATAAGGGGTGTCCTGCCATGCATAGATATTTCATGTGATCTGTAATCCGGCAAAGCACCGTCTTTCAAAAGCTTTACTATTTTTCTTACATCACCGGCAGAAGCTGCGTTAACAAGATCCTCATTGATGTCTACACCTTCAGGGTCCTGAAGTTCTTCATCACCACGCCAGGGGCTTCCCAACCTCTCAAGAGCCTCCTTTGCCTGAGGAATAAAAAACATACTGCTGTTCATTCTTGCTTTATGCGTACCGGGGGAATACTTTACAGCATACCTGTATGCTGCAACAGCCTCATCACTTTTCCCTGTTTCTTCGAGAATAACACCGGTCATGTAATAAGCGGCATGATGCTGCGGATCATATTCAAGGGTCTTCTCAAAGCAGCGGAGAGCACTGCTGTTATCACTTCCCTGCATGTATGCAATCCCGAGGTTATACCATGCCTCAGGGTTTTCCGGCAGAATCTCAATAGCCCTGAGAAGATTTTTTTTCCCTGCACGCCAGTCACCCTCCTCCACCATTGCCATACCCATTATGATTAAAGCCTCATGGTCTTCGGGCCTGTGAAGAAGTATATACTGCGCCCCGTCCACAGCCCCCCGCAGGTTTCCGGATCCGAGCTTCATGGATATATCTTTTTTTATTGCTCTTATTTTTTCATCATCGGGAACTCCGGAACTGAAACCGGATTTAAAGAGTTCAATCAATGCTGCTGCTTTTATCTGCGGAGCTGTCAGATGAAGTTCAACAGTTCTGTTGTATGCCGATTCACCGGGTTCACGGAATGATTTGACAATTACACTGCTTCTGTCGGGAAGGCCGTACACCTCCGCCATGATAGAGTCACCGGAATCACCGTCAGAGCTGTATTTTCCTTCTCCGCAGGAGAGAGTGACCTCGATGCCGGCACTCCGGTTCCCGAATAATTTTTTATACTGCGTAACTGATCCAGATATATCAATCCTTCTTTCATCAAAAGGGATAAATCTTCCGTCAGCATCACGGCTGATATCAGGAAAGCTTATCATCAGGTTTACTGCAGCATCAATACAGAAATGCAGAAACGGGGTGTAATCTCCGTCATCGAGAGTATAATGGAGTGCTCTTTCTATATAGAAGTTCATAAGGGAAATATAACTAATTGTGCTGAGTAAAGCAAGATGCCGGGGAGCAATATAAGTATTCAATATTTTAATTCAAAATATGAACATATTAAATAGTTGACACACAACTTTCTTTTTTTAATCCTCGTACAGTAAATTAGCCGAAAAAAATTCACATCAGGGTAAAGGGGATAATGATTTCTGCCGGAATCGACATAGGCTCACGGACAATTAAACTGGTGCTCCACGACGGAGCTGATATTATTTCAAGTGAAGTGCGTCCCAACTCATATAATGCCATCGATATATGCAGAGAGATGTTAAAAGATGTTTCATACGACGGGATAGTCTCCACAGGTTACGGCCGTCACCTCTTCAGCAGACATTTCAACTGTGAAGCCATAAGTGAAATTAAGGCTTTCACTCTGGGTGCATTTCACACTATACCGGACTGCCGAACTATTCTTGATATCGGCGGTCAGGATACAAAGGCAATCTCCATTGATGAAAAGGGGAAAATATCGAAATTTGAAATGAATGATAAATGTGCCGCAGGTACAGGTAAATTTCTTGAGATCATGGCAAATGCGCTGGAGTTCACAATGGATGAATTTATAGAATCAGCATCATCCGCTGAAAAGGGTGAACCTATCAACAGTATGTGTACTGTATTTGCTGAATCCGAAGTAATATCCCTTATAGGGAGAGGAGCTTTAAGAGACGAAGTTAGTCTCGGTATTCATCACGCCATTGTTAAACGCTCTGTATCTCTGATGAAGCGTGTTTCAATCCGTGATAGTATTGTGTTTGTTGGCGGTGTGGCAAACAACAGATGCGTAAGATCTCTGATTGAAAAAGATTTAGGCACAAAGGTATCTGTACCTGAAAATCCTCAGATAATAGGTGCACTGGGATGTGCCCTGCACAAATTCAAAACAGCAGCCGATTCAATTTAATTATACAAGGAGTTATTTATGAATAAAATAGTTAATCCGGAGCCTCTGTTCAACGATGAATTTGTTGGCGAACCGCCTGCAAAACGTGTGCTGGGGCATGTTCAGGCAAAACGTGAGCAGGGAGCAGCAGTGGCAGGAATTTATTGCGGTTATGCGCCAATGGAACTGATACATGCCATGAATATAGTCCCCGCAGTGCTTTGCGCTTTTTCGAACGCGCAGATTGAGGCCGCTGAAGAGCACCTCCCGGCAAACCTCTGCCCCCTTATTAAATCAAGTTACGGGTTTGTAATCAGGGATACCTGCCCCTTCTATGCTGTATCAGATGTTGTAATAGCTGAAACAACATGTGACGGCAAAAAAAAGATGTTTGAACTGATGTCTCACATAAGGCCGCTCTACGTTATGGATCTGCCTCAGGTACCGGAAGAGAAAGAAGCGCGGGAAGAATGGAAGAGCATGATCCTGAAGGTACAATCTTTCATGGAAAAACATACAGGTAAAAACACCACTGAAGAAAAGATTGAAGCAAGCATTAAAGACACAAACAGAAAGAATGCTTTGATGAGAAAAATTTTTGGTTTTGCAGCAATGCAGCCCCCTGTTGTAAGCTGGGCCGAACTGTACGATGTAATCTTTATAGCAATGGCTGCAAAGGGTGAGGAGATAAATCCCCGCCTCGAAGATATAATTGTAAAGCTTGAGAAGAGAGTTGAAAGCGGATACTTTCATGGCGACCTTAAATCTCCGCGAGTCATGGTCACAGGGTGCCCCGTTGGGGGAGACGCTCTTAAGATATTTAAAATAGTTGAAGAAATGGGTGGAGTTGTTGTTGCACTTGATTCATGCACAGGGATGAAAGCATTTATGGACGATATAAGTGAAGATACAGGCGACCCTGTGGGAGCAATTGCTGAGCGCTACCTTAGAATACCCTGTTCATGCATGACTCCGAACAGCAGAAGACTTACGACAATGGATAAAATAATTGAAAATTTTAAACCGGACGCTGTAGTTGATTTCGTGCTTCATGCGTGTCACTCATACAACATAGAATCGTATAAAGTGGGTGAGCATGTAAAGAATAAACACAATATACCATTTTTAAAAGTTGTTACAGATTACTCTGACGGCGATGTAGAACAGATTAAGACGAGGGTACAGGCCCTTTTCGAAAGTATCTGATATGATCTACATGGTTAAGGAGCACACCCACTTAACCATGTACAGAGAATAGATGGTACAGAAGTACAACAGATAATTTTTTATGCAGATGGAGAAATAACATGGGAACAATAATAGACGCAAAAGGGCTTGCCTGCCCTCAGCCTGTGGTACTTACAAAAAAGGCTCTTGAAAATAACGACTCTGTCACTGTCATTGTTGATAATGAAACCGCAAAGGAGAATGTCAGCCGTCTTGCCGAAAAATCGGGCTGTACAATCTCAGTTGAATCTGCCGGTGACGGGACTTTCCGCCTTTCACTTTCCAAAAAAGGGGCCGCGCCTTCTACTGTAACATCCTCTACGCTGTCAGAGACTTCAACTGCGAAGTCAGGGCCGAATGTTTTTGTCATTTCATCTGACACAATGGGGAAAGGTGATGACGAGCTTGGCGCTGCGCTAATGAAGGCTTTTATACACACAATATTCAGTCTTGATTATCTGCCGGATACGCTGATTTTTTACAATACAGGTGTTAAACTAACTGAAAAGAACTCAGATGTTCTTGACGACCTGAAAAAACTTGAAGAACAGGGCGTGGAGATACTTGTATGCGGAACCTGCGCCAATTTTTTTAATATCAAAGATAATGTCTCAGCAGGGATTATTTCAAACATGTATGACATAGCTGGCGCGATGTCACGAGCCGGAAGAATTGTAATGCCATGACAGTTATAAATGATGTCGAGTATTACGTTGTTCTTTTTAATTCTGTAAGTTACGCGCTTAAGTCTGAGAAGATATTGAAGAAAGAGAATATTCCCTTCAAGCTTATACCTGTGCCTAAAAGTATAAGCTCAGACTGCGGCGTATGCATACGATTCACTCCGGAGAACAGGGGGGCTTTAATCAATGCTCTCGAAGGTAAAGTTGAATATAACGAAATACGCAGGTTATGATTTCAGGGAAATCCGGAAATTCTGAGGTACAAGGATTCGAACCTTGGATGACGGAGTCAGAGTCCGTTGCCTTACCGCTTGGCGATACCTCAATATAAATACAATAAGACAAATAAAAAAAGCCCCGCTAAAAATCAATAATTATAATGTTTTAAATTTAAATATTTTTTTAAGATTTCATGTTTGAAATAAAGCGGCTCCGGAAATACACGCTGACTGATTTAACTATTCCAATAACCCTGATACAGAAAAAAACATTGACTTTTATCGTAAACATACGATAAAAGGATTTATGACAAAAAGAAAAGATGAAATATATTCAGACAAGGAGATAAATCTCTCTGAATACGCGAAGGCGCTATCTCACCCCGCGAGGATTGCCATATTAAAGCATTTAGCCTCACAGGACAGATGTATCTGCGGAGAGATTGTTGAGATACTACCCCTTGCACAATCCACCGTGTCCCAGCACCTGAAAGAGCTGAAAAAAGCAAAGCTCATTACAGGGGAGATCGACGGGCCGAGATCATGCTATTGCATCAATAAAGAGAAATATATAGAGATGATGGAATTGATGGATTCTCTTTCATCTTTAATAGTTAAAATGAAATCTGATAACAAAAAAGGTTGCTGCTGAATGAAATTTGAACCTGTGCAAAAAAAACTGCCCCCTCTGAGTCCTGTAATTCGTGCATCTGAATGCGGATGCCCCCCTGTAAAAAACATTACTCCGGCAGATATTGCTGATGAATTAAAAAATGAGACATGGTTTGCCGGTCTTATTGATACACCCGCAGGTCCTGTTCCGCAGGTGTCAACAGAGATAAAACTATCAGAACGTATCGGACACATCCGGGCAAGGACATCCTCTTTCAGAATGAAGTTTTCTCTTAAACCGGGACTTTATGCGGTCGGGAGTCCAGTCTCCTCGTCAGATATATTTGTAACAGCAAATTACAGGCTCAGTTTTGATCATCTCCGCAAAGCTCTTGAGGGAATGAACGCATGGATACTTGTGCTTGATACAGCAGGGATCAATGTATGGTGCGCAGCCGGCAAGGGAACATTCGGTACTGATGAACTCATAAGAAGAATAAAGCTTACAGACATTAAAAAATATGTTGAGCATAGAAAACTCATACTCCCGCAGCTTGGAGCTCCCGGCATCAATGCGGCGGAAGTGCGAAGAAACACCGGGTTCAGGTTAAGCTACGGGCCGGTAAGGGCTGATGACATTAAGAAGTATATTGAGAAGGGATACACTGCTGATGAAGAGATGAGGCTTGTGAAGTTCACTATGAAAGACAGGGCTGTTCTTATACCTATGGAAATAAATATGATTAAGGAAAAATTAATCTATTTTATACTGGCTGCTTTTTTATATTCAGCATTACAGCCTGAAGGAATTATTTTTAAAGACGCAGTGACCTCCGGTTATACATTAATTACAGCGGGGATTATATCAGTAGCCGCAGGTGCTGTACTGACACCGCTGCTGCTGCCGTTTATACCATTCAGATCATTTGCCGTAAAAGGCGGGATTACAGGAGCGGTTGCTTTATTGATTATTGAGCATTGCACCGGTGCATTCAGCTCGGTGAATTTATACTTTTATTCAGCAGTAATTATTCTCTTTACGCTTATCAGTTCTTACATTGCATTGCAGTTTACAGGGGCAACAACATATACCAGCCTTTCAGGAGTTAAGAAGGAGATAAAGTATTCTCTTCCTGTATATATAGCAGGTTTTTTTGTATCAACTATACTTCTTGTCATATCTAAAATATATGAATGGGGCTACTTATGAAATACTTCAGGGCTTCAGATACATTCCAATTTAATGCCGAGAAATGTACAGGGTGCGGAAGATGCGTTGAAGTCTGCCCTCACAATGTTTTTAAAATCGAAAACCGTAAAGCAGCACCGGTTAACTCAGACAGGTGCATGGAGTGCGGGGCCTGCGCTGAAAACTGCGAATTCGGGGCACTGATAGTTAAAAGAGGAGTGGGATGCGCGGCTGCTGTAATCACAGGGTTACTTCGCGGAACAGAGCCCACTTGCGACTGCAGCGGACCCTCCGGTAAATGCTGCTGATGTTATTATAAATTCATCTCCATCTTGTATTGATTATAACCTCCGGAGATATTATATACATCTTTAAATCCCAGGTTAAGAAGCAGGTTCTGCGCAGCGTTGCCGGTTGTTCCCTTATTGCAATGAACAGCGTATTTTTTATTTTTATCAAGAGCCGCAGATCTGGCTTTAAGCTCCTCATGCGGGATACTGATTGCCCCTTCTATATGGCCTTTATCGTAATCAGCTTTACTCCTGACGTCTATAACGGTAAAACTATCACGAAGTGCAATAAGATCTGAAGCAGTAACAATCCTCCTGCCTCTGTGCATGGCATTATCAAGTATCATCCCGCTGTACATTACGGGATCTTTTGTAGTTGAGAACGGCGGGGCATAAGCAAGGTCAAGGTGAAAGAGATCACTTACCTTTGCGCCGAATGTCATTGCTGTAACAAATACATCAATCCGTTTATCAACACCATTCTCGCCGACAATCTGTACACCGAGTATTTTTTTAGTTTCACGTTCAACAATACACTTTATTACAAGCTCCCTGCTCTCCTTCAGATACTTGCTCTGATTCTCCTTAATGTTATGGCTTACCAGGTAATCGATGCCGCGTTCTTTTGCCTCTTTCTCCGAAAGCCCGGTTTGCGCAGCAGCAAGGCTGAAAGTTTTAAATATCCCGGTTCCCGGCACCCCTCTGAACCGGAGATCACCGCCGGTAATTACATCACCCGCAATGCGCCCCATCTTGTTTGCTGTTGAACCGAGTGGCCTGTAAATATACTCACCGGTCACAGTTGATTTAACTTCACAGCAGTCACCCACAGCGTAAATATCGTGAATGTTTGTTTCCATCTTATCATTAACAATTATTCCACCACGAGGACCCGGTTTTATATTTTTATTTTTCACAAGTTCTGTCGCAGGTTTAACTCCTGCTGCTAAAATAATCATATCAGTTTTAATCACCAGGCCGTTACCTGTGATTACAGTTTCTCCATCATCAGTTATCTCTTTTACATGGTCACCGGTATAAAGGGTAACTCCATTTTTTACGAGGTGTTCTTCTATATATACAGCCATATCTGCATCCATTGAGGGCATTACATGAGGCGCAGATTCAACCAGAGTTATGTCTATTCCATGCAGCTTCAGGTTTTCAGCCATTTCAAGGCCGATAAATCCTCCTCCTATAATCAAAGCTCTTTGCGGCTTATTGTCCGCGATAAATTTTTTAATCCTGTCGGCGCTACGCACATTCCGCACAGGAAATACATTATCAGAATCTATGCCCGTTATATCAGGCATAAATGGGGCTGCTCCTGTGGCGATAATAAGTTTATCGTACCTGTCAGTAAAAGTTTCACCGGTCACAAGGTTTTTTACATATACCGATTTATTATCAGTATCAATGTCTGTCACTTTGTGTTCTGTGAATATATCGATGTTGAATCTTTTTTTAAACCAGGCGGAGTTTCGTGGAGTGAGGTCATCGCGTGATATATACTCTTCACCGATAAAGTACGGAAGCCCGCACCCGGAATATGATATATCTTTATCCATGTCATAGATGACAATTTCAGGCTCCTCACTGTTTCTCCGTGCCTTCGCTGCTGCTGATGTACCGCCTGCCACTGAGCCTATTATTACTATTCTCATATTGTTCATCTCACATTATACATTTAAAAAAATCTCTTTTTAAAATAAAGCGATACATTGACCAGCGTGATGAGTACCGGAACCTCCACAAGTGGCCCCACCACTGTTGCAAATGCAATGGGTGATGCAATTCCGAACACCGCAATGGCAACAGCTATAGCAAGCTCAAAATTATTCCCGGCACCTGTAAAGGCAAGTGTTGCACTTTTACTGTAATCAGCTCCTAACTTCCGGGCCATAAAAAAACTGAACATGAACATTATAATAAAATAGCAGCTCAGAGGAATTGCTATCCATAGAACATCAAGAGGCCTTGTTATAATCTGT
Source organism: Spirochaetia bacterium UBA5763 (assembly GCA_002418835.1). Lineage (GTDB taxonomy): Bacteria > Spirochaetota > UBA4802 > UBA4802 > UBA5550 > UBA5550. The sequence goes on along the minus strand of DIEX01000034.1, from coordinate 244,192 downwards.
TTCCCCTGCATACTGAACATAACAACAATTGTAAAAAGAAGGGCAATAAGGGTTATAGGTGATATTTTTGGAACAAACACGCTGTCATACCACTCATGTCCCTTAATCGGCAGAAGAATAACCCTGCTCAATATTCCTGCGGCAAAAGGGATTCCAAGATAAATAATTACACTTATAAAAATATCACTTATTGAAACATCAACTGTCATACCCTGAAGCCCAAGCAATGGAGGTAAAACTGTAACAAAAATCCATGCGTAGATGCTGAATGTGAGAACCTGGAAAATACTGTTCAGCGCGACAAGCCCGGCACCATACTCACTATTCCCACCTGCAAGCTGGTTCCAGACAAGCACCATGGCGATGCAGCGCGCAATCCCCACAAGAATAAGTCCCGTCATGAAATAACCCCACCTGGGATCCGGGCCGAATATTGCAGGTGCAATAAATCCGAAAAATGTGACGGCTAAAAAAAACATTATTACAGGGCCCGCAATCCAGTTCTGGAAAAGTGACAGTCCCAGAATCTTCCCGTCAGCGAAAACCTTTGGGAGAAGCTCATACTTTACTTTAGCAAGTGGCGGGTACATCATGAGAATCAGACCAAAGGCTATTAAAAGATTGGTATGCTTTCCTACTGTTAATGCTTTATTGAAGCTCTCAACAGGCCCCTGAAAAATATAGCCTGTGATTACACCTATACCCATTGCAGCAAATATCCATAGAGTAAGGTATCTGTCTATGAATGATAATTTTTTAGTTAAATTGTCCATATTTTAAATTCTCCCGGTTTTATCAGAATATGATAAAGTTTTAATCATCTGATAACTTCAATTATCCTGGGATAATTCTTTTTGTTAAACCTGAATTTTCTGTCATAACTATATACTAAATAAATCGCCGCTGTCAGAAAAACCAGAACACCAATAAAAGAGGCAGCAGTTCCATTAATATCAAGATATGAAGCAAAAACAGAACCAATATACAAACCGGCGAAGATCGATAAAAGCGGAACCATGAAGATCATAAAAGCAATCTTAATCATATTATCCTGCACCATGATAAATTTAACCTTCTGTCCGATTTGCGCATTCACCGTATTATGCGCATATAGTTCCACATGAACAACATCACACTGGCCGCAGTTGTCACAGTCAGCATTAGGTGCCACCCTTACATGTGCAATATCGCCGTCAATGCTGAGGATAAACCCTTCCTGTATTTCATTATCAAGATTCATACTTGCATGCATATTTATTATCTCCATATAAAAAATGTTAATTTATTCTTACATAAAATTCTTAACAACCTATATGTTTTTGTAGAAAAAAGAAACCGTCAGTTACAAACAAACAGCAAATTATAGATGATATCACTTTTTCACTACAGTGCGCTCACCAGCATATATACACCTGCAACAACAACCAGCACACCGCACCCTTTTTTAATGAGCATGGCCCCTCTGGAATTTTCATTCCATTTAAGCAGGTGGTTCACAAGCTCAGTAGAAGTCCCCGCAATAATAATAACCAGACAGTGCCCCACTGCATAGGCAGCCACAAGCGCAACAGCGTACATAATGTTTGATGCAGCAACGGTAAAGGCAACACCAAGCATGGGCGCCATATACGCGAATGTACATGGCCCAAGGGCAAGGCCGAAGAATAGGCCAAGTAAAAAAGCGGCAAGCAGGCCTTTCTTTTTCATCCCCGGCTGGTTAATCCCGCTGTCAAGGAAAGGGAGCGGAATTATGCCGAGAAGGTAAAGCCCGATAACAACCATGAGCACCGCAACAATGATATTTCCGTATTGCCCGATGTCCCCCATCATACGCCCCGCAAGCCCTGTGAGAATCCCTATTACAGCAATTGTAATGAGAATACCCGCAGAGAAAAGAGTGGAGATCAGCGCAGCACGTCCTGTCTTTATCTCTCCCTGTGAGTCTATATAGCCCACAATAAGAGGAATGCTTGCAAGATGGCAGGGTGATAGCAGAATGCTTGCTATCCCCCAGAGGAAAGAACCAGTTATGGCAATCCCCGGTGAGGATGAAAGCATGGATGACAGTGCAACAAAAAAATCCATGAACATTATTTTACACCCTTCTGCTTCAGAACCCTGTCAACCTCTTCAAATGGGAAAAACCCCTCATGCCTGAAATACTCCTTTCCGTTTTTATCAAGAAAAACCTGTGTCGGTATTACCCTGATACGATATTTCGCACCTTCAGCTCTCCCCTGATCAGTCCAGACATCGTGGAATACAATTTTAACCTGTCCGGGATATTTTTTTTCAACATCCTGCATTACAGGCTGCATCATTCTGCACGGTATACAGTTCACTGAACCGAGTTCAACAAAAGTAACTTTAAGCTCACCTTTCTTTTCAGTTGTTGAACTTTCAGTCTCAGCAGCAACAGCAGAAGACCTGTCAGCCTCCTCGTTCTGCTTCGCAGCTTCTTTATCCCCGCCGCATCCGAAGATCGCGCCTGTAAAGGCAAGCGGTATCACTGCCCCGCAGTTAGACGGTGTTTTTAGATACGGCACACCCGCGATAAAAAATACAGCAATAAGCAGCAGCATAATTTTTTTTCTCATACTCTTCATCAATTCTCACCCTTGAATTCTATTTTTTGCAAAAACAATCCGCAGTCTGTAATTAGACCACGGATATGGAGGAATGGTTCCATTTCTCTTTAAAATTTATCAGCAGCTTCCGCCGCATCCGCAACCGCAACCTGCCGCTGGAGTACACTTCTGCTCTCCGGTTTTACCTTCTTTGATATTCCTGTAAACAGTTTCAATTGTTTCCGGGTTGGCAGGTGAACTCCCCTTCACAAAACCCATCTCTGTAACAACATAAGAAACAGGGGTTACACCTATGTTCTCCATTATTTTTCTCGCACAGCCCACAGGGCATCCATCGACAACTATATTAACATCTGCACCTTTAGCGGACTGAACATATCCGGACAAACCGGCACCAACTGCGGCAATACATGACCCCTGGGCAAATCCCTCTCTTTTAAGCGCCCGCACTGCCCTGTCAGCAATTTCACCAACGTCTGCTGCACCTGAACATGAATAAATAATTTTTGTACCTGAATTGCACGCACAATCACCCATTTTATTTTCCTCCGATCATCTTTTTTACTTCTTCAATCGCTGGGACTTTGCCCGCAACCTTCACAACACCATTAACAACAAGTGCAGGTGTAACCATGACCCCGTAATTCATGATGTCATTGATATCCTTCACTTTAACCACTTCATACTCAATTCCAAGCTCGTCAGCAGCTTTCCTTGCTGTCTCTTCAAGTTTGTTGCACTTCGCGCACCCTGTTCCTAATACTTCAATTTTATACATTTTTTGCCTCCATTATTCAATCAATTATTACCTGTTTTTACCTTTTCCGGAGCCTGCCCATAAAGCCACCCCGTTGTCATTTCTAAGCTGAACAGTTGATGTCCCTTTGGTAATAGTTTTTGCTATAATGACATTCTCGCCATTCATATTGACTTTTGATCCCACAGCCGTGACAATATCACCGGCTGCCAGTGTTATCTTGTTTTTTAAAAACCACTCAGGCCCAAGGTGAACGCCCGTAACACCGTCGGATGTCTTCATCTTTATGTGCATACCCCAGGTATTAACAGATAAAATATCTGTTATTGTACCGCTGATCGTTACAACAGTCGCAGGATTGTAATTTCTGTTCATGGAGTTTTGTCTCATTTTACCCTGTTGAGCCTGAAGAGACACCGCTGACATAAGAACAGACATTAACAAAAAAACCACTATTCTGTTTTTTTTGTAATTCATCTAAAGCCTCCTTATTAAATTAATTTTCATTCTTAAACATTATTAAAAAAACATCCCGAAGATCATACCGCTCAGTGTAGCCATAATAACTACCAGGGTACAGTAGACAAAAGTTTTCTTCGGCCCGATGTAGCTGTTAATGACAAGCATGTTCGGCAGAGAGAGCGCTGGCCCTGCAAGCAGCAATGCCAACGCAGGCCCCTTCCCCATACCGCTGCCAAGGAGACCCTGAACAATGGGCACCTCTGTTAATGTTGCAAAGTACATAAAGGCCCCGACTATTGAAGAGAAGAAGTTTGCCCCGAAGGAGTTACCTCCAACCAGACTGCTTACCCATGCAGCGGGAATTATCCCCTCGTGTCCCGGCCTCCCCAGAAGAAAGCCAGACACAAGTACACCTCCGAGAAGAAGCGGAGTGATCTGTTTTGCGAATCCCCATGTTGATCCGAACCACTCGCCAGGCTCACCTTTATCTGTACTTGTAATCACCGAAAGCCCGATTGTACCTGCGGCAAAGGGGATTACAGGCTCATGAGGGAATACAAAAGCAAGCGCGGCAGCCGGGATAATAACAAGAGCCATCTTCCACGGTTTGACCCCATACCATAATACAATCACTGTAGCAAAAACTATTGCTGCTGCTGATGTAAACCACCACTTGAATGCATACATTATATACCAGAACCCGGATGTATCTGATGATTTACCCCAGTTGGCTAAAACAAGAATCGCCACCATTGAACCGAAGTATATAATATCTTTCCATAGCGGCCTTGCAACCTCAGGCTCAGGCATATACATGGCAGCCTTTACTTTGGCAATCTCCTCATGTCTGAATATAAAGTGCATAATGGCACCTATAACAACGCTGAACAGAATAGCGCCAACTGCACGGGCAATACCTATATCCATACCAATGACTCTTGCAGTAAGTATGATTGCAAGTACATTGATCGCAGGTCCTGAATAAAGAAAAGCAATGGCAGGCCCCAGTCCTGCACCCATACGGTAGATCCCTGAAAAAAGCGGCAGCACCGTGCATGAACATACTGCAAGTATTGAACCTGAAACAGAACCTACTCCATAAGCAACGAGCTTATTGGCAGCAGGCCCCAGGTACTTCATAACTGCCTCCTGGCGCACGAACACGCCTATGGCTCCCGCAATAAAAAAAGCAGGTATAAGGCAGAGAAGAACATGCTCCTGCGCGTACCACTTCGTTAAATATAAGGCCTCAAAAATCGCGTTATCGAACCTCTCTGTTCCAACAGGCATATAATACAGGGCGATAAAAAATCCGCCGATTATAGCAAGAGGTTTCCATTCATCTTTCCAGAACATTTACTACTCCTCCAAATTTTGCTTATTGGCAAAGATGCCAAGTAAATCCTAAAAAAGAGTGAGAAAATATTTCACCAGCCATTCCACCAGCATCTGCATATATTGCGTTTTCTAACCATTGATTAATTCCTTTTTTATCTGGCTGCTCTGGTTTTACAGCAGCTCAGAATTTCAACCTGGGTTTTTGTATTGCTTTCAATAACCTCTTCAATACATCCGATAAAATCAAGTATACAGGGACATTTCAAAGTATAGATAACCGCAGTCCCCCGTTTCTCATCTACAACAATACCTGCATTTTTCAGTACACTGAGATGTTTAGAAACAGTTGATGTATCCGCACCTATCATTTCAGTAAGTTCACCCACAGCCCTGGGCTGTTTATTGAGCATATCGACAATATAGAGCCTGCTTGGATGAGCTAAAGCCTTTATTATATTCGCCCTTGCTTCATAAAGTTTTACTTCATTCTGATTCATAAATTATCCTTTCTTATTTGGCAATATTGCCAAGGATATAATAAAAGTCAAGTTTTTATTTAAGACACTGAAAAAGCCCTAAACACCACTGGCAGTCGCAACATGGGATTGTGTTTGTATAGCAGTCCTGTTCAAATGTTTCTGAGTAGATATAATCACAGGGGGCAAGGGAGCAGTTTGAGCATACAGGGTAATCATACTTTGCAACCGACTCCCTGAATTTTTTATAATCATCACTGTTCCATATATCTGAGACACTCTGTTCTTTAAGATTCCCGAAAGAGACAGGTGTAACAAACTTCTTCCACCCCGATATATAACACTGAAATTTATGCCAGAGAAAGTGGCAGGGATGAACATCGCCATTCCATGAAATGAAAAGGCTCCCTGATTCAATAAAATCGCATCTTTTATCCCCTCTCGGCGTTGAAGCAGGGAGGCTCAACTCAATCCCCGCAGCTGCGGCAAAAGCTTCAGCCTCTTTAAAAACTGTTCCAACATCATGTATTAATTTTATATCTCTATCCATAAGACTCCGCAGGTTTAAATGAAAACCCTCAGATTGTGCCATTGCTGTCATTTTTTCGACTGCTTTAATTATTCTCTCCTCTTCCGGTGTGTGAATAAATTTCCAGCGGATATCAAAGTACTTTGCTATATCAATTCCTTCTCTATCAGCTTCATAAAGTTCCCTTTCAAAGAATTCAACAGCTTTATCAATATTCCGGTCATACACAGCTCCCCCGACTAATCTTTCATCATAGGGGATAAGGTGTGAGACTATAGCAAAATCCACTCCTTTCTGAGCAGCAATTTTAAGTGCCGGTACAAGATGTCTGAGATTGCTTTTAGTAATTACAAATTCAATCCCTATCCTGACTTTACGTTTTAATAAAATACCTGCTTCTTTTAAAATTGAAATTGCGTTTTCAGCATCTGAGAGTTCCCCTCCTGCTCTCAAATCCCTGAAGGTATCGGAAGTGGATGCATCCATTGAAACACAGATAAGATTCAGTCCCGCATTAATTAGGGACTCAGCTTTTTCACGGGTCAGAAGCATTCCGTTTGTCTGAAAACCGATATCTGCACCTGTTTTCATTCGCTCCGAAGCATAACTGATTAGTTCTTCAAGTTGCGGGTGCAATAGAGGTTCCCCTATTCCGCTAAGTATAAGAGTATTAATATGAGGGAGTACTGAATCGATTGAAGAAAACATTGCAGAATCAAAGTCCCCTTCAGCAATTCCGCAACTGCTGCTCTGTTTAACACACATTTCACAGGTAAGGTTACATCTTGTGGTAGTCTCAAGGTATATCTGTGACGGATAATTGAGCCTTAACAGCCCTGTTTCTTCCATTTTTTTTCTCATAGGTTATAAGATACTTTTATTATGTTTTTGTAACTACTGATTTTTATTTTCCGGCTGCTGCGAAATGCACTATTTTGTATTTATCAGCTACTAATTCCCAACTTCCGGCAAGACAGGGATATCATCAATTTTTTATTGACATATATTGATCAGACTTCTACCCTGAAATCAGGTGATGGAGTTCACCATAAACTGCCCTGTGCTAATGACTCCTGCATATTAATATCAACTGATATGGAGGCGTCATGGATAAATCCAGCTGTTTTTCCATTCTATTCGATACAATTCTATTAATACAATCCGGACCATTATACTATCTGATAGCTGATTATCGCATCTCCCGATTTTGACAGAATATGAGAGAAACTTTGATTAATCGCAGGTATAAATGATCAGGTAATTTCATTTGCTTCAGGGTAAGAAATTTTTAAATTTAATAATAAATCAGATTTTTCAGGAGGAGATATGAAAGAGAAAATAAAATCAGTAAAAGCGCTTGAAATACTCGATTCACGCGGCAATCCAACGGTAAGAGTAATAATGTCACTTGATAATGGAATTACAGTGTCATCATCAGTTCCATCTGGTGCATCTACAGGTGAGAATGAAGCAGTTGAACTCCGCGACGGTGACAAAAAGCGTTATGACGGCAAGGGTGTATTGAAAGCTGTTTCAAACGTAAATAATATTATTGCTTCAAAGATCATCGGGATGGACCCTTCAGCACAGGGCGAGATAGATCAGATGCTAATAGATCTGGATGGTACAGAGAATAAAGGTAAATTAGGAGCGAATGCCATACTCGGCGTATCAATGGCAGCTGCAAGGGCTGCTTCAGCGGCAGCAGGGCTCCCCCTTTATGCCTATCTCGGAGAGACCGGAAATTACAGAATACCTGTTCCAATGATGAATATATTAAACGGCGGGAAACATGCAGACAACAGCGTGGATTTTCAGGAATTCATGGTAATGCCCATAGGTGCCCCGACTTTCGCCGAAGCTTTGAGATATGGAGCTGAAACATTTCATGCTCTTAAAAAGATCCTCGGCAGGAAGGGATACTCCACCGGAGTCGGCGACGAAGGGGGATTTGCTCCAAATCTTAAAAGTAATGATGAAGCCTGCGAAGTAATTATAGAGGCAATCATTGCAGCAGGTTACAAACCGGGAAAGGATATAGCTCTTGCCCTTGATCCGGCAGCAAGTTCATTTTATGAAAACGGGGCGTACAATCTTGCAAAATCCGGTCAGGGGAAAAAGAGCAGCGCTGAGATGACAGCCATTTATAAAGACTGGATTGATAAGTATCATATAGTATCCCTTGAGGACGGACTTGATGAGAATGACTGGGCAGGCTTCAAAGAACACACTGCAATTCTTGGAGATAAAACCCAGATAGTGGGCGATGATATATTTGTAACTAATACAAAATTCATTAAGCGCGGTATTAACGAGAAATCAACAAATTCAGTTCTTATAAAGCTTAACCAGATAGGTACAGTTACCGAATCAATCGAAGCTATAAAACTCTGTCGTCAGGCAGGTTGGACCTACGTTATATCACACAGATCTGGTGAAACGGAAGATACTTTCATGGCTGATTTTGCCGTAGCAATGGGTGGCGGCCAGATCAAAACAGGTTCAGCATGCAGGAGCGAGCGTATTGCCAAATATAACCGTCTCATTGAAATTGAGAGCGAACTGGGCAGCGCCGCAAGATTTGTAAATCCCTTCGCCGGATAAAATCAGATGGAAAATGATTATAGCCTTATAAAGATGCTGGTGGTTATAGGTCTCTTCTTCGGAATACTTGGAGGGGTCATTGCCTATGTAAATGCTTATGAAGGTTATAGTCATTTTCCGGAAATTACAAGGAAGAAAAGAATAAGGATGTCGCTGGAGATTGCAGCAGGCGGATTTTTAATGGCTGTTTTCGCGGGGCTCATTGTTTATTTCTTATTCAATAGAAGATAGAAAAAATGAGTACAGCAGTAATGTTTTACAGCAGTATTTTATACAAAGATAATTTTGAAGATAATAATAAGATCAGCAAAGAACCTCCATGCTTCACTGATCTTAACCTTGACCGGATTGTAAACTCTGTAATTTCAGGGAAAGAGGAGTACAATCTTAAACCTTTTTTTTATACCCCTGCTCCCGACATTGAAACAATTCTATATAGGCAGGAGGCTGCAAAGGATATAGAGCATGGTACTCTCTTTGAGGATTTAAAATCCTTTGCCCACAGTATATCCACTGTTCGCCGCTATATCCGTATGATTGAAAAACTTAATTTTATGCTCCACAGAGAGGGGTGGTTTCTTGAAGCAGTTATAGTTTATTGTGACGCAGTAATATCACTTGAAAAGGATCTGCTGCGTGCTGATTTAAAATCAAATGGCCTGCTGAAATTCAGGGAGTATCTGACACACTATGTTCAATCTCCTGACTTTACATCGATTCATTCCGAAGCTCTTAAATTAAAAAGCGATATATCTTCAATACAGTATTTAATTGAGATAAAAAATGAAAAGGTAACTGTCCGCAAGTATAAAGGTGAAAAGGACTATAGTACCGAGATAAAGGAACTCTTCTCCAGGTTTACCCGTGGCGAAAGCCGTAAATACCTGTCAAAAGTTACTATTCCCTTAGGGATGAACCATATTGAAGCCAGGATAATGGATTGCGTGGCAAAGCTCCGGCCTGGAGTATTCTACAACCTGCATGAATTTTCAATCAATAACAATGATTTCATGGACAGCGGGATAATCAGTTTCGCCAGGGAGATCCAGTTTTATATCTCCTGGCTCGATTATATTGCGAAGATGAAGAATACAGGCTTCGCTTTCTGCTATCCGGAGTTTTCCGCTTCCTCAAAAAACATTCACTGTCATGCCGGGTTTGATCTCGCTCTTGCCCATAAGCTGAGTAAAGAGAATATGCCTGTTGTATGCAATGATTTCTATCTTACAGGTAAAGAGCGCATAATAGTGGTATCAGGGCCCAACCAGGGTGGAAAGACAACATTTGCCCGTGACTTCGGGCAGATACATTATATCGGATCACTGGGCCTCACTGTACCGGGGAGAGAAGCGCGCCTTTATCTCTTTGACGATATATTCACTCATTTTGAGAAGGGGGAGAATATAAGTGATCTGCGTGGAAAACTTCAGGATGACCTTATAAGGATCGAAGATTTTCTCAGCCGGGCGACTACCCGCAGCATAATTATTATGAATGAAATATTCACATCCACAACACTTCATGATGCGGTATTCTTAAGCGGAAAGATCATGGAGAGGATAAACTCACTGGATCTCATCTGTGTATGGATAACATTTGTTGATGAACTTTCAGAATACAGTGAATCAACGGTGAGCATGGTGAGCAGCGTAGATCCTGATGCGCCGGAAATCCGTACATTTAAAATATCAAGAAGACCCGCAGACGGCCTTGCCTATGCCATGTCAATTTCGGAGAAATACGGCCTCACATATAATTCTCTTATTGAACGGATTAAAACATGAAACCATTACTCATGTTCAAAGACCATGATTTTGATATTCAGGCCGCCCCCCCTCTTAACTCTGAATTTTTAATACAGGACCTTGAACTTAATGTACTTTTTAATGCCATGTCAACTGGAGATCCTTTTCTGCTAAATACAGCAAAACATACCCTGCTATCATGTTTTGAAAACAGCATTGAAACAATCAGGTATCGCCAGGATATTCTGCGGGACGCACTTGCCAACCCAACGGTAATAAGGGAGCTCTATCAGACAACAGTTGAATCAGAGGATAGAAAGAAGAGGCTCTGGAGCAGCATATTCAACAACTCACCCGGAAGTATCCTTAATACAGCAGTAGATAAACTGAGTATGTTTGTAACTCTTCTCAGAGAGCTTAAAATCGTTGAAGAGCTGCATCGCCATAAATTCCAATCTGAAGGTATGACCAGATTCTTTAATATGGTGCGGAGTGAACTGGATCACAACTATTTAAACGGGATTGAAACACATCTTAAAAGGCTCAAATTTTACAAAGGGATGCATATAAGCGCAGCTCCGGGGAAAGGGAATGAAGGGGGGAGCTATATGCTCAGGAAGCCTTTCAGGAAAAAAAAATATGACCTTAAAAGAATCATATTCAGAGAAGATGAAGCATATTCATTTTCTATTCCGCCCCGCGATGAGAGCGGCTTCAGGGCTTTGACATCAATTAAAGATGCAGCACTTAATGAGACAGCCAATGCCCTTGCGGTATCAGCGGATCACATAGATTCTTTTTTTAAAAATTTAAGGATAGAACTCTCTTTCTATATATGTTCACTGAACCTGGCGGAACATCTCTCCGGTTTGAATTGCAGCTTTACATTCCCCTCCCCTCACTTGTCAGAAGAGAAAATTTTTTCATTCAAGTCTCTATATGATATTTCTCTTTCACTAACTATGAAACGGAGTGTAACAGGGAATGATATGACTGGTGACAGCAGAAACCCTGTGATAATTACCGGGGCGAATCAGGGGGGTAAATCAACTTTCCTCAGGAGCATAGGGATAGCACAGCTTATGATGCAGTGCGGAATGTTTGTCCCTGCAGACGCATATAACGCGGGGCTCTGTAATGCGCTCTTTACCCATTTCAGACGGGAGGAAGACCCCGCCATGAAGAGCGGCAGGCTTGATGAGGAGCTTTTAAGAATGGATGAAATTATCCTGAATATAAAAAAAGATTCAATGATCCTTTTCAACGAATCTTTTTCATCAACTAACGAAAGGGAGGGTTCTGAAATAGCAAGGCAGATAACCAGGGCCCTTGCTGAAAAAAATATCCGTGTTTTCTTTGTCACACATCTTTATGATTTCGCCTGTTCAATCAGGCAGAGCGGATTATCCGGAACACTTTTCCTCAGGGCAGAGAGAGAGGAGGACGGCAGGCGTAGTTACAGGATCATTGAAGGTGAACCCCTCCCCACTGCTTTCGGTGAAGACCTTTACAGGGAGATATTCAAAGAGTAACGGAAAATCATCAGTCTTTATATACAACATTCTTCTCAAGGGGCTTTTCCAGATCTGCGTACTGTTTTAAAGTCCTTAATATATCCTTATACCTGATTCTATCTTCATCACTGATATCGCCCCATAAAAATGGATACCACTCTTTTATTTTAGCCTCAAGAGTTTTATCTTTTTTAATCAGATCCCTGAGCCATGTCTTCCTGTACTGCACGGCATTGACAAGGTAGATAATATTGCTCCCTATATCCTTAACCCGGATCTTTGTGGTTTTATAATGGAAAGAGATATACTCAACAAGCACAGGTGTACCTTCAGCTTCAGTTTTAACTATACGGTAGCTTGTACGGTCAAACCTCTTCACATAAATAAGGTGAAGGTTTTTAAATGCCGCTGCACGTATCTCTTCTACTGTAGGTTCCATCATAATGATTTCCCTGGTTCAGATTTAAAGTGAATGCCTCTTGAGTCCGGAAGTCAGTTCTGTCACAGATTCAATTCTCTTTTTTAGATCATCCAGTTCAGCAGCAGATCCGGTTTCCTGCTCATTGCTCCTCTTCATTGCCTCAAGGAGGGCTCCCTCTGTAGCTTCAATAGCCGCTTTCAGCTTGTTATCAAATTCACCTGTAAACTTCCTGAAAGTATCATCAAGGTTCTGAAGTGTAACCCAGCTGAGGTTTTCAACATTACCTGTTGCGAGGTCTTTAGCAAGGCGCTGCATATTCCTGGTGATCTTTTTAATAAGCATCTTCCGGGGGAGAAGCGCGTCAACAAGATCATCAGGCACAGGTATAAAGGAGGCGCTCCAGTTATGTTTTACCCAGTAGGGTTTACGGTTTTCAATGAGTACTATTTTTTCATCAGACCGTTCATAAGGTATCTCAAAAATATCAGCAGCAGCAGACTTAACCTCATCAATGAGATCTGCAGCCCTCTTCTCATGAACTGTCATCCTCTCGGATACAGCGTCACTGAAGTATTTTGAAACCTCTTTTAATTCATGTTCAAAAAATGGCGGTATGGAGAGCGCAAACTCCTCGCGTATACGGTTTTCAGAGAGCTTACTGCCGCTTTTTATATTCTTATCAAGGATTTCATTCAGATAAAGTGTAGTCCTTTCATGAAGCTTTTTAGACTGTACATCAAGTATATCAAGGAGCCTCTTCCTGTCCCCTTTAAGTATATCCCCGGTCTCCTCTCTCCGCGTCATTGCCTCTTCAATTTTTTTTCTGAAAAGTTCAGCTCTTCTTTTAAGATCATCAACAGGGAGCTCCAGTGCCCGGGCCTCAAGATGCAGACGCATGGAAAACTCCGAGAGAATATTAACAGCTTTTAAGGATACAGCTTTAAGCAAAACCTCCCCCTTCTCCTTTACAAGAAAGCCTGAGAGATAGGTGCGGAGCCTGTCCATGCCTGACAGATTCCATTTATCATTATCACCGGTTTTTGCGGCATTGAGACCGCTTTTTGCGGAGAGAGTGAAGATATCCTCAGAGAGATCTACACCGCTCTTTTCATAAAGTACGCTTTTAATAAAACCGCTTATTTTAACAATCTCCTCTTCGGAGAGAAGGTCAGCTTTATTCAGCACAAATATTATCTTCTTAACGCGGGTCCTGACCTGCTTCAGAAAATCAAGTTCAGCTTCAGTCACAGGGGGGTCAGGTGAAAACACAAAAAGGGCGGCATCACACTCTTCAAGGAAATTCATTGTCACTTCTGTGTTGTGCCTGTGTGTTGAACCTATGCCCGGTGTATCTATGAGTACAAGGCCGTTACGCAGAACCGGGGCAGGCGTATAGAGTTCAACATTCTTAATCCCCCTGGTGTTCTCAGGGTTCTTCTCCTCTGAGACATGCTCATCAAGATATCTGTTGATTTCAGATACATCACCGGAAGAGAAATCTGTTTCAGTATTATCGTTAAATGTGACGTGCACCCTATGTTCAGCGCCGGAGTATATAAATGTGGGGATTGCAGTTACAGGGAGTATAGCCCCCGGGAGCAGCTCCTCTCCAAGTAGCGCATTAAGCAGAGTGCTCTTACCTCTCTTGAACTGTCCAAGAACCGCAAGGTGGAACCTCCCCTCATTCAGACGTTCATTAAGGCCTGAAAGGGAATCGTGTATACTGCAATATTTATCTCCGGAATCTTTAACAAGATCCATTGCTCTTTCAATATATTCTGCCGGGAGCATTATAATTCACCTGCATTTAAAGTTTATTCAGCAATACCGGCGCGGTTTTTTATTTTCAGGATAAACCTGCCTCGCGTTGATATTGCAATGCAGGAGTCATCAGCTTCTAAAAGCGGTTACAAGGGGGAACTCCATCCCCGAAGATGGTTTATATTATTATACGGATAATTTTTGGCAAGAATTATTTCAAAGCAGATGTTGCGTCATACCGGTATTCTCTACAGAAAACCGGTATGAAGGAGTATGAATCAGTCAATTAAATCAAGCTGCGGCAGCTCTTCATCAGCAAGAGGCGCGTGAAGAAGATGCGACGGGAGAAACGCAAGGTTCGCGATAATAGTAGGCACTACCGCGCTCCCGATAACAGCGGCAATAAGGAACGAATACTGCCCCCTGTCAACTATGCCATGAGTTAATCCAAACAGCGCGGAGATCGATCCAAAGGTAAGCCCTGTGGACATCATAAGGGTATAATACCAGCGCTCTTTTTTTGTTTCACGGAACACTCCAATTACAGGGTAAAGCCCGAATATTTTAGAAACCACTTTCCCTGCAAGAAGTATAAAAAATACCATCGGCGCTGCCATAATTGCAGGAATTGAAACCAGCAAACCTGCCCGTAGAAAATAAAATGGAGTAAGAAACCCTATTGTCAGCGTACGCATCCTGTGAAGAAAAGATTCATCTTTACCTACACTGTCAGCAAGCACCATACCGGCAATATACGCAGGGAGAACAGCCTCACTCCCGGACCAGAGCGCGAGGGCTCCCAGGGCGCAGAGAATAAAAACTATCCATTTAGTCCTGATTGCAGCGGTGTTATTCTCATATATCCTCGTAAGCCTTGCCGTCATTTTCGGCAGTGCAAAAAATACAACTAAGCATACCACAATAAACACCACTGTTTTATAGGTGAACGGTGAAAAGATCAGACCCAGTGCTATAACAGTACCAAGGTCATTCACAAAACATGCTCCAAGTATCCCCTTGCCATATTCAGTTTTATTGAATCCATATTCAAGCATTACTGCATAAACCACTGCCATTGAAGTTGTGGACAATGCTATACCTGTAAGAAGGCTGGCCTGCAGATTCCAGGAAAGGATATAATAAGCAAGCAGAGAGCACCCTATAAATGGCGCAAGAAAACCTATGAGCCCCACAACTGAGACTTCACTGATTTTTCTTTTCATTGAAGCTGAATCAAGTTCAGCTCCGGCAAGGAACGTCAGAAGAACGGCGCCGGTTCCTGCAATGAACTTAATCCATCCCGAATCGGCTTTGAAAAAATCGGGGCTTATAAAAGTGGTTGCGGCATATCCTGCCACTGCACCAATACATATTTCCATAAGAGCCATGGAAATCTTAAGACGGTTTGCCAGTACTGTAGACACAACGGCCAGTGCCAGCCAAACGGCTGCCATAGAAAACATTTCAAGCAAAGTAGTCACCTCATCATAAATATCTGGCAATACTTTATCCGGGCAGTGATTTAAGTAGATCCTGCCTTGCGAAAGTATTGCAATGCAGGAGTCATCAGCTTTCTGAAGCGGTTATAATGGGGAACTCCATCCCCGAAGAGATTTGGACATTAATTTTTCTGTAAGATTATGGCAAGTAAAAAAATTTTAACTGTTTAATTACGGACCTGACCTCCTTCACTAAGGCCATACAAATTTATTCAAACTGCGGAATCCAGAACATCGGCTGCGGCTGATTGACCGGCTTCAGGAATGTTTCCAGTCTTTCAGGATTAGCAAGATGAATTTCATAATCACCTTCAACACCGGTACAATCAACAATCTCCACTGTGCCTACAATTACACCGCGCGGACATTTATCCGAATAATACCCGAACTCTTTTAAAATCTTCTTCTTCACGCATACCAAGACTCGCGTATATATAAACACGTTCCCTGATATTGGTTTTTCGTGATCTGTATTCAATTTTCTTTTTACCATCAAGGATAGCTTCAACAAATGGCTGACGGATACTTATTGCTCTTCTGATATCATTCATATAGTGACCTCATCCCCCTAACCCCCTTCTCCTCAATGAGAAGAGGGAATTATAATCCTGTATTTATGGATACGATCAAATCTTTTTATTTTAAAAAATTTTTATATCAGCAAAAAAATTCTGCCACAACCTCCCCTTCTCCATGTGGAGAAGGGGCCGGGGGATGAGGTCTAAAAGATTACATCAATTCAAAAATCATTGCTTTGACCGAATCAATATCATTCAGTACCTCTTCATTCCTAAACCGCATAATCTTCAGTTTCCTCAACTCAAGAGCCTCGGATCTTAACCTGTCATACTCCTGTTGTTTATCAGTATCATGAACACCACCATCAATCTCAATACACAGTCCCAGGCTGTCGCAGTAAAAATCAACAATGAAGCCATCAATAATCTGCTGCCTCCTGAATTTCAGACCGAACATTCTCCTGTCCCTGACCATATCCCAGAAAACATTCTCAGCTTCGGTCATTCCCTTACGCAATTCACGGGAAAGTTCAACTTTAACTGATGAAACCCGTTGATTACGTGTTATACTTTTTTCTGCCATTTTGACCTCATCCCCCTAACCCCCTTCTCCTCAATGAGAAGAGGGAATTAGAATCCTATACTTATGGATACGATCAAAATCTTTTTATTTTAAAAAATTTTTATACCAGCAAAAAAATTCTGCCACAGTCACTCCTCTCCTCGAGGAGAGGGGCTGGGGGTGAGGTCTGTGAGGTTACCCCTCCACAATCTTAATCTCATCCTCAGAAAGCCCGTACAGTTCATACACAAGGAGATCTATCTGCTTATCAATGGCATCGATCTTCTGGTGAAAAATTTTTCTATCGGAGTCTGTTTTTGCGGATTGTAGTTGTTTCTGGGATTCAAGCATTGAATCAACAGAGTTGATTATTTTATCTTTTAATTCAATATCTCTTTTATCATCAGAGATCTGTTTAATCGGAAAAGTTTTGAAATAGATATAGCTTGGCTCATAGAAATCACCACGTAGCTTAGGTAGTAGCTGTCTAAAAAGAAAAAAAGTAATACTCGAATTTAATATACCAAGTAAATATTTATTATTTGTAGGCATTATAAAACACTTTTGATTTGTGTATAATGCTTCTTCATCAAAAGTAAATTCAGGCTTCTTTAAAATATTAGGATATATTATCTTCTCTTTCTCAAACTCATCATAATAATCACAGGCTCGCAACTCCCACCAGTAATCACCTTTATCATATCTCTTTAAACACGGCTCTTCATACTGGTTCAGGTAATTTGCAACTGCCGGATACTTTCCCGATAAAATGCTCCATGCGTTTTTATCATTACCGCCATTTGCTTTTGTCCATCCACGCGGAATTAAAATTAAATTTTTTCCTGTTTCAAGCGGCGCATACCTCTTAATATCTCTCCCTGCAAGAAAAGGTTTTATAATCTCTGCACTTTTCGGGTCTTCGGCAATAAGCCTGTTCTTTGTCTCTTCATCTATTACAAAGGCTTCATTGAAACCGGTCTTTATACCGTAAAAAATCTTCCCTTCAACATACTGCTCAAGAGGCACACCTTTGCTTTTAATCTTCTCAAGGAGATCAAGCTCCGCTGTATTTGTCAGGTGCCACCCGTCTACTGACAGCCTCCCCTGCTCTATATCAAATTTTTTATCTTTTACATATTCCCCAAGCGAACTGAAATTCAGATCATCAACATTCACCGCTGATAACTTACCAGATGGCTCACCCTTCCTTATACAGAAAATACATGGATATGTCGTTGCCTGCTGAAACACCGGGAGATCACCGAAATCAATTATCTCAACAATATCTTTCTTCGACAGCCAATCCCTTAAACTCTTCGCGTAGTTTGCCCGCATCCACTTGTTTGCAACAATATAGCTAAAAAGCCCGCCCTCTCTTAAAAGGTTATAACCCTTCTCCATAAAACAGACATAAAGGTCAGCAGTCCCCTGAAATGTTTTATAATGCTTCTGGAAGTAATCCTTAGATTCAGATAAAAGCTCCTGCCTCACATACGGCGGATTCCCTATAACACAATCGAATCCCCATTCGCAACCGGAAGCCTTTCCCCCCATCTCCTTCGAGGAGAGGGGGCCGGGGGGTGAGGTCTTAAACTCATCCTCCCAGTCAAAAACATTAACCTTCCGCATCTCCTCCTGCCCGAACATCGTCAGGTTTTTATCAGCATAATAATCACTACCAATAAGCGAATTCCCGCACTTGATGTTCTTTGAAAGGTCAGGCAAAAGATGCATCTGCTCAGTCTTGAAAAGCTGCTCCCTGTACTCAAGATTCTCATCCTCCAGAACTTTGAGAAGCAGTGAAAGCTTTGTAACCTCCACAGCCTGGGGGTCAATATCAACACCAAAAATATTATTAACAAGAATCTCTGACTTAGTTTTTGTTGAGAGCTTGTACTTCTCCTCCCCTGCCTGGTAGATTATCCCTGCTGATAAAGCCTTCTCACGCCGTGTTTTATTTTTAACGTAATACTCAATGTGATACCTGATAAGGTAATCATAAGCACCAATGAGAAAAGACCCCGACCCGCAGGCAGGATCAATAATCTTAATTGCAGTAACCTCCTCCGGTGCAAGCGGCTTCATAGTCTTCTCTGCCTTGCCAGCCTTGCCCCCTCCGGGGGTGTGGGGGCCTTCACTGCGAGTACCTTCATCGTAAGGACTTTCACTGTGAACTCCGGACGATGCACTGAGCTTGTCGAAGTGGGCGCGGGGGCCGGTAGTGCCGGTGCTTGAATTGCCGATGCCATTCAGCTTCACTCCAACCGTATTCTCAACAATATAATCAACAATATAATCCGGAGTATAATAAACGCCGCCAGCTTTACGCACCTCCGGCTTCTCTTCAATCTCTATTGAATGCCCGAACTTTGTTTTGCGCGTAAACTTAATAGTCTTACCTAAAAACTGCTCATAAGCATGCCCAAGAATCTCAATAGGTAACACAGAAAACTCATAGGGGCACTTAGGGGGATACATCTCGTCAATAATTTCATTCAGCACCTTATCATCAACATTGAGCGCCATCATCCAGGGCTCTGATGAAAAGAGGCTTGAGTTATACTTAACATCAGCAACAGCAAAGATATTGTTTAGCTCGGTATAACAATGGGTTGCAGCCCCTTGCTTATGCGCTGCTTCGTGGAGCAGGTCAGGCTTCTCAATAAGCCTGTCTTCAGCAATACGCAGGAATATCAGCCTGTCAATGAGCTTCTGCACAACAATGTTGAGGTTATACTCATCAATATCCTCATTCTTAAGAGCGATGCTCTCCGCAAGCTTCTCACGCCATTTATTAAGCAGTTCAAGAAATCCCTTATCAACTGAAGTTGTACCCTTCTTGTTTGTTTCAACATAGCGGTTAAAGCTGCCGTTAAGCACAGCCTGTTTGCCGAATGTGTTAAGCAGAAAATCGAAGTTAGTTTCATATCCTTCAATCTTGCACGATAAAAAAAGTTCATCATAAGTGCAGTAGAATACACGGGCAACAGCAGCGCTGTCTTTTTTGTCAGGCTTAATCCTTGTATCGTAAACAGCAATCTCCTCAAAGTCAGTTACAATTGAGAGAGCAAGCCCGCGCGTATACGCATATCTTCTAAGCTGAAGCGCAGGGACGTAATCATTCTTTACATCAACAGAAGGTTTCTTAGCCTCAACATAAAATACAATATGCGGCCCGATACGAAAGGAGTAGTCAGGAGCCCTTTTGCTCCCCTCAATTACGATTTTATCTTCACGCACAACCTCACGGAACTGCTCAATAATCTTCTGCTCATTGTACATGTCCCACCCCAGTGAAGCGAAGAGCACATCTATAAAATCAGCACGGGTGTTATACTCGTCATAGTTTTTGCTTTTGTAGTCTTTTATGTTTTTACGGAATAGTTCAATCTTCTCTTTAAGCTGCTCAATGGTTGCTGTCATAACCGGCCTGTCTGAATTTTATATTCAAAATACATCAATATACTATTATTGGAGCGGTGAATGTCAACATGAAAATACAATCACCATGTAAGAGTAAACTCCAAACCGCTCCTGTGCAAATTTCAGTACACGGCATCACCACCCTCTTCCTCCTGTGTAATACCTGTGTTAAGCAATGGTAAAGCCTGTGCAGCGCCTGTGCTGCTCCTGTGCAAAGCCTGTGCAGCGCCTGAAAACTCAACAACATATACAGTTTGTTTATATATTAAAAATTAAATAAAAAATTGGAGTATAAAAAAATTTGCTTAATATTTAGTATGTGAGTTACGAAATAAACTATAAATTAGCGCTAATCAGCAGTACCGGGCTGCTGAAAACAAAAATTTATACCGAATAGGAAGGTAAAAAAAATGGCAGATGTCAGATTGAATCCCGTATTTGAAGCTTTTAAAAAGCAGATAGGCGATCTCGTCTTTTATGAGTACAATGGAAAAACCAGGGTAAGAAGAAAGGGTATACCCAAAAACCCTAAAACAGCAAAGCAGGTTCTTGTACGCAATTCATTAGCAGAACTTGTACGCGACTGGGCATCCATGAACGGGATCATGCACATGGGATGGCAGGCATGGGCATCTAAGAAAAAAAGAAAAGGTAACAACGCCTACTCAAGTGAGAATTTTGATAAGCAGAGAGCAGGCGAACCGGTTGAGCTTTTTAAACAGCTCGGCACACTTAAGCTTTCTTCATTCAGTGCACTACCCGGACAATCAGGTGAAATAACATGTTCATTTGAAATTACAGGTGGAAGTTCAGGCCGCTTCATTAACTTCTTTACCAAAAGACGTGACAGCGAAACTGAATATGAAGGTTTTACAATGCACAGCAGCGGGATATCTCCTGAATCCCCCTTCACAATAAACGGGCTGATACCCGGTGCGGAATACTTTGTCTATGCGGCAGTCACAGATGCTGAATATGACAACGCCACTGAAGTCTCCGCCTCAACGGGTGTTATATGCACAGCCGGTAACTGAAAAAGTAACCCTGCATGGCAGCTCCTTAATCTTGTTAAACTTTTAATGGATGTCTGCACATGCGGGGAGTAAATAACATCAGCCTGTATCACGCTAAACTTCACAGCATAACAAGGGACTAAAGCGGGATGCAGGCTTTCTATAATAAAAGGAGTATATTGATGGCAAAAATAGAATTAAATCCCAAAAGGAATATAGATGAAATTAGAAAAAGCCTCCCTGATTTTATAATATACAAGAGGCTTGGGCAGTATTATATCCGTGAAAGACCGGTAAAAAAAGATATTGAGGAGACTGATGATATACCGGATGGTATGTCCCCTCTTGTAACCTCATATAAAAAAGGGAAAAAGAAATAAAAGAAATGAGTGCCCTGTATACAAACTGCCGGGCGCTCATTTTTTTTATAAAAACCCCGCTGAAAAACATGGCAGCAGCCCGGAGATTTTGCTTAAACTCAGCACTATGGAGCAATACAATAGAATCCCGGCTTGTCGGCCAATAGTGTTAACCTTTATTGAAGCGGGCACTCATCCAGCTCCTTTCCATTATCAGAAAAATTTTTTAATATTCAGCAGTATTTACATTTCACCTGCATACAAGCCTGTAACCCACTCCAGGCTCTGTTATTAAAAACTCAGGTTTTGCCGGATCATCCTCAATTTTTTTCCTGATCTGTAACGCATAAACCCTCAGGTAACTTGTATCGGGCTGCGAATTGGCTCCCCATAGCTCGTCAATGATCTGATTATGGGTCAGTACTTTACCCGCATTCTGAGCAAGAATCTTAAGAAACGAGTATTCGGTTGGTGTCAATTTTATCTCTTCACCATTTTTCAGAACAACGCGCCTGACAAAATCAATCGTAAGATTACCGGTTATAAATACTCCATCATTACCATCAGGGATGCTGTGGCGCAGGGCCGCTCTTATACGCGCAAGTAGTTCCCCCATACTGAACGGCTTTGTGAGATAATCATCTGCCCCGGCATCAAGAAGATCTATTTTATCTTTTTCAGAATTCTTAACAGAGAGAACTATTACTGGTGTTTTACTCCACTCTCTTATATCTTTCAATGTGTTCAGGCCATCCCTGTCAGGAAGATTAAGATCAAGAATAATCAAATCCGGCCTGGACATGGCAACCTGCTGTAACCCTTCCTGGGATGTTGTGGCCTCTTTAACATGATACCCGTGAGCTTCAAGGCTAAGCCTGAGCATCCTTCTAATCTGTGCCTCATCATCTATAATAAGTATTACAGGGCCCTCACTCATCAGTTACCTTCAGTTAATTCCAATGGTATTGTTATTACAAACTCAGCGCCGCTTTCACCCCGGTTCCGGGCAGTAATGTTTCCGCTATGTGCTTCAACTATGGCACGGCAGATAGATAAACCAAGCCCTGTCCCTCCCGGTCCCGATGTGGCTCCGCGGAGGAACCTGTCGAACAGATACGGGATCTCACCCGGACTGAATCCCGGGCCGTTATCACTGACAGCAATAATATAATCATTGTTATCTGTCTTTGCGCTGATTTTAATTTCCGTACCTGCCGGTGTATGAATTAATGCATTATAAACCAGGTTTATAATGGTCTGCTCCATTAAAACAAAATCACAATTTATCATCGGCAGGCCGGAAGGTATGTCAATTAAAACTTTATGATCATCCAGTTCCCCCTCAATGGTCTTAATAACAACATTGACCAGATCATTAATATCGTGTTCATGAATTTCAAGTTTCATCATTCCTGCCTCAAGCCTGCTCATATCAAGAAGATTATCAACAAGTCTGTTCATCCTGTTGCTTGCCCGGCATAGCTCCTTTAGAAGGGCATTCCTTATATGAGGTTTTGAGCTGACTACCTCATCAAGAAGGCTGCTTGCTGCGCCTGTTATTGTTGTAAGGGGTGTACGCAGCTCATGTGAAATCGAATCAAGCAGAATCCTGTAAATACGTTCTGATTCCATTATCAGTTGTGTCTTTCTGCTCGCGGCTGACAGAATCTCACGCTCTATCCTGAGTGATATCTGGTAAAGAATACCTGTGAGAAAATTATTCTGTTCATAGCTCAGTTCCTTCCCGTCATTTCTCCTTATACAGATAACACCAATTACATGGCCCCCCGCATTAAGCGGGATAAAGAGCCCATTAGCTTGCGAGAGAGTGTCAGTTCCTGTTCCTGCATGTTTTCTGTTTTTAAAAACCCATTCCGCCACACCATGCATATTTTCATCAGCATCAAGTGAACTTCCGCTGTGTACCTCCGGATGCAGCCCCCCTGTGTCATCAGTAAGTATAAACGCGGACTTTGCCCCGAGCTGCTCTTCAATGTAACCCGCTGAAATCCGGATAACGCTTTCAATATCAGTTGCACCGCCGAGCAGAATTGAAAAATCATATAGTTCCGTGATCCGCTTTTCGCGCAGGGTAAGTGCCCACTCCTTTTCTCTCAGCTTTGACGTAAGGCCCCCGACTATAAAAGCTATGACAAAGTATGTGATAAACATTGCTATATCTTCAATACGGGCTATCCTGAAAGTCAGTATCGGGGGAATAAAAAGAAAATTCCAGGCAATAGAACTGAGTAATGCCGCTACAAAAACCGGAATTCTTTCAACAACCATTGCAATTGCTGTAATATACAGGAGATAGATTAATGCTATAGTCCAGTATCCGGTGAGGTTTACTATAACAAGATTTAAAAGAGTGATTAAAACAACAGATACTACAGATAAGATATACGGTTTAATATTTCTCAGCCTGAATCCTCTGAAGGGTTTAAACTTCTGATTAATGATTTCAGGCTGTGTAACTATATGTACCTCAATATCTCCGCTGATTTTCAGAAGACGTTCGACTATATTTCCCCCTTTAAAGTAATCTGATAATCGTGTTCTTAGGGGTTTACCGATTATGATCTGGGAAATATTTCTATCCTTTGCAACCCTGATAAGTCCTTTAACAATATCCTCATCTGTTATTGAAATTACTTCAGCTCCAAGCTCCCGTGCCAGGTTCAGATTCTTTTTAAGCATATATATATCAGCTTCTGACAGAGGTTCTTTCTTTTCTATGTAAAGAGCTACCCACGCGGCATTCTGATTAAAAGCCATTCTCCGTGTCCATTTTATCAGGTATTCCGAATACGGGCTCGGACTCACTGCAACAAGAAGACGATCCCCGGCTTTCCAGGGGCCGGATATCCTGTTCTGCTGCATGTAATCACGCATATCACTGTCAACAGCCCTCGCTACATAGTTAAGGGCCATTTCCCTCAATGCCGTAATGTTCCCTTTCCTGAAAAATCTCTTAGCTGCGAGTTCGGCCCTTTCCGGAATATACACCTTCCCTTCAGACAGGCGTTTCTGAAGCACATCAGGAGATATATCTATAAGCTCGATTGAATCAGCCCTGTCAATTATTGAGTCAGGGACAGTTTCATGGACTTTAATCCCCGTTATCTGCTCTACAATATCAGACTGGCTTTTAATGTGCTGAACATTTACTGTTGTGTAAACGCTTACCCCTCTGTCTATGAGTTCAATGACATCATTATATCTTTTTGAATGACGCATACCTTCAACATTGGTATGCGCAAGTTCGTCCACAAGAACAACTTCAGGTTTTCTTTCAAGGACTGCATCAAGATCAAAATCTTCTATAACTATTCCGTGATAATCAAACTTCAGGCGGGGTATAATTTCAAGCCCGTCAAGGAGTTCATCAGTTTCATTGCGGCCATGTGTCTCCACATAACCTGCAACCACATCAACTCCATCATCTTTCAGCTTATGAGCAGCTTTAAGCATGGCAAAGGTTTTACCCACACCGGCAGACATTCCGAAAAAAATCTTCAGCTTACCACGGTTCTCCCTCTCTTCAAGATGTTTGATAGCCTTCAGCATCTCATATGGATCAGGTCTGGATTCCTCTTTCATTTTCGTACCTCCATACCATCAAGCGCCATATTAAGTTTAAGCACGTTCACAAAACTTTTCCCGTAAAACGGCAGCTGCCTTTCACTGTATTTCCCCGCAATTGATAAGAGAACAGCTTTATCAATCTTACGCACTGCAGCTATTCTTTCACACTGAAGAATAGCTGCATCAACAGATATATGCGGATCAAGGCCGCTCCCTGATGCAAAAATCATGTCAGATGGTATAACACTCTTATCATCAAGTCTGTTTTCAGACCTCACTGTTGCGGCCCGTACCTTCACACTCTCTATCAGTTTTTTATTAACCGGGCCGAGGTTGCTTCCGCCGGACAGGGCTGAATCGTAGTTTACCGCTGATGGCCTGCCGTGAAAGTACTCAGGTCTTGTAAAATCCTGGCCTATCAGCTCTGACCCTTTTACAGTACCGTTTCTGATTATAAGGCTACCGCCGGATTTATGCGGGAAAGCAGCAATCCCTATCCCTGTAATCAGCAGCGGATAAGCAAGGCCTGTTATAATTGTAAAAATTAAAAGCATTAAAATCGATATTTTCAGTTGTTTCATACTGTTCACCTATAATAAAGTAATCAGAATATCAAGAGCTTTTATCCCTGCGAAGGGGAGGATTACCCCCCCCAGGCCATATATCAGTAAATTTCTCCGGAGAAGAGCCGGAACAGATATAACACTGTACTTCACACCGCGAAGCGCGACAGGGATAAGCACCGGAATTATAAGCGCGTTGAAAATTACTGCCGCAAGTACAGCTGATTCAGGGCTCGCCAGCTTCATTATATTCATTATACCGAGTTCAGGATATCTCACAGCGAATATGGCAGGTATAATCGCGAAGTATTTAGCCACGTCATTTGCTATGCTGAAAGTGGTAAGAGCTCCGCGCGTAATCAGTATCTCCTTCCCTATCTCCACTATATCAAGGAGCTTGGTGGGTGATGAATCAAGGTCGATCATATTCGCAGCCTCGCGTGCGGCCTGTGTACCTGCGTTCATTGCAACAGCAACATCAGCCTGCGCAAGTGCAGGCGCGTCATTTGTTCCGTCACCGATCATTGCAACCATGTTACCCTGTTTCTGAAATTTCCTTATAATGTCAAGCTTCGATTCAGGCTTTGCCTGTGCAACAAAATCATCAAGTCCCGCTTCTGCCGCAATAGATGCCGCAGTAAGATGGGTATCCCCTGTTATCATTATTGATTTAATTCCGATTCTGCGGAGCTGGGCGATCCTGTTTGCTATACCTGCCTTTATTATATCCTTGAGCCTTATCACTCCAAGAACTGATGAACCCCTGACAACCACAAGCGGTGTATCACCTGCCATACTCACATGATCAACCGCGTCATTTATTTTATCCGGGACAGTGAATCCCTCCTTTTGAGCAAGATTCTTTATCGCCTGCATAGATCCCTTCATAATACGCATACCGCAGATGTCAACTCCGCTCATCGCTGATTCCGGTGTAAAAGGAATAAACACAGAACCTTCCGGCTGTCTGATATCCCTTCCATGTATCCCGAGCTCTTTCTTGGCAAGCACTACAATACTCCTCCCCTCCGGTGTTTCATCTGCAAGAGAAGCGTACATTGAATCCTCAATCATCTTCTGTATATCGATCCCTTCAGCAGGAATAAACTCACTTGCCATCCTGTTCCCCAGGGTGATTGTCCCTGTCTTGTCAAGAAGCACAACGTTAACGTCGCCTGCAGCCTCAATGGCCCGTCCGCTCATTGCTATTACATTATGCTGAAGTACCCTGTCCATCCCGGCAATCCCTATTGCAGGGAGAAGCCCGCCGATAGTTGTAGGCATAAGGCACACAAGCAGAGCCACCAGTACCGGAACACTAATCTGAACACCCATGAACCTGCCGAATGCCGGCAGTGTGATGACAACAACAAGAAAAAGCAGAGTAAGTGAAATGAGAAGAACATCCATGGCAGCTTCATTAGGGGACTTCTGCCTCTTTGCGCTCTCAACCATCTTAATCATACTGTCAAGAAATGATTCACCGGGATTTACCGCGATCCTGATCTTAATTATGCCGGAAAGTAGCTTTGTCCCACCTGTTACACCGCACCTGTCTCCGCCGGACTCCCTTATAACCGGAGCGGATTCACCTGTAATTGCTGATTCATCCACAAGCGCAGTCCCTTCAATGATATCACCATCACCAGGTATAGTTTCACCCTGATTAACAATAACTATATCATTCTTTCTGAGGAGTGCTGCACTCACTTTTTCCTCCCTGCCTGCGGCAGTAAGCCTTGTTGCTTCAAGCTGGTTCTTTGTGCTGCGGAGAGACTCAGCCCTGGCCTTCCCCTTTATCTCCGCAAGCGCCTCGGCAAAATTAGCGAAAATAACCGTGAACCAGAGCCATACACTCACCTGGAGTGCCAGTGAAAAATCCAATCCGTCGTAGATATTATTGATAGTGACCGCTGTGGTTATAATTGCCCCGATCTCCACAACCAGCATTACCGGATTCCGCATCAGCATCAGCGGATTGAGCCTTTTAAATGAATCTTTGATTGCAGGTTTTATAAATTCCGGTCTTAGGATATTCATATCAGTTCTCCTTAAAATGTCCCCCCGCTGTTTAAAGACAGATGCTCAAGTATGGGCCCCAGTGCGAATACAGGGAAAAAGGTCAGGGCACCCATAATTATTATCACGCCTGCAACAACTATAACGAAAAGAATCCCTGTAGTGGGGAAAGTTGCCTGGCTCTCCGGAACAATCTTCTTCGATGCGAGCTCACCTGCTATTGCCAGTGCAGGGATAACTGTTGCGAAACGTCCCGTAAGGAGCGCCACAGAAAGCGTTGTATTATAAAAAACCGTATTCGCATTGAGGCCTGCAAAGGCGGAACCGTTATTCCCGGCACATGAAAAGTACGCATAGAGTATCTCGGAAAGCCCGTGTGACGAGGGATTATTCAGGCCGGACAGCCCGGGCTGTACAGATACAGCAACAGCTGAAAGTATAACAGCTGTTATCATCGGAAGGATAAGCGCAATCATGGACATACTCATCTCATATGGGCCGAACTTCTTCCCCATGAATTCAGGAGTCCTCCCCACCATGAGACCCACAACAAACATTGAAAGTATGACATAAAAGATAAAGCCTATAAAACCGACACCGGCGCCTCCGTAAATAACCTCTCCAATCCCCATATTAAAAAGATTAACCATACCGCTGAGAGGCATATAACTGTCGTGCATACTGTTAACGCTGCCGTTTGAAGTCGAAGTAGTTGACTGGCTCCAGAGAGCAGACCAGGGCACACCGAAACGTAACTCTTTACCCTCCATATTTTCTGTGAAGTAAAATCCGGAACCTGTGAGAGCATGATTAGGTTTATATTCAGACCAGAGGATAACAGACAGGCCGATAATGAACAGTACAGTCATGGATAAAAAAACCGCTCTCCCCTGCTTTTTGTTATTCAGCATAAACCCGAACATAAAAACAAAGGCCATGGGAATTAACAGTATCGAAAAATTCTCAATAAGATTGGATATAAAGGTCGGGTTTTCAAATGGATGGGCAGAATTGACATTAAAGAAACCGCCGCCGTTTGTACCGAGCTGTTTAATCGCAATCTGTGATGCCGCAGGTCCAAGAGGGATGAGTTGTTTTCCCCCTTCGAGAGTCCCGGCAGTTACATAGGAGTGAAATGTCTGCAAAACGCCCTGTGACATAAGCAGAACTGCAGCGATTATTGAGAGCGGGATCAGCACATAGAGGACAGAGCGGGTCAGGTCCACCCATATATTCCCGATTGTCTTTGCTTCCCTGCGGGTAAAGCCCCTGATAAGCGCAACACCTGCAGCCATGCCGATCCCTGCTGATACGAAGTTCTGAACAGTAAGCCCGGCCATCTGGGTCAGGTAGCTCATTGTCGATTCACCGCCATAACCCTGCCAGTTGGTATTTGTAACAAAAGAAATAGCAGTATTAAGAGCCGAATCCCATTTCACTCCGGGAAGGTTCTGCGGATTTAAAGGAAGCATCCCCTGGAGCATCTGCAATGATCCGAGTATCAGAATACCAGCTATATTGAAAATTATGAATCCTAATGAATATTCCTTCCAGAACATCTCTTTTGTTTCATCAATTCCGCACAAGCGGTATATGCCTCTTTCAACCGGCCTTATAACAGGGCTTAGAAAAAAAATTTCACCGGAAAAGACCATTTTCATATAACCGCCCAGAAGGACAGCGAGTCCGGTTGTCATTAATAAAAAAACTGCTAAAGCAATAATATCATATACACTCATATTTTTATCTCCGCCATGAATATGATATACATTACATTCATTAATTAAGCAATTTAGATATGATGAATATACAACGCGTCAAAGTTTAATTTGCGTGAAAAAATTACAAACCCGCGTTAAGATTCCGTTAATATTCCCCCACAATATGAAAATTATTATTAATTAATCTCAGAAAATTATAAAGAATGTTGACTGTGGAATACACATTAAAACGATAGCATTACTTTTAGATTAAAGAATAGCACTCTTACTTTTTATGAAAAATAAAAAAAGACTAATAGGCAGAATATCACCGGTTCAGCAGTTTATTTTAAGCTTCCTGTTCCTTATTCTTACAGGTTCATTACTCCTGCAAATCCCGTCAGCGACCCTTCACGGCATTTCATTTATAGACGCTCTCTTTACTTCAACATCAGCAGTATGCGTCACAGGCCTGGTTGTCCTTGATACCGGTAAAGATTTTACATTTACCGGACAGGCAATCATACTTATGCTGATCCAGTTCGGCGGACTCGGATTCATGACATTTACAATAGGAATATTTTCGATGTTCGGCGGCAGCTTCTCTCTTAAATGGAGGTTCGCATTCAGTGAGATATACAATGAAGTCGCAATCATACCCCCATCACAGATTTTAAAAAAGATAATTTTATATACGGTAACCATTGAATCAATTACATCCATGATTCTCTTTTCACAGTTTATCAGGCAGTTTAATCTTATCGATTCAATCTGGTATTCCGTATTTCATTCTGTATCAGCATTCTGCAATGCAGGCTTCTCCACATTTACTGACAGTCTGATCTTATTTCAGAATAATCCTGTTATAATATTATCACTATCCGTGAACATTATACTGGGAGGTATCGGATTTATCGTTCTAACTGAACTTGCAAACTTCAAATTCAGGAAAAAACGTAAAATATTCAGGCAGTTCTCTCTGCATTCAAAGATAGTGTTAACTTCCACTGTTATCCTTATAGCTGCCGGTTCTCTTATGTTTCTCTTTCTTGAATGGGGGTATATAATGGATAGGGATTCTCTGCCGCAGAAACTTCTTACATCGTGGTTCCAGTCTGTAACATGCCGTACAGCAGGATTTAACAGCGTTGATACAGGCGCTTTAAGGCACAGCACACTTGCTGTCATGATGCTTCTAATGTTCATAGGTGGTTCACCCGGTTCTATAGCTGGAGGTATAAAGACAACAACTTTTGCTGTAATAGCAGGGATGGTAATATCAAAATTTAAAGGGTCAAAACAGGTAGTATTCTGGGGCAGATCCATAAATGAAGAAGTAATAAATAAAAGCATGACTCTTGTAATATTGTCATTTATCTTTATCTATATATCAACAATATCTCTCCTCGCTATGCATTCATTTGATGATAATAACTCGTTTTTACAGGTTATATTTGAAGTTATATCCGCATTTGCCACAGTGGGACTCTCAACAGGTATAACCTCAAAGTTCCCCGATTCAGGCAAACTTCTCCTGACTCTCGTTATGTTTGTCGGCCGTGTGGGGCCCTTCGCTATTATTACAGCTTTAACAATGAGCAGGAAAAAAATAGATATTGATATAGCTGATGAAAATATCATGATAGGTTAAAGATATGAAAAAGTTTGCGGTAATAGGGCTTGGGAACTTCGGAATGAACATCGCAAAAAGCCTTGTGGAAAATAATTGTGAAGTACTTGGGATCGATATAGATAAAAATATTGTCGAAAAAGCAAAGGATTTCCTTACTTACGGGATTACTGGAAATCCGACAGATAAAGCGATACTTAATTCTCTTGGTATTAATGAGTATGATGCTGTTATACTCAGTATAGGACAGGAGATGGTATCAAGTATCCTTATATCTCTATATCTTAAAGAAATTGGTGTAAAAAAAATAATTGCAAGAGCCATATCAGAAGATCATGAAAAGATTCTTAAACAACTTGGGGTGGACACAGTGATATTCCCCGAAAAGGATATGGCTGTACGGTTAGGCAAGGCTATATCCATGAAAAATGCCGTTGATTACCTGCCGTTAAGTGAAGAGTATGCCATAGTTGAAATCACACCTCCGCCAAGTTTCATTGATAAAAATATCAGGGAGTTAAGTATCGGAGCGAGGTTCAGATGCCAGATTTTAGGAATAAAAAATATTGCTGATGAATGCGCAACTGATGATAATCCGCAGAATACGATAATAGCCCCTAATGCTGATGAGATAATCCATGACGGGAATATTCTGATAGTCCTTGGGAAAACCACAGCTATTGAGAGGATGCAGAGATTAGGTTAAATGTCATCATTTAACAATCACTGCATTTTCACTTTTATGAATACACCGTAATTTAACATCACCGAAATTTTATGCCGCATGTTCCTCGTTGACACATACCGGCACCCCGAATCTATTACATAACTGTAACGCCATCTTCAGTCAGAGGATTTAATGAAAAAGTATTTATATCTATCAGCCGTGATTATATTAATTCCGTTGTTCTCAGTAATTTTTTTATATCATCAGATTATTATAGGGCTGGCACTCACAACTGCCGCTTCCCTTTTCAGCATTTATTATCTCTTCAGGGAACACTCCGGAGAGATTATAAAATCAACGAATACTGCTGCTGAAATAAAAAAAACACTGGGGAAGTTCAATTACGAAGTTCAGGTTGCCGCGAGTAAAATCGCCTCTGTGTCACAGCAGCTTGGCATTACTTTTGAAGAGAATAATATATGCGCAGCAGGATTATTTGATAAGACAAAAGAAATGACAGAACTCAACAGGAGAGTCTCTGCTGATATAAAAGTGGTTCTTGAGGCTGAGGCTGCTCTTATGAAAACAATACAGGAGTCAGGAACAGCAGCAGCGGAGATGACAGAACTCGGGATGCAGTCCGGAGAACTGATAAGCAAAAACCTTGATTCTATTCTTGATATTATCAGAACAATAGACGACATCAGGAACACTACAGATGAAACAGTAAAATATATGAAAAAACTTGAAGATACCTCAGTGCAGATCATCTCCATCCTGGAGTCTGTTGAAAATATATCAAAGCAGACGAACCTCCTCGCCCTGAATGCTGCAATAGAATCAGCACGCGCTGGAACATCGGGAAAAGGCTTTGCTGTTGTTGCGGATGAGATCGGCAAACTTTCAATCGATACAGGCGATGCTGTTAAAAATGCCAATGCACTTATCTACGGGATCAGAAAGGAGATTGCAGATGTATCAAGGGTAATTGCAGCTAATACGTCAAACGTCGCAAAAGGTGTCAGGATGTCCCGCACTATTGAGAACGGCCTTGAGCAGATACGGGAGTACTCAGGTAAAGTCGGCTCAATGATCAATGAGATTGGCGAAAAGACTGCAACAGAACTCAAGCTGGGATATAAAATTGAAACAATGGCAGGAGACATCGGGGATCTGATGCAGCAGTCAGAGAGAAGTGTCATCTCTGTTTACGATTCAGCTCATACACAGAAGCATAACATGATTGATCTTTCAGATATGAGCCGTCATCTCTCTACAGCTTCCGATTCTCTGGCCGCACTTTTTGACAGCTCTTCACTTTCAGGCACCGTCTACCTGACTCCGGAAATGAAAAAGAAAATAACTAAAGCATTTGATATTCTGGGGAGGGAGGTGATATCCGCTGAATCAATAAAAACAAAAGATCAGAATGTACACAGGGTACTGCTGGACCGATTAATCAATAAATACAGTTTTATAGAGGCGGCTTGGACTAATGATACAAAGGGGCGCTTTATAGTATCTATCCCGGAAGCAGGTATCGCAAATGCAGGAGCGAGGGAATGGTTTAAAAAAAGTATTACTGGGGAGAATTACACATCAGGTGTTTATATCTCCGCCATTACAAAGACCCCATGCATCACTGTTTCGCAGCCGATTAAAGATAATGGTGTGATTACCGGCGTTGCCGGTTTAGATATACGGATGGTGTAAGATATAAAAACAGAAATTCACCTGTTTACTCCGCATAAATTTATCATTATATTACATCACATATTATCCGCATAAATTGAAGGTGACTCAATGGCTGAAAAAAAAGATATCTTTTCAGAAAACAATGAAATCTTTCAGCAGATGTTCATTCAGCATAAAGCCATAATGCTTTTAATTGAACCTGATTCCATGAAAATACTCTACGCAAATAAGGCAGCCGCTGATTTTTACGGGTATACAATTGAACAGCTTCGCAGTATGCATATTACCGATATCAACATGCTGCCGCCGGACGAAATACAGGCCGAAATGGAAAGAGCAGTATCTGAAGAGCGCCGTTATTTTGAGTTCCCCCATAAGCTTTCCGATGGTGAAATACACACTGTGGAGGTGTATGCATCACCGGTAGTTATAAAAGGGGTACCGCTTCTATTTTCAATTATTCACGATATTTCGGAAAGAAAAAAAATTGAAAAGAAGGTGAAATCTCTTCTTGAAGAAAAGGAGCTGATTTTACGGGAGGTCCATCACCGCATCAAAAACAACATGAGCGCTATCAAAGGGATGATTGAACTACAGATGGATACAGTGGAAGACCCGAAAGCTATATCAGCATTACAGGCAGCGGAAAGCCGCATTCAGAGCATGGTGGTTCTTTATGACAAACTGCATATGACCTATTACACCAGTGAACTCAACATTAAATCATACTTTTCTGAGCTTGTTGATGAAATAGTTAAACTTTTCCCCAACTCTGCCTCAGTCACTATTATCAAAGATATTGAAGATTTTTGCATCACCCAGGATAATCTTTTTATAACCGGTATAATCATAAATGAACTGCTCACTAATATAATGAAATACGCGTTTCCTGATAACCGCCGTGGAATTATTGAATTCAGAGCTTCAGTGAAAAACGGATGCATAACAATAGAAATAAAAGACAACGGGTGCGGGCTGCCGGAATTTTTTTCGATAAAGGAATCAGCCGGTTTTGGATTACAGGTTGTAAGCATGCTGACAGAACAGCTGGGTGGAATTATTAAGGCTGAATCAGGGAAAGGTTCAAGGTTTACACTGAAGATCCCGCAGGCTTAGGGGACTGGCCTGGCAGGGAACAGGCATGCCAGTTCCCTGCCGTTATATTAGTCATAACATTCATCCAGTTCATTTTCATTATCAATAAAATTCTCAAGATTCAGCAGAATAATCAGCTGATTATTAAGATTACCTATTCCTTCTATAGCACTTTTATTCACAGCAGATGAAAATTGAATCTCTTTCTGAATACCTGAAACAGGGAGACTGATAACATCAGACACAGAGTCCACGATCAGCCCCACCAGCCGTTCACCTATTTCAACTATAATAATCACTGTAAAAAGATCATACTCTTTATCCGGAAGATTATATTTTTTCCTGATGCTTATTACCGGAACAACATTACCTCGAAGATTGATAACTCCTTCAATAAATGAATCACTATCCGGTATATGAGTTATCTGTACCATTTCATTAATCGACTGTACATTATGAACTGATACTCCATACATTTCATCCGCCACCATGAATGTAACAAACTGAAGAACATCTTCAGCTGCCTGTAAAGAAGAACTGCTGCTGCCCTGTGTCCTGATTTCTATAGTCATTTTACAAACCTCTTTACCACATTTATTAGATCCTCTGCTATAAACGGTTTTATGATCCAGCCTGAAGCCCCCAAATCTTTTCCTTTAATAATAGTCTCCCGTTCTTTCTCTGTGGTAAGCATAACAACTGGTGTATATTTATCCTGCTTGCGGAATTCAGAAAGAAACTCAAGACCATCCATTACAGGCATATTTATATCGCTGATGCAGAGCGCGATTTCGCTACCGGCAGTTTTAATCTCATTAATTTTCGAAAGAGCATCAAGCCCGTTTTCCGCCTGTTTAACATTCAGTCTTTCACCTTTTAAAGCAATCTCAACG
This sequence comes from Spirochaetia bacterium UBA5763, assembly GCA_002418835.1. Classification (GTDB taxonomy): domain Bacteria; phylum Spirochaetota; class UBA4802; order UBA4802; family UBA5550; genus UBA5550. The sequence continues at coordinate 208,773 of DIEX01000034.1, read as the reverse complement.
CTGACCCTGATTGTCGGTGAATCATCTATTACCATAATATATTTTTCCATAATACCTCTCTGTCAAATTTATGATTCTATGGAAATTATCTAATTAAGACTTTAAGGACATTAATTTAAAATTTTTCATAATTCTCATCATTAAACAGATCATTCCCCGAATCGCGTTGAGTAGAGGAATTTACTTTTTTAGATCCACCGGCCGCAGGTGCCTCCTTGCTGAATGATACATTCGCATTTCTTTTACCGTTTGCTGATATAGTCTTTTCTTTTATGCTGATGGCAGTATCACCAACTTTAAATTTCCTGACCATAGAGAGTAATTCCTGAGCCTGCCCCGACATCTCTTCACTTGCTGAAGCTGTCTCTTCCACAAGAGCTGCGTTCTGCTGTGTCATGTTGTCCATGTCTGTAACCGCAGTGGTTATCTGTTCAATGCCGCGCCTCTGTTCGTCACTTGCCGCAGCCATTTCTGATACAATCATGCTTACCTGTTTAACCGCCTGAATAATTTCCTTTAAAGCCTCGCCGCTTTTATTAACAAGCTCAGTACCGTTTTCGATCTTATTCACTGAATCTTTTATGAGGAGATCTATCTCTTTTGCGGCTCCTCCTGCCCTCTGTGCCAGGTTACGCACCTCACCTGCAACAACTGCAAATCCGCGCCCCTGCTCGCCTGCCCTTGCCGCTTCAACCGCCGCGTTAAGTGCGAGGAGATTTGTCTGAAATGCAATTTCATTAATCATTGTAATAATATCAGCAATTTTAGCGCTTGATGCGTTTATTTCTCCGATTGATTTTACAGCTTCCTGAACAATTACACCGCCGTTCTGAGCAAGTGCGAGAGTATTATCCGCAAGCTTACTCGCCTCACCTGCATTTTCAGAATTCTGCCTTGTCGATGCATTTGATTCTTCAATTGTTGCCGCTATCTCTTCAAGTGAAGATGCCTGTTCAGATGTTCTCTGGGAGAGATTCTGGTTATCCTGGCCGATCTGTTCTGTTGCTATTGCCACCTGCTGTGATGCTTTTACGATTCCTATAACTGTTTCTTTTAATGTATTGCCCAGTGACTGCAAAGCATTGGCAAGCGTACCTATCTCATCTTTTCTTGTTAAAAATTCACTGGACATCTCTTTTGTCAGATCAAGATCAGCCATAACTTCAGAATATTTCACAGCTTCTATTACCGGAGAAGCAATTCCGGTTCCTATGAAGTAAGCCATCACTGCTCCAAGTATAAGCATTACTATTGTAATTATGATGATAATATTTCTGAGATAATGTACACCGCTAAGTATCTCCTGCATCTCCATTGCCAGGATTACTGACCAGTTTTCAGTATTTTCTATTATATCCAGGGCTGCATAGATATCCTTATTATTAAAAGCATATTCACCAGCTCCGCCTCCATCAGCGATTGCTTTCTTTAAAAATTCTGCCAAAGGAAGCAGATCTTTATTCTCTTCAGATGCTTTTATAGGGTTATATTGATTTAATATAAGCTTGCTGTCTTTATGGCCCTGAACTGTACCTTCCCTGTTTATTATATAAACATATCCGGTTTCACCTATTTTTATATTAGCAACTAATTTTGAAATTTCATCACCATCTCTCATACCAAAAAGAACACCGGTAATCTTACCATCCCTTTTTAATGGTACTGCCACAGTAACCACAGGCAGCCCTGTATCTTTACTTATTACCACCTCTGAATAGGTAGAAACTCCTGATACCGCCCGTTTGAAGTATGATCTGTCACCAATATTATGTACAGTACGCTCTGAATTAAAAAAAACAGCCCTCCCTTCCTGGTCAGCAACAGCAAACATCTGAAATCCTGTCCGCTTCGCTTCTGTTTCCATAAACACAACTTTTTCTTTCCATGAAGTTTTATCATCAACAATCCGCCGTTCCGCTAAAGATTCCATTATTGCAATATTAACATTCATGTTTGCCTGCACAACCCGGCTTATCTCTGTTGTAAGTCTGATAAAATTCTGATCTGTCTGCGCAAGAAGAGTTTTACCTGATTGAGTATAACTTACTATGCCGAATGTCACTGATACGAGAAGTAACGCTCCCACAATCAGCATAATCAGTTTAGTCTTGATTGAATTCATGATTATCCCCTTTTATATTTTTTTGTTTTTTTTCTGACTACTATATATGGCGCTGAAATTTTGAAGATTAAACACCATCATCAGATTGATCTTTAATTTTACATCGCTTATTGATTTTATCAAATTCAATAATCTCAATGATTGTATTATTCAGGAATCCGGTTCTGACAGGTTTTGAAATTATTCGCTCTATCCCGGAATTGACGCATCGGGCTGCAATATCATTATAACTATATGCAGTAAGTCCTATTATTGGGATAGCAGCTTTTTCTTTACCCGCTCCCCCTGTTCTTATTCTCTTTGCAGTTTCAATACCATCAATCACCGGCATTTCAATATCAATTATTGCCGCATCAAAATCCTGTTTTGATAAAAGATTTAAAACTTCCTCGCCATTAACAGCTGTGCAAACGTTGTGGCCCTGTTTTTTCAGAATAGTCATTACCAGTTTAAGGTTAGTCGGATCATCATCTGCAACAAGGATTGAATATCCTTTATTTTTAAGCCCGTTATCTGTTCTTTTTATAATTAAATCCTCATTTTCGACATTTTTATTCAGCTCTTCAGAAATTCTGAACGGTATATCCAGCATGAAAATACTCCCTTTGCCAGGTGTGCTTTCGACCTTAATTGCTCCCCCCATCATCTCAACAAGCTCTCTTGTAATAGCAAGCCCCAGCCCTGTGCCGCCGTAGTTTGCCGGTATTGTTCTGTCAGCCTGCGTAAAATAATCAAAAATCATTCCGATTTTTTCAGGAGGTATACCAAGTCCGGTATCTTTTATTATAATGTTTAAAATAACCGTGTTAGAATTATTCAGTGTATTACTATCAAAAAAGAATCCGGCTTCAATTTTAATCCCTCCGTACTCAGTAAATTTTACGGCATTACCGACTAAATTGATAAGTACCTGCCTGAAACGTGTAGGATCACCGTAAACTTTATATTTAATTTTTAAATTCTCAATAATATCCAGAGAGATTTTTTTATTACTGCACACCTGTTTAAATATAAAAATTACTGAGTTCAATTCCCTGAAAGGATTAAATGGAACAGATTCGAGCTCAAGCGCCCCGGCTTCAATTTTCGAATAATCAAGAACATCATTAATAAGGCTTATAAGATGCGATGATGATTGTCTGGCATTTACGAGGTAATCATCACGCTCTGTTTCATTCTCTGTTATGATAGCTAAATCAAGCATTCCTATCATAGCGCTTAAAGGAGTCCTGATCTCATGACTGAGCCGCGCAAGATACATTGATTTAGCCCTGTTTATCTGAATAATCTTTTCTTCAGCTTCTTTATTCTTAGTAATATCCTGATGTGTTCCCATCATCCACTCAGGCCTGCCGTCCGGAGTCCAATTAGTAATTTTACCGCGATCAAGTATCCAGACCCAATTCCCGTTTTTATGTTTCATTCTAAGTTCCTGTTCATAGTAATCAACCTTTCCCATAAAATGTTTTCGAAGAAGTTCATTACTCCGGATTAAATCATCAGGGTGCAGATATTTAATCCAGGTATTAATAGAGACAGGCTGCACCTCTTCCAGTGTATAACCGATCATTTCAGCCCAGCGATCATTTACAAGAAGTTCACCTGTCTGAATATTCCACTCCCATGTTCCGGCATTTGTACCTTTTATAACCCCGGCAAGGCGATCTTTCCCCACTTTTAATGCCTCTTCAGAATTTTTGATCCTGGTTATATCATGTACAGTTCCTTCAATAGCTACAGGTTTCCCAAAAGAATCATAGAGGAGATGCGAACTTACTGATGTTGTCATTACACGGTTTTCCCTGTTTTTTAAGTGGATTTCATAGTCAAGCACTCTGCCGTTTTTCATGAGTGTCTGAACAAATGCCCCTCTTTCAGAAAGATCAAAATAAACATTAGCAATTGGAGTACCTATCAATTCCTCCCTTGTGTATCCGCAGTAATTCAGAATTGAGGGGCTGATTTCAATAATTATTCCGTCAATATCTGTCTGGTAGAAAACATGCTGAATGTTCTCAAACATCTTCCTGTATTTACTCTCATTGAAACGGAGAGTATCCTCTGCCATCTTGCGTTCAGTTATATCACTGATGAAGTTCAGTGTGGATTTTTGTCCGTCCCATATTATAAACGAAGATTTTAACCCTATCCATTTTACACCATTATCAGATGTTATAATACGAACAGGGCTGCTGCTTTCAACAACCTTCTGTTTTACGATTCTTCTGTAATGTTCTAAAACATCATTAACATCATCATGATGAATAAAAGAGATAAGCGGCCTGCTTAAAATCTGTTCATCAGTATAACCTGTGAGTTCAGCTACTGCTTTATTAAATACACACACTTTATTTTCTGATAAAATAAAAATCCCGGCTGCTGATGTTTCAAAAAGCAGCCTATACTCATAATCACGCTGTTCAAGCTGTCTGATTGTCTGTATCAATTCTTCATTGGCAGCTTCAAACTCCTCATTCATCGCAGCCAACTCTTCATTTCTCTCATGTAAAGCTGATTCAGCTCGTTTCAGTTCTGTTAAGTCTGTAATTGAAGCGATGCTGCTGGATGAACCCGGAATCATTGCAACTGTTATAAAACCGTTCCTGATTTCACCTTTTTTTGTTAAATATTGACATTCATAACCCGATAACGCGGCATTCTCATTAAATCGCCTAATCCGATGCTGCCTGATCATAAAATCAACACTGTCAGGATGAACCACCTCAACCCATTTCATTTTACCAATGACTTCTTCTTTTGAATATCCAAAGCAGCGTACAAATTCATTATTAACCATTACGATGGTCATATCTTCCTCAACAAGGAACATCGAGGTACCTGTGTTTTCAAAAATGGAGCGGTATCGTTCTTCACTCTCTTTAAGCTTCTTTTCTTTTTCAACCTCAACTCTTCTGGCATGAAAAAGACGAAAAGCCATCTTTATAGAAGCGATAAGAACTGTTTCGCCGGAGTTTTTAAGAATATATCCGTAGGAGGTAATATCTTCTGTCTTTTTAACTACTTCTGGCTCGGTATGTGATGAAAGAAAAACAAGTGGTATATCGTGGTCTTTAAGTATTATTTCAGCTGCTTCGGTGCCGTCAATTCCATCACCAAGGTCAATATCCATAAGAATAAGATCAATGCCAGGTATTGACTTAAAAACATCAACAGCCTCTTCTCCGGTCTTTGAATGAATAACTTTATAGCAGTATTTTTCCAGTATTCTTTTATTCAGTCGTGCATTAATCGGCTCATCTTCAACAAGGAGAAGAGTTTTATTGTAGAGGTTCACTTTCAGCCACATCCGTAATTAAAAAATCATCAACCGGGTAGTCAGCACTAAAAAAAGCTTTATAAAATGCACCCCGATACTATTATAAGATTATTGTAATTATTTCAGCTACAGAATCAATCACCGTTACAAGCAATAACTTAATCACAGAATCCGGTGAGAAGTTCTAAAAGAAGGTGACGCGGGGTAGCTAAGTCCCTTTAACTTCCGGAGGTTTTAATTGCGTATTTAAATAGATCTCTGCTGGTGTTCAATCCCAATTTCTCTTTAAGATGCCTTCTATGTGTTTCCACAGTATTTACGCTGAGTTTAAGCTCCCTTGCAATCTCAGCAGGTGAATTCCCGGCGCCAATAAGACGCAGTATCTCCCTCTCCCGGGGGGTTAATCCTTTATAAGAATCTGCATTTTCATCTACACCCATTTTCATCAGTTTCATAATGAGTTTTCCCGAAATATCGCCCGGTATAAAAAGATTACCTTTCACAACCTCACGTATTCCGTTGATAATATCCTGAACAGGCTCCTTCTTGGTGATATATCCCATTGCACCCGTGAGGATTGCTTTTTCGGCATACAGTGTTTCATCATACATCGATAGGACAAGACTTTTCACCGAACTAAATCTTTCTTTTGCGGCTTTAATAAAATCAAATCCGTCAGCCCCCCCTTCAAGTGATATATCTACCAGGACTACATCAATAGAACCATTTAAAATAATCTTTACAGCATCAGCAACATTAGAACACTCTGCTGCAACCATCATATCATCTTCAAGATCAATAGCCATAGATATACCGTGACGGATAGCAGGATGATCATCAAGAAGCATAACTCTGATTTTTTCTTTATTCATATTAATTGATAATCCGTGTATTAAGAGGTGATTTATCTGTATCATCCGGTGTATCACCTAACTTTATAATAACTTCAACTCTTTTCCCTTTAGATGAAATACTAAATTCCATTCCCGCTACTTCTGCTCTGTGCTTCATTATACGCAGACCCATGCCTGAATTGTCAAAGTTTAATTTCCCTTTCTGAAAACTTACAATACTAAAAAAACCTTCATTATCTTTGTTATAATACCGGAGTGCAATTTTATCCGCTTTACCGTGTCTTATTGCATTATTAATTGACTCAAGAATAATATAATACAAATTTATAAGCTTAAGCTGGTTATAATTGCCTAATACCCCGTCAGCCTCAAGGTCGATGTCTATACCGTATATATTTCTCATTCTCATTAAAATTTCTTCAAGAGAATCAGAAAAACTCCCTATATCTATAGCAGGCAGATCAAGCCCCCTGCTAATTGTTCGCGTCTCTTCAAGAGCTGAAGACGCAATTTCAAGCAGCTTCTGTACATCGCTTTTTAACAGCTTTCCTGTTTTATCGTACTTTTTTAGAAAAGCCTGTGTCAGATATAAAACAGCGCCAAGCTTCTGTCCCAGGCTGTCGTGAAGTATATGACCTACACGTGAACGCTCCTTTTCAAGTTCTTCAAGCATTGAACGTTCAGCAGCACGCTTATCGGTTATATCCTCAACAAGCCCTACTCCGCCGATAATCTTTTCGTTTTCATCAAAGACTGCTTCAAATTGCACCCTTATTAATTTTATTATGCCGGACTTAGTAAATTGATATACCCCTTCGAACTTCCCTGAACGTCCATTCAATGCTTCTTTAACTGCCGCGACAAGAGTTTTATCCGGTAATTCGAGAAGGTTAAGACCAATAAGATCACTCCATGCAGCCCCTGTGATCCTTTCAAAAGAGGAGTTACAGTGAGTTAAAATACCCTTATTATTAAAATGATGCAACCCCAGAGTTGAATTCTCAAAGATAAGCCTGTACTTTTTCTCACTTGCAAGCAGTTCACTATAAATAGCATTCCTTTCAGCTTCGATGAACTTTAAAGCAGTTATATCTTCAGTTACCCCTTCAGTCCAGCCTTTATCAGCAAGGAGCCTGGCTGAATAACGAATCCAGAAAACAGATTCATCTCTCCGTTTAAATTGGGCTTCATAGTTTCTGATTTCGCCGTTTTTCTTCATATACAACATCATCTTTTTACGAACATTTTTATCAATGTAAAATTTTTCGACGGTAGTTGACTCTGCAAGAAGCTCTTCCCTGCTTTTATATCCATAAAGTTGAGCGAAGCAATCATTCGCCTCAAGGATGTGCCCTGAATCGATCTCTGTTCTGAAAATACCGATCTGCGAGTTCATAAAAAGATCTTTATATTTCTCTTCTGCTGCTTTTAAAGCAGCTTCGTTTTTTTTCCTTTCAGTAATGTCAATTATTGAAGCTATGCTCCTTTTTGTCCCGGGGATAATAGATATAAAAATAAGATAATACCGTAATTCACCCTGGCCGTTTTTAAATCTGAATTCGTAATTTGACTTTGCTTTTACAGGATCAACACGTCTAAGATGATGTTCCATTAACATAAAAGAGCGATCTTCTTCTACAACCATTTCAGTCCATTTCTTTCTATTCTGTATATCCTCCCTTGTAAAACCGAAACTGTCAGCAAAAACCTTATTTGCCAGGCTGATTGTTGTGTCCTCTTCAACAACGATAATCCCGGCATCTGTGTTTTCAAAAAGAGTACGATACAGCTCTTCTCGTTCTTTAAGTACCGAGTTATTCCTGCACAGCTCCTCATTTAGAATCCTGAAAATGTTTTTTGCAGTATCGAGCTCAACCTGAAATTCTTCTATTTTTTTATTTTTTTCCCTGATTTCATCTCCGGCAGTTTTCAGCATATCTAAATCAGTGTGCAACCCCGGTAAAAAATCCGGTTTGCTAAAATCGTTTATTATCTTCTCAGCTCTCCTTAAAGCTGTCCTTATGCAAGCCATAAGAACACTTTCTCCGGAATTTTTCATTATATAGCCGCATGAATCGATATGCTCAGTTTTCTTCACAATATCCGGATTAGTTAATGAATATTGAAATATTACGGGGAGATTTTTATTCTTTATAATAAGTGAATCCGCTTCCGATATATCTATATCTTCACAGGATTCTATATCAATAATTGCGAGATCAACTTTGGCTGTATCAGCTTTTTTAACAACTTCTTTACCGGTCCTGGCCCTGATTACTTTATAGCCGTTCTTTTTTAAAACTTCACCGGTGAGCTTAGAGCTTGCCGGATCATTATCAACAAGAAGAATAATTTTTAAATATTTGCCAGTCATCGTTTTTCATTCCGGGAAATGAGCTGCAAGTTACAGTTTTTATTTCTAACTCAGTATATTGACCTCATTTGAATTTTACCGGACTTTTTATCAAGGTTTAAATAGATTTTATTATGGCTGGCAGATGAATATATGATACAATTATTCACCTGTTTTTTCACATTATTACAGCAGAATTTATGAATGTTCCTCATTAAATGTAGACAGCTCCCTGCAACGTCCTGTTTCAATCACCATCCGCTTTAATAACTACACCGTAAATCAGCAGTGGTAAAATCAATATAGTATGAAGTCCCTTTATCCGCTGAGATCTGCACTGTGCCATGCAGGCTTCTAACAAGTTCTTCAATTATAGACATTCCTGAACCGCTGGTTCTTTTCCCGGGGAATACACCTTTCCCGTTATCAGACACATGAAGTACATATTCTCCGGGGCGGGTCTCCCTCATCATAATATAAACTTCACCGCTCATTTTACCTGTGAAGGCATGCGTTACTGAATTAATAACAGCTTCAGTAATTATCATCCCGCAGGAGAAAGCGATATCCGGGTCAGGTGTAATATTATCAGTGATATCAACACCAAAGGATATATTTGCACACTCACGGCTGTAATTTTCTTTTATACTTTCAAGAATTTTCCTGACACATGTCTCCATATTTATTGCGGCCCTGTCAGATGAATTATATAATAAATCCATGAGGCACACAATATTATTCAGGCGTGCCGTCATTTCCATCATCCCGGCGTCAATTCCTTCTGCGGCAGATTCAGGTTTACCGCTCCCTCTGCCGGAAAGTATATTAAGACCTTTCATTACAGCATGCAAAATTTTATCGTTGATGTCGTCTCTTCCGGCAACCGGCAATTTAAATTTATCTTTAGCAGGAGATTCTTTCCCGCAAATCTGTTCCAGATCCCTTTCAATAACCTCCTGCATTAAAACCATGAGTTCAGCGTATGCCTGCATATAGGGATTCTCGATGGAATCAAGGACACATATTGTCCCTAAAAACTCTCCGTCGGGCCACTTAACCGGGAAGCCGAGATACGATATCATCCCGAACTTCACATCGGGATTGTCGCACCAGTATGCACTGTCCATAGCGTCAGGAATATAAAGCGGCGAGTTCTTGCCAAGCACTGTTTCACAATAGAGGCCGCACTTCAGGTCTTCACTGCTCCCCACACTGTAAGGATTATCAACTGTTCTGCTGGAAACAAGCACAGAGATTTCGTGTTCACCTATCTGCATAATCAGGGCTGCGGGTACATTCATGCATTTAGCTGTAACATCAATAATCTTCTGCCATTTCTCTTTCATGTAAGCTGGTATATCCGGTTTTGACAGGGAGGTAACGGGGATGGATACTACAATGTTTTCAGCCCGGATTTTCACATCCGCATAAGCGCATTCATGGTTTTCCATCTTCATCCCCCTTATGTTATGCGACTAAAATATTACAGTTTACTTTTAATTCAGTACACTGTTTCTCATTCAGATTTAACGTATGACAGCATTATCTCATCTCTGCAGTTTACTCTCATGGCTTCCGCATCATAGGGGCTGAAGAGCCTGTACCTGTTTAGATACACTCCCCATAAATAAGTATAAAAGGACCTTGAGTGAAAATCGGGATCAAGATCACCTCTGAATACTCCATCGTTTATCCCCCTTATTATCAGTTCAGCATGAGATGAGAAGTATTCGTCAAACTTCTCATGCAAAATTTTTAAAACATCCTCAAGTCCTTCAGGTTTTTTAAGAGAGGTGGGGCTCAGTGCTGAGATAAGAAGATGAAATTCATCCATGTGATTCATGTGATAGTCTATAATCATCTCAAGTATTCTCATGGGCGATTCACCGGAATTATATATACCCAGTACAGCATTAAATTTTTCAGTGGCAAAATCCAGCAGTATCTCCCTGAATAGGGACTGTTTGTTTTTAAAATGCCACGATATGGCCCCCCTGGTTAAACCTGCCTCAGCAGCGACATCATCAAGTTTAGCTGAACCGAAACTTATAGTGCCGAAAACCCTGAGCCCGGCATCAAGGAGCCTTCTCTTTGTTCCATCAGGTGATTTTGCTCTCCTGTTCATAACCTGAACCTGCCGCTTTTAATATTTTTTCACTGGAGACTTATGAATTTACGGCAAGAATATTCACCTGCCTCTATATAACATACATTCGTGAATGTATGGAGTCAAATTTACCCTCCATTTTTCCCGAAAAAAAAATTAATGATGTTGAATTATAGATTAAAGTTTGTTTATATTCTATATATACTCCATCTCAAGAGGACATAACTATGAAAAAACTGCTGGCATTGTTTATATTAATTCTTATATCATCATCCGCCTTCCCTGTGCTTATAGATGATATACAGGTAAAAAAACTTGATGCGGACAGGCTGAAACTTTACCCGGTACCTCATGATCACAGAAACTACTTTTTCCTTCAGTCTGTTGGTGATACAACCCAGATTGTCATTGGTGATTTTTCTAAAAACGATAAGAAAAAAATAATCCTTATAACTCTTGGTGATGACTTCAACACAATCAAATCAGTCCTTGAATATGAACCTGACAAAAGGAGCCTCAGAGTAAGAAAGGAATCGGACTCGCAGTTTTTTACAAAAGACATAGTCAAACTGAAAAAGGATATAATAAACGGAACCCTATTTAATAACAGTCACGCTGACAGGATGAAATCCTACGACGCACTTGAGATGATATTCAAAAAGAATGAAGCAACAACCGTTCTTCCTGATACCTACGGTTTTACTGTTAAACTTACAGAGGTTGATGAGTTAAACAAACCTATGGCGCTCTTTACTTTCGGCAGAAGCGAGACAGGGTATTTTCTGCAGTTCAGAACTGAGTATTACAGGATAAACTCGAGGAACACAGCTACTCCGGTTCTGAGGTATTCAGTATATTGTAAAGACACCAATGATCCTGTGGTGAAGGATCTTGTGGAGGAACTGTTTAAAATAAGGGAGCCTGCCGCAAACAGAACCCGCAGGCTGGAGAAGGGGAACTGAGGCCGGACACGTCATTTCAGTCCGGTTTCTCTTTCACTACCCACCGTACTGCCGCCTTTGTAATCTCCGATGAATCTTTAAGATTCAGTTTGTCACGGATATTACGTCTGTGACTTTCAATTGTATTAATATTCATACAAAGTTTTTTGCTGATCTCATTTCTTTTATAGCCTTTCCCCAGCAGGCTGAATATTTCAAATTCCCTGGGGCTTAAAAGAGAAACATTTACTTCACTGTTATCAACAGAGCCGAGTATATGCTTCCCTGCAATTTTTTCAGAGATAGATCTGCTGAGAAAGAGTTTACCGCTCATGACAGTTTCAATTGCATTAATAATATTGTCAGAGGCTTCAGCTTTTGTCACGTAACCCTTTGCACCTGCCTGTATAGACCTTTCTGCATAGAGTGTACCGTCATCCATGGACATTACAAGTATCGGCAGTCTGCTGAATCTTGTTTTTAATGCAGAAATAAGTTCTATTCCATTTACACTCCCCTTGAGTTCAATATCAACTATCGCAAGTTCAGGCTCTGTATCAGCTACAACTTTCACAGCAGTATTACCGTCTTCGGCCTCTCCGCAGACAACATATCCGTTCTCCTCCAGAATTGTCCTGAGCCCTTTTCTGACAACAGGATGATCATCAATTATTACAATCTTCACATTATTACCCCGTTATATTCAGATACCTGTCATACAGGAACATGCACTTCAATAAGAAACCCCTTTTCGTGATGGTTCTCAGCCCTGAAAGTACCGCCGATGAGGTCCGACCGGTATTTCATTATATTAAAGCCAAGCCCCTCTGATTCGGCACAGTCTTTCCCTTTACCATCATCATGTACTGAAAGCTTTATCAGACCGTTTTCCTTTGTTATGCAGATCTTTACATTGCCTGCACCGCTATGTTTTGCCGCATTGTTAACAGCCTCCTGTGCGATATAATAAAGCTGTGAAGATGTAAAATCATCATCCACTGATATACCCCCCTCTGCCGAAAACTCGCAATTCAGCTGATACAGATTCCGCATATTGATCGCCAGCTGGTCTATGGCGAGCACAAGGTTATCATGCCCGATACTCTGCATCGGGAGTCCCCTTGTAATCTTTCTGCATATCATTGCGGCATCATATACATGATTAGATATTTCATTTATCCTGTCCGGAAGAACAACATCCCCTGAGCTTATGCTGTTTTTAACCGTCTTAAGCATAAAGCTGATTCCGGTAAGTATCTGCCCCAGGCTGTCATGTATCTCACGGCCGATCTTCTGTCTTTCCCCCTCGCTGATACTTATAATCTCCTTCTCAAGCTCCCTGAGTTCATTCTTAGCAACAATAAGCTCAATAATTCTTCCAAGCCTGTCTGCTATTGAAGCCGCGAAACGGAGTTCTCTTTCGCTGAAGGAGTGACCGTTATTATAAAAAAACTCCGCAGTACCATAAACAATTCTGCTTACCTGAATATCCTTTTTTACCGATTCAGACTGCGGTATGACAAAACCTGAAGTATAGCATTTACCGTCACAGCTGATCCTCACTGCTATATGCTCAGGGGAGGTAAAACCACGTGGGATCTCAATGATTACCTCAGTAAGTAGACTTTCAACAGAAGCAGGATGTTCCTCCGCTATACGTGAGATATTGTAAAGACAATTGATCTCTTTAAGCAGACCCTCTTTCTCGGCAAGAAGTGCAGCCACCCTCTGCTCATTCATCTTCCTTTCGGTTATATCAGAGATGAGCCCTGTTGCCCCGGAGAATTTCCCATTTATAATCACGGGGCGGATAGAAGTGCTTAACCATGCATATTCACCATTTTTCTTAATCCTCCGGAATTCAGTCCTGTATTCCCGTTCCCCTGTCAGTGACCTGATGAGCATCTCAGCCTTTGCTTTATCACTTTCATGAGTAAAATCACTGAAATGATGCCCTGTTACCTCTTCAGCCCTGAACCCGCTCATAGTTTCCACCCTGGGACTTATATAAGTAAAAAAACCACTGCTGTCTATTGTGAATATTATATCGCTTATATCTTCAACGAGCCTTCTGTAATTTTCTTCACTGATACGGGTCCTTTCATGGGCCTCAAAAAGCTCGAATACCATCTCAATAGAAGAGAGCAGCACGTAATCCCCTGAGTTTTTAAGCGCGTACCCGTATCGTGTCACCCTGCGTACTTTTTCAACCATCTCACGCTCTATGTGAGCCGTGAGAAAAAGAATAGGGATATTCTTTTTCTCAAGTATCTGCGTTGCTGCTCCATGACCGTCAATGTTTCCCCCCAGTTCAAGGTCCATAAGTATCAGGTCAACTTTTGAACCTGTTGCTATTTCAATTGCCCTTCTCCCTGTGGCTGCGGTTATAACACTATAACCGTTAGCTTCAAGCAAAACCTTTTCTGAAACTGCTGTAACAGGATCATCCTCTACGAGGAGTATTGTTTTTTTTGCTGCGGACATAAATTCTCTGATTAACTTTGTAATTTAAAACCGGAAACTTACAGCATTATAAAGTGATTCAGGATATCATCCCGTCATTTCGAAGAAGCGTCAGCGACTGAGCAGTTCGGCAGGCTCACTGACCATTAATCCCGGTTCCTGAGCTTGTCGAAGGACTCACATACGTTCGAAATGACAATGCCCTAATCATTTCGTAAACCGCTATAATTTACGATGACAGTGCACTAATCATTAATTATCTGAGATTAATATAATAAAAAAACCGGGATGTTTCTACATTTTTCTACTCAGCAGACAGCAGAAGTGTTCTCTTTTCTGCTGAGCCACTTCTCCACAACACTGCTTATATCCGCTGATTTCACCGGCTTGGACATATAATCATTCATACCTGCATCAATACATCTCTCTCTGTCGCCGTCCATTGCGTGTGCGGTGAGCGCCACTATTATAACATCAGGATTAGTTATTCCGAAATTTCCGCTCCTTATTATTCGTGTTGTTTCAAAACCGTCAAGTTCAGGCATCTGGCAGTCCATGAGGATCATATCATAATCATTATTTTTCAGCTTTTCAATGCATCCGTATCCGTTTTCTGTTTCATCATAAGTATGCCCCAGTTTTTTCAGCATTGCCCCTGTGACAACACGGTTTATTCTGTTGTCTTCAACAACGAGGAACTTCAGTATCTCACCTGTTGTTTTTTTATTCAGGACAAAAGCCCTGCTCTCCTTATCCGCAATATGCCTGGCAGATTCAATGCCGAACAATGCGGTAAACCAGAAAGTTGATCCCTTCCCGTAATTGCTTTCAAAGCTTATATCTCCACCCATCATATAGACAATCTTTCTACAGATAGTAAGGCCCAATCCTGTACCGCCATATCCCCTGTTAAACCCCTCATCAACCTGTGTAAAAGGTGAAAAAATTTCACCAGCCTGTCCGGCTGGTATACCCATTCCGGTATCAGTTACCGAGAACAGAAGAGAGATGCTCTCATCGTACTGGATCTTTAGAGAGACCCTGATAAGAACCTCACCCGAGCCGGTAAACTTTATGCCGTTATCAACGAGATTCAGTATCACCTGCTTTAGCCTGTCAGGATCACCTTTTAACTGTAGCGGTACATTTTTCTCTATCATATACTTAAGACTGATTTTCTTATCATCAGCCCTGGGATTCAGCAGATAAACAACATTTCTTATAACAGCTTCAAGATCAAACGAAACCTTGTTAAGAGTATAATGCTTTGCCTCAATCTTTGATATATCCAGAATATCATTAATGATATTCAAAAGTGAATCCCCGCTCTTTCTCGCTATATCTATAAAACCTCTCTGTTCTTCACTCAGTTCTGTTTTAAGGAGAAGATCCAGCATACCGATAACACCATTCATCGGTGTTCTGATTTCATGGCTCATGTTTGCCAGGAAACGACTTTTTGCAACATTTGCAGCTTCCGCCCTGTATGCAAGCTCCTCAGCGCGCTTAAGTGCACTCTCCAGCCTGTTCTGGTTCTTCTGGAGTTCAAATTCCGCAAGTTTTCTGTCAGTGATATCCATAACAGTAATCATGCGGGCCGGCTTCCCACGGTATTCCAGTTTCCTCCCTTTGAGAGCAACCCACTTCTCACCGCCTGCTTTAGGGATTATCCTGAATTCATATAAATCAGTAAAGCCGTTGTCGGCTCCCCTGCCGCGCACAAGATCCTGAAATTCCGGCGCCACAAATTCCCAGAAACGCATTCTATACAGTTCATCACAACTGAATCCGGAAATCGCTTCACCCGCAGGATTGCTGTATACCCAGAAATCATCCTGGTGTATCATTATTGCGCCAGGTGATACTTCCGTAAGGGTTCTGAATTTCTCTTCACTCTCTTTCATTCTCTTATTGGCATCAAAGAGTTCAAGGGCCATTTCTATTGTAGAAAGGAGTATATAATCACCGGCATTTTTTGCCACATAGCCATACCGGGTGATGCTGTTCACCTGTTCGACTATTCCCTGTTCATTATATGATGTGAGGAACACTATTGGGAGATCTTTTATGGAAAGAATCTTTTCAGCAGTTTCAGCGCCGGAGATCCCCTTTCCTAACTCTATATCCATAAGGACAAGATCAATATCATCCTGTTCACGAATATATTTCAGGGCCTTGTCCCCGGTTGAGGCAGGTATTACCGTATAACCTTTCGACTTAAGGAAAAGAGTCTCTGTCATTGAGATAAGAGCTTCGTCCTCAACGAGGAGAATCTTCCCTGAAGAACCACTCTTCATAATTGCCGCCATTTAAAAAGTTATAAACTTTATTCCGCCTGGATAAGTCTTGGTATATCAAGTATGTATGCCACTTCACCTGTGCCGAGAATCGTTGACCCGCTTATCCACTGCAGCCTGTTGAATATTTTCCCCAGGGGTTTTATCACTGTCTGAAATTCACCCACAAGTTCATCAACAATAAGTCCCACCTTTCTCCTGGCATGTTCAACAACAACTACCTTGTGTTTTACAGGCTCCTCACCTTTCTCCATGAAGAAATCACGCATCTTCATAAACGGGAGCACATCCCCCCGGAGGTTAATATAATTCCCCCCCTCCCTGAGATCGAGATCATCTCTGTGCACCTCTGTGCATTCCGTGACCATGTCCAGCGGAAGAACATAATGAGAACCCGCTATCCTCACCATAAAGCCGTCAATTATCGCAAGTGTCAGAGGGAGATGTATCCTCATTGTTGTCCCTTCCCCCGGTTCACTTTCGATCATAACATTTCCGCGCAGTGATTCAATATTCTTTTTAACAACATCCATACCCACGCCGCGCCCCGATATGTTTGTAACCTCAGCAGCAGTTGAAAAGCCGGGCTGAAATATTAACTGCTGTATCTCGAAATCCTGGTAAACCTGATCCGCTCTGGCAAGTCCCTGCTCAATTGCCTTTTCAAGAATTTTATCCCTGTTAAGGCCGGAGCCGTCATCCTTAACTTCAATAACTATACTCCCTGTTTCATGAAAGGCATTAAGTGTCAATGTACCAACAGCCGGCTTACCTGCCTTTACCCTTTCTTCAGGAGTGCCGATTCCATGATCAACCGAGTTCCTGATAAGATGTATAAGCGGGTCGGCAAGTTTATCAATAAGTGTCTTATCAAGCTCTGTTTCGCCCCCCATTACGACAAAATTAATTTTCTTCCCTCTCTCCCTGCTCAGATCTCTTACAACACGTTCAAACCTGCTGAATGTTTCACCGATCTGAACCATCCTGATCCCCATTGAGCTTCCACGAATCTCTTCTATAAGTTTTGACATATCAT
Organism: Spirochaetia bacterium UBA5763; assembly: GCA_002418835.1. GTDB lineage: Bacteria > Spirochaetota > UBA4802 > UBA4802 > UBA5550 > UBA5550. The sequence continues at coordinate 191,323 of DIEX01000034.1, read as the reverse complement.
TCACAGCTTTTACAAGGCCGGTTTTCTCTTCAGACTCTGAAATCTGTTTCACGTTAGACCCTGTTATTACCAGTTCACCGATAAGGTTAATAAGCCTGTCGAGTTTCTCAGCCTCCACGCGGATAGTCCTCCTGTCACTCTCCTCTCTCCTCCTCACAGACTGCTGCTTTTCAAGTGCAGCTTCAAGCACAGGCTTCTGGATCATTTTTTCATCCACAAGTATTTTACCCACAAAGTCCTTCTCTGTTTCATCCAGTGATATTTTACCCTGTATATTCTGAAGCTGGAGAGCTCTCTCAAGTTCCGAGGAGGTAAGTGATCCGATCTCCCTTAACATTTCGCCTATGCGCATAGGTTTTTCCGGAAGTGTTTCAATGAGCCTTACATAATCAGAGATACCTGTCCTCGGGGGGAGGATTCTTATCTCACAGTCCTCCTTAACAAATTCAAAAATATTTTCTATATCGCTTTTTGTCACAGCACTTCTGAAATCTATTTCAAAACCCAGATAACATAGTTCCGGATTCATATACTCTCCCTCCGGAATTCTGTCTGATACTGTTCTTATATGCTGAATTTCACCTTTCTCTGTAAGATACCTGATGAAAGAATAAGGATCAAGGCCATTCTGAAAAACACTCTCTCCGAAACGGAGCGATATATGCCAGCAGTCGTTGCAGACCGTCATCTCATCATCACAGCATGACGTTACTTCAGACAGAGATGAAGAGGCTATCGCCGCTTCGCATGCAGGATGTTCAAGGTATTCATTAATTTTTTCCGCAAGAGTTTCAAAAATCTTTGTATTCTCCGGATCAAGATATGTATTACAGTCATCTTCAAAATAATCAATCAGGTTCATCATGAAGTCGTGGCATTCGAGGAGAAGAGCTGTCATATCATCACTTAACTCAACTTTGCCGTTTCTTACGCACACAAGGAGGTTTTCCAGGAGATGCGTAAATTCACCGATTTTATCATAACCGAACATTCCTGAATTTCCCTTGATCGTATGCACGCTGCGGAATATTGAATTAATGGAATCGCTGTCAGAACCATCCTTCTCAAGGGCCAGAAGAGACATCTCCATAGCATCAAGGAGTTCCCTGTTTTCAGTGAAATATTCTTTCTTAAAATTCTTTTCGCTTTTATTCAGGGACATAGTGTGCTCCTGTTTATATTAGTTCATTATACAGGGAGAATATCGATTTCACCCTGGCGCTGGTTTCATCAATAACAACTGTTTTACCCGCTGACTGCGCCTCTCTCCTTAGAAAAAGAAGGAGTTGAAAACCTGCTGTATCAGCTTCATCAATTCCGGAGAGGTTTAAAACAATTCCTGAAAAAGCTTTCAGTTCGTTCAGCAGAACAGTTTTAAGTTTAGCGACTGTGTATATTGTAAGCTCCCCGATCATTGTCAGTATGATTGTATCATCCTCACCTTTTTTCTTCATTATTCTGAGCTTCATCAATACCTCCTTTACCGGAATAATCAGTTAACAAAAAGTTTTTTTACAGCATCAAGCAGCTGATCCGGCTGGAAAGGTTTAATCATCCATGCTTTAGCGCCGATTTTTTTTGCGGATTCTATAATGTCACCTGAAGATTCAGTTGTCAGCATAATAACAGGTGTATGCTTATAGGATGAATCCTCTTTAATCTTCTTCAGAAGAGTTAACCCGTCCATCTCCGGCATATTAACATCAGAGATAAAAAGACCCACAGAGTGTTTCTTCATAAGATCAAGCGCCACGGCTCCGTTTGATGCTTCAATGGCATCATAACCCGCGCTCTTCAGCGTAAAAACAAGTGACTGCCTGATCGCGTTTGAATCATCAACCACCATAACTTTTTTTGCCATATCAATCCTCCCGTAAAAATTAATTTCTAATTAAAGTCCGACAGTTCCTCTATCTTCAGAACATTTTCTATCTTCAGAAGGATAGCGAAGGCCCCGTCAACCTTACCTATTCCATCGATGTAATCCGGCCTGATCCTGTTCCCGATCTCAGGCACTGATTCTATATTATCATCTGTCAGTTCAGTTACAGCCCTGACTGAATCTATCATAACTCCCACAGGTATCCTTTCATCATGATCAGAAACCTCGACAATTATAATAGAACTGCTTTCACTTATAACACTTTCAATACCATAGAACCTCCCCGAGAGATCTATTACAGGAACCACTTCACCGCGAAGGTTTATCACTCCCTTTATATAATCCGGAACACGGGGTATCCTGTAAACTTTTGAGAACTTAAGCACTTCGCGTATCAGGTTTACAGAGATACCGAAAAGGTCGTTCCTTATGTTAAACGTAAAATAGAGTTTAACATTATCTTTTCTGTCTGTTTCACCTTCTCCACCCATTCCGTAGGCAAAATCAATTTCACTGCCCGTGTTTATGCTGCCTGAAATATCTTCCATATGAATCTCCCTCTGGTATTATTTCGAACACTCCTTCAGTACACTCCCTGCTATGGAATTAAGCGGAAGCACAGCATCAACAGCGCCGAGTTTTATAGCCTCATTTGGCATACCGAAAACCACGCAGCTTTTTTCATCCTGCGCGATATTATAAGCTCCGGCCTGTTTCATCTCAAGCATGCCCCGTGCACCGTCATCACCCATGCCTGTCATAATTACGCCCACAGTGTTTGCGCCGGAGTATTCAGCTGCCGACCTGAATAAAACATCCACCGATGGGCGGTGCCGTGAAACAAGCGGACCTTCTTTTACTTCAACATAATAACGGGCGCCGCTTCTTTTAATGAGCATGTGTTTATTACCAGGTGCAATTAAAGCGCGCCCCCTGATTATTGTATCACCATCTTCAGCCTCTTTCACATTCACGCTGCATATACCATCAAGCCTTTTAGCAAATGCTTTTGTGAAATTTTCAGGCATGTGCTGGACGATGGCAATTCCCGGCGCATCCTGCGGCATACTCTCAAGAAACATACGCAAAGCCTCAGTCCCGCCCGTTGAAGCCCCCACTGCTATTATCTTCTCTGTTGTGCGCAGCATGGCTTTCCCTGTGGGTGGAGCGAGCATAACATCTGCTGTAAGTTTCTCCGAAGGTCTGTGATGTTTTTTACAGGCAGGCAGAAGCGCAAGTTTTGCCTGGGATGCAGCTTTTACAGAATCACATATACGTATCTGCGATTCTTCAAGAAACCTCTGCACGCCTATTTTCGGCTTGGTGATGATGTCAACAGCTCCATACTCCAGAGCCCTGAGCGTTGTATCTGCTCCCTCATCAGTAAGGCTTGAGCACATAACAACAGGTATGGGATGTTGAGTCATTATCTTGTGAAGAAAAGTAACTCCGTCCATCCGGGGCATCTCCACATCAAGTGTAATAACATCAGGTATTACCTTTCTGATTTTTTCCACGGCGATAAAGGGGTCAGATGCAGTATCTATCACTTCAATTGAAGGATCAGACTCGAGTATGTCTGTCATAGTCTGCCTCACAACAGCTGAATCATCCACAACAAGTACCTTTATTTTCTTTCCGCTGTTCATCAGAATTCTCTCATGATATTATCTTCATTTTTTCCTGTACACTGTCGGTCCTGCGGGGATAAACCTGTCGCTTATTCCGTGGAGTGTTTCAGAACTCCCGATGAAAAGGTATCCGCCCGGAGCCATTATTTCATAAAACTTATCAAAGAGCTCAGCCTGTGTCGGCCTGTCGAAATATATAATTACATTTCTGCAGAAAACTATATCCATCTCCGCACCGGGGATTAATCTTTTGTCCATAAGGTTCAGTTTCCTGAAGGTGATCATTTTCCTTATATCCGGTGAGATACGAAACAGCCCTTCTTTGTCCCCTTTCCCCCTCAGGATATATTTTTTTCTCAGGGGGAGCGGTATAGGCTTAATGGCATTTTCTGTATATACCCCATTAACAGCAGTTTCAAGAACACGTGTAGATATATCCGTGGCAAGAATTGAGACAGAAGACCTGTTCCCCACGAAATAATCTGAAGCCACCATGCCGATTGTATAAGGCTCCTCACCTGTTGAACATCCGGCGCTCCAGATATTGATTGGATTACCCTGCATGAACTTTGCCCTTGCGGTTAATTCAGGTATGACCCTGTCAGCAAGTATAGAAAAATGATCCGATTCCCTGAAAAAATCTGTCTTATTGGTTGTGACTACATCAATCATTCTGTGATACTCGGCAGATCTCCCTTCAGGACTGCAAATATATTCATAATATGCCGAGTAGGATTTTATTTCCAGGGCCTTCATCCTTTTGCTGAGACGGGAGGTGAGCATCAGTTTTTTTACCGGGGGCATTTTTATTCCGGTTACAGAATAGATCATATTGCTGAACAGATCGAACTCCCTGTCGGTCATCGTCTTTACCCCGCTCAGGAAAACTGCCTCAGGTTTAACCTCGGTCATCATGTCTCCACTCCCTTTAAATCTCAATATCTTTCAAAATCATCATCACTGGTCAGCTTGATATCAACACCACCAGCACCCGGTATAACGTCGTCATTACCGAAACTCTTTTTGATTGCTGCCACATCAGGCAATTGATGTGCTGTTTCAATCTTTTTACCCTGCTTATGGTCACCGGATTTAAAATGTACTGCTCCGGAATGTTTCTCTGCAGTAAAGTTCCCCTTATTCAGATGTCTTCCATTGCCGTTGCCATTACCCCCCAACGATGTTCCCGTGCTTTTAACCTTGAAGAAGGATGCCGCACGCTGAAGCTGTTCCGCCTGGCCCAGAAGTTCCTGCGTAGTTGAAGCCATCTCTTCAGTTGCAGCAGCGCTCTGCTGTATACCCTTATCAAGCTGTTCAACTGCCTGTGTAACCTGAGTAATCCCGTTGGCCTGTTCTGAACTTGAAGCATTGATCTCCTGCACAAGTTCAGCGGTTTTCTGAATCTGCGGAACTATATCCTCAATGAGTTTACCCGCCTTCTCTGCAACTTCAACGCTCTGCATTGAGAGGTTGTTAATCTCCTTGGCCGCATTACCGCTCCGTTCAGCGAGTGTTCTTACTTCACCTGCCACAACAGCAAAGCCTTTACCATGTTCACCGGCCCGTGCAGCTTCAATTGCGGCATTGAGGGCAAGCATATTTGTCTGTGCTGCTATATCTTCTATTACTGCAATCTTCTCAGCTATGCTCCTCATGGCCCTGACAGTCTCTGCAACAGCTGTTCCCCCCTCCTGTGCATCCTTCGATGCTTTTACAGCAATAGAGGCTGTCTGTTTCGCGTTATCCGCGTTCTGAATAACAGAGCTGTTCATCTCCTCCATCGAACTGGAGACCTGTTCAACGCTCGCTGACTGTTCATTGGCGCTCTGTGCCATCTCTTCAGCAGAGGCACTCATCTCGCCGCTACCTGTGGCCACCTGGTTTGCTGCAGTCTGTACGTCGACTGCAATTGAGGTAAGATCACTAACCATCTTCTTCATAGCCTGCATAAGTTTATCCTGCGCAGACCTCTCTTCAACCTCGATCATCAGATTTCCACCTGCAATCTCCTGTGAAACGTCAGTGACTCTGTTCATGGCATCAATGAGCATGTTTATGTTATTCTTAATCTCGTTGAAATCACCACTGTAGTTGTCAGTAATTTTCGGCGGTACATCCCCTTTTGCTATCCTGTCAACATACTCCGCAGCAACATTCAGAGGGCCGATAACTGCATCAAGTGTATTATTGACACCTTTAATAACAGCTGAAAAATCGCCCTGGTGTTTACCTGCATCAGCCCTTGCATCAAGGCGACCTTCTACAGCCGCTTTTGCAAGCATATTGGCATCATTTACCAGTTCGCTTATGGCATCGATACACTGATTAAGGTTATTTTTAATCTCGTTAAAATCCCCATGATAGGTGTCAGTGATTTTAGGGGGGATGTCACCGTGTGAAATGCGGTCAACATATTCAGCCGCAACATTCAATGGTCCGATGACTGCATCGAGAATATTATTTATACCCTCACCAATAGACCTGAACTCAAAATTTATGTTTTCTGTATTTGCCCGCGTGTCCAGCTTACCGTCAAGCGATGCCTGGGTTATACCAGAAACCTCTGTCATCATCCCCTTAATAATGGCTGCAATATTCCGTATAATAATAAAGGTGAGAAATGCCGCGAATGCAAGAGCTATTGCTATAAGTGTATACATGAGAAATACAGCTGCGTTTGCAAGTCCGGCATTAGCCTCAACTGTCTCCCTGGCCCGTGCAGCTTTATGCTCCACAGTTTTATCGATGAGATCAATTACCACTCTAGCCGCTGCACCCCCTTCACCGTAAAGAAGCGTAGAGGCTTCACTTTTATTGTTCTGCTTTAAAAACTCAATTATTCTCGCCTGATTTTTCCCGTAATCAGCCACAGCCTGTTTTAGTTCAGCGTACTGTTTTCTTCCGGCATCCGTAAAAAGGGTCTTTTCATATTCATCCAGATTTTTATGGGCTGTTTCATCAAGTTCAGCAACCCTCTTAATATAACCTGAAATCTTCTCCTGATCATCAGTAGCAATGGCATCCCTGAGGTTTACCCTTATCCTGTGGAAGCTCATACCCACTGTGCCGATCTGATGAATCGGTTCTGTCATCTTTTCAAAAAGCTCTGCGTCAGCAGTCTGAATTTTCCTGATATTTACTGTACCCACAACGCCTATGGCCCCGGCAATTACTGTTAAAACTATAAATCCTGTAAGTACCTTTATCCCTAATTTCATATTCTTAAACATTACATCCTCCTTCACACGCTATATTCATCAGACCTCACCCCCCGGCCCCCTCTCCTCAAGGAGAGGGGGAGTAGAAGAGATAGATTCCTTGATCAATTTAAATTCATTCCCTGCCTTATTACTTTCAGTGACTCCCTAAGCATTTCGCTGCATCTTTCTGTGACAGGTGCACCGTGGCCCGGGTAAATCACACGGATTGTTTTTCTGCAAAGCCGTTCCAGCGCCTTTATATAACCTGATTCATATGTTGAATCAGGTGTGCGTAGTGACAACGGTGTATCGCCCGAAAAAAGGACACCTTCATCCCTGTTATAGAGACAGATTGAATCAGTGCTATGACCCGGTGCATGAATGACTTCAAATCCCCGATCTCCAAGTTTTATCATGTCACCATCTTTCAGTATACGGTCGATCCCTTCAATTGACTTTGAATAGGCATACGCCTTTGAACCGAACACCTTCTTGACATTAGGGAGCATTGATGTATGATCATAATGATTGTGAGTAAGAACAACCGTATCAACCTGCCTCTTCCCTACGCCTGTGGGTATATCAAAAATCATCTCAAGAATTGAAAGATCACGCCCTGCATCAACAAGGGCATTCACATCATCAAGTGTGTTCCAGGTCCCTGTCACCAGGTACACATTAGAAGTATAAATTTTACTTCTCTCAGTAAGGTTATATATCTTCACATCATTCTCTCTCATCACATCTTCCTGAACACCTGTGCATTGGGCACAACCTGCTCAAAATAACCATCAAGCTCCGCAGGCATCTTCTGTGTCTGTTCAGTTACAAAATACCCCCCCTCAAGAAGGTTCTCATGGAACATCTTTATTACATTGACCCTCTCTTCATGGTTAAAATGAAGAAGTACATTCTTGCATAATATAAGGCTGAAATCGCTTTTCACAGGCTGTAGCGAGAGGAGGTCATGTTTTTTATAATTCATACATTTGATCAGGTCTTGAGATATTCTGTAATTATCTGTCTCACCGACTCTTGCAAAATATCTGTTGAAGATATCAGAAGGTATCCTGTCTAATTGCTCTCTGGGATATTCACCGGATTCAATTATCTTCTGAAAAAGATTGCTTCCGTCAATGTCTGTTGCGTAGATCTTCACATTTCTGAAGATCATGTTCCCCATGTTCTCGCGAAGTATAATGGCAAGAGAATAAGGCTCAGGGCCCATGGCACACCCTGCATCCCACACATTTATATATCTCTTTGTGCGGAGAGCAGGAAGCGCGTAATCCCTGATCATCTCAAGTGTCTGCATATCCCGGAAAAAATAGGTGAATGCCATTTCTCTTTACTTCCCCTGTATAGTATTAATCTCGTCATCAGTGAAGAGTCTGTCTGCATCAAGGACTATGACAAGTCCCTTGGGAGTGCGTCCGATGCCGGCCACGGCGTCTCTCCCCACTTCGCTTGTAAAATGCGGCGTGTCCTGAATATCCTCAAGAGTCATGCTTATAACATCAAGGACTGAATCAACTATGAGACCCAGTAGCACGCCTTTTATCCTCGCTATTATAATTACAGTATTTTTATCATAAGGGCGTTCTTCAATATTAAACTTTATACGCATGTCGATGAGCGGGATAATTCTACTGCGAAGGTCAATGACCCCTTTCATGAACTTCATGGTGTTCGGTACTTTTGTAATTGTGGTGAGGTTAAGCACCTCCTGTGCCCTGGCCACGTCTATACCGAAGTTTTCGTCACCGATTAAAAAGGTGACATACTGTCGTTTTACCAGATCCTCTTTCTTTGCTGTGTCTTTATTCTGCATATTCATACTGATAACATCTCCCCATGAAATAAGCGGTACATGACTTGTATAAATATTACAGAACTATAAAGAATCGTAAATAACACCAAAATGTTATTCAAGGTAACACGTTTGGAACAGAGAGGTAACACGTTCGTGTGATGGAGGATAATACAGTGGTTTAAGGAAACCCGGAATAATAATTTGGAGTCTCTATATCATGGCTCGATGTTGAACCTATGAGCTTCATGTTGTATCGCAGCCTTAGTAAGTGCTGAGGCATCCGGGATATTTAGTTTTATCCTGATTTTTCTTCTATGGACTTCAAGAGTACTTACGCTTATATTCAGTTTTGCTGCTATCTCTTCTCTTTTATATCCCCGCCCTATAAGCTGAAAAACTTCAAGTTCGCGATCAGTGAGCCCGAAAACGTCCTGTCCCTTCAATGGCTTTATATAATCCCTGAAATGGTTACAAGCAATTATGGAACATACCTCGCTGCTCAGGTATATCCCGCCTTGTTTGATAGTTTCTAAAGCTGTAAAAATATTATCCATTACATCAATCTTGGATATAAACCCCCTGGCTCCTGCTCTGATGGCACGTTCAGCATAAAGTGAACCGTCATCCAGGGACATTACAAGAATCTTTATCACGGGGAAACCCTCCCGCACTCTCCTGACCAGCTCAATCCCGCTTAATCCGCACCCCAGTTCAACATCAACTACAAGAATATCGGGGAGATCCTCTCTGAGGATGATCATCGCATCAACGATATTCACAGCTTCACCCGTAACCACATACCCCCCCTGTCCCATGAAAATGGAGCGCAGACTCTTAAGAACAACAGGGTGATCATCAACAATAACAACTTTTTCCATAGCAGTCCTTATAATTTGTTTTAATAATTTACTCTATGGAATAATACAGTCAATGACATGGATGTGCTAAAAAATCTAACACTAACGTGTTATCCCTTTTTATGATAAATTGCTTTATATTTAAAACATGCTGTTATGTGATGGCATTGTTTTTCAGCAGGACGTTGAAGAGGGTATGCAACCCCTGCCTTGATATAATATAACTGAACCGGCAAAGCCGGATAATATGAAAAGAATAAATATACATATCGGTGAATACTACTCATCTTCAGAGCCTGCGGTTATCACTACAATCCTCGGACCATGTGTAGCTGTATGTCTTTATGAACCCTCCAGCAGAACCGGAGGTATGAACCATATTCTGCTGCCCGGACAAAATACAGGTGAAACTGTTCCCGGTGATGCAAGATACGCAATAAATGCCATGGAGCTTCTTATAAACCAGATGATGAAATTAGGGGCTGACAGGTACAGGCTTAAAGCAAAAGTTTTCGGAGGGGCGCAAATATACCCTTTTCTGAAACAGGAGATGGCCATGGGATTAAAGAATATTGAAATGGTTATAGATTTTCTTATAACCGAAAGGATACCTATTATTAATTACAATTTCGGAGGCTCCCATCCAAGGAAAATTCAGTTTTATACAGGCACCGGGGATGTCCTTATGCAGAAGATTAAAATATCAGATGCAATGGAGGAATTTGAAAATCTGAAACTGAAAAGAGTGGAGATTGAAAAACGCATTAAGAAAACCGGCAACTGTATGTTCTTTGACTGAATTTATTCATCAGTTACAGCATAAATGCAACTGTAATTTCAGTCCCGTCACACTCACCGAAATTCATCTCCCCTTCAAGCTGTTCAGCAAGAGAAGAAACAAGATTAAGCCCGAAACCGTTCCTGTTTCCTTTTTTGACTCCCTCAGGCAAACCTGAACCGTTATCCTTAACAGTAAAAACAATCCGTCCGTCATTAAAAGCGAGAGAGAAAACCAGCTCCGGATTATCCACACCTTCAAAAGCATATTTAAAGGCGTTTGTTATAAGTTCATTTATCATTATACCCATTGTAAAAAGGATTTTTGAATCCAGTTTAAAATCGCCGATATTCTTTACAACATTTACACTCCCGTAATTCGGGAAGAGTTTTACTATTTCGTTCACCAGACTTTCAAAATAATCCTTCACATTCAGATTCTTATAATCAGCGGACCTGTACAGCCTGTCATAAATAAGCATCATGTTCTGTACCCGCCCCCTGGCATCATTCAGTGCTTCTATAGCAGATGGCTCCTCGATGGAGAGTGACTGTAATTTAAGCAGGCCGGCGATTGTGTTCATGTTGTTCTTAATTCTATGATGTACTTCACGGAGAAGCATCTCCTTCTGTTCAAGAAGACTCTGAATCTCCATTTCAGCTTTTTTCTTCTCAGTCACATCCCTGTTACTTATTCTTCGTCCGGCAAATTTTCCGTTACGGTCATAAACAGCCCGGCAGACATGGGCAATCCATTTCGTCTCACCGCTTTTTGTACGGATTCTATATTCAGCGCTGCTTGAGGCAGGGTATTCGAACACACCGTCTGATTCAAAACACTGTATCCCCTTATCCTCCTGAAAGACTATATCTGACAGTAATGACGGATTATTAATAAATGTTTCCGCAGAATACCCGGATATTTCAAGGCATGAAGGGGAGATATATTTTATTGAACCATCATTTCCAATCCAGAACTCCCAGTCATACGTAAAGTCAGCGATTGTGCGGTATTTCTCTTCATTGCGTTCAATTTCCATCTGCATGCGCCGCTCACGGGTAACATCATTACCAATAACAAGTATTGCAGGCCCGTCATCAAGAGTTATCGGCAATGAAAGGGATTCTGTAATAAGCGGAGAGCCGTCTTTCTTCAGAAGATAGAGTTCAATCTTTTCATTGGAATTACCATTCTCAGCATTTCTGAGCCTCGCCCTGATGAGTTCACTATTCTCAGGACTTATTGTACTCTCCACATCCAGGCCAACCATTTCCTCCGGAGAGCTGTATCCGAGCCTTGAAGCCGCAGCAGGATTTGAATATATATATCTCCCCTCTCTTATAAGAAAGATTGACAGAGGGCTTTTCTCAATTAAAAGTTTATACCGCTTATCACTCTGCTCCAGTTTATGAGCGGCCTCCCTGCGCTCGCTGATGTCTCTCCCTGCGACAACCGCACCTGTTATATTTCCCGCTGTACCACGGATAACGTTAGCAGATGTTTCATACCAGGCATAATTACCATTTTGATCTCTATATCTCGATTCAACCATTACAGCTCCTGTATTGAATAAAACATCAATAGCAGATTTTATTGCTTCAAGATCATCAGCATGGACATATTCAAAACAATATTTTCCTTCAAGATCAGACGGGCAGTATCCCAGTATCCTTTTAAATGACGGTGACACATATTCATATATCCCTTTTGCATCGATTATGAATATAAGGTCTGTCATATTATCTGAGATTATTCTCAGCAGGGAATCCTTCTTCTGCAGATTTTCATATGTTCTGTCGCGCTCATGGAGAGCCCTCGCAAGCTTCAGATTACCGTAAGTAAGTTTTTTCACAAGCCCCGCAAGTCCGGTATAATAATCCATTAAACTATAAACAGTATCACGACTCAGACGCGGAATTCGATTGAAAGAATCAAGATAATCCCCCTCATCAAATCCGTAAATTTTTGCGCGGGCTCTGAAAAATTCTTCATCCGGAATATCATCTTCAAAAAAGAACTGCCCTAAAAATAAATTCCCCATGTGCCGCCCGTCAATCATGATGGGGGTAGCTATATCACATAAATTATTTTTGCATTTATAAACCTTATACTCCCCCTCCTCGACACCAGAAGAAAGAATTGTATCACTTTCAATACAATATTGTGAAGTCTCAGGATGAACCCGATGAAATTTTGTACATATATCCTGCCATCCTGATTCAATAATGACTCTCCCCTTCAGATCAACTATTGCTATCCCCACTGCAATGCCTGTTAAGAGATAGAATTTATCCATGACCGATTGAAGGGCATCTACATCAATCAAATCAGCAAGTCCAATATCTGCTAAATCCGGTGCAGGCATAAGAATACTGTCAAGTTTGCGTCTTATACTCTGCTCACTCTCAGCAAGCTGTTCTGAGGTTCTCTTAAGTTTTGCATGAGATTCAAAAAGTTCAAAAGCCATTTCTATTGATGTCAGGAGAACAAAATCGCCGGAATTTTTAATCACATACCCGTACCTGGTTATAGCCCTTACCTTGTAAACCATCTCACGTTCTGAATGTGATGTCAGGAATACAATTGGGATGTCATTAGTTTTAAGGATCTCCCTTGCAGCATCAGGGCCGCTCATTCCGGGGCCCAGGTCTATATCCATAAGTATAAGTTCAATAGAAGAGTCATTTGTGATGCTGTCAATTGCCCTGTTCCCGCTGGCAACTGAGACCACATCATAACCGTTATACTTAAGCATAACAGATGTAGTAGCTGCGGTTACAGGATCATCTTCGACCAGGAGAATTTTTCTTTTTCTTTCGGGATTCATATTCTTTCCGCGCAAAAAGTACATTTTTTAAAATATAACCAGAATTAATTACTAAAATACTATTAAATGAAAAATAAATTAACCTCACACCTGAAACCTTATAATAAAAGCCGTACCCCCGCCCCTGATTATCTCAGCTGTTCCCCCTATCTGCTCCACCAGCATACTAATAAGCTGCATGCCGAAACCCTTTGAATTTTCAAATGTTTCAGATTCAGGGAGGCCTTTGCCGTTATCTCTGTATAGCAGTATCGCCACACCATTTTCGCGTGTAAGCCGCAGTTCAATTAAACCCTCGCTGCTCCCGGTAAAGGCATACTTCATGGTGTTAGTAATCAGCTCTGTAACAATTATTCCCAATGTTGAAAGCATCTGGCTTCCGATTGTAAAGTCCTGTACATCAACTTTATATCTCACAGGGGCTGATGAATCAAAAATGGAAACAATCTCTTTCACAAGCTGTCCAAGGTAATGGCTTATATTCAGTTCCTGGTGTGAGTCGGATCGGTAAAGTTTGTCATATAGCAGCATCATGCTCTGCACCCTTGAGGCAGCATCAATGAGGATATTTCTGCATACAGGATCATCCTGAGTATCAGCCTGAAGATAGAGAAGGCCGTAAACCGTATTCATATTATTCTTTATCCGGTGATGTGCCTCTTTCAGGATTACCTCCTTCTCTTTCAGGAGGTTTCTGATCTTTTCATCACTCTCTTTGCGTTCAGTTATATCCCTTGCATGAGAAAGTGTCATCATTCTACCCTGCTGTTCAAATATGCTTGAGCTTACTTCAACGGGAAACACTGTTCCATCCTTCCTCTTCTGTTTTGATTCAAAAGTCAGTTTCCTGTTTTCCATCAGTTTTTTAGTTAACATAACCGCATCTTCCCAGACCTCCTCCGGGGCAATATCCATAACAGTGAGATTCAGAAGCTCCTCCCTGCTGTACTGAAGATTTATGCAGGCTCTTTCATTTACTTCATAAAATAAACCCGGTTTCCCGTCATCCATAACCCCGTGAACGAAGATACTGTCATTGGCTGATTCAAAAAGCCTCCAGAACTTCTGTTCGCTCTGTTCTGTAAGCTCAAGGAGGCGGCTGTTATTGAGGGCAATGGCTGCAAGTCCGGCAAAGACCTCCGAAAGTTTCGCATCCTCCTCATTAAAAGGGGATGGTTTATTCGCAACTCCAATTAGCCCCCTGGCTTTCCCGTCTATCACAAGGGGGGCGAACAATACATTGACCAGGGGAGCATGCCCCTCCGGCATAAACCTGACCCATTCACTCCCTGCAAAATCGTTATGATATACAGGCCTCCCTGTGTGGTAAGCCTCACCTCGCAGGCCCCTCACCGGCATCGGCAGAGAGGGATCAACAGTGCAGTTATACCCGCCGGACTCAAGGAAAAGGAGTTCATTTTCATCACCTGCATCATTGAGAAGGGCAACATAACCGGACACAGCGCCTGTAAGTAAGCAGATAGCATCAAAGACATGCCGCGCTGTATGGATAAAATCTTCAGACTTCAGCACCTGCTGAGAAGCCCTGAAGAGAGCGGCATTAATTTCATTTTCGCGCCGGATCTCCGACTCAATCCTCTTCTGATCAGTTATGTCCCTGAATTCAACAGTCCTTACGGTTTTACCTTTATACGGCACATTCCGCGCCTCAAGCCTTAAAGGATACTCCTCCCCGTTCTTTTTTAAACCGTACACCTCGTAAGGTTTTTCATAACCGGAGAGTATATTCCCCCTTACCTCCCCCCTTGATTTTTCAGCAATAAGAAGAAGCCCGTCCATACCAATCAGTTCATCCGCTGAATAGCCTGTCATTTCTGACAATCCCTGGTTGCACTCAAGTATTAAACCCTTATCATGAATTGCTATCCCGCCGAATGAGGCATTATGAAGTGCCCTGAATCGCTCCTGGCTCTCAAGGAGCGATTTCTCTGTATGCATCCTGTCAGTAACATCCTCGGATATTGAACCGAATATCTCTGTGCCGTCATCTTCCACCATAACAGGGAAGAGCTTGCTTTCAAAAATTCTGTCAGTACCGTTAAAATTAATTATATCAAGTTTAAGAAGAGGTTCCTTTATTTCCCTGAGAGATGCTACGGTTTGCATAAAATCATCTGCAACAGCAGGCTCCAGAAGTTCAACAAAGCTCTTGCCCCTCATATCTTCAGTTGTCATGCCGCAAAGCCCTGCCATACTCTCAGATACTTCAACATACCTTCCATCTGCATCAAACAGCGCAATTAAATTGGGACTGTTATCAAGGAGAGCATTGAACCGCCTCAACGCTTTCATCATCGCTTTCCGGACACCCTTCTTCTCTGTAATATCTGTTGCGATACTCAGGATTGCCGGTATCCCTCCCCAGTTGAACTTTTTTGCAGTTACCTCAAGGGGGAAGGATGTGCCATCTTTTTTATAATGCCGCACTTCAAAAGACGCTTCACCCTTTTCCTCTATCTCCTTTACACGTTTATTAAAGAGCGCAGTACTTTCAGGGTGATCAATCATATTAAGCTTTGTTGACATAAACTCTTCTTTATCATATCCGTGCAGTTCATAAGTTCTGCGGTTGGCGTAAAGAAAATTCCCGCTCCCATCATGAACAGTAATGGAAGCCGGCGTGCTGTCCACCATCTCAGACAGGCGCCGCATATGTTCCTCTGCGTTTTTTCTTTCTGTTATATCACGGGCGATTATATAAATCCTGGCCATCTCCTCCTTTTCATTATATATAAAAGAGGCATTATCCTCTCTCCAGATATATTCCCCGCTTTTATTCTTCGCCCTGCACCGGTAAGTCAGATTAGTCTTCCTCTTCTCTTTAGCAGAGGCAATGACAGCAGCAACACCCTCCCTGTCGTCAGGATGAATATTATTAATCATTTCAGCTTCGGTTATCCCTGACATCTCAGATGCTGTGTAGCCGGATATTTTTTCATATGCAGGAGATACATAGGTTACAATTCCGTTTTCTAATACAAAAATACCGTCCGATGTATTTTCAGTAATGAGACGGTATTTTTTCTCTGTTTCATACAGCCGGAATGCCATCTTCAGTGAAGCTATAAGCACTGTCTCACCTGCATTCTTCAGGATATACCCGTATGAGGTGATCCTCTCTGTCTTTTCAACAATTTCAGGCTCTGTATGAGAGGAGAGGAACACCACAGGGATGTCATGTTTTTCAAGAATCTGTTCAGCTGCCTCTGTTCCATCAATTCCCCTACCAAGGTCTATATCCATGAGAACCAGGTCTATGCCGGCCTCTGAATCAACTGCAGAAACAGCTTTCTCCCCTGAACTGGCACTGATAACATGATAACCGTATTTTCTAAGAATCGTTTTTGCCAGCACGGCATTCATAGGTTCATCTTCAACAAGAAGTATGGTTTTACGGTCTTTGTCTGTCATATAATCCTGTTCCAAAATTAACGGTGATAACTTCACCGCAGCGTAGAAATAAGCAGGTTTCCCTGTAAGGAATAATATTAATAATAATAAAATGTGACGCAAAATTCAATTCACGGATCAGAGGAATTAAGACAAAACATCATATTAAAAAATTCTTAAGCTATATTCAATGTTTATTACCGAACATATTTTTATTGCAAAGCTATTAATAAAACTTTCTGTCATACCGGCTGTAGCAAAGCGGAATGCCGGTATCTCATACTTTCAATCTATGAGATTCCGGTATTTGCACGAACTGAAGATGCAAAACCGGAATGACAATTTTTTTATTATTATACTACTTGTGAACATAACAGAATATAGTACTATTTATCTTAATACTTTTTTAGGAATAATTACTGATTACATTTCATTATTCTAAAAATAACACGAAAGTGTTATATACAGAAATAAATAATAGATTTATTATAAATGATATATCATATTTGATAAAAAGGCATGATTAGAAATAATGTCAGAATCTATATTCATATCTCTTATCCATAATGTCTCCCTGCTGCTTGCCATGGCCCTTGTCTTTGATATGATATCATTCAGGGGGATACAGGGTAAAGCCTCACTTCGCCAGACAGTTCCAGGGCTTATTCTCAGTGTCATAGCAGTATCAGTTATGCTCACCCCCTGGCAGCTTTCACCGGGCCTTGTATTTGACACAAGATCAATTGTTACGTCAATGTCGGGGCTCTTCTTCGGGTTTATACCCACCGCAATTGTTGTGGTCTCATCTTCAGTTGTCCGGTATTTCCAGGGGGGGGATGGTACTGTAACTGGAATTCTTGTAATATTATCAACAGGTACCGCCGGTATCGCGTGGAGGCATCTCAGCAGAAAACCTCTTGGCAGTAAGTCCGTAACTGAGCTCTATCTGTTCGGCATAACAGTACATCTTATCATGCTTTTCATGATGTTTTCTCTGCCTAAAGATCTGGCATTTAAAGTACTCCCTGCAATTGCTGCACCGGTTCTTCTTATATATCCGGCAGGCACGGCACTGCTTGGAATTCTGCTGATAAACCGCATAAAGCGGGAACATAAAAACCAGGCAATGGAAACCAGCAGAAATGAGTTTGAAAAAATCGTCGTGGAAAAAGAACTCTTAATGAGGGAACTTCAGCACAGGGTTAAAAACAACCTTAATATCGTATCAGGCATAATCAGGCTTGGTGAAATTAACATTACTGAAGAACATTCGAGAAAGATATTCACTGATGCCCGTAACAGGATAAATGCCATCTCATCAATTTATGAAAACCTCTACCAGTCATCTGATATATCGTCAATTGAACTGCACCTCTATATAAGCAGCCTTGCTGACTCCCTCATTGCCACCTACAGTTCAGGAGGAGGGAGAATTTCCCTTGTCAAAGAACTGGACAGATGCAGCATAGAACTTAAAAGAGCAGTACCACTTGGCCTGCTTGTTAATGAACTTATTACAAATTCAATCAAGTATGCCTTCAACGGAACTGATACAGGCACAATAACAGTGAAGCTTAAAGACAATAATGGATTGCTCACAGTATCAGTTGAAGACACTGGTAAAGGTCTCCCCGAAGGTATCACAACAGAAGATGGCGGGAATATGGGCCTCACACTTGTGAGGATGCTTGCAGAGCAGATTGAAGGAAACCTTTCATTTGAAAGCGGAAACGGAACGCGGATAAGTTTCACTTTTGATCTGCAAAAGACTTTATGATATCAAGAAGTTTTTCTGTGTTGAGCGGTTTACTAAGATACGCGAGGGGATTCACTGATGCCGCCTCTTTCTTTACCTCCTCATCAGAATAGCCGGACATGAAAATAACTGCAACATCAGACCCCTTTCTGATCTCATTCATTGCTTCAACGCCATTCATCACTCCCGCGAGCCTTATATCCATAAGTATAAGATCAGGCTTTGTTTCATTATGTGCCTGAACTGCTTTTTCTCCCGTTGATACTGATTTAACAACTTTATATTTATGCTTTTCCAGTATTGTACGGATAAACACAGCTGTCATAGCCTCATCTTCAACTATAAGAATTGAAACGCTCATCCTGTTATACTCTCTCACTGTATATATTATCTTTGAAACTGATGATCCATTTTACACCGGGGTTTCTTTCCAGTTTAATATCGCCATTCAACTGGTACTGAACCACAGTATAAACTATCTGAAGGCCAAGTCCCCCGATATCCATAACATCAGAGTTTTCAGGGATCCCGCAGCCGTTATCTGATACAGTAAATTCAATGGCCCCGTTATCTGCAACTGACATTACAACTGAAAGTTCACCCGAATCACTATTATTATATGCGTGCTTAAAAGCATTTGATACCAGTTCATTAACAACAAGTCCGCAGGGGATAGCTGTATCTATAAGCACATCTATGTCGGGCAGTTCTTTCCGGACTTCTATTTCCTTTTTTGCTGCTGCCGGACTGTAAATTATCATATCTATGAGATCTGAAAGATACTCTCCAAGATTAATTCTTGAAAGGTTCTTTGATTTATACAGCTTCTCATGCACAAGTGCCATGGCCCTTATTCTGTTCTCCATGTCATGAAGAATAAGTGACAGTTTATTATCATCAGAGCGGATCGACTGCAGTGAAAATAGTGACAAAATAACCTGCAGACTGTTTTTTGTCCTGTGATATACCTCACGTATAAGGTCACTCTTCTGCTGTAGAGAAAGCTGTAATTCCGCTTCAGCCTTTTTCTTTTCGGTTATATCGATTACGATCCCGAAGATATTCTCCTCAGCCCCGGGGAGTAGAACACTGGCAAGAAGAACCCATACCCTGCCGCCGTCTTTACGGATATACTCCTTCCTGTATGGTGTGCAGCTCCCCTTTTCACGGAGCTCTTCGATTGCCTTCATATCAGACGGGAGATGTTCAGGGGGAGTTATAGCATCCCACCTTATGGTGCCCGCGCTAAAATCATCCCTGGTGTATCCGATAAGCTCAAGATAATAATCATTAGCTTCAATAAGCCCGCCATGAGGGTCAGCAATAACTATCCCCACAACATTGGATGAGTACATACTGTTCATCCGCTCATAGGCCTTCCGGACCTCATCCTCCGCGCGCCTGCGCTCTGTTATATCAATTGACAGAATAAACACACCCTCAGGCACAGGCTGAATGCTTAAATTAAACCACCCTTCAGACCCGTCCGGATAGAGAAAAAGGTTTTCCATTTGAACAGGAATCCGCTTATCCATACACTCCCTGATCTTTTCATAAAGTGGAGTAACTTCAACACCCGGCCACATATCTATAAACCGCTGCCCCATGAGTTCATCCATAGATCTCCGGCTATGGATCTCAGCGGCTTTGTTAATATAGATATATCTCCATTCAAAATCTATTATCTGGGCACCCTCTATCATATTCTCCAGTGTGTGCCTGTATCTCTCCTCGCTCTGTTTTACTTTCTCTTCAGCGATTATGCGCTCATTGATATTCCTTACAAAAACAAGGGCTCCATCCTCACCATTATATACAATGGGTACACCGGCAGTTTCCACCCAGACTTCACTGCCGTCAAACCGGATAAACTTTGTTTCCATGAGCTGGGTTACAGGTTTTCTCTCAACATTCAATGTATAAATTCTTTGGAATATTCTTTCATGAAAATCAGGATGGTTTCTCTCAATTACAGATTTACCTATAATTTCTGAATCATCCGCCACACCGAAGAGTCTCTTAGTTGCTGAGTTAACATAGACGAACCGCCCGCTTGTCTGTATAAAAACCGGTTCAGGGGCATTCTCAACTATGGAACGGAACTTCTCTTCGCTCTCCCGGAGCTTTTCATCTGCTATATACTGTTCGCGGTAATAGCTTTCACTTTTTCTCCTCCATATTAGACCCACCACTGTCCCCGCGGCAGACACAGAAACAAGTATAATAAAAACCATAATCCAGAAACGCGACTTCACCGGATCATAAACTTCAGAAGTGTCAATTTTAACAATCATTGACCAGGGTGCACCAGGCACCGGCCTTAAAGAACTGATAACATGTTCACCACGGTAATCAATACCTTCTAAAAAATCCCATTTATCATCTGAAGCCATATGATCAGGTTCGAAATTTTTATCAGCAGGGATTGACAGATTCATCTCCGCATCTTTCCTGAAGCGTGTTTCACTCATAAAGATAAACCTGTCCCCTTCGAGCCTCACAAGTATTGTTTCAGCTGTGTCGCTGCTGCCGGGCCAGCTTGATAGCATTGGGAATAAATAATCATAGGGATCTATCATCATTACAATAAATCCATATATTAGACTACTGTTTCTTTCATTCCACAAAGGTACTATTACAGAAAGATGCAGTCCATATTCAGCAATTGGCTGATGAATTTCTGTAAGGAAAGAGCTTTTATGTGTCTGGAGATCATTTAAAGTCACCTGCATATGGGTAACACCGGAATTGACATTATGCGGTACAGAGAGTCGTATTCTGCCATTCCTGTCGCAGAGTATAATCTTTTTATATTTATAGGATTCTATAAGTTTTTTAAACCATAATTCAATTGATGCCGATGCAGCATGGTCAGACTGGTTTGAATAATACCTTCCAAGCAGTGAATACAATATACTGTTATTTATTAAAATATCTCCATCGCCAAGCCTCTCGCTGCGCCATCTCGCAATCTCATTCATCTTGAGATCCGCAACTGCTGCGAGCTGTTCCCTTATACTATAAACATGGTATTCCCTGTATTGAATAAAATTAATATATGCCCCTGCAATTATCCCAACGGCCATTAGAACAAATAACCAGATAAGCGCCAGGGGGTAGGTTTTCCCTCTGTCAATAACCGGGTTCCTTTCGTTAACCTCAAATCTCCATACCCCGAAAGCAATAAGAAGGGAGCCAAGAGCGTTTGCATGAGGCATTGGATGAGCTTTCATCCCCGGAAAAAAACTGACTGAAGAAAAAAGAGTCCCGGCAACCATCACGCAGAAACCTGTCCCGATAAGAAGAGAACGATTCCTGAACATCCCCTGAGACCGGAATGCAAAAGAGAATAGATAAACAAGTCCTGCAATCATAATCAGATAGGAATATAAGTAATGGACTTTCATCCATGGCCCCAGAACACGGAGGCTTATATCAGCGAAGTAGTAATTACCTGAAATGTAAAACCCCGGACTCTTAAGAACCCAGATATGATGAAAATTATTCGTCCAGACCATAACCTGTGTAGTCACAGGCACAATAAGCAGCAATGCAATCAACCGTCCTGATATAAGACTGCTTCTCCCGGAATGTACTGCCGCAAACTTAAGGAAAAAAACCGGTGTAAACGCTATTGGTATGAACCTCAGGTTAAACCAGAAAAGGGCTTCAGAAGTGGAATTGCTCAGGAAAACCATCATTTCAAACAGAGCGTATATACATGTCATAGAAGACACATAGATAAAGGCACCGGCAGCGGGTACAGTTTTTCTGCGCCGCCAGGAATGTACTGAGGTCACAGCCATGGCCACCATTGTTGTGACCATCGAGATTACGCATGTAAGGTTGTATATTGACATTACGCGGTTCTGGATATATTATTTATTAATAATTTAATGATTTTTCAATAATAAATCAAATCTCTGTCCATTTTTTTCCCGACATTATTGACGTTCCCCAAATATTTAAGTAAATTATTAAATACTTAAAATTATACAACAACAACGGAGGAAAATACTATGTGGGACCCGGCTCCTGATAAATATAGCACAAAGTGCAAAATTAAAGACAGTAATGAAGTTGTCTTTGAAAGAGTATACGAGGCCATCAGCGATGACGAAGCTGAGGCAAGGGCGTTTTTAAACTGCGTAAAGGAGAATAACAATAAAACGAATGTAAAGGTGGAGGTAAAACCCCTTTAGCATGAACGATTTAATTAGTCCTCAATGTCATCTCCGCGCAGGCGGAGATCCATTATTTAAAATATTGAATACAATTAACTATGGATTAGCTGTCAGCTCTTTCTGCGGTCGCCCACTCTCTTCACGGGAATGATGTTATGTATCGGATAACATAAAACCGGCTTAATTCATTCGCGAATTTCCATAATCAAACACAAAAAAAGAATTTATTTCACGTCAGCAGCAAACTTTCTGCCGAACTCAATACACTGTTTCTTCCCTTCATCATCCGGTGTCCATAAAACTTTTATCCCTTCAGATGTTAGTTCAAAGCCTGCTTTTGACACGAGGTCATTGAGCATCTTCACGGACTCACCGCTCCAGCCGTAACTTCCGAAGGATGAAGCTTTCTTCTGTTTGAACTTAAGTCCCCTGACCTCTTCAACAAGCCCCGCCATACCGGAGAGTATACCGCTGTTGATTGTTGACGAGCCGAATAGCACGGCTTTTGACCTGAAGATTTCGGTTATAACATCGTTCTTGTCAGTGTGCGCGATGTTGTACAGTTTAACTGTGACAGAGCTGTCTGTTCCCCTGATCCCCTGTACTATATGTTCGGCCATGATCCTTGTGTTCTCCCACATGCTGTCATACACAACAGTGATCTGGTTCTCTTTATATGCATCAGCCCACTGAAGGTACTTATTGATAATCTGCGCCGGGTCTTTTCTCCACAAAATACCGTGGCTTGTACAGATCATGTCAAGAGGGAGGTTAAATGACAGCACTTCGTTAATCTTCTTTGTCACAAGCGCACTGAACGGGGTAAGGATATTGGCGTAGTATTTCATGCACTCAACGTAAAGCTCATTCTGATCAACAAGGTCATTAAAGAGGAACTCCGACGCATAGTGCTGACCGAATGCGTCATTGCTGAAGAGAATATTGTCACCAGTGAGATAGCACATCATGCTGTCGGGCCAGTGGAGCATTGTGGCTTCGATAAAGATAAGCTCCTTCCCGTTGCCGATGCTCAGTTTGTCTCCGGTTTTTACAACGCGCAGGTCCCAGTCCTGGTGAAATTGCCCCTTCAGCGACTTCACTCCGTTTGCTGTACAGTAGATCGGTGTGCCAGGTATCTCCTTCATCAGATCACAGAGGGCACCACTGTGGTCTATCTCAGCGTGGTTCGCAATGATATAATCGATCTTCTTAAGATCAATTTCGCTTTTAAGATTTTCTACATACTCCTTCGCGTAGGGCTTCCATACTGTATCAATAAGAACAGTCTTCTCCTCCTGAATAAGATAGGAGTTGTATGACGAACCTTTATGTGTTGAGTATTCATCCCCGTGAAATTTACGAAGATCCCAGTCAACTTTCCCTACCCAGTTTATATTGTTTTTTACATGTACTTTCATTCTTTTCCTCCTGAAATTTAATATTCAGTTATGTTATAATAATAAACTGAAAAAAAAATTTAACAATGACTTAAGTCAATTACATAGATATTATTATGTTATATGATGACTTTTAGCGCTATAGCAAAAATATATAACAGCAGCAGTCTGTTGTAATTATTAATATATCACGAAGAGGTGAAAATGGAAAGTAAAAGTAACAATAAACTTGCTGATTTTTACAGAAAAATACTTGAAGCAGAGAGGGCAGGAGTACAGTCGATCAATGAAATCATCTCATCTCTTGAGGATGACAAACTGAAAATGATGATGTCCTCATACCTCCGTGACGAGGGGATGAACTGCCAGATACTTATTTCTCTGATTAAAAACATGGATGAGGATCCAGGGAATAAAACCGGTGACTTTGTAGAGAAAATCAGGGTTTTAAATACATTGAACGAAAAGCTTGAACTCCTTGTCAAAGGGCAGGAGTGGGTTGCAAAGCAGATACGGTACAACAGGCACCTGATGGACACTGCTTCATCCCTCTACTTCATGGAGGCGATGAAAGTGCAGCATGAGGAGAATGTTGACAGGATGAAGAGGGTGATTGAAATGAAGAAATTTTAATCATAAAAGTGTACGCTGTCAGCTTTCGAATTCTTCATATATATCCCTGAATGTTTGACTGATGTCGCCGAAAACTTCGAGAATCCGCGGATCGAAGTGCTCCGGTGTAGTACGGCCGTCACCGCGGGTAATAATATCACATACCTTTTCATGTTCAAAAGCAGGTTTATAGGGACGCACACTCCTCAAGGCATCATACTGGTCTGCCATGTTCATGATACGAGCTTCTATCGGAATTTCCTCTCCCTGCAGTCCACGGGGGTAACCTTTCCCGTCCCAGCGTTCATGGTGACAGAAGGCGATTTGCTCTGACATCTGTATAACACGTGAAGTTGATCCTGAAAGAATCTTTGCCCCTATCTCTACATGGGTTTTCATCAGGGAAAATTCAACGTCAGTGAGCCTGCCGCGCTTAAGAAGAATTTCAGAAGGGATTCCGACTTTCCCGATATCATGCATGGGACTTGCCAGTTCAATTAACTCTATATCCCCGTTGCTCCATCCCAGGACCCGTGCTATCTCCATGCAGTAACGGCTGACACGTTTTATATGCATGGTTGTCTCCTCATCTTTATACTCTGACACGTTGGTGAGGCGCAGAATTGTGTCACGGTAACTATCCCTTAGCTCGCGGGTTTTATCAGCTACTTCAGCTGCAAGGTATTCATTATGGCGGGCAAGAAAGTCCTCGTACTCTTTTACTTTCAGCAGGTTGGCGCACCGGACTAAAAGCTCCGTGCTGTCCACCGGCTTGGTGAGAAAATCGTTTGCTCCTGATTCCAGTCCCCTGATGCGTGAATCCCGGTCGCTCAGTGAGGTAACCATGATAACCGGGATATTTGCTGTCACATGTCCGCTCCTGAGCCTGCGGCATACCTCGTACCCGTCCATTACCGGCATCATAACATCAAGGAGCACAAGGCCGTATGGTGTTTTTTCCGCCATATCATGGGCCTCGCTCCCCCCTGCTGCAACATCATTTTCATAACCGGATTTACCCAGAATGACGCTCAAGAGCTTGCGGTTTTTTTCCTCGTCATCAACAATAAGAATACGTTTTGCCACTTTTGTAGTCATGATCCGATTGTCTCCTTAATCTTTTCCAGTATAAGCTGATAATTTATCGGCTTGGTAAAAAATCCGTCACAGGAAGATTCGGAGCAGATTCTCTGCCTGTCTCCGGACATGGCGCTTGAAGTTACTATAAACACAGGTATTCCTGCTGTAGCACTTCGGGACTTGATCTCTTTTGTCGCTTCGATCCCGTCCAGAACCGGCATCCGGTAATCCATCAGGACCAGATCAGGAAAAATTCTCTGAACAGCTTCAAGGCCCTCTTTTCCGTTCTCCGCTTCATATACCTCGTAACCTGAGTTGACCAGGATTACTCTCAACAGTTTGCGATTTTTTTTGTTGTCATCAACTACAAGTATCTTTTTCATGCTGCGATTACCATCCATTCAACAAAATGACACCTTACCCATCTTCGCTTATCACATAAGGTATTGTAAAACTGAATGTCGCCCCCCTGTTCTCCTCACTCTCGACCCATATAGATCCGCCATGGAGTTCAGTATAACCCTTACACAGAGAAAGGCCGAGTCCGGTCCCTGCATACCTGCGAGTGCTTGTGTTGTCGAGCTGCTGGAATGGCTTAAAAAGGCGCGTCAGGTTTTCAGAAGAAATGCCAATACCGGAATCTTTCACCATAAATTTGACAAAATGATTCCCGGATTCGGTTACCAGATCAACGCGGATATCGATACTCCCTCCATCCGGTGTGAATTTCACTGCATTGCTCACCAGGTTCATTAATATCTGTTTGAGCTTTCTCTCATCGCCATATATTGTATCATCTTCATCAGTGACACCTGAATCGATGTTGAAAGCAATTCCGTGCTGCAGTGTTTTCTCCTTAAAAAGTGAACGCACTGTATTGAGCACTTCCCTGATGCTCACACTGGAGAGCTCAAGTTCCATTTTCCCAGCTTCCACTTTGGAAAGATCCAGAATATCATTAATCAATGAAAGAAGATGTTTTCCGCTGTCATAGATATCACCAAGGAACTCCCGCTGATCTTCATTCAGATTCCCCGCCATGCCGTTCAGCATCAGCTCGGAAAATCCTATAACAGAATTAAGCGGGGTGCGCAATTCATGGGACATACTGGCGAGGAAATCTGATTTGGCTTTATTGGCAGCTTCTGCCGCAATAGTCGCTTCGTTCAGTTCAGACGTACGCTCTTCTACTCTCCGGACGAGAAGATTTCTCTCCTCCTCAAGCTCATCTTCAAGTTTTTTTCGTCTTATAAACATCCCTACCTGTATACCTATCTCCCCCAGTGTTACAAGAAGCTCATCTTCAAGAGGTCGCTCCCTTGAACCGAATAGAAGCATAACGCCCATAGTTATTTCTTTCTCGATTAACGGTATTGCTACTGCGGATTTAAGGCCTGCCAAGGAAGCAGTTTCCTTACGGACAAATTGCGGTTCACTGTCGAGTTTTCCATACCAAATGACAGTTCTCTTAAGCCATGCCTGGCCCGGCAGACCCTCTCCGGGGTGGAACTGAATTGAAGAACTTATTGAAATAAAAGATTCAAGTTCCGGTCTAAGGGTCGTTGACCACGATTGTACACGTTCAAGTATATCACCTGCTTCATTATACCACCACAGTTCACCACAGTCCCATTGCACCTCTGCACCGATTGATGCAAGCACCTGTTCAAGAGATTCCTCCAGCGATACGAACCGTGAAATAATATTAGTGACGGCAAGGCGCAGAGACTTGATTCGTTCAAGGCGGTTCCTATGCGTGACATCAATAAAGAAAGCGTTAGTTGTTATCGCGCCATTTTCAAGCCGCTGTTGCAGGGCGCTCCCCTCCATTTCAAGCACTCTCCCGTCTTTAGTGACCATGTGGGGTTTAAGCAATGAAATATATTCACCCTCTATAATTCTGGCAAACTCCCTGTTATATTGGCCCAGAGAATCCGGGTGAATGACGTCTTTAATATTCATGTATTTAATATCATTCTCATCGTAACCCAGAACTTCATGCCATCTGTTGTTTACAAAAATAATCCTGCCGTCAGCATCAACACTCTGAATAAGATCATGACTGTTTTCGATCAGATTACGGTACTGTTCTTCACTTTTTTCCAGCATCATTCTTGAGTTTACACGCTCAGTTGCATCAATAAAAAAGCCGATGAGATACTTTTTCCCTTCCAGTATAATATCATTTGTGGATACATCTACAAAAATCCGTGTCCCATCCTTACGGACACCCGGGATTTCACTTGCACTTGAAATTTCCCCACTGACCATAGATTCAAATATGCTGATAATCTCAGGAAGAGACTCCGCCGGAGGAAGGTCTGCAACAGACAGCATAGTAAACTCCTCCTGGGTGTAACCGAAAAGCCGGCACATTGCCTGGTTAACGAACCTGAATTTCCCTGTTTCAGGATCTGCAATAATGATCCCCTGCACTGCGCTATCGAATATCAGGCGGTATCGGCTCTCTGACGCCTTCAGTGTTTCTTCAGCTTTTATACGTTCAGTGATATCACGCACGACCACCTGAATAGCCCAATCATCACCTATCCGGAATGAACTTGCTGTTGTCTCAACGTCAACCACTGCACCGTCAAGACGCACCATTCTTAATTGAGCAGGCGGCAATGTTCTTTTTTCATTTATAGACTGCGCGATTCTCTGCTTAACAATATCATGACAATCAGGGTGAAAAAAAACAAGAGGATGATTCCCGACTACCTGACCCGGATTTTCCGCAGCAAGGATATCCAACATAGCGTCATTGAGATATTCAATCTTACCTTCACGGTTAACGAAGATCCCATCAGGCATAGCTTTCACAAGGCTCCTGTAACGCTCCTCGCTCTCGCCTATGGTTTCCTGATTCTGAATACTGCGGGTAGTTAATAATAAAACCAATAATGCAGCTAAAAATCCACCAAATAAAATTATAAATGTTCCGGTATCAAAGAAGTTTCTCCAGTAATTCTGTTGTGCCGGCATAAACAGATAAGTAATATCATTACCAGCCATATCTGCACTTTTTAGGTATACGAAAAAACGGCTGCTCAATTGAGAAAAAGTCGGGAGATTGTCATCAAAGGGGATTAGTTCACCTCTGTATCCCGGAATGTGATTGTAGACAGGGCGCGCATCGGGTGCAGTATCAGGAAAGATGTAGATTTCCTGATTTTTAACATGTTTTCCATCCAGGGATTTTTCGAGTATAATACCGAATGTATATACACCCAATGTGAATCCTCGGATTAATTCCTTCCGCTTTTCTATTGTGTCCGGCATCAAAGTACCGGCATAGACAGGCAGAAAAACAATATATCCAAGATTCTTTGTCTTTCCCTGCATGAGAATCAATGCTTCGGTCATTACAGCTTTACCGGTTGCTGCTGATTTCTCCATGGCTTCCTTGCGAAGCTGCTCGTTTCCAAGATCAAATCCGAGAACCTGTTCATTATCTTTTACAGGATAAATGTATGTAACCGGATAGTATTCACTGCGATTCCCCGCCCGGTGACGTATGCTATTAATATCTTTTTCCCATATTTCGAATTTCGGGTATTGCTTACGCATAGTTTTTTCATAAGAGACACGGTTTACTCTGCTTATGCGGGGGACCCACTCCAGAGCAGTGAAACTATGGTTACGCAGGCCGGGATGAGCCTTGTGAAATTCTCGAAACTCCTCTTCGGTCACTTCAGCTGATGCATGAAACAGAGCGTTGATACTGGCCTGGTTTGCAAATGTGACTTCGTACTCCTTTTGAATACTGTTCAGCCTTTCATCGGATATATGCTTAAATTCATTCCACCACTGATTGACGTTGTTATAGGTTTCCCAGAAAGATGTGGCAAGAGTCAGGCAGACAATTATTATTACTGATGCATAATTGCGGATTGCGTAAGGATATCCCTTCTTACGCTGAATAAAAGGTTTTTTTATCTCATCAAAAGTAGTCAGAATAATATCCCTGCAATATTATTTGCATCATTCAAATGTATTCATTACGTGTTAAAAAATATACAGGATAAGAAAGTCATCGTCAAATTTAAAGACAAGGAATGAATTAAAAAAGCAGATACGGTATAACAGTCACCTTATGAACCCCGCATCATCCCTCTACTTCATGGAGGCAATGAAGGTGCGGCATGAAGAGAATGTTGACAGGATGAAGAGGGTGTTGCTGAAGGTGTAATTTTTACTCCCCCAGAACAACAACACCGATTTCGCTCTTTAACTGATGATTTCTCACATGGTTCCTTATTGAGGCTATCAGGGCCTGTGTCAATTTCTGATTATTACTACCGATTATGTCGCCGGCTGCAGATACAAGGTCTTCAGAAAGATACATCTCTTCATTAAGATTTTCTACCGGAATGAATTTTGTGACAAATGATCTCGCTGTTCCATCTTTCTTTAAGAAGCAGGCTTCGGCAGTTTTTAATAGCTCCAGATCATAACGCCCTGTGCGCTTCTTCATATCAAGAATGACTTTCTCTTCGTCAATACCTCCTGATATCATGCTGTCATAATCTATAACTATCTTTAAAAGACGCGCACCTTCTGGAATCTGTTCTTCTTTAACATCATCCAGCGGGTATCCGCTGCCTTCAAAATTTTTCTCCTGGTAACGAATTATATCTGAAACCTTATCAAGCCGTGGTATTCCCTTGATCATATCAGCCCCTATTGACGGATGCAGAGAAAACATAACGGTTTCCTCTTCGGAAAGTGTAATTCCCCTGTATATTTTTTTCAGAATGTCGTCAGGTATGGTCACACAACCGATCTGGGAAAGCATTGATGCGATTTCTAACTGCCAGCTGTTCTGGAGCTTAACGTCAGAGATAATTTTCCGGGTGAGGTTTCTGATTCTCTGTGTTTTATTAAAAGCCTGAGGTTTTGCCAGTGCAAGTAGATCAGTAAGTACTTTTATACTCCCCCCTAGGGTTTTGCCCAACAGTTCTCTTTCAGCAGATACAAGTTCATACTGGCGTATGGCATCATTAATATTTTTCAGCATGTCATCATGAGAGCAGGGTTTTGTCAGGAACCTGAAAATCCGGCCTTTATTAATAAGGTTAATAATAGCCTGCATGTCAGCCTGTCCCGTAAGCATTATCTGAATAGTATCTGGAGAAGTGCTTCTCACTTTTTCAAGCAGGTCCACCCCGTTCATTTTTGGCATCTTGTAATCAGAGATGATTACATGGAAAGGTAAAGATTTTTCTATAAGCTCAAGTGCTGCCGCCCCGGACTCTGCTGTGGTTATAGTAAACAGATCTGAGAGATTCCTTTTATAAGCTTCAAGAATATTCCTTTCATCATCAACAAAAAGTATTCTTCTCATCTGAGTATTCTCCTTCTGTATCATTTAAAAAGATTGTCTATCTCTTTAATAATTGTATTAAAATCACTTGGTTTTGATATATATTTATCTGCAATTGTCTCGGCCTCTTTATAAATATTTTCATGGACCTGGGCTGAGAGCATAACACGCTTCATCTCAGGATATTTTGCCCTGGCGATACTCAGAAGAGTAATCCCTGTCATCCCTGACATTTTCTGATCAGAGACAACTACATCGAATTTTTCCATTTCAAGATATTTAAGGGCCTCCTCGGCAGATGAAGCCATTGTATAATCAAGATCATCTCTCTCTACCGTGAGAAGCCTGGCAATACCATCCAGAAGATTTTTATCATCATCGACAAAAAGGATTTTTAAACTCATATTCTACTCATCAGTCTTTGGTAATTTAATGGTAAAAATTGTGCT
Organism: Spirochaetia bacterium UBA5763; assembly: GCA_002418835.1. Classification (GTDB taxonomy): domain Bacteria; phylum Spirochaetota; class UBA4802; order UBA4802; family UBA5550; genus UBA5550. Next base: position 160,120 of record DIEX01000034.1, on the reverse strand, counting down.
CTTACCATATTCACTATCAACATACATTATTCCCCCATGCTTTTCGACTATTACATTATATGAAATAGCAAGGCCCTGGCCTGTACCTTTCCCCACCTCTTTTGTTGTAAAAAAAGGATCAAAAATTTTCTCCCTGATCTCTTTGGGAATGCCGGTGCCGTTGTCCTGGACAATTATTATTGCGTCTTTATCATCATGCTTTGTGATTATCTTTATTATCCCGTTTTCTGTTTTACCTTTTTCACGTGCCTCATGAATGGCATCGACTGAATTAATTATCAGATTTAGTATCACCTGGTTAAGCTCTGATTCAAGGCACGGGATTTCCGGCAGGGTTTCATCCAGTTCAAGAACAACTTCAGCATCATATTTCCATTCATTTCTTGATACCATTACAGTATTTTCTATAGATTTATTTATATCTGCCGGCTGTTTACTGCCGAGGCCGGGATGCGAAAATGATTTCATAGATTGAACAATGGCGGAAACTCTATCAACACCTTCAAGAGATTGCTCTATAGCTTTTGGCATCTGCTCAAGCAAAAACGGAAGTTTTATCTGCTGACTATACTCATTAACCTGTTTTGTTAAAGAATTCTCATTCTCTTTAGAATCAATATATTCTATTAGCCGCTGGTAAACATCCAATATATTAAGTATTCCCGTGAATGATTTATTAATAAATTTAAGGTTATCCCCCACATATTGAAGAGGTGTATTGATCTCATGGGCAACACCCGCTGCAAGCTGCCCTATTGCTTCAAGTTTCCTTGATTGAAGGAGCTGCCCTTCAAGTATCTTCTGTTCTGTTAAATCTTTTCCAAGAATGATAAAGCCTTCAATTATTGTATTATTTCTGATAAGCGGATTAATGGTTAAGCCAAGTATCCCCTCCTTCCCCTCCGTATTGGTAAACCTTAATTCATCAATACGGATAACTTTCTCTTCAAACATACAGCTTCCGATTCCTTCATAAACAGTCTCCCAATCCCATTTAATGCCGCATTCAAAAAACCTTTTATTACATATTTCTTCTGATTTTATTCCGAAAATTTTTTCTGTATAAGGATTTATCTGCCTTATGCGATCTTTGACTGATACCCCGATTATGATGCTTGGCATTGATGTAATAAGGGTATCGAATTCTTCATTGATACGCCTCAGTTCATTCTCTGATTTTACTCTTTCAGAAATATCGACCATGATCCCAACAATACCGGCTATTTTACCATCCGGGCCGGGATATGTTGATTTACTGAAATGAAAATCTCTATTTATACCATCTGCGCATTTAACAACAGTTTCATATACTTGCTGCCCTGGAGATCCAATGAGATTCTGATCCATAAAATTATACTGTTTTGCCTGCTCTAATGATATAATTTCATTAAGCTCAAATAAACTCTTACCTATAATTCTGCTCCTGGGTAACCCTATAATCTTTTCAGAAAAAGCATTATTGCATCCGAGGTATATGCCATTTACATCTTTATAAAAAACCGGATTATTAATTGTATCAATCAATGTCTCAAGAAACTTTACATAACCTGCAATCTTCTCTTCCGCTTCTTTTTTATCTGTTACATCTTCAAGTATACCATCAAGCCATTCCGGAACGCCCTCTGCGTTAAAATGAACTGACGCAGTAATGGATATATTCACTATTCCATCATCCTTTTTCCTAAAATCAATCAATCTGTTTCTGAGCATCCCCCGCCTGATCAATTCGGCAATCACTTCACCACGCTCCTCAGGTTCCACATACAGGTCTTCAACACGATATGAAGATATTTCATCCATAGAATTAAAACCAAGCATCGCAAGTGCAGCTTTATTAGCCTGAATAATTTTACCAGGTTGAGCCGCAGAACTTCTGAAGACCCCAACTGGCAAATTATCAACAAGGGTGCGGTAATTCTCCTCGCTGTTTTTTAAATTACTGAAGAGAATTTTTCTATCCTTAAGTATTTTAACTTCATTAAGGGCCCTGCTTATCGCTGGAGGCAGCCTGCGAAGGTTCTTTTTCAATATAAAATCAGTAGCACCAAGCTTCAGGGTTTCAACAGCCATTTCTTCACCGACTGCACCTGTTACAAAGATAAACGGTATATCCCTGACAACTTCACGGATTAGTATTAAAGCATCAACACCACTGTAACCTGGCAGATTATAATCCGCCAGGATCACATCCGGCCTTTTTTTCCCAAGTTCCTGACGGAATGTTTTTTCATCTGCGACTACCCTGATAATAGATAAAAAACCGTTTTCCTCAAGAACATGTCTAACCAGTTCCGCATCTTCCGGTGAATCTTCAATATGAATAATACTTACCGGACTATTGATTATACTTTCACTCATAGACCATCCTTTATCGTATATAAGTTACTGTATTATCAGTAATATTTTTATTTTTAATGATATAATTGTTTCTCAATTATAATCTGAAGTTATTGTAGGAAGTGAAAAATAAAAAAACGATCCTTCTCCAGGTCTTCCTTCTGCCCATATTCTCCCGTGATGCTTCTCTATTATTCTACGTGCAGTTGCCAGCCCAATACCTGTACCAGCAAAATCGCTGTCACTGTGTAACCGCTGAAATACCTTAAAAAGTTTATCGTAATAACGCATATCAAAACCGGCACCGTTATCTGAAACAGTAGTTATGATCTCATTTCCGGATAGTTTAGACGATATCAGTATTGAGGGGACATCTGTTTTACTGCTGAACTTGATACTATTTGAAAGAAGATTAATTAGAACTATCTTGATAAGAGATCTGTCAGCACAGATATCCGGTAATTCTTCATTTTTTATTAAAACAGAATATTGATATTTTCCATCATTGATTTCATCAATAACATCCACTATCAGTTTTTTCAGGTTAAAAACCTCCTTCCTGATATCAGTTCTGCCAACCTGAGAAAATGCCAATAGATCATCAATGAGTTTCCCCATTTTACTGGAGGATCTTAGGATTACATCCATATAATGAGAAGCCTTCCCTTCAGGCAGCTCACCAAGCTCAATCCTGAGCATCTCCATAAAACCATTTATATGCCTGAGTGGAGCCCTGAGATCATGTGATACCGAGTAGGAAAACGATTCCAGTTCATCATTTGCTTTTTTAAGCTCTGATGTTCTTTCTGAAACTCTTCTTTCAAGCTCAATATTCATGTCAGCCATGGCATCTTCAATTTTTTTCTTTTCAGTTATATCTATAATAATGCAGTGAGTCTGAATGAAGTTTTTTTCTTCATTATAAGCAGCCCTGCCGTTAAGCAGACAGGTTCTGTTTTCCCCATCTTTACGAAGAAAAGTAAAAAGAACATCTTTAACAATCCCTTCTTTAACAAACTCTATCAGCCTGCACCTGAATAATTCTCTCTGATCAGGCTGTAAAAAATCCCCGAACCATCGCCCTGATACTTCATCTTTTTTATAACCGAGCATATCCAACCAGGCATGATTAACATCAATAATATTTCCTTCTATATCAAGTGACTGATAACCCAGCGGTGCCCACTCGAACAGCATCCTAAACCTGGTTTCAGCTGCTTCAATATCAATGCCAATACGCCTGGTTATAATTCCGGAGATTAAACAAATAATGATGCTTACTGTTATTGCTTTTATTGCTGTGGATAACAACGGGTAGGATGAATAAAAATCAGAGAGTATTATATCATTAAGCCATCTTTCAATGAAAGTAAAAAAAACAATTACCGGCAATAGATTTTTTAGTATAGCAGTCTGTACCGTGTTTCCTGATATAATTGCAGGTATCCTTGAATTTTCGGCAGAAACTGAGGCCAATGCCCACCCGGTAAATGTAAATGAAATTGCAGTTGGTAATGCAACCGGAATAAACCTGCTTCCGTAAAGCAGCGGTACACCATACCAGTATCCTACAATTATAATTCCCCCTGTTGACAGAATTATCAGGGAAAAAATAAATACTATTTCTGAAAGTAAGAGGTTTTTATAAAAATACAAAATAAATGACTGGTAAAGTATAATAAAAAGAAATGCCGTGAGCGGAGACATCCTCCCTGCCAAAATATTACCAAAAGAAGGCGGTGCCGGATATAGCAGATTCTCAATGTCAGGAAATCCGTTCAGGAAGGAATGCATTATAATAAAAATAAGGATTATAATTATTAATACAGATACTTGTAGAATGATGTATTTAAATATCTTGTTATTATTATATTTAATTGAAAATATTGAAAGAATTCCATGAATCATAAACAAAAGTGAAGTTGAAGGTGCCATTGGAATAAAGCTGTGACCAAAAGCAGTAAGAAAAGGTATATTGAACCACCATCCTGCGGAAGTAACAAGGGCAATGATTACTGAAATTGAAGAAGGGATAGAACCCTTCATATTAAAAGTACCAGCCGGAGAAAAAATTTTCCAGGAATTAATATCTTACATTGCATAATCATTAAACCTGTGACGGAAAATTACCGTTATCTTTAAACCAGGATTCAATTATCTGAAATAGTTCAGAAGCTTTAACCGGTTTCACAATATAAGCCAGCGGATTCAGAGAGCCTGCCTCAGCTTTGATTGTATCGTCTGAATATCCCGATAAAAAAATAACAGGTATATCTGCTGTTTTTTTTATCTCCGTTACCGCTTCAATTCCATTCATTTTACCTGCAAGACGTATATCCATAAGAATGAGTTCCGGCTTAAGAGCTAATGCATATTTTACAGCATCTTCCCCTGAAGCAACACTTTTAAGAACCCTATAGCCGGCATGCTCGAGCATCATCTGCATCATCATTGCGGTCATTGCCTCATCTTCAACAACCAGTATCGATATACTCATAACTATATTCTTTCCTCATAAATATCATCTTTAAAACGGATATGCCACCCTGTTCCAGAATCTGTTATTCTTTCAATACTCCCTTTCAGCTGATACTCCACAATATTCCTGACTATTTGCAAACCGAAAGTCTGGATATTGTTTAAATCAAAATCTTCCTTGAGGCCGGGGCCATTGTCGGTGATAGTGAGATCAATTGTTTTATCTTTTAAAGCCCTCAGTTTTACAGTAACCTGAACTTTTGATGTTTCATTTGCAGCATGTTTAAAACTATTGCTTATCAGTTCATTCAGTATAAGCCCGCAGGGAATTGCTGTATCTATGAGAACTTCCACTGGGTCAATATCTTCTATAATTGCTACCTTCTGATTTTTATTTAAAGCGATGTAACTGATCGATGATAGAAGATCCATGATATAATCTTTCAGGTCTATACGTGAAAGACTGCGGGATTGATAAAGTTTTTCGTGTACAAGAGACATTACCATTATACGGTTTTCCATATCCATCAGTATTCTTGAAACTTTATCATCCTTTGCGAAATTTGACTGGATAGCAAACATTGAAAGTATAACCTGGAGACTATTTTTTGTTCTATGGTATATCTCCCTGATTAATTCGTTTTTCTGCATCAGGGACTCGTTAAGTGCCGTTTCAGCCCTTTTTCTTTCAGTTACATCGTGAATTATCGCATATAATAGAACTTTACCGCTAAATTGTATTGGCCCTATAAATATTTCTACATCCTTTATAGAACCATCAAAAAGTTTATGAGAAGAATAGTAATGATGTTCTTTCCCCTGAAGAGCCAGATCGAGTATCTCCATTTTTTTCTGCTTATCAAGATTGCTGATATCACTGATTTTTTTAGAACATAATTCATTTTTTAGAAAACCATAAAAAGATAACGCAGCAGGGTTGGCATCGATAATTCTACTGTCACCGGGACTTATAAGAAGCATCACTGCGTAATTATTTTCAAACATACTCCTGTACCTGGATTCACTCTCCAGCAAAGCCTCCTCTGCCCTTAGCTTTTCTATAACAGCATCATGCCTGCTCATTGCTTCTCTTACCGCAAAAGGGAGTTTCCCGAGGTGTTCCTTGATTACATAATCAGTAGCACCTGCTTTCATACAGTCTACCGCGGTCTCTTCATTTAGAGTCCCTGTAAGTATTATAAATGGTATTGAACTGTCATACTCAAGCAGCAACTTAAGAGCTTTCATCCCGTCAAATTCTGGAAGTGAATAATCTGAAATAATCAGATCAGGTTTGAAATCCGTAATGGCATTTATGAATTCATTTTCTTTTTCCACCCTGACTGAAATAAAATTGATACTGCTCTTTTTAAGTTCTATTCCGGCCAGCTCAAAATCCTGGGGTACATCTTCGACAAAAAGTAATTTGAGTGTTTTGCTGTTTGCCATATCCATCAACTCCATATTAATCCGGAATTCTGTTATGAGTTATCCAATAATTGCCGATATCTCTTATTACAACATCAAAATCTCTGAATTCCATCGGCTTTACAATATAGCTGTTAGTCCCGATATTATAACTGTTAACAACATCTCTCTCTTCGTTTGATGATGTAAAGATGACAACAGGTATATTCCTGGTCGATTCGCTGCTTTTAATAACTTTAAGAACTTCAAGGCCGTCTATCTTCGGCAATTTAATATCAAGAATAATCAGTTTAATCGCCTGATGATCTGTAATGACTGAATATACTCCTTTTCTGAACAGAAAATCCAGAGCTTCAGTTCCATCTGTAAGATGTATTATGTTTGCATTAATATGATTTTTTTCAAAAAAAAGCTTAACCAGTTCAGCGTCATTCGGATTATCTTCAACGAGAATTATATTATAACTTTTATTCTCAGTCACTCTTGTCTCTCCTCAATTTCTCACAGATGAAATAAAGCAGCTTCTTATAATAAATATATTGAAACTTAACTGACTTTCAAATTAATTCTATAATTACTATTTCAGCATTATCTCCTTAAAACAGATTATCTATACTTTCTCGCAGTCTCTCTCCAGTTTCAACAGCGATCAGGCAGTTAGCAGCATAGGCATCTGCACCAATAAAAGCCGGCAGATCAGGAAACAAATTAAAGGCTTGTCCTCCGACAAGAATTTTCATCCGTTCCCGTAAATCTGATTTATTTATTCGTTGTATAAGTCCTGAAACAGCTGTTATATTGAAAAGCATTGTAACAGAGATCGCCAGAATGTGAGGTTTATATATTATTATATGTTTCATAATGTCACCTGGAGGGAGACTATCAGATAAAAAATGTACATCCCATCCTTTAATCTCAAAGCAGTTGGCTACGATCATACCGCCTACCTGGTGATATTCCCCGGGTGAACATAACACAATGATTCTTTTATCTTTATTAATTACAGGCTTGTGCCTGTTTGAAAGGTAAACTGCTACTCTCATTACTATGGCTGTAGAAAGATGTTCATCTGCTGCAGTGATCTTTCCTGTCTCCCATAATTCACCGATCCTGTAAAGCGCCGGTTGTACAACATTTAAATAAAAGTTTGTTATATCATCTTCATTGTGGCACGAATTTATAGCTATATCAGTACAGAGATATGTATCACCATCTGTAAGGGCATTAAAAAAAAGTTCCGCAATCTCTTTCCATTGTTCTTCAATATTATATATAACCGGCTTAATATTCTCTGACAGTTTAATCGTCTCATCATGCAGATCCATAATATACCGGTATAGTTCAACAATAGCTTCAGCATTCTCCGGTTTTAAATACCGCTTAACTTTATTAACCCACTCAGCGATCACTACAGGGAAATAATTATAACTGAATCCGTTGCTGTGATATGCCCTGTAAACCCAGGGAAGGGTTTCAACTAAAACAGAATACCGTTTGAGGAATAAAACTACAGAAATAAAAGATGCATGATTCCGGTGGTTCAGCTTCATCATATCAATACCATCTTCACCAATCAATGTATTGATATCAGTTCTTGATAATAAAGTATTATCCACATCCTGTACCATATTATCAATATTGAGTTTGTAGTCCTCAGCCGCAGCATCAGTAATATTAAAGATCATGTTTATTCTCTCCACATAATTTCACTCTTCTGATGAAGGTAATGAAAAATAAAAACATGCCCCCATGCCGGGCTCCCCTTCGGCCCATACCTTTCCTCCGTGATGTTCAATAATACTCTTCACCATAGCAAGGCCTATCCCTATACCTTTAAATTCATCTTCATTATGCAGTCTTTTAAATACATTAAAAAGCTTATCAGCATAATTCATGTCAAATCCCGCACCATTATCCCTGACAAAAAAAATATTCTCGCCGGTTTCTTTTTTAAATCCTATTTCAATTACTGTATCATTTTTTTTGGAAGTGTACTTTATAGCGTTAGATACAAGGTTACTCAAAACTACTCTCAAAGCTCCCATGTCACCTGTCACATCTGGAAGCTGCTCACTGACTATGCGTATCCTCCTTGATTCTATTTCATCAGTAAAATCGTTCAGGACATCAGTTAAAAGAGATGTCATATCAACGATTGTTTTCTTCTGTTCTTTGCGGCCAATCCTGTAAAACGTAAGCAGAGCATTCATCTGCTGATTCATCTTTTCAGCAGCATGTTCTATTACATCAATATAATGTGAACTTTTTTCATTTAAAACACCCCTGTTCTCTTCATGCAACATTTCGATGAAACCGCTTATATGCCTGAGCGGAGCCCTCAGGTCATGAGATATGCTGTAAGAAAATGATTCGAGATCTGAAGTTCGCAGGGCCACTCTCTTTTCAAGTTCTTCATTCAATTGCATTAGATTAGATTCAATTTTCTTTCTTTCAGTGATATCCCTTGCTATGGACATCATTACATGTCTGCCTCGGGTTTCAATAAGTCTCGAGTTAATTTCAACCGGAATTTTCCTCCCGCTTTTTGTTACATGCTCCGCTTCAAATATAATTTCCTTTTTATCAAGAAATGATTCTGCGATAGTCTTCGACGTCTCTTCTGTCATTCCGGGTGCAATATCAAAGGGAGTCATATTAAGTAGCTCATCATGAGTGTATTCAAGCTGAGCGCAAGCTGCAACATTAACCTCGATAAAACAACCAGGTCCGTCTTTGTTTATTTCAAGGAGGTATATTCCATCACTGCTGCTGTTGAATAACTGGCGGAAATGTTCTTCACTTTCTCGAAGCTTCTCTTCCGCATCTCTACGTGCTGTTATATCCTCTGTAAATATAACAATTCCGCCAATAGTCCCATCAGCAGCACGCCAGGGTCTCTGCTCCCACTTTACCCATTGTACCGATCCATCATCACGGATAAATCTGTCCTCATCCACGATTATTACTTCACCTTCCAGCCCTCTGCGATGAATTGCCTTAATGTCGTCAGTTAATTCAGAAAAAATCTGATAATGTGATTTGCCGGTTATATCAATCTCACCAAGACTGTAGTCCAACCTCCACCTTTTACTGGCTGCTATATAAATCATATCACTATCAAACATCGCCAATGCGGCAGGAGCATGTTCAATAAAAAGTCTCAATCTCTCTTCATTTTCACGGAGTTTATTTTCAAGCTTCACACGTTCTGTAATGTCAGAAGAAAGTATAAATATACCCTCAGGCACAGGCTGAATGCTCAGTTCAAAGTATCCTTTTGAAGCATCAGGAAAGCTGAACTCATTGTTCATTTTATGAGGGAGCCTCTCCTTCATGCAGCGCTGGAGGAATAGGAACATTTCAGTTGTTTCTATTCCCGGGAAGACTTCCGTCATTGCATGCCCGAGCAATTCCGATTTTTCTTTATGTGCCTGATTTGCAACTGAATCATTTACATAGATGTATTGCCAATTGAAATCAATTATCTGGCACCCCTCTATCATCAGATCCATAACACCGTGGTATCGGGATTCACTTTCCTGCAATTTTTTTTCTGCTTCTTTGCGTTCGGAAATATCCTGAACACTGACGATCCGGTAAAGCACCTTACCGATCTCATCTTTAACTGCCACCCCGTCAACAATCACAGGGAAAAGTGTTCCGTCTTTACGGATATGTCTGACTTCCCAGGCATGGTGTCCATTTTCATGCATCTGGCGGATATGTCCGGGTAACTCAACACGGTCTTCAGGCGAGAAGACGTTCGCGACAGGAGTACCTACCAATTCCTCTTTAGTGTAACCATGCATTCCGGCAAAGGCCGGATTCATAATCCCCAGTTTATTCTCTTCAGGTATCCCTATCACAAATCCAAAGGCTACATTATGGAAGATATCTGCCCAGAGTTTCAAACCCTGTTCCGTCTGCTTGCGGGCTGTTATATCTTCAACTACAGATATGAAGTAATCCGGCGTATTATCATCTTTCCATGTAAGAGATACAGTGAGGTTTATCCATACAATACGGCTTTCCCTGCGGATATACCTTTTCTCCATGGAATAGGTTTCAATCTCGCGCTTAAGCATCTGCTCCATAAAATTGAGGTCTTTATTTAAGTCATCCGGACATGTTATATTCTGAAAAGTGGATGCAAGGAGCTCCTCACTGCTGTAACCTGTAATTTCGCACAATTTATCATTTACGCGAAGCCAACGTCCATCAGGCGCCACATGAGCTATTCCAACAGCCGCCTGATCAAAAGTAGATCTGAACATCCTCTCACTGTCATCAAGTCTGTGTAGTGCAATTTTGAGTTCATGGTAATGTAATTGTTCCCGGGAGCGTAAACGGTGATGGAATCCACTTATAATGCTGGCAAGAAGACCGTTTATTATCAGCATCCCCCATTGAATAACATCATGTTCTGCGACTATTATTAAACTGTTTTTTTCAGGTATAAAAAAATAGTTCGTTAAAATTGCCGAAAGTATTGTGGCAACAATCCCGGGACCTAAACCGCCGAGGATCGCGCTGATGAATATTGGAAGCATAAACAGGATCAATAAAGGTCTTTCACCGAATGACACTGTCAGATAAGAACGCAAAAATAGTGTAGCAGCCGTAAGAATAACTGCCAGAAAATAGGTAGAAAAAATTAATGAATAATAGTTTAGCTTTTCTTTTTTAAAGTTAGCGAACTTCACATCTTATATCCACCATGAACAGAGATGTTTTTAAAAATATAAAATAATTTAATACAAAAAAATGGATAATCAAATAAAAGTTAAAATAAACTATAAACTTTCAAATAATTCATGTTTATTATTAAAATTGAAAAGCGCAACATCACTCTTTATACTCGATCAAACAGTTCTATAAGAAATAAACAAAGTGACTCGATGGAAGTAATAAATAATTTAATATCTGAAAGAAACGAAATTCAGATTCGACAATTATTCAAATTACAGAATCCGGAACATCGGCTACGGCTGACTCTTTTATTAAATAACCACTATATTTAATCACCTCATCCTTCCCAATGATTATCATTTAGCTACATTTCATTTATATTTATGTAAGATAAAAATAAAAAATATTATTATTTTGTACTAAAATTGATTATACTTATTATTATCATATATTGTATAAATTGCCGGGAGTATGCTTTGAAAAAAACAATCAATTTACTTCTGTTGCTTATCGCCTGTACTCTGCCAGTTAACCTTTACAGTAAAGATATAACAAAGCAGGTTATAAGAGCCGGTGTATACAACAATCCACCGAAAATCATAATAACAGATGCAGGAACCGTATCCGGATATCACATTGACATTTTAACTTCAATTTTCAAAGACTCACCATATGTAATTCAATATGTTAACGGCACATGGGAAGAAGGGCTTTCAAGACTTGCCAATGGTGCAATAGATGTAATGCCGGATGTTGCATGGTCACCTGAAAGGGCTGCGTTATATGACTTCAATAATGAGCATGTACTTATTAATTGGGCCAGCGTCTATTCCTCAAAAAATTCAACGATTGAAACTATTACTGACCTTGATAATAAAAAAGTCGCGGTTATGAAAGGGAGCATCCACACAGATGGTGAAACGGGCATAATCAAACAGGCAATGAATTACGGTATTAAATGCAGATTTATATATGTTTCCTCATACAATGACGCCTTACTCCTGGTTGAAAGAGGGAACGCTGATGCAGCTGTGGTTAACAGGCTTTTCGGATTACTTAATGAGGACGGATATCAGGTTAAAAGGACAAGAATTGTTTTTAATCCATCACAAATCAGGTATGCATTCAGAAAAAACGGAAGGATTAACAGGGATCTGATCGTTTTCATAGATTCAAGGGTGGCTGAACTAAAAGCTGATAAAGGAAGCGAATATTACAGGGCGTTTAAACAATACCTGCAGCCTGAAATTGTAAAGGAAAAGTTAATCCCTCCATGGTCATTAAAAATAATTTTCATATCAATTATAATATCCATAATTATGGGTATATACATAATATCAGCAAATTCGGCAAAAAAAGACAGCCTCATCCTTAAAGATTTCTTCCGGCACCATGTTTCGATGCAGGATATCCGCCTGAAAATAACAGACAGCTCTCTTATTGCTTTTGCACTCTTTTCTATTCCACTCTTTCTCACCATACTTTATCACGGTATCACCATCGGTTGGAGTAAAATAATCTGGCTCTATCTGTTGCCTTTGTCGATTTCTGTCACTGCGTCAATTTTCAGAAAAAAAATCTCTGTTCGGGCAAAGCTTTTTGTAATACTGGCATGTATGTTTTTCACAGGAATTCTTGTTTTAATATCCTGGGGGAGAATTGGAACAGGCATGACTTTTTTTCTCACTTCCGGAATCATTTTCACTCTGTCATACGGTAAAAGAGCGGGGTTTGCAGTTACACTCTCCGGGCTTATGGTTGCAATTATATTCGGAATACTAACCCAGTACAGGATATTACTTTACAACTATGACCTCATAGTATATTCTCAATCACCATCTTCATGGATATTCGCGGTAATGGTTATATTCATTCTCTTCTTTACAATTATCAGCGGGATAGAGAAGTTTTATGAAAACCTGGTTACCGCAGTTGACAACCTCGAACAGAAAGTCCGGGAAAGGACAGATGAACTTGATGATACAAATAAAAGCCTTCATAAGGAGATCGAGATAAGAAAAAAGGTTGAGGAGGAGCTTATTCTGGCCAAACTTCAGGCTGAACAGGCAAGTAACGCCAAAGGAATTTTCCTGGCGAATATGACACATGAAATCCGCACCCCGTTAAATGCCATCCTGGGTTACTCACAGATACTTATGCGCCAGAAAAATTTACCGGGCGAATCGTTAAAACAGATTGAGACAATCAACAGCAGTGGTGAGCACCTCCTTGAACTGATAAATGATATTCTTGACATGTCAAAAATTGAAGCCGGAATGATAGAAGTCAGCAAAGAAACCTTCAGCCTGCACTCAGTCATGAAGCAGATTGAAAACATGTTTTCGGTTAAAACCATGAGGAAGGGACTCGATTTTAAAATCATCATAAATGAAAATATCCCGGATTTAATTAAAACAGATAAATCCAAATTTAAACAGGTTCTAATAAACCTCATAGGCAATGCAGTCAAATTTACAGATAAAGGCTCCATTCATGTTGAATTAAAAGTATATGATGAAGATCCGGAGCTGCTCTCCATCTCTGTGACTGACACTGGCAAAGGCATCCCGGATGAATTTCTTAAACACATTTTTGCTCCCTTTGAGCAGACTTCAGAGGGGAGAGATAGAGGTGGAACCGGCCTTGGCCTTCCCATAAGCCGCAGTTTTGCCATTATGCTTGGCGGGGATATCACAATCAGAAGTACAATTAATGAGGGGAGCTGTTTTATTTTTACAGTCAGGTACCAGGCCGGAGACAGCGCTGCAATTACTGAGGCAGAACCCGGAAGAAGAATCGTCGGAATAAAAAACGGTATTACACCGAAAGTTCTTATTGTTGACGACAGAGAGGTGAACAGGGACATTCTAATCAGAATGCTCGGCCCACTGGGATTTACAGTTAAAGAAGCATCAGGAGGAGATGAGGCCCTGGAACTGACTAAAAGCTGGGAACCTGACCTGTTACTGCTGGATCTTATAATGCCCGGTATAAATGGGCGTGACGTAATCAAAGCTCTTAAAAAAAACCCTCAGTTTTCAGCTATTAAAATTATTGTTATCACCGCAAGCGCACTTGAAATGGAGAAAAAGGAGATTCTCGCACTGGGCGCTGACTCTTTTATCAGAAAACCATTCAGAGAAATATCAGTTCTGAATGAGATACAAGCATTATTCGGACTTGAATATAATTATGCTTATGATGAAGAAAAAAATGAAAACGAAAATTCCATTTTATCAGGGGAGGAACTGGCAGAGAGGCTCCTGCTGCTATCAGAAGATACCAGGGCCAGGTTTGAGAACGCACTGATTAAAGGTGATATTGAAGAGATAAAAAGTTCAATTCAGATAATTAAACAAATGGACATGGATCTTGCTCAACAGATAAAATATATGGCTGATGATTTCGAATTTAACTCACTTATAAAAATATTAAAAAAAGCTTGAGATAATAGCTTTTTAAGTATATTAAGTCAGTATAATGAGAAGAATAAGCATTTGTAATCTTAATGTAACCGGAGAATAAAATGAAAATCTCTGATTCTTCTGAAAAGAAATATTCAATTCTCATTGCCGATGATAACCAGAACAACCTCAAGGTTCTCAGCACCATGCTTGAATCCCTGGGATACAGGGTACGGGCTGCCACATCCGGTGAACTCACAATCCAGAGTGTTAAGTCAATGCCGCCGGATCTGCTTCTCCTCGATATACATATGCCGGGAATGGATGGTTATGAAGTTTGCAGGGTACTGAAATCAACAGAAGAATACAATGATATCCCGATTATTTTCTTAAGCGCCCTCTCGGAAGTTTTTAATAAGATAGAGGCATTCAAGGCTGGAGGTGTTGATTATATAACCAAGCCATTTGAGTTTGAAGAGGTAAGCATAAGGATAGAGAACCATCTCAGGTTGAAAGAGAATTCCATTAGGCTTCAAAAAGCGATTGATGATCTTAAGAATAAGGAGGGGATGCTTATCCAGAACGAAAAAATGGCAGCTCTTGGCCTTCTTACGTCCGGAATAGCGCATGAAATAAATAATCCTGTCAACTTTATAATGAACAGTGTCACAGCTCTCGAAGATAGGATTAATATCATTGTATCAGAAAACAGACCCCCCGACAAAGAGATGACAGGAGATTTCGAAGAACTATTCACCAATATATCAGCAGGGTTAACACAGATTACAAAAATAGTTCACAGCCTGCGCCTCTATTCGAGGAATGGCAGCCACAAAACAGAAGATGCCGATCTGAAAGAGATTATAAATTCAGCAATAACAATTATGCACCACCGCATTTCATACAGGATCTCACTGGTACAGCATATATCATCTCTCCCGCCAATCAGGTGCCAGCCTGGCAAACTGAGCCAGGTTATTATTAATCTGTTATCCAATGCAACAGACGCAATTGAAGAAGCCATTAAGGCAGGCATGATAGAAGATGGGACCGGCAGAATAATCCTCGCTGCTGATGCCAATTATGATCAGGTAAAAATAAGCATTACAGATAACGGTGCTGGAATTGACAGTTCAATTCACAAAAAACTGTTTGATCCATTCTTTACCACAAAACCTGTGGGACGCGGAACCGGACTCGGGCTTTCAATCTGCCAGAGTATAATCAGGGATCATAACGGCAGTATCAGCATTGACAGCGCTCCCGCCAAAGGAACATCTGTATTGATTACACTGCCTTTAACAGGAGTCTAAATTGGACAGTAAAGCGGTTGTTCTCTATATAGATGATGAAAAAATGAATCTTTCCGCCTTCGAGATACTTTTTAGAAAAACATTCAATGTGCATACCACTATTGATATCCATAAAGCAGTTGAAATAGTCAGAGAGGGCAAAATTGATGTAATAATAACAGATCATATGATGCCGGTTATGACAGGTGTTGAGCTTTTAAAAAACATAATTGAAATCGACAGTTCTATTTTAAGAATTATACATTCAGGCTATATCGATGATCCTGACATTCAGAAGGCTGCTGAGGATGGCATTGCTCATTATGTACTTGATAAACCGCTCGATAAAAAACTGATTCTCTCTGCTATTGATGAATACAAACAAAGCAAAAAATAAATATCTGACGACCACCTTCTCCCATCTTGACGAATTGAAATGGGGAGAGGGTGCGCAGTTGCGCGGGTGAGGGCATTAAGTCCCCGGCATCACCCCCCTATACCTCATGTGTAATACCTGTGTTAAACAATGATAAAGCCTGTGCAGCGCCTATGCAAAGCCTGTGTTACTCCTGTGCAGCGCCTGAAAACTTGACACGCTCCCCGGCTTGTTTATATATTAAAAATTTAATAAAAAATTACTTAATAAAAAAATTTTATTGACGCAGAGCGCAATAGAGTCAAATATTACTACAAAAGAGAGCAAGTAATTATAAAGCAATCAAAGGGGACCCCGGGTAAAAGCTGCATCCCTTTGAAATAAAATTTATTTATAGGAGCCTAGTATAATATGGCAGATGTAAGACTTAATCCTGTTTTTGAAGCTTTCAAAAAACAGATTGGCGATCTCGTATTCTACGAGTTGAACGGAAAGACTCACGTAAGAAGAAAAGGTACACCTAAAAATCCTAAAACACCGGAACAGGTTCTTGTCCGTAATTCACTTTCAGAGCTAGTCCGTGACTGGTCATCAATGAATGGCATCATGCATCTGGGGTGGCAGGCATGGGCATCGAAGAAAAAAATGAAGGGTAACAACGCTTACTCAAGTGAAAACTTTGAAAAACAGAGAGCTGGCGAACCGGTAGAACTCTTCAAGCCGGTGGGATCTTTAAAACTTTCTTCTTTCAGCGCGCTTCCCGGACAATCAAGTGAGATAACATGTTCATTTGAAATCACAGGTGGAAGTTCAGGCCGCTTCATTAACTTCTTTACCAAAAGACGTGACAGCGAAACTGAACATGAAGGTTTTACAATGCACAGCAGCGCGGCATCGCCGGAATCCCCATTTACAATAAACGGGCTCATTCCTGGTGCTGAATACTTTGTCTATGCAGTAGCAACAAACGCTGAATATGATAATGCCACTGAAGTGTCAGCTTCAAGGGGTGTTATATGCGCAGCAGGTAACTGAAACACATCACCCGCATGGCAGGTCTTCAATCTTATAAAATTATTATTTGAAACCTGCCCATGCGCGGGATAAAACAACTCTGGCCTGTATCATGCTTGAACTTAGCAGCATAACCCGGAACTTAAGTATGATACAGGCTTACTATAATAATAAAAGGAGTATATTAATGGCAAAAATAGAATTAAAACCCGAAAGAAATATAGATGAAATTAGAAAGAGGCTCCCTGAGTTTATATTATACCAGAGGTTTGGCCAGTATTATATCCGTAAAAAATCGCAAACAAATGATATTGAAGAGACTGATGATATACCGGATGGGATGCACCCTCTTGTAAGCTCATATAAAACAGGGAAAAAGAAATAGTGCAAAACGGTTCCCGTTAACCGGGAACCGTCAACCTGCCGGTTTTTCTGATTTACACTTTAAAAAAATCAACAGACATCTTAAGCTTCTCTGCCATAGCAGCAATCTCTTCTGTATTGGCTGTCATCTCCTCTGCTCCCGAAGCAGTTGTTTGTGTAAGATTTGTTATATCACTGATTGAACGTACAATCTCCTCTGTTGCGATCTTCTGCTCACCTGATGAGTTCTTTATTTCATCTGATCGCGTTTTTATAACCTGCATCTCCTGGTTTGCCCTCATGTTTACATCACCCTGGGCTGCCATTGCTTCGTTTATGAGTAACATCATGCTGCTTATTTCAGTTACCCCATGAATAATTCCCCCAAGAACATCAACGCTCTTCTTCACACTCAAAAGGCCGCTTTTTATCTCCCCATCGTTTATCTTTATCAGCCTGTCTATATCCTTGATGCTCTGTGCAGTCTGATCCGCAAGTTTGGAGATCTCATCAGCAACAACCGCAAAACCCCGCCCCAGTTCACCAGCTCTTGCGGCTTCTATTGCAGCATTCAAAGAAAGAAGGTTAATCTGCTCAGATATATCATTTATAATTTTAACTATATTGGACACCTCACCGGAGCTGGCGCCAATCTTCTGTATGCTTCCATTCATCTCAGCAAGTGAGTTTTCCCCTGTTCTGGCTTGCGATGCTATGTTATCAGAGAGTTTCATCGCATTACTGACACGTTCCTGCATCATCTGAACTTTCTGTGACAGCTCATTCCTTATCTGGATAAGATCATTTAGTTTAACAGCCTGCTGGCTGGCACTTGCAGCAACTCCGTCCATTCCTGCCGACATCTCTTCGATAGTGGCTGTTACCTCCTCGCTAGCCGAAGCCTGGCTCTGCGCGTTATCAGAAAAAGTTACTGCCGCAGCAGAAAGCTCTTCTGATGATGTAGCAAGCTGCGAAGCCATGTCTAAAATCTCAGTCATTACACCCCTGATCTTTTCTGTAAAAAAATTAAACCTGTCAGCAAGAGCACCGAACTCATCATCATAAATTGTATCAATTTTAATAGTGAGATCCCCTTCTGTTATCCGGCTGACCCCCTTCTGAAAATTTCTCAGTGAAAACATTATACCCCTGAAAATAATAAAACCGAAAGCAGAGGTTATTATTAAAATAAGCAGTATCATTCCGATTTCTATTATTTCCGAAATCATGTTAAACCTGTTCATCTCCTCTTCGTAATTTTCCATTACAATTTCAATCTCTTCGATATAAGAGTTGAACAGGGCCTGAAGCTTCTCCACAGCGACCTTTGTTTCATTGCTATAAATAATAATTTTTTCTGATGGATTCGTTGTACTTTTAATTTTCGCTGCCGAAGCGTGGAGGGAGGAATGATATCCCTCCATTGAATCAATCAGTTGTTTTCTCTTAACATCAAGAGTTGTATACTCACCGGTATTTTTATAATTATAATACCACTTGCCGAAATCACACTGAGTCGGATCAATCTGCCCTGTGAAATCCCTCCCTGTTGTTACAGTTTCAAGAAGGCTATTCATCCAGTTAAGATGATCTATAAGTTTACTCTTAAGAAAGATCGTCTCATTATGGAGCCTGATTGTCTCTTCTGACAGAAAATCGTTCTTCCTCTCAACAACCATGACTGTTGCAGCCTCAATAATAATCAGTGTCAGTATAATTGATATTGTCAGTATAAGTTTTTTACGTATAGTTATATTCATTGTTTACTCCGTTACCAATTATTCTGTATCAAAGAAATGAAATCTGTTACAGCGCCAATTCATGTTTTAACAAATCAGACTGATAAAGAAGTTTTTGCACAGAAACCGCACTATAATTACTTTTATTATTTTAAAGCTTCAGCAGTCAACGACTGAATAAGTACACTGGATGTCATTCCCGCGAAGGCGGGAATCTATTTCTTATAAAAAAAACGAATTCCGGCTCTCTGCTACTGCTTCGGCCGGAATGGATAGAATGTTAATTATTTTGTAAAATTTTATAATCATTGCTCACCTCCACATCAAACAATTTCTACCAGATATCTTCTAAACCCCTCAGCATCCAAAGGCCTGGAATAGTAATACCCCTGAATCATGGCGCCAGGGGCAATCCGCTTTATTTCATTAAGCTGCTCCTCTGTTTCAACACCTTCAACTGTCAGTTCCAGCATAAGCTCACTGCACATGGATGCCAGGGCTTTTATTATTGCCCTGGTTTCACTGTTTTCTGCCACATCGCGTATAAATGTACTGTCAAACTTCACACCAGAAAGGGGGAGGTTTTTTATATGAGATAGAGATGAATACCCTGTGCCGAAATCATCCAGTGTAAACGTGACTCCCGTCTCACCGAGTCTCTTCATGATTGCAACAGCAGATTCTATATCATGCATAACTGTGCTCTCTGTAATTTCAAGTTCAAGATAAACCGGGTCAAGGCCTGATGATTCAAGTGCTCGCTGTACTGCTGGTATAAATCCCTCATCAAAGAACTGCTTTGGTGAAACATTAACCGCAACTTTAAGCATCTCCCCGGCCTTCACAAGTTCGGCATTCATCATGCAGGCCATATTAAGTGCCATTTCACCAAGGCGTGAAATTTCACCAGTATCCTCAGCCGCAGGTATAAACTCCGCTGGTGACACAGGCTTGCCCACTGCGGGGAACCACCGCATCAAAGATTCCATACCTTTGACTTTCCCTGTTCCAAGGTCAATCTTCGGCTGGTAAAAAAGTGTAAACTCTCCGGCATCGATACCGTTTCTAAGATCTGTTTCAAGCCTAAGGCGTCTGAGCATCGCGTCATCCATTCTCTCTTTAAAAAGATAATACCTGTTTTTCCCGTCAGACTTTGCCCTGTCCATTGCGATAGATGCGTTACGTATAAGTTCATCCGGGTCACTGCCATCTATGGGGAAAGTTGCCACTCCGATGCTTGCACTTAAATAAAAAGACTCTTCATCTAATTCATACGGTTCTCTGAATAGTTCCAGAAGATCATCAACAACACGTATGGTATGCATCATACTATGGTCGTATGAAATCATACATACAAATTCATCACCGCCGAATCTGGCCACGTTCCCGACTTCTTCGAAAAACTCTCTGAGTCTTCTCCCTGTCTCCTGGAGAAAGCTGTCCCCGGCAGGGTATCCGAAAGCTTTATTTATACCGGAAAACCGGTCAAGACCTATCATTATGACAGAGACATTACCACCGGCTTTCTCTGCCTTCGGGCATGCAACACTAAGCCTGTCTTTAAAGAGGTCACGGTTCGGGAGCCCTGTAAGCACGTCATGCATTACCCTGTAATTCAGCTCGTCCCTGCTGCGGTGTATTTCTGTCATATCCTTTGTTACCGAAACAAAATGTGTAATATTATTATAACTGTCGGTTACTGCAGTAATGCTGAGTAGTGCGGGGTAAGCCTCTCCGTTTTTTCTCCTGTTCCATATCTCCCCTTTCCAGTTATGTTCACTGAGTATAGTTTTCCACATCTCTTTATAAAAAGGCTCAAGATGTCTGTCTGATTTGAGGATTCTAGGGTTTTGACCGATTACCTCCTCCTCTGTATAACCGTTAATCAGGGTGAATGCCTGATTTATAGAGAGAATGTTCCCCTCACGGTCTGTAACTGCAACGCTTTCACTCACATTACCGAATACATTTGATGCGAGAGTAAGCTGACTTTCTATCTCTTCAATCTTATCTGATTTCACCTTCAGCTCCATATCCATTTTAATCAAATCACTGGTCCGATTCTGTATCATCCTTTTCAGTTCATCATTTGTGTTGGAAAGCCTGTAATTTTCAGTGACATCAAAAATCATGGTGAGTATACATGGCGATGTAAACTGTTCAAGTTCCAGAAATTCAGATGAATATATAACATGTCTTTCTTCACCGTTTCTGTTATATATGGTCAGCTCCCGGTTTTTAACAACCCCCTCTGTCATGAGTGTATCCATAAAAACCTGGCGCCCTTCGTCTGTGTTTACGATCCCCAGATCCAGCGCGGTTCTCCCTGTTAACTCTGACTCGCTGTATCCTGTAATTCTGCAATAAGCAGGGTTTGCTGCAACAAATGTACCGTCATCCATCCGTGTAATACATATACTTATGGGGCTTAAGCTGAATATGGAACGGAACTGTTTTTCACTGCTGTTCAGTTTCGCAAGGGCATTACGCTCACGACTGTGAAGTTTTACTGCACGGAGTGAAAGCAGCAATGAGAAGAGCACCGCAATACCGGACATGGAGAATGCGATTATGAATGATTTTTCTCTCCATTTGCCTACACCTTCATCAAGATGATCAAGCTGTACACCTGTACCGATAATCCATCCCCAGGGTGTAAACTCCCTGCTGTATGAAATTTTTCTTACAGATGTTTTAAAATCATTTCCGCTATACCAGTTATAATCAGAAAAACCTCCACCATCATGAGAGGCGGCCTCTTTCAGCAGATTCAGAATATCACTGAGTTTTTCTTTTTGAGAAAGTGTTACCTGTGATGAATCAGTACCCTCAAATTCCCTTTTTACCGGATGCACAAAAAGTTTCAGATCATGGTCAAAGATCCAGAAGTAGTCTCTGCCGTTTTCTCCGAACCTGAATTCCCTGATTATACCTGCGGCTGATTCTTTAGCTTTATTAATATCTATTTCACCATTTTCAACATTGCGGTTATACCTGTTTAGTCCGTTTATTGCAATGTCAACAAGGCTCCGGCACTGTTCCTTCTTCTGTTCTGTATAGACATTCTCAACAAGGGGCACCATTGCTCCATAAATAATCATCATCATGATAACTACCAGGAACATTGAAGGGAGGAGTATCCGGATAAAATTCGCGAGGAAGAGTCTCTTCCCGGAATAATTGATCTCCTGTTCAGGGAACATTTTCTCTAAAAGTATATTAAGCATGTGGCATCACTCCAATATCAACAAAGCTGGTATGATTATAATATAATATAATTTCGGTTATAATTCATATTTTATAACATTTCACGAAATAATTAGGCCTCTGTCATTCCGGCCGTAGTGATAACGGAGTGCCGGAATCTCATAAAACGGATACTATGGGATTCCCGCCTTCGCGGGAATGACGAAAAGTGAACTAATTCAATCGTTAGCCGCTTTAGCAAATAAAATAAGCTGGAAACATTGTATTATTCTGATATTTACGGACGGTTATCTCTTTACTGGCGGCATGGGGCATAATAATAAGTCAGATTAGAGTTTGATGAAAATAAAGAATGTAAAAACGGGGACTATTATCCGGGATACATTTTCATACCCCGGATAATTATCACTGCGCGGATACAAGAAACAGCTCACCTCTTCCCGAAGATCGACCCCAGCACACCGCGAACTATAGTTCTCCCTGCCTGGCTCGCAGCAGCTCGCGCCGCGCTTTTTAGAACAGCTTCAGCAATGCTCTCTTTCTGCCGTGCTTTCGGTTTTGCTTTTGCCGCTGCTTTCTCTTCTGCGGCAGATTCAGCCTCTGCCTCAACTTTATTTCTTCTATCAATAAGCAGTTCGTAAGCAGACTCGCTGTCCACCTCCTTTTCGTAATGCCCGTAGATGGCGGAGCCTTTAATCATAGAATTGCGCTCCCCCTCTGTTATGGGTCCAATCTTACCCGGAGGCGGGAGTATATACGCGCGCTCAGTGATGCCTGGCGCACCTTTTTCATCAAGAAATGAAACAAGCGCCTCACCTGTCTCAAGTCCGGTAATTGCTTTCTCTATATCAAGTTCAGGATTAAGACGGAATGTTTTTGCCGCTGTCTGTACTCCTTTAAGGTCATTGGCGCTGAAAGCGCGCAGCGCGTGCTGCACACGGTTACCCAGCTGGCCGAGAATTTTGTCAGGGATATCAACGGGATTCTGACTTATAAAATATATACCCACACCCTTTGATCGTATAAGCCGCACGACCTGTTCGATTTTTTCAAGAAGAGCCGAAGGTGCTTCGCTGAAGAGGAGGTGCGCCTCATCAAAAAAGAACACCAGCTTCGGTTTCTCCGTGTCACCGGCCTCGGGTAGCTGTTCAAAAAGTTCCGACAGCATCCAGAGCAGAAAGGTGGCATAAGTCTTTGGCGACTGCATAAGTTTATCTGCTGCGAGGATATTGATCACTCCCTCACCTTCAGTATCTGTCTGTATAAAATCATTAAGGTCAAGTGCAGGCTCACCAAAGAGTTTATCTCCCCCCTGCTCTTCAAGAGCAAGGAGCGACCTCTGTATTGCGCCCACACTTGCGGCTGATATCTTTCCGTATTCAGTGGTGAAGTCTGACGCATTGTCACCGGCGTACTGAAGCATGGAGCGGAGGTCTTTCATGTCAAGGAGGAGGAGACCTTCATCATCAGCAATTTTAAATATAAGGGAGAGCACACCGCTCTGTGTATCATTGAGGTTAAGGAGGCGTGAGAGAAGCAGCGGCCCCATCTCTGAGATGGTGGTACGTACAGGATGGCCTGAAACTCCGAATACGTCCCAGAACACAACGGGGCTCCCTGAAAAAATAAAATCTTTCACTGCGAGTTTTTTTATCCGTTCATCAACCTTCGGATTCCCGTTACCCGGCTGACTGATCCCGGCGAGGTCACCCTTCACATCAGCAAGAAAAACCGGAACCCCGATTTTACTGAAGCTCTGCGCCATTCTCTGTAGAGTAACAGTCTTCCCTGTACCGGTTGCACCGGCAATGAGGCCGTGCCTGTTGGCCATATTTGAAAGGAGTACCAGGTCCTTTTTACCTTTAGCTATAAGAAGCGGTGATACTGCCATAATTAAATCTCCTTGAATGATTTATTTCAGATTAAATATGGGAAACCGTTAATAGTCTATAAAGAAAAGAACGAATGTCAATATTAATAACCTGTATTTATGCTCCATTTTTATTTAACTGAACGCCCAGGTGTAATGCCCGGAAAACTTTTCAGTAAAAATTTGTCCCCTTTTTACTTTCTGTTGCGTTATATATTATTGGACTGAATTCACCAGTAGAAATTTTAAAATATGCATCCATTAATAATTGATTTAAAATGCTTAATCACTTAAATTACTTTTCATAAAGCAGAGCAGCCGACATCATTATATCCGGATATTATGGCTTTAAGGAATTACTAATATGAAAAAAATTATTACTTTATCAATATCTTTTACAATCACAATTGCAGCCGTGGTATTACTTTCAATGTTATCCTCCGGTATCTGGCAGGAAAAACCTGAAGTGATACCTGCAAAAGCAGAGATTATTATATCAATGGATGACAGTGTAACACAATTCGGAACAAAAAACGGTCTGTCCAATCCATCGCTTAAATATATTTTCCGGATTACATCAAAGGAGGATCTTAACCGTACCCTTTCTTCCTTTAACATTCCACCTGAAGAGATAAAATCAGAAACAGAAAAAGTAATGGTTCTTAATGCAGAGACTGAATCAAAAAACTGGTTTAAAATACCACTGAAGTTCATACTCTGGGTTGCTGTACTGTCAGTTGCATTTTTATTAATAATAAGAAAAAAAATTAACCGTAATGCCAGACTTATATTATATATCTCTTCAGTTATTATTTTCGGTATTATTTTAGGCTCAGACCCCAGCCCGATGGGAACGGTCAAGGATGCCATTGTCCTTTACGGGATAAACAGGGTAGTATTCCCCCCTCGCATGATTGCATTTATTGTTTTCATGATACTTGTAATCACTGCCAACAAATTCATATGCTCATGGGGATGCCAGTTCGGCACACTTCAGGATTTTATCTTCAGGCTGAACAGAAACAACAGGGACACAGGAGCATTAACGCGTCAGTTTAAACCACCTTTCATAATTTCAAATACAGTAAGGATTTTATTCCTTGTTCTCTTCACTACCGCAGCTTTTATATGGAGTATTGATCTGTTCCACATTATTGACCCGTTTAAAATATTTAAACCTTCAGTGCTGAACTCAGCCGGAATCGCTTTCATAGCAGCGCTCCTCATTCTTTCACTGTTTATATACAGGCCCTGGTGTCACTTCTTATGCCCCTTCGGTCTTGCCGGGTGGCTCGGGGAAAAGATCAGCATCTTTAAAATAAAGGTGAATTATAACACATGCATTGCCTGTAACGCATGTTCAAAAGCATGCCCATCTACAGTTATGGAGGCAATTCTCAAAAGGGATAAAATTATTCCGGATTGTTATTCATGCGGCACATGTATTAATGCCTGCCCTACAGATTCAATAAGCTTTGCTCCGTGGAAAAGACCTATGCCTCCTGAGGGAAAATTTGATAAAAATAAATAAGTATGATACCACGTACTGAGATAGAAAGAGCATACGACCTCTATTCAAAAGAGATTTTTACATATATTCTCAGGTCGGTTCACAACCGGGATGAAGCAGAGGATATTCTTCAGGATGTTTTCATCAAGCTGATAAATTATTCGGTTAAAAGCAGTGTACACTCAAGCAATATACGCGCCCTTCTCTATTCTATAACGCGAACCGTATGTATTGATAGCGCACGCAAAAGATCACGAACAAAGATTGAAACCACTGACATAACAATGCTCCCTGACAGAAGCAGAGACATTGAAGAGGGCACATCAGATGAAATAATTGGTATAATAAATTCAATAGTAGATACACTTGGTGAGCCTGAAAGGAGCATAATACTTTTCAGGAGAAACGGTCTCACCTATTCCGAAATTGCCACCATTATGAAAATATCCGAGAGAACTCTTAAAAGAAAGGTAAAAAGCGTAATAGAATATATCAGAAAAAAGTTGAGAGAGAAGGGTTTTTTTATTCCTGATGACACGGATAAGGAAGATGGATCGTTTAATTAATGAGAGGAGTAAATCGTGAGTAATCATCTTACAGGGAAAGAGATTGATTATTATGTTTCCGGACTTGCATCGGCAGAAAATGCGGCAAGAATCAGGAAGCATCTCGACTCATGCACTCAATGCAGAAAACTTGCTGAAACTCTATCATCAGTTATAGCGGAGCACCCTTCAGATTCCATGCCGCGTATTCATGTTCGTGAAGCAGTGATGTCTCACTGGCAGAAGGTAAATAATCAGATTGTAGAAAAAGCATCCGGGGAAAAACCTGTTATAAAAAGGTTTACCACAGGGCTGGCACTTGCAGCTTCATTTATACTGATTATATCCGCCTATCTGTTTTTAGGCAGAATGAAAGCTGATGAAGGGTACCTCCTTACATTGCACTCTGTTTCAGGGGGAGTATATCTAAACGGGTCTGCTTCAACGGATGATTCAGTTATCACAACAGGTTCACTTATACAAACAGGTGAAAAAGGGGAAGCTCTTGTTTCAGCATCAGGATACAAGCTTTATATCGGAAGCTTCTCCTCCCTGGCTGTGCCCCGTAACAACAGCATAAGAGGGATACAATTTTTACTTAATGAAGGAGCTGTTATATCAAAATCATCAGGTGATATAACATACAGTTTCAGCTGCGGTAAATATGATGTATCCCCTGTTGGAACAGATTTTATGATTAAATGCTCAATTAAGAAGACCGAGGTTGCTGTTTCGCAGGGTAAAGTAAAAGTTGAGGCTCCTGATATGAGTATTGAAATATCTGAAGGGAGAATATGGTCTTCTGAAAAACCTGGTGAACTTGCAGCAATAGATCCCGCAACAGCCTTAATAATTAATACAGGGAGATTCAACAACAGATTAACCAATAAAGATACGGATAATAGGAATATCAATAAACCTGAGATTGCAGGGGAAAAAGAGAACAGTGAATCAAACAGCAATGGTTCTGAAGAGAAAAGAAACAGAGAGGAAATCAGGGAGAAAGCTGAAATAAAACAGATGAACCGGGAGCTACGACAGGAACGGAAAAATATCAATGATTTCAGGAGAGAGCAGAAAACAGAAAGAAAAGGGAGAAAAAATGAATAAATCTTTCCCCGGCGATTCTTTAAAAGTATAATGAAACAGCAATATTTCCAGTGTGTGAAATTTCTGTTTCAGTTGATGTAGTTGTTGTAGTTGTTGAAGTCCCCCTCCTCCCGCTTAAAGTAGACGAGGAACCTGAAGAGATAAATTCCGCAGTGAGCATATATGCAGCGGAGAGTTTAAGATGCTCAAAAAGCTTAAGAGAAAACCCCGCATCAAAGGCTGCTGATTTTATATTGTCGGAATCTTTCCCACCTGTTATTCCGCCTAAAAAATAAAGTTTCTCCGTTGGAGAAAGAACAATTCCCAGACGTCCGCTGTTTTTTGTATATACATAACCATAAGTTTTATAATCAGTCTTTTCAAACAGGTAGCCCGCATCCCAGGAAAAACTCTCCGTAACATCAAAGCTCACCTCCCCTCCTGCTGTAAAATAGGAATTTTTAATCTTACCGTTAAATTCATACTCCGTATTTTTAAATGATGAATCTGCTGATATATCGATACTTTCAAAGTCGAGAATAATCTCGCCTGAATACTTATGCGCAGTATAGGATGAGCTTCCGGAGATGTATGAATACCCCCCAGAAATACTCAATATATCCCCTGCATAAATCGTCAGATCCGCACCGGGCTGATTCAAATCAATATCTTTTTCGTTATAAAGAGCATCTGTCACAGTGTATGACATCCATCTGTAATATGAAGCTGATATGTTAAAATATTCCCCGGCCCATCCCATCCTGACAAAAGGCTTGTAATAGTGCTGGGAGATATCTTCATCCTCTGAGAAAATCACCCTGAAACCTGCTGAGCCGTATATTCCATACTTTGCAGATGCAGGGAGAGCCAGGAAAAACAACAGAACCACTATCAGAAACCGCGTGAATTTCATATAGATATAATCCTCCAGTTATCATAGAATGATCCCGCTTCCGGACAGTTAATCCCTCCCGTGCATAATATGCCGGAGGGATTAAAGTACAGGATTCCAGAGTTAAAGTATACTAATTTGTTCCGCTCCCTTTTCCCCCTTTATTCATATCCTGTAACATCTTCCTGTTTTCATGCATCTCTTTTTTCTGCTCTTTTGTCTCCTTTTTCAAAGATCTCTTTTCACGGATTTTTTCACGTTTTTCAGCTTTGATCTTTTTATCATTACCGCTGTTTTTAAGAGCATTCTTCTCTTTCAAACCTTTCTCATCTGTTTTCTTTTCATCATCCTTTATACGGACACGGTCCCTGCTCCTGGTCTGCTCTTTAGTCTGTGTTTTATCACCATCTTTAATCCTGGCCTGTTCTTTCAGTTTTGTCTGCTCTTTAAGCTTATCCTCTTCTCTGACCCTGTTCTGCTCTTTAAGCTTATCCTCTTCCCTGACTCTGTTCTGCTCTTTAGTATCAGCCCTGAGTTTCACTTCTTCAGAAAGCTTAACCTTGTCCCTTGTTTTTACCGGATCATCCTGCGCATAAAGGACTGAACCAAGGGCAAAAATAATTAATGTCATAATGCTTAATATCTTTTTCATAAAGTCACCTCTCTTTATATTATCTTCACTAAATGAAACGAATACCGGCAGGGAAGAGTGTCAGCTCTGTCTGAAAATTCTAATAATATTAAATATTTTTTATGCAGAATTTATGCATGAGGCTCCTTGAATGGAGCCCCTGAGCGGGATTTGGTTCAGGTCTTTATTTGAAACTGATAATCACAAGCCAGAGTATACCCAGTACAACTGATATAACAAGTGTAAGCCTCATTCTGTCTGTCTTTCTTTTCAGCCTGGTCAGGTTTAAAAAAATACCTATACCGCCGAGGAGAACCTGGAATATAAGGAACCCGTACATTATTCTATGAACCCAGACCGTGTTCCATGTCAGCGCCGGCCTGCTTGCTGCCATGCCTGAATGTGTAGGGTTCGCAATCGCGAACAGGATAAACACCACCGCAAAAATAATCCATATAAAAACTGAAATTGTGCTTATAGCATTAACAATCTTATCAGGCCCTATTCTTCTTTCTTTCACTGCTTCCTCTTTTAAGTTCTGTATATATAAGTAGATTTTATACAATAAAATCTGATCTATTTTAAAACCATCATTTAATTACACCCGAAAAAGCAACTTAAAATTCCGGTGATGTTAAAATACTTGATTTAACAGAAAATAATTGTTTATATGAAACAAACTTCCGGCCCGGTTATACTTATTAACCTGCTCAGGCTTTTAATATTGATAACGTGAATCACTGATACATAAAATCTATACGAGGCAGTCTCTTATATGAAAAAACTTTTTATGATTATTAATCTGCTCGCAGCGATTCTTCTCATGTCATCACAGATGACTTACGCAAAGAGTGACATCACTCACCAGGGGAGTGAGACAGTAAGCACAAGCGCTTTCTATTTTTTTGAAGTTTATCTGCTGGAGTTTATACCTTTCATCACACTGCTGCTTGCCCTCTTCACAGTGGCAGGGGGTATACAGATCAAGGGTGACCTTGCGGGAACGCCTAAGGTCAACACACTGATGTTACTGATCGGGGGATCACTTGCCAGCTTAATGGGCACAACAGGGGCAGCCATGGTGCTTATAAGGCCGATACTCAGGGCCAATGAGTGGAGAAAGAACAGGGTGCACATCGTCGTCTTTGTTATTTTTATCGTGGCAAATGTGGGCGGAGGACTCACACCAATCGGCGACCCTCCGCTCTTCCTCGGTTTTCTTAAAGGGATAGACTTCTTCTGGACAGTAAAATATATGCTGGGGCCTGTGGCATTTGTAACTGCTGTGCTTCTTGTAATATTCTTTTTCATGGATACATACTATTACAGGAGAGAGAAGAACAGGCCGGAAAAAACTTCCGGTGGCGGGAAACTGAGCATCGCCGGTATACCGAACATCCTTTTAATTCCATGCGTCATAGGTGCAGTGCTTGTATCAAGCATGGACATGGGGACAGCATTCACTCTTCACCATGTGGAAGTACCTCTTGCTTCAGTTCTACAGGTAACTCTTCTGTTGTTAATAACACTGGTGTCTCTGATGATTACTGAAAAATCAATAAGGAGGGGGAACGGGTTCAGCTGGGAGCCTATTAATGAAGTTGCTAAACTCTTTGCCACAATCTTCATGACAATGGTTATCCCAATAGAGATGCTTAAAGCAGGGACAGAGGGCCCCATGGGAATGGTTATTAAAAGCGTTGCAGACAGCAGCGGAAATTTTATCAACGCGAATTTTTTCTGGGCAACGGGGATACTCTCCAGCTTTCTTGACAACGCGCCCACATATGTTGTATTCTTTAACACAGCAGGGGGGAATCCGGCAGACCTCATGGGTGTTCACGCGGGTACACTGCTTGCCATAAGCGCCGGTGCAGTACTAATGGGTGCTAATACCTATATAGGTAATGCGCCGAACTTCATGACAAAAGCTATAGCGGAGGAGAACGGTGTTGCAATGCCCAGTTTCTTCGGGTATATGTTCAAGTATTCCATACCTGTACTTATCCCTGTTTATATTCTGGTTACATTTATATTTTTCTGAAAAATAAAAGATAACGGCAGCGATAAATCCGGATTTTTTTTCTGAACAATCATTAGAAAAAAAGTGCCGGCTGTTCCGCTGACATTATCGGCTAATGTATAGAGTGTGATGATTCGGCGGAATTTCTGAGTTGTGCTGCAAGGGCTTCAATGAGGTTCATTTCGGAAATATACCCCCCGGAGAGAAGAATCATACCTAACAATCCCCCCTCATGCTGCTGCGCTTCAAGGGCTTTATCCAGTATCTGCTTTGTGATTACACCTTTCTCAATGAGGACTTCACCAAGTAATTGTGCTGACATTTTAGTGCTCCTTTTTTTTGAATCTTTTTTATAATATAACCAAATATAACAGTAACTGGTTACATTGGAAAGAATTATTTTATGATTAATTTCATCTTATGCAACCTTCCTGATATTAGTGCATATCAATATCATCTATATATGTATATGAAGGATCGCCATACCAGGCAAGGCTTATATACAGACGGGTAAAAGATGTAGTTGCGGTATGAAAAGTTACATTTGTGGCTATGACAGAACCATTAATATAAAAATCATAAGTCTGCGTGACAAAATTTATATTCATTAACTCAACATGGTTATAGATGTCTCCTAAATATTGTCCTGACAGGTGGTTAATACTGCTGCCGTCCTGTACAAACATTACATTAGGTGTGCCGGTGCGGTTACCATAGACATCGTCCCATTTATACCATATCCCCCCATTTGTAAGATTTGTATTATCGTCTCCAAAGTTGATTGATGGATCATTAGCTTCAGTCTCTTTTCTGATCCAGAAACCGATATATTCCGGCTGGAATCCACCTTCAAAAATAAAATGGAAACCGTCAAAAAAGTTCCAGTCATTAACCGCTATTATACTCATACAAGAGGACCCGCCATGAACAGGTGTAGCTACAAGGTTGTATGTATCTCCAGGTGCCGCGCTGTCAATCCATCCGTCTGTGCCGCTCTCCCAGTCCTCTGTAAGCCGACGGTTCATTGTTAAAGCATTGCCGAGAGTATCATTAAGTCCGTCATCATTTTCAACAACAATATTCCACTGCCCTGCTTCTGCATCTGTGATAGCTGAAAGATCAAACTGACATGTAATCTGTGTCCCGCTCACGACATTAACAACAGAGGCAGCGATATCAGAAAATCCCGATCTCTGTAAAATCACTGTTGCTCCGGTCCTGAAGCCTGTGCCCTGAAGGTTTGTTATAGTTGCTGAATCACATTTCCAGAGAGTATATGATGCTGCCGTAAGGGCCGGGCCCGGATACCATTGTGCATAAAGAGTAATATCTGAAGGCCCCATAGTATATGGAACATTATCAGCGTAGACAACGGCTCCACCAGAAGTGGTTGACCATCCTGCAAAACTGTATCCGGCGCGTGTAAATGTATTTGTACTGAGCGGCAGTGTTGTGCCGCATGGGATTACCTGCGGGGTCATTGTCCCTGCCCCTCCATCAGGATCAAATGTGATTGTGTAATTGTTCCCTATCCACAAGGCGTAGAGTATTACAGAATAATTTGTGGTTAATAACGAAGTTCCGGGGAGATATGTTGTTCCGCTCCCATCAGGTTCAGTATTCCATCCGCCGAAAGTATATCCCGTTCTTACAAGTGTTTCTGTGTTATCCAGTACTGTTATAACCTGCCCCTCCCTGTATGTTACAGGGTCTGACGGGATTACTCCCCCTGTGCTGCTGTTATCATCGTAGGTTAGTGTGCATGTATGATCAAAGAGTTCATCATAGACAACTCCGTCGCAGCAGAGTATTGCAGCAGATAATGCAATTAATAATACCAGGGAAATATTTTTCTTAATCTGCTTCATGATTCATCAACTCACGATATTCAGTCCTCTTTTATTCGCTGAAAAACATAAGTGAATATTCCACCCCGGCATTAAATACCCAGGAGTTTGCTGTCATTCTTCTTTCAAATATTGCGGTATATTCAACTCCGCCAATTAATGATATTTTTTCTTTTACAAAAGAATATCCGAGCTGTACCCCACCTGTGAGTGAAGGCGCCCATGCCCGTATCTTTATTTTCCGGTAATCTGATAAAACAGTGGGCTCGCAATAATCAATGCTGTTATAATTCAGCCCCACACCTGCAACAGGGGCGATATAGAAATCATTGAAGAAATAAAAAGGGTGCCGTGCCGTGAGGGCAAGCGGGACAATATAAGCAGATTCAATACTACAGCTTGTTTCGGAATCGATGCCATCTTTTTCGATGTACTGCCAGTACCCTGCTGAAAAGGTGAAGTCCAGGTGGAACAGGGTTTTATCATTAAGAGAAATTCCCGTGTTATGCAGGGTTACACCGGCCATGCCGCCGTACCCATGTGAAAATATTTTTTCAAGTTTACCGTCGGGTAGCAGGTAATTCCCTGCGGCAAATACCGAAAGGCGATGCCTTGTCTTTTCCTTTTCAGGTTTATCTTCTGTCACAGCAGTTTCAGACCTGGTTTCTTTTCCTTCTGATTTAACGGTAATGGAGGCTTCATCCTTATCCTCCTCCATCTCTTTATTCTCATCCTTCTTCTTTTTCCGGATAAAATTGTATATCTCCTGGAGTAGGGCTTCCTCGTCTGTATATGTACCGTCAAGCATCCATGATCTGTTTTCAACAACAATCCTGAACCTGTAATGCAGCCCCTGATTATTGTCCTGGAATGCAAGCCCCGCAGGGAGGTAAGGGAGCAGGTTTTCATCTTTATATGAAATTCTCTCAGTATTCACAGTGGTATAAATCCCTTCCCCGGAAAAGTAGAATTCCGGGTATTTAACAGAGATATTCTCCCAGCTGTAAAAAATATCCTTCAGCTCTATAACCCGCTTCTGTTCCTTTTCAACCGGGTGAGTTGAATAATTCACATCAAAAACATTACTGGAAGCATCAGTAATGCTGTATCTCGTAGAACCCTTTTCGGTGGATGGACCTGTTCCGGCAACTTTAAGGTTGAAGCTCTCCCACTCTGCGCCTTTAATGATTAACGGTATTAAGAGGATTAGTAAAATAACAGGGTAAACTTTCATATCTGTGCCTTAATTTTTTATTACCAGAATTTTATCAAAAGGGTGTATTTCATCATTGAGCATCTTTTTCAGTATCTTCGCCTTCATCCTGATCCCTTCCGGACGAAGTTCAACAAGCGCAAGTACACTGTTATCCATTGTAAGTATGTATGCTTTATCTCCGGGGGTGATTGCTATATAGGGATTTATATCAAGGAGCATATTCCCCTTTGAGCCGGGATCTATTACATATCCGTGTTCACCCCTGGTCTTCGCGTAGTATCTAAGCGCCTGTTTATACAGGTTGAGGAGCTGTGCCGTGCTGCGTGTTTTTTCACTCTCCTTTACGGTCTCATCCCTGGAGGCATCGAGTTCTTTCTGATATGATGCAAGGGCCTGCTGGTATTCCCTTCTCTGGTCTTCAAGCTGTTTACTGCTGCTCTCCTCCTGGTACTTCACTTTATTTTCCATGGCCTTTACATAATCAGTTTTTTCAACGGCAACTTGTTTCTTTAAACTCTCCATCCTGCTGCGGGTGTTATCAGCTTCAAGCTGGTAACTCTTTATGCGGTCTTCATAAGTGCCTGAACTAACTTTCATCTTCGTATCATTATCAGCCTGAATCTTCTTAATGAGGCGCTGTTTTTCAGCCTGGCCCAGTCCCGACTCCTCAACTTTTTTTATCTCAAGTGCGGTAGCCCTCTTTATGCGCTCCACTTCCAGTTCCATAGCCTGTCTGGTCACGGAGATTTTATCATCAACATCTTTCAGTTCCATTTCAGCTTTTCTGAAAGCGTTCAGCAGTTCTGCGAGATTCAGATCCCTGAAGTCGGATATCCCCACTGATATTCTGTCTATATCCCTCTGGATACCACGTGTAAGGAGAACTGTAGCTGAGAGAAGTATAATCGCGAATAATATCACTACGATATAAACCGGGTAGCTCCTGTTTTTTTTACTGGCCGAGAACTCCCTGTAAAGGTTATATACACTGGTTGTCTCATCTTCCAGGCCCATGCCTTCACGGAGGAAGAGTTTTGTTACTTCGCGTGATTCATCCGGAACTCTCTCAGCCGGTAAAAGCTGAACTTTACTTTTTTTCATAGTTTATATCCATACCGCTTCAACCATATACCGGTGCGCGGTTATTTTGAATCCATTGTCCATATTCCATTCCAGTTCTTCGGGGATTTTTTCTCTTTTGTCCTGTGGACAAAAACCTCTGCAGGGGGGAGTGAGCAGCTGCTGAATAATTTATGCGCCTCTTTCCAGTCCCCTTTATAGTAAAGCTTCAGGGCTGCGGAGTATATCTTCATATCCTTTCTCATCTGAGGATTTATCTCACTTGTTAAAACCGGCCAGAAGACCCTCTTCCCCTCCTCCTTACCTTTTACCTTAACCATGTCCAGCTCAAGGAACTCAAGTCCGTGGCCCGGTACACTCATTGTAATATCATCCCTTATATATTCCGAGCAGATAATCGGAGCTTTATATATACGGTTGAGCCCCTCCATACGGGACGAGGAGTTCACAGTGTCTCCTATAACTGTGTTTGTCATGCGCTCGTAGGATCCTATATTCCCGTAGAACACATCCCCTCCGTCAATACCGACACCAACTTCAATGAGCACTGCTTTGAATACGCGCTCCTCCTGCGGGGTGAAACTCCCCCTTTCAGAGAGAATTTTCTCCTTTATTGCCATCATCTCACTGCGTATTTCAGCTGTTACCTCGTGAATCCTGTACCCTGTCAGAACCGCATTATATGATTTTCTCTTTTCCGGTTCATCACCTATTACTCCGTAAACAACCAGGAGCGCATCACCGATGATTGAGCCTATAATACCGTCATGCTGAAGGATTATTTTTATTACACGGGTGTAATGAAGGTTAAGGAGATTAATTATGTCCGTGCCGAGCACCTCTGTCATATTTGTGAAGCTCTTTATATCCGAGAAGAGGCACGTCAGTTCACGCTTTGACCCTTCGAGTTTTACTTTCTTCTCGGCGTATGCTTTAAGCACTATGTCACGGTTAGTGAACTTCTGGAATATGGAAATCATGGTATTGATTGTGTCGGATAGGGCGTTGAACGCCATACCCATGAACGTCACGTCATCCGCCTGGCTCCCCTTCATGTCTATAAGCTCAATGCTGTTTTTACGGATCATACGCATTATGCTGTTTGTTATATGGCGGATGAAACGGAGCAGGTAATCTATTATGAATATACCTGCCACAGCGCATGCCAGGGTTATGGCAACAATAACAATGGATATCTTCTTAAATATCCGGTTTGAATCTTCATTGAATTCAGTGAACTCCTCGGCCCGGATAAAAAAGAGGTTCCAGTTTTTATTGAATTTATACACGCCGAAATATTTTTTCCCCTGTAGGAAGAAACTTATAAAACCTTCGGTCTCCCCCTTATCGAGGTTTTCAGTAATTGTTGCCAGTGTGCCGCTGTCAGTGAACCTGCCGGTTATCCCGGTTAATGATGACATTATATTTATATCCCCGCTCCTCTCCACACCGAGGAGAAGCGACATCCTGTGTTTAAAGTCAAGGACAGCCCTTTCACTTATGAGCCTGCGTGATTCCTCAAGGTTGTTCCTCACGCTGAAAATTTCGTGCTGGGTATTGGCGTAATTGTATATATCCTTCAGGTCACGCGCCAGGAGCTGCCGTGTGAGTTTAACCATCTCGCCCCTGTACAGCATAAGGCTTATGTAGTGTGATGAGAAATTAGAAAGGAGTATAAAAAGAATGTAAATGAGCACGATTTTAGTGGTAATAGGAAATATTCTCAGCTTCCCGATTTTACGGCCAATAATTATATCCGGCGCAAGTCTGATCCATTTAATGAATTTCATATAATCCGCCAGTTAAATGGAGCTCAATCAGGATTAAACAGCATCTTCAGAATTGAGCCTTAAATTTACATATTGTTGAATAATACCTATCTTTTCAATGGTGTCAATTTTATTTTTTATACTGTATTAAAGTTTCTTTAGTATTTTTTAAACATTATCCGTGGGCATAATCAATTTTTCCTCTTATTACCACACAGATATTATTGCTTTAATCTCCTTGACATCACCTTTTAACCATATATTAATTCCTTATAAACGAGGTATAGCATGCTTAACGCGGAAAGTATAGAAGACTGCCTTAAACCGGGCGGGATAATAAACAGTGAACACCCTGTAGTAACCGGTTACGCCTCTGAAATACTGGGAGATGCGAATTTATCCTCAAGAGAAAATGCAGTTAAGCTCTACCTCCGCGTGCGTGATGATATTAAATATAATCCCTACCTCCCGTTTTATAAACCGGAGCATTACCTTGCAAGCAATGTAATAGAAAAAAGAACCGGATTCTGCATACCAAAAGCCGCGCTCCTGTGCGCTGTTGCCCGTGCTTCGGGAATACCTGCAAGAATAGGATTTGCTTCAGTGAGGAACCACCTTGCGACCCGGCAGTTCCTTGATTATTTAGGCACTGACCTTATCGCATATCACGGGTTTAGCGAGCTGTGGATTGAGGGTAGATGGGTTAAGGCAACACCGGCATTTAACGCGGGGATATGCCTGCTGCACAAAGTTCCCCCCCTTGAATTTGACGGCATAAATGATTCTATATTCCATGAATTTAATGGCGACCAGAAGAAGTTCATGGAGTACACAGCCTTTCACGGAGTTTACCACGATGTCCCTGTTGATATGATTGTAAATGAATGGAAAAAAATCTATGGCAAGGATATAGTTGAAAACTGGATCAGATTATCTGAGAGCAGCAAAACTGAACGGGATTTCACGAAAGAGGATATTGTTTAAAACTGACCTGGGAAAGTATTCAGCAGTTTTATATTTTTACAGAAAGGATTCATATATCTTTTAACTTTTTCAGATAATTCAATGCCTCCTCTTCTGAATCGAATATAGCAAACAGCTCATCCAGCTGAACAATCTCAAAAACCCTTCTCACCTGTTCATTCAGGTTACAGAATACAAGTTTTCTCCCGGACTTGCTCAGAATACCCAGCATATTAATAAAAATACCATGGCCCGCGCTGTTGCTGTATTCTAAATCTTTAAGATTAAGAATAAAGTCCCTCCCCTGCCCTGAAGAGACCAGTTGTTCCAGCCCGCTGTCAATTTTAGCGGAACGCTGAAGATCCAGCATACCGTGTACATATATTATAATTGCAGTTTCTTCATCTTTATAACTGAATTCCATAACTCCGCACCTTTTTTAAATATATATATTTCTAAACAGCTTGTCCATTTTTTTGTTAATAATACTCATGCTGTTTTTAATAATACATACTCATTCAGGTGTGAATATTTACAGGTGTAATGGCGTTAAAAAATTTGATTACAGCCTAAAATATGATAAAATTAAACCTACCTGTAATAGATGAGGTGTTTGAATGTATACAGTTCTCGCGATAGATGATGACAGGACAACCCTGGGAATCCTGGAAAGCCAGCTTAATGCAATCGGATACAAAGTAATAATAGAGACCTCCCCTGTTAAAGGCGTTGAACTGGCAAAGGAATTCCCCCCTGAAGTAATACTCCTTGATCTGAATATGCCGCAGATGACCGGCTTCGAAGTGATGCAGACTTTACGTAAAAATAAAATGACCAGGGAAGTCCCCATAGTAATTTTCACGGTAAACAAGGACAGGGAGACTGTAATCAATGCATTAAAATCCGGAGCATTTGATTATATTGTGAAGCCTCATGACCCGAATAAACTCAATATCAAACTTAAGGCGGCCATACATTACGGTATCAACAGAAAACTTCAGAAACAGGATGAATTTATTGAAATATCCCGCAAAGGGGAGATGGTGATTATTACCATGAAAGGAGGCATCAGAGAGAGCGAATTACAGGATGCTGCGAAAACACTATTTACCGGGTTCTTTATGAAAAATCTTCACGGAAAGATCTGCATCTTTGACATAAGAGAGATGAAAGATTTCAGTGATGATGATATCAGTGAGTTTATAAGAATATTGTCAATGTTTACCGGGTCAAAAATAAAAATAGTAACAGGAAAACACTACGGAGAGATTGTCAGCAGCGCGGATTTGGATGATGGTATTGAGCTGTTTTTATCATACGGAGATCTTGATAATGCACTGGAACAGGGGTAAGTTCTAAGCTACTCCTAAAAATGATTTAAGCCTGTCAAAGGGGAGAGGTCTGCTTATGTAATACCCCTGAACAACATCACACCCCGCGTTTTTCAGAAACTGCAGCTGTTCTTCAGTTTCAACACCTTCAGCTATAACTGTTATACCGAATTTCTGAGAGAGGGAGACTACAGCTTCAATAATATGGGCATCAGTGCTGCCGGTGCTGACCTCTTCAATAAAACTGCGGTCGATCTTCAATGAATTAATAGGGAGATTTTTAAGCTGCGAAAGGGATGAGTATCCTGTTCCGAAATCATCAAGCGATATGGCTATACCTGTATCTCTGAGTCTATGAATGCTTTCCAGGCTGTCTTTATAATTCTCCATTATTGAACTCTCTGTAATTTCAAGTTCAAACCAGTCAGGGGCAAAATTAAATTTAGAGAGATAGCCTGTTATTATATTAGGAAGCCGCTTTAAATGAAGAACCTTTGCCGAGCAGTTTAGTGAAAGCTTCAGGGGATATTTCCCGCTATTAATAAGTTCCCCGATTTCAACAAGGGCCTTCTCCATGATGATCCTGTCTATCTCAAAGATAAGACCTGCCTCCTCGGAAAAGGGGATGAAACCATCGGGTGGCATAATCACTCCATGAGAATTGCTCCACCTCGCCAGGCCTTCCACACCGGTAATTTTTCCGGTTTTAAGATCCATCTGCGGCTGATAGTATACTTCAAAATCCTTTTCTTTAAGCGCAATCCTCAGTTCGTTCTCCAGCGTCAGCTTCCGTGTAACACGGTCATTCAATGATTCAGTGTACATCGAGAATGTCTCTTTACCAATCTCCTTTGCCCTGTACATCGCTGTATCCGCGTTTCTCAGCAGGTTGTCAAAATCCTCCCCATCATCAGGGAACACCGCAATACCCATACTTATTCCGATATGAAACGCTTTATCAATAATTGTAAAGGGTTCTTTAAATGCCACAAGAATCCTCTGTGCAAGGGTAATAAGAGGTTTCTCATCATAAATATTTTCAACAAGTATTATAAACTCATCTCCGCCATGCCGCGCCACTGTATCAACATTCCTTGCCATGCTCCGTATCCGTTCCGCGGCAGATTTTAAAAGCATATCCCCGATTGCAAGACCCAGGCTCTCATTGAACTTCCTGAAGTTATCAAGGTCGAGAAACATCACTCCGAATTTTGTTTTATCCCTTATTGAATGCAGTATTGCCTGTTCTATCCTGTTTTTTAAAAGAAATATATTGGGGAGATCTGTCAGTGAATCATGCAGCGCGTGGTATCTGATTAACTCCTCCTGTCTTTTCTTGTCACTTATATCATGAAAAACTCCAACGTAATGTGAAGTCTCCCCCTCTGAGTTACGTATAGCACTGATGGACAGCCACTCCGGGAATGCATTCCCGTCCTTATGACGGTCCCATATCTCCCCTGCCCAGTGCCCCTCATTCAACAGGCTGTCCCACATGCTTTTATAGAAATGCGGATTATGATGCTCCGACTTCAGTACCCTGGGATTTTTCCCGACGACCTCATGTTCAGAATAACCGGTAATACCTGTAAAAGCCGGATTAACCTTGGTTATCACTCCTCTGCTGTCAGTAATAATAATCCCCTCAAGCGAATGCTCAAAGACCTCCTCCATGAGAGTAAGCACCTGGTTCATAGTCATCAGATCGGATATACGCTCCCTGATGCTCCTCTCAAGCATGGTTGAGCTTTCTTCTATGTTCTTTTCCAGGCTGTAGTTGGACTCAGCCATTCTGTCCAGCAGAGCGTTAAAGCTCCAGGCAAGCTGCGATATCTCATCATTATCGGTTTTAACAGGAAGGCGGGATGAAAAGTCGCATGTCTCCCCAATCTCATCAGCTCTCTTAGTCAGGATATTTATATTACCGATTATGCTTTTCCGGATAAGCAGGAGAAAGAGATCAATGGCTAGTCCAAAAGCGGCTGTAATAATTAATGAAGTGATTACAATTCCTGCACCATTATTAAAAATGCTTCCTGAGACCGGTTTAAATGTAGAAGCAATAAAATAATACAGAGCTGTTACTGCAGCCAGTGAAGGCAGAAAGATGAGTACCGGTATAATTAAAAATGTTTTCTTTGTCAGATTCATTAAATTTCAATATATTACAAAGCTTACTTAACAACAGATTCCCTTTAACGTCTTCAATATAATAATAAGTATTAAATTTTAAAAAAAATAAAAAAAAGTAATTAATTATAAAAACCATCTTCACCTCTATATAAATTCATTTCAGAACATTCACTCTCTAAAATATGGAGTAGGAAATGGAAAATATCATGAACCTGAAGATTGCGCCCGAATGGGATAACCTTGAAACGGTGCGAGTCAGAACAGAAGAATTCCTCAAAGATAAAAATCTCTCACGGGATATAATTGATTCCATCATTATGAATATAAGCGAACTGATGGAAAATGCTGTCAAATACGGGAGATTCGATGATAAGATTAAAGATATTGCTGCTTCGGTAACAGTTACTGATAATGACATAATAGTTGAAGTGAAGAGTCCGGTAAAAGATGAGGATGATTTTCATTTTAAAAGACTGGATAAAATTATTCAATGGATAAGGGGATACCAGAATCCATTTGAAGCATACATAGAGAAACTAAAGGAGGTAGCTGTTCAGCCCGTTTGTGAATCTGAAAGCGGTATCGGAATCATAAGAATCGCATACGAGGGGCAG
This sequence comes from Spirochaetia bacterium UBA5763, assembly GCA_002418835.1. GTDB lineage: Bacteria > Spirochaetota > UBA4802 > UBA4802 > UBA5550 > UBA5550. The sequence continues at coordinate 118,280 of DIEX01000034.1, read as the reverse complement.
TCTATCCTTGATTTTTATATCGATGATAACGGGATAATATCTGTCTCAGCAGTTTACCATCTTCCAGGAAAGAGGGGGTGCTAAATGACACACAGGGAAACCTACAACAACGGCTTGCTTGTAATGGAGATAGATGAGAATGATTCATCTATTGAGATCACCTTTCTCGGTAAGAGCACAGAAAGGGAACCGGGAAGTTTTATTACCCCTATTCTTACAGAAGTTATCCAGAACAGCAGGAAATACAATAAGATCATATCAATGAATTTTCTGAAACTGGAATACATGAATTCATCAACAATAACACCGATTATCAGAATACTGGAAAACACCAAAAAGGGGAATGAAAATATATCAATACTGTATGATAAATCAAAGAAATGGCAGGAGCTCTGTTTTACAGCGTTGAAGATTTTTGAAACAAAAGACAGCAGAATTAAAATTACAGGAAGTTAAAAGTTATGGATAATACAGCTCAGAACTTCAGGGGAATTTTAAAAAATGATAATTCGGAGACACAGGTTGAAGTCTTTTACGCTTCTAGATTTTCAATATATGTCAAATTTATAAACACCAGGAACATCAGGGATGGTAAATGGTTTTCCGCTCTCACTCTTGATGTTGATGATTTAAAGATCGAGATGGGATTCTGCAAATTTATACTGGAATCAAATGTAAGCGGAATCAATGGCCGCCTTGTTTTTATTAATGATATCTATAATTTTGACGCTCTCTTTAAGAAAAAGGACTTCATCAATCTTGAGCGTCTCTCCAGGGATCTTTTACTCATTCTCGCGCAGAAGGATAAAGTCAGGGATGATTTCAGAAACTATACTTCAAGGCTTACATTTGATCTGAAAGTGTACAAACACTTCTTTGACGGACTTGACAGAATGATCGCGAAAGAGCCTGAACCTGTGAAAGAGCATGTCATGACCACCATCCTTAATACCGAGGGACGGAAATTTATGGATTTCTTTGCAGGGTACCTTAACGAACTCGAAGAAATTATAACAGGATTCACAAAGGAGGAGCATGAAATACACGGGTTCTACCTCAGAAAACAGGTTTGGGATATAATACTGAGTTCAGAGTTCATGGCAAGGACAAACCTGAAGCCACGGGGATACGCGGGTGACTCCATGATGATGAAGATGATCTATGAAAATGATTACAGGGGTGAAGGTACATTCTCAAAAGTTCTTTATAAATTCTCACTGGAACACCCGGCAGCCCAGGCAGTAAGGAACAGGAGAATTCTTGTCCCTAAAGAACTTCGCAAAGTCGAAAAGGATTTTAAAAGCACAAGCAGTGATGTTTTCAAATTCATGTCAGTGGCATGCGGCCCGGCGTTTGAGCTTAATGATATATTCACCAATGAAGACGATGTTAAAACAATGCACTGTACTCTCCTTGACCAGGATGAGGAAGCGATAAATGAAGCCTCGGAAAATGTCAGCGCTATAGAAAAAAGAATCGGGTACAAGGTGAATGTCACATACCTCAAAGATTCGGTACGTACAATGCTCCGCACAGGTAACCTTGCTGAAAAGTGGGGAAGATTCCATTACGTCTATTCCATGGGGCTATTCGACTACCTTACCCCCCCTGTTGCAAAAGCTGTTCTTGAAAAACTCTATTCACTGCTTGAACCGGGTGGCAAACTGTTTATCGGGAACTTTCATTTCAACAACAGGAGCCGCTGGTTCATGGAATACTGGCATGACTGGGTACTATACTATAGAATTGAGGATGAATTCAGATATCTGCTTGCTGATACAGATGCTGTTAATATTACTGTGGAACTTGAAGATACAGGCTCACAGATGTTTTTGAAAGCTGAGAGGCCCCGTCAGGGATAGTTATGTGGAAGCAGCCGGATAACATGCAAAAAAGGGGGACAGATCTCCCCTTTGAACAGTTCATACATCAGATAGTTCATGACTGGTCAAAGACCCTCGCTTCCCTGGCATTTATACTCGTGCCGCTTTTCTATATACTGGATTACTTCACTATGCCCCATGACCTTCTTCCACGCTTTGCAGTGTACAGGCTCATTGGCACTGTTATACCACTGATGCAGTATTTTATAATTAAAAACACAAAACCGGGGAGAACATCATATATTCACGGCTACCTTGTATCATTTTTTGTGGGCGGCGTTATTGCTGTGATGACAGTTGACCTTGGAGGATTCGATTCAAATTATTACGCGGGGATAAACCTGGTAATCATAGGGGTAAACCTTCTCCTTCCATGGGAGGCTGTTCACTCCGCCATTAATGGTCTCATGCTTCTTGTTGTATATGTTTTTCTCAACCTTTGCACCCCCCAGGATTATTCAGCAACAAACCTCATAAGCAACCTGTTTTTCATGAGCAGTACAGTCATCATAGCAGTAAGCATCAACTACGTCAGATATAAACTGATTAAGCAGGAGTTTCACCTCAGGGCCGAACTAAGAATAGCAAGAGATGCGTTATGGGGGGAGATGGAGCTTGCAAAAAAAATACAGACATCCATACTGCCTGAGAACGAAAGGCTTGGAGTTTACCAGATTGCTGCTCTCATGAAACCTGCTGATGAAGTTGGAGGGGACTACTACGATTTCTTCGAAGCTGACACACGGGAGAGATGGTTTACCATAGGTGATGTTTCAGGTCACGGAGTTGACTCCGGACTGATAATGATGATGACTCAGACCAGTGTTTTATCAATTTTGAACAGTACCCCCGGACTGAAGCCATCAAAGCTGCTTGGAACAATTAATGCGATAATAAGAAAAAACATTACCCGCCTTAAAGTTGAAAGGTACATGACAATAATCGCCGGCCGACTTGATGAAGACAGTATAACATTCGCAGGCAAACACATGGACATTATTATCATCAGGGGGGCAGATGGTTCTGTTGAAGTAATGCCCACTGAAGGGACGTGGATAGGGATCACTGACGACATAGAGGATTATCTCACTGATTATCAGATACAGGTAAACAATGAGGATATGCTGCTGCTGTATACTGACGGAGCAACTGAAGCAAAAAACATTGATGGTGAACTCTATGGAGACGTGAGGCTGATTGAATCTTTCACCAGACACCGAATGCTCCCCATCAAGGATATTATTCAGAATATACTGAAAGATATAAACCTGTTCCAGGAGAAACAGGATGACGACATTTCTCTCCTTGTTATAAAAAAAATTTTTTAATCAGTCCTCCCCCATACGCGCGAGCGCCAGGAGGAGTTCTACAAACTTTTCATACGCTTTATATGAGACTGAATCAACACTTTTTATTTCGCACCCCGCTTTTGTAATCCCGCAGTCCTCAACAAGGTGAACCACTTTAATCTGAAGGGGAATCCTGATATTGCTGTTAAGATAAAAGTAACAATCCAGCACCATACCATCTGTTATTTTCATCCCCGGTTCCGCCATGAATGAGAGCCCTTTCATGCTGACATTGAAAATAGAAATTTTCTGTGAACCAAGATACGGCATCATCATATGGATCTTAAAAGAATCCAGTATATCCCTTCTTATGGACTCCCTCTCCTCTACCCTGTCTATAATCGCATTGTTTTTTCCCATGGCCATACTCCCGGAATACTTTTTAATGTAAAATTATGAATTATATGTGGCTGACTTAAAAGTAATTTCTTTGTCATACCGGCTGTAGCGAAGCGGAATGCCGGTATCTCATACAACAGATTTAAAGAGGAGATTCCGGTATTTGCATGAATTGAAGTTGCAAAACCGGAATGACATCTGACTTTTTAGACAGCCTCAATATTATATTTTTCCCTGAAATAACTTAAGAAACAAATACTGAGATTACTTAATATAATTATTAATAAGACTGAAGATTAAATCAAATAAAAGATCTTTAATCCTCTGTTTTTTTGACTTACCTGCATGCTTTACTTATTTTGAATATATAGATCTTTAATAATAAGGGGGAATAAGTATTGCTGAAGCTGTTCCGAAAACAACTTAAATTTGATGACCCGTCTCTTGAAAAGGAGTTCCGGATAGATTATCTTGAAAAATCGCTCCTCACAATAAGGGTTGCACTTATCCTTGGGCTTGCACTTTACTCAGCATTCGGTGTTCTTGATTCTCTCATTGCTCCTCTATCAAAATACAGTATATGGTTTATTCGCTTTGTCATAGTGGGTCCATCACTCCTGGCTGTATTCTTCCTGACATACACAAAATTTTTCGGCAGATATATGCAGCTTATTATTTCTATCCTCTCACTTATTGCAGGGATAGGAATTGTTGCGATGATCGGCATCACAAAAGAAACAGAGACCGGACTATTCTACTATGCCGGCCTTATGCTTGTAATGATGTGGTCTTATACTTTCGTGAAACTCCGTTTTTTCTATGCTTCGATCTGCGGCTGGATCATTGTTATTGCTTATGAAGTTGTTGCAGTGGCGTACAAAGGGCTTCTGGATTCACCGGACATGATTAAGATCTTTGTAAATAATAATTTCTTCTTTATCGCGTCAAACATCATCGGCATGTTTGCAGGTTATCTCATAGAGCTATATACAAGGAAAGATTTTCTTTTAAGAAGGGAGCTTGCTTCAAAGAAAGAGGAGCTTCAGGTTGAAAGGAATGTGCTTAAAAATAAAATGGACATCATGAACCATGAGCTTGAAATGGCCAGGCTTATACAGCAGAAGCTTATACCTGAAGCGAATCCCAATGAGCATATATTTTCAATCTATAAACCGATGGAGGCTGTGGGTGGTGACCTCCTTGATTTTATTAAGTTCAAGGATAATCAGAAGATAGGAGTTTTTCTAAGCGATGTATCAGGGCATGGAGTTCCTGCTGCACTCATCACATCTATGATTAAAAGCAGCATTCTTGAATCAAGGAGATTATCATTCAATCCCGCGCTGATGTTAATGCATCTTAATGAAGTCCTTGGCAACCAGACAGAGGAGAACTTTGTTACAGCTTTTTACGGGATATATGATCTGCAGAACAGGAGCATAGTCTATTCCAACGCGGGTCATCACCCCCCTTCGATTGTCCTTAATAAAAAAATTGTTACACTGAACAAAGCCCGCAGTGTCCCACTGGCAATAATGAAGAATGAAGACCTGATAAGTGCAGGCAAGCTCTACACCAACAGCAGAGCTATACTCCCGGTAAGCAGCAAACTTATACTCTACACAGACGGCCTTGTCGAAGCGAGGAATATAGACCAGCATGATTACGATTTCGGGCATTTAATGAACGAAAGACTCCTGAGACTGAGAGCTCTCAACTGTAAAGATTTTGTCGAAACTCTTTACGGTGAACTTATATCGTTCAGGGGGAGCGAATCATTTGATGATGACATCTGCCTTATATGTGTTGATATTGAATGAGCCTTAGTGATCCTCTTCAGATATGTGCATGCCATGTTCATATCCGGATGAATAAAAAGCCCCGCATTATTGCGGGGCCGGAATTCACTCTTATAGATCCCCAACCGGTTTAACAAAGGGCTCATACGGCATAACCGGCATATCTGCCCTTGGTACAGGTGTTCTGAGTTTAAAGTTTATCATCACAGGTTTTGTTGAACCTGTATTTAAATCCCTGATAAGCAATACTCTTTCATCATTGATATTCACCCCGAACAGGTAACCTGCTTCGCCTGCTTCAACAGGAATTGAGTGAAGAGTTACCTCAACTACTTCATTCCTTATATTAAGCTTTTCTGTAATATGAAGCTTCACAACAAATCCAGCTTCAGCAAATTTTAATGTAAACCGGCCTTTTGATACAAAAGCAAGCTCACTGTCTGCCGGGAACGCGTCAACTTCATCAGGTATTCCATCACCATCTGTATCTGTCCTGATAACAGGCTCAGTTGCTGCTTCAAGACTCACTGTCCTTATTACAGCTTCAAGAGATCCTATACCGTCAACAGATATCTCGCGCGCTTCATACTCCGGATGAAGAATACTTATTGTTGCGATTGTATCATCAGTCTCAACAGGTACTGTAAAGAGCACAAGCCCGACTTCATCACTTAATGCCGATGTAACTACTGAATCATTCTCATCCTTGAGAGTGACAATAGCATTGCTTAGCGGCCGGCCTTCCATGTCTACAACTGTTATCTCAAAATCAACCGGTTCAACTTCAGCAATGGCGCCGTCAGAATCTCTCACCACATCATTAATACTGTCAGTGGTTGAAGGTTTTTCAGCTGTTGAGTTATCACCTGTATTACCGGTGCTTCCGCTATTATCATCAGAAGCAACTGTTCCTGTATTATTAACAGCGCCTGTACCGCCACCGGAGGAACCGCCGCATGAAAACGCAAACATAGCAAGTATCAGAAGTATTATCATTTTATTCATAATCGACCTCCTTTTCAGTCATTATACCTTATATTATGCAGGTTCCGTGCCAATACTGTATAAAGAAGATTGCCTGATTATCACTTATGTAAATAGTATGTTTATGCATATAAAAAACGCAAAACTGCTGCATTACATCAAATTACAATTGAATTAGAACATTAAATTGTAATTTCGAAGAAGCGTCAGCCGCTGAGACGACCGTAGAGAGCTGGAAGAGCAGAAGAGAATTGAGTTAAAAGCCGGAGTATAGGGAGACATTTTTTCTCATTTTGAGACAGGTTGTGAGAATAATCTCATTTTGATACAGAGTATTTTACATTAAACCGTATATTTTGAGTTTCCGGTACAGCGTAGCCCTGCTTATACCAAGTGCAACAGCCGCCCTTTCAATTTCGCCGTTAAATTTATTGTAGGCTTTCTGTATCTCCCTTCTTTCAAGTTCTTCAAGGGGGATAATATCGTCAGTTTCTTCACATATGCCCTGCTCCTTTTTCGAGGATCCGAATTCAGGGGGCTCAATATCCCTTATCACGTCATCCATGCTCTGGAGAGCAAGGCGCTGTACATGGTGACGCAGTTCACGCACATTACCGGGCCACTGCCGCGATTCAAGATCATACATAACGTAATCGGAGAATGACATCTCTCCAAGATCATAGAAAGAGCAGATTTCCCGCAGGAAGTGACGGGCAAGCAGAGAGATGTCCCCTTTACGTTCACGGAGCGGAGGCACCTTCAGGGTGTACTGCTCCAGTCTGAAGTAGAGGTCGCTCCTGAAACGCTTAGCGTTAATCTCATCAGCAAGCGGGCGGTTAGTGGCTGATATAACCCTGAAGTTTATCTCCTTCTCTGTCTTACCACCTACGCGCCTCACCTTTTTATTTTCAAGAACACGGAGGAGTTTTGACTGCACCTCGGCATTCAGTTCACCGATCTCATCAAGGAAGATTGTTCCGTGATCCGCCTGTTCAAAGAATCCGGTATGGTCACTGTTTGCACCTGTGAAAGCGCCCTTCACATGTCCGAACAGAAGGCTGTCAGCAATATCCTGCGCAATCCCCGCGCAGTTCACCTCCACAAAGGGGCCTCCCCGCCTGCTGCTGCCGTCATGTATCGCCCGTGCAACAAGCTCTTTCCCTGTTCCGCTTTCACCTGTTATAAGCACATTGACATCAAAGTCAATAACCCTGTCCATTGCAGAAAAGAGATCAAGCATAGGGCTGCTTTCACCTATAATAGAATTGAATATCTCACGGTGCCTGAGCCTGCTCCTCAGTGAACCTATCTCCCTTGATATGGAGCCCAGGTAGTGAAGCCTCCTGCTGAAAATCCTGAGGGTGGCATCATTATACGGAGGGGATAATATATCATCAACACCGGGGGGGGCTTTTTCAACTTCACCTGCATAGATAACAGGTGTTCCCGGATATAGTTCATTCCGCACCTGGAGAAGTGAATCTACTTTTTCCGTGTCCCCTGTAATCAGAGCAGCAGGCTTAAACGGTGAATCGTAAACCTTCCCCGGTATATAGTTTATAACTTCAGTAATATTTACCAGCCATGATATAAGTTCATCACTTGCACCTGAAATTAATACTGCTGTTTTTTCATTTTTTCTGTTTGGCATATATCAGGCTTTTTTTATATACGGAATAAAATCCATATCCATCTTAAGTATATGGTTCCCCCTTTGATATATTTCAATTTATACATCAAAAAAAGGAAAGTCAATATGAAAACGAGATTATAACATAACAAAGCGCGGCATTACATATTCTGTAAAGCCGCGCTTTTCTGATGCGGATTATTGAACCGTGGATTACTCCAGGTCAAACCTGTCCGCGTTCATCACCTTTGTCCAGGCTTTCACGAAGTCATTAAGGAACTTCTCCTTTGAATCCTCGCAGGCGTATACCTCCGCAATGGCTCTGAGCTGAGAATTTGCTCCAAAAAGAAGGTCAACACGAGTTCCTGTCCATTTCAGTTTACCTGTAGCCCGGTCATAACCTTCGTAAATGTCTTTATCTTCTGATGAAGGTTTCCATTCAGTAGCCATATCAAGCAGGTTCACAAAGAAATCATTGGTGAGAGCTTCAGGCCTCTCTGTGAAAACTCCATGCTTCGACTTCCCGTAATTTGCATTCATTACACGCATCCCGCCGATGAGCACTGTCATCTCAGGAGCTGTGAGAGTCAGTAGCTGGGCCTTATCAACAAGGAGTTCCTCCGCACCTACCGAGTATTTTGCCTTTAGGAAATTTCTGAACCCGTCAGCAACCGGTTCCAGTACAGAGAAAGATGCCGCATCTGTCTGCTCCTGTGTTGCATCAGTACGTCCCGGAGTGAATGGAACAATGATACTATGACCGGCATTCTTTGCCGCCTGTTGGACCCCTGCACACCCTGCAAGAACAATCAGGTCAGCAATAGAGACCCTCTTCCCCCCTGACTGCGCGCCGTTATACTCCTTCCAGATTTTCTCCAAAGTCTCCAGTACTTTCTTCAACTCTGCGGGGCGGTTCACCTCCCACCCGCTCTGAGGCTCAAGGCGTATGCGCGCGCCGTTTGCTCCTCCCCGTTTGTCCGAGCCGCGAAATGTCGATGCTGAGGACCATGCAGTGTAAACCAGTTCCGGCACAGATAATCCTGAATCAAGAATCTTCTCCTTGAGATAGGCGATCTCCTTCTCTTCAATCAGCTTATAATCCGCTACCGGCACAGGGTCCTGCCAGATCAGTTCCTCAGCCGGAACCTCCGCACCGAGGTATCGTGAATGGGGCCCCATGTCGCGGTGTGTCAGCTTAAACCATGCACGGGCAAAAGCATCGGCGAATTCATCCGGATTTTCCAGATAGCGCCTGGAAATTTTTTCGTAAGCAGGATCAAACTTCAGAGAGAGGTCCGCAGTGGTCATCATGGGTCGCACCTTCTTCGATTTATCATGGGCATCAACAACCATGTCCTCATCAGCCACATCCTTTGCGAGCCACTGGTATGCGCCGGCAGGGCTCTTAAGCAGCTCCCACTCATATTTAAAGAGAACCTTGAGATAACCCATGTCCCATTTTGTCGGGTTCGGTTTCCATGCTCCCTCAATTCCGCTTGAAATTGTGTCACCCCCCTTACCGCTTTTATAGCTGCTCTTCCAGCCCAGGCCCTGCTCTTCAATGGGTGCTGCTTCAGGCTCGGGCCCCACCAGTTTTGCATCTCCGGCACCATGACACTTGCCGAAAGTGTGACCCCCTGCAACAAGGGCCACTGTCTCCTCATCATTCATAGCCATTCGGGCAAAGGTCTCCCGTACATCATGCCCTGAAGAAGCGGGTATCGGTTCTCCGTTAGGACCTTCTGGGTTTACATAGATAAGCCCCATCTGTACAGCAGCAAGAGGATTTTCAAGATCCCGCTCGCCTGTGTAGCGTTTGTCCCCAAGCCACTCGCTTTCCGCTCCCCAGTAGATATCTTCATCAGGCTCCCACACATCCTCACGCCCTCCGGCGAAACCGAATGTCTTAAAGCCCATTGACTCAAGGGCACAGTTTCCAGCGAGGATCATAAGGTCTGCCCATGATATCTTTTTACCGTATTTCTTTTTAATCGGCCACAGCAGCCTGCGGGCCTTGTCCAGGTTCACATTATCTGGCCAGCTGTTGAGTGGTGCGAAACGCTGTGTGCCGTTACCCGCTCCGCCGCGGCCGTCACCCATGCGGTATGTACCCGCGCTGTGCCATGCCATGCGTATAAAAAGCGGGCCGTAATGCCCCCAGTCAGCGGGCCACCACTCCTGCGAATCTGTCATAAGTTTGTAAAGGTCATCTTTTATGGCTTTCAGATCGAGTTTTTTAAACTCCTCTCTGTAATTAAAATTACTACCCATGGGGTCGCTTTTGGCTGAGTGCTGATGCAATATATTCAGGTTCAGCTGATTCGGCCACCAGTCGCGGTTGGATGTGCCCCTGCGGGCAGTACTCCCTGTTACAGGGCATTTACTCTCTTCTTTCATATAGCTCCACCTCTTGTTATCCTGATTTTAAATATTTTAAACCCGTCTGATTAATGGAAGTTGTGAGAATTCCGTTAAAAGGGTGATGTTCAATATACTGCCGGAAATGTACTAATGCAAAAAAAAGAGGTTTTATATTTATAATTTTGATATATCAGCAGGAGCTGAAGGTGAGCCGGTTGGAAAACTGGTTGGAGAAAAAAAGTATATAATTTCAGTAATAATTCCTAAAAGATTTTTAAGAAGAAAAAGCTCTATAAAAGACTATCTATATCATCATTATAAAAAGTCTGTCATTCCGGTTTTCCGATAGGGAATACCGGAATCTTAAGGATTCAATAAATATAAGGTCATAATATTATTTTTTTACCATCAAGATACCGGCATTTCGCTTCGCTACAGCCGGTATGACAGAAAATTATATTTATAGCTTCGCACTAAAAAATATCTTTAGGAATAAACATTGATATAATATGACAAAAGGGTCAGGCATTCATGCCCCACTGCATAAAGCGTATTACTTTACAGATACCCCGTCATCTTTTATTCCATCATAAACTTCACTGTCGCTATCGTCAATTGCGGGGAAACACCCTTCATATTCTTTTGTTCTGATTAATTTTTCTGCCGCTGTTTTATGATAAACAGCCAATGATTTATACCCCATTCTCTGTGCCAGAATTGCAGTCAACACCCTGAAGGGTAGTTCATCAAATTTAGCCATACCATCAGAACTTTTTTGAGTCAGTACTATCCCCTGGTGATAAATCAGCAAAGCTGTTTCATTCATCGGTTTTTCATTACCAAGATAATAGGGTTCTGACAAAAACATTGCGGCATTATAATGACGGTCTATATCATCACTGACAAATTTCAGCAGTTCAGGAATAAAAGCTTCACCTAAGCGTTTTTTTTCTTTGTGAAATAAAGCCGCGTTTTCCCTGCGATCAAATGTCCATCCGTTTTTTCTGGCAACTAATGAAATTAATTCTGAAAAAGGTTGCACTTCCTGCGCAGATACATTAACTGAAAAAATCAACAGGAGAATTATTACATATACTTTCATTATATTCTACTCACCACCTCATCAATATCTGTACACAACCGGTCCTGGCATCTACATTTTCACCCTCTGCGGCAAACAGATGCCTCTTATAAAATTCAAAGCTCTTTAAGTTTTCCTTATATACGCAGAGATCCAGGGTACTGCGGAGCTCCTTTGCTTTATTTAAAAGCCCGGTACCTATTCCCCTCCCCTGCGATGCGGGGGACACAAAGAGCGCGGCAATCGAATCTCCGACAATGGCGATAAACCCGTTAACCTTCCCCTCATCCTCATTGACATATACCTCTGCTGATGGGAGATATAAATCCCTCATAGCGGAAACATTGGACTCCCAGAATTCTCTGTCAATGAAATCATGGGCCTCAAGAGAAGACTCAAGCCATGTATCAAGAACAGAGTCCATATCTGAATGTTTAAATTCTCTAATCATTTATACTTTATCCTTTCCCACAATCTCTGCCACTGGCAAGAGGGCTGTGAAGATGAGGTATTACCATATATCAATAAAGCCCTCTGTCAACACAACAAATACCCTGATAACGCGCATCTTAACCCCGAAACATAGCAAAAACCTCAATAACGCATCTTTTAAACCTGAAAACTTAGCAAAAGTCTGCTATAACATCCCTTTTAACCACAAAACTTAGCAGAAAACAGTAATAAAATGAATTTTTATCCTTCAAAAAAGTTTCCCCGCTGAATTTTATTAATATATAGATAATCATTATATTTTAAAAAATCCAGGAGGATCTTAAATGAATACCTTTTTCAAATCATTGATGTTCGCATTAATTACTGCATTTATTTTTTCATCTGTACCGGTGCTTAATGCTGCTGATGAATTCACAGCAGACATTCAAAGCATAACAACAGACACGACAGATGCAAAGGCTGAATTCAATCAGGAGCTGGCTTCTGAATTCAATGTACCCGCTCAAAAAGTCGAAGAACTGACTACAAAAGAAGGGATGACCAATGGAGATGCCTACATGGCTCTTGAGACCAGCAGACAGTCCAAAAAACCACTTGATGATGTAGTAAAAAGTTTCAAGAAAAACAAAGCTAAAGGCTGGGGTTTTATCGCAAAAGATATGGGTATAAAACCTGGTTCACCGGAGTTCAAAGCTCTTAAAGAAAAGAGCAAGGAAAAATCAAAAAAGATGAAAGATAAAAAGAAAGGCGGCAAAGATAAAAAGGGGAAATCTGAAGAGAAAGGGAAGAAGAAATAATTAATCAATGCCAGACAATAAAATATTGTCTGGCATTGTATTACAGATTCAGCTGTTAGATACTGAAAGAGTAAGTCGCTGAGAGGGTTATACCGTAAAATTTTTCTGTGTCAGTCTCGTCTGAGTCTACATCATCCCCTTCAACCCAGGTTTTTATATACTGGTATCTTCCGCCGAGGCTTATTGTTGTTGAAGCAGGCTCAATATAATAAGCAACTGAGACGCCTATGTTGGCACCATAATCTTTACAGTCAGATTTTTGAGTTGGTTCTCCCGAAAACGACCTTTCTTCCTCTCCCCATAGATAAAAACCTCCCAGATTACCTATGAAGTAAAAATTATTGCCCAGTGGCAATGTAATGCCGATCCCGGCTCCCGGACCGAAGACAGCAAAGTCAATCTCTGCAGACATACCTATAGAATTATCATCAGGATCCATATCATAACTATAACTGGTATATTTTGCTCCTAAATAAATTTTCAGATAACTGTTCAATTTATAATTCAGGGCAATATCACTATCAATTCTATTCATTTCATAATTATAATATTCAATATCCTCTGTGCCTCCGGACGTGTAATACTCGTCATAATCTGTTTCCTTCACATCGAATTTCCCGTAAAGAAAAACAAATGTGAGGCTCAAGTCATTAGTAAAACCTACAGATAATGCCGGGCCATAAAGAAGTGCCGGATCAACGTCAGATTCACAGTTATTATCTTCTGCTAAATCCCACCATGCATACCAGGTATATATACCCGCAGACATTTCAACTGCAGATCCCGCTGAAGGAAATACTGTAGTCAGAAATATTACGAAAAGTGATAATGTAAAAATAAGTCTTTTCATGGATTCTTTGACTCCTTAAATATAAAATTTATTAATACTGGCAATTATCCGTGTAAACCATTAGAAGTTCACTTTTTTATTGTTGAAGAAACAAACTGTCCGGAAGGCTCCCCCGCTTTTCGAACTTCTTCGTTTAAAAATTTCTATTTATGTAATAAAAACCATTGAAGATTTTCATAAATCCTCAATTATAGAATCAAAACATATATATAAACTACAAAATTTCAATAGTTTTTTGTATAAAAATCCGGATTAAGTGTCTATATAATCTTTTTCATGAGGGATATTTTGAAAACATCAATATATTTTAACAATATAACAGACTCAATGGCTACATGGCTGGAGTAAAAAATGAACAGAAGAAAAATCAAATCCAGAAGTTAAACTAAAAGCAGAACCAAAGAATTAAATATAATTCTAAGATCGAAAAAAAAGAGGGATGAGCCCCTCTTTTTTCCTGATTGCATTTCCGTATTATTATTTTAACAGATTCAACTGCTATATACTGAAAGAGTAAGTCGCGGAGAGTGTTATACCGTAAAATTTTTCTGTGTCCTTTTGATCTGATTCACCATCAGTTCCTTCGACCCAGGTTTTAATATGCTGATATCTTCCTCCGAGGCTTATTGTTGTTGAAGCAGGTTCAATATAATAAGCAACTGAGACCCCTGTATTGAGACCATAATTCTTACAGTCATATTTTGTTGTGGGTAAACCAGAAACAGATGATTCCTGCTCTCCCAGGAGATAGAAACCGCCCAAATTACCTATGAAGTAAAAACTATTACCCAATGGTAATGTTATGCTGATTCCTGATCCGGGGCCGAAAACAGTAGACTCAAAATCCACAGATATTCCGGCAGTATTATCATCAGCACCCATTTCATAATTGTAACTGGTATATTTAGCTCCTAAATATACCTTCATAAAACTATTCAATCTATAATTCAGTGCAATATCACCATCCATTCTGCTTACTTCAATATTATACTGACCGAAAGAATCTTTCTGTTCAACATCAAATTGCCCGTAAAGAAAAACAAATGTTAAACTGAAATCATTACTGAAACCTACTGATAAGGCCGGTCCGTAAAGAAGTGCGGGATCAACTTCAGATTTACTACCATCGCTTTCTGCCATATCCCACCAGGTATACCATGTGTATACACCTGCTGACATCTCAACAGCAGAACCTGTCGATGGGAAAACTGTTGTGAGAAAAATTACGAAAAGTGAAAATGCAAAAATCAGTTTTTTCATAGTTATTATAACTCCTTAAATAAAATATATCATTACTGACGATTAACCGCATAAACCATCAGAAGTGCTCTTTTTTATTCTTTAGCAGATAAACTGTTAAATACTCTGTTATAAAATCTATTGCGGAATAACAAGTCTGTAATTTCAATGAATTTTCATGTATTAATACAAATAAATAACAGTGATTTCTATTCCAGTGCAATGGTAAGTTGATTTAACTTCTATTATCAAGATACTTTTTAAGCGGCGTAACGAAGGTTCTCCCCACAGGGAGAACAGCACCGCCGGTTAATTCAGCATTGTAACTCCAGCTCTCAAGGTGATGTATCTTTACAACATGATCCATATTGATTATATGCCCTCTGTGAATCCTCAAAAAATTTCCGGGGAGCATCAGTTCAACATCCTTCAGCAGCATGTTAACATCCTCCTCCCCCTCATTTTTAAATATTATACTTCTCTTACCGGAAGATGAGAGATAAACAATATCCCTGTATGGAATAAAAATATCAGCCTTCTTTTCTTTAATTCTCAAACCCGGGAAACCTTTTTCAACACGCCCCATTGACATGAATATATTCTTCACCCGTCGTGACAGTTCATCAATCTCAAAGGGTTTGATAATGTAATCATTTGCCCCGGCGCTGAACCCGGCATTAATATCATCAATGAGCGACCTGGCTGTAATCAGTATAACAGGGAGATCTTCAGGCCCGCGCTTTCTCCTTATCTTTCTCAGCACTTCATAACCGGAAACGCCTGGCATCATTATATCAAGGAGCACCATGTCTATCCCCCTTTCTCCGGAGATAATATCCAGCGCAGCATTTCCATCCTCCGCAGTTATACAGCGGTATCCGAGAAGATCGATAAAATCAGAGAGAATCTTCAATGACACAGGGTCATCATCAACAGCAAGTATCGTCGGGGTAAAAAACCCGCTGTCGTGCGCCGGATTATTCTTCTTATAACTTATATCAGGGATCTGTATTCCGCTCTCTGTTTCTTTAACACCTTTGTCATCACCGCGATCTTTGGAACGCCTGTCCAGGGGAACTGTAAAAATAAATAACGCGCCGCCGCGCTTTCGGGACTCCGCCCTTATTGTGCCCCCCATCAGTTCAACAAGGTTCTTTGTTATGGAGAGCCCGAGCCCTGTTCCGCCATAAGCCCTGACCCCGGAGCCGTCAGCCTGTTCAAAGGGGGAGAATATTCTTTCAAGCGACTCATCTTCAAGGCCGATACCTGTGTCGCTCACCGTAACCTCTGCCATGCCCTGTTCATTGACACATGCAGATACCTCCACAACACCGAAAGGGGTAAACTTTATGGCATTACCGATTAAGTTGGAAAGCACCTGTTTAATCCGCAGCTCATCAGCCACAAGAAAAGGCATATCTGATGGCACCCTGTTTCTCAGTTCAATTGCCTTACCTTCTGTTAATGGAGAGAGGAGTGAAAAAACCACTGACACAGCACTCTTCATATCAACAGATTTTTTATGAAGGGGAAGTTCTCCGTTTTTAAGCTTAGAGAAATCGAGGAGATCATTTATAATTGCAAGGAGCTTCCTCCCGCTTGAAGAAATAAGAAGGAGGTTCTCCCTGGCATAGCGTGGGATCTCAACACGCCCGCTTTTAAGAGTTATATCCGCAAGACCAACTATGCCGTGCAGAGGTGTGCGCAATTCGTGGGATGTATTGGCAAGGAACTCATCCTTCAGCCTGTCAGCCCTTTCGAGGGTATGTATCGCCTCCTCCTGCACAGCGAGTTTATCCCTTTCCATGCTTCGAATCCTGATGCTTATGGCATAAGCAAGTATCATGGCCTGTATAATGAGTAAAAGCGGCCTTATACCCTGTGTTATGCTGTTGAATGGAATAATATTCTGCCGTATAAGATTCAGGGAAAGTGTTGATGATAGATATAACACGATAAAGACAAAGATATATTTCGCAACTGCAACCCCCTGCGCCATCCGTATAACGGATAAAACAAGAGTAAGAACTGTAACAAAGAGAACAAGAGTAAAGAAAAAATCCCATCCTATATAAACCGAGGCAGGAAAACTTATAATGGCTAAAATAACAAAAATAGCAGCAGCAATTTTAAACACTCTTCCCATAAAAGGAATATCTTTATCCAGATTCAGGATATGTGATGAAAAGAGTATAATGACAGAAGTTACTATTGATGCCAGCACCATCATCCACTGATGCAGATACTCCACGGGAAAACTGAAATATCTGAAAATCATCCCATCAGTAAGCATATGGTTCAACATCTGCACCGCGATATAAAGGCAGATATACAGATAATCCATGTCACGGATAGCAGCGAACATCAGAAGGTGGAAAAAGATCATCACAATCATAATACCGATGAATATGCCGTAGATAAGGTTTCCCTTCTCCATCTCATCCGCCATTCTGTCCGCTGATATAATATCTGCGGGAAAAATCATAATACCTTTTGTGGAGCACCTGACATATACCTCAGTTTCACCACCCTTTACAGGATCAAGCCTGAACATAAAAAGCCTTGAGGGGATATCTCGTGTTTCAACTGGCCAGGTGCAACCTGTTTCAATCATTCTGTAGGTTCTGTCACTCTTTTCAATAAAAACTGTTATTGAATTTATAAAGGGCCACCTGTATATCAGTACAAGCTGTTCATCGTCACTCCTGAGCCTCCTGTCTGAGATGGTGAACCTGAACCAGTAAACGGATCCTGTAAAGCTGAAGTTGGGAACCGCATCAGGTGAAGATTTAAACTGATCCCGCCGTGAAGATGATCTCACTTCATCAAAGGAGAGTCTGCCGTTTTTATCCTCAAGGTACCTGCAATTCTCTGATGCACTGTATATACTCTCTGAATTTTCAACAATTACTGTTGATGCTCCTGAAGGACAGCAGCATGCCGCAATAATAACCATTATAAGAGCTGAAAGATATCTGCACCTGCTGTTTTTCATTTAAAGAATGCCGCCTCTGCTGCAATTTATTTTTAAAGATGACAAATTCAAGCGGAAAAAAATAAAAAATTTTTGTGCAGTTCATTCCCCTGCAAGTGCAGTTCATTCCGGAGCTATTGACTTTACTTCAATTAATGGCATAATTACGCACAGGCAGCGACTGAGAAATCCGTTTATGATAAAATAAAGATAAAGAGGGAGCGTTTAAAAAATGGATAATACCTTAACAGATAAAAATGGGTCCATTGATATACTTATGCGTGTTCTGGATTCAAAGGATGTCACAGCAATTGATGACAACGTAATCCCTAAGACTGATTCAGAAAATATAAATAACCGGGACAGCATTGAGAGTGCCTGCGATAATGATGATGAGTTATTTCCTGATTTCAAAAAATAACAGCGGTTCCGGCATCAAGGTAAGAAGAAGAATGATTTTAAAAAGATTCACTGTAACATTAATTATAACTCTGCTGATTTTAACAGCTCTCCCCGCAACCCGTCTTTGCGCTGAATATGTTTTTAGAAAAGACGGAGGTATAATAAAAGGATCAATCATTGCGGATGATATCGCCTCAATCTCCGTTAAGAATGAATCCGGAATAATAGAAAGGGTGCCCCGTAATGAGATAATGAGAATTATTTATACTGAACTTTATTTAGGGAAGGTATATGTCCGCCTCACAACAGGGGAGATGGTGGAGGGCTACCAGGTTGATGAAGACAGGGATGACTTTTATTTCCGCAAAGAGATCTCAAAGCCCGATGAATTTAAAATCCCGAGAAAAAAGGTGATGTTCATAGCAAGGACAAACCCCACTGATCTCGCGGGGAAAGCGTCCACAGAGATTATACTGCTTACATGGAGCCCGCCGTTCAAACCGGCGAAGTTCTACAGAATATATATGCGCGATGTAAAGGGGAAAGAGGAGACCTACAGGCTTCTGGAAGAGACAGATGATCTATCCTGTGAGATAAAAAATCTCAAAAAGAGCTGGATCTATGAAATATATGCAACGGCTGTTTCCGATGCCGGTGAGGAATCACTCCCCAGTGAAAAAATTGTTGTAAACACACTACCTGAATCCCCCGGAAAACTTGTTATAAATGAACAATATTCCGGAGACGGTAAAACCGTAACCCTGACATTAACATGGAGAGACGTAACTGATCCCGATAGCAGGGTGAAGTCATATACTATATATGAAACAGAAGGGAAAGAGAGGATAAAAAAGGGGAACTCTCCAGGCAGTGAGTTTGTCATTAAAGACTTTCCTGCAGAAGGGCGCCACTGGTTCTCAGTGGCTGCGGTGAATGATCTCTTCACTGAATCTGAAGAGATTAAAGCTGTGTACGACGCGGGTTATAAAGTCTACATCCGATCTACAGCAGCATACTTATTCACCATGGGTATACTCCCGGATCTCGCCTCCTCAGGTTATGGTGTACTCCTTGATGCAGGGGTATCAGCTAAAAGATACAGCCTTGGTGTGGAGACCGGTTACTACATCTTCAACTGCGAAGAGGATGTTGAAAGCATGTCAATAATACCAGCCCTGGTTGAAATAAATTACACCCTCCCTTTATTTTATAATTTTTCGCTGCGCTGCATCCTCAAAAGTGGAGGGAGCTACAGCATGATTGAATATATAGTCCATGACACCGCGGATCCCCTCATCAGCAGTATTACGAAGGAGAGCGGTTTTGATCTGATGGCATCAGCAGGGCTCTCTCTTAAATACGATATTTCAGACAGGATCACTCTTTGCGGAGGGGCTGAATATTCCATTATATTTGAAAGCAGCGGGCGGATGGAATTTGCAGCATTATCAATAGGCGCAGGGATTACTTTTTAAATGATTGAACTACAGGGAAGAAGAATGAGAAGTATAATATTTACAGTATCAGCAGCGGCAGTTATGTTGCTCTCCTCATGCGGAGACTCCATATACACAGCACACAGTTATCTTACGGGCCCTGTTGACGGAGTCGGCCTTAAAAAGACAACATCTATTGTAAGCGGAGAAACCGAACAGCTCTACCCTGTTGTTACACCTTCAAAAACCTCCAATAAAAATGTAACATGGTCAAGCAGCGATGAAACAGTTGCCTCTGTTGACAGCACCGGCATTGTTACAGCAGTTGCGTCTGTAAACGAAGGGGAGACAAAAAGTGCAGTTATAACAGTGACCACTGAAGAGGGGAGCTTTAACGCATCCTGTACAGTTACCGTTGTGGAGAAACCGATCCCTGTAGCTTCACTTACCCTGAGCCGCGTTACATCATCCCTTGTGGTAAACACACCAGGTATAGAACATCTTACAGCGGAGATATCACCGTCCAACGCCACTAATCAGCAGCTCTCATGGAGCAGCAGCGCACCTGATACTGTTTCAGTTGATGCTTCCGGACTTGTTACTGCTAAACAGCCGGGAACAGGTGTCATCACAGTTACAGCTGCAAGCGGAGTGAAAGCCACCTGCGTTTACACAATATTAAGTGAACCTGTTTCTGTTACAGGTATAACACTGAATAAGGAGAGTACTGTCATTGAAACCGGCTCATCCGAAAGGCTCTTTACCTCATTCACACCAGTAAATGCCACGAACCGTAACGTCACATGGACAAGTACAAACAGCACAATTGCATCAGTTGACAACACCGGGCTTGTTACAGGTAAAAGTACCGGTACAGCAACAATAAAAGTCACATCAATTGACGGAGGACACACCGCGTCATGCGTATGCACAGTAACAGCTTCAGCAGTAAAAGCCACAGGGGTATCACTGAATACCACCGCCCTGATTATTACATCAGGGTATACTGAACAGCTGAGCGCGGTTATAAAACCGTTAGACGCATCAGGTAAATCGATTGCAACAAACCAGGGTATAACATGGAAAAGCAGTGATATAAATGTAGCATCAGTTGACAGCAGCGGTCAGGTCATAGGAATAAACTCCGGCAGCACAACAATAACAGCAACAACATCTGACGGAGGATTTGTCGCAAGCTGTACATGCATGGTATCCTCGGCAATAATATATGTAAGCAGCGTAACCCTCAATAAATCAACGCTCACACTGGGACTCGGCCAGACAGAGACTCTATTCGCGCAGGTAGCACCTGCATTTGCTTCGAACAGAAGTGTTACATGGTCAAGCAGCAATACATCCGTTGCAACAGTAAACGGCAGCGGAACTGTTACTGCAAAAAGTACTGGCACAGCAACAATTACAGCAACAACAACCGACGGAGGAAAAACTTCTTCATGTATCTGCACTGTCTCATCATCATACAGGGTTATATACAGGAATAACGGATCATCAGGCGAAGTACCTGATCCCGGCTACTATACTTACGGAGAGGAAGTAACAGTGAGCGGCAATACAGGGGGGCTTGTTAAAACAGGATACTTTCTCAGCGGGTGGAACACTCAAAGTAACGGCAGCGGAACCCAATATACACCCGGTTCGACGTTTACGATGAGTAGTTCAGATGTGATACTCTATGCCATGTGGAAGCGCCCGGCAATTACTTACTATCCCGGCACAGGGAACACCGGTGGTTCGGTACCTGCCGTTACTGAGCATGCTATAAATGCAACAGTTACAATCTCAGACAATACAGGAAACCTTAAGGGGCCGCTCCTTGCTGAAAATCTGCCGATATGGCAGTCATTCGTAAAATGGAACAGTAAACCGGACGGAACAGGTACAGATTACTTAGCAGGGAGTACTTTTACCATAACAGAAGATATGGCACTTTATGCAATCTATACAACAGATACAGGTGTTCTGAGAAAGAGGGGCCCTGCTGGGGGATGGATATTCTATGTCAATCCAAACGCTGTGACAGACGGATGGACGTATCTTGAAATGGCAGCAGGTGTTAACGGGTGGAAAAGATGGGGAGCTTACGACATAGATGTTGACACATCTCCAGCGATTGGCTACGGATTACAAAACACAGCTAATATTTTAGCAGTGGACAGCACAACTGACAGCGCAGCTAAATTCTGCGACAGTTATTCCATAACAAATAACGGAACATTATACGATGACTGGTTTCTCCCGTCAACGGATGAATTAATAAAATTGATTCGAAATCTCTGTTCCGGAACTGATGAAAACGGAGTAACCTTCACTGCCATTTCTGAAAAATTTTACGATATTAATTATTCATCCCATGACACCGGTGCCGGAGCAGCTCCGTTCGTGAATAAGACTTGCGGAATCAGTAGCCAAACAAAAACAAGTGAGGGTACCGCCCTGCCAGTAAGAAGATTTTAGGCAATGCTGTATCTGCACTACGGCGCCATAAAAAAGCCCCTTTTAAANNTTTAAAAGGGGCTTTTTTATGGCGCAACTTAATATTATTCTAATCAACAATCCTTATCTCATCCCACATCTCCGGGCTCTGCATCCCTAACCTCCAGAAACCCACTGAATCGACATACTCCCTGTAGAGCACAAACTTCTCCTTTGTTGCCTGTACATCATCACAGTAGAGAACTGAACTGAATCCCTTCCCTTCAACTTTTATGCTGACACCTTTATCTATTGAATAATCTTTCTCTGCCCTGCTGCCGTATGTAAGTTCCGGGAGACTTTTAGACCTGATAGATCTGCTCTTCTTTTCTATCCTCGGAGGTATCTTCACAGTGCGGACTACTTTTTTATACTTCGGCTTTTTTGTTTTCTTACTCTTTGCAACTTTTTTATATTCAACTACTTTTACTTTCTTCCCTTTAACATATTTCTCCTCCCATTCACGTCCATAGAGAGGGATACCCATTATAAGTTTGTCAGCAGGTACAATGTCCTTGGCGAAATCTATGATTGCCTTGCACCATTCAAGAGACGCCACAGGCCCCGGCTTGCTTGTGCTCCAGTGCTGATCATAAGCCATTATATAAACACGGTCAACAATGCCGGATATTATGTTATAATCAAATGCATCACCCTCAATTACTGTTACCCTTGACGGCAGTGCAATGCTGAATATCTTCCCCGGTTCAAGCCCGCTTTTTATCATCCTTAAAAATTCATGGAATGCCGCTGCATCTTTTTTAGATATAGCTTCAAAATCTATCTGTACTCCGTCAAACCTCTTTGAAACCTCAAGAATATCAGCAACAAGAAGATCCCTTATGCTGTTTTCCGGATTAAGCGCCCTGCTCATAAGCTGGTATCCCTCAAGGTTGGAGATAACCATGTGAATGCGCCTCTTCTTCCCGTTAAGATCAGGGAGTACCGGCGGTTTTACATTTGTATTGATCCTGCCATTGCTTAAAACGCCGCAGCTGAAATAACAGATATCAGTAACAGGCTCATCCCCTTTAAAAAGTTTCTCCTCACCACGCATCAGGTAACCCCAGACCTCTCTGAATTCAACAGAAGACTGTGCAGTTTCTTTGGTACGGGTTGTCTCAATAATACGGATCTCGGTATTAATACTTCTCTCTTTTCCTATATTTTTTTCTTCATTATTAACTTTATCATCTTTAATTACTTTTTCATCTTTAACCTGTTGTTTGCTCTTTACAGGCTCCAGGGTTTTTCTCGACAGAGTTTCCCTGTTATTCACAGGGAGATCATTCTCAGGTATAACATTGCTCCCGGTAGTGGCTGACCCTGATCTGCTGAAGACAGTTACAGCTTCAAGACCCGCTGCATGCAATAAAATCAGGATTGCTGAAATAAACAGAAAGCATATAATTCTTTTACTCATTGAAACACTCCGGACAATAGTATTAAATCTTTATTATTAAATCGGCAGATATCCCGATATACATCTGCAAAAAACATTACCGTATGACAGGGTTACTTTATGAGATTTATCTCTCCCCATAATTCCGGTCTATCCATTCCAAGGCGCCAGAACCCCACAGAGTCAACATAAGCGCTGTACAGCAGAAGCTTCTCCTTTGTTGCATCTACATTATCAAAAAAAACAATAACATCTGAATCGCTGAATGTAATTTTTATGCCGCTCTCCGCGCTATATCCGCTCACGGCGCTCTTTTTTGTCATGAGAGTACCTGCCTGCCCAGCGCTTATTGAACAGCTCTCAATCCTGTTATACCATGCCCTGCCGTAAAGAGGGAGCCCCATGACAAGTTTTTCACGGGGCACAGAACTCCCTGCGTAATCCATCACCTTTCTGCACCATGAAAGCGAAGCCACGGGCCCAGGTGTGCCAGTGCTCCAGTGCTGGTCATAAGCCATTACAAAAACCCTGTGAGCCCTGTCTGCAATCCTGAAATAATCGTAAGGGTCATCCCGCACCCTGCTTACACGCGCAGGTACCGCCACTGAAAATATCTTACCCTCATCAAGTCCCATTTTAACCAGCTCAAGGAAACGGAAAAAATCCATTCTATCCCTGCCGGACACTGCTTCAAAATCGATCTGTATGCCGTCGAACTTTGCAGAAAGCTCAAGGATGTCATCGATTAGATAATCCCTGATGCCGTACGCAGGATTAAGACATTTATGCATAAGGTCGCTTCTGTCAAGTTCAGAAATAACAAGGTGTACCCGTCTCTTTTTCCCTTTAAGCGGAGGGAGCTTCGGAGGGGAAACATTCATGTTAAGTCTCCCCTTTGAATTCACACCGCAGCTGAAATAAAAAATATCGGTAAGGGGCGCCTCTGCTTTAAAAGATTTTTCTCCACCCCTCATGAGGTAGCCCCAGACCTCCCTGAACTCAATCTTTGCAGGATCTTTTACTGCTGAAGCCCCGGCAGTATTCTGCGGAAGCTCAGGGGCCTCCGTGTTCCGGAGGGGAAACAGTGCAAAGTACAGCAGCAGGAGGAGGAGAAAAAGGGGTACGATACCCCAGATAATCCCTTTCTTCATCCTCTATAACTCCGGATAATTAATAGAGCTGTCATTATCTCCACTCTGTTGATTATATTCAAGCTTTATCTGTTTCAGCAGCTTTTTGCTTTCAGCAGCATACTTATGCTGTGCGAAAGTTCCGGTGCAGTATAGGGTTTCTGGAGGAACCCCGCAGCGCCGCGTGACACAGCTTCAGTAACCCTTTCATCATCATTATATCCGGAACTTAACAGCACCCTCACATTTTTATTTATGGCCTGGAGTTTTTCAAACACCTCCAAGCCGGACATATAGGGCATTGATATATCCAGGAGAACAGCATCGATGTTCCCTGCATTATCAATGTATAAAGAGAGCCCGCGCACTCCGTCAGCAGCCTTAAGCACATTGTATCCGCAGGCCTTCAGCGTGTCCTCGGCAACCGCAATTACAGGTGCTTCATCATCAATAATGAGGATAGTACCGCTACCCTTAACCAGTTGATTACAGCTGTCCCCCGGTTCATGTATATCAGAGAGGGCAGCAACCTCAGGTATATGTATCCTGAAAAGAGAGCCTCTGTTCACCTCAGACTCAATTTCAATATATCCGCCCAGCTGATTAATTATACCGTAAGCCATTGACAGGCCAAGTCCTGTGCCGGATTCCTTCTTCTTCATGGTAAAGAATGGTTCGAATATCCTCTCTGCGGTTTCGCTGTCCATCCCTACTCCGGTATCACTTATTTCAATGATTACATATCTCCTGCTGCCTGAATAAACTTCAGGGCCGGGGAACCGCTCCGGGCATTTCTCCGCTGAAAAGACCTTTACACTGAGAGTACCACCCTCCTTGTCACCGGGCCTTCTCATTATTGTCATTGCATGGGAGGCATTAACACAGAAATTAAGTAATATCTGTTCAATCAGTATTGCGTCAGCCATGACATTAGCCGGTGAGCTGCTGTAATCAACATTAAGAATTACACTCTTTGGAAAACTGTTTCTACATATTTCCATTACATGTTCAATAGATTTATTTATATCAACGAATGTAAGCTTTATATCCTGTTTCCGTGAAAGTATAAGCAGTTTTCTGATCATCTCCGCAGCTCTTTTTGATGAATCAAATGCCACCTGTATATAATTATCAAGCTCCTCTCTCTGTTTTAAATTCTCATTACGGAGCTGATAGCTAAGCAGGCTCAGGCTCCCCATTATACCGCTCAGTATATTGTTGAAATCATGAGCAAGGCCGCTTGTCAGTGTACCTATGGCCTCCATCTTCTGCGAGTGAATCAGCTGGAGCTGCATCTTCTCCCTCTCTTCCAGGGCGAGTTTCTGCGGCGTGATATCATTCCCTATACAGAGCAGCTCGATGTACTCACCCTCATTATTCAGCACAGGCTTATTGGCCCAGTTGATCCAGACCCTTCTGCCGTCACGTGTGATATTCTCATTTTCATTTGAATGATAATCATCAGGTGAACTGAGTATATCACAAATGATATTGCGGAGGTCCCTCCCCTCACTGTCAGTATGCGGAACAATTGTATCAATTGCCATCTTTCCTACAAGCTCACCGTCAGGGTATCCGAATAACCTCTCCCCGAAATCATTGCAGAATGTAATTTCACCCTTTTTATTTATACGGAGTATTATACTGTTGGCATTTTGAACAAGTTCCCTGTATTTCCTTTCACTCTCTTTGAGAGCCGATTCTGCTGCTTTTCTCTCCTGAACCTCTGTCCGCTCATCCTGAAGCGCTTTACTGTACTGAAGGATCAGAAACCTTATAAGAAGCGTTATCCCTATCATTGCTGATAATGCCACAGCCATACGGTTCAGAAATGCAGTTTCAGTTGTCCTGTACTGCATAAGATACCCGTACTTCTGGAGAAAACCAATAGAAACAAAAGATGTAATCGATATAAAAAGGGCCGCGTACATTAAAACTATTCCACGTAAAACAGCCGCAAGTATTATAGCTGCAACATAAAGAAGCATGGCAGGAGCTTCTACTCCGCCAATGAGATTTCCGTAAACAGCAGACAGTAGTATAATTCCGGGGGGCAAAAGACTCCCTGAACTCAAGAAACCTCTGTTCACAAGGATCAGTCCGGCTACAAATATCAGACTCATCAAAAAAAGAATTAAGACAGTATCAGCTGGGATAATTCTGTAAAACCACCCTGCTGCCGAGAGAAGCAGAAATGGTATCGTAACAAAAGAGAGAAAAAGAAGAAGCATCCTGATCATATATTCCTTGAGAGCAGCATTTGAATCCTGGGAATCAGCGGGAATATGTCTGTCAGATAAAAATTTAATCCAGTTTTTCAATTTCATTTTAACCAGTTCAATCATAGTATGCAGGGTAATTTTAATATATAATAAAATAATGTCATTAATATTTTAATAGCGGTTAATTTATTAACCGGAACATCCGTGGAAAACGGAGGAATTACAATATACGATTACATTTCAACATTATTAATCTTTAATTTCAGCACAGTTTTTTTAGGATTAAACCATCTTTAATTGTTGAATTATTATTTACAATAATAAGCTATTGAACAGCGGGGCTCAATAAATACGAATCACTTAATTTAAATTGAAGATATGAACACAAGAAAAGAAGAGCGGATCGAAAATGAACTGAAATACCTTAAGAGACGTGTAAGTTATCTTGAATCTTTCATAACATGTCATCCCGACCTTGCTTTTCTTATTGATGAAGACGGGCGTTATGTTGACATCCTTACATCATGTGTAGGCCAGCTTTACAAAAACGCCCATGAATTAATCGGGAAAAAACTTGGCGAAGAACTTCCTGAAAAGATCGGTATTGAGTCCGCAGAAATAATTCATAAAACCCTCACCACCGGAGAAAGCCAGGTTTATGAATACAGGCTGGATGTCCCTGACGGCAGGCACTGGTTCGAAGGGCGCACATCTCTGCTGCTCACTGAAGACGGCACCAGGTATGTAATCTGGGTGGCAAGAAATATTACCGCAAGAAAAAAGATTGAGCAGGAACTCCTCAGACAGAAAGCTGTAATATCAACCGCGATTGAATCGCTCCCCTTCGAATTCTGGGTATTTGATAAAAACCGCGAATGCATATTACAGAACTCGCAGGCAATGTCAATACTGGGTAACTGCACAGGTAAAAAT
This sequence comes from Spirochaetia bacterium UBA5763, assembly GCA_002418835.1. GTDB lineage: Bacteria > Spirochaetota > UBA4802 > UBA4802 > UBA5550 > UBA5550. The sequence continues at coordinate 90,523 of DIEX01000034.1, read as the reverse complement.
CTTTTTGATATTCCTGTGAAACGTGAACGCCTTGAGCTCGTTGACAAAGAAATCGGAGCCATACTTTCAGGCTCAAACCTCCAGATTGAAGTTGCCCGCAGGAACAGTAGCGGAGAGGAGTTTTCCCTGCTCATCGGCGCGCCTGTTATGGTTGAAGGGGATGCAGTGGGAGCCACGGGGATCAAGATCGACGTGACGCAACAGAAAAAATATGAAAACACCCTGAGCCGCATGCAGAGGATAGAGTCCCTTGGACTCCTCGCAGGGGGGATAGCCCACGACTTCAACAATCTCCTCATGGGTGTCATGGGCAATATATCCCTTGCAATGATGAGCGGAGAACCGGACAACGGGCGGGATGAACACCTTGCAGAATCAGTAAAACTTATTGAAGAGGCAAAGCGGCTCACCTCGCAGCTCCTGACCTTCGCCCAGGGTGGAGCGCCCAAGAGAAAGAGCGTGCTGCTTCAGGAACATATGCCTCAATGGGTAAGGTTCGCGTCCTCGGGCTCATCAGCAGATATAAAAATTTCAATCAGCAGCGACACTCCGCCGGTAAGTATTGATACAGACCAGTTCAGCCAGGTAATTAACAACCTGATAATTAACGCAATTCAGGCAGGCGGGCGTGATGTACGTATAGAGATAAGTGCCTGCCGGGAAACCGCTGATGAAGGGGGTAATGTCGTAATTACTGTAACAGATAACGGCCCCGGTATCCCGGAGGATATAATTGAAAAGATATTCGATCCATACTACTCAACAAAAACAGGGGGCACAGGGCTTGGCCTTACTATATGCCACTCAATTATAGCACAGCATGATGGTGAAATATCGGCAGGCACAAAAACAGGCCGGGGGACATCCTTTATAATTAAGCTCCCTGCAACTGAAGAAAAACCTGAGCATATTGCCGCTCATAAGGAACACCAGATAATCCGCGGTTCCGGAAATATACTTGTGCTTGATGACGACGAGTCAATCGGCAGACTGCTTGATCGTTTTCTGAAAAAGACAGGCTATGCACCTGTTATAACAAAAAACAGTATGGAGGCTGTTTCAGAATTCAGGAAAGCGGCAGATGGGGGGCGCAGTTTCAACGCGGTGCTCCTTGATCTCACCATTCCCGGGGACTGCGGAGGAGTTGAATGCCTCAGACTGCTGAAGGGGATTGAACCTTCAGTCAAAGCAATTGTTATGAGCGGATATGCCGAAAACCGTGCCCTTGCGGACTATCGCGAACTCGGGTTTTACGGCTCACTGGAAAAACCCTTTACACTGGAATCCCTCAGCAGTATACTTGCATCTATAATCAGCTTGAATTAAACTCATTTTAACAATACTATATAGTCATAAAATTTTGTCATTCCGGTTTTGTATCTTCAGTTCGTGCAAATACCGGAATCTCATAGATTAATGTTATGAGATACCGGCATTCCGTTGTCACTTCAGCCGGTATGACATAACATTATACTAATAGCTTTGCACTAATAACTATGTTTAGAAATAAACATAGTATTATGATAAACATCAGACAGGAAAATTAAATGGATTATACAAACAGCACAAGTCATATCCTCTTCTTTATAAACACTTTCATCAAATTCTTTTTTTTGCTGACACCATTCTTCGCCCTGACAATGTTCCTTACAATGACCGAGGGGATGAGCAACCATAGCAGAAAAAAACTTTCTGTAAAAATAATTATCGCCGTATATATTTCATGCCTTATCCTTTTCATGTTCGGAGAGCAGATATTCAGCATCTTTGGAATAACAATAGATGCATTCAGAATCGGAGCCGGCACACTGCTCTTTCTCACCGCTGCCACACTTGTGCAGGCAAAGCAGGCGCCAAGCTCATTCAGCTTTGAAGATGACATTGCAGTTGTACCACTTGCCATACCTGTCATAGTGGGCCCTGCTACAATTGGAGCAATCCTTGTTATGGGTGTTGAGATAGAGACATTCATGCTCAAAGTGATTGCTCTCTCAGCACTCTTCCTCGCGATCTTTTTCGTGGGGCTCATGCTGTATCTCTCCGCGTATCTCGAACATGTGCTTAAAAGGAAAGGTATTATTATTATAAGCAAGATTACAGGGCTTATTCTTGCTGCACTTGCTGCACAGCTTGTTTTTACGGGGATAAAGAATTTTATGAAGGGATAATTCAGGATGCAGTTAAAATTACCGGTTGCTACATGACACGAAGTCATCTGCTTCAATAACGGAGCCGTTGTCTAATGAACGGCCCGTCAGTCTACTCTCCGGGAGCAGTTGCTTCCATGTACAAGTGCTTCTGCTTCCATTCCGGCGTATGAGTTTAATAATCAAAGAGTGGTTTTTACTGTTACAAAGGCATTTTTCTTAACACCCCGACCTGTTTGCTTCCATTCCGGAGCAGGTGTCTAATGAATATCGGCGTCTGCTTCCAGAACGGCGGCTTCTGCTTCCAGATCAAAGCACATCTGCTTCCTCAACGGCGGCTTCTGCTTCCATAACCGGCATGTCTGTCTCATGAATATTGGCATTTGTATCAGGAACGGTGACATCTATTTTAATCAATAACCGTAAATGCATCTTGAAAAAAGCCAATATTCACATGATACTACCTGGTTTCAGGAATGTATTTATTTATATCTATTCCGTATGTATCAAAAAGCTCATTCTTGCTTACTTCAAATTCTATGATTGAAGCGTTATAAGCAACAAGAAGCTGGAGTTCAGACTCTCTCGAAGATACAAGGGCATTCATAGCATCACGGACTGATGAAGCCGCGAAACGCCCTCCCCGTAGATTTGAAACCATACTTTTATAATAAAGTTCAGCCTGCCTTCTAGCATCTTTTGCATCATTATACAGCTGATAATTTGTATTGATATTCTCAATTTTTGTTGTCACATCATCTTTGACATATCTTCTGGTCTTTTCAAGATTCTGCTTCGACTGTTCAACTATCCATCCGGCATTTCTTTCATTAGCCTTCTGACTTGTATCATTAATGGGATATGTCATACTCAGTTTCGCCTGGTATGAAGGATATTTCATCTCAGCCATGCTTGAATAAGCATCCCCTGCCGAGTCAGTATTGTAATCCATTGATGAAACGGATAGTGACCCTTTAAGAGATGGAAGTGCATTATTTTCATTTATTTTCAGAGAGAGTTTAGCATTTTCAAGAGTTCTCTCTGCATGAAGATAATCCGCCCGTTTTTCGAAAGCGCGTTTCAATGCCTCCTCTGAATTGATAACAGGGAGACTACCGGATAATACAACTTTCTCCTGCATTGTTATCTTCTTATCCAAATTAACATCCCTGAGAAGCTGTCTCAGAGTATTTCTGTAATTCTGCTCGGCCTGAGTAACTGTGGCATTGGACGATGAAACAAGAGAATTCCAGTAATTAATCTCGAACTTTTCACTTAATCCGATGTTGACTTTTTCTGATACTATTCGTCTGACTCTTTTTGTTTCCGTAAGCATAAGGCGTGAATTTTCAAGATGATTCTGTGCAAGAACCACTTTCCAGTAATCTGTTATTACACCGAGAGTTATAAGTGATATACTGTATGCATAAGCGTCTCTCTGCATCTTTGTCGCATTATCAAGCATCTTTGCCTGTTTTCGATCATTGTATCCGAATGCATTTTTAAGAAGCTCCTGCTCAATGGTAGCGAATATTACCGGATTGCTGATATCATATTCAGGACCAAGGCCGGTATCCAGTTTTGTTTTAGTGTGGCCTATACCTGCAGCAACTGTTGTTCCGGAGGAGAATGACCTGACCAGTGATGCTGAAGCATTCAGCGAATCATTCTGCTTCCCGTACTCAGAATAAAAAAACTCAGGATAGGTGGTTGAAGAAACTCCACCTTCAGCATTGAAAACAGTGGAATACTTCGCATCAAATCTCATCTTATCAGTGTCAGACATTGCAGCGTTATATCTGGCTATATATATCTCGGGATTACGTTCAATGGCATTTTTTATCATCTCTGATAATGTATACCGCTGCCCGTCAAAAATTACTGCGGCCTCAGAAGATATCTCCACTGTGATATTTGATTCAGTAACTTCATTGTTTTCACTGATCTCCTGTGCTCTGATTGAGTTTCCTGTTACAATGAATGCGAAAATTGAGAAAAGAATAATATTTTTTTTCATAGAAGATTCCTTAAAATTACTTATTGTTTAACAGACTTTTGCCTGCCTTATTTTTTCTTAGGCTGAGGAACCTGTGTCCTGACCGGAGCTTCAACGGCAACAGATAGCACCTTCGGCTGATAGATTGTCCTGCTCATATTACTTCCGAAGTTAGAGAGAACTCCTGAGACAAGCCCTTTCATATCCTCTGCGATGTAATAAAAGCAGGGAATAAGCACAAGAGTAACGAAAGTAGCGAACATCAACCCATATCCGAACGCCAGAGCAAGGGGAGAAACAAGATAATCCTTCCCTCCGAAACCGTACATAACCGGAAGCAGCTCAAGGATCATTGAACCTGCAGTGAGAATTATAGGCCTGAGCCTTACAACTCCCCCTTCGATAAGAGAGTCACCCAGACTCATCCCTTCGTCCCTGAACCTGTTGATAAACTGTACGAGTACCAGGGTGTTGCTCACAATAATCCCCGCAAGACTGAAGAGCCCCAGTGTACTCATGAATGATAACGGCTGACCGTGAGTAAAGAGTGCGAAGATTACACCGACAAGCGCAAAAGGTATGGCTATCATTATAACAACCGGCATTACCAGGGACTTCATAAACACAGTGAGCACAACAAATATAAAAATCAATGCTGCTATAAACAAGTTCCCCAGTTCGCCCATGGACTCATTAGTATCCTCCTGCTCACCGCCATATTTGATGATATATCCGGGATAACGTTTTTCTATATCATTAAATTTCTTTTCAAGAAGTTTTGTAACATCAACAGGCGTAATCACTTTAGTATCAACATCAGCCTGAACCTGCACGAGCCTTTTAAAATTAAGGCGGTTTATCTGCGAATATCCTTTTTCAATTTTTACATTACTTACAGAATCAAGAGGGATGAGCCCGCCGGTCATATTTGCAATCTTCACATCGCGAAGACCGGACATTTTCTCCCTGGCTTTTTCCTCAAAACGCACACGGACTCCGACCTCCTCCTCGTTCTGGTTCACTTTTGTTGCCACAGAACCTGCAAAGGACGCGTTAATTGCCGAGGCTATATCATAAGCCGAAACACCGGTCCATGCCGCCATTCTCTCATTAACAGTGTACTGGTATTCGGTTTTGCCGCTTTCAAGATCTATCGTTATATCCCTGACGCCTTTCACTTCCGGGAGATACGCCATGTATTCAGCCGCGATTTTATTGATTACATCAAAATCCTCGCCCTGTATCTCCACGTTGACAGGTTTCCCCACCGGCGGGCCGTCAAATACGTTATCAACTTTTATTTTAAGGTCCTTTGCAATTTCACCTTTATCCTGCGCGTTCTCAATTCTCTTTCTCAGGTCAAGGTTAATCACATCCGCTATTCTCTTCCTTTCTTTTTCCGGGACGAGATAAATTTCAAAAGTACTTTTATATGTTGCCTTCCCAGGTTTCGGATCTATAATTTCAGTATACTCTTCTCCAACATACAAATGCAGTGCTTTCAGCTCTTGTGAAGGGACGGTATCAAGGATCAGTTTTTCAACCTTCTTCATCTCGGTAAGGTTTGATTCAAGATTTGTTTCAAAAGGGAGCTTGACACTTACCCGGATCTGCTCCTCACCGCCGCCGGTGATAAATTTAAAACCAATCTGCGGGACAAGTAAGAGCGAAATGATAAACAGTGTAATAAGGATCCCCACAGTCAGATACCTGTGCTTCAGCGCCTTTGTAACAAAGCTTTTATAGAGATTCTGCACCTGCCCGAAAAGCCCCTCTTCAATGTTTTCATCTTCTCCCTGAACCTTTTTAAGAGCTCTGTCAATTTTTCTGCCGAATATTTTAGATAATAATTTCTGCGGCAGGGTTTCCTCTCTTTTATCATCCCCCTTCTTATGGGAATCACCAAGGAACATATTGAGATACATCGGAAGGATAAACATCGCAATTACCCATGAGGCTAACAGCGTTATAATGATTACTATTGGTATGGCTTTTACAAACTTCCCAACCATGCCTGACACAAGAAGTAGAGGCATAAATGCCGCTATAATACAGATCAGTGTTACTGTAACAGACCAGAAAACCTCTGACACACCTGTTTCAACAGCGTCTCTCCTCTTCATTCCGTGTTCCATGTACCGGTGGCTGTTCTCCGCAATCACGATACTGAAGTCAACCATCATGCCGAGAACCATAATCATACCAAAAAGGCTGACAATGTTAATCGTTATCCCCATGTACTGCATCCCGACAAAGGTGACCATGAATGTGACCGGTATACCCGCAAGTACCAGCATTGACATCCGCCGTCCGAGGAGCAGGAACATAAAGATACCGAGTATAAAAAAACCTAATGCCGCTTCATGTACTACTGATCCGATCCTTGACCTTGTACCGTCACTCTGATCGTTAAAGAATGATATATTTACATCCTCATAACCGGGAACAGAATATTGCGAAACAGCCTTCTTTATCATGTCGGAAAGCTTAATTTCATCGGCGCTCCTCTTTTTCCAGAGCTTGAACACCACAGCTTCTTTGCCGTTAAATCTGTGATGGACATCCGCCTCCACGTAAGTATCTATAACTTTCGCAATATCTCCAACCCGCAGAGCGTAACCGGTATCATTACCCCTGATAACCGTATTTCTGATCTCCTCCGCATTTTTAAATTTACCTTTTGTACGGAGGACAAATTCCTTCTGACCGATTCTTAACGCACCGCCCGGGAAGTCAATATTCCTCATCTGGAGAGCGTTTACTATGGTGTTCATGCCGATGCGGTATTTCTCAAGGGCATCCGGATCAATCTCTACAAGGTATTCCCTGTCGTAGTAACCGAATTTTTCAACTTCGGCTACACCATCTATATCATAGAAAAAATTTTCAGATTTATTTGCAAATTCACGGAGCCTTGAATATGGCACGTTTTCATTTTTGCCTGTGAATGCAACACTGACGAGTTCTGTGTTATCAAAAGTCACTTCGGATACAAGGGGCTTCTGCGCTGTTGTGGGAAGATTATCCACCTGCTCAACTGCATCCTTAATGTCCTGCACAACCTTCTTCTTATCAGGCGCTTTATCTTCTATAAACACAACAATGAGAGATACGTTTTCAACGTTATAGGCCCTCACTTTATCAAGGTTGCTTATACTTCGCAGTTTTTTTTCAATAGGGATTGATATCAGTTCCTCGGCATCTGAAGGTGAAGCCCCGGGATAGATTGTTGTTATTGTAACCATGTCGAATTTGATATCCGGAACAGATTCCCTGTTGATCCCGGAAAATGTTGTTAAACCTGCCAGAATTATAATTATTACCAGCAGGTTAACCAGCAGTTTCTGATCGAGCAGATAACTTATTATTTTTTTCATATTTCCTCTTTCTTATTACTTCTTTTGCGGATTGATTTCTTTGTATCTGTTATAAGAATGCTGTTAAGAACCAGATCAATGATGCTCTCTTTGCGTTCTTTAAGGAATTTCTGTTCATCCTGAACTTCAATGTAAAAAGCAGTCTTTATTGACTTTGATAAAAAGTATATAATGACCATGCCAATTATGCTAATCATCAGCTGGTCAGTATCTATATCCCGTATTATTCCCGCCGCTTTACCTCTCTCTATAAACTGCTTCAGATTAAGCATGGGATCATTTTCTTCACCGACCATATCATTTAAATAATCAACAGCTTGTACAATCTCCTCAGCACCGCTGCTCATCGCATCCACAAGAATCTTTGTGTAATTCTGGTTTTCACTGAAGAAATCAAGCTGCAAAGATATATAATCAGAAATAACAGCGATATAGTCACTGCGGTTTTTAAGCAAGCTGGCAGCAACAGGAGAAATCGACTCATTGGCTTTACTTAAGACAAATTTCAACACTTCAAGATAAAGCTCATCCTTGCTGTGAAATATATAGTAAATCATCGCCTTGTTTATATGGGCAAGTGCGGCTATGTCCTCCATGTGGGCACCGTATCGCCCCTTCCTGGCGAAGACCGGTATAGCCGCATCCAGAATTCTCTGTCTGCTTGTCATGATTGACCTCTTTATTTAATCTTATAGTTTAATTACCTGGTTTAACTTTTACGTTAACAAGAAAAGAAAAAAGTAGTGTAGAGACAATAATATTTCATTAACCGGTGAGGTTTATTTTAGAGACGGGATGTTTATATTGATTTTAGTATTATTTGTTTTATGCATTAATCTTTAAATATATCAGGCTGATTAAAAAAAGAATGAGTCGATTCATGACACAAAATCATCCGTTTACTATTACGGCACCGTCGTCTAATGATCAATCCCGTCCGTCTACTGCTACAGGAGCAATAGTTTACACATATAAATGTCTCAGTCTTCCATAACCGGTATCTCAGTCTGATGAAAATCGGCCTATGCTTCCTGATCAAAACATATTTGCAGACTTAAGCAGTGGGATTGCGCGTCAGTAACAGGTATTTTTGTTAAATTGATTCAGGTATCTGTATAGATAATTTCAAGCAATAACACATAAAAAAAGAAGGCCTTCAGGCCTTCTTTTTTTTAACCTTCCCTTTCCCGGAACAGGCTTTCTGTATCTTATCAGCAAGTGACGCCGGGTCCATCCCGCAATCTCTGAAAAGCTCCATGGCTGTGCCGTGGTGAATAAACTTTTCAGGGAATGCCCCTGCGGAAATTCTTTTACCGCATAACGCGGGATCAAGAAGTGAATAGATATATTCGTCAGCCCCTCCATTTGCAAAACCATTCTCAAGAGTGATAAAACGTCCGCATCTTTCAATTGCCTTTGAAAGGCCATTGATATCGAGAGGTTTAATAGACAGAAGATTAATAACAGTTACGCCGAGTCCCGTCTTTTTCAGAAGAGCCGCAGTTTCAAGTGCAATACTCACCATGTCTCCAACTGCTATAATGGCAACATCGTTACCTTTTGTAAGGAGTTTAATTTTGCCCGGCTTAAATTCATTGCATTCATCAACATTGAGATTCACAGCTCCTGAACTTCCGCGCGGATACCTGATTGCAACAGGCCCGTCATTCTTTTTCCATGCGTAGTACAGGAGATCGCGGAGTTCCTCTCCGTTTGACGGCGCGAATAATTCGATATTCGGGACTGCACGGAACATGGATATATCGAAAAGGCCATGATGTGTCTCTCCATCATCCCCCACAATACCGGCTCTGTCTATGAGGAACCGCACAGGGAGATTCATAATGGCCACATCGTGTATCACCTGGTCATAAGCTCTCTGGTAGAAAGTTGAATATATCGGAACAAAGGGTTTTAATCCTGTTGAAGCCATAGCAGCGGAAAAGGTCACAGCATGCTGCTCGGCAATACCCACATCAAAGAGTCTTCGGGGAGCAACCTTTTCGAATTCGGCAAGTCCTGTCCCCTCCTTCATTGCAGCAGTAACAGCAACAACCTTGCTGTCCTTTTTTGCTATTGACGCAAGAGTTCTTCCCACAACAGAGGAGTAAGATTCCGCCCCTGCACCGGATTTTTTGGACCCTGTATCCCTGTCAAAGGGGCCGGTTCCGTGAAAACTGCAGGGGTCAGCTTCGGCAGGGATAAAACCTCTCCCCTTCTTTGTGAGGACATGCACAATCTTCGGACCGGAGTTTATATCCTTTACCCTGTCCAGGATCTTTATAAGGTCATTAATATTATGCCCGTCAACGGGGCCGAAATAACGGAGCCCGAGGCTCTCGAAAAGCTGTCCCGGAGTAATGAAAGTTTTAAATGATGTGAATGCCCTGAAAATAAAATTAAACAGCGGGTTCCCTATTACCGGGAGTCCCTTTATTATCTGCATAGACTTCTTGCGGAACCTGTTATAAAAGAAACCGGATCTCATCTCAGTCATATAGGAGGAAAGGGCTCCGACATTTTCAGATATCGAATGCTCATTGTCATTAAGAATTACTATTACATCTTTACCTATATGCCCCAGGTGATTGAGCCCTTCAAAGGCCATACCTGCTGTTAGTGATCCGTCACCTATTATTGCAACTATTTTGTATTTATCCCCGTTAAGGTCTCTCCCCGCAGCTTCACCTGTTGCAAGAGAGATACTTGTGCTGCTGTGCCCCACATCATAGGTATCATATGGAGATTCATTCCGTTTGGGAAACCCGCTGAGTCCCCCGTGCTTTCTGATGGTGTTAAACTGTTCCCTGCGCCCTGTAAGGATCTTGTGAGAGTATGACTGGTGCCCCACATCCCAGATTATCTTATCAGCAGGGGTATTGAATACATAATGAAGAGCTATAGTAAGCTCTACAACACCGAGTGATGAGGCAAGGTGCCCACCCCGCTCGGATATTACATCAAGCATGAATTGACGGATCTCCTCCGCCAGTTCCCCCATCTCTTTAACAGAGAGTTTTTTCAAATCTGAGGGGTAATTAATCTTATCAAGAAGCATATTTTTTCACCGCAGAACAGACTCAGTTATTACATAAAAATTGTCAATTTATAAGTTTATTTTTTTATACCGTTAAAAGCGGCAGCCACCATACATTAATTCAAGGATAATTTTTATTGCCGGGTACAGCGGATTTATACAGGGTACCCGGCAGTAAAGCTCGATGTAAGGCGGTGTTTTGACGCTTTTATATCACAAGGGCCAGAATCGCCAGTATGTCTATAATAATCAGCGTGAGAGAGAGATCCTCTCTTTTACCTTCAAGCAGTTTAATAACAGTCCAGCTGAGAAATCCCCACACAATCCCCTGTGTAATAGAATATGTCATCGGGATAAGTATTATAGAGAGAAATGCCGGGATAGCGTCATCCATCGAATCCCAGTTAATCTTTGCAACCGGCTTCATCATGAAAGCTCCCACAAGAACCAGAATAGGGGCTGTTGCCACTGCCGGTACAACAGAAAGAAGCGGCGAAAAGAACATAAACGGAATAAAGAGGAGACCGGCCACAACTGCTGTGAGCCCGCTTCTGCCCCCCTGTTCAACGCCTGCCGCAGACTCAATATAACTTGTTCCTGAACTTGTGCCGAAAAGACCGGAGATTGTAGTTGAGATTGAATCCACAATGAGGCATTCCTTCACGTTTTTCGGTTCACCATCCTCATCAAGAAGGTCAGCTGCCTCTGCCACACCTATAAATGTGGAGATGCTGTCAAACATGTCAGTAAAAAGAAGAGTGAATATAACAGGTACCAGTGCCAATTTAAGAGAACCGATAAGATCAAGCTTAAGGATGAGGCTGAAGTCCGGTGCGGAAAAAATCCCCCTGTATACCACCTGCGGAACATCTCCACCCCAATACCTTCCGACAGGGATCGCTATGAGAGTTGTAAGGACAATCCCTATAACCATTGCCCCCTTCCTGTTCTTTACTATGAGAACAGATGTTACGGCCAACCCTATCACAAAAGTAATTGTCACAGCATTGAACCCTCCGAATCCCACCATGGTGGCAGGATTAGGTGCGATAAAACCGGACTGTTTAAGCCCTATGAGCGTGATGAAAAGGCCGATCCCCGCTGCAACTGCGTACCGGAGCTGTTTCGGAATTGCATGAACTATATATGTTCTTATGTTGAAAACAGAAAGAAGAATAAATACTATACCTGACCAGAACACAGCACCCAGAGCGATTTCCCATGATACTCCCATACCTATGACTATTCCGTATGTAAAAAAGGCATTAATGCCCATGCCCGGCGCCAGGGCTATTGGCGTCTTTGCGTAAATCCCCATAGCTATACTGCTGAATGCTGAAACCATTACTGTTGCAGTAAGAACCGCACTGAATGACATCCCCGCATCTTTAAGTATTGCCGGGTTTACCACTATTACATACATCATTGCGAGAAATGTTGTTATACCCGCAAGTATTTCAGTCCTTACATCAGTTTTGTTTTTTGACAGCTGAAAAAACTGTTCCATTTCCTCTATTCCCCCGTTTCCTTTATAATGACTCTTGTGCCTGATTTTAAGGTTTATGACTCAATCCATGAGAGCTGTTGAATATTTCTTATTACCGGATTACATGGTTCTGTTATTCCCATCTGATAAGTATGTCAATAAAAATAGCAGTATATTACGGGGAGTTAATGAGACACCTCCGAAAAACTTCACAGGCATAAAGTCTCTCAGATAATAAATCTTTATAAAACCTGCGGCAGAGGAATATTATTTGACACTATCCTGTCCCCCTTGTTAACATTTAAATTAATTCGCTCAGCAGCCTTTTTTGTACAAAAATCACGGGGATCACCATAAGAATGAACAGAATTGAAACAGATGTGATTATTATAGGAGGGGGCGCCACAGGTGCAGGTACAGCCCGCGACCTTTCAATGAGGGGCCTCCGCTGCGTGCTTATTGAGAAAAACGATATTGCTTCCGGGACTACAGGCCGCAACCACGGACTGCTCCACTCAGGAGCACGCTATGCGGTGAAGGATCATGAATCAGCGCATGAATGTATGCGTGAGAATAAAACACTCCGGAAAATCGCGTGGCACTGCATCGAGGATACAGGGGGGCTCTTTGTAACACTCCCCGAAGATGATCCAGGCTACCACAGGCTCCTCCTTGAGGGGTGCAGGTACGCAGGTATCCCGGCAAAGGAGATCAGCATACGCAAAGCCCTTCAGCTTGAACCGAACCTCAATCCCGGGATTCTTTCAGCCATGACAGTTCCTGACGGCACTATTGATCCCTTCAGGCTCACCTCTTCCAACATGCTTGACGCGAAAGAGAGAGGAGCAATTATACTGACCCACACCCGTGTTTCCTCAATTCTTAAAGAGGGGAGCAAAGTTTCAGGTGTAAGCTGCATAACAAAAAACGGTGATGTTATTGAAGTAATGGCTCCTGTAATAATAAATGCAGCGGGCGTATGGGGGCAGGAGGTCTGCGCCATGGCAGACATTAAACTTCCGATGTTCCCCTCAAAGGGCTCCATGCTCATCATTGACTACAGGATAAACGGAGTTGTGGTAAACCGCTGCAGGCCGCCGGCGGACGGTGATATAATTGTACCTGGTGATACTGTATCCCTCATAGGTACAACATCGAAAGAGATCCCCTACGACAAAATTGATGATTACACCATAGACGATGACGAAATCGATATACTCCTCTCAGATGGAGAGAAGCTCATCCCCAACGTGAAGAATACACGGGCGCTCCGTGCATACTGCGGCGTGCGCCCACTTGTCGCTGTTTCAGGAGAGGCGGAAGGGAGAAACATCAGCCGGGGGATTGTGCTTATTGATCATAAAGAGCGCGACGGGCTTGACGGGCTCATAACCATCTCCGGCGGAAAACTGATGACATACAGGCTCATGGCGGAGAAGACATCTGACCTTGCCTGTAAAAAACTCGGAGTAAAGAAGAAGTGCAAAACTCACAAAGTCCCCCTCCCCGGCTCGGAGAGCAGGTTTAGCAGCGGGCGTACAGTTAAAAGATTCAGCGGCATACCGGATTCTGTTGTGGGTTCAACATTCTACAGGCACGGGCAGAGGCTACGCAATATAATGACAGGTGAGAAGAAGAACTACAGGCTTATCTGCGAATGCGAGATGGTTACCGAAGGTGAGATTGAATACGCAATAAAAAAACTCGACGTTAAGGATCTGGTTGACCTGAGACGAAGGACCCGTATCGGAATGGGGCCATGCCAGGGTGAACTCTGCGCGTACAGGGGCGCCGGGCTCTTCCATGAATACGGCGGAACAACACCGGAGGGCTCTGTTGAACTCCTCCATGATTTCCTTGAGGAACGCTGGAAAGGGATAAGGCCTGTGCTCTGGGGTGACGGGCTCAGAGAGTCCGAATTTACATACTGGATATACCAGGGGCTCTTCGGTCTCTCTCACGTGAACAATAAAAAGAAGAAAAAGGGATAGCATAAGTGATATACGACTGCGTAATAATCGGCGGAGGGCTTGCGGGCCTTACTTGCGGCATCCGGTGTGCTGAAGAGGGGCTCCGCACTGTTATAATTTCAGGGGGGATGAACTCTCTCCATTTCTCATCAGGATCAATTGACCTTGCGGGATTCACGGAAAACGGTTCTGTAGTTAAAAAACCATTTGAATACATTAAAGGTACTGCCGCAAAAAAGAAGGAGCACCCTTACACCAGGGTCGGCATCCCGACAATCAGAAAGAGCCTCGATTTCTTTAAAGAAAAAATTTTTTTTGAGGGTATCACTCTTAACCATAACAGCGACTATAACCATTTTCATGTAACTGCAATAGGCGCTGTAAAGCCCACATATCTTTCGCAGGAGAGTGTATTCAGCAGCAGGGGTAAAGATATAATAAAGTCCGGTGCGAAGATTGCAATACTGAACTTCAAAGGCTTCCGTGACTACTACCCGGAACAGACAGCAGCAAATCTGAAACAACACCCGCTGTTTAAAAACAGTGAACTTATACTGGGGGATATATCTCTCCCCTACTACCTCCATACAGAGAAAAACCTGCATGAGTTCAGGTCTACTGACATCGCAAGAATTTTTGAAACAGAGCGCTATCTCCCGAGAATCGCTGATGAAATTAAGAGAGCTGCCGGTGATGCTGACGCTGTGTCCCTTCCGGCATTTATCGGGATCAATAACTACAGGGAGATCCGGGGGAAACTGGAGGCAATGACCGGAAAATTTATATACGAAATACCTACACTCCCCCCTTCAATACTCGGCCTCAGGATAGACCATGCGGTGAAGAACAGTTTCTTTAAACATGGCGGCGAATATATCGCAGGAAAAAAGATCGAATCATCTGTTATAACAAAAGGTATCGTTGAAAGTATTATAACCGGCAGCCGTGGAACATCATCTGAAATTAAAGCGAAGTATTACGTACTTGCATCAGGAAGTTTTTTCAGCGGCGGGCTTCAGTCCGGAGTTTCCAGCATCAGCGAACCTGTTTTCGATCTTAAAGTTAAGGGTGATTCAAAGCGGAGTAAATGGTACAGCTGGAACTTTTTTGACAAAAAGTCACACCCCTTCCTAAGTTACGGTGTTGAAACAGACAGCAGCCTCAACCCGTCAACGCAGGACGGGAAAACAGTTAAGAATCTGTTCTGCGCAGGTTCAGTGCTCGCGGGATACAATCCCGTTAAAGAGGGGTGCGGCGGAGGAGTGGCAATCTCCACAGGATATAAATGCGCTGAAAGAATTATCAGGGAAATTAAAAAATGATTAAACTTGAGAATATAAGCTTCGACCATTGTATAAAATGTACAGTATGCACAATCTACTGCCCTGTGGCGCAGGCGACTCACCTCTTCCCCGGCCCCAAGCAGTCAGGGCCCGACGCCGAGAGGTTAAGGATAAAGAATCCGGAACTTGTTGATGCCTCACTGAAATACTGCACCAACTGTAAAAGGTGCGAGATAGCATGCCCCTCTGACGTGAAGATCGCGGAGATCATACAGAACGCCAAGTGGAAATATGTGAAGGTGCACTGGTTCAGGCCGCGCGACTTCTTCATGAGCAGGACTGACCTCGTGGGTGGGCTTGCAACAATTTTCAGCGGACTGACTAACTTCATCATTAACCTTAAAATAATGAAAGTACTGATGCACCTATTCCTTAAAATTCCATACAGACGAACATTCCCTGCGTACCAGAGAGGCACATTTACACGTCTCTACAAAAAGAAAATCATGAAGAGCCAGAAGGGGTACGATAAGAGAGCAGTATTCTATCATGGATGCTTTGTTAATTACAATAATCATTCGCTGGGTGAAGACCTTATCAAAGTAATGAACGCGCTGGGTTACGGAGTTGACCTTGTTAAAGAAAAGTGCTGCGGGGTCCCGCTAATCGCGAACGGATATATTGAAAAAGCAAAAAAAAACGCGCAATACAACATTGGATCACTGGGGAAAACCGGGGATGCGGTAATAGTATCAACCTCATCGAGCTGTTCGTTTGCGCTTATGCATGAATACCCGAGCTTCCTTGAACTTGATAACTCTTCATACATAGACCGGCTTGACTACATCACAAAATTTATATATGATGAATTTACAGCAGGGAATATCCCGCAGATGAAACCTGTGGGCATAAGGGCAGCGTATCACTCACCATGCCACCTTGAAAGGATGGGGGGAGTTATCTACACTCTCGGAGTGCTTAAGATGATCCCCGGGCTTGATCTGGTTGTAATGAACTCAGAATGCTGCGGAATAGCGGGGACTTACGGCTTCAAAAGCGAGAATTACGAAATATCCCAGGGTGTGGGGCAGAATCTTTTCAGGCTTATAGAAAAGGCTGAACCTGAATTTGTGGTAACCGACTGCGAAACATGCACCATGCAGATAGAGATGAATACAAAGTATAAAGTTCTTCACCCTGTTACACTTATTGCAATGGCACTTGAAGAAAAAAATGAAGGTAAAAGATGAAATCGCACACTGCTTATCTTACATTTAACACAAAATCCCGGCGTGAGTATATAAATATTACACTCGAGGTTGAATCTGAGCTGAAAAAAAGCGGAATAAAAGAGGGGCTATGCCTTGTTAATGCAATGCATATCACAGCAAGCGTTTACATCAATGATAATGAAAGCGGGCTGATACAGGACTTTGATGATTTCCTTGAGGGGCTTGCTCCTCACGAACCGTTGAGCCGCTACAGGCACAACAGAACAGGAGAGGATAACGGTGACGCCCACATTAAAAGAAGCGTTATGGGACGCGAAGTAGTTGTTGCAGTAACAGACGGCAGACTCGATTTCGGCCCGTGGGAACAGATCTTCTACGCGGAGTTTGACGGCAGAAGACCAAAACGCGCATTGATTAAAATAATCGGAGAATAGTATTAAGGCGGCTCTATGGCTAATATAATGATTGTTGATGACTCCAAGCTGATAAGGAGAAAACTTACTGAAATCCTGACATCGGCAGGACACAAAATTGTTGCAGAATGCGAAAGAGGGGATGAAGCACTGAGAGCCTACCTCACATACAAGCCTGACCTTGTTACCATGGATATACATATGCCAGGTATGAACGGTATTGAAGCACTGACAGAGATCAAAAAAGCAAACAGTAAAGCCTTAGTTCTCATTATAAGTGCAGCGAGCCAGGAGACAACAATACTTGAAGGTATACATAAAGGGGCGGCAGGCTTTATGGTTAAGCCTTTCACTGAAGAGCGTGTCCTCACCAATGTGAACAGACTTCTTGCACCTCTGGGGAAGAAACCTGAGCCGAAAAAAGAAAAACCCGCGCTGAAAGATCTGAACTTCGATGAAAATATTAACGGACTTATACTGATAATCGATGATTCGAAGATGGTACTTAAAATCACATCTGACATACTTGCAAAAGATCAGCATAACATAATAACTGCAAGGAACGGGAAAGACGGAATCGAACTTGCCCGCACCGGCACCCCTGACCTAATCATTCTTGATATTGAAATGCCTGATATGGATGGATATGAAGTTCTTAAAGAACTGAAGAAAGATGATGTAACCAAGAACATCCCTGTGATAATGCATTCATCAAAGACGAAGAAAGACGACATACTCCTGGCCATGAAACTTGGTGTAATTGACTACATCGCCAAAAACTGCGGCGAAACGCTTATCCGCGGTAAAATAAAATCATCACTTGTACAGGCGAGGATGAAGAGAGAACACCTGGAACAGAACTCAACCGCAAACATAATTATAGACAAAAAAGGGTTCACCACATACATAAACTTCCGGTTTACACTGAAATCAGAGACTGCTATTGCTGAACGGAAAAAAGTTTTCTCCGGAGCCTTCCTGAAGACCATGATGAATGACAGCATTATACTGGACTTCAGACAGATCAATGAGATGACAGAGAGTGAACTTTCTCACATGAAATATATCTTCACGTTCTTCCCGGACAAGGAGCTTATACTTGTATGCGGCAAACATTACGGCGCTTTTGTGTCGGAATTTGAAGTTGAAGGTAAAAACCGTTTTTTCATATCCATGGGTGATGCCGAGACCTACATAGAGAACAGAGACGAGGTAACTGATTTTCTTGACATTCATGGTTTTGATTTTTGAAACTCGTTGATTCTCACTGCCACCTTGAAGCGCCGGAGTTCATCGGAAACATTGAATCAGTAATTGCTGATGCTGAAAAAGCCGGAATTGTTAAACTTATTACATCCTCAGTCACCTGCGACGAATGGTCAACCTCAAAATCTATTTCAGAAAAATTTGAATCCGTGGAATTCAGCATAGGGGTACACCCCTGGTATGTATCTGAAAAAGATCATGACATAAAGAATAAGCTCGAAGCAGCGTCCTCCCTTGGTGCAATAGCTGTGGGTGAGATCGGGCTGGACAGAAAAATCGAAAATCCCCCGTTTCAGCTTCAGGTTAAAATATTCGAGGAACAGATGAAGTTCGCTGTTGACGCGAATCTACCTGTAATAATTCACTGCCGTGGCGCGTTCAATGAGCTTATTGAATCTCTTAACCGCACAGGTGTACCCGCGAGAGGTGGAATCATTCACGCCTTTGCCGGAAGCATGGAGATCGCCGGAGCTCTTATAAAAAAAGGCTTATCCTTTTCAATAGGGGGAACCCTCACATATAAGCTCAGCAGAAAACGGAGCGAAGTGATGAGCTTAATCTATCCTCACCACTTTCTCCTTGAAACAGACAGCCCTGACATTCCTCCGGTTGGCACTGAAAAACCCAATGTTCCGGCAAACATTCTGCTCAATCTAAAAGCCGCTTCTGAAATTACCGGAAGACCGGAGGGGGAGATTGCGCATCACACAACAGAGAACGCAAAAAGAATATTCGGACTTAAAATATGATGGACCAGTCAAGAACAGAGATACTTATCGGCGCTGAAGGAGTAGAAAAACTCCGCAGATCAACTGTTATGATAATCGGACTGGGGGGAGTGGGAGGCCATGCGGCAGAGGCAATTGTCCGGGCCGGTGCGGGACACATCATTATAGCAGATTATGACATTGTCGCACCATCGAACCTGAACCGGCAGATACTCTCCCTGTCGTCAGTTATTGGACGAAAAAAAACTGATGTTGCAGCAGAAAGATTCCGGGAGATCAACCCGGAGATAAAAATCTCCGCTCACTCAGAGCAGCTCACACCGGATAATATAAATATAATATTCCCTGAAGCAGAAGACAGACTCTATGCGATAGACGCAATAGATGAAATCGACGCGAAGATTGCGCTTATTATTGAGCTTAAAAAACGCGGAATACCCTTTGTATCCTCCATGGGTGCAGGGAGCAGACTTAATCCATCCCTTGTTAAAGTAGATGATATCAGCAGAACAGAACACTGCCCTCTCGCCCGTGTTATACGTAAAAAGCTCAGACTGGCAGGAATAGAAAAAGGTGTACGATGCGTCTACTCCACTGAGAATCTGAACCGGTTCGCTGAACCTGAAGCCGAAGGGGGAAGAAGAAAGCAGGGGAGCATCTCATTCATGCCCGGGATCTTCGGCCTCACTGCTGCGGGCATGATTATTAATGATATCATCAATTAACATTATCCCTCTTTTAATATAACATCTGACATCGCATTCATCTTCGCAGCGCAGGTAAATAAGCACGTTCAATGCCGAACCGTTTTAATAATGTAAACCTTTATTCATAACAGCACGGGGTCGGCATTATTTTAACTTTTCCGACTGCCAGTATTTAATTTTCAAATTCCTTTTATTTTTTGTTTTCGAACATTAATTATTGTAACTTCCCTTTAACAATGCAGAAAACCATAAATTCAATAATTCACAACCGGAAAAACCGGATAGAATCCGTTAAGTGAATTATAAGGAAGAGGGTACTGAAATGAAACTCAATCTGAATATTTCCAAAAAACTTTATATTTTAGTAGGGGCCATTATACTCGTTTTTGGCATAATATGTATTTTTTCAGGATTACGTCTTATCAGTACAATTCATGAAACCAGGAACAATACCGCCAGGGCAGCTGTTGAAGTGGGCTACAGCATTATAAGCCAGCAGTACAATGATTCCATGCAGGGTAAACTTACTGTTGAAGAAGCAAAAAAAAATGCTCTTTCAATTATCAGAGCACTGCGATATGAAGGAGCTGAATACTTCTGGATAAACGATTCAACACTCCCCTACCCTAAAATGGTTATGCACCCTATCAAGCCGGAACTGGACGGCCAGATAATGAACAGTGAGTCTTTTAATGTTGCAATGGGAATAAAGAAAAACCTCTTCCAGGCCATGGCGGAAGTCTGCCTTCAGGACAGTGAGGGATTTGTTGACTACCTATGGCCTAAGCCCGGCAAAGATAACGCTGTACCGAAAATATCCTATGTTAAATACTTCAAGGAATGGAACTGGATAATAGGCTCCGGCGTTTATAAAGATATAGTAGTTGAACAGATAAATGCAGTAATATATCCGATCATATTTATAATACTGATCATGACTGCAGGTATTATTATTGCAGCCGTTTTTCTGCTGCGTTCAATAATAAAAGCTGTGGATTCAGTATATGCAACATCAAGCCAGGTCACTTCCGGTGTACAGCAGATATCCTCTTCAGTTGAAGCGCTGTCACAGGGGGCAGCGGAACAGGCTTCCAATGTTGAAGAGATTTCCGCATCCATTGAAGAGCTTACCGCCACAATAAGGCAGAACGCCGACAACGCAAGCCAGACAGAGAAGATTGCAGATAAGAGCGCGGATGATGCCGGAACCTGCGGTGAAACAGTTTCAAAAACTGTTATAGCCATGAAAGAGATAACCGCCAGAATTTCAATAATAAATGAAATTGCACGACAGACAAATCTTTTGTCATTAAACGCTTCAATAGAAGCGGCAAGAGCTGGTGACCATGGCAGAGGATTTGCTGTTGTGGCCAGTGAAGTTCAGAAACTTGCGGAGAGAAGCCAGCAGGCGGCAGTTGAAATCGGCAGCCTTTCAAAAGAGCATATCGAAACCGCAATTCAGGCGGGGGAGATGCTGAAGCTGCTTGTACCGGATATCAAAAAAACATCTGAACTTGTTGCTGAAATAAACGCGGCCAGCCTGGAACAGGCAAAGGGAATTGAACAGATTAACAATGCCGTGATGCAGCTTAACACAGTGGTTCAGCAGAACGCCTCAGGAGCAGAGGAGATTGCCGCAACATGCGAAGAGCTTGCATCCCAGAGTATGGAAATGCAGTCAGTAATGGACCTCCTGAAGTACGGAACATATATTGTAACAGATTCAAGGATTAAGAGCAATTCATGGCTGACTACAGGAGAAAACTATGCCCGGCCGGAACAGTCCGGCAGCGAGTGAAACAGATTCATGATCCTTTATTAAAAATCAGTTACATAATAATTGACAAAAACCATGGTATTGATTTTATCCTGATTTAATACTATGGAACAAAAAGATAACATATTCACCGGCCGAGGGGAAGTTACTCCCTTTGAATTCAACGAAACAGTGGCATCTGTCTTTGATGACATGATTAGCCGTTCTGTACCTATGTACAGGGAGATTATACTTCAGCAGGCAAGGCTTGCCGCAAAATTCTATAAATCAGGAACAGTCATATACGACCTGGGATGCTCAACTGGTAACTTTGCCTCTGCGCTGATACAGGAGATGAGAGGTAGAGAGTTTACACTCTCCGCGATTGATAACTCCTCCCCCATGATTGAACTTTTTAAAAAAAGAATCGCTGCATTCGGCGGAGCCGGAAATATTACCCCCTTGGTCTCTGATATAATGGATATAGATTTCGCCCCGTCTTCTGTAATCGTATCAAATCTCACAGTACAGTTTATATCCCCGGATAAAAGAGACTTATTAATAAAACGGATATACGATTCGCTCATACCCGGAGGCATATTCCTGCTGACTGAAAAAACAGTTAATCCTGACGATGACCTTGCCGCGCTGCAACAGGAGTTCTACTACAGACTCAAAGAGGAAAACGGCTACTCACAGATCGAAATCACCCGCAAGCGTGAAGCCCTGGAAAACGTGCTCATACCTGAAACAGTTGAAACACATATTAACCGGCTCACTTCCGCAGGATTCAGTGCAATCGAGATATGGCTCAAGTGGTTTCACTTCACTTCATTTATATGCAGGAAAGACTGATGAACTGGTTCCCGGAAAATCCCGGAAGATGGGGATTCACCATCTCCGATATCGAACATCTGAAAAAAATCACACTGGATAAAGTAAAATTCCTCACAGAGAAAGATGTCAAAGGGAGTGAGCTTTACTCTCTGACACAGAAGCTGACAGGAATTAATGCAACAGCTTCTGACTTTACCTCCGGCTACGTTTCTATCGGGAGTAGTGAGGATACATCTGCCGTTGGAATTGATGAAGTACGAAAAACACTTCTTTCGATGTGGCCCTGGCGAAAGGGCCCATTCAGAGTCTTTGGTATTGATATTGAGACTGAATGGAGATCTGATTTTAAATGGAACAGGGTAATCTCCAATCTGAAGCCACTTACAGGAAGACATATACTGGATATCGGATCAAGCAATGGCTACTACATTTTCAGGATGCTTCAGCACGACCCGGCTATGGTTATGGGGATAGAGCCCTATACTAATTTCTACATGCAGTTTATGCTGCTTAATAAACTGGCGCGTGTTGATAATATCTTCACACTCCCTCTCCGTTTTGAAGAGATAACTACACTCACAAAGAAATTTAATACTGTTTTCTGTATGGGTATTCTTTACCACAGACGTTCACCCATAGATTTTCTCCGTGATATATATTCAATGATGACATCGGACGGTGAGCTTATACTTGAAACTCTGATTATCGAAGGGGATGAACATATCTCACTGGTACCTGAAGAGAGATACGCCAAGATGCCCAATGTCTATTTTATACCCACTGTACCAGTCCTCCTTTCCTGGCTGAAAAAAGCAGGATTCCGCAATTTACGATGTGTTGATGTTACAAAAACTGATTTCAGTGAACAGAGAAAAACTGAATGGGTGAATACGGAGTCTCTCTCAGATTTTCTTGACGCGGATGATCAGACAAAAACTGTCGAAGGTTATCCGGCACCTGTGAGAGCTGTTATCATTGCAGAAAAATCTCACTTGTAAAGACGCAGAACGCTGCGTCTCTGAATTTGCCGATCTGTCTGATACATAAAATAATCTTGACCAGTGATAACTGTTTTAATAGATTATAGGAATAAAGAGGCCTATGACATGATAACCAAAAAATTCCGCAGCATCCTCGTAGAAAACAAAGAGAAGGTCATACCTGGTACAGTTTTCTCAAAAAGAATAATTGAGATGGATGAAACAACAATCGCACAGCATGAACTGAATCTCTCCGCAGCTGATATTATTGCCGACCTGTCATGGCTTTTAAACTTCTTCCTCGCATTTATGTCTGTGGGGGGGATCTCAGCAGTTATTTTCGGCCTTGCATATATGGGTTACGGCAGGGGCGCTGAACCGTCATCATGGGATAATTTTTCAAAGATCTTCTTTTTATCTGTAATTCTGATATTTATTGCAGTCTGGACACTCCTTTCAGTAAGGGGCGCAATACAGAATAAAAAACGGGCATTTGTCGAGAAGGAAAGAGGTAAAGGAAACTGGCGTATTGTTGATGAAGATAAATGGGATGAGTTCTACAGGCTGCTGCAGATCGCAAAAAAAAGCCGTGAAAAGGAACTTGAAGATTTCATGAATAAAAAATTAAAAGATTCAGACATGAGATAGATCCCTGAAGCAGCCGGAAAAATAAAAAGGGAACCATCTTGAGGTTCCCTTTTTTATTGAACGCTATATCAGATCTTTATTTTAATACTGAATAGCTCTCCTTATGAACTCGGACATCTTGGTGTCTGTGCTCTTGTTTTCCTCTTTATAAGATTCCGCAATAAAGAATATATTGTTATAAAGAATTGTCAGGTTGGGAATCATAAACTGAATTTTAATTTCGTTTCTCAGCGGAAGAGTTGTTGTATTCTTTACCTCTGACAGTTTTTTCTGCTCGATTACAGTTTTCCCGTTATGTTTGTGTGTAAACATAACATCATCTGTTGCCTCACTTGATGGAGACGGGTCAGTAACAACCACGCTTTCAACTTCCTGTGTCTTGAAGTTCTTTGTACGGATAGTTGTTTCCAGTTTACTGATTGTTTTACCGTCAGTATAAATTCTCAGGATTTTCTCCTCCAGGCCTACAGGTTTTGAACTGAAGAGCCCGTCCCTTATGTATATATGTTTAACAAGTTCCACATACTGAGGGTTGTTTTTATCCGGGCCGAAATTTATTTCTGTCTGATAGGGAAGAGTTTTTATACCTTTATTTTCCATTAACTTGTTTTCAGCAATTATTCTCTGTATTGAATTATACAGTTCAAGTATCTGCCTGTCGAAAGATTTCCCCTGCTCCTCCAGTCTCGGGTCAGTATCCTTATTTGCCTGGGAGAAAAGCAAAACAGGTGTAATGAACATTGCAATAATTGCTGCTATAAATATTTTTTTCATAAATCCTCCGGATTAAAATTCATCTGATTCTGATGATGGAATTAGTTCAATTGACTAATATGTTACTT
Source organism: Spirochaetia bacterium UBA5763 (assembly GCA_002418835.1). Taxonomy (GTDB): domain Bacteria; phylum Spirochaetota; class UBA4802; order UBA4802; family UBA5550; genus UBA5550. Next base: position 65,818 of record DIEX01000034.1, on the reverse strand, counting down.
TTATGATTACATCAACTCTTTTTTTTGCTCTGAATAACATGTTAAATCTATTCAGAATTATTATCGGATAAATTAACTAATAATTAAAACTTTTTGTGATTAAAAAAAGCATAAAGTTTAATGTATAGACTATGAATTTTAACTTGCTCTTAAAGTATATTATGATAAAATAAACAGCCTAACTGACCACCGGAACAACAGGATACAGAATGAATAAAATACTTATCGCAGATATTTCAGATTACCGTGATGAAATTGCAGATATATACAGCGGACTGGATTATGAAATAACATTTTGTGATTCAGCTTTTGATGCTATTTCCAAACTTAAAGCTTTTGATTTTGACATGGTAATATCCGAAGTGGAACTTCCGGGGGATAATGCCTTTGACCTTTATGAATATATCAGGGAAAACTACCCCTATATCCCTGTAATAATGATAACAGAGAAGAATATCGATACATTTTTCAGCAGAATAATCACCCGCGGTATAGGTAATGTACTGCATAAACCTGTAAAAAAATCGGAACTTCTGAACCTCACGGGAAAACTTATAACTCTTGAAAATATATTCGGCCTCGAAAACTATATTCAGGATATCATAGAGCATAAAAAAATCCGCATTACAAAATCAGAACAGATACGGAAAGCAATATCACTGATTATTGAACAGATCGAAAAGTGGAATTTCACTTTAGCCAGCAGGTCAACTCTCAATCTTATGCTTAACGAGATGACTATTAACGCGGTTTATCACTCACATGGACTGACAGAGGAAAAACTACACAGAACACCAGTTATACTCGGGGCAGATAAATATGTTGATATACATTTCTGCAGAAACAGCGACTCCTATGCAATATCGATAACTGATTATAATGGCAAACTGACCAGGGAAAAAATTCTGGAGAGCATTAATGCGGTAATAATTCAGAATGAACTTATAGAAAAATCTTTTGAAACAGGTGAAGATATAACGGACCACATTTCAGAAACCGGGAGAGGAATTGATCTTGTACGCAAACTTTCAGGTGAATACTACTTTATAATGAAGATGAACTTCAGGACAGAGATTATCCTGATATTCAAACAGAGTGATCAGAATCACACACCTGACCAGTCTTCCCTAAAAATAATCTACGACAGGAGAGACCGCTGACTACGACCCATTTTCATCAAATTGTTTCACCGCATCCATTGTTATCGGTGTACCACTCCCCTCTTTTTCAAAATCCCTCTTTCTGAGCTTTGCAGGGAGATACACGTCATTATAAAACTGTGCAAGCCTGTATAACTCCTCTTCTTTATACTCATTCCTGATCTTTATCATCAGATTGTAATCTCTTTTCCTGAACCCCGAGTTAAGAGCACCTGCAACATCTGAAACAGTAATTGAAAAATGCCTTGAATACAACAACATAAATGCCACCCCGGGTCCCAGCAGAACAAGGAAGAACATCATATTGAGCCGCGCGTTTTCTTTTTTTAAATCTTTTACAGAAATAGTTAGAGAGCAGAGCTCCCCTGAAACTTTAATATAATCACCGGAATTATAATATTTACTGAATTCAGATTCTGACAGCTTCTCATACCTTTTACCATTATTATAATTAATTCTTATTAATCGGTGATCGCTAATAAGAATATTTTCACATAAATCCCTGAAATCGAGATTATTAAGTGTGGCAGCGCTTTCAAGTTCCACAAGCAATCTTGAATAATCCGAGCTTCTTTTCTTAATCCCCTCAGGATCTGAAAAACCTGTGATTCCGGACCAGAGCATTATAACAACAGCAGCAGTGATAACAGCCACTGTTCCTGCGGCAGAAGAGTGGTGCCTGGTCATTTCAGAATTGTGCAACGCCTTTATTCCGAACAGCTTCACAACCCTGATGCTTCTCAGAATCAGCGGCATGCGGATTGTTATCACAACACTCATTATCTCAAATGGCAATGGAGATAAAGTACCGATCTCCGCACTATTTTTTAAAAGGAGACAGAATAAAGGAACAGAATACAGAATAAGAACAGGGAATGAGCTTAATATATCAATCCATCCCTTTTTGTGTTTAATGTATATGAGAAATTCTTTACGCCCTGCGGCTTTTATACTTTTTACAATAAATTCCACTGCAAAGATCAGGTCAAATACTACTCCGGCACAAAGAAGAGCGGTTATTGAAGCAATACTCCACATTGCAAATACAGCATACTCATTAATAAAATTATGAAGAAGAGAAAGTATTATAACGGCAGGTATGATACTTTGAAAAATTTTTCTTTTTATCACTAAATTCACCAGTTGTTATCCTCCGCGATCAGGTAAAGGCTATCAATCATATCCCTGTCATATCCGGCATAACCGCTGTTATGTTTAGCAATACCAAGCCAGCTCTTCTCCGTTGGTTCATTAACCCTGTACGGCTTTTCGGCATCTCTGTAGTACTGAAACATTGAACAGAATATATATACCAGTTTTGCAAGAGAATCTCCTTCATCGAGTTTATCTACCGGTAAATGTGATTTAACCGCAAGCCTGATAATTACTGCCGGGATACCGGGAAGCTTTGATGTCAGATATCTGATTAATTCATCAGTGTACACGTTAACACATCCCATCCCTGCTGCGGCATCCGGAATTGTCACTGAACCGGGGGGAACCGCTTCTTCAGATATTTTATCAGTCTTATAGTACACAACACTCGTCAAAAGGATTATTACTTTAATCAGGCTTATATAAAGATCAGCATCCGGATTAATTCTTTCAAAACGTGTGATCTCTTTATATATATATTCACGACGGTTAAAAATCTCTGATATATATCGATCCACGGCGTTATATCTGAAGATCGCGATTACAGGATACATCCTGTAGCGGACATCTCTATCTTTGAAAAGAGTCAGAACAAAATCATGAAGTTTTCTCCTTCTATGCATGTCATCAACAACACCGGTTTCCGAAAACCTGTCAAAAAACGAGAGATTAGTGTTATCAATAAAACTGTTAATCGGCTGTAATGATGATGCGTATACCCGGTTATATATATCATCCAATATAAGTTCAACCGCTTCAGCAGGGGCAAGATCCGGGAAAAAACCGGGAGTTGTAAATATTACACTAAGTTCCTGTTTATTTTTTTCAATAAAATTAATAATCAGCCGCTCGCCTATCAGCAGGGGCTCTTTTTTTATCGAGGGAATTTCAAAAAGATAACCGGCAAACTCCTTTATCCCGTGAAGTTCACTTTTACTATATCTCCGGGCCTGTACCATAAAATCAGAACCAGGCTGTTATACCTATAGTGGGTACTATTATATTCTGGAAGCCTGAAACGTTCTCGCCAAGATTATCAAAAACAAGCTGAACTCCGGCATTAAAAATAACCCCGCTTGTCATCACAAACTTCAGCCCCATACCGTTTGAGTATCTGTAACCGAACTTATCGTTTATCTGTGTATTTCTGCTGATTCCACCCATCATGTCAGCATAAAAGCAGACATCATTACGTTTAGTAATTCCGAAAACAAACTGAGGGCCTATCCCGCCGGCATAAGCCTGGGTATCTGTTGTAAGGTTAAACTCCGCCTCTCCCTTAAGTGCTATTGCAATATTGTTCCCGAGAAAAAATGCGAACTGAGGAAAAATTTTGAGTATATTATTATTATCTTCCTCATCAGATTCAACACCCCGGGCCTGATACGAAAGAAAACCACCGACCTCCACAGTTCCGCTTCTAAGATATCTTCCCTGCTTGATCTTTATTGCGTCCTCAATCTCCTCCCTGACAATACTTCTCACCTCTTCAATAAATCTGCTTTCATTGACTTTTTTTGTATCATCAGACTTTTCTTCTTTTATGCTGTGATCGATCTCCTCTCTCACTGCTCCCCGCAGTTCATCAAGCAGATCCTCTTTTTCAGCGGGATCAATTTCGGATAGAGGGCGGTCTCTCTTTACACGGATATTCTGTCCGCTCCCCCTGTATTTCTGCTCCATGTAGTCTTCATAGCTCTCGCGCGCGAAAATTCCCGCTGAACTTAACAGCAGTATCACCGCGAAAAATGAGCATAACAGAGTTTTCCTGGACATACCTCTCCTCCGGTTCATTATTTTTAATTATCGTCAATTTAAGAGAAAGATATATAGAATATTTTCCGATTATTGTTATAGAATTACATACGAGGTAATCCCGGGATGATAAAGTTTCATCGACAAATAACAGCCGCTGTAATTGTCCTCACGGCAGTCATTATTGTTTCAGCTGACAATGGCCGGGAGAACGGAAAATTCGTCAATCCCGGATTCAGGATCAATTCAGAAGGAGATGACTTCTCCCCTTCAATTACTGCTGACGGCAGTATACTGGTTTTCAACTCAAAAAAACCGGAAGAACAGTCACACAATATATTTATATGCAAAAAAGAAAAAGGCCTCTGGAGTGATCCTTTCCCCATTTTTGAACTCTGTACTGATTCAAATGATGAAACTCCATTTATTTCAGCAGACGGAAAAATGATTATTTTTGCATCTGACAGGCCCGCCGGATTTTCACCTCCAATGACATCTGACGGAAATAAAAGGATTACTTTCGATTTATATATATCACATTACGGTGACGGCCGCTGGAGCCAGCCGGAATTACTTAAAGGTGATGTAAACACATCAATGAATGAAAGAACTCCTTCACTTTCCCATGACAGTAAATTTCTTTTTTTCACAAGATGGCCCTATAAAAATCCGGGTAAGTCAAAAATTTACATGGCCGAACTGCAGAACGGAAAATACCTTAATGCAAAGGAACTCCCTGCATCGATTAACTCAGGGAATTTTGAAGTCGCTTTTATCCCCTCTTACAAAGACAGCAGATATTATTTCTCCTCAATGAGAAACGGCGGCCTCGGCGGATGGGATATTTATTATACTATAAAAACATCTAAAGGATTCACCGAGCCGGTGAACGCGGGCCCGTCGATAAACAGCGTATTCGATGATCTCTATTATGCGGAAAGCCGATCAGATTATGTTATCTGCAATAATGCTTTCGGAGGGCTTGGAGGCTATGATATCTATGTAAGCAGAGATACTGCGAGAGCACAGGAAAATGTAACCAGCAGAAAAACTGCCTACTCAAAAGAAACTAAACTCAGAATAACTGTTTCAGACTCCCTAACAGGTAAACCTCTGAAAGATCTGCCGCTGCAGGTAGGCCTTATAACAGATGCAGAAGGGATAAAAGACGCTGCAAGAAACACAGAAGCTAAAACAGACAGTAGTGGAATTTTTCTCATATATCCTAAAAAAGATGTTCGCTGGCTTTCCGTTGAACCTCTGTCTGTTGACTACCGCGGTTCAGGAATAAAAGTTAAAGTTATCCCTGAACAATATCAGGATGTGGCACTTTATGTAAACAGAAATCCAGCCAGGCAGAAACAATCTTCTGAAGTAAAAAAGGAATCAATCCCTGAAAAAGAAATAATACCTGAAAAATCGATTGTGCCTGATCTGAGTAAATCAGATAACAATTTAAAACCTCTATTTAGAAGTATACATTTCAATTTCAATTCCACAAACATCAGGAATGACGACATCCCTGCCCTTTACTCAATTGTAGAATTTTTGCGGATGAATGATTCTGCAATAATTCTCATTACAGGATATGCCGACTCCGTTGGAAGCAGAAAGACAAACAGCAGGATGAGCCTGGCACGCGCTTCGGCAGTTAAAAAATTTATTATGGAGATGGGTATTCCCGGAGACAGGATTACAGCAAAAGGAGCAGGCGAGGTCTGTACCAAAAAAAAATATTCCCGGAAAGGGAAAAACCTGAAGTTCAGAAGAGTAGACTTCATCATTAAATAAAAAAGCGGTCTTTAAAAAACCGCAATTTTATCAGTATTTAAAGCATTTTTCATATACAATCCGTTATTCGCTCATTCTCCTGAGGAAAGCGGGGATATCGAGATCTTCATTTGAGTAATCCTTTCTCGGTTTCCTTGTCTCGTAATCAAGAGTGAAAGTTTTCCCCGCAGGAGCTGGTTTAGGCTTCTGCAGATCCTGTTTCCCTTCAATCAATGTAAGCGGTGAACCTGAGCCAGCCTCCCGTACTGTCTCCCTGGCCTTGGTATTCACCGTTGTGTTCATCCCCATATTATTAACAGAAAGCATGTTCCTCTTCCTGTCAAAACCTGTGGCGATCACAGTAATTCTCACCCTGTCATCAAGAGCAGGATCTACAGTTGTGCCGAAAATGATATTCGCATCCGGATCAACCTGTCTTGTAATCTCATTTGTCACTTCATTCACTTCATGGAGAGAGAGATCATTACCGCCGGCGATATTGATAAGCACAGCTTTCGCACCTTCGATGCTTGTCTCTTCAAGAAGAGGGCTGTTTATCGCCATGTGAGTCGCTTCAATTGCCTTGTTCTCCCCTGTCCCGATGCCCACGCCCATGAGAGCATCACCTGTCTCTTTCATTACTGTTCTGACATCTGCAAAGTCTACATTTACAAGTCCTGTTACCATTATTAAATCCGCTATACCCTGAACTCCCTGTCTCAGGATATCATCAGCGAGTTTGAATGCATCTTCAATCGGGGTTTTTCTGTCTATAATTTTGAGAAGGAGATCATTGGGGATGGTAATGAGAGTGTCCACTTTGCTCTTGAGGTTTTTTATCCCCTCTTCCGCCTGGGTCATTCTTCTTTTACCCTCAACCTTGAAAGGTTTTGTAACAACACCTACAACCAGAGCGCCCTGCTCTTTTGCTATTTCAGCAACAACAGGGGCAGCGCCTGTACCTGTGCCTCCACCCATACCGGATGTGATGAAGACCATGTCAGCACCCTTAAGCGACTTTGTTATGTGGTCCCTGTCCTCATTGGCTGCTTCACGCCCGATTTCAGGATTCGCACCTGCTCCGAGTCCCCTTGTGAGCTTTGAACCGATCTGGATCTTCTCCTGAGCAAGACAGTCACGGAGCTGTTGGGCATCCGTGTTGGCCACTATGAATTCGACGCCCTCCATGCCGGTAGCGATCATCCTGTTAACCGCATTTGTACCGGCACCGCCGACACCGATAACCTTGATAATGGTTGTTAGTGGCTTTTCTTCCTCTAATTTGAACATGTACCCTCCCGATCAAACTGCGTTATTGTATCGTATTATGTCTCATTAAATCGTGTTTTAATTCATAAAAAAATGTATTAAAACGGTTTAAACCAATAATTTTCGATATAATTCCCGTGAACAACGGGTTAAAAAAACTTCTGAAAACCAGCGAAACATGAGTCTGAATTAATTAAAATAGAATGAACATTATTAATTGCTAATAAACGATTTATATATAAAATATTAATTTTATTTTGTCAAACATGTTTTCTTCTTTATTATTAATATTTAAAAAAAGTTACAAATATTCTTCAAAAACTCTTTTAAGCCTCCCCACAATCCCAGGTTTTGTTCTTCCGAACTTCCCCTGCCCCCTGAACCTGTTCATCCTGATACCGTATTTAAGAAGGCCAACGCCATTGGCGTACTGAGGAGTTGCAACGACATCCTTAAGACCCACTATATCAACCGGTATACCGATTCTTACCGGCATATTAAAGACCCTCTCCGCTGCCTCAACACACCCCTCCAGCATACTCCCGCCCCCTGTAAGTACAATACCAGCAGCGAGCATATCCTTTTTCCCGCTTTTCATGAGCTCATGATCCACCATCTCCATGATTTCACTAACTCTGGGCTGAATAATCTGAGTCAGCTCCTGCCTGAAGAGCCTTCGCGGAGCACGTCCGCCTACTGATGGAACATCAACAAGCTCTGACGCATCCACAAGGGAGAGGTCCGCGCATCCGTATTTCTTTTTTATCATCTCTGCTGACTCAATCGATGTGCGGAGTCCGATGGATATATCGTTTGTTATGTGAATACTCCCCACAGGAAGTACAGAGGAGTATGCAACTCCACCCTCAAGATAAACGACTATATCAGTTGTTCCCCCTCCGATATCTATAAGTGCAACACCCAGTTCCCTCTCATCTCTTGCAAGAACTGAATCCGCAGAAGCAAGGGGATTAAACACAACATCCCTGTGCTGGAATCCGGCTTTACCCACTGCCTTTATCATATTCTGAATACTTGTTGTAGCTGCTGTAATAATATGGACCTCCGCCTCAAGCCTCACGCCGCTCATCCCCACGGGATCTTTAATCCCGCCCTGATCGTCAACGGTAAATTCCTTTGAAAGCACATGCATTATCTCCCTGTCAACAGGGATAACAATTGCCTGTGCCGCCTCAATAACGCGCTTAACCTCAACCTGGGATATTGTCCTGTTACGGTTGGCAATGGCCACAACGCCTTTCGAATTTTCACCTTTAATATGCTGGCCGCTTATCCCTACGAAAACACTGCTCACCTCATACCCGGCCATAAGTTCAGCATCTTCAATTGCTTTAACAACCGAAGCGGCAGTGTTGTCAATGTTTACTATTACGCCGTTTTTCATCCCCTTTGACGGGGCAACGCCCACACCGGCAACCTCAACCTGATTATTCTCATTCAGGAACCCTATTACAGCGCAGGTTTTGGTTGTGCCTATGTCAAGGCCGACAATAATATCTTCCATACATTAACCTCTCGGGATCTACCTGACCAGCACCATGTTTCCCCTGAGATCAAGAAACTCAGGATACCGTGCTGCCGCGTCAAGATAAGCCGCTGTTTTCTCAAGTCTTACAAATCCATTCAACTCATTTTTTATAACGAAAAGAGTTTTTCTCTTTCTTAACTTCACCTTCAGTTCAGCCGGAGAATCAAGTCTGACCTCCTCCAGCTCATCTACAAATACACCTTTCTGACTTTTCATATTCTTAAGAAGTTCAAAAAGCGACAGAAGAGTTTTTGTCCCCTCAGCGGAATCAGCATACTCTCTGCCTGTAATAATTATCGGCATATCTGTCCTGAAAAAAAGCCCTGATTCAACAAGATTCATCTTTTCATCAAGTAAAACCGGTATGCTCTGCTGCTTATCTACAAACATTGCCGTAAAAAGCGGGTAATTTTCCTCAACTTCAATGATGAGAGAATTCCCCTCCCGTGACAAAGAACTATTTTTAACCATGATATTCTTTTCAAGAACATCTTTCAGTGAATCAGTATCAATTATAATTCCTTTATTATTAGCCTTTGCCCTGCTCATCCGGATGACATTATACCTGTCCAGATTTTTCGTTCCCCGGAATTCTATATTTTCAAAAAACTCTATCTTTTCAGCAGATAGAGCTGACGAAAGAAAAAGAAGAACTGCAAGAGCTGCGGGTAATCTCATAAAACTTCCCCGCCAAGGCTTTGCAGGATCATCTTTCCTGATTTATAAATATCACCCGCACCAAGTGTCAGAACAACATCCCCTTCTTTTAAAGAAGGTATAACAGCCGAGGGTATATCCTCAAATTTTTTTATAAGGACAGCTTCCCTGCTCTCATGTTTCTTCACTGCCTGACAGATAAGATCTGTTGATACACCTTCAATAGGAGCTTCACCAGCGGGATAGATCTCTGTGAGAAAAATTTCATCCGCATTTGCAAAGGACTGACCGAACTCATCCCAGAGGAGTTCTGTTCGGGAATACCTGTGCGGCTGAAAGATTACAACTATTCTTCTCCCCATATTTTTAAGGGCGGCAAGGGTGGCCCTTATCTCCGTGGGGTGGTGGCCGTAATCATCCATCACAAGAATTCCTTTAAGTTCACCGACCCTCTCGAGCCTGCGCCCCACACCACGGAAGTTCACAAGCCCGTCCCTGATTGCTTCGTAAGTGAGCCCAAGTTCAAGTGCAACTGTTATTACGGAGAGAGAGTTCAAAACATTATGATTTCCAAGCTGTGCAAGATTAAAATCTCCAAGAGGCCTGTTCTTGTAGTTACATGTAAAACATGTTCGGCCGTTCTCCATCCTTATGTTGCATGCCGAAAAATCAGCTTCATCATTCAGCCCGTAAGTATAATACGGCCTGTCAATTTTCGGCAGGAGTTCGCGAATCACACTGTCATCAGTGCAGAGCACCGAATAACCGTAAAATGGTATATTATTCATGTATGTAAGAAAGGCATCTTTGAGGCCTTCGAAGTACTTGTAATGATCGAGATGATCCGCATCAATATTTGTTACTATTGCAATACTGGGGAGCAGCTTCAGGAATGAACCGTCAGATTCATCCGCCTCAAATACAATATAATCGCCTTCCCCGGCCCGTGCGTTTGATCCGAAGTTGAATACCTTCCCCCCTATAACCGCAGTGGGATTAAGGCCTCCGTCACTGAGCACAGAGGCGAGCATTGATGACGTTGTGGTTTTACCGTGTGTCCCTGCTACCCCGATACCGTGTTTAAGTCGTACAAGTTCTGCCAGCATCTCAGAGCGGTGTATGATAGGAATCTTTCTTTTTCGTGCTTCAATGATCTCCGGATTGGAGAGATCTATTGCGCTTGAAGTCACAACTACATTATAGTCAAGTATATTCGAAGGGAAATGCCCGATGTATACAGTGGCACCCAGGCTCTCCAGTCTCTTTGTCTGTTCTGAAGCTTTCAGGTCCGATCCGGATACTTCATATCCGAGGTTAATCAGGATCTCGGCAATACCGCTCATACCGATACCGCCAATCCCTATAAAATGCATCTTTTTAGATTTTCTGAACAATTTACTTCACTCCTGCTGCCAGTTCTGACTTTATATATTTTACAATTTCATCCGCTGCATCTATCTTTGATGCATTCTTCGCGCAGTCGGACATTGCTTTAAGTTTCTTTTTATTATTCAGCAATTCAAAAATCACAGGCGCAACTTTTTCAGGTACAGCATCCTGATCTTTTATTTTTACTGCTGCTCCTGCATTAACGAAGGCATCAGCATTTTTTTCCTGATGATTATCCGCAGCGTAGGGATACGGTATCAGTATAGATGGAACACCCGCTGCCGCAAGCTCCATCATAACTCCTGCGCCGGATCTTGATATGCAGATATCGCATGCCCTGTACGCTTTCCCGACTTTTTTTACATACGGGGAGATATAGAGCGATCCTGCATCCAGTTCATTCTGAGATCTTTCTTTATACTCCGCGAAAGAAAAATCACCCGTGCTCCAGACTACACCTATATTTTTGAATTCACGGGGATACTGTTTCTTGAGTCCAAGAATGAGCTGATTGAGACGCACAGCCCCCTGGCTCCCTCCAACAACAAAAATCAGTTTCTCGCTGTGCCCGAGGTGGAAAGCTTTCTTCGCCTCATCCCTGGTTATCTGCACAAGAACATTATTTCTTATAGGGTTACCGGTCTGTACAAACTTATCAGGAAACTTCAGATATTCTGTCGATTCAGCGAATGTGCCGAAAACTTTCAGACAGTATTTTTCCATCTTAAGAGTAACCTTGCCCGGTACAGAATTCTGCTCACATAAAAAAACAGGTATCTTCTTAATCCTCGCAGCAACAAGTGCCGGAGCTGAAGCATATCCCCCCATACCGACAACTGCATCAATGCTGTTCTTTCTGATAATCCTGCCGGCTTTTAAAACAGCACGTAAAAACTTCAGAATAAAAAATGGAATTTTAAATGGATTCTTCGTCATTGCCGGAGGATTGTATGTATAAAGTTTATCAGTTTCAATGTCACCCAGTGATGAGAACCTCATATCTGAAACACCGGTAAGAAAAACAGGATTCATCCTGCCATCTTCCCGCAGCTTCTCGTAAAGAGCTATACCGGGGCTTATGTGTCCCCCTGTTCCTCCGCCGATTATAAGTATATTTTTACTCATTATTCCAGACCTCTTCAAATTTAACTTCACGGAATGCCGCTTCCCGATATCTCGAAATGTTAAGCAGAATTCCCGATGCGATCATAGACGTAAGGAGAGACGATCCTCCATAGCTTATAAAGGGGAGCGGGATACCCGTAGTAGGGAGAGACCCGCTCACTACTCCCATATTAATAAAAGCCTGCACCACAATAAGAAGTGTTAAACCCACGGCAAGGAGCCTGCCGAAACTGTCCGGAGCGGCAAGAGCTATCAGTATGCCTCTCCAAAAAATAAAACAGAAAAGAAGAACCAGGGAAACTGTCCCTATGAGTCCGGCCTCCTCTCCGATCACTGCAAAAATAAAATCAGTGTGAGGCTCAGGAAGCCTTGCAATCTTCTGTGTTCCGAATCCGAGCCCCACGCCAAGGAGCCCCCCTTTTTTGAATGCAGTAAAAGACTGAATAACATGATACCCTATGCCGAACCTGTCATCCCATGGATTAAGGTACGCAAGAATCCTTCCCCACCTGTATGATACCTGGTAAATAAGAAGATAAAACATCGGTATACTCAGTATAAAAAGAAAAAGGATATATGTAAGAGGAAATCCCGATACGAATATTATAATAACAGATATAAGCAGAAGGTCCATCGCTGTACCGAAATCGGGCTGCATCATGACCAGAACAAAGATTCCGGCTATTACAAGCATCGGAATAAGCAGCTGCAGTACATGATTGTCACCCTCCTCAAGAGAGTATATCTTGACAAGGTAAATCACACAGCAAAGTTTTGCGAACTCCGATGGCTGAACTCCGATAAAACCGAGACTCAGCCATCTTGAAGATCCCTTGGCACTGGATCCGACGCCCGGGATAAGAACAAATATCAGGAGTAAAAATGTTGCTATAAGCATTACCCTGGTATACTTTGTATATTGCCTGTAATCAAAGTTCTGAAAGAACATCAGTGCGCCGAACCCGATCAAAAACCAGAGCGTCTGCCTTTTAAGAAAATAAAAAGAATCACCAAACACTCTGTATGCGTATACTGCGCTTGCACTGTAACTCATTGCAAGGCCAATCCCGGCAAGGGCGAATATAGCGGCAAAGAGCGCCAGATCCGGTTCTCCCCTTCTGCGTGTATCTATTATATTTCTCAGTTCCAGATGAGTTCCCCTTCCGACAGTTTTCTGAAACACTCTTTGAAGACTTTGCCCCTTTCATCGTAACTGCTGAACATATCAAATGACGCACATGCCGGAGAGAGCAGTATCATGTCACCTTCTTCAGAGAACTGCATCGCTTTCACAGCAGCATCCTCCATTGAGACTGCTCGTACAAAATTTGTCCCTACGAAAAGTTCAGCGAAGAGATCACTCGATTCACCGATTAACACAACAGTTCTTGCCTTATCTTTAAGAACAGGAACAAGCCTTGAATAATCATCCCCCTTGGTTCTCCCACCGATTATAATTACACCTTTATCTTTTATACTCTTAACTGCCATCTCTACAGCGCCGATAGTTGTTGCTTTTGAATCATTGATAAATGTCCGCCCCATGTATTCACCGGCAAACTCCATTCTATGTTCAAGCCCGTTGAAAGTACGGCAGGCCTCCACGACTTTATCAAAATTGAGGACAGTACCGATTTTTTTATAAAGTGCAACAACCATCAATGCTGATGCCATAATATTCTGCATATTATGTACGCCGATTATTTTAAGTTCGCTCTCCTCAGCAATTATCAGGTCTATGACTTCGCTTCTGTAATAGACCGAATTGTTTAGAAAAAAGGAATCCGCTTTCAGGGTATCATTAACTGAAAATCTTAAAACATGGGCAGGATATTCCCCTTCTGAATCAGCAAGTATTTTATTGTCCATATTATAGACAAACCAGTCCTCATCTGTCTGGTTCATGAATATTCTTTTTTTTGCCGCAAAGTAATCATCCATTCCGCTGTATCTGTCAAGATGATCCGGTGTAACATTGAGTATTGCTGCGACATCGGGCCTGAATGTATCAATAGTTTCAAGCTGAAATGATGATAACTCAATCACAGTTACAGAATCATCAGTAGTTTCATCAGCGAAGGTCACCAGAGGTACACCGATATTTCCTCCCACAAAAGTCCTAAAACCGAGAGTTTTAAAAATATGGCCTGTAAGAGTTGCGGTTGTTGACTTCCCGTCAGTTCCGGTGATTCCTATTATATGCCCCTTCATATATCTGTACGCAAGTTCAATCTCTGCTATAACGGGAATGCCTCTCTTTTCCGCCTCAATAATGAGCGGAATAGTTTTCGGCACACCGGGACTCAGGACAATAAGATCAAATCCCGTATCAAGTATCTCCGGAGACTGGCTCCCCGCAATTACTTTAACAGCATGATCAAGTCTATCAATTATATCTTTAAGTTCATGTTCTGTTTTAATGTCCGTGACAGTGACGTTCTTTTTTTTCGCCGCAAGGAAGTTGGATGTGGCAAGGCCGGTTCTGTAACCGAGCCCCACTACCAGTACATTTTTATAATCTTCATTATTCATTATAATATTTCTTGTTCAGCCTTCATCTTTTTTATGCCACATCTAATTCTCTCGGATGTCATTCCGGCTGAAGTGAAACGAAATGCCGGAATCTTTATGTGTTCAATAATATTTCTTCCCGTACCATAAGATTCCGTTATTTGACTGCGTCAAAACCGGAATGACAAAAAAATTCCTTACAATATCTTCAGTGATGCCAGCCCAAGAATCGCAAGGATTACACCGATGATCCACATCCTTGTTACAACCTTCTGCTCCGGCCACCCTGAGAGTTCGAAGTGATGATGGATCGGAGCCATTTTAAAGACCCGCTTCTTCCTGAGTTTAAATGAACCCACCTGTATTATAACAGATAGTGCTTCCATTACAAAGATCCCGCCGACTATAAAAAGAAAAATCTCTTTCTTAATCATAACAGCAACTATACCTATAATACCGCCTAACGCGAGAGAGCCGGTATCCCCCATAAAGACTGTTGCAGGGTTACTGTTGAACCAGAGAAAACCTATAAGAGCCCCTGTGAGCGCTGCAAGAAAAACCGTGAGTTCCGCGCTGTGCGCGATATAAGGTATCCCGAGATAATCCGCTATTTTAATATTGCCTGTGAGAAAAGTCATAATACCGAGGGTAGCAGCGACTATACCAACAGTCCCTGTGGCAAGCCCGTCAAGACCGTCTGTAAGGTTAACCGCGTTTGAGCTCCCTATAATTACAATTACAGCAAAAATTATCCAGTAAAAACCGAGATCCATTACAGCCTGATTAATAAAAGGGACATATAGAGTTGTGGCATCCTTCGCACTTGAAGGATAAAAATATATTACAGCAGATACAGTAAAAGCTGTCGCAATCTGCACAATCAGTTTACCTTTAGGATTAACTCCATCCTTCTTCTTCTTAACTGCCTTTATATAATCATCTATGAACCCAAGCCCCCCCAGTATCACTGTTGCAGCAATAAGAACAATCAGGTAATGGTTGCTGAAATTGCCCCAGAATGCCATAGATATAATAACAGCTCCAAGAATCAGTATTCCACCCATAGTGGGCGTTCCCGCTTTTGTCTTGTGACTTTCGGGACCAAGATTTCTTATCTGTTCGCCGAGTTTCAACCTCTGAAGCCAGCGTATAACAAGCCCTCCAAAAATAAGAACAAGCATTAATGCAGTGAGCGCAGCAAATGCCGAACGGAAAGATATATACTGGAAAAGCCTGAAATATGATACATACTCCTTCAGGGGGAGTATCAGATGATAAAACATTTTTTTACCTCATGCAATAAGTCTGTTCACTACATCTTCCATCTTCATTGAACGCGATCCCTTAACAAGCACCACATCCTTCTCGCAAAGCCTGGATGAAATAAATTCAGCGATCTGATCCTTTGAGTCAAACTTTTTGATTTTATCCGGGTTCATCCCTGCGGCTGACGCCCCCTTCTCATAATATTCCGACATCTCCCCGAAAAGCAGGAGCTGACTGAATTTTCTCGCGGCAACGAACTCACCCACTTTCACATGATAAAGACCTGCAAGTTCGCCAAGCTCCTTCATATCAGCAAGCACTGCGGTTTTTTTTCTATCAGGGAAAACATCACACACGGATTCGAGAGCATAGAGAGAGGAAAGGGGATTCGAATTGTATGTGTCATTGATTATTACATATCCCCTGTCGATAATTTCGCTGCGTCCTCCGATATTTTCAAATAATGCAAGCTTTTCAGCAGCATCAGAGAGATCGACATCCGCTGCTTCAGCAACAGCAATTGCCGCCATAAGATTATAAACATTATGCCTGCCGTAAAGCGGAACTGAAATTTTTCTTCCCCTGTAAGTAACTGAAACGCTCTCTCTTGTGAGTTTGAATGAGTCAGGCCTGAAATCAGCTCCCGCTTCAATACCGAATGTTAACAGATTCACACTGTGCTCGGAAGCATGCTTCTCAATTATATGAAAACACTCAGTCTCTCTGTTCGCGATAAGTGTTGACCCTCTTTTCATTCCTGAAAGGATTTCGGACTTGGCATTAGCAACGTTTTCAACTGATCCTAAAAACTCGAGGTGCCCGGCTCCCACATTTGTAATTACAGCGATATCAGGCTGAACAATATTCGACAGTCTTTCGATTTCCCCTGTGTGGTTCATCCCCATCTCAATAACTGCCGCTTCATGGAGAGTTTCCATCTGAAGGAGCGTGAAAGGGACACCAATCTCATTATTATAATTTTTAGTATTTCTTAGTGTATTATATTTCGCGGAGAGAACTGCGTGCACCAGTTCCTTTGTTGTAGTCTTTCCGTTAGTCCCTGTAATTCCCACAGTGAGAGGTGAAAACCGGTTTCTGTGAAACTTCGCAATTTTTCCAAGAGCGGCAAGAGTATCATCGCATTTAATCAGAGTTTTACCTGAATCAGATGCTGCGGTTTCAAACCCCTCTTTCATTGTAAGAGAACATGAAACTTTATCTGCTTTAAAAAGTTCCTGGATAAAATCATGCCCGTCAAACTTCTCCCCCGCTATCGGAATAAAAAGATTATTCCCGCCCAGTTCGCGGGAATCTGTTGTTATGGTCTCCAGAACCAGCGAATCCGAGCCGGAGATTAATCTCCCTCCGGTAATTGCTGCAACTTCGCCCGCTGTTGTTCTGAAAATACCTTTCAATTTTTTTTACCGTTCATATATTTAAGCGCCATCTCCCTGTCATCGAAATGATGCTTTGTCTTTCCTACTATCTGGTAATCCTCGTGCCCTTTTCCGGCAATGACCACAACATCGCCTTTTTCAGCAATATTAATCGCAGCTTCTATAGCCTTCTCCCTGTCAGGTTCAACCATATAGCTTCCGCCGGAAATTCCTTTCATTATATCATCTATTATAGCATTTGCATCCTCAGTCCTGGGATTGTCACTTGTAACAACCGCGAATGCTGAATTATCAATTGCAATCTTACCCATAACCGGACGTTTTGTCCTGTCCCTGTCACCGCCGCATCCGAATACTGTAATCACCCTGTTATGCGGCATTTCATTAACTGACTGAAGAAGTTTAAGCAGAGCATCCCCTGTGTGGGCATAATCAACCACAGTGTAAAAACCCGCCCCGGTATCAACAACCTGAAGTCTCCCAGGTACAGATTCAAGTTCGCTCATCCCCTTAATTACCTCATCAATATCAATCCCGGAATAAAGAGCCGAACCCAGTGCCGCAAGGGAATTGTACACCTGGAATCTTCCCGCAAGTTTAAGCTTAACATCTCTCCTGTCCGGGCCGTGGACAAACCTGTAGCTTATACCTGTAATCCTGTTGTCTATGCTTTCAGGAGCAGCGAGGAGCTCAGCACCTTCACTCTCTCCGTATGAAATCATTTTAAAAGTATACCCGTTATGCGATTTGTAAATCCGCCTGCCGTAATCATCATCAGTGTTTATAATCGCGGCCCTGTTCTGCTTGCAGCTTTTCTCAAGGAGTTCAAAAAGTCTTCTCTTCGCATCGAAATACGCATCAAAGGTCTTATGAAAATCAAGATGATCCTGTGTCAGATTAGTGAAAACTGCGCTGTCAAAATCAACATCCTCAACTCTGTCCAGATAAAGAGCATGTGACGAAACCTCCATGACAACATGAGTAACACCGTCGTCAAGCATCCGCTTTAAAAGCTCCTGTATATCCTTTGACTCTGGAGTGGTATTCGGAGCCGGAAGCTCTTTACCCTTCCACCTGTAATTCACTGTGCCTATCACTCCACATGAATGGCCGCTGCTGTTATATATTGATTCAAGAAGATATGTTATTGATGTTTTGCCGTTAGTGCCGGTAATCCCCGTAACATGAAGTCTCTTTGAAGGCTCCCCGTAAAAAACAGAAGAGACTCTCGAAAGGGCCCTGCGCGAATCGTGGGATACAAGGAACATAACACCCTCAGATTCAAGGTGAATAAAATCCGGAAGTCTCTCGTCAGAGAGGAGGACACAGCGGCATCCGTTCTTCACAGCAGCTTCAATGTATGAGTGCCCGTCACTCTCAAAGCCCTTCACAGCCACAAACATGCTCCCTGCACCGGCGCGTCTTGAATCATACTCCACTGATGTTATCTCAACAGATGCCGGATTAGCGCTACCCGCAGTGGTAATCAGTTCACAGGATCCCTTAAGAATATCACTTGCTTTCATTTTTACCGTTATCTTTTTTCTCTTCGTTTTTCAGCACAAGCATGTCCTGAGGCTCCATTCTTCTAACGCCTTTCCCTGCAACCGCATTTTCAACTGTCCTGAAGTTCCGCAACCTCTCAAGTTCCGCGAGATGTCTTTTATTTTCCTCAGTCAGTTCATGCTCGACTTTGACAAGTTTTCTGTAATCCATCTTCATCCGCATAACCTCAATGTTCTGCCACACGTAGAGGAGTACAAAAATACTCATCATTAATACTACCATAAAATACTTCATATATATTCCGTCAGATACTTCTTATCTTCCTTGCGGCCCTGAGCTTCGCGCTCCGGGACCTGTTGTTCCACCTGAGCTCATCATCATCCGCCGTAACCGGTTTCTTTGTAAGAAGCTCAGCAAAAGACCTGTTCATGCAATTGCATTTATCAGGCTCCGCACCGCAGAGGCAGCCATCCTTCATCCGCCTGAAAAAAATCTTTGCAATCCTGTCCTCAAGGGAGTGAAATGAAATCGCCATCATTATTCCCCCTTCAGCCAGCATTTTAAATCCCCCCCTAAGTCCATCTTCAATAGACTGAAGTTCGCGGTTCACCTCAATCCTCACAGCCTGGAATACCCGTGTAGCAGGATGTATGTTCTTCACATGAAACTTCTTCGGGATCGCGGCCAGTACAATAGACGCAAGCTCTGCGGAAGTTTCAACGTGCTTCGCTGCTCTCCGCTCCACTATAATCTTCGCAATCCAGGAAGCCCAGTTCTCCTCGCCATATTCCCTGAAAATTCTCGCCAGCTCTTTCTCCGGATACTTATTAATCACATCAGACGCGTTAAGTTCGGTACATCCGAGACTCATATCCAGAGGCTCGTCACTGGCGAAGGTGAACCCCCTGCCGCTTCTGTCAAAATGATACGATGAAATACCGAAATCGTACAGGATATAATCAGGCGGATTGTCCGGAGGTAGGAGATCTGCTATGCCGGAAAAATTGCTGTTAATATATGTAATTCTGCTGCCGAAAGCCGAAAGCCTCTCTTTGGCCCTTGCTAATATTTCACTGTCCCTTTCAAAAGCGGTGATCTTCATCTCAGGATAGAGCTTAAGAAAAATCTCAGAATGCCCCCCCTCGCCAAGGGTACAGTCAACAAGATGGCCACTTCCCTTTTTCAAAGAACAATCTATGATGTCAACAATTTCGCGCCAGAGAACAGGTTTATGTATGTATGATTCATTAAAAAATTCATCTATTATGTGATTATGTCCCATCAGTCAGCAACCGTCCTCAAAATCCCAGCTCATCAGCGAATGAATTCATAATAGCGCCGTCCGGCCTGCACTCTTCATAAACCTCTTTTGACCATATCTCAATTTTATTAAAAAGCCCGAGAATGATAACATCGTTTGTGATACCTGCATATTTTAAAAGGTTTGAAGGTATAACCATTCTCCCCTGCTTATCGAGTTCGCATTCGCAGGCTCCTCCCACAAGGAACCTGACACTCATCCTGTTCTTCGGGTCAGACTGGGAAAGGGGCATGAGTTTCTTTTCAACAAACTCATTCCATTCTTCATTCCGGAAGGCCATGAGGCATTTGTCCAGGCCGTGAGTAACCACCAGTTTTTCAACCAGCGCATCCTCCCCGAAAGCTTTTCGCAGCTTTACAGGAATGGACACTCTCCCCTTGTCGTCAAGCGCGGGGGAATACTCTCCCATAAACATAAATTATACCCGGAAACCCCTTGAATTGGATTAATTCAACAAAATTCACCACTTTTCCCCATTTTTAACCATACGAGACATAAATGTCAACCAGAAAAACGATTTTTTCTATAATCGAAAATTTTTATGTGCAGTTTTTGGAGCGGATAGACGATAATCCGAAGTTTTCCGGAACAGGGGTCAGAGCATCGGTTCTGGCAGAGCCTGGGGTCAGAGCCCATTATTCATTCAGAGGCTCTGACCCCTGTTCCTCTCTGAAAAATCCCGATATAAAAAGATTTTAAAGAATCAGAAAAATTTTTTATTGACGCACAGAGCTATAAATTATTTAGTTCATTTCATCGCGGGTGTAGTTCAATGGTAGAACTTTAGCCTTCCAAGCTAACTACGCGGGTTCGATTCCCGCTACCCGCTCATAAAAGCCCTGATTATATCAGGGCTTTCTTATTACCTCTTTTAATTTGTACTACAAATTTGAATTTAATGTCAGATAACTGTCAGATAAAAATTTATTACATTGATAAATATTAACATTCTCCCTCTTATGATTTACTGTTTTAATTTTGTTCAATAACAGGCCTTGTTTAATCCGGGGTGTGTATTGACAAGGGAATAGTTGTTAAAACTCAATACGGGTTAAATGGTGCAGAGTAAAGGGGATATATCATAATAGCCCGCCGCGCGGTGTGTTTAAATTATTTTTACCTGCAAAATAAAAAACCCCGCTGAATTATACGGGGTTAATAATATGTATATTGTCATTAAATCATAACTTTAATGTTTCTGATTTTCCATTTACAGTAATAACAAGTTCACTATAACCGTTTAACTTTCCGTAAGTATATTCAGCTATTATATGACTTCTTGATTCTATTTCACCTAATATTTGATAAGCAGAAAGAACCGGAGCATTTGTTTTAAAGAAATTTTCTTTTTTATCAAACAATATAATTTTATAATAGCCCGCAAGTTTAAACTCGCTTTTTTTCTTTAAACAGAAATTTTTAAATTCTTCAGGATTAAGTTCACCGGATAAAGCATAAACCTCTAATACATTTTCGTCTTTCAATTCCGGTTTATAATTTACTAATTCATACGGAAATTTTTTAGACTCACCGCATCCAAAAAACAACAAAGATAAAAAAATAATGATTCCCTTTTTCATAAACTCAATACCTCCATTTTTTAAAATTATAAATGTTTATTAAAACAGAGTCAAACTTAATTACCCGAAAAATAAAAAAATCCCCGCGTATTTCAGCGGGGTAAATAGGAGTGTGTAAATGAATTTTAAAGATGTAAAGCCGGGTTAATGAATTGTCATATTTCCGTATATGGGTATATCTTGAAAAATCCTTGCCGACATTAAAACAAGTTCGTTACTTGCCGCGCTTGCCATATCATCCGGGGAGTTATTCGGGGTAACATTAAAAAAGTTGATCTGTTTAATAATTTCATCTATAAGGCTTCTTACTTCTTCTTTTTCATCCGGTGTCAAATTATTGTAGTCACCATTGAACAGGGGGGAGTTTAAGCCCGTGAATATATAAGGGATATTTTTTTGATTAAGTATCAATTTAAAATTTAAAATCATTTCATAAAGATTTTTATAATATCCGGGTTCTTTACTTGCCGGTGTCTCTGCGGCCTTGCCTTTTCCGGTTCGTTTAAACAGTTTCATCACATAAACCCCCGGCGGCGTGGTGAACTAAAGACACCCTGTTCAATTCTTTTAATTTTTTCTATTCTGGCTTTTAACAATTCTGCAAGCTCTGAATAATTAACGGCCTCTATACTATCCGGGATAACTGAGTATTGAATATTTTTTATAATACGGTTAAGCATCCAACGCATTGTAAAAATATGGTGTATGTGAATTAGTTTCCTTCCTTTACTGCCATAGATATAAAAAAGAAATTCTGTTTCACTCGCTATGTCTTCAGGTGTGGTATTCATTAAGTCTGCAAATTCCGGTATCGGTAAAATCTTGTTACTATTATAAACTTCTAAAGGTGTCATGCTGTGGCCTCCTGCTTTGCTTTATACTCTCTCATAGTTTCTAATATACCCGCCTTTTCAATTTGAATAAAAAATTCATCTACATAAATCATAGTCATATTATTTACCCCCTATAATGACGCTTCATAAACATCGGTCGTACTTCATCAGAAATGACCTGATATAAAATATTGTATTCTTTATATTCATTCGTTCCCCAATTTATCAAATTTAAGCGTCGATCCATAATGTCAACGATAGCGGAAAGTGTTTCGTATTCATGGATTAAAATTTTTTTTCCGCTGTCATCTGTGGACATCAATCCATCTTTTACGGCTCTGTTAATTGTTGACCTATCGACTAAAAGTAATCTCGATAAATCGGACTGTGTCATTAAATTTGAGCTTTTAAAAATTTGTGCTGAAGTTAATTCTTTCATTTATATTTCCTCCGATAGCTTTTAAATATTCTGAAGTAGTAAAAAAGTTCTGAGTTCATCCCCCCGGCTCCCTGTAATCCTTTATATCGTGTCAAGTTTACTCTTTGTTGTACGAATTTTAGGTGTCTGAGTTCGAAGGAGCGGGGCGTTACTTTCACCGCCTCCGCATAACATGGCATAGTTGAATACTTTTAAAAAACCCATACGCCCCCTCCGGTATGGTGTAGTAATGCCATTGTAAAACCTGCAAAAAAAAGAATGTCGCTCATGACGCTTATGACGCTGTTTTCCCTAACCTTTAATGTTGAACATTTTATTAAATTTTCCAGTGATGCAGGAGAATAAAAAAGAGACATACGACAATATCTAAGTATAGGTAAAAGTCCGTCATGTGCGTCATGTCCGTCATGGTATAGTATCAATTCATGTATTATCTTTTTTATTTGTGCTTTAATATTCATAATATAAAAATCTTTCCTTTATCAAGTGCGACATAGTGCGTCATACTGCGACATGGTTTTTTACTGAATGTCACTCCCCGGCCTTTAATGCGTGTGTCATAAGCGTCATACTGCGACATGGAGCGTCACAATTTTTTAAGTCTAATCCATCGACCGTCACTATCGCGGCCTGTTTCAACTATAATCCCCGTGTCTCTAAAATTTTGCGCTAATCGTTTTAAATGACCTGATAATACTGTCGCTGTTTTCGGCCAATACGGAGACCGCGCCGCTTCAGGGTTTATGCTTTCCAGTTTGTCAAGTAGCTCTGTCGGCGTGCCATTAAACTCTGATTCTTTTTCCTTGCTTAACAGTTCGCGTATAACAGGGGCTATAATGCTTGAGTCAAGTGTAATGTCGTTCGCCTGTTTTTGATTTTCGTTATAAGCCTTCATAAAAAAAGATTCATCATAACCGAGCGACAAGCCCACCGCTGTTCCCACCTTACAAAAATCTGACATCCTTGTCGGTTCACTGACATTAACATCGGGGAGTATTTTTAAAACTGCTGAAAGTAAATCGAGTATGTCACAAAAAATCCCCGGTAAAACTTTTTTAAAATCATTAAGAAGAGTCTCCTCCGTTTTTCGCTCTTCCGGGGTTATACGGTTATTTTCAAAAATTATACTACGCTGTAAAACATCTGACTGACTGAAAAAGTCACTGATTCCGTTTACTATTGCCGGGCGTTTTGCGCTGTAAATATAAGCCTCTCCATTTGTGAAAAGCTCTCTGTCAATCGTAGCGTTTCCGGTGCTGAACCTGCAAAATAAATCAGATAACCACTGCTGAACTTTTGAAAAGTTGTCATAAGCTAAAACCCAGGACACGCCCGCCGTGCTGAACATATCGCGGGGGTCGCGTGGTATTGAAAGGGTCGGTGCTTCATGTGGGTCGATAATGTTTTTAATAATTAGAGTAGTAAACGTTTTACCGCTCCCCGGTTCTGCGACAATAACTATAATAGGAAACGGGCCATTAAATAAAAATGATTGAATGATATAAGCGACAATTAGAATAAACTTATTATCATCATTTTCAGCTTTTATAAATCTGCGTATGTCCTGAATATTACCATGACCGCGAACGGGAAAGGGCATTGATAACATTCCTTTTGTTTTAATAATAATAGGATAAGTTTTTAATTTATCTTTTGATGAGTGTGTAAATGGCTCGCGTATAGTCCACTCCTCCGGGGTTATATGGATAATATTTCCATTGTCAAAACAAGGATTGATTATAATATTATTATCGGGGTCTTTTCCTACGCGATTAAAAACCTCCCCCCTATGACCTTCGTAAATTGCCTCTGCGTCAATATCGCTTATAACTTCCGATAATGTACTATGATTTAATGAGTTATTATTATCTCTTAAAATCTTTTGAACATATCTTTTAAACTGCTTGCCTGTTATCCGGTCGGTTTGCTTTGCTCCGTTTATTTCATAAGCCGCATAACCGTCTTGACTGTCGGTAAACAGTTTAATTTTATTTAAGATAATAGAAACGCCGCTTTCTTTTAATGATTCTTTTTTTGCCATTATCGCGCCGCCCTCCCTCGATATGCAGAATTGACAGCCGCTTGAATTTCACGAATTGAAAAGTCCGGGGCTTGTAAAAATGATAAATAACTGATTATGCTGTCCATGCCGTGACCTTGCTTTCTGCTAAACCTTGCCATTTCAAAACAGAAACGATTTCTATTACCGTTTGCAGGTGACATCCCTTGACGACAAAGAATATCATATATTTTATTTAGTGCCAAGTCTCCGCGTGGCGGTGCTGTGGGTTCTTGATATAATGACCGTATAGGGAGACATCCCGCGAGTTGTAGCGGTATTGGTTTAATACTTAAAGGGTTTCCGATTGAGTGGTATTTACCATATTTTGAAACACTCCCCGGTATTGTTAAATAGCTTTGTGATTTAATTTCTACACCCGGCTTTAATTCAAGGGAGACATAATCCCGATCATCACTAAAAAAATATATGTGGACACCAAAACGCGGCGTTGAGATATAATAGTTGTCTCTATATTCAATATCCAGCGCGGAAAGATATTTAAAACCGTTTCGACCGTTTCTATTATCAATGTCCAGTGCAAGCAGTCCGGCGGCGGCGGGTCGAGTATTAAACCTTTTAACATCTTTTTTAATCCAAAATTTGAGCTTTTCAAAATCTTTTATTCTGTTTGAATCTTCATCTTTTAGAAGTGGCTTGCCCTCTATTGTCGCGGGTAATATATAACCCCCGCGCTTAAAGATAAAATCAGTAAAATATTTCATATCGGCGGGAATACTATTCATATAATACCCCCTGCAAAAAAGAATTGACAGCACATAACAGTTGTTATAATACATATCTCCAATACTAACATTTTATTTCTTCTTTTCTCTGCCCGGTTGCCGCCGGGCTTTACTTTTATTCTTTTATCATTCATTTTCTTTTTTAACACTCCTGCTGTATTTATTATTCAGCAGTAACCCCGGTTTTATAGACTATGTTTTTCTGTTTGTGTTGCCGCGTCTTTCTCTGCCAGCTCTTCAAGACATTTAAAATATGCCGGGTCACATATCGACACGGGTTTATGATCCAATTTTTTTGCTGAGTAATCTTTTAGCTCTTGTCTCCATTCGATTTTTGCAACGCCGTTTTCATCCCCGGTATAAGTGCCACCTATTACAACTCGACGATTTTTAAAACATCCCTCTAAATATTTTTCTTCAACGTGTGGAAGAAAGAGAGCGTCTCCCGTTTTGATTAATGGCATCCCCCCGCCCGGTATCATCTGAACTGTTAATGTTGCCGCTTTGCCGTTTTGCGGGGTAACTATTCCGACAAGCCCGCCACGTTCACAATTTTTATTACCGCCTATAAAATCTCTAAATTCCTGCATTTTCGTTTTCTCCTTTTTATTTAATAAATTCTGCTGTAAGTTCCCCACGTTCCCAGTTAATAATATACCGGGAAACATTTCCGGTCAGCTCATGTAATTTGATCTCCCAAGCTATGCCGTAAGCTGAAATTATGCTTCCCGATACTTCGACCTTGTTGACTATTCTTTCTTTTACTGCGGGTGCTAATGCTTGCCGTATTGCCTGTATTCCGTCCGCAACTGTTTTATCATTTACAACATTCCGCCTTATAACCTCCGGGAAACGTGACTGCATTTTTTCAGACTCATTTTTTACAAGAGCGTTTGCCGGACAATCCTCACCGAAAACCGCAAGTATAACATAAGTTTCGAGACCATTTGTCATTTCTGCGTTGCCGCAGGAAAAACTTATATCATGGTTTCCCGTACTATCTTCTTTAATCAATAAATCTCCGGTGTAGTTTGTCATACGTTTCACCACTTCGCCCGGCCGTGGAGCTTCATTTCGGCTGATTTAATAAACTCATTTTTGTTTTCAATGTCGGCGGGTTCGCCGTCTTCAAATTTGTGTTCAACTGTAATAACGCCGTTTTTAATTTCTTCAATTGTCGCTATGTCCATTAACTGTTTAAAAATTGATTCTGCTTTTTGTTTTTGCTTTTCTGTTAAATTCATGTTCAATTTTTTCTCCTTTAAATTTTTCCTTTTGATATTAAACTTTCGATCTCTGACAAACTAACGAAAACCGCACCTGAAAGTTTATAGGCCGGTATTTGACGGTTCATAATACCATGTCTTATAAAACTGTCAGATAAGCCAAAATATTCACATGCGCGTTTAATTCTAACCTTATCGCTGTTCGCGGTGTTATGTGATACATCTCTTGTCATAAATATTTTACCTCCCTCTTTTTTTAATGCCATTTCAAGCACTCATTAAATAATCTTAACAAGATAAAGCCGAATACTACAAGCATAAATATTATTTTGAATATAAAATGTTGTTTACGTCAACAAGTGGTCAACAAAACAAAAAGGGATACTGTTTAAGGTATCCCCGGCGCGTGGTGTTAATCATTATGTGGTTGTTATGCGGTTAAAATTGATTTAAAATAATTATATATTCTATTCTCTGATTTCTGATTTATCATTCTATCTTTTGAAGTTTTTAAATTACCCCTTTTAAACACTTTACCTTTTGTAAAAGTCTCTATTATAAAATCGTAATTCCAATGATCTTCTTTAATACCTTTTCTGTCTTCAGTAGTTATAAACCCTTCAATAAATTTTTCATTATTCCAAAATTGAAACAGTGATAAAGCATTCTCTTCAATTGATTTATATTTTCTATGCTTTATAAAAACCGCTGTTTCATCCCCGGACATAACTTTATCAATACTATCATTACCATAATCAATAAAATTTATTTCTTTTAATTTTTCAAGGTGTGTCCTGAGTAAATCATCCCCTGCTATCCAATTTATTTTTTTAAAAAGTGGAATTATTTCTTTGCAGGGTTCGACATTGTTTTTCTTTTTGGAGTCCGGGGCGGGGGTGTTATTCTCTATGTCATATAAAATTCTTTCATAAATGAGGATATATTTAATAAAAAAATTTCGATAACCACTATAATCATCTTCTTTGGTAATTCGTGTAATAAATGATATTAGCCCATCACCTTCAGTTTTATCTTTTTGAATTTTATCAATAAAAGACTTTAGGTCTTCATCTGATAGCCTTTTAAATGATTCAATTCTCTCACATGATATATAGAATGAAATTAAATCGTTCAATCTTTTTGACTCGTTCTTTTCAAGAAAGTAATTTAGATAATCAATTTTCTTTTTATTGTCTGATATATTTTTTAAATGGTCTTCAAGAATTAAAATTTCTTCATCATAAGGATTATTATTTTGTGAATCATAAGGAAATAAAGTTTTAATTACGTTATCAATAGTGAATCTGCTCATAAATCGCGCCCCCCTTTTTGCGCTTACCCCTTTTAAATATTCACGGGAAGAGTGAGAGGGGTCTCACCTTTTCATGCCGTCGCATTATCCCGTGACATTTGTATTAAATAATTATAATACCTTTATAGACTCTCTTTAAAATACCCCTTAAAAAGATTCCTTGTTATGATTGAGTCTTGAATAAAATGTTTACCGTTAATGATAACTTTGTTTTTAATAAGCTCCCGCGCCTGTTCCTGTTCTTTACTGGTTAAGTCATACTTGAAAATATAATCAGAATGTTTAAGACTTTCCGGGGTAAGATAAATTTCTATTAAATTGTCGTTCATGGTTAATTTATCCTTTCCGGGTTCGCCGGTTCTTCACTCCCTGCAATAATAGAATCAGTGATTTGTAAAACATCGGCCATGTCATCAATCCGGTAATAATGATTACTCATTTCAACACTTCCATGACCTGTAATCTGCTGAACCTTTTGAAGTGGAATTTTTGCATTGAGTAATAAACTGTTTAAAAAGTGCCTGTGGCTATGAAAACTTATTACTCTTTCTTTGCGGGTGTCTTCATCAATTCCTATTCTGTCAAGGGCTGTAAAAAGTGATATTGAAAAGGCGCGCTGATCTTTTGGCCGTTCTATCTGTTCGCTGAAGAATAAAAAATTATCAGGTTTTTTTCCGTGCGGGTTTAATTCGATAAGTTCAATTATCTTATCTTTTATCATATCTGAAAAAAAGATTATTCTTTCTTTCCCTGTCTTTGTTTCTTCATTGAGACAATAAAGTCTATTATTCCACGATCTGCGAACAGTGATATAATTACTTTCAAGGTTTATATCTTTCAATGTTAAGGCTTGTATTTCTGAAAGTCTTAATCCGGTGGTAACTGCTAAAAGGTTCGACACTTGCCCCATAAAATCAGGTTTTGACGGGTGGTTAGTTACCGGCTTTGTCATCCACTCAAAAGAAAATAATTGTTTAACTTCATCGGGTGTCAATACCCCTTTAGTTTTCGGATTATCGGCGGCGCGGTCAATACGGGGGATATATTGAATAAGGTTTTTTTCCTCTGCTGATTCAAGGATTGTTTTAATTGCTGATAAACATTTATTTATAGTATTTCCAGAATACCCCTTTTTAAACATCTTATTTCTAAAGTCTTTTATAACCGCTCTGTCAATCGCTGTGAGCTTCATTTTACCGATTGCCGGGTTTATGTGGTTCTTTAATAAATCCTCACGCTGTAAGCAGTGATAAGGGGCTATTCTTAACCCTCTCACCCTCTTATCGGTAGCCCACGAATTATCCCATTTGAAAAAGTCTTCTGAAAAACTTTCAAAAGTAATATTCTCTTTCTGAACAATATTCCCGTTGCCGGTGTTTAAATAATTAATCGCCCATGCTTCCGCTCTACCCTTTGCAGTCTCCCCGGTTGACTTTGCAATACTCCATGTACCGTCAACAAGTTTGAATTGAGCATAATATATCCCGTTACTTTTCCGCTTGTATAATGAATATGGTTTACCTGTCATAAAGCCCCCTTTTTATCTGACTGTCAGATAAACTGTCAGATAAATTAAGACATAGTAATACATAATAGTGCATTTACAAGCATTTTTTATAAACACTTAATAAAAATGTGTCAAATAAAAGCACATAAAAGCATTAAAAAACATATACAAACATAAATAGAAAATATCTTGAATAGCCTTCCAAGCTAACTACGCGGGTTCGATTCCCGCTACCCGCTCATAAAAAACTCCTGAAATCTTCAGGAGTTTTTTATTTCCTAACTTAAGCTGTTTATAACTGCACAAGATCACATTTACCGGTTGAAACTATCCCCTTACAATCTGCTCAGTAACAAAATCAGCCCCTTTTTCATAAGAAATTTTGCTTCCGGCAGGTATAGCTGTACGTATCACCAGTTCAGCAAGAAGAGTGAGTTTTTCAGCTTTACTGAATTCCGGATCACTACACGGATTCTCTAGCTCCGGATTATAATCATTGATATGCTGAAGAGCCAGTTTCACCAGGTACTCTTCCCGGTCTTTAACAGAACTCTCCCTTCTGAATCTCTCCATTGCTTCATCTGACAGAGTGACCATATCCTCACCACCTGCTGCTCTTTTCAGCGCGGATGTTTTTACAGGGATAACTTTCCTTTCCCCCTTCCTATCCAGGTTTTTCTGCAATTTGTATATATTCATGATCTCCTCCATTACCATTGTTTATTATATTCACATGATTTATATCGGTAACACCCATCAAATGTTTAACTATTTTTTTGTTTAGTATAAATTATTTTTTCTTTTTCCGGATATTAATATGACTAAACCGCTGGGATTAATTGTTTTCAGATTGACTAAAATTTTTTACTGATATACAAAGAAAAATGATCTCGTAAACTATTATTGTATTTATCAGACAGGTATTCAACATGCTTCAGGATAATATCAGAAATCTTACAGAATTTATAAAAAAAGTATTATCTCATCAGGATCCGCTAATTCTGGGCCTTGATATTAATAGAACACAGACCAACATTTTAATGACTGTTGACGGCAACAAAGATAAATCTATGACAGAAATAAGTGAGATAATTGGTCTTGAGAAAAGCTCATTCACGCGTTCAGTAGATCATCTTGTTAAAACAGGTTTTCTGATAAGAAACCGTATTGAAACGGACAGAAGAGAAATTAATCTGGAGCTTACAGATAAAGGAATTGATACTATAGAAATAATCAGAAAAGAACTGGATGATTACCTGTTATCCCTTCTTGAAAATTTCTCAGATAAAGAAAAAAATGAATATTTAAAATCACTTCAGATTGTATCAAAATATATTGATAAAATGTTACCGGCAATGGATTAAACTTATACCGGTATAAATATCCATAACAGGGCTATGGATATTTATATCACAGATAATTAAAATTTGAAATAATCACAGCCTAAAGATTTATTCAGCTTTGCCTTGGCCCCCTGAAAATTGAAAAGAGACTGAACATACATCGCTCTCGCACTGCTCAATTCAACATTGGCATTGAGAAGTATGGTGTTATCAATTATTCCGTTTTTAAACTGAATAGCCGCCACACGGAAAGATTCCTCAGCAGACATTACATTCTCTTTCTGTGTCAGGTAAGCACGCGAAGCTGCCTCCAGTTCAAGCAGACATTCCTGTATATCAAGTTTTATATTTTTCATAAAATCTTCCATCTCCATATCTGCCTGAGATGAAAGGCTTTTAAGTTGTCGGCTTCTATCCCCTGACGAATCAAATGGAGATAAAGCACCCCATCTGTAAGAAGCTCCAACTGTAAAATTCCAGTTTTTATTCCATCCCTCAGGATTAAGGGTTTCATTAACTCCGTTCAGGGCGAGATCAAGAGTCGGATCAGGATAACCGGTGCTTATATTTGTTACCGGATTATTAATCTTTGATAATCCATAGCTTCCGCTTATAAAAAAAGTCGGCCACATATAGACAGAATCGTTTTCAACGATATTGCTTTCGATTAGTTTTTTTCTATGTTTTATCATCAGTAGTTCAGGCCTGTTCTGAAGGGCGAGTGTAACAAATTCACTGAAGTATCCGATCTTTTCATCTTCATTCATATTAATCAGTTTAAGATCACTCTCCTTCTCAAGGGTGAGTGATTCTGCATCGAGATTCACAGGTGAATCTATCTCTCTGCCGATGTGGATATTAAAAGCGGATCTGGCTCTATCAAAATCCTTCCTTGCGTTTATAAGAGTTGTTTTTTCATTCGCAACCGCAACCTTTGCCCTGAGATACACAAGCTTTGTCTGGGAACCGGCTTTATACGATACTTCAACAATCCTGAGATTCTCCTCAAGAGCCTTTACAGAATCCTTGTGAAGCTTCACAACATCATTTGCCAGGAGAACCCTATAATAAAGCTGAATTGAAGCAATAACAGTTTCGGCTTTAATTTTACGCTCTTCATGTACAGATATTATCCGCTCCTCTCTTGTTGACGAGAGCCTGCCGTAAAATGCTCCCGGATTAACAGCCAGTGTGCCCTTTACAAGCTGAATATTCGTCTCACCGTCACTGCTTGACAATGCCCCTTTTTCATAATCCCACCAGGTTCGGGTAATCCCGGAACTGAATTCAGGCCAGAGCTGTCCCCATGTTTCTCTCACCTTATATTCTTTCTCTTTTACCTTTTCGCGTGCTATTTTATAACGATTATTATTATCCAGTGAAATAGAGATCGCATTAGTAAGCCCGAGTTTTTCATCTTCAACTGCATAATCCGCAGCCGAAGCAGTCCATGTTGATAATAAAATTATTAATACTATATATTTAAGATTCATCTCCTTCAGAACTTTTACCATCTTGGCATTTTAAATTTTATTTTATCGGTATACCTTGCGGATACAGCCATGAGCAATATTAAAACTCCGGCGATTACAGCATAACCGTAAATCTCTTTTATACTCACAAGCATAGATTGCCTATACAGTTCGCTCATAAATGTATTAAGAGGCATTGTATTAATAGCTGTATTCTGTAGATCTAAATCCATACTATGAGACATTATATTCTTTTTCATTGAAGCGGAAAAAATATTACCAACAATAGCAGTGCCCAGCGGAGTACCGAATCCTGAACGGACAAATCCGAATATTGCCAGAACCTGAAAGAAAAAAATAAAAGGGATCGTACGTGATGCAAAAAGTGTCAGGGCTATATAGATAATGGTATTCCCCGCACCGCGGCAGAAGAGTGGAAAATAAAGCATCTCCTTACTCGTGTCCGGGGAAATGATAAAATAAAAAATAACCATATAACAGGTAATGAACGCAAAACCGGCTGCGGTCATAATCCTGTAACCGATTTTCAGTTTTGCAAAACATATATATGAAATCATTACCCCGGCAACTATGCCAAGTAATATCATCCAGTTAAGAGATACTGACAACAGCAGATCATAATGAAGTATTGACCCTGTAAAAGCATTCTGTAGGATATTCGGGAATGACAGCAAAATACACATAGCCGTAAAAAGAAATAAAATGGTATCAACATGCCGGAATTTAAACGCCTTAAGACTGATAAACGGATTTTTAATAATCTTCGCCCTTATGGTATTAACAATTATTGTAGCGGCAGCAGCAATAATTGCGAACCGGATTTCTGCTGAGTCAAGCCAGTCGTAATGTTCACCATATACCAGTATAAAAATTACGAGTATCAGACTTATGGACCAGAGGGCCCCTCCGATCCAGTCTATTCCGCTTAGAGGCTGTTTATGTTCGCTCATACGAACCGGGAGCACCAGCACATAAGTGAATAAAACGACAAACATTAAAAGACCAATCATAAACATCTGCATATATTCCCAGCAAAAATAATAGGAGATATACCCAGCCGTAATCCCGGAAATCTGGACTGAGCCCAGAATAAGTAAATATAACACCGGGAAAAAAACTGCAAAATCACGGGTTGGAGTAATTTTAAGTTGTACTGTTGACATGCATTCAAAAAACCCGAAAATCTTCAGAAAACCGGCCATAAATGATACAATGACCATTACCGGCAAAGAAGTCGTAACCATGGAAAGAAGGTTGCAGATAATAAGTCCGATAGACGCAGTGAGCAGAATGGTTTTAGTCGTAAATCTCCCTTTAAACCGGAAGAGTAAAGGGAAAATCATTGTCATCCCGGCAAAACAGGAATATCCAGCCATCATTACATCCTCATGCATAAGAGCAGTTGAAGCAGCCATCTGACCAGCCAGTGTAAGATATACCCCGTTCGAAAACTGAAATATTACACTAAAAAAAATCAGAATCCAGAAGCGGGCTTTATCCGGCACATATTCTTTAAACGAAACTATCCTGTAAGGCTGATTATTATTCTGCATACTGATCAGTACTTCACCTTACATTCAGCATTCATACCGGCCCTGAGCTTATTCATAATTTCCGGAGCATTATCTATTGTGAAACATATCTTTACAGGAATCAACTGCTGTACCTTTACAAAGTTACCCGCAGAATTATCCTGCGGAACAATAGAATACTGAACCCCTGTAGCATTAGATATTGCGGAGACAATACCGCTTACTCTCATATCGATCGCATCTACAGAAATATCAACAGGCATTCCCTCTGCAATATGAACCATCTGTTTTTCCTTGTAATTCGCAATAATCCATTTTTCATCGCTTTCAACAATTGAGACTAGAGATTGTCCCATTTGAATCATCTGCCCTTCTTCAATGGCCTTGCGGCCTGTGCTGCCGTCACATGGAGCGGTGATAACAGTATACGACAGATTCAGCCGCGCAAGTTCAACTGAAGCTCTGGCAACTGCAATATTGGCTTCATGCTGGCTAAGACGCTGTGACTGCTCAACTTTAACAAGTGAAGTAGATTCTTTTTGTTTCACCAGCATCTTGTGTTTAGCTTTTAGTACTTCATAGGAAGTCTTTTTTGCATCATATTGCTGCAGGCTCACAGCATCCTGGGCATACAGCTGTTTATAACGCTCGTAGTCATTTTCAGCATTTTCAAGCAATGCCGAGACTTCTTCAATACCGGCATCCGAGACTGAGAGATTGTTTTGCGTGGTTGAGACAGTTGTTCCAAGCACAGACTTTCCCATCAGTGCTCTCCTGTAATCGGCCTCAGCCTGTGCAAGACGCAAACGGTATTCACTATCTTCAATTACAACAAGAACGTCACCCTTATGGACCGGCTGGTACTCTTTAAAATTTATTTTACGGATAAATCCCTGAACCCTTGCATTCACCGGAATTATCTGCTGACGCACCTGCGCATTGTCAGTATACTCAACATTGCCAAGATGAATAAAACGTGAACAGACCCAGACAAGACCGCATAGTATAACAGTAATAATAATACTCTCTGTTATGATTTTCTTTACTTTAGCTTTCATTTTACCCCGTTGAGATAAGTGTTTGCACAATAATTGTTGCATAAAACAACTATTGTGCAATTCAACAATCTTAAAGACTGCTTTTTTTTGTCAACAAAATAGTAAAAATTACGCAAAAAAGAGGTTTCCATGCCGGCACAAAAATTTTGGTAATTAAGCTGCTTTAAAATTAAAGAGCATAATGATAAAGAAACACTCCATTTATAAATATTTAAAATTCACATATAAAAAATTTTTGAATCACCCATGTTTTTTATTAAATTTTATATTGATCTGTTTGACAGATTAAGACCAGTTAAAACAGAATTAAAAAAAAACCGGAGTAAACAATGAAGAAGACAGTAATATCATTCATTGCTATTGCTGCTATATTGACCGCAGGAACTTTTGTATTCCAGGCTCGCGGAGAAAACCCCGCTTCCGGGGATCACAGCATAGCCAAAACGGAATCTGTACAGCAGATTGCAAAACAAGACTCTCATAGAGCAGAAGGCGAACATCACGCACCTCATATTGATGCAAAAAATCTGAGCTTAGTCTGGATAATACCATTTGTTGGTATTCTTTTATCAATAGCACTAATGCCGCTCCTTATACCGCATTTCTGGCACCACCATTACGGCAAAGTCTCACTGTTCTGGTGGGTTGTATTTTTCTCGGCATTCAGCTTCCATTTCGGAATAAATACTGGAGCTTTTTACCTCCTTGAAGTATACCTTCTTGAGTTTATCCCGTTTATAACTCTTCTACTTGCTTTATTTACAGTGGCTGGAGGTATTCAGCTAAAAGGGGATTTAGCCGGAACTCCGAAAGTAAATACCCTGATGATCTTAATTGGCGGTATCCTTGCCAGCTTTATGGGAACAACGGGTGCTGCAATGGTAATGATAAGGCCCATTCTTAAAGCAAACGAATGGCGTAAAAACCGCGTACATATAGTTGTCTTTGTAATATTTGTAGTAGCCAATGTCGGAGGTGGGCTTACACCTCTTGGCGACCCGCCGCTCTTCCTCGGATTTCTGAAAGGGGTTAGTTTCTTCTGGACAGCTGTTCATATGCTGCCGCTTGTAGCATTTGTCATCGGAATACTCCTTGTAATTTTCTTTTTCATGGATACATACTATTACAGAAAAGAGACAAGACAGCCTGACTCTTCAGGAGAGAAAGAAAAACTCCAGCTTGTGGGTGTTCCGAATATGCTTCTCCTCCCCTGCATAATTCTTGCAGTTCTTGCTTCAAGCATGGATCTGGGGATCGCATTTACACTACATTATGTTGCAGTTCCAACAGCTTCAATTCTGCAGGTGTCGCTGCTGCTTCTCATAACATTTGTTTCACTTAAAGTATCTAAAAAAGAGATACGTGAAGGAAACGGCTTCAACTGGGAGCCGATTTTAGAGGTGGCAAAACTCTTTGCTACAATATTCATGACAATGGTTACACCGATAGCGATGCTCAAAGCAGGCGCTGACGGCCCCATGGGTGCAGTAATTAAAGGAGTTGTGGACAGCAACGGAGAGTTTATAAACTCGCACTTCTTCTGGGCAACGGGGATGCTTTCAAGTTTTCTTGACAATGCTCCGACATACCTTGTATTTTTTAACACTGCCGGAGGCAACCCTGTTGATCTCATGGGTGTTCACGCAGGCACTCTCCTCGCAATAAGTGCGGGAGCGGTGTTCATGGGGGCAAATACATACATAGGCAACGCGCCGAACTTTATGACCAAGGCCATAGCAGAAGAAAATGGAGTTCCAATGCCGAGTTTCTTCGGATATATGTTCAAGTATTCAATACCTATTTTAATACCGGTATTTATTCTTGTGACTATTGTATTTTTCTAAAAAATGGGGGATAACAATGAGTAAAAAATATTATGAAGTAGTATTTGAAGGTGACATTGAAATAATCTCCGGCATGCTTGAAGGATTCATGCTTGCATCCGGAAAGAAGTGGGAGTGGTACTCCGGGAAAGAAACGAATATCGAAGCGGAAACCTTAACAGAGATAATTAAAGAATGGGCTTCCATGAAGTCAAAGCTTCACCACATTATCATGGAGGAGGAGTTCCATCTTAAACTGCAGCAGGCATCTAAAAATATGGGCCCCATGAGATTTATAAAGCCTGAGTACACAAAATCCGCAAGAGAGATTAAAAGCGCCTCATTTAAATTTGAAGGTAAAGCTTATGCGAAAAAATATGGTGAAGAGATAAAAGCTATACTTGCTGCTCCACCTGCCGGCGTTACTCTTGAAAAATATAAACCTGTTGAACATATTGTAAAAGACGCTAAAGATATGGAACTTTATGCTCCGGAACATGATTACACTCTTGAAGTTGAAGGTGTAGCTATAGGTGAGTTCGGAAGCGTATTTGAATTCAGAAAAAAACTGGACGATCACCCTCTTATCGAAGTAAGCACAGTGAGGCTTCAGTTCTAAGAGAGCAACAAATATAACACTCCAAAGACCGCTCCATTGTGAGCGGTTTTTTATTTCTCCCTTCTATTTTGCCTTTAAAGGTTCAGTAATTATTCCGACATTATATATAAGGTATTCTATTTCCAGGGATAAATTCGATGAAGACAAAACTGACTGCTATACTTATATTTCTGCTGATTGCCTCTGCCGCTATGCCGGTTTATTATATATATAGAAGCGCACATCTGGAAAAAAATTATAGTGAACTTCTTTCCGTAAAAAATTCAGCGCTGAAACCGCTTGCTGAAAAACTGAACAGCGACCAGTCCCCTGACAGTGAAAAACTGAAGAAATTGTTCAACGAATTGATATCACGGGACAACTCCATTGCAGCCATAGCAATAACAGACAGAATGGATAGGCTCCGTTTCATGGCAAAAAACGACTCACTGCTAAATTCAGGAAAAGTTGTTGATGAACTGGTAAAGGATATAAAAGAAAAAAAATTTTCTGAAGCAGACGAGAAGACACCGGTTATCAAAAACTACAACGGAACAGACTGGATCACAGACAAGCTCTACGTCACAAAATTCAGCTCTGGGGGTCAGAGCACCATAGCAGTTTACTCATTCGAAATGGACAGACTGACCATAATACGGATAGCGCTTGAGGTAATTCTTCTTCTAAGCGGAGTATTGATACTCACAGCAGGAATAATCATGCTTCTCCGAAAAACAGGAATAATAAAAGATTACGGGGAATACCGGATTAAAACAATCGTTATAGGGGAGAAAAGCCCTAAACCGGCAAAAACTACCATGACTGACGCTCCGGAAAACAAAAATGGGACTCGTACCGACGGCAGCG
Organism: Spirochaetia bacterium UBA5763; assembly: GCA_002418835.1. Taxonomy (GTDB): domain Bacteria; phylum Spirochaetota; class UBA4802; order UBA4802; family UBA5550; genus UBA5550. Next base: position 27,572 of record DIEX01000034.1, on the reverse strand, counting down.
AATCTGCTCTACAGATAGACGAGAATGATCTTTCACTGATTCCGGAGGCCGGCCCTCTGCATAAAGATTTCCCCATCAATAAAAAAACATCGAAGGAAGAGGATTCTTATGACCCTCTTACGCGGAAGATTTTTAGTATCTTTAAAAAAATCCACGGAAGCATGTCTCCTGAATCAATTACTCTCTATATAAAAATGACAGAGAGCAGACTGTCAAAATCTTATGAACTGAAAGGCAGAAGTATAATCCGCATCGATTCACTGACTTACGATTCAATTGCGGTTTCAGAGATTGAAAAGATCAGTAAACCGGGTACATACATAACAGCCGGAGGGGATACTGTGAGGGTACCTCTGATATTTGAAGGCTCTGTTACAGGACTGATTGATATTGAACCTGGGAAGAAAACATCAACTGTAAATATCTCACTGGAGCAGTCAGACATCAGTGACTTGGCGCGTGAGATCAATAATTACATTGTCACCAATAATTTAATTACTGATACGGAGAGCGGTTTTTACAGCAGCAGGTATTTTGTAAACAGAGTAAGAGAGAGTATTCATGAAGCATCAACAGAAGGTAAAGAGTTCACACTCCTTATGATAAACATCTTCGCCGGAGTTGATGCTGACAGGAAACAGAAGGATATGATTCTGAAGATACTCCACCCGGAACTGAATAAAGCGGCAGGCCGGAAAAGCCATATATTTCTTCATAAAGACTGCATCAGCCTTGTACTTAATTCTCCCGAAAAAGATTGCAGGAATATCGAAGCAGCACTTGTAAAAGAGATTTCAAGGTTCAGGCTGAAAGTATCAGATGATGTGATAATGAAAATGAATCCGCAGAGTATAATGAGGTATTCAGCGGATTCAAGAGACCTGAACAGAATTCTGCATGAGGTTGAGGCACTTGCCGCAGTGACCAATTGAGACCTGCGGCCTGTTTCTATTTTGATGCCAGCGCCCTGGCAAGCTTTACAGCATCCATTGCATCCTTTGAAAAGCCATCCGCGCCGATCTCATCAGCATAGTTCTGGTCTACAACAGCTCCTCCGATCATAAACTTAAACTTCAGTTCACGCTCGCGGGAGAGATTTATCACTGTCTTCATCTCTATCATAGTTGTTGTCATAAGAGCTGAGAGAGCCACTATGTCAGCCTTAACCTCCACTGCCCTGTCGAGAATAGTCTCTGCCGGAACATCCTTCCCCAGATCCACGACATCAAAACCGTAGTTACGCAGCATGAGCGCAACAATATTCTTCCCGATATCATGAATGTCGCCTTTGACTGTCGCAATGACAATCTTCCCCTCCTTCCTCACCCCCTCACCTGTTGCAAGGAGCGGCTCAAGCACTGTGAAGCCCTTACGCATGGTGTCAGCGCTCATGATAAGCTGCGGCAGAAAATACTCCTTCCTGTCGTACTTCTCACCGACCAGTGTTATTGCAGGAATAAGTGAATCGTCCACAATTTTCTGCGCAGGTATACCTGCTTCAAGAGCTTTTTTAATCGATTCCTCAATCCTGTCATCCCATCCGCGCAGTACAGATTCAAATACCAGCTTATCCGGGGTCAGAGCCTCTGCTGTCGCCTTTGTTTCACCTGCCGCGCCGGAAAATTTCTCCACGTAAGCTGTGAGATTTCTGTCGCGACCTGCAAGCGCGTCACATGAAAAAGCAGTATTCATAAGCTGTTCTGATGACGGATTGGCTATTGCCATTGTAAGTCCGCGGGAGATAGCCATTGCCAGAAACGCGCCGTTAATCCATTCACGCGCCGGAAGTCCAAATGAAACGTTCGACAAGCCGCAGATGGTATTCATTTTCTTTTCACGGGAACACCATTCGATTAAATCGAGAGTCCTTGCAGGGGCAGCGGGGTCAGAGCTTACAGTCATCACGAGTCCGTCAACAGTGACGTCATCCGATGTGTACCCGTATTTTTCTCCCTCATTCAGTATATATTCAACAATTTCTTTTCTTTCTTCAAGTGTTGCAGGTATCCCGGCATCATTAAGCGGAAGGAGTATAAACATCGCGCCATATTTAGCGGCTATGGGGAGAGTTTTCTCAATTCTCTCTTTCTCAGCAGAGATTGAATTCACCAGCGCACGGCCGGGGTATATGCGGAGAGCTGCCTCAACAATTTCAGGATTAGTTGAGTCTATACAGAGCGGAAGATCACTGGTCTTTGACAGGAGTTTAACAGATTTCAGCATCATCTCCTTTTCATCAATTCCGGAGAGCCCCATGTTTACATCAAGTATAGCTGCGCCCTTGATCTGCTGCTCCAGGGCGAACTCCTGCACAATGCCGGTCTTCCCTTCGCGAAGTTCAGCCTGAAGAGCCTTCTTCCCGGTAGGATTAATCCTCTCCCCCACAACAGAGAGAGGCTTTCCACCACCCATGAAAGCTGTTTTACGCGCGGAGGATACCGCACTGAACCCCTTTCTGAAGGAGAGATCTGTTTTCTTACCTTTACTTTTTAAAGCCAAAGCGCCGATGTGTTCCGGTGTAGTGCCGCAGCATCCACCCATAATGTTCGCGCCTGCGGCAATAAACCGGTCAGCGAAAGAGGCGAACTCCTCTGCACCCATATCAAAGAATGTTACGCCATCCTTAAGCTTTGGCATGCCCGCATTCGGTTTTGCGAGAAGCGGAATCTTCGCGAACTCTCTCATCTCCCTTATAACATTAAGCATATCAGCAGGCCCTGTTGAACAGTTACACCCCACTGCATCAGCGCCAAGCGCCTGAAGTGTAATTAGCGCAGATACAGGATCAGTTCCGTTGAGAGTGCGCCCGCCCGCTTCATAAGTCATGCTCACCATAACAGGGAGGCCGCATGCCTCTTTAACCGCAAGGAGAGCTGCCCTGGCCTCCTGAATATCCATCATTGTCTCAATAACAAAACCGTCAACTCCGCCATCAATGAGAGCGAGCACCTGCTCCCTGTATATCTCCACAGCATCCTCAAAAAGCATGTCTCCAAAGGGTTCAACAAATCTCCCTGTGGGAGCGAGGTCACCGAAAACATTCCCTTTACCTGCATTTTTCTTTGACATCGCAGCCAGTGTGCTGTTTATCTCATGAAGTCTGTCTTCAAGGCCGAACTCCTCCAGTTTACACCTGTTGCCGCCGAAAGTCGGAGCATAAATAATATTACTCCCTGCTGATATATATTTATCATGAAGATCCTTAATGGCAGCGGGATTATCAATGCACCAGATCTCAGGGCATACGCCTGCGGGCATTCCCCTCTTTGCAAGCTCTGTCCCCGTTGCCCCGTCAAGAATCACAAGCCCGCTCTCAACTAATTCCCTGAATTCCTTTTTATTCATATATAGTTTCCTCAATAAATTTCATTTTTTTTGCCGAAGGATTTTAAACTCTTATCTTAATACAATATATCTGCGGCAGTATATTTACAACTGAATTTATCCGGACCGTAGATGCCGGATATCAAAGAATTCAAAGTCTAAACCGCAGGGGCTTCCACTCCAGCAATTGCTGTGACTGTTTTTTCCGGTATAAGTATGCAGCTGTCAGTGAGACTTACTCCGAACCTTTTAAGATCAAGCAGTTCATAAAAAAGCCTCTGGTTTTCAAGCAGAAAATCACCGTACCCGGCTGAAAACCTCATTGGTGTAAGGACTTTGCCTCTGCGGCGAAGCTCTGACCCCACAAACCTGTTGAGCCAGTCAATGGCAGCCTCAGCGGTCTCGCTCCCCACAGCATCATAGATTACGGCAGAAGAACCATCCCCTTTTTCAACTGCCTCCCGCGCCAGGTCAACAATACCTGCTCCCGCAGTAGCTCCCATAAATACCGCAGATTCCGAGCGCTTCAGCAGCTTCGCGATAGACTCACTCTGAATAGTAAATCCTCCCTCGAAGGCAACAGAAATCTCATCTCTCTCTGTAATATCCAGAAGAATCCATGTACCCCTGGGCTCACACTGTGAAAACCCTCTATTCATCACAGAAATAATTTTTTTCCTGTAGTCATCATCCATCTCTGTCCTGTGAACATTATATTTCATTCTGAAGAAAATCTCCCTCTCCGGGAGAGAAACCGGTATGCTGTGTACAACATTAAGCTTACTCATTTAAACTTCCACATTATATAATTAAACAGATACATCTATCCCGGATACCTGGAAAGAATGACACAGAATGTCAATGTTTCAGCATAATTTCAATAAAGCGGCAGGATATGTATTATGCAAGTAGTAAACCGGAAAAAATTTGGGGTCAGAGCCTCATTTTTAAAAAAAATGCTCTGACCCCAGTTTTTTTTTCAAATCTACCCCATCCGGAAACGTATTAATATCAGATTATTCAAAAAATAAACCCGGAGAAAAACATGGCCAGACCTTTAAGAAAAATTGTCGAAACAGCAACCTACCACTGTTATACCAGGTGCCACGGAAAAAGAGACCTGCTTAAAAGCAGGTACGGAAAGAGACATTTTATTGAATCAGTTCAAATGTGCCAGGAAAAATATGAATTTGAACTAATTGCAGCAGAAACCGTATCAAACCATATTCATCTCATCATTAAAACAATTGAAAATGAAGAAACAATATCCCGGATAATGCAGTATATAAAGGCACGCATGGCTGAAAAATATAACAGGGCAACCGGAGAGACCGGGCCTTTCTGGAATGAACGATATGGCTCCACGATTATCGAAGAATCTGATAATCCCGAGCAGTATCTCCTCTGGTTATTATGGTATATCGGATATAATCCGGTAAGAAAAGGGATATCACATGATCCCAGAACAAATGAAATCGGTTTCATAAACTGCTATCTCGATGAAAATTTCATACTACCGCTGCACTTCACAGTCCATGAATATTTTAACAGGCTTGGACACAGTTTTTGTGAGCGCAGAGAAAAATTCCTGGCATACGAAGATGCATACAGAAAAAGGCTTACTTTATGGATTTAAATACCTTAAGGATGTTCCGGGGGTCAGAGCCGCTTCTCCCTTGATCGTTTTTTCTCATTAAATCTTATTTCCAGAAACATCCAGGTGCTCAAGTTTCCTGATAAATTAAGAGAATATTTATATCTCTCGAAGGAGGCATGATATGAATATGCAGGTTATGTATCAGGATAACAAAATCGGTCAGATCGATTCAGCTCTTCTTGACGGTATGCTTGATTCTCATAAAATCAAGATGTTCATGAGATCTGACGGATGGGTAATGGTTGGTATTGCACACATGAGAGGTGAAGGAGGTCCATACGATGGTGTCGACAGACGGGGGATGTATGGACTTTCGCAAGATATGAATTATCACATTTCATATTAAACAATATGTGAAATTATCATATCTTTGAATTGATAATCTCAAGACGCTGATTGAGGTTATTATATCTCGTTCGCAGACGCCCTCTTCTTTCAAACGTTTCAGGTGAATACCTGCATGGAGAGGGGAGCAGAGATAGTAGTCTTAGGACCTGATCATCTGAAAGAGACTTCACCGGACATCCGAAATAATAATAAGATGCACTCTGGATGCCGTAAATCCCCCTCCCCCACTCAGCATTATTAAAATAGAGTTCCAGAATCCTTTTTTTGGGAACAATCGCATCGAGGGTCAGAGCACCGATAACCTCCAGGTATTTTCTAATATACAACTTATCAGGAAACAGGAAAAGTGTTCGTGTAAGCTGCTGAGTAATTGTACTGGCCCCTGAAAGTTTCTTCCCGTACCTCCAGTTCGTTTTAAAAGCAGTGCTCATGGCATCAATATCTATTCCATAATGTCTGTAAAACTTCGGATCCTCAGTGGAAACAAGAAGGCGCTGATACTTCCCCGGGATGCTCCGGAGAGAAATATCGTAGTGTTTTACGGAATTATACCCGTTAAACAACGACCTGTAGAGCTGAAGAGTAGTCAAAGGCGGATTAATGTATATATATAAAACCGACATTGCAGTTATGAAAGCAATAAAAACCGCATGAATAATAAGAAAATACTTCGCCGATGTTTTTAAAACACCACGGTAGTCGACATCTATCTTCATGAACGACTTTTTGAAACAAACTATCCGTTTGTCAATATAAAATGTACCCGTAAAATCCGCTTATGGGGTCAGAGCCTCTTTCTCAACCATCCGGGGTCAGAGCCCCATTCCTCCATCCCACATTTGATAAAATAATAATTTTAGCATATTAAAATTTTATTAAATAACCGTCCCGCGGGATTAAATTTTTTATAATTTTGATTGACATTTAGTCAAAATGATTTTAGCAAAAGAGTTGGATTATTATAAAAATGGTGCAGTATTTTAAAGCACCGCCGGTTCCAATTTTTAATCACTTTTTCAGGTGTAAAGAATTACAACTCTTTCAAAAATAAAAACAAAAGGAGAATTTTTGTGAGACGTTCATTGCTGCTTTTTTTTACCCCTTTTATACTCTTTGCATGGATATTTTTCGGAATATCCCAGAAAGGCTGCCAGGACGTAATGCAGGCTGATGCAGCAAAGAAGATCCCCTTCAGCCACAAAACTCATGTGGAAAAATACGGGATAACAGACTGTGAGACATGTCACGGATATGAGGAAAACGGAAGATTCAAAGGTATACCCACAGTGGGCGAGTGTACAGTGTGTCACGCCCGTGATGGAGTTACTACAGCTCAGGATCATCTGACCCCGAGGAAAAAAACGATGTTTGATTCATACAAGGATTCAGACAAACCATGGACTTCATGGGCGAAACAGCCTGACCTTGTATACTTCAGCCATAAGGTTGTTATGACCGCTCAATTTAAAGACGGCAGAAAAAAAGCGCGCTGCGGATCATGTCACGGTGATAAAGCAAACTCCACCGACACCGAAATGATCAAAGGTAAAATGTTAATGGGCCAGTGTATGGACTGTCATACAGCTCTTAATATCAGCAATGCCTGCGCGGTATGCCACGACTAATGAATGAGAGGAGTAAGTTAATCTTATGAAAAAAATAGACAGAAAGGATTTTTTAAAGATCGGCGGTGGCGCTGTGGTGGGTGGTCTCGCCGGCTATACATTGTCCGGGGCTCCTTTTCTCGGATTTCAGTGGCTCGTAGAGTGGTCACAGGATCAGTATGTACCGGCCCCTGGTATTGAAAAATATGTACAGGCAGTAAGTGATTCATGTACAAACGGCTGCAAGGTCTCTGTCAGAATGATAGGCGACAGAGCTGTCAAAATTGAATCTAAAGACGGAGTATGTCCGGCATGCCTTAACGGGCTCCAGATGCTCTATCATCCCGAGAGAATTGCAACCCCGATGAAAATAACCGGGAAAAAAGGCTCCGGGAAATATCAGCCTGTTTCATGGGATCAGGCTCTGAAAGATATATCTGCACAGATGAACTCCCTTGTTAACGGAGGGAAAGCAAATACAATCGCTGCGGTGAATAAAAACGAATCTCTCAATGGCCAGCTCATGGAGAAGTTTGTCAGAAGCGCGGGGAGCAACAACGTATATTATGAGCCATCGCTTAATTCAATCACATCGCAGGCTCTGGGCGGATATGTTAAATACGATTTCGCAAAAACAGACTTCATATTCAGCTTCGGTGCAAAACTTGTTGAAGGCTGGGGAAATGCTGTTGAAATGCAGAAACAGTTCCTTAACTGGAAAAAGAATAATGTAAAAATAGTTCAGGCCGATTCAGTCTGTACGCGAACAGGTGGAATAGCAACCGAGTTTGTCGGAATCAACCCTGGAACAGAAGCAGTTCTTGCATTCGGTATGGCAAATTACCTCATAACAGCAAAAAGAATGACATCATCAGGCGATGAATTCGCAAAATGGTCACAGCTTATAATAAACAAATATCCTCTCGGTAAAGTTGCAAAGCTCACAGGTGTTGCCGAAGATAAAATTAAAAAGCTTGCTGATGATTTTGCAGCAGCGAAAAACCCAGTTGCAGTTGCAGGCAAAGGTGCTCATGGAGTAAGCGGCTCTTCTGCTGAACTCATAGCTGTATACTGCCTCAACACTCTTGTAAAATCAGGTGCGGCAACACTGGTTAAAAACAGTGCTGTATCATACACAGCTGAATTTGCAGGCCTTGATAAATTCATCAAGGAAGGAAACTTCTCGATGATGTTCCTCAACGGGTCAGATCCTGTTTATAAAAGCGTTTATGGTGATGAACTAAAGAAAAAGCTTGAAAAAGCTTTCGTCGTTGCAATAGCTCCGCTCATGAATGATTCAGCAGTTTATGCGGATTACATTCTCCCTTCGCTTTCATTCCTTGAAGCTGAAACTCCTGATGCTAAACCGGCAGTTAAGGCTCTCAAAGAATCAAAAGATGCCAAGGAGATAATCATATCTCTGGCTGCAATGGTTGATAAAACCAGGAATGCCCTTCCTAAAACAGCGGCTGATGCTTATAAATCAGCAGGCCGAGAGACAGCAGGCGGAAAATTCTCATTTAATTTTGAAAAAATTAAAGCTGATATTGAAGCATACGAGAAAAAACTCGGTCAGAATGCGGAATACCCGGTAACTCTTGTTCCTTACGAAGCTCCGCTTGTAGGTGACGGTGACGGCCTTGCGTTCCCGTATGTTCTGAAAAGCATAGACCCCAGCGTTATGAATTTAGGCAAGTTCTATGTTATCATGAATAAAGAGACCGGTAAAAAGCACGGATTCTCCGAAGGTAGTTCAATTAAAATCTCCTCCTCAAGAGGAAAACTCGGAAAAGCATATGTGCATTTATCAGATGTGGTAGCGCCGGAAACTGTAGCCATACCTCTCGGTTTCGGCCACGAATCATATACAAAATATGGTAATGAGAAAGGGCTTAACCCCAAAAAGATCATGACCGCTGATGTTGACCCGCTGACAGGTGCAGCAGACTGGTGGTCAACACGTGTTAAAATCAGCTAAGAGGTGAAATATGATAGTTAAAGACTCAGCAATGAAAAGAAAATGGGGTATGGCGATAGATCTTGATAAATGTACCGGTTGCGGAGCATGTTCAATTGCCTGTAACCAGGAAAATAACATGCCTATTTTCGAAGATGATTCAGATGTCCCCAAAAGGGTGGCATTTCTTGAACTTATGAAAGTTACAAATGACAGGGACGCAAAATTCCCTGATGTTAAAACAGCATTTCTCCCGAAAATGTGTCAGCAGTGTGAAGGGAACGAAGTCGGGCACCATAAAGCTGATCCTCCATGTGTTTCTGTATGTCCTGCAGTTGCAACAGATGTTGGTGATGACGGTGTAGTAAGCCAGATATGGTCAAGGTGTATCGGCTGCCGTTACTGTCAGACAGCATGTCCATACGAGGCAAGAGCTTTCAACTGGTGGAAACCGGAATATGAGGGAGCATTTAAAAATTCACTCAATACAGATGTATCTGTCGCGTCAAGAGGTACTATAGTAAAATGTACATTCTGCAGCCATATATGGAAAAGGGAAAGAGATAAAGCAGTTGCTAAAGGTATTCTCGATATCAACGCTGTACTCTATACCCCGGCATGTGCAAGCGCGTGTCCTACAGGTGCTATAGTTTTCGGTGATCTTAATGATCCTGAATCTGAAGTATCAAAACTCGCAAAAAGCGACAGAGCTGTAAGGCTTGTCAATACAGTAGATGATGAAACTCCGGAAAAGCAGAAAGCTTTAATGAGCAAAAAACAGTTCATGAATCCGAAAGTTTACTATCTTACAAGCCAGAAATGGCTCCGCGATATGATGCGGTTTAAAAAGAACTCCTGAACAGGAAACGAGGAGAGTAGATAAATGATACAGTTTATTAAAAACATTTTTCAGGAATCTTCGAAGAACATGAGAATAACACTCTATGTACTCATAGGGTTAGTAGTGCTCTTCGGGATTTTCGCTATCCAGATCCTTTTCTGGGGGTTGGGATATACTGACATGAACAATAACTTTACCTGGGGTGCATGGATTATCGGTGACCTCGGGCTTGTTGCTCTTGGGGGCGGGGCTTTTACAACAGGTTACTTCCTCTATATATTCAGAGTCGATAAACTCCGTCCGCTAATCAGCTCGACAGTGCTTATCGGTTTTATGTGTTATCTTTTCACATTCGTATTCCTCCTTTTCGACCTGGGCCAGCCGCTCAGATGCTGGTTCGGTTTTGCTTATCCGAACTGGGGTAAAGGAGTTTATCCGGCATCAATGCTCACAGAGGTATTCTTCTGTTTATCAATTTACTTCTGCGTTCTTATTGTTGAGCTTATTCCGGTTGTACTTGAGCATAAAGTTCTTATCAAAAACAAGATTGTTGCAGCAATAGCTCATTACATGCACCTGCTTATGTGGACAATGGCTGCTGGCGGAACATTCCTCTCTTTCTTCCACCAGGGTTCTCTGGGCGGCGGGATGTGGGGAGTTCTTTACGCAAGACCGGTATGGTTTGCGCCTCACTTCTTCTTTATGGCGATAGTGGCTGCAATGGCGGGCGGTACATCTTTCATGACTATGATGCCATATATCGCAGGTAAGATCATGAAAAAAGAAGTTGTTCCGATGGAATCATATCAGCTCCTCACCAAAATTTCAGGTATGATCTTCATCGGATATTTTGTTTTCAGAGTATATGACGTATATACAGGTGTTACAAAATTTGCTCCGATGGCACAGAGGAACTATTTTGATATGTGGGGCGGATATTACGGTGTATGGATGCTGGTTCTTGAATTTGCACTTATTATAAGCGCGCTCTTTTTCCTTAACCAGAAGAAATACAGGGAGCAGGAGAAGTTCATGGTTATCGGCGCATGCAGCGGTATATTCGCGATTGTTACAAGCAAACTCAGTGTTCTTCTTCACGGTTTCTCAGTACCCAACTTCCCCTGGAAAAGCTTCACAGCGTATATGCCTACAATCCAGGAGTGGCTCATTACTCTCGGATGCTTCGCATGCATGATACTGATTTACATGGTATTCGCAAAATGGTTTCCGCTCTTCCCTCACCTTGAGCACCATGAAGCACATGATGAAGCTCATCACTGAAAAAGTTAGTCTACAGATAACAAAAAGGCTGCCTCCGGGCAGCTTTTTTGTTATATCTAACTATGATAATAGCATCAACCTGTTATTTACGTTTAATTCTTGTTAAAAAACGGAGATCATCCAGATCTTTATATCTGCCTGAAGCCGTTTTATTTTTTATTAAAGTATCCAGCCCTATATAAAATATCTCAATTGTAGAATTTCCATTATATATCTCCTGACTTGCTTTCAATTCCCATGCTTCATTAAAAGTAATTCCATCAGCTGTATTGATTAAATCGATCCTGTTTGGAGGTTGCCCGAACTGTATTATTATTCCCGGAGTTTGAAACTCTTCAGCAGAATCTATACCTGGTATATCACCATCCCAGAATTCATTCAGAGCATTGAATAGATTTTCAGAATTTAAACAGGAGTAGTCATAATAGATATCAATATCCCCGGTCAATCGCGAATAACCATAAAATATAACAGCCTCCCCCCCTATAATCAGATACTTTACTTCATACTTACCCAGTAATCTTAATAAATCAAAAGTATCAGGTGAAAAATATGTATTACTCACTTTTTCTTACCTGCTCTCTAATATCAGGTGAATCGACCCCATAAACCTTAATTTTAAGAGACTTGGCAATTTTCTGTCTATCTTCAGGCGTCAGACTGATCTGTTGAAGAATATCCGCTTCTTCAGCTTCCTTAAAGCTCATTTTTTTTACAACAGTTCTTTCCATAAAACCACCTTCACAGCCTGTTATATTATTAATAATTGATAAGGCTTTTTCAAGAACATTTTATCAAAATATCTGAACAAAATAGTGTTAAAAATCTACCTGTTTTGCATTTCAAAAGCCTTAACAGTATTACTGAGCAACATAGCTATAGTCATAGGCCCAACACCGCCGGGAACTGGTGTTATCGAGGCAGCTTTCGGCTCCACTGAATCAAAATCCACATCGCCTACAATTTTAGTCTTTGATGGATCAGCAGGGTCTGCAATTCTGTTTACGCCCACATCTATAACAACAACTCCCTCTTTTACCATGTCACCAGTTACAGTCATTGCCCGCCCTGCTGCCACAACGAGGATATCAGCCTGTTTTGTGTAAACACTAATATCCTTTGCGGCAGTGTGGCAGATTGTAACAATGCAGTTTGCCTGATCATTTTTCTGAAGCATCATATTTGCCACAGGTTTGCCAACAATGCTGCTGCGCCCTACTACAACAAGATGTTTTCCTTTAAGATCTTTTACATGTCTGTTAATCAGTATCTGGCATCCGTGAGGCGTGCATGGCAGAAAACACTCATCTTCTGCTACAAGCTTACCCACGTTAACGGGATGGAACCCGTCAACATCCTTAATCGGATCAATGGCATTTATAACAGCTTTTTCATCAATCTGTTTCGGCAGAGGGAGCTGAACCAAGATACCGTTGACATTGCTGTCTTTATTTAATTTATCTATTAATGCAAGGAGTTCACTCTGCGAAGTGGCGCCGGGGAGTATATGCTGAAATGAATTCATGCCGACTTCTTCACATCCCTTCCCTTTCATCCTGACATAAACTGCGGAAGCTGCATCATCACCCACAAGGACAACTGCAAGTCCGGGAACTTTTCCGTATGCTTTGTTAAGCTGAGCAACACGTTCCTTAATTTCAGCTCTTATTTCAGAACTTACTTTTTTACCGTCTATAATTTCTGCCATTTATATTCTCCTCTGTCATGAATTTTATATTTATATAAGCAGCTTAATTTTGCACATATTCAGAGTTTTGCCCAAGAGTCACTGAAAAACAGAGAGCTTTTCTGACACACGAAGTTCAATCTGCGAAAAACGTTCTAAAATAAGTTCTATAAGTGATGAAGGTTTGACTATTAGCTGAATTTTATTCGCTTTCTTCAGAGATTTTATGAAAGCCTCAATTTTCATTGCATCACCTTTAGTTCCTGTGATTTCCCATAATCCTTCAATTGAAAGCGGACTGAACCCTCTTGTAAATTTCGCCCCACCCTTACCTGTTTTGTGCTCTTTGAATCTTTTTTCTGGATCAGATGTATACCCTGTATAAAGCCTGTCTCCGGCACACTTGATTATATAGATGTAGTATATGCTATCCATTTTATATGAATAATTTCCGGATACGGATTTCAGTCAATAAAAAAAGGCATCCTGAAAGGATGCCTTTGATAATATATTTTGAGACTTAAATTACATGAAATTATACTGCATACCAACTGCAACAACCCAGGATTCTTTGTGGTATGTTTCGTCGTATTTTGCAGCACCACCATTAATAGTAGCACCATCTTCTCTTTCAAGATCAGGATAGATATTTCTCATAAAACCTATAGTGAACTTGGTTTTATCATTGGGGTATATTGAAAAACCGGTACCAATATTGATACACTCATTTTTATAAAGTGCATCACTTGTCTGATTTTCCGGCTGGTTGATGTAATCCCATACAACACCCCCTGTCCATGCAACATTCTGCATGAATTTCCATTCAAATCCTGTTCCGATCTCATAAGAATGAGTTTTCTCTGTAAGATTTACCCTGTTACCGGCAGAGTCAAGTTTCTCCATCTTCATCCATTTGGAGAAATAATAGATTCCTGAAACCATTACTTTAAAATTATCAGTTACATTATACTCAGCACCAAGGTTAAGCTTCGCAGGGAGGTCAAATCTGAATTTTCCTCCATCAGTATTACCATTTGCCTTGGACACATACTGTCCTGCTGAAAGATCTTTTTTAACATCCACAGTATACTCAAGCTTAGTTGGACTTTCAAAAGATATACCAATGTTAAGATTCTCAGCTGGTTTTATATCAGTTCCCACTATGCCTGCAAACCCGTCAGCTGTTAACTCTACGTCCAGGAGTTTAACATCAATACCATTGTTCCCCCCCCTAACGAATGTAGCAATGCTTCTCTTCATCATGCTGATATATCTTGCACCAAGAGATACAGATACCATATCATTAAGTCTGTATGATCCACCTATTGATGGGGCAATACCCATTGATTTTTGATCAACATTTATGCCTCCTTTCAACTCTTGAGTAGCAGCATTAACTATTTCATTACCTAAACTAGTTGGTGTTGCTAATGCACCATACAAACCGCCTAGAGCTGACATTCTTACAGCCTCATTTACTGATGGAAGGCCATTCGCATAAGATAAACTCCCTCCGCCGCAGAGAATATTTACTGCACCAAAAGCAGCCCAATTATCCTGTTTATAAACAAGATATCCGTTAGGAACAAGGGGACTTGCCTTATGTGAGTCATAATCAGTTGCACCGGGATACGCGCTGTCAACTTCTGCGCCATAATAATTAAGAATTGTCTGATTTGAAACGTTGACGTAGAGACCATCTTTCATAAATGCTGTACCTGCGGGGTTGTATGCAGCAGCATCAGCGCTGTCTGTAACTGCAAGTCTGTTGGGACTTGCAATCCACTCTGCGCTTAAATCAGTAAGGTAGTCGTAGTGACTTGCAAAAAGATTTCCAGCTGCTAAAGTTACAAGAACCATTGCAGGGAATAGTGTTTTAAAAACCTTCATTCAAAAAACCTCCAGATTCATAAATGTTTAATTTTTTATATATATGCCATTACCTTAAGTCCGGACTGTTTTTTGTCAATAAGTGCCGATTGTCCGGTTTTTTTAAGAGTTGTTCTGATGTTCTAACTGCACAATAGAGTATGCGCAATGTTAATACGAATATAAACATTATAAAAAGAACAACATTCTCAATAATATACAAAAATCTTATAAATATTATATTATTTCATGAAATGAACGGTATTCACTCAGAATTGATAATTAAAAAAATATAAAGACTTAACTCTAAGTTTAATTATAATTAATACATAAAAATTTTATTAAATCTTCAGATCAAAAATTTTTATTTTTTTTAACTTTTTTTAATAATTCTTCAGGTAAACTTGAGGTTTTTACAAAAAACCTGCGGTCTTTATGACTTCGCAGGTTTCTTATAATATCTAAAAATCAAACTTTTAGAGAGGATCGGATTTATCAGAATAAGCCGGTAATCTTACCATCATCAGTAATATCAATAGACAGTGCCGCAGGTTTCTTCGGAAGCCCCGGCATTATCATGATGTCACCCGTATGCACAACGAGAAATCCCGCTCCCGCAGACAGAGTTACATCTCCGACCGAAATCTTAAATCCCGTAGGACGGTTCATCAGAGACGCATCATCCGAAAGTGAATATTGTGTTTTAGCCATACATATCGGGAGATTCCCATAACCTTTTTCCGTGAGATAATCGATCATTCTGAGCGCCTGCTTTGAATAAAGCACTCCGTCAGCACCATATATCTCCACAGCAACTGTTGAAATCTTTGCTTTTATCGACATATCTGTATCATATAAAAATCTGAAACTCGATTTCTTCTTTTTATCAATAATCGCAACAACTTTCTCTGCCAGGTCAATCCCCCCTTCTCCACCTTTTTCCCATACTTCAGAAAGAGAGCACTCAGCTTTCATCGAAGCACAGAATTCAATAATTGTGTCAAGCTCCTCCTGTGTATCATCAGGGAACCTGTTGACTGCAACCACTACAGGGAGTCCGAATTTTCTTATATTCTCTATATGTTTTTTAAGATTAGCAAGGCCGGATTTAACAGCGCCCACATTCTCCCCTTTAAGATACTGCTTTGCAACCCCTCCGTGCATTTTAAGAGCCCTTGCTGTAGCAACAAGAACGACGCATTCAGGTTTGATCCCTGCATACCTGCATTTGATATCCAGAAATTTCTCCGCGCCGAGGTCTGCTCCGAATCCAGCTTCTGTTACAACATATTCAGAGAGAGCCATTGCCATCTTTGTCGCAAGTACAGAGTTGCACCCGTGCGCTATATTTGCAAACGGGCCTCCATGAATAATTGCAGGAGTATTCTCCAGTGTCTGTACTAAATTCGGTTTAATTGCATCCTTAAGAAGAGCAGCCATTGAGCCCTGAAAGTTAAGGTCAGCAACTGATACAGGCTCACCCTTCCTGTTCTCACCGATGATTATATGTCCCAGTCTCTTCTTTAAGTCAGCTATACTATCTGAAAGACAGAGTATTGCCATTACCTCAGAGGCCACTGTAATCATGAATCCCCCCTCACGAGGTATGCCATGCGCCTGGCCGCCAAGCCCGACAACAATGTGGCGAAGTGCCCTGTCATTTATATCTACAACCCTCTTCCAGTATATCTTGGTAGGATCAATATCAAGTTCATTACCATGCTTCATGTGATTGTCTATACCGGCAGAAAGGAGATTGTGGGCAGCTCCGATTGCATGGATGTCACCTGTAAAATGAAGATTAATATCCTCCATTGGTACAACCTGCGAATGACCGCCCCCTGCGGCACCGCCCTTAACACCAAAACACGGCCCGAGAGATGGTTCTCTTAAAGCAATTGTACAATGCTTCCCGATCCTGTTCATTGCCTGGGCAAGGCCGATGGTTGTGGTCGACTTCCCTTCACCTGCCGGAGTGGGGGTTATCGCAGTTACAAGAATAAGCTTACCTTTCAGCGGCTTATTCTTGAGAACATCAAGGTTTATCTTGGCTTTATGCTTTCCATAGTACTCTATATCGTCCTCTGTAAGGCCGAGCTTTGCCCCGATCTCCCTGATGTGAACCATATTGGCTTCATGAGCTATCTCAATGTCGCTTTTCATCACTTTCTGTTTTGCCATATTTCTCCTCTTCTGTCAGATTTTTAATATCCCGACATTTTATATTTACTTGTTTTTTCACTCTCAATCTTCACCTCTGAGTATTACCAGCAGAAGGAGTGCCCCTGTTATATAGGCGCACATACCGATTAAAAAAGTAAAGGAAAACCCGTACGACACATTAAGAAACAGAGCCAGCGTAGTTGCAATTGTACCTGCCGCGCCGCTGATAGCATACATTAATGTCGCATACTCTCTTGTTATATCTTTTTTTATTTTTTCCATAGCCTTCGGGAAGGGTATCCCCATCATCACAGAGAGGGGGACCATCAAGGCAACTCCTGCCGCAAGCCGCACATTAAATGATGATGCAGCGAAATAACTGAAAAAAGAATCAAGGTAATGATTATATAACAGTATTACAACAGGAATTGCAAAAACAACGGCATGAATCCATCTCTTCCGCCATCCTCCGCTCATAAGGCTCCCCAACCCGCTGAAAAAAAGAAGGGCACCCAGTGTTACAATTACAGAGTACGTCGGTATCCCGATAAATCTCTGCATAAACTGCATAAGTACAATCTCAACAAGCATATAGCCGAAGCCCACAGAGATAAAAAAAAGTGTATGATTAAAAAGTGCAAGCTTATGCGAAGAATATCTGACAACAATCAGTATCATAACAGGAATAAAAATTAAAAGTGAGAGCATCCCCACGGTTTTAAGGAGCCTGATTACCTCTTTCTTTTCCTTATAGACATTGAAAGGGAATGGCTTATTGTCGCGGACAGGGGTAATATCCATCTCATAACAGTAATCTGTTTTATCAAGCAGTGACATGTAACGGATTTTATCAGATACGGATATATTTTTTTTCAGGATATATTTACCGTTTTTATAATTCCACACAGTGCTTACAAAATCAAAACCTTTTGTTATCTGCTGTGCGGGATGAATATTATAAAGCGAATTAACAAACTCCCTGTCACTGCTGTTATCAATATACTTTAGTATATCTTTTTCAAAATCATCGATCCAGTAATAATCTGGGAGCTGGATTAAAGGATAACTGATTTCCCCTCTAATAATATCTGATACAAAATTATTTGCAGTTTTACCGGGGAAAGCAAGGATATTTCTTTCAGATACAAGAGGAGAAAGCTCCTTCTGAAGCAGTCCCATAAGTATGGACATATTGATTTCTCTTTCAGCTTTTGTAAACGGAACGCGCTTGATAAACACAGATCTCACACCGGGATTATCGTAATTCCAGTAATCCCATTTATAGACAATAATATTATTTTCAGGATTTGCAACTCCCATCTCACGCAGGGCGGCTGTTATAGTATTGATGAACTTATAGAATGCCCAGTCAGACCTTGTGCTCCACAGCACCTCTTCATATACGAGAAGCCCGCGATCAGTCAGTTTAAGGAGCATCTCTTTTATACCTTCAACAGTGTGCAGATATTCAGGTGCAAGAGTGCATACAGTTCCATGTTCCGCATGATTATTCATGTGGGTAATCATGTCGTATGTTTCATCAGTTGCTTTAAGATATGCTCTGCCTTCGGTCCGGTATATTACAGTATCCTCATAGGCGCGCCCCGATAATTCATAGTATAATCCGGACATCATTGTTTTATGGATTATCGGATTGAATTCAACACCTGTTATGCGCGTTTTGCCCGGCATCCATTTCAGGGAGTTCACTATACCGTCAGCAGATGCACCCATTATAAAAACATTGGCGTCTCTCATATAATTAGGGAACCTTATATCACGCGGATCGCCTCTGTCGCCATAATGTACCCTGTCATAAAAGGCACCATTATTGATATAATAAAAATCCGCATCCGTTTTGGTTATATACTCAACCCGGCCGATGAGATTATCCTCAGAAAAAAGAAAAGTGTAATCAGCGAGTTTATCAGTATATATTTTGAGATTCTTTTCAGATGCCAGTAACGGTTTATAATTAACACTCAAATCCATCACAAAAGGATAGTACGCTGTTTTATCAATTATATTTTTCGCCATCAGTTCCCTGTAAGGATCATCGGTTTTGAGAATCATTTTACCGGGGACTATATCATCTTTATAAACTTCATCGAGGATACTTTTAGAGATGGGGCTTGAAACGAATGGCAGAACCTTGCTGTTGTAATCATCAGCATTGATTTCCACGGGGATACTTAAATTCATATTAAGAATCCATAAGACGAATCCGATACCGGCTGCTGGTATTATAACTCCTGCAATCTTTAAAATTATATTTTTTACAACAGACATCTGGATAATTAAAAACACAAGCGGCAGTACTGAAAGTATCAGAAGGGTGCCCTCTGACTTGAACATTGATACTGCAATTATAGGGTATACAACACCGGCAGCGGATGCTGTTAAATCAATAAAATATATCTTGTGGGAATCAGCCCTGGAGAAGACTGAAGAAACAATTACTGAACCTGCAACAAAAGGTATAATTAAAAGCCAGGGGAAAGTGAAATTATCAAGCCTCACTATGCTGAAATATGAAAGGCCGATGGAGATAAAAAAAACCAGCGACCAGAGAGAAAGCACAATAATCCTGTTCAGCCTGAGCATGTAAAAACTGATAAGGCCTCCGAAAGCTATGCCGAACATGGCTATTGAGATAATTGTTGTTGCATGAAGATAATTAGAAACAATCATCAGAAGATGAAAAAGGATTGCTTCCAGTGATATGATACAGAAAGGGAATATCAGTACCGCAAAAAAATTAACAAAAGCCTCCCTTGAAAACCGGTAATTCGGCATATATAGTATAAACCTCCAGCAATTTACATATAAAAATCAGCACATAAGATACCGAGACAATTTAAGACATAAAGAGTTTTAAGGGAAACTTAACTTAATAATTACAATGAACACTATCCATTATTATTGACATAAAACGAGCAGGCTATTTAACTATGACAGCATCTATCACCGGTATATTTTAAATCAACTTTTTTTTGCAGGTTGAAGTTCTGTTAAAGCTGGTAAACAACAGCCGGCCGCTATACCGCTTTTAGAGCAAAAGTGAGAGCACTGAAATACATTAAAATGAATAATGCACAAAATTACAGGGAACGGTGCCTATGAATAAAGAGCTTGTAAAAAAACTGGCGGAACTCTTAAAAAACAGGAAACTTAAAAAAGAACTCCGTATCATGGAAGTGTGCGGCACCCACACAGCCGAATTTTTTAAAACCGGGGTGAAAGATCTTTTCCCGGAAGGGCTCAGCCTTATAGACGGCCCCGGATGCCCGGTTTGCGTAACACCCAACGCTTTTCTTGATCTTGCCATTACAATAGCAAGGGATTATGATGTAATAGTGGCAACTTTCGGCGACATGATTAAAGTACCTTCGTCATACAGTTCACTGGCAAAGGAGAAAGCTGATGGGATGGATATACGGATAGTATACTCACCTCTTGATGCTGTCAAGCTCGCGAATGATAATCCCGGACGGGAGGTTGTTTTCCTGAGTGTGGGATTTGAAACTACTGCTCCATCTGAAGCCATTGCGATACTGGAGGCTGAGAAACAGGGGGTAAAAAATTTTTCGCTCCTTTCATGCAACAAGCTGACTCCCCCTGCGGTTGAAGCTCTTATTAATGCTGACGAGGTGAAGATAGACGGATTCATTATTCCGGGGCATGTAAGCGCAATAATAGGAAGAAAACCATGGGACTTCATTGCTGATAAATACGGAAAGCCCGGCGTAATCACGGGGTTTGATGCCTGCGACCTTATAACAGGTGTTTTATCACTGATTGACCTCCTTGAGAAAGATGAAAAATCTGTAAAGAACGAATACCGTATAGTAGTCAGAGAAAACGGCAATGAGCATGCCATGAGGATCATAGAACAGGTTTTTGATGTTACATCATCTGTCTGGAGGGGAATCGGAGATATCCCCGGGAGCGGACTTAAAATTAAATCTCAGTATTCCCGATACGACGCAGAACGCAAGTTCCCGGCAACTCCTCCACCGGTGAAGGAACATCCCGGCTGCCGATGCGGAGATCTCCTGCGTGGAATTATCACTCCCCCTGAATGCCCGCTCTTTGATAAAGTATGCACACCCGAAAACGCAGTGGGCCCCTGCATGGTCTCCTCAGAAGGTCCATGCTCCGCCTATTACAAATACTGGAGAAGATAATGACAAAAAAAATACTCCCCGGCCACGGAAGCGGCGGAAAGCTGATGAACGACATGATCTCCGGAATGATAAAGGAGATTCTCGGAAGGGACTCTATACAGATAGATGATTCTGCCGTTCTTGAAATAGAAGGTGGCAAAATTGCCTTCACCACAGATTCATACACTGTAACACCGATATTCTTCCCCGGCGGTGACATTGGAAAACTCGCGGTAAATGGAACAGTGAATGACCTTGCGGTTATGGGCGCCAAACCGGAATATCTTTCATGCGCACTGATACTTGAGGAGGGCTTCGGTTTTGATGAATTTGAGAGAATTCTTATATCCATGAAAGAATCTGCTGATTCTGCTGATATAAAAATTGTAACCGGAGACACAAAAGTTGTTCCAAATGGAAAGGGTGACAGAATATATATTAACACATCAGGTATAGGAGTTTTCAGAAACCCGCTTCAGCGGAAGCCAATTGAAACAGGTGATAAAATTATTCTAAGCGGAACAGCAGGAGACCACGGTATTACAATAATGTCACTGCGGAATAACCTGAATTTTTCCAGTGCGCTTAAATCAGACTGCGCTCCGCTGAATAAAATGATAGATAGTGTAACAGAAAAATTTCCCGGAAGCATAAAATTTATGCGTGATGCCACAAGGGGAGGAGTTGCATCTGTAATGAATGAAATCACTGCAGGAATGAATTTCTCGGCAAAACTCATTGAAGAGGAAATACCTGTTGCGGATGAGGTAAAAGGGATCTGCGGAATTTTAGGACTTGATCCTCTCTATGTTGCCAATGAAGGGAAGATTGTTATAATTGCTGATTCAGCTTCAGCAGAGGGGATCACAGCTGAACTTAAAAAATCTGAATACGGAAAAAATGCCGCAATAATTGGTCAAATAGATTCAGTGTATCCGGGTAAAGTTTATGTAGAAACTTTTATCGGAGGTAAAAGACTTCTTCCGTTACTGGTTGAAGAGCAGCTTCCGAGGATCTGCTGAGGAGAGTTCAGGTAACGTCATTTCGAACGAATGTGAGAAATCTCTAATTTAATTTAAAACAGGTTTCTCAGTCGCTATAGCATTTTTCGATATGACAGATTAATATTCTTGTTTAATTAATAATTGTTATAGTCACTTATGAATAATAATTCTAAATTTTATGTATACATATTAGCGAACAAAAACAATAGAGTTCTATATGTTGGAGTAACAAATAATTTACCGAGAAGACTTTTCGAGCACAAAATAAGCTTATTGAAGGTTTTACAGAAAAATATAATGTAAATAAACTTATATATTTTGAAGAAACAGAAAACATTAAAAGCGCTATTTTAAGAGAAAAAGAAATCAAGAAATGGCGTAGAGAAAAAAAAGAGAATTTAATAAACACAATTAATTCTGAATGGAAAGATCTCAGTGATGAATGGATGTGAAATTAAAAAGAGATTTCTCACCCGAAGAATTGAAAAGGGTTCGAAATGACAGCCCGACAATCATATGAAGGAGAACAATATGTGCCTTGCAATACCTATGACAATAACAAGATTTGAAGGGAACTATGCCATAGCAACAGCCAACGGAGTTGAAACATCTGTTAATTACGCCATGATGCCGGATCTCAAAGAGAATGATAAAGTTCTGGTGCACGCGGGATTTGTAATAGAAAAGCTCGATGAGGAACAGGCCCGCGAGATAGAAGAGACATGGAAAGAGTATTATGAAGTAATGGAGAAAGAGGAGAAAAAGAATTCCGCTGTATAGAACTGTGCAGCACTCTCCTATGATGAAACTATGCGCGAAATTATATCTCTCAGTTCATCAAAATTATAAGGTTTTTTAAGAACAGCTGCAAATCCGTAATCCATGAAGTTTGACATTACAGGATCATGAGAATAACCGCTTGAAACAATGCCCGTGACTCCCGGATCAATTTTCCTCATCTCCCGGAAAGTTTCAAGCCCCCCTGCCCCACCCTTAATAGTAAGATCAAGCACAACAAATTTAAAAGAGCCCCCTGCTTCAATCTCCCGTCTGAAAAGCTCAACAGCGCTTTCACCCTCAGAAGCGGAGACTACATCAAATCCGAATGAGCTCAACAGCTCCTCCCCCACCATACGGATCATACCATCATCATCCATCAGAAGAACTTTACCTGAAAAACAGACTTCATCTATGCATCTGTTTTCAGAAACTCCAGGTTCAGAATCAGAAGCCGGAATAACAAATCTGAAAACAGCTCCCCTGCTGCTATTGTATGCTGTAATTCCGCCGCCATGTTTCCTCACAACAGAATATGCCACAGAGAGACCCAGACCCGAACCGTCGCTCTTTGTGGTAAAAAAAGGATCAAAAATACGCGCCAGGACATCACCGTCAATCCCCGGCCCCTGATCTTCAAAAGTTACTTCAACATATTCACCATCAGGGATCGCATAAGCATTCCCATGCCCCAGGGTAACATTTTCCGCTGATATTATTATCTCGCCACCGGCCTGCATCGCCTGCACAGCATTGAGGAGAATATTATTAACAACCTGTGATATCTGAGTCTCATCTGCTTCAATAAATTTCAGGTCAGGAGAAAGATTTCTGCTGCATGTAATTCTTGTGCCGCTTAAAATAAAATCAGCCGAAAGATTAAGCATATCAGTCACTGAAATAATACGTTTTACAGGCTCCCCTCCTTTAGCAAATGTGAGGAGTTGTTCGGCAAGACCCCGCGCTTTTAAAGCAGTGGATTCAGCATCATCAAGATATTTTACTGCGCTGCTTTCGCTACCCGCAAGAGATTTCCTCCCCAGAGCAATGCAGCCCAGCATCCCTGTAAAAAAATTATTAATATCATGGGCAATCCCTCCGGCAAAAATACCGAGAGACTCCAGCTTCGATGAGTTTATAATATGCTCTTTCATCTTCTTTAGCTCTGTCACGTCATCAATGATCATTACATAACCGTAAACCACGCCCCACTCTATCCGCAGAGGAGCAGACCTTAAAGTAATATCCCTGCTTTCATCAGGAAACTGCAGCACTGCCGGATTATAAAGATCATAAAAAACATGGCCGTTCAGAAAATCTTTCTCTGCTAAATTGATTGATATATTTCCCGGAAGACTGAGCTTAAGAATATTCTGCAGATTTTTACCCATGGCACGGTCAGGGTTGAGCCTGAGTATTGAAGAAGCCCTGTCATTTATCAGTTTGATATTGAATAAAGTATCTACTTCGATTATTCCCTGGGCTATACTCTTTATGGTTGCCGCAAGCTTCTCCTTCTCGCGGTTGAGTGAGCTGTTTATCTCCATAATCTCGCTCTGCGCGGCAGCCATCTCCTGGTTCATCTGCTCAATCTCTTCATACTGAGCCTCAAGCTCCTCGTACTGACTCTGAATCTCTTCGGCCTTACGGGCTTCCTCCTCCGCCTGATCTTTAATAATACCGGCCTGCTGCTTTGTCAGAAGATCGAACTGCTCAATTTCCGGGATATTTCTATATGAAAGATAAGCCACAATGCATATCATAAGGATAGTGTATATTTCACGGGAGCTCATCACACCATGATTCACAACACCATCTGTATAAGTAAAAAAGGGCATCGGCACTCCCATATGCCACGCGAAGAGATAAAAAAAGATAATACTCAGCAGAACCGAAAAGATCATTATTCGATATAAACGTTTATTATAAAGAAACTGGAAAGCAATGAGGTTTGCCGCGAGGAGCCAGTTAATATGGTTACACTGCGCCGCGTAGAGCCAGTTAATATTAAACCCGTAGTTAAACCGGGCAATTATCGGAATAAGAAACATAATAATCCCCACTGCCACCGCGTACAGCCTTATATCGGCACGCCTCTTCCTCCTCCGGTAAAGCCTGTAAGCAAAAAAAATCGCAATGGTATATAAAAAAACCGTAGGGAGGAGTATTCTTAAACCGTGCCCCGCAAGAGCCTGAAAGATAAAGCCTATGGCGGATGTCAGAGCTGTAACCCCGATGAAAATCTTAGCGCCGCGGATCTCGAGTATCTCTATGGAGGAGTAATCAATGCCGGAGGCACTCTCCCCTTTGATTAATCTTTTTATATTCATATAATTTATCGTATATTATTAAATCGGTAGTAAAACAAGAAAGAATCATTCAATTATTCATTTTTATTACACACATTTTCTGAGGTGTGGCAAGAACATTATGTTTAATGAATATTGATAATATCTCCTGCAAAGGCGCGGGGAAAATTTTATCGAAATTATTCCGTAATAAACTTGAATTTATCTGCTTAATATAATAAATTGAACCATAAATAACCATTTATTGGTTCAAAGAGGAACGTAATGAAATCAATAACAATCCATAACCTTGACGACACACTCGAGAAGCGCATAAAAGAAAGGGCCGGAAAGCACGGCACAAGCTTAAACAAAACAATACAGACACTTCTGAAAGAGGCACTGGGTTTGAGTAAAAACCGGCCTGATCATAAATCTGACTTCATAGACCTGTTCGGAATATGGACAGAAAAAGATGCCGAGGAGTTCCGAAAGGAAACCTCTTCGTTCAATCAGATAGATAAGCAGGACTGGAAATGAAAAAAATTTTACTGGATACAAATGCTTATAGTGCATTTCTTAAAGGTGATGAGAAAATTTTAAATGTTCTCTCCGGAGCTGATACTGTTTACATGTCTATTATAGTTATTGGTGAACTTTTCACAGGCTTTAAAGGGGGGATTAAAGAAACAAAAAACAGGGATATTCTGCATAAATTTCTTGATAAACCTACAGTTCTTATCCTGGACGCGACATTGGAAACATCCGAAGTTTTTGCTTTGATTAAAAATACATTAAAAAAATCAGGCACACCTATCCCCAACAATGATGTCTGGATTGCAGCCCATGCAATGGAAACCGGCTCTGTGCTGATAACTTATGATGAACACTTTAAAAATATACCCGGCTTGAGACTCTGGGACAAGCAGACTCAATAAAAGCCTTAACTATTCAGATCTCCTGCAAAGGCGCTAAGAAAAAATAACAAAAGATCACCACAGAGGCACACCCACTATGTCAAGCAGCGGCTAAATTTTTTTTATCTTCCTGATAAATTATTCCATCTTTCCATAATTTAAATATCACTTTAATCCACTTATTAGATAGTGCTCTTACTGCAACAGAATGACTCTTACCTTTTTTCCGTTGAGCATCATAGTATTCTCTTGCCCATTTGCTAAGTCTTAATGATGTAAAAGCAAACCTAAATAACACTGCTCTTGCTTTTTTATTGCATGCTTTTCTCATTGTTATTTTATGATAATTACCACTCTGATAGTTTTTAGGTGCTGTCCCGTAAAGGCATTGAGCCTGATTAGCATTATCAAAACGAGACATATTATCACCGAATAATGCCAGTAGATTTGAACCAAGAATTACACCAGCTCCAGGTAATGAACTAAAAATCTGACCCAATGGATGTTTATGAAAAATATACATCATTTCTTTCTCAACATCCTTCAGATTTTGTTTTATATTACGTATTACTTCACAAAGCATTTTTACTTCAATAGAATATGCATATTCAACCTCAGGTGAAATAATTTGATTATAAGATCTTATTTTATAAATCACTTTACTTATATTATTCAACACACGATATTTATGTTTTTTTAAGAACGTCTCTATTTCTTCATCACTGGCACTCTTCAAAGCTCGGAATGTTGGATATTTCATAAGCATTTCAATCTGAACTGTGCAGCCAAAGTCTGTAAATAATGATTCATGTAGATAAAAATACTGTCTTATAGAAAAATGAAGCTTATTTTTATATCTGGCATGCTCTTCTGTCATACGCTGATGTATGATACAAAGCATTTTAAGCTTTTCTAAATCTTCTGAATTATAAAACAGCGGCCTGCATTGAGATGAATTCTTACGGAGATACTCGGCTATTGCTGCAGCATCTATATTATCATTCTTATTACCTGATATAATATTTGTTTCTTTAAATCTTTTTATTTTAAGAGGATTAAGAGAATAAACAGTAATCTGTTTATTCCTCAGGTAATCTACTAACGGGCCGTGGGGCAACTCAAAGCCTATCATAATTTCACTAAATTCTTTAATATGATCATAAAGTTTATTAAAACCACAAAGGTTATTCTCAATAATAAATTGTGAATGAAAATTGCCATCGTTGTTTAATATATGTATTTTATGGTCGAGTGATGAATTATCAATACCTATGTAGTATGTCATGATGGTTCACCTCCGTTATTGATAGTTCTTCTGCTGCACCCTTATATTGGTTTTTCTGCCCACTATAAGCAGTCAGAAGATAGGGGGGAGCGGTTGTGCCTCAAGCATTGTTTAATTGCAGGACGTCGAAAGCTCTCCCCGCTATCAATATAATTCCTTAAAATCTATATCTCTACATTTAGTATAACATATAACGGAGGACACTGAGAAAAGCATAAACATTTTCAACACAGATGAACACAGATTAAAAAGGATATTGGGAGGAGTTTTTTACATTACAAACCACGACTGCATTACAATATAATTTTTCTCAGCCGGAACTGAACGATCCCCCGCCTGCAAAGCAGGCATCCCATTAGAAAGGGGGTATTTTCCTAAATGGGGGTGTCCAAAAAGAAAATAAA
>DIEX01000004.1 GCA_002418835.1 Spirochaetia bacterium UBA5763 | reverse complement strand
TTATGGGATTAAGCAGTCTTCTCTTTGGAGGAACAAAGCAGACAAGTACACTGACTGCTGCACAGAAAGCCTTATTAAATCAGGTCGGAGGGCTTCAGCAGCAGTACAATCCGGAAACCTATTCTGTACTCAGTGGACTTGCGGGTAATCCAGAGAGTCCGTATGAATATAGCGCTGATAACGGTGCAGCAGCTTTCAATTCAGGAATTACAAACCCTGCACTACAGCAGTTAAACCAGCAGATAGGGAACACAAAACACAGTTCGATGCTTCATTCATCTGCAAACAGATATGCCCAGGACCAGTTAAAACAGAATACAATGAACAGCCTGAATAACCTGAAATACCAGGACCAGCTTCAGCAGCAGCAGCTAAAACAGCAGGGACAGGATAGTGCATATACAAGGCAACTCCAGGCATTAAGCCAGCTTATGGGAGGGAACCAGGCTGTACTTGGTACCCAGGGGACAGCCCTGCAGAAAACAGGAGGGCTCCTTGATATTCTATCAGCTGCCGGCAGTGCTGCAAGAGGTATCGGTTCATTAATGGGAGGTTAATTTTATGGCAATGTATATTGATACAATTTCACCGACACTGCAGGCATTCAATGATACGGTAAGCGGCCTGCAGCAGATGAAGAATAACACCATTGAGCAGAGGCTAAAGCAGGCCCAGTTGCTTCGGGATATGGGGTACAATAAGGATGCTGAGAAAATGCTATCCTCCGCAAGGAATTACGGGCTCTCTTCACTATTAGCAGGACCAGCTAATGAGTGGGAGCCTAAAGGTGCATTTGACGAGGTTAATCCTGCGCTTAAATCACTTGTTGATACTCCTGTTCTTAATGAACAACAGAAAATTCTTAATGAGCTTCAGTCCCTTTATGGAGATGATAAGCAGGGTGCAGCTGATTATAGCAGAAACCTGCAGATGTTAGCAGCTGATATTTCAAACCGTAGAATACAGGATACCGATGCGGGAGTAAAGGATATGCCCGGGATACTAAAATCTGCTTTGTTAGGAATACGTACTAATGAAAAAGCTGTTAATGAATTTAAAAAGGCAGAATCTCAAAATGAACAGGTTAGGAAGTATAATGCGGATCTAAAGCCTGTATATAAAAAATCTTACACCGGGAATGAAGTTGATCAGCAGCAGGGATTGATGGATGACACTATCAAAGCTATTAAAAAAGGTGGAGGGCTTGCGGCATATAATAAGTATTTAACAACAGGAAAGGCCATTTCTGACCATTATGGCCATGACTTCAAAGCTCTTCCAGCTGAATACTTCGGACTTAGTAAAAACAATGGTGGAGGAGGTAGCGGCAAGCCTGAGAGAATAAATATATTCGATAGTAATGGTAAACTTATTGGTGCAGTAAAGTCTTCAGATGCAATACTTGAGACGAAGGACCCTGCCGCATATCTTATGAAGAAACACTCCCCGATATTCTCACGTAATGGTATAACTGATCCAACTCAGTTTACATACAAATTCGCTTCAGGTGAAGGGAGTGATTCTCTTAATGACCTTGAGAAAGAAAATCTCAAAGGCAAGCAGTTTGAGAATGACATGATGTCCAAGGCTACAGCAATGCAGGCATGGAATGACGCTGATCCTGGTGGAATTGATTTAGGTGTATTTAAAAAGTCTGAAAGAGCAGCACTGGCCAATGCATCTCTCCCCGGGGACAATCCATGGAGATTTGATGAAAACGGTAACCTGGCTAATTCCAGAAGTACCGGAAATATTGCCTCATCACAAAAGAATAAACCCTGGAAAGCTAAGAGCAATTAATAATGTACTGGGAAGAAGTAATAAAGACACCTGATTATCAGACTCTTTCCAATGAAGAGAGACTGAAGTGGAGAAAGGAATATTTTGATGATATAATCAAACCTCAAATCAAATCAGATGAATATGACTCCATGTGGCGGGATTTCAATACTGACGCAGATACAATGGAAGGTAAAACCTCCACTCCTCTCACTCTCCCTGACAACGGATGGACTAATGAGATTGCAAACCTTCCGCCACAATTCAGGGAGGAGATTATGAAGAAGGCTGAGCGGGACAAGGGGTTTCTTGATGCAATGATTAATGGTCGATTTGGTTCAACAACAGCAGCTCTTACAAAAGCATATCTCCCTGATACTGCTTCAGGTAAAGGTGTAAAAAGGTTCGAAGAATCAGGATGGCAGCCGGAAACATCCGCTGAGCGAATCGGCTATGGACTTGGAAGCATTGCAGCCGACATACCTCTTTATGCCATGGGTGGTGAAATTGTTGGGCCTGCCGCAGGTGCAATAATGCAAAGTGCCGGGGCATTTGCTCTCCCCGGGGCTCTTAAAAAAATGACTGAACTTAAAGAAAAAGATGGAGGTGATGTTGATCTCTCTATTGCGAACATACTTGAAGTAGCTGAAGAGATGGGAAGAGAAGGTGCTAAAGGTGGAGCCGTCGGGCTTGCCGGATTACCAGGAAAGAGTATAGCTGCTAAGCTTGGAGGGGGGAAATTAGCAAAACTTACCGGAGAAGCTGTTTCTATGCCCGCAGAGACCGCAGCCTTACTTGGTGCAGAAAAAGTTCTAAATAACCAGCCTGTCACAGGTGAGACAGCTCTTGAAACACTGGGAACAATCGGAATATTAAAACTCGCTCATTCTATACCAATTGCAAGGACATCAATAGAAAAAGCAAAGGAGAAAGGCATTCCGGAAGAGAGAATCGCCGAGAACCTAAAAGGCGAATCCATAGAGAGCATGAAGGATCCTGCAATTGCAAAGGAAGCCGTTGATAGAGCAATATTAATGACTGAAGAGCAGATTGCAGCTGAACGGGTAAAAAGGATTCAGGATGAGATAATTGATACACAGATACGCGCAAATTTTAAGGATGGTAAAACCGCCCGGGAGATCCTGCAGATTAACCAGGTACCGAAAGAATACAGAACATATATTCTTGATCAGACCGACACCGGTGGATACCGGTATAAACCGGATGTATTGCAGAGGATTGATGATATAATAAACCAGAAGGATCCTTTCTTATCACAAAAATATGAGGATATCCTTCCAAATCCTCTGCGGGATATGGGTTTTAATGAAGGTGAAAAACTATACGGTAAGTTTAACGAGGTAACGTCCGCACTGGATGAAGCAAGGACAAACCTGAAGCACTGGGAGGAACAGAGGCCAACTCTTCATGAATCATACATGACTGAGGCTATTAATAAACTCACAGGCAATTACAGAAGGTATGAGCACCTCCCCCAAACACGTGACAGGATGGACCAGGTAATTGATTATGCGTTATCAGTCCTTACACCTGAAGAAAGATTCAGGGTCATGCTGGAACCATCTACCCTGATGGACCATATTGATTCAAAGGAATCCGGATACAGCAGCTTAAAAAAACCATACCGGGATGCAATACAAAAAGAGATAGTTGCGAAGATTATAAAAGAGACAAGCTTCATACCTCCTCATGTCATAGATTCAGCAATTAAGACATCTGATTTTAAAATACACAGAGAGGGGAAGAAATACCTTGATGAAGTAACAAAACTTGAATCAGGCGTTAAATCAATTCAAAGTAATTCTGATTACAGAAGTTACCTGAAACATTTAGAGAAACAGCAAAAAACTGACATACAGATTGAAAGCGAACTATCAGGAAGTCTTGAGAAGATAGAAGCCTGGACAGATGCAATGAGAAAAGAACACCAGGTTAATCTTCAAAAAGCCCTGGGGGAATCACCGGAATTTGGAGAGTTAAACCGCAGTAATGTCGAGTATTTCGGTAAAGACCACATGAGAGATCTCATGGAGTTTGCTGTCAGGTCCCCGGATGAGCTTTCAGTCTCATTTGAAAAAGCAAACTATCTCGAAAGAGAATTCAAACATAAAGGCTGGAGTCCTGACCTGTTCCTTAACAAATCAAGGTTTATCGCAAACAAGCTTGGTGACAAAGTATATAAAAACTTTGTTATTCCCCTCAGGCAGTCGGAGCATAACTTTGTTGTGGAAAGTCAGAAGTATAAAGACTGGATAAAGGATACACGTAAAGACTTTAACTCAAAGCAAAGAGAAGAAATTGGCGAATACCTGATTTCTCAGATGGAACAGGGTAAAGCTACACTTAATGATATGGGCAGAAAAGCGAAAGCCTTTGAAGAACTCACGCGAGAACAGCAGGAGGCTGTAACTGACATTCGTAACATCCTTGATGTAATGTATGAGCGCATTAATGCAGCCCGTGTGGAATCAGGCCTTGAGCCTTTGTCAAAAGTTGATGACTATTTCACATTCCTCCGAAAATTCTCTCTGTTAGAGGAACTTGGTTATGATCCTATGAGAGTAAGCAAAGAACAGTTTGAGTCTTCAGAGATAACAGGTTTTAAAACCCGCGGATTTGCGTTCCAGTTTGCGAAGGAAAGGATTCAAAGCACCAGGGCTCTTGAGACAGATGCTTTCTATGTACTTGATAAATATCTTACAGGAGCACTTCGCACAGCTCATATGACTCCCATTATAGGAAAGTTAAGAACAGCACTGGATATCAATGACCGTTTCGCCCTTACAAATCCACACGCTCACAAATACCTGCATGATACACTGGATTACGTTTCAGGGAAGAAGATATCAGAGGCAGCAAACTGGATTAATACAGTCGCAAACAAGGTAAACCATAACCTGGGGACCTTCATACTCACATATAATTTTCACTCAATAGGAGTACAACCCTCAGCAGTAGTAAATACAATCGGTGTACTTGGCCCTCATGCTGTTTGCAAAGGTCTCCGTGACTTCATGAACAGAGACATGCAGAAGCTTTCAATGGATAAAAGCAAAGTGCTTAAAGCAAGGATGCATGATGTGACAATCGAAGAAATGACAAAAGGATTTACCGGAAAGGCTGGTAAGGTTAAAGCCGCTGCCGCAGAGCTTGGCACCCTCCCCTTACGTTATCTTGACCTCAAGACTGCACAGGTCTCCTGGTTGTCCGGATACAGATACGGGAAGGAACAATTAAAGCTTACAGACAGAGAGGCTGTAGTATTTGCTGATGATATTGTAATTAATTCCCAGGGCTCTGCATCAAGAATTGACCTTGCTCCTGTACAACATACGCCGCTTGGAAAATCCCTAACTCTCTTCAACACCTTTGTCATTAATAATCTGAACTTTCTTACCGATGACATCCTGGGGATCCGTAAGGCCAACAGGCTCATTGCTGAAGGAGTAACGAAGTCAGAGGCCTCCGGATATACCGGAAGCAACCAGGTCTCAAAGATAACAGGCAGGGATCAATATAACATCTATGAGAGAAATACACTCCACAGTACACGGGAAGGCCTTGAGAAGCTTATAACCCTGGCTGCAGCGGGCTTTGTCTGTAATACCATATATGAGGCCATGGGGGTTAAATCTCCTCTCCCTGCCCCTTTATCTGCAGCATATGAAGGTTTTACGGGCCAGTCATGGATTGATGCTCTCCAGGGAAAACAACCCACAAGAAAAGAGGAGCAGCTTACAGGAGCCCTTAAGGAATCGTTAAAGGAATTCCTGAGTCTCATACCTGTATCAGGAGGATCCTTCAGATATGGTGGTGATTCAGTTTTCGGTGCTGTAGGAGGCCTTGTCGGTGAGACCTTTGATACTCTTGCAGAGAAACCTGCGAGTAAACCTCTGGCTTACATTGTGACAAAATGGGTCGGTGTCCCCGGAGGACAGCAGGTATACAAAATACTGAAACAGCTTTCAAAGGAACGTAAGGCTGAGGAGAAGGAACAACGCAGAGCAATGAACCCTGCTGAATATATGAAGCGGGATCTTCGCAAAAATAATCCCTATTACCAGCAGAAACAGGAACTCAGAAAGCAGATGAGAGGTTATTAAAATGCAGACAACAATAAGACAAAGCATTGCAATAGCAATACAGGCAAAGTTTAATGTACCGGAGTTTATTATTCTTGAGACTTTCCCTGACGAAAAGAGAATTGAAATTGAGTCTTCACCGGATTATGAAATAATTGAAAACATTGCAATGCCGGTATCAGATATTGAATTCGACCAGGTGTTTTATCTCTCAGAAGGAACTTTTCATTATCCCACACTCTTTATTAATGACAGATATTTATTATCCGGGAGGCAGGGAGGAATACTCCCGGCAAACCTGGTTACCGCGTTTCCAGGGAAAGTACTCAAGGACCGCCAGATACAGGCGCTTCAGCGCATAATAGAACCATATTCAGGATATATATCAATATCTCTATCCCTGATAGATGGTACTCTATACTTCAAAAATCTTCAGTTCGGACTACTTCCGGACTATACCCCACATCTTCAGGCCCTCCATGGAGAGGAATCCCCTGAATGGTTCTATCATAATCTTGAGGACCACAAGCTAAAGGAAGCTAAAGGGATGTCTGCATCCTGCAGACTGTATACATATCCTTACGGAGAAGGCAACCTGCAGATAGTCGAACAATTCGCGGAGCTTGACACAACACCACTTGATACCTGCTATATGACCCTTAGATACACAGAAAAGCCAAATATAAAGAACTTATGGAGGGAATTATACAAACCCATCCAGAATCCTCATTATTCCCATAATGGCCTTGTATTTAACCCTGATGGAGGGATTAAAGCAAGAAAAACTCACAAATCAATAAAAGTGTACAATTATTTATAAAGCTTAATTAACTGATGACACTAATATGGTAAAAGTGATACAAATTTAATTAATTAATTTATTAAATTTATTAAAGAAAATTTTAATACAAATTTAATTAATTAAAATAAATATTTTATTAATTAAAATTAAAATATTATTTGCCAAATTATACAAATAATACACATTAATATTATATATAAAACTAACCTTAATTTTATTGATGTGGAGTGGCAATGCATATTTATGAAAGTAGGACTGTTTCAATAGAGTATATAGAAGAACAAAAATACATATACATGAGGTGGAAGGACTATACACTTGCTTCTGAATTCCGTGAGATCATAGATTTTAAAGCCGATTTCATACTTACAAATAATATTAATCGGGTTTTAACTGATATCACGGAACATAGAGTTTTTGCACCATCAGAACAGGATTTTGACAGGAATGTAACTGTGTTGTTGTACAGCCTCATGGGAAATTATAAAAATGCAATTATCATGAATCCCAAAACTGCAGCTGCAGCCAGTGCCTTCAGGTTTAAAAGAATGGTTAATGATGTTTTAAAGGTTGAAATAATTCGTTTATTCGAAACTGAAGAAGAAGCCCTGGACTGGTTGTTGGCAGATTAAACGTCTGTGAAATCAACTTCCGGGTGACATTACTTACTTTTTAACTTTTGTAGATATTATGACGATTAATATATAAAAATAGCAATAAGAGGGAGTATACATGACACGAATAATAAGTATTGTTTTTGTAGCTTTATCAATAATGTTTCTTCAGACTGATACAGTCTTTTCTTCTGACAGAGAGATTAAAGAGGATAATGTTAATGTTGAACCAATAGAAGGTAAACCACAGCATTATTCTGTTAACATTAAATTCAGCAGAATAGATAAAGTTCTCGTTAGAACTACAATTAACGCCGAATCTTCCGGACAGGAGAAAGAAAGCTTTACACTTTCTAAAAATGAATGGTATTATAGTTACGATAATAATCGCCTCGTTGTTAGAAGGCCTATCGATAATTCAAAATATATTATCCGCGTTATAGGTAAATATCAAACTCCTATTTGCATAATACCTAATGAACCAATTGATTCTTCCCATGTACGATTTGTAGTTGATGGCAGAATCGGCATCCCGGATAAAGATTATAGGTATAATAAAGATAAGAATACGATTGAGCTTACGGCATGCAAAA
This sequence comes from Spirochaetia bacterium UBA5763, assembly GCA_002418835.1. Lineage (GTDB taxonomy): Bacteria > Spirochaetota > UBA4802 > UBA4802 > UBA5550 > UBA5550. The sequence goes on along the minus strand of DIEX01000004.1, from coordinate 54,112 downwards.
CAGGGAAAGAGAAGTACATCATTGCATATGATTATACTAAAGGTTGTGCAAGTATAGGTTCAGCAAGTACTTCTGATTTTACACTCCCCTTGCTTAAACATTTAAATTTTCCCATCGAAGGGAATTCAGTATCATTAGATAATACAGGTTTAAGATTTACCACAAAGGATCTCCATTTTAAAAGTGTATGGATGGTACAGTTAATTCCAGTAAGTGATGGTTACACAGGACAGGACCTTCATTCAGGATTTACATGGAATTCAAACAAGAACGAACTGACACTTGATAAACCGGTTGATACAGAAAAATTTACCATAATGATTTATGGAGAAACAGATTGATATCATCACTTCTGAAAAAGACTGTCAATTTCTATTAGTAAGTCTGATATATTGCAGGGTTTAGAAATATATTTATGACTTAGTTTACTTGCTTCTTTATAAATATCAATTTCGATATCGCCTGAGAACATTATCCTTTTAATATCAGGATAGTGTTCTCGTACTATTTTCAACAATGCAATTCCTGACATTTTATACATTCTATTATCAGTAATTATTAAATCGTAATGATTATGGCCCAGTTTTCCCAAAGCTTCTTCTGCTGATGAAGCTAATTCAACAGTTATATCATTTCTTTTAATTACAAGATACCTAAAAATAGCTTGTTGGATGTCATAATCATCATCAACCAATAAAATTGAAATCGGCATTTACTTCGCGTTTCCTCATCTGAGTCTATTGTTCTTATAATATATTCAATGCACATTTAACTGAATAATGGGTAAATTATATTCATTTTACGGGATAGGTTATTGAAAAATTACAGATTTTTCTAAAGTATTTGTATGGGCTTATCCACAAGAACTGCAATACCATGATAGGATCACCCCCCCTGCCTCTATGGTATAAATGATGTGAAAGAAAGAGGGGGGAGATGAGGGTGAGCTTCACCGCGCTCTGACCTTCCGGAAAAATATCCATCCTGCATCAGTAATAGAGAAATATTCATTCTGCTGCTCATTCATTCAAATAAAGCCTGGCATTAGTTATTATCACCATATCGCTCTAAGAACTCAATTATTGCTCTCCGAATAATATCAGATCTGTCTATATTGTATCCTGTCTTTTCTCTCTCTGTAGCTGCTATCTCATCTAATCGTTTAGTAATAGTTTCATCTATCCTGATGGAATAAGCTTTAATAGCTCCTCCCTCTCTTGGAGGTCTCCCTCTTCCTTTATCCTTATTTGCTTCTGTCATTTTGTAGGCTCCTTTATGCGCCTGGCGGCGCCTGGAATTTAATTCAGTTCTTATCATAAACAAAGATTAACTGTCAATATCTGAAATCAAAAAAACATAAAAAAATACAAAAATATTAAATGTAACTCAAAAAAAGATTGACTGATTTATTTAACGTGTTACATTTAATACCAGATAAAACACAAATAAAAAGAGGTTAAACAACATGAGTATTAAAAAGATTGAACAGCTGGAGGATAAAAGCGGCTTCATCGTCTTTACTGACAGAGTCCTTTTAAACTCCGAAGTAGACGCCATTAAAAGCGAGCTGAAAAGAATCTCAGCTCAACCACTTGGTCATCTGTTTTTCAGAGTAGCATAAATACAAAACTTAACGAGGTTAAACAACATGAACAACTTGGGAGTAAAAACAAGAGAAGATTTAAAACAGATTTCTGCAGAGATTAAGCCACTGTTACCAATGACCGGATTTTCATGTGTGAATGAAGCATTAAAGAACATGTATGAAATACCGGAAGATCAAACCCTTGATACCTTCCAGGGATGGAAGAAGAAAGGATATTCAGTAAAGAAAGGTGAACACGCTTTTACATTCTGGTCAGCACCTCTCAAAGCAAAGAAGGACCAGGAGCAGCAGGCAGAAGAAAAGAAGGACGAAAAGGAAACCGATGATAAAAAGATGTTCGGTATCTGTAAGCTTTTTGCATCCTGCCAGGTTGAGAAGATGGAGGCCAGAGTATGAACAGCGTAAAGATTAAAAGAACAAGCTCCCTTTATGTAAGGGAGCTCACAACAAAATATAAAACCCTCAATACTGAAAAGATACAAGTGAACAATCCTTCATTGGTGGCCGAGTTCATCAGGGGAAAGATTGCCGATGAAAACAGAGAACACTTTTCAATGCTTGGCATTAATAATAAAAACGTGGTTGTCATTTACCATAATGTCAGCGTTGGAACTGTCTCAGAATCAATAGTCCATCCGCGGGAAGTTTTTGCCCCTGCTCTTCTCGCAGGCTGCAGTGGTGTCATAGTCACACATAATCACCCTTCCGGAATAATCGGTCCTTCAAGGCAGGATATAGAGACAACAAAAAAGATACTTGAGGCGGGTAAGATTATCGGGATCCCGCTGGTGGATCATATTATTGTCGGATTTGACACCGATGAATTCTACAGCATGAAAGAAAATGGATACATATTATAAGAGGTGTAAGCATGAACGAAATAGTAAAACGCAAATCAATTGAAGATATATATAAAATCAAGCTGACTATGTTAAGTCAGCTTGAGTCCCTGCAGAAGCTTGATAAAGAAATCAGTGAGGCGTTCAGAGACTTGAACGGCTATGAACCTGTTAGAATTGATTACAGATATGATAATCACGGTGAGAACAGGGAAGAGAAGTACATTGATAGAACATGCTGGAAATATTTAATAAGACTCTTTGAGCTTGAGAAATATATGCTTTGTACTGATTACGAAAAAGTATGTAAACAGATTGATGATTTTAACTTCCCTGTCTTCACTATAGATAATGCCGAGGGGTGGATCGCCAGTCTTAAAGATATCATCTATGATAATGTCAGAACGATGATGAAATCAGTTTATGAAAGAATAACAGAAGGCCACTATTACACCGGAGGATCCAGCTACTCCACAAGGGCAAAGAAAAAACGCAATAACAACGGAATTGATAAACATTTTATAATGACAACACACGACTGGTCAAGGGTTTTCGGATACTCATACAGCCGGCTAACAGTGACAGATGACCTGGAGAAACTCTGCTACATATTAAACGGGAAAAAGCTGCCAGAGAAGACTATAATAAGAACCCTGGAGCGATACGGGAAAAATGATACTGCGGAGAATGAATTCTTTAAAATCAAACTCTGTAAAAATGGTAATACACATTACTGGATAGAGGAAAACACCAGGAATAAGCTCAATCTATATGGTGCGGACCCGTCAAAAATCGGTGAGAATTTACGGATAAAAGTTTTTGATAAAGACTATTAATGTATTATATTATAATTGACTTCATTGTGTAAAGCTCCTAAGCAATTAATGTTGTTTAATCTCGAACCATGCCGGAGACGTCCGGCCTCTGGTTCTTTTTAATGTGTCATCACATTTAAGAAAATATATTTAAAAATAGTAAAAACCTCTATAGCGTAAAAAATAAAAAATTATGCTTGAATTCTGTAACCTTATAGGTTACAACGTGTACAAATGATTAAAACTTTTAAACATAAAGGACTTGAGACATTTTTCTTCACAGGAAGCAAAAAAGGTATTCAGCCAGAACATGCTGAAAAATTAAGCCGCATTCTTGACAGGCTTGATGTTGCAAAAACTGAGATGGATATGAATCTTCCAGGCTATCGTTTACACGAACTGAAAGGAGATGAAAAAGGAATATGGTCAGTCACAGTTAACGGGAATTGGAGAATTACCTTTAAATTTGAAAATGGTAATGCATATATCATTGATTATAGAGATTATCATTAGAAGGAGGATATCTTAAAGATTATGAATATAACAAAAAGAAAACCTACACATCCAGGTGTATTATTATTAGAAGATGTTATAAAACCGTTAAATCTTTCAATTACTGAAGCCGCCAAATACCTGGGTGTCACACGAAAAGCTTTGTCTGAACTTATTAATCAACATTCGAAGCTTTCGCCAGAGATGGCATACAGGATAGCAAAGGCAACTAATACAACACCTGAAAGCTGGTATGAAATGCAGGCTAAACTTGACATATGGGAAATTAAGAACAATGTCCCGGAGAATGTTAAAAGCTTTCCTCAAATTGCATAGCTAATGATAAAAATATTTAAATACCTCAAAAGTATCAACCTCATTAATATAAAACGATATGCCGATGTGTCAGGGACACTCCTGGTAATAATACTTGCCCTGGACCTTCACAGGTTCGGTGCCTGGTATACCGGTGATGCAACATACCTTTACCCCTATGCTCTCCCCGTTCTCCTGGTACTGGGAGCTCCTGTTGTTCTATATGCTGCAGCTGCAGGTACACAGAGAGCCGTTGCCAGGGAACAATATACACTGCTTTATCTGTCAGGCCTATTTGTCTGCTGTCTTCCCTTTACTCTTTGGAATCCTTTTGTATTTGATAAAATATTTAAAGCAGAGAAATGGTATGACCCGGGAATTTTAAGGCCCGTTGATGCAGCTTTCATTAAAGGATTAATTGTCAGTCTTATTATTACTACTGGAATAGTATTGATATTATGGCTATTGGGTCAACTCTATCGCGTTGCTTCACACAGCCGGTTAGTTCAAAATATTTTGAAGTATTTATAAAAAAATCCCACTGAACATTTACAAGAACTGGACATTTTATTTTTAATAAAAAATAATACTTATCGCATAACACATAACGCTTTTCGTTGCACGTATATTGCACACGAAAAATACGTAAAATTTTATTATCACAATGTAACCCAATTTTTGAGCCAAAAGATATACATTTTATTAGATTTTGTTTAGCAATTTACTCAAATATACAGCTGTATATTGCAATTTATAGCAACTTATAGCGTCTTGCTCTTTTTACCAATCTTCGAATCCGTGCGTCGCAGGTTCGACTCCTGCTAGGCGCGAAGTCAGCCCTGATTATTTCAGGGCTTTTTTATTTATAGTTAATACTTTAATTTGCCTACCGCTGCACATACGGACACTTCTGTCTGGCTATATTTTTTATTTGTTATTTATTTGAAGGTTTTTTTGCGAGGAGATCTGAGCGCTTAAGTTCGAAACCTATCTTAATAAAATCCGGATAAAATACTACTTTCAGAGGGTGCTCTTCACCTGTGTAATTCTTCAGAAGATTAATAACCAGGCTTAGACCCAGCCCGGCGCCTTCAGTATTTTCATCATCATCAGCTATGAAAGTATCGTTATCAAGTCTTTCAGGATTGATTTTTTTTAGAATCTGTTCTTTCTCAATATACGTCACATTCTGGTCATTTGTAACCCATACTTCAACAGCTTCTTTTGATGACTGGAATGTGATTGTAAAATGTCTGTCATCTTTTTTTGCAAGAGCAAGAAGATTTTCGTTACCGTTTTCTTCTATCTCAAGCCTGAACAGCTCAAGAAATTTTGAGTAATTTCTTTCAGCAGTAATACCTTTTTTAGATGTTATGTACTTATCAAAAAGAAGTTTATAATTTGCTTTACCGGCATTTATCGCCAGTTCCTTAAGACAGAAAAACATCTCACCAGTATATAGCTGAAGATTCTGACGTACAAGAAGGAGATCCAGAATTTTTCTTATCAGTTCGGCAATTTGCGGGTTAAGGTCATACAGGCGCAAAGCAATTCGCCATTCAAGATCTTTAATACCCATTTTTTTTGTTATTGTGGCAATCTCATCAACGATTTCTTTAACATCTACTTCACCTCTGAGATCTATAATCCGTATTTTTTTCAGAAAGTTAATTTCATGTTCATAAAACGGATCAAGAAAAAACTGTTTCATCTCCGGATCATATATCCATTTATTAAGCTTGAGAAGAGTCAGAAATTCATTTTTACCCCATATCGCAAAGGTTCTGTCGTAGAAATGTTCACCTTCAAACCTTAGTAAAATAGAAAACAGTTTTACAACATCCTCATCTTCATTACAGAAATAGAGAAGTGTATCAGCTGCAGTCTGTCGGGGGATAGGTATGCTCGGTCTGAAACCTGATACCCTGTAAAGATCAAAGGATCTGTCAAAAAGTTTTCCAAGATAGTCTATCTGCTTTGTGTTAAGCGAATTTATGATGATTTTATGAAATTCTTTATTTATCTTAGTAACCATTATTATACTCAATAATTATAATACCGATATTTCTATCTATAAGTATAGTTTATTATCACCATAGCTATTTGTCAAAACCTTATTCTAAATTGGAGTAATTCCTGAATTAAATTAACTAAATTTGTTCAATTTTAAGATCTGCTGATATTCCATTAATTTGAACAGTCTTTACACTGCGGGGAGCTTAATGATGTTGATGTTTTTGCTGCACAGGAATGACAGTAGTTTTCCGGTTTATTATCCAATGATTCCTCTTTTACCTGATTCATACATTGCCGGCAGTATGGTTTAGAAAGATTAAATGTTATGGGCATTGCACATCTGATGCAGAAACCATGATATGCCGATGCAGCAGGTACAGTTTTATGCTGACTTTTGCTGTTTTCTGAAATCAGGATTATAGATGACTCGTAAAACGAATTATAGAGCTGCATTGCATCTTCATACAAAACCTCATCCTCATTTTTGCTGATTCCAATACTGATATCTCCGTTTTTATTCTCATAAAAATTATGAATATCAACTGAAGTGATAATCATATCTTTTTCATTGAAATAACATTTTGCATTAATTTCAGTACAACAGCATATTTCTACATGTTCCAGTTCCGAGATTTCTTTTTTTTCAAAATCATCAAGCTCATCACTGCTGAAAATAATTTTTATCCGTATTCCTCTTCCCGCAGCATCTTTAAGTAATCCGAAAAGAGGGGCGGATAAACGGAAAACAGGGATCATTATTGACAGAGTTTCCTCTGAATGTTTTATTATCTCTTCAATAAGTTGTGATGCTTTTTCTGAATTAAGAATTACCGGCATAAATTCCTCTTTATTCAAAATTGAAGTAATAAATACTAATGTCAATTATTTATTTATGAAGTGTCAGATATCTATCCAGTATTGATCTACTGAGCTTTGAATTTCATTAATTAAAACTAAATTCTTTTCCGGTGTGAAGAGATGTTCAAATCTCCCCTGAAGTTTAAGGTATTCTTCTACAGGAAGTTTTTCTTTTATAACTTTCGTGTGAGTAACTTTCCCGTCTTTATATTCTTTTAAAGGCCAGATACCGGTTTGTACAGCGAGTTTTCCTATACTGACTGTCTGATGCGGCTCATAATGCCACCCAGTTGGACATGGCGCCAGTGATATAAACATTTTCGGCCCTTTTATTTTCATAGCAGTTTCCACTTTACGGGCAAAGTCCATAGGCTCTGCTGCAATTACAGTAGCAAGATAGGCTGGTTTATGGGCAGCCCAAATAGAGAAAAGATCTTTTTTCCTGCCGATAAAACCTGCACCTGAAGAACTTGTTGCAGTTCTCGCACCATAAGGAGTTGCTGCTGAATCCTGATGTCCCGTATTCCCATATCCCTCATTATTATAACAGAGATAATAAAAGTCGAGACAGCGATCAATTGCTGCTGATGTTGCTGATAACCCCATACCGTAAGCAGAACCATCACCGGTAAGAACAATAACTTTGAGGTCCTCGGCTGCTGATAACCGCCCCTTTTTTATCAGTATATCAAGAGCGTCCCTGATCCCCTGCGCTCCTGCTGACGCTGATGCCATGGCAGTATAAAGCCACGATCCGCTGAATGGTGTAAAGGGATATATGGCAAGCAGAGTCATACATCCCGCAGCATTAACGAATACTGTATTCTTCCCCAGTATATCACAAAACAGCTTAACTGTTTCAAGGGCTCCACAGCCGGCACAAATTGAAGTTCCGGATGCAAGATTGTGCTCCCCGGCCAGATCTTTGATGTTTTTTATTAATCCTTCAGACATAAAACACCTTTATGAGTTTTCTGTTCCTGCTATTAATTGAATTTTTTTTATCTGTTGAAGTTCATCCTCTGTAAATAGAAGTCTTGTGTCAGGCTGTTTCCCTTTTTGTACATACTCTCTCATCTCTCCGGCAATTACAATAAATTCATCTATTGTGATATCTCTCCCCCCAAGCCCCCCGATGAAGCTACCTGTTACAGGATAATTCCCATCAGCTCCATATAAAGCTGATGTGATTTCCGTGTAAAGAATTCCACCTTTCCCGAATGAGATGTTCTGATCAATGACAGCAGCCCCTTTAATTCCCGAAAGCAGTATCCTCAACTCCTCTGACGGGAATGGCCTTATAAGCCTTGGACGGATTAACCCTATTCTCCAACCCTCACTTCTCAGCAGATCAGCCGCACTTTTTGCCTTTGTGGAAAAAGACCCTACCATAATAAAACAGTACTCCGCATCATCTATTTTGTAGGATTCAATTACAGAATAATTTCTTCCGAATTGAAGCGTAAATTCTTCAGCAGCTTCTTTATAAACATCAAGTGCTTTAAGATTGGCAAGATGAGCCTGATAGCGGAAATATGAATACTGCGAACCGACAAGTACTATAAGTCCCCTTGCCTGCGGAGCTGATGCGCTATAAATATCATTCATTGGATTATATTCACCAAGATATTGAATAACTTTGTGCTGTTCAGGTATTTCAACAGGCTCTCTTGTGAAAGATAGATAAAAGCCGTCAAGATTTACGATAACCGGCAGTCTTATTTTTATGTGTTCGCTTATTTTATATCCGATTATCACTGAATCAAGTATCTCCTGGCAGGTCGAACAGTGGATCTGGATACATCCGCTGTCTCTTGCTGCAAGGATATCGTTATGGTCGCATTCAAGTGTTATGGGCGAAGCAAGGCCCCGTGAAACATTTACAAGAACAAAAGGAACCCGCCATCCCGGAATAGCAAAAATCATCTCCATGCCATACATAAGCCCCTGGCTTGATGTTGCAGTAAATACCCTTACACCGGCAGTTGCCGCGCTCCCGGCTGCGGTAATCATTGAATGTTCAGATTCATACATTGTCAGATGTGAATCCATTTCACCATTGTTTATCCATCCCGAGAGAGTTTCAATAATCTCTGTCTGCGGGGTTATCGGGAATGCCGGTATATAATCAACGGAGGAGAGCCTCGCGCCCCAGGCTGCCGCAGCATTACCGGTAACAAGTATCTGGTGTGTCATACAGTTTCGCTCCTGCGTATTTTCTCATTCTCTTTTCTGATTGCCCCTGAGGGACAGACCTCACAGCATATAAGGCAGCCTTTGCAGTGATTATAATCAATAACAGGGAAACCATCTTTATTTTTTGTGATTGCACTGTCAGGACAGTATACATTGCACATCATGCATCCTGAGCATTTCTCATACAAAACAACAGGACGCGCTGTTCTCCATGAACCGGTCTGATTTTTTACACTGGTTGAAACTGTTCTGATTACCGGAGTAGCTATTGATGAATTATGAAGGGGTAATGTAATTAATTGCGGGTCCCGTAAAACCGTTATTTCACCGGTTTCTGTGACAATGCCTGAATATGATTTCATTTCGTTAAATATTTTTTCTGCAATGGCAACATTCTCAATAATTAAATCATCTTTTACAGTTTTCAGTTCATCCTTAACACCCCGGATGAGGTTACTTGATTGTATTTTGCCGGTAAAGCATGCAGAGGCAGAGGCGGTTATTGGGCTTAAAAAACGATGATAGTTTTCAGGCAGAGCTGCGGGATCAATTTTTATTATCGATTTTCCAGAGTTAATTATTTCTTCAAGTTCACTATTACTCATAGCTGAAATTATGAATATAACTGTGTTTTCATGAATTCCTTCAAGGACTGTATTCCGTGTTACATGAAGCAGTGTTTCATCAGCTATGACAATAAGATCCGGTTTGTGAATTTCACCTCTTTCATAGATTTGTTTATGATCAGCTCGGACATAAGCAGAAACGGGTGCGCCGCGACGTTCCGCTCCATACTTTGGCGCATCCTGTACCTGAAATCCCTCGAAGAAAAAAGAAGATCCCAGAATACGGCTGGCTGTCTTCATTCCCTCACCACCGCGGCCATGAAATCTTATGCGATACATTCAGCCTCTCAAATTATATTAACCTGCTAAAGAAAAATTAATACAATTTCAGGAATGAACAAATATAAGTTTTATTTTCTACCGGCACTCATTATTTCAGACGCATATTCCCAGTATAAATCTTTATCATGTTTTACTTTCAGGTAATACCACCATTCAACTCCCCATAAATAACAGGTATCAAATCTTGCACGCCTGGTATATTCAATATTTTCACTGAACTCATCAATTGTGAAAGCTGCAATCTGTTCTTCCGGTGTCATTTCATAAATCTGCCTGTAGGTCCAGGGCTCAACTCCTAGTTCAATTATTACATACTTCTGGTTTTTTTTCCCGGTAAGGAATTTAACCATATCCTCTTTCATGGGATAAAATTCAGGTGTAAGAGGATATATCATCTGTCCGAAAAATCTGCTGTAAATTTTTCTGTATAATGTTGTTCCGAAAATATCAGCAATTGATGAAGCCCTGTACCAGTCACCGAACTCTCCTCCGTCAGTCATCAATATCTTACGTGAGGGATCAAGTTCGCGAACAAGAGCAGCTTCTCTATTAAGAAGTTCACTGTCTGATGGCGGGCATTCTCCAAAAAGCAGATACGGCTCATTCTCCACCTGCCAGTAGAGCAGATTGCTGTATCCTTTATATCGTGTAACAATTGTTTTGAGATATTTTGGAAGGTCACGTGCTGAATCAGCCCATAGAGGAATATGACACTCCGGCCAGCGTGGGACTCTCTGCCCGATTGCAAGAATAACCGGGATACCGGCATCTCTGCATATATTCATCTGTGCGTCGAGACTTCTGAAATCATAGGTGCCGGTATGTTTTTCAATTCTATCCCAGTACGCCACGAGTCTGATGCCCGATGGTTTTAATTTCGTTACTATGGCACGAAGTGCTTCATCCCGGTCTATTTTCAGCTTTTCCGCCATCAGTTCGGAGTATGTTACACCCCAGGAGATATCTTTTATTTCAGGGACAGGGAGAGATTCATAACTTCTCTGGAGTCCAAGGGAGGTAAGGCCTGTGAGTACAAGCAGGGTTGCTGTAACTTTGGAAAAAACTCTCCATCCGCGGATAGTTTCTTTAAGTATATCGGGCCTTAATTTTGTAATAAAATATGCAAGTATAAATACAATTATATATCTGGCTCCGTTTATCGATTCAACAATTGCGGGGTGATTTTCAAGTTTTATGGAATAAAATATAAGAAGGGACCCTGTACCTGCCACAGCCCTGTTTACGAAGTAGAGGATTCTTTTTTCTTTTGCGGTATCTTTCGATTCTCTGAAAATGTTTCTCCTGAGATATGGCACAGCAAGCATTGATATTCCGATGATCAATGTAGCGCTCTTCATCAGGGCGTACCCTGTTGCAAAATTTTCAGTATTCTGAAAAACAAGTTTTTCCAGAACATTGGTGCTCCCTGTAAAAGCTGAAGCCACAAGAGTCCATGGAATTATTTTAATTATTTTTGATCTATCAGAGAAAAACAGAATGAATCCCCCTGTTATCAGCAGAGAAAAACCCGCAGCTTCAGCAGCATTGAGAGGAGAAAACTCAAGCATACTCCCTGCAAGATATGTCGCAAGAGGGGCGAATCCACCCACAACTGGAACCGCCTCAGTTACCTCACCTATTGACAATACCTTATAATAGCAGATAAGCATCAGTAGAAAAGAGAGAGCAGCCATAAAAGAGAGGCCAAGTGTTTCAGCAGATGGAAGTTTAAATCCGAAAAAGAAAAAAACAAGTCCGAAACTGCTCATTATAGAGAGCCAGAAAACATAAGGTATTACGCGGCGCTCCCCTGATTCTCCGAAAAAAATTTTATCAATAACAAGAGACAAGCCGATGAAAATCTGTGCAAGGAATGCGACAGTCACTCCGCTCATATATCGAGTCCTCTATTTATAATATCTCTGTAAACATAGGCACTTTTGCGGAGAGTCCGTTTCATTGTTTTACGGTCAACTGATATGAGTCCGAATTTCGGCCAGAAACCCTTATCCCATTCAAAATTATCAAGAAGCGACCAGTGGAAATATCCCCTGACATCCGCGCCATCCTCTATCGATTTATAAACCGCCTTAAGTGTCTCTGTAATGAACCAGCCGCGATGCTGATCATTCTCATCTGCCAGTCCATTTTCGGTAATATAAACGGGAAGTTTGTATTTTTTTAATGTTTCAAGAATTTGACTTATCCCCCACGGATAAAGCTCCCACCCCATGTCTGAAACTTTTTCATTATCGTTTTTATTAAGGCCATATCTGATTCTGTTGTGGAAATAGTAATTAAATCCGATAAAATCTATTCTATGTTTAATGCTTCGAATAAAATATTTATTCCATAAAAGATCCGCAATTTTAACAGCTATGTTATTGATGATTCCTCCACCTGATTCAAAATATGTCATGTTGCACGCGGGCCCCACTGATGAGAATGGATTTTTTTCTTTAATTGTATTGTAAGCTGCTTTGTGAGCTTTAATCAAGATTTTCACTGCCCGGTAATATGAGAGAATGCCTCTCTTTTGAGGCGGCCATTTACCCAGCATATAGCTGTTCAGAGAATATATTTCAGGTTCATTTATTGTAATATAAAATGAAACTTCTTTTCCGAATGATTCTGCAAGCTTTGACGAGTATCTGCTGAAGTAATCAGTGAACCGCTGATTCATTATCCCCCCTTTTTCAGAGAGCCATTGAGGCAGCGGCCAGTGCCAGATGGTGACAAAGGGTTCAATGTTTTTTTTGCGGAGAGCTTTAATAATATTCATATAATGAGCAATTTCATTATTGTCCCACTCCCCTTCATATGGTTCAATTCTTGACCATTCAATTGAAAACCTGTAAGCATTAATTCCTGTTTCACCAGCAAGAGATAAATCTTCATCAAATCTGTTGTAGTGTTCCACTGCGTTTCCGGAAATATAGTTTTCGGGATTAAGAGCTTCATCGTAAAGAGGAGTAGCGGATTCAGATGTATTTGCTGCAAAACCGGAAGCAAGTTTTACGGCATTAATTTGCTCCCACCTGCTCCAGTCATTATCACAATTACCTTCAACCTGGTGAGAGGATGTCGCAGCACCAAAATAGAAACCGGCAGGGAATTTTTTCATCAAACAATCTCCTCGATTATTTAGCGGGTAACGATTGAATTAGTTTTTTTTGGTCATTGCGAGTAGCGAAAGCGACGTGGCAATCTGTTCAGATTATAAACAATTTATTGTTAAAAATTACTGTTTTAATCATAAACAGATTGCTTCACTCCCTGATGGTCGTTCGCAATGACACAGTTTAAATCATTCGTTATTTGCTATAATCAGTCCTCAATGTCATCTCCGCGCAGGCGGAGATCCATAATTTTAAAAAATTGAGTACTATTAACAATGGATTCCCGCCTTCACATGAATTACATTATGTTCCGGAGAACATAAGTCAGGTTTAATTAATTCGTGAAATACTTTAAAATTACTCATAATAATTTTAAAGTGTAAAACCCTAAATTAAAAAAATAATAAAAAAACCCCGCTCTTTGGAGTCGGGGTTGGAATGAAGGAAGCAACAATTACTGTTAAGCTATTTTATTTGAACGGCGCCAGATTTTATTTTCCTGGGCCGCTTTTATAAGATCATCCCTGAATTCCGGGTGAGCAATATTTATAAGACGCTCTGCCCGAGCCCATGTTGATGTACCTTTCACAACAGCACTGCCGTATTCTGTAACAATCATATGAACTGTCTGTCTGGGGACTGTGACAGTTGTTCCAAGAGGAAGAATAGGCAATATGTTTGATCTAATCTCACCTTCTTTTGTTGTATATGCTGAGGGGAGACATATCATGCTCTTGCCCCCTTTTGACCAGTATGCACCCTGAACAAAGTCCAACATCCCGCCATTACCAGATATCTGCCTGAAGTCGCTGCTTTCAGCATTTACCTGGGAGAATATATCCACTTTCAGAGCCTGGTTGATAGAAATGAGTTTATCTATTTTCGCAAGGTTTATCGGGTGATTGGAATAAAAAACATTATACGAAGCGAGAGCTTTATTGTTGTGAACAAAATCATACAGCTTTTTGCTTCCAAGGGCAAAAGTATAAACAATTTTACCCACATCTGAATTCTTTTTGAGACCTGTCATCCTTCCGGACTCAAACATGTCAACATAGGCATCTGACAGCATTTCTGTATGACCTCCAAGGTCTTTCAGATCTGTTTCACTAATTAACTTTCCAAGTGCGTTCGGCATACCACCTATTCCAAGCTGGATGACACACTCATCTTCTATCTGACTCAGAACATGCTGTGCAATCTGGCGATCTATGTCTGAAGGCTCCTTAAGAGGAAGTTCACCAAGAGGTGAAGCTTCATGAATTATATAATCTACCTGGGAAATGTGAATCTTTTCTTTTGCTCCGCCCAGAGCCACAGGCATATTAGGATTTTCTTCAATGACAAGGACTTTCGCGTTCACAGACTGCTCGTATGTACATGAATTACTTAGTCCGAAGTTAAAATATCCATATTCATCCATTGGAGCGGTTCTTACCACCATGAAGTCTCTTAAGGGTACACCGAATTTTCCGCTTGCGGCATCATTGGGACAGCTGTACATTTCAGCTTCTCCAAGAACAGGTGGTGCATAAAAAATATTCTGTGCACCTTTGCTCTGCATAATCCTTGTAAGCGGTGAAAAATGAACATCATGGTAAGTAAATGTTTCTCCAAATGGATCTTTCAATATTACTTCCGGTACAGGGAGTACGGTGACACAGCTTTGAATAACTATATCACTTAATTCAGCTTTTCTTGCGGCAAGAGCCCTGTCAAAAGCCACAGGCTTGCCATTAAAGAAACCGTAATCAATAAAATCACCTGCTTTAACCAGTTTAGCGACATCTTCAGGTGAACTCAGTTTCTCCTGATACTTTTTTTTGTACTTTGGCATAACAGTTAGCCTCCTCTTTGTTTAATTTTTTATATTTATTTTGAGTTAACGTTCATTTTATTTTTATATTCATATAAGTTGTTATTAAACATTTTTAACAATAATGAACTGACGTGTCAATTCATTTACAGCGTCCGGACGGTTTTTTTTATTATTACTTATTTATACTAATGAAGAATCTTTGTAAGTGCGCGGGTTTAATTTTTTTGAAGAGCCGGATTTTTAATTTGTGGCGAAAATTAGACTATGGTTTGCTGTTTATACCGGAAGTAAACATTTGAGGTAAAAGAATATTGTTCGAATTTAACTATGAACTACCCGCCCCCGACAGGAGGGAAAATCGCTACATCGTCACCTTCTCTTATTAAAGAGTCCAGTTCAGCATGAACTCCGTTTATAAAAAGTATTGCAGCGTCTTTTTTTTCGATTTCGAGCTGTTCAGTTATATTAAGAATAGTTGTTCCTTCAGCGAGATCCATTTCTGCAACATCAAATCTTCCGTTTCTCAAAGTGGCGAATAATTTAATTTTTGCTTTCATCGGTATTCTTTATATCCGGATTTTCTCTTTCAGACTGCAGAAGATATTAAATACTTTTCATCTGTAAGCTGTTCAACATTTGAGGATTCAAAAGATGTATTATCAATATTGATTAAAAATTTTTTCCCTACGGCGGATTCACATTTGCGGATTAATCTGTGAATTGTTTCTCTTTCAAAAATCACGCCATTTTCAGTAAATCGCTTACCGTAATCGCTGAGTATGACATTGAAGAGTTTCAGTTTAACCGGAATAGTTTTCCCGATAACCCCTTCGCGACTCCCCTTGTCAGTTATGTTTTCTCTCATGGGGGCATAGGGGCTTCCGATTCTCATCATTGCTCCAACAATACCAGGCATTGCACCGGATATAGCTAAAACGGAATCCTCATAAAGTTTTACAGTTTTGATATCATCAACGGGGTTTCCGTTATGGAAAATAGTTTTTATTTTATCGATGATATAACTCTCCGGGATATCACATGATTCAGTTAAAAATGAGATAATCGTGGTTCCGGAAAGAGCCTCAATATAAAAACCTCCCTGAAGCTCATAAAAAATAATATCAGCAGCTTCAGGTATATTTTTAATTATTATTTTTTTTATCATATAGTTTTATTTTATGCGGCAATCTGTTTCCGGATTGCCGCATTTTTTATCACCAGTTGAATACGCTGTCAAGCTCCTTGTCAGTTACTTCAAATACTTTATTATGTGGCGGAAGTTTATCAGTATAGAAGTATCTGGGCAGCCTGTCATGAGCCGCTGTAAACCCTGCTTTTTTATTAAAATCACGCTCAGCGGAGAGAACTTTTTTGCCAAGCGCGGCAACTCCATCAGCATCAAGGCTCAACCCGTAAAAAGCATTAAGCATATCTACAAGAGCCTGAAATGTTTCAGGCTGATCAAGAATCGCAAAAGCAATAAATAAGCACATCCCTGTTGAGTCAATTGCTGCAGTTGCTATCTGAAGATTTCTTGATAGCTCAATCTGCCCTTCAGACTTGAGAGGATCAACAAATCCTCCGCATTTAAGGATGTTCGTGGCAATACAGTATCCCGCGGTATGGTCTGCCCCCATTGTACTGGTAGCATAGGTAACACCAATACCCTGAATAGCACGTGGATCATAAGCCGGCATAGCCTGCCCTTTAACAACAGGAGCACGCTCAACACCGAAAACTTTTGCAGCTATTGCAGCTCCGCTTCCGATAATTTTCCCAAGATAAGTCCCTTTGCCAATTTCTTTAATAAGATTAATAGCACCTTCTTTATCACCGAATTTAATAATCCCTGCTTCCATAGCGATACCGATAGCAGCACCCATATCAATTGTATCAAGACCGTAGTTATCATCAAGGAAGTCGAGCATAGCAATTGTATCGGGATCATCTATACCACAGTTGGCACCATGAGCCCAGGTTGTTTCGTATTCCGGCTGTTTGGAAACAAATTTTCCGTTTTTATCAACATAAGTACCGGAACACTGAATCACGCATCCTCTATGACATCCGTGAGTTGGGTTCCCGCCGCGCTTTGTTTCTATATCCGCAAATGTTTCACCGCTTATGGCTGAGGCGCCCTCAAATTGACCTGTCTTAAAATTTCTTGTGGGGAATCCGCCTGATTCATTGATTATATTAACAAGTACATTAGTTCCGTAAGCAGGAAGAGCCTGACCTGTCACAGCATGAGACCTGAGCCCTTCTACCCACTTTTTGTTAGCTTCCCTGAATTTTTCAGGATCTTTAGGTTCCCTGTTTTTAAGACCTGCATCATCCATGATGATAACTTTAACGCCTTTAGCTCCCATGACAGCGCCTACACCTCCACGTCCCGCGTGTCGTGTGGGCCTGAACTCCATATCTGTTATAGCAATTGATGATGCTGAAAGCTTCATCTCACCTGCCGGGCCGATTGACATGCATGTAACTTTATCTCCATACACGCCTTTTATTTTATCTATCAAATCATAGTTGGGAAGCATTTTATATTCATCAGCAGGTTCAATTTTAACTCCATCCTTATTAATAAGGATTTTGTAAAGTTTCCCTTCCGGAGCAAGACCTTCGAGAACAATTGCCGCATAACCGAGTTTTGCAAGAACCTGAGCTGCCTGCCCGCCAGAATTGGCCTCTTTAATACCACCTGTGAGCGGACTTTTACATCCCACAGAAATTCTTCCTGACATAGCAGCCACTGTGCCGCTAAGAAGCCCCGGAGCAATTACAAGTTTATTCTCAGCGCCAAGAGGATTGGCAGTAGGTTCAACTTCTGCTGCAATCATAGCCGAGGTCAAAGCCCTGCCTCCAAGACCGGCATACTGTCCCAAATCTTCAACCTTCATTTTCGGACCACCGGCCGCACCCATATCTATTCGCAGAATTTTATCCATAAGACCTCCCCGCTTATTATTTTAAGTTCATTTTGTATTCAATTTATATACTCTGCGTTGGAATTTGCAATATTTATTCAAAAAAAAATAAATATTTTGTATAATGTGTCATTTTTGGCATAATTAATATAACCACAGGGGAGTAGCGGGTGTAACTTTAAAAGCTATGAAAGTTTAATTGTAGAGCTTTACCTGTTTTTTGAAGGTATAGTGGAGTCCCGGAGGAGAATTATCATGTTGTAGAAGTAATCTGAAGTTTAAGAAATATAAATTTTCTGCTCATTGCATTTCACGACTTTCCCGAGAAGTGCTGAGCTCTTCAAACCGGCGGATTTCAATTCATCAAGAAGATGTAGAGCCTCTTTTTCCGGGAGAGAGATAAGCAACCCGCCGGAAGTTTGAGGGTCAAAAATAACATCCCTGTAAATCTGTTTTACATTTTTAGAAAACTCACACCTGGCAGAAACATAATCTCTGTTCCTGTAGAGTCCGCCGGGAATCAATCCCATATCTGCTGAATCCTCAACACCGGGAAGCAGCGGTATTTTTTCTGAATCAACTTCAATGGAATAATTATTTTCCTGAAGCATTTCAATAAGATGTCCTGCCAGGCCGAAACCTGTGACATCAGTGCATGCGTTGACATTATATTTTAACATTATTTCAGCAGAATATTTGTTAAGTGCTGCCATTGAGGATATGAATTCTTTAACATGTTCCTGGTCAAATATATCTGCTTTAATAGCTGTTGCAACAATTCCTGTACCAAGAGGTTTAGTCAGAATTATTGAATCCCCTTCTCTTATTGAGCAGTTCCTTAAAATTTTTTCAGGATGAACAATGCCTGTAACAGAAAGCCCGTATTTCATCTCAGGGTCATCTACACTGTGCCCCCCCAGAAGCTGTACGCCGGCCTCATTCATTACAGCCTGGCCCCCTTCAAGTATTTTTGCCAGTATATCAAGTGAGAATTTTTTTGTGGGGAAAGCTACAATGTTCATTGCAGTAACAGGCTTACCACCCATAGCATAAACATCAGAAAGAGAATTGCACGCTGCAATCCTGCCGAAATCATAGGGGTCGTCACATATCGGAGTAATAAAATCAAGAGTCTGTATAAGCGCAACAGTATCGCTGATCCGGTAAACTCCCGCATCATCTTTACTTCCGGTACCCACAAGAACATTGCTGTCAGCGGGGATAATCATCCCGTTCATTACCTCGTACAGATCCTCCGGACCTATTTTGGCAGCTCAACCGGCGCCGGTAACGGATTCTGTCAGTCTCATTGTATTGAGAACAGGGAGTTTACATGAATCGCTCAAAGTTTTCTCCTGATAATATATATGATCTGCCTGATGTAATTATATCAGATCTCTTCGATTTTATCAAATTCAACATTATTCTCTTCTATAATTTTCAGGACGGTTTCTCGGTCAGAGCTTTTTATCCTGACACAATACCCGCAGTCAGAACTTAAGTGACGGGGTACCGGGATCATTTTATGATCTATACCTTTCTTTTTTAGAATGTTAGACATCCTTATGGAATGATTATTTGAGTGAAATAGTATAACAGAGAATTCTGACATTTTTTTCCTTTTACAGCCGGAGGATGGCTCCCCCGGCATATGAAGTCAATAAAAAATATTATTTACTTACGCTTATTGTAAATGTATCACCTTCTACAGAAACAGAAGCTGTAAATTTATTTTTTTCAATGCATCTTATAACGTTCTCTTTTGATACTTCAGAGTCAACCATAACCTGAAACTCTGTTTTACCATCTTTAATCGCTTTCTGTGTGAGAACCACAGGCTGCGGGCATGAAAGCCCTCTTGCATCAATTTTATCTGCCATATAATCCCCCTTAACTTACTTTTTCTCTCATTGTAAAACCTACAATAAGGCAGAATACAAAACCTATAATAACTGCAGCCGGACCAAAGGCACCAGGACCTGCGGGTGAACTTGCCAGAAGAAAATTGTGTGATATACCTGCTCCAACAATCATCCCCACAACAAAAACCGCCGCATCTGAATCACCTTCACCTGAAAGAATAAGCTGACGACCGGGACATCCGCCGGCAAGGGCAAATGCAAGCCCTGAAAGTGCCATCCCGAGAAAATTCCAGAGATGAACTGTATGAGCTACAGGCTGACCATCAAATCCCGGTTTGAACTGGCCATAAATGAAATTAAAAACAGTGGCAAAAACCAGAAGTGTCACAACACCGCTTGCAAGGTGAAAATCTTTGGCTATAATTATATCTCTCAGAGAGCCCATTGTACAGAACCTGCTCCTCTGCGCTATTGCTCCGATAAATAAGCCTGCCGCAATGCTTATAATAAATGGTGCACGCTGCGAGCCCGGGCCTTTAACACTGTAAAAAAGCGGACCTGTTTCAGAAACCCTGAATCCTATAGCAACCATTATCATTAGTGCCGCCATCACAGCGGGGAAAACCCATCCGGAACTCATCTTCTGCTTGTAGCTTCTCCCGAGGCTGAATCCATTTTTAAGAAACATAACACCCACAGCAATACCTGCTATAAGTCCTGCAAGCCCCACTATGGCATTCCAGTCACCGCCTGAAAGTCTCAGTAATGCCCGCCAAGGGCACCCAAGGAAAACAAGAGCTCCAATCATTGCGAAAACGCCGAGGAAAAATCTTAGTATAGTTGATGAACCTGCTCTCGGCTGATACTCTTTTTTTATAAGAGCAATCGCAAATGAACCGAGAACAAAACCGCCGATTTCAGGCCTGATATACTGAACTACATCCGCCCTGTGCAGTCCAAGGGCGCCTGCTATGTCACGTTCGAAACAGGCTACACAAATTCCCATATTGGCAGGATTGCCCATCTTCTGGAGAGTTACAGCCAGAATGCCTATGATGGCACCTGTAGCAATAATTCCCCATTTTGATGAAAAGATATTTTTCATAAGAACCCCTTATCGATATTATGAATTTTATTTATTCAAATTATTAAAGCGTACTTCATTTATTCAAGTAATAAATACATCGTATTAATTAAAAATAATAACCACTAAAATACAGCTTTAAAATATAACATGGGATGTCGTGAAATTTTTTCTGAATAAGAGAGGTGGAGTTTTTACAAACTTTAGCAATTTGCGATTGGTTTAGCACATAATTTGTCATCGCGGTTTGCCCATTGGCAATGGCGGAATCTTAATGACAGAAAATAATTACTGAAAACAGGATAATTATTGTGTACCTTAAGATCCCGTCATTCCTCTTTGCTACAGACGAAATGACATTGCCTTAATCGTTTCGTAAACTACTATAATTTAAAACCGGATTTTTCAATCATCTCTATAAAACGGGATGCCGGTTCTGTAAGCACCTTTGCTTTTGATGTAACAAGATAAAAGTGTCTTTCTATATTAAGATCTTTCAGTTTAATAATTTTAACTTTTCCGAGTTTAAGGTCGCGATCTATTGCTATTTTGGATAGAAATCCGTAACCGATTTTATTTATAACAGCTTCACGTACACCTTCTGAAGATGTGCATTCCATTACAATATTGAGTTCCGAGGGGATTATTCCATGTTCCTGAAGGTGATTTTCTGTTATAGTTTTTGTTCCGGAGCCGCTCTCCCTTGTGACGAGCGGAATAATTTTGAGATCATTTATATCCCGAATGTCTTTAAAATCAGGATGGCCGATTAATACTATATCATCCTTCATTATCTTTCTGAAATTAAGTGACGGATGTTTCAGTTCCTTGCCTGTTATCCCGAGATCAGCTTCACCCTGCTTAATACGCTCAATAGTCTCCCTGCTGTTCAATATCTCTACCCGAAAAAATAAACCATTTTTTGCGTCACAGATTGGTGATATTAACTGCGGAACAATATAAGTTCCAGGGATTGAACTTGACACAATATTAACAACTCCACCGAAGGTTCCGGCCTGAATGTCAGACTTTAGAGAGTTTATATCTTTCATCATCTTGTCACAGAATCTGCTGAATACTTTTCCTTCAGATGTAAGAGAAAAATCCTGACTGGTTCTGTGTATCAGTTTAACTCCTAACATCTTTTCAAGCTGGCCAATCTGGTGGCTTATGGATGCCTGACTTACTTTAAGGTTTCTGGATGCATTTGTGAAACTCTTTTCATTTACAACTTCTATAAATGATTTCAGCTGTTTAAGGTCAAAATTGAAATCTTTAAAGTTCATAGGTTCTCCCGGTTATTATATAGTATTTTGCAACAGGATATTCTTTATTTTAATTTAACTATAGCGGTTTACGAAATGATTAAGGCAATGTCATTTCGAACGTATGTGAGTCCTTCGACAAGCTAAGGAACCGGAATTAACGGTCAGTGAGTCTGCCGAACTGCTCAGTCGCTGACGCTTCTTCGAAATGACAATCGAATGTTTTAAATCAATCGTATAATCCCACATTAGACCTGATTGTAAAAAATGATTTAAAATTAAAATTTAATATATTTATGATTTTAATAATGTCAAGCTATAATATATAACTAATTTTGATAATTACCATGAGGTTTATTGCTATTATTAATAATAGAACAGCTCCGATCTTTCGACCGGAGCTGTATAAAGTTTTAAGTCTATATTTTTCCTTAAGCCGTCTTCTTATTTGATCTGCGCCATACCTTAAGTTTATCAGCATTTTTAATCAGCTCCTCCCTGAAATCGGGGTGAGCAAGATTTATCATTTTTTCAGTTCTTGTCCAGGTCGGCAGTCCTGTCATTTTGAATGCGCCGTATTCTGTTACAATATACTCAACCATCTGACGCGGTATAGTTGTTATTGTCCCGGGCTGTAGTGCTGATATTATTCTGGACTGCAGTTTGCCGTCTTTATCCTTATATGTAGAAGGGAGACAGATAAAGCTTTTCCCGCCAGGTGACCATTGAGCTCCAAGCACAAAATCCCACATACCGCCATTTCCGGAAATCTGGCTCCCCTCAAAACTTTCCGCATTGACCTGAGAGAAAATGTCCACCTGAACAGCGTTACATATACTTATCATATTACTCAGCTTGCTGATGTTTCTTGGATCGTTTGTATAATCAACAGGATACGACGCATATATCGGGTTATTATGAACATGATCATACATCCGTTTGCTCCCTATAGCAAAAGTATACGAAACTCTGCCTTTATCAATCTCCTTTTTCGAACCGTTCATTTTGCCTGCTTCAACCATGTCTACATAAGCGTCTACAAGCATCTCTGTATGGCCACCGAGATTTTTCAGATCTGATTTTGCAATCATCCTTCCAACCTGGTTGGGTATAGCACCAATTCCAAGCTGAATACAGCATCCGTCATGTATATAATTGATAATGTTTTCTGCAATTTTCATATCTGTATCACCCGGTTCAGGTGATACCATTTCAAAACAGGCATGGTCCTCCGGTGCCTCAACGATAAAATCTACTTCTGATATATGAATAGCTTCATTACTTCCGCCTACGCAGTGAGGCATTTTTTTGACGACTTCAACTACAACTTTTTTACTGCTTTTAAGTTTTGCCAGGGTTTCTGAGTTTTGCGGGCCCAGATTAAAATAACCGTTTTCATCCATCGGCCCTACCCTGGTTATACCAAACCAGTTAACATCATTCCGTCTTTCGTGATCATCATAAAAGTATGATCTCAGTGAAGGATCAGATTCGAAGTACTGATAAATTGAGGGTGCGTTGTGATAAAGTATGGGTGAATAATATGCGCTGTTAAATCCCTTGTCCAGCATTCTTGTAAGTTTGCTCCACTGCCAGTCAATGTAAATAAAGCTTCCCGGATACTTGGCAACTTCAGGAATAGGCGGCAGTGTAACCGCTGAATACACGCTTACATGTTCAAGCTCTTCAGCTCTTTTAGCTAGCGCCTGGTCACATGCTACAGGTTTACCGTTGAAAAAACCGTAATCAACGATATCTCCCGATTTAACACTACTCATTACTTCATCAGCAGTAACAAGTTTACTCTTATAGAGTTCCGAATATTTCATCTGTAATCCCCCCCTTGTACGGATATAATTTTTCTTTCAATGATTTTTTGATTTCGAACTGACGCGTGAAGATTGCCGGTAATAATCCACTCATTCTTTATGTATATTATAGGTAACTGAAGAATAATATCAATAGTTCATTGTTGTACATTTTTGTAGCAATAAATAGAAAATCTGGTGGTAAATTATCATTTCAACTGTGGTGCTAAAATCGGAGTTTTCAGGTGCCGTGTAAATTATTAAAATATAATAGAAAGTACATTTAATATTATTGACTCTTTAATTACAGGTATGATATAAAATTGAACAAATCCTAATTCGATTCAGAATTTTAATAATAATCTTTCAGAGAGTTATGATAGATAAAAAAGAAGTAAAAAAACAGATTTTTGAAAAATGCATTCCCCTTATAAATCAGAAAGGATTTAACAGTCTTGGAGTTAAGGAGATTACTGATACTGCCGGAATGTCTAAAGGTTCATTTTATAATTATTTCCCCAGCAAGGAACAGTTCGGCGTTGAACTGATAAATTATTATGCATTTAAAACGGAGAAGCTTCTTCGATTAATGCTTTTTGATAGTGAGCGCAATGTGCGCGAAAGATTTGTTAATGTTTATCATTATTTTAAACAGATTTATGAAAATTATGGAATTGAGGGAGTTGAAAGTATACTGGGCGGTTTCAGTGTTGAACTTTCTGTAGTCAGCTCTGACATTAAAACAGCCGTTGATAACGCATATACCACTATCAAATCAGTTTTTGAAGATGCTTTCGAAATCGGTCAGAGAAATAAAGAAATTTACAGTCATCTTAATAAAAATGATATTGCTGAGTTCCTCCTTATAAGCTGGTACGGCGCAATATTGAGAATGAGGGCAAGCGGAAGTTTTGAGCCCTTCAGGCTCTGCCAGGATTTTGTTCTTAATTCAATTTTCATTAACGAAGGACAAAACCTTTCGGTTGAGGAGCTGGATCATCAGCAGAATTCAACCGAATAATCCATCCTCAATGAATGCTTATGGAATTTAACAGCGGGCTTACCCAGCGCTATTACGGCATGTATTCTGCTGGTACCGAATATGTCGAGTTCCTCTTTAATTTCCGGGCTTCTGTTAAGAGCTTCCACTGCAAAGCCTATAAGGCATGTTCCAAGATTCATGTAATGCGCCAGCATACAGATATTATATGCAGCATAAGTGCCGTCTTCGACCGGTGTACTCCCGTCCATGGGACTATGTATAATGATGACACAGGTTGCTCCGTGGAATAGAAGGTCTCTGCCTTTCTCTGACTCTTCGATTGCCATTTTAACTGTTTCGTAATGATCCCTGTAATAATTAAGAAGCGCTCTCCCCATGAATGGCACAGAGAGATACCTGATTAAAGGATTAGCAGCAAGTTTATTTATTTTAACAAAAAAATCTCTTATCCGGGTGGCAAATTCCCAGACTTTTTCCCTGCCGTTAATTACAGTGAACTCCCACTCCTGGCAGTTGCTTCCTGAAGGGGCAGTTACAGCAAACTCGACGAGGTCACGCACAATGTCGTCGCTGATCTCCTCCTCTTTGAAACGTCTTACGCTTCGACGGGATCTGAAGATGTTAACGAGCTGCGCTGGAGAGACCTCTTTTGAATCAATAATTTTTTCTTTATATTTAAATGTGCTGAATTTTACATTTTTAAGAGTATCATCGAAACTGACAGCATTAAATTTACATACATCATAGCAGTGTGAGCATAGCATGCATTCATTATCATTTAACTTAACTTCTTTATTCTCGATGTAAAGAACCTCTTTGGGGCAGATTGCCACGCACTTTCCGCACAGGGTACATTTCTTTCTGTCAATTACCGGTACCTGGTTCATCGATCACTCCTGTTATAAAATTACTTTTTTATCCAGTCCCCGCCGGGGATTATTTCATAAGATAGATATTTTTTTTCATCTTTGCCATAGTAAATATAACCATTTCTTCCGGAAACTGCAGTAACTGTTTTCCTGAGATACAAAGAACGCTCATCACCTTCAATGTACTCCTCAAGATTGTCAAGCTGTTGAAGCGTATGATGATCTATTTTATATATTTCAATTACAATCAATGATTCCGGATTATCTTTTTCAAAAATCATCGGGTATTCTCCGAGGTTACGCATCACAAATCCGGATACCAGATCGTCTCCAATGTATTCAGAATTATTTAAAAGAAATGAATACATGCCGTTTTTTCTCAAGGTGCCATAGACAAATACAAAAATATTGAGATTCTTATTCATAAAAAACTGTATTTTGCTCTCTTTTGAACTATTAAACACATTATTATTGGCATATTGGCACAGTTTTGTACAATAAACTTTTTATCATTCTGAAAAAATATTGACACATTCCACGCATATATTAAGTTGTCATCCGTCCTAACGGGGCGTGGCTCAGTCCGGTAGAGCGCGTGGTTTGGGACCATGAGATCGGAGGTTCGAATCCTCTCGCCCCGAAATTCTTAAAACTGCGCCCGTAGCTCAGCTGGATAGAGCAACAGCCTTCTAAGTTGTGGGCCAGAGGTTCGAATCCTCTCGGGCGCGAAGAAAAAACTTGACTGTGAAGCCAGGTTTTTTTAATTTTTAAATCAGCATATGGTGACCGTAGTTCAATGGTAGAGCCCTGGATTGTGGTTCCAGTCGTTGCGGGTTCGAGCCCCGTCGGTCACCCAAAAATAAAAAAAACTCGCTGTCTAAAACAGCGAGTTTTTTTTATTAAATTAAAAGCATTATTAGGTTGACATTTATCAATTGATATTAAATAAGTTGTATTGCGATTACATATTTTTTCTTCTTCTATTTCTTTCCTCGTTTTTTACCCGGGCAGAATATATAGCAGTTATTGAAAAGAGTAATCAGAAAGGGAATTTTCCCAATACCATCTCAGGAGTCTTTAAATGGCACAAGCACACGGTAAAGTAAAATGGTTTAACGATCAGAAAGGGTTCGGATTTATAACATCCGATAATGGGCAGGATATATTCGTGCACCATACTGGAATTAACGCTCAGGGATTCAAAACTCTTCCTGAAGGTGCTGAAGTAACATTTGATACAGAAAAAGGCGAAAAAGGCCCGAGAGCAATTAACGTTACTCTCGTTTAATCATCTGAAACGAAAGAATCCTCTGGCAATCCAGAGGATTCTTAATATATACTTAATTGCACCGTCGCAATTTTATTCTCAATAAGCAATTGAATTATTTTTTGTTCCTTACATATATTCTATTAACAATTGATAAAGTATAATTCCCCTTTAATCCGAGATCTTTTTCAAGATCAAATTCTATAATTACACCTTCATGAAATAAACCCTTGCAGTAATCAGGATTTTGTCTTTCAACAGTAAGTATGTAGTGATGTATACCATTCTTGGATTTATCTTGATCAATTTTTATTTTGAATGAACTCTTGGAAGTACAGCCGCCTGTATTAGCAATAAACCTGAATTTACCGTCAACAATTTCCGGATCTCTTAAGACTATTTCTCCTTTTTGAGATTGTTCATTAATCAAACTTTGAGCATAAATAAAAATACCAGATGAAAAACAAAATATTAATAAACTCATCATTACTTTCATTGCACTTACCTCTTTAATTTTTTTTAAACTAACATTTACTGATTCAAAAAAAAGGCAGATATATTCATATATCCGCCTTTTTTATTTAAAGAAAATCAGAATTATTTACTCTTCGTAGAGTTTATCTATCTGAGCTTTATACTTTGCATCAATCAGTTTTCTTTTCAATTTTAAAGTCGGAGTCAGTTCGCCAGCTTCCTGGCTAAGTTCTCCCGGAAGCAGAATGAACTTTTTCACTTTTTCCACCTGGCCGAGACTTTTTGTTTTTTCCTCAATCAGTTTTTCATAAAATTTGTAGATTTCAGGATTCTTAACAGCTTCTTCCGGAGAAGTATATTCAATATTATTCTTTTTACAGTAATCCTCCAGCAATATAAAATTCGGGACTACAAGTGCAGAAATAAATTTTCTCCCTTCACCAATGGCAATAAACTGTGATATAAATATTTCATTGCCCAGTAATGATTCAATCTGCTGAGGTGAAATATTTTTTCCGCCGGAAGTTATAATCAGTTCTTTTATCCTGTCGGTAATTTTTATATAGGTAAGATTGTCTCCATCCTTCTCTACTGTGAGAAGTTCTCCAACATCCTGAGTTTTAAACCATCCGTCTTTTGTGAATATTGCTTTTGTGGCTTTCGGGTTTTTATAATATCCTGTCATAGACATTCCACCCTTAAGCTGAACTTCTCCCTCGTCAGAAATCCGCGCCTGACACATAGGGAGCAGGCATCCGCAGTAGCCGGGCTTTGCATTATCTCTGAAGCCTACACATACAGGGAAAAATTCTGTAAGGCCGTATCCCATGAAAATATTAATTCCGGCAGCCTGATAGAATTCATTTACATCGGGCGCAAAAGCGGAACCACCTATATGATAAACATTACAGTTTTCTGTACCAAGTTTTTCCCTTATTTTGCTGAAAATAATCTTATCTGCAATTTTATATTTAAACCCATATTTACCGGTTTTATATGCTTTAATACCAACACCCTTAGCCCATTCAAAAAGCATATATTTAACACCTCCGGCATTCTTCATACCTTCATGAATTGTGCCGTAAACCTTGTCCCATATTCTTGGTACGCTTGTCATAAAGTGAGGTTTATAAGCTGCCATATATTCAATAAACTCGGTTGGATTCGGACAATAACCGATTTTTACACCTGCACTCATACATCCATAGGACCACAACCTTTCAAAAATGTGAGAAAGCGGAAGTATAGACATCGATGTAAAATGAGGGCCGGCTTCCGGGTATCGCCACGCTGGAAATATTCCATTTAAAAAACTGCGGTTGGTATGAACAGCTCCTTTAGGATTTCCTGTTGTGCCGGATGTATATATTATAGTAACCATATCATCCGGTTCTGCCTGGTTGATCCTGTCATCAAATTTTTTATCATTCTTAAGAGCCTTCCCCTGCTCTATCATTTTATTAAGGTGCAAACTCTGTTTACCTTTTATTTGAATGTTATCCTGCATGGCAACAATGAATTTAAGATTTTTGTTCTTTGTGATAATCTTATAAGCTTTATCATACTGTTCCTGCTTACCGACGAATATTATTTTAACACCGGCATCATTGATAATATACTCGGCTTCCTCTTTCGAGTTTGTAGCATAAATCGGAACTGATACTGCTCTTGTCGCAAGTATACCCATGTCGCAAATTGCCCATTCTGCGCAATTCCCCGAAAAAACTGAACACATATCGCCTTTTTTAATCCCCAGGTTTATCAGATATTTGGCGATTGCTTTAAATCTCTCGGCATACTCTGACCATGTTATCGATTCCCATGCACCTTGAATATTTTTTTGAGCGAATACATTTGCATCTTTATAAATTCCGGAATTTTTCAGCATCATATACGCGAGAGTCCTGTTTTCACGTATATATTCTTCAAAAGCTTTATCCCAGTTAACGTCACAATCACGCCATGTCGGCAGGTTTTTGGCCGGATTATTCATACTTATTTCTCCAGATTATAAAGGTTTTTTATATATAATGAACCGAAGTGTCAACAGAATTTTAACCGTAAGTTAAAATTCTGTATTATAAAACAAGTTTCATATTGATTATTTTGCAAAAAAACCACAGATACTATCATTTTAACTTATTTTTCATTCCTGCTATAAATACTTATTCTGTTAAAGGGGAGATCCAATAAGCCGGCCTTTACGGGGTTAAAGGGGCGATAGCCCCTTTAAAAGTCCCGCAGGGTTCAACGGTATTGACTTTTTATTTCTTAGAATTTTTCGTATCCCTCATCAAATGGATTATTCGAAGTATCTTTTTTTGGTGCTTCGGCTTTGGGTTTAAGCTTTGCGGTATCTTCAGCAGCTTTTTTCTTAACATTTAAAGATGATAAAAGTGGTTTTTTTGCAGCCGGTTTTTTAAAAGAAGGAGTAATTTCGGTCATTTTATCACCTGCATCACCTACATTGAACCGTTTCACCATTGATACAAGTTCCTGGGCCTGGCTTGACATCTCTTCACTCGCTGCTGCAGTCTCTTCAACAAGGGCAGCATTCTGCTGTGTCATTGTATCGAGTTCCATTACAGCAGTATTGATCTGTTCTATACCGCGTCTCTGCTCATCACTGGCGGCAGCCATTTCTGAAACCAGCAGATAAACTTTCTGTATTGATTGAATAATTTCTTTCAGAGCTATTCCGCTTTTATTAACGAGATCAGTTCCTGTTTCAATTTTTTCAACGGAGTCTTTTATAAGCACATCAATCTCTTTGGCTGCATTTCCGGCTCTCTGTGCCAGATTCCGGACTTCACCGGCCACAACTGCAAATCCACGCCCTTGCTCGCCGGCCCTTGCTGCTTCAACTGCCGCATTAAGGGCAAGAAGATTGGTCTGGAAAGCGATCTCATTTATCATTGTGATTATATCAGCAATTTTTGAACTTGATGCATTAATCTCTCCAATTGATGTTACAGCATCCTCAACAATTTTACCGCCGTCTTTTGCAAGTGAAAGAGAATTATCAGCGAATTTGTTTGCTTCAATTGCGTTTTCTGAATTCTGTTTTGTGGAAGCATTTGCCTCTTCAATTGTAGCAGCAATCTCTTCAAGGGATGAAGCCTGTTCGGAGGTTCTCTGGGAAAGATTCTGGTTATCCTGGCCTATCTGATCTGTTGCTGTGGCAACCTGTTGCGATGCTCTGATTATTTCTACAACGGTTGTACGCAATATACCTATCAATGTCTGGAACGATTTTGCCAGAGTACCTATTTCATCATTTCTTTGAGTATAAACGTCAGCAACATCCTCACTTAAATCAAGATTAGCCATATTTTCAGCGTAACCCACAGTTGCTATAATAGGTTTTGCTATATTTGTACCAATAAAATATGCAAGAATACCACCAAGTATTAAAAGAGCGATTGTGATTGCTATAATGATATTTCTGAGATAATTAACCTCAGAGATTATCTCATTTAATTCCATCGCAAGAATAACTGACCAGCCATCTGTATCCGCGATAGGTGCATAAGAACCAAAAATATCTTTCCCGCCAAAGAAATACTGTGCCACACCTTTCTGGCCTGAAATTGCTTTTTTCAATACATCAGCCAGTGGAACAACTAATTTATCCTCAGCGGAGGCTTTTATCGGGTTATACATACCGGTTACAAGTTTACTGTTTCTATGTCCCTGAACAGTGCCTTCCTTGTTAACAACATAAGCGTAACCTGTTTCACCAATTTTTATTTTTTCAACAAGATTTGAGATTTCATTCCCATCACGTATTCCATAGAGAACTCCTACAATTTTTCCATCTCTTTTTACCGGGGCAGCTACAGATACACTTGGCAGGTTGGTTACTCTGCTTATAAAAACTGTAGAATATGTTGATATACCCTGCATGGCTCTAATATAATAATCCCTGTCTGTGACTTTTGCTGCATCTCTTCCGGCATTAAATCTTACTGAATTACCATTTAGATCAGCAAAAGCGAATACATCAAAACCTGTTCGTTTTGCCTCTTTTTCCATGAATGCGAGTTTTTCGGGCCAGGGAGTATTATCATCAATTATTCTTCTTTCAGCAAGGGTTTCAACCACTGCAATATTTACCCTCATATTCGCATTTATAACTTTTGAAACTTCAGCGGTTAGTTCCAGAAAAGATGTCTCTGTTTTGTTCAGAAGTATACTTTTAGACTGCATATAGCTCACAATGCCGAATATAGCGCACACAAGGAACAAAGCGCCTACAATCAGAAGTATCAGTTTATTTTTTATCGAGTTCATTTTTACCCTCCGCATGCGCAAATGAATATAATAATTTAATTTAATGCCATTTGTCGCGAAAAACAATTGCCAGTAGCATAATTTTAAAAAAGATTAATAATATTCTGATGACCTGTCGTGAAATATGAATTCTAATAAAGCAGACAAAGAGAAAAAAAATATAATTCCGGATCATGAGCACGATGATTATAATAACTATTTTGATGAAAACGTCATGCCGGATAATTCTGAAGGAGTGGAGAAATCTTACGGTCCGCTAAACAGGCGCCCTTCATTCAGTTCATTGTACCCCGCACTTATTATTTCAATAATAATAGTTTTTTTTACAAGGATTCCGGGCAGCAGTTCTTATGGTGACCTGCTTTATGTCAGCGGGGAAACTGTCTATATGAACCATGAATACTGGCGTCTTTTAACAGCATTATTTATACATGCTGATGCTTTACATCTCGTATCCAATCTTCCCCTATTGCTTCTTTTCGGTATGCTCCTCTTTGAATACTTCGGGTTTATAGGATTCCCGGCAGTGCCTTTGATAATAGGTGCTGCATCGAATGCATTCACTATCTGTTTTTATCAATCATTTGCACGTCTTTTAGGGGCTTCCGGGATGATATACGGAATGGTTTCACTATGGCTTGTGCTTTATATATATCATGATACAGATCGATCAATGATGATGCGGATATTCAGGGCAACAGGTTTTGCGTTAATAATGCTGTTCCCTGAGACTTATAACCCTGCAACAAGCTACCTGGCGCATGCTTCAGGATTTGTTATTGGAATTATTTCCGGCTTTATAATACTCCCTTTTATCAATGTGAGAAAAGAGGAATAGATACATAATCATTGAATATTATTATATCAATATTGAACCAGCCTATGCGTATCTTTTAATCTTTTTAGCTAAATCAATATAAAGTTTATTATCAGGAGCGAGCTCAAGTGCTTTGTCGATATAAATTCCAGCTTTTTTAAATTTCTTGTTATTGTAGTAATACCTGGCCATGTTAGCCATAATTTTATGTTTAAAATCACTCTGAACAAAGTTATCTTTTTCGAGAGCTTTAAGCCATATTATTTCAGCTTCTTTATTACGTGAAGCTGATAACAAAAACCAGCCAAGGTTCAGATAAAAATCAGCTCTGTCATCAAGTTCAATTGCCTGTTTCTGAATTTTTATAGCTTGTAAAAATTTTTTTCGTGTTGCATTTAAACGTGCTAAACCGCTGAGAAAGGTAGCCTTTCTTTCGTTATCCGGGCTCAGTTCAATGGCTTTGATGTAATTCTTTTCTGCGAGATCATATTCTTTTGAAACTTCATAACTCATTGCCATCCCATAATAACCGTTATGATATCCCGGATCAAGTTTAATACAGGTCTCAAAATCCTGTCTGGCTTTTTCATCTTTCGTCATGTGATATGCGTAACCGCGATTGTAGTATAACCGTGGATCTGAAGGATTTTTTTCAATCGATTTTGAAGCAGAAATGATCACATCAGAATATTTTTCACTTCGTATAAGTTTCAGGATATTCTCAACATCTTTATCAGTATTATTTTTGTTTTCATTCAGTTTACAGCAAGTAAATAGCAACAGAACAAAAACAGGTATTAAAATGATTTTTTTATTAAGCATAATCAGATCTCTTAAATTTTAAATGGATTATATTCATCAGCAGACATCAAAGACAAGTAAACAGAGATCATCGTTAAACGTATCACTGCTGCAGAAAAACTTCAGTTCATCAATAAGCTTTCCTGAAAATATAACAGGTTCAATTTGAGCATTATTCTTTATAAATTCCCTGAACCTGTTCTCTCCAAAGAGTTCATTTTTTACATTCACACATTCTGTAATACCATCAGTATAAAAAACTACCCTGTCACCTTCGTTAAGCTGCACCTCTTCTTCAGATAATTGAAGATCATTAAACCAGCCAAGAGGTTTTCCTTTTGCTTTAAGCTCAAAAAATTCACCGGTATTTTTTCTATAAACAACCGGATAGAAATGACCGGCATTGGCATATCTTAATTTTTTGGATTCCCGCTCGACAAGGCAGAAAAACGTAGTCATGTAAATTGAATTCACAGTAGAGTTGCAGAGTATTTTATTCAACTGACAGAGGACACCTGTACATGAATTTTTATCATAGATACTGTCAAAAGCCATCTTGGCAATCATGGAAATAAAAGCAGAAACAAGACCATGCCCGGAAACATCGGCAATAAATATCTCAATCCGGTTTCCATTTTCTTTAAAATCATAAAAATCACCACCAACTTTATCCATAGGTATATATGTCGGGTGGAACCTGAATCCTGATATTTCAGGAATATTATGCGGAAGAAGTCTCCGCTGTATCAGGCGGGCAATACGTAACTCCTCTTCAATTTCGTTATTTCTTTTTTCAATGGCAATTTCATAGTTACGGGTTTTAAGCAGCATCTTTATTCGTGTGAGCAGCTCTTTAGAATTAAAAGGTTTAGTGAGGTAATCATCAGCACCATACTCTATACCTTCTATTTTACTGGATATATCTGATTTTGCTGTGAGCATTATTACAGGAGTACGCTGAAGCAGTTTATCCTCTTTAATCCTTCTCGTCATTTCGTAGCCGTTCATTACAGGCATCATTACATCTGATATAATAAGTGCCGGTTTCAGATTATACGCGGTTTTTAAGCCCTCTTCACCGTTTTCAGCAATATGCACTCTGTAATATTTCTGGAGCAGGAACTTCAGAAAATGCTGCATATCAGGATTATCTTCAACAATAAGAATATCTATATCTGAATTCTGCATTGTGTCAGATTCTGGTTGTCCGGTACTCTTATCATGTTTCAGATCGGACATCTCTCTCATGCCGAAAAAACGGTAATCTGAAATAGATTCTTCAAGTTCAACGCTTTCGATAAATTGAAAATTTTCATTATCACGAAAGTGCTCTTTACCTTTTGGAATTGTTACTGTAAACACTGTGCCGTGATCAACAGGAGATTCATCGATAAAACTGCTGGTTACGGATATTAATCCTCCATGCATTTCAATCAGTTCTTTAGCAAGAGCCAGACCGATACCTGTACCTTCATATTTTCTTGTTGAACCGGCATCCACCTGCGAAAAGCGATCAAATATCGATTCCAGCTTGTCAGATGGAATTCCAATACCTGAATCTTTAAAATCGATGTAACAGTTACTCTCATCATCCCGTACTGTTACCTTTATAAATCCACCTTTATCAGTAAATTTCAGAGAATTTGAAAAAAGGTTCATTACAATTTTATCCATCTTTTCAATATCGATATAAACAGGAATAGTTCCTGCGCAATTATCGAAACTTATGGCTATACCTTTTGATTCAGCTGCTGAATGAATGGATGATGTATAATTTCTCAAAAAACTGACAATATCAATTAGCTGTATTTTCAGATTCATCCGACCCGCTTCAATTTTTGAAAAATCGAGAAGGTTATTGATTAGTTTAAGGAGTTTTATTGCATTCCTCTGTAAATTTTCAAAAAACCTGTTATCTATATTTCCATCATAATCACCCTGTAAAACAGATTCAATGGGTGATAGTATCAGTGTCAGTGGGGTACGGATCTCATGAGAGATATTCGCAAAGAAGTTAGATTTGATTTTATCCAACTCTTTAAGGTGCTCATTCGCTCTGTTAAGTTCAAGCGTCCGTTCTGCAACTTTTCTTTCAAGGTTTTCTGTGGCGCTCTTCTGGATTTCGATGGTACGGATCTGCGCGGTCTCCTTCTCCTCCTGAAGAATATTGATTCTGTCGCCGAGAGCGAATGAAAGGAGAATAACCTCAGCTGCAGAGCCTATCTGAACACTGTACTGAGTAATAAAGTTGGAGGGAAGATATCCCGCGTACTGTAGGCCAAGCAGAGAACAGCCTGTGAGATACAATGTCCATGCCAGGAGATAAAATTTTGCAGTTCTGTTGCCTTTAAATGCACTGATAATACCTACAATGAAATAATTAAACACAGCGGTTACTGTGGTTATCGCTGACAACCTTGTAACAAAAGAATAATCCATTTTAACTGTAATAATCATTCCAGCGAATGACCAGATCATCATGAGAACAACCATTACTTCCGCGATGGGAGCAAGCTTCTTCAGATCAAGAAAGGTGCGAATGAACTGACCGATTAAAAATATCCCCATGAAAATAAAAAGAGGTGTACTGATCTTTGCCCACCACAGGCTGTGGGGCCATATATACTGAAACCCCACTCCGGTTAGAGCCAGTGTGAAAAAGATAAATGATACAATATATAATATATAATAAAGATAGCTTATATCTCGGACTGAAAAAAAGACGAAGAGATTGTATAGCACCATCACAATGAGTATACCGTAATATAACCCCAGCAGCAGGTACTCTATAACAACAGCTTCAGCAAAATACTCCGGAGTTTGAAGGATTATCGGAAATTTTACTAAACTGGATGATTTGATTTTAACATAGTATGTATTTAGTCCGCGGTTTATATTTAATTTAAAAATAAAATTTCTGTGCTGTATCTGCCTGTTTTCAAAATTATACTGAAAACCTGCTTTATATATATGATATTTATTGTTTTTATCAGGGGTATACAATTCTATATCATCAAGATGCTGATATGCTATTTCAAGATACATATCTTTAGGCATGGCATCAGGATTCTCCACCTGGAACCTGACCCAGAATGTTGAGGTGGAATATCCCATTTTAGGTTCTTCATCATTGCTTTTTATAAATCTGTCATTGAACTCTTTTTTAAGAAAATCCTGCAATACAAGTTTTTCTTCTTTGTCTTCAAGGATTTCAAGGCTGGTTCCAAGTTTATAGTGACTTATATTCTGTTGAAGTGTAAGTACCGGTGATTGGGCATGTAAAGGTGATAATGCTATAAAAAACAGAATAAGAGTTATCAATAATTTCGATAAAAGGCCACGGGACTTCATTAGCATCACCGGCAAATAGCTGCGTTCATAGATATATAATCCTTTCAGTTCATGAGTATCGAATATTCCGGAATGGGGTTGTTTGCTGCTATCATTAAATTTCCGGTTTGCAGGTTAATTTATATTTATTTTGTTTATATTTCAAGCAGAATAAATATTAAAAAAAAGTATTCTCATTCCGTAATTCATAGTTTTCGGCAATTATGATTTTGGAGCATTTTGAGCGGGTCTCTTCTTCCATGGAAACCAGAAGAGTATCCTTTGTAATTTTAAAGAAGTGATAACCGTTTATCGAAACAATTACCGCCAGTGGAAATTGTTTAGGATTTATAAAGAATGCTTTTACAAGAAAGCGTATATAGCTGATACAGTATCTTGATAAGCTTATTCTTACCAGGGATTTAATAAATGCCTTTATGTCATTACTCCTGATTGAACGTTTTTTATAGACTTTGTCCGGCACCCTTGATATCAGCACCAGAGAACGTTCAAAATATTTTTCAGGAGTATATAAGGTCCTGAGTACTTTTTTGTAGCCTTCAATAATTTTTTCTTTTTCCATGACAGGTATAAAGTTAATATCAAATGTATTGGTATTATTTCCACCTGTTTCATGAAGTATCCGCCCCTCTTTCTCAAGCCTTCTGTAAAGCTGAGTACCCGGGAGAGCAAGCATGATCCCGATCATTGCCATAGGTATGCCTGCTCTCTGTATAAATTCGATCTGGCGATCAAAAATATCATCTGTATCTGTATCAAATCCCAGTATAAAACCGGCTATAACTTCAATACCCTTCTCCTGTATTGCTTTAACGCTATCAAGTAAATCATGTTTAACGTTCTGCTGTTTATTAACAGAAACAAGTGTTCGAACGTCCGGTGTTTCAATTCCGATAAACACCATTGTAAAAGCACAATCTGCCATAAGCTCAAGAATCTCATCATCTGCCGCCAGGTTGATGCTTGCTTCTGTAAAAAATGTAAAGGGGTATGACCGGTCAGACTGCCAGTCTCTGATAGCTTTGAGCAGTTTAACAACCTCCCCTCTGTGACCGATAAAATTATCATCAACGATAAAGATTAATCCTCTGAAACCGCTGTCATAAACC
The DNA here is from genome assembly GCA_002418835.1 of Spirochaetia bacterium UBA5763. GTDB lineage: Bacteria > Spirochaetota > UBA4802 > UBA4802 > UBA5550 > UBA5550. The sequence goes on along the minus strand of DIEX01000004.1, from coordinate 16,196 downwards.
GTATTCAGCTCAGTAATAAACTGTGTAACAGATTTAAGTCTTGGCTTGCGTCCGAACATCTCGATTATATCACAGAATTCACAGTTAAAGGGGCAACCTCTTGAAAACTGAAGCGGCATTGAACCATAATCCTGCACATCAATGATATCAAAGCGTGGTATAGGGGTCTTTTTTATATCGGGCTTTGTATCGGAACAGTATATTTTAGCAGGTACACCATTTTCAAAGTCATGTATGAATTTATTTAATACTGATTCCCCCTCACCCAGAAGGAAATAGTCAACACCTTCTATTGACTTATATGAAGAAGTCGGGTAAGGCCCTCCTGCTGCAACAGGCCTGTTTAACCTGTTACATCTTATTACCACTTCACGGAATGATTCTTTATGTATTATCATGGCTGAGATAAATACAACATCAGCCCGGAGTATATCCTCATCCCTGAGTCCGGTTACGTTCAAATCTACAAGCTTTATCTCATAATCAGGCGGAAGCATCGCAGCAACAGTCATAAGCCCAAGAGGGGGCATAAGTGCTTTTTTATTAACTATTTTAAGAGTATGCTTCAGGCTCCAGAATGTTGACGGGGATTCAGGATATACCATCAATATCTTTTTTTTCATTATACCGCACTCCGGGTTTAACGGCTTTGATAGACTTAAGACAGGCCAAATTTATTTTAATTTTGAATATAACAGAGTGTATAATTGCAAGAATTTTTTGACTCTAAAAAAAAACACCGGCAGGTACTATCATTCAGGAAGGCAGTTGAACCGGTTTATAAATAACAGATGAAATATCCGGTTCCCAAAACAGAAGCCCCCTTTTGCAAGGGGGCTTAATGAAAAATGAACTTATACCTCTTTGAGGTAAATTGCTCCCTTAACAGAATTGTCGTTCAGGTAAAAGCTTTTTTTGTCTTCTATAAATGCGGCGTTATCTGTTCCGAATGCTTCAGAGAGCATATTTTCATGAATATATGCTTTGTCTTCAGCAGGGAGTACAAAGTAAGCAACAGCTGTATTGATCTTTATATTTTTTTCAGAGTAACCTTTTTTAATTGCTTTGAGCTTTTCAATTTCATCTTTAAATGATTTCACAGTTTGAGCTCCCGCAATTTTCTCATTTTTACCTATTACTCTGAGGTCTATAGCCCACTCATTTTCAACAAGGATGTCTACTTCAACATCTTTTCCGCTTACATTAACAACAGCCTCAGGTACAATCCTGCTTTTGCCGGATATACCCTTTGCAAGTGCACCGGCAGCTTCCACATGAAGCCAGTTCTCAAATGCAGAACTCTCTTTTGAAAACACTGTGAGCCCGTTTGATCTCTCAATGCTAAGCCTGAGATCACTTTCAAATACATGTTTCAGTTCTTCAAATTTCATTTTGCTTACCTCTTTTTTATATTTCTAAACATATACTATTCGTTTCGTTTGTAAAATCAATACATTTACATTGATTTTGTTTATTTTTTTAATTTTTTCAAACATTTTAATAGCGTAAATACATATATTTTTGTACATCTATTAGTAACTTTGTGACTATATAGTCACAAAGTTAAATTATATAAATATTCTGCTGAAAAATATCCGTATAAATCTGAATATCTTCATGGCAGAAATAATGCTTGCTTTAGCTCTATTTTTAGTTATTTTAAAGTTAAATATAAATCTCACAGGGAAGCAGGAAACAGAGAATGACATTTCAAAGTAACCTGTAATGAATTTAAAAAAAAGTATTTCACCTGACATATCAGACAGCATGCTCAGTTTTATAACTGAAATATCGTCATTCATAAGTGACGGTATACTTGTAATTAATTCAGAAGGGAGAATAAAACTCTGGAATAATACTGTTCACAACATGACAGGTATCCCCTCCGAAAAAACACTCGAACAGTATATCTGGAATATCATAAAGGATATATACAGATCCTCTCTTACACAGGATGAAGTTGAAGTTACAGCTCTGGAGTATATAAAAGAGATACTCACGTCAGAAAACCGGTCACTGCGTAAATGTATCATGTTCCCGACTTTTGATTCCATGGGGCGTGCTGTCACTTTCGGTATCAACCTTCTTAAGAAAACATTAAACTCCGAACAGTTTATTTACTGCATTATTTCTGACATTTCAGACCGGGTTACTGATTATGTGTCCGGTGAATATATAACTATATGCTCAGCAGCAAAGAATGAACTTTCTCCTCGGCAGGTTCCGGCAGAAAAGTTAGCCTCATCGCCAATACCGAATGATGACGCTCTCCGCAGTTCCGCTGAAAAATATTCCCGTTCTTTCCACTTCGCTCCAATTAGTCTTACAATTACCACACTGAACGAAGGGAGGATTGTTGAGGTTAATGATGAATTTCTCAGAAATACAGGATACACCAGGTCAGAGGTTGAGGGGAACACTGTTTTCGGAATCAATATATGGGAGACGCCGGAAGTCCGTGAAAAGATACTTGCCCCTCTTAAAAACTGGAAACCTGTGAAGAACAGGGAGATTATCTTCAGGCATAAAAACGGTGAACTGCACAATTACATCTATTCCGGTGAGCCAATCAGGATCGGTGATGTTGACTGTATTATCTCTAATTTTTTTGATATTACAGAGAGAAAAGAGCTTGAAGAGGCTCTGCGTATCTCCGAGGAAAAATTTTCACGGACATTCAGGGCGGCACCAATCAGCCTCAGCATTACATCGCTTGATGACGGATTGATAATGGAAGTGAATGACGAATTCCTCCGCAATACAGGCTATATCAGGTCTGACATTATAGGAAGCACTGTATTTAATATTAATATCTGGGAACCTCCGGGTGACAGAGACAGAATTATCCCGCTGCTCAGACAGGGGCATACTATCAAGAATATCGAGATCAGGTTCAGACACAAGAATGGTGATTTGCATAACTATATCTATTCAGCTGAACCGATTCTGCTTGATGGAGTTAATTGTATCATTTCAATCTTTTTTGATATCACGGAGAAGAAACAGCTTGAAAACGCACTCAGGCTTTCAGAGGAGATGTATAAAACTATTTTCGAAAGTTCAGGCTCGGCAATGGGGATTGTTAAAAATGATCTCCTTGTACTTGTTAATGATGGCATGGTCAAACTTTCCGGTTATTCTAAAAAGCTGATTGAAGGGAAGATGACATGGCAGGATTTTGTCATACCGGAATATGTCAGAGAGATAAGAAAAAACGCCAGGGAACTCGGTGCAGATGAGGCGTCTTTAATCAACCAGAGTGAATTCAGAATTAAAGATATTGATGGTAAAATAAAAGATGTCTACTGCCTTACGGCCTTGGGCCCGGCGCCGCAGCAGTATGTTGTCACACTTATTGACATGACAGAGTATAACTATCTTCTCGGGCAGATAAATGAAATCAGTAAACGTGAACAGCAGCGAGTTGGTGAACTCCTTCATGACAACCTTATACAGTACTTAACAGGAATATCTCTTCTTATCCGAACACTTGAAATTAAGAAGCAGACCGGCAGAACCATTGAAATGAAAGATATCCGGAAACTCCATGATCTCATAAGTGAGTCTTTATCTCTGGCGAAAAAACTTCTTAAAGGCCTTTTCCTTGTTGAGATAGATTATGAAGGCCTTCCCAGTACGCTTAAAAACCTTGCCACCTCAGTAAGTGAAATATATGAAATATCCTGCAGTTTCGAAGAGGAAAATGAAGAAGATGATATTGATGTAATTAAAGCAACAGAACTTTATTATATTGCAAATGAGGCTGTACATAATGCTGTTAAACATGGTGACGCCGACAACATCACAATACTGCTTCGAAACAGTAGCGACGACATTACACTTGAAGTTACTGATAACGGCTGCGGTTTTAAAGATAAGAATTTCAGGGAGAGCAGCGGCTTCGGTCTAAAACTTATGAAGTTCAGGGCAAAGATGATTGGTGCCAAGATATATATAGGGAATAATAGTGATAGCTGTGGTGTTACTGTAACATGCAGACTCCGGAAGAATAACACGTGAGAGGAATATATGGCTGTTCGAACAATGAATAAACGGCACACAGTACTTATTGTCGAAGATCACTCCATTGTAAGGATGGGCCTTTCAACGCTGATATCACAACTTGATGACATCAGCCAGTGTAGCGAAGCTGAAAGCGGCGAAAAAGCTCTTGAGTTTCTAAAAGATAACAGACCTGATATTGTCATTGTTGATATATCCCTTCGTGACATGAATGGTATAGATCTTATCAAGTATATCAAGCGTATAAATGCCGACATTCCGATACTTGTTCTTTCAGTATTTGATGAAACTTTTTACGCAGAAAGGGCATTCGCAGCAGGAGCCATAGGCTACATTATGAAACAGGAGGCGTCTGAACTTTTAATTAAAGCCATAAGAACTGTTCTTTCAAATGAGATCTATGCAAGCGACCGGATTAAGGACAGGCTCCTTAAAAAAGCTATTGGTAAGGGAACTGGCATAGATGACACTGCACTGTCATCCCTTACAGATAGAGAACTTCAGGTATTTGAACTCATCGGCCAGGGTAATGAAACCCGTGAAATCGCTGAAAAACTCAGGCTCAGTATAAAGACAGTTGATACATACAGGGAACACATAAAAGAAAAACTCAACCTTAAAAACGCCACGGAACTAATCCAGCACGCGTCTCAATGGGAACTCACCAGGCAGAAATAGAATTATTAATCTGCTTTAAGCTATTTCTAAATCTTCTGCAGTATAGGGGCTCCCCCTACTCTTTTTTTCATAAAGTACTCCATTGCCATTTTAAGAAAACCTGTTATTGAAAAAAACATAAATAAACACATCACACATATATGTAATCCTCCGATTGGCATAACCAGTGTTATATGTATTATCAGACTATGACATTATAAAAAAATCTTATCGGAGGCTTATATGAACACAAGGCTGGAGAAAGAATCATCAGTAACGGATGAAGCGGCAGGAAATCCGCTGAAATTAAGCGTATTTGAACTTACTGAAGAGCAGCAGATGGTACGGGACATGTGCCGTGACTTCGGTGAAAAAGTTCTTAAAGAACAGGCTGTGGAGATTGACAGAACTCACAGATTCCCCATGGAGACTACAAAGAAACTTGGTGAACTGGGCATGATGGGAATTGTTTATCCTGAAGAATATAACGGTTCAGGAATGGATTATGTAAGCTACTCAATTGCCATAAGTGAACTGTCAAAGTACTGTGCGTCTACTGGCACAATACTTGCTGCCCACAACTCTCTCTGTGTATCCCCGATCTACTACTTCGGGACTGAAGCACAGAAAAAGAAATATCTTCCAAAACTCTGCTCCGGGGAGCATATTGGTGCATTTGCAATCACCGAACCTGAGGCTGGTTCAGATGCAGGTGGAACAAAGACTACTGCTGTACTGAAGAATGGGAAGTGGATACTTAACGGCAGCAAGAATTTCATAACAAATGGCGCTGTATGCGACGTGCATGTTGTTCTCGCTGTAACAGATAAAGACGGTCAGAAAGGCAGAAACACCGGCTTTTTCATCATCGAGAAAGGTACACCGGGTTTTTCAGTAGGTAAAGTTGAAGATAAACTTGGTATTTGCGCTTCATCAACAACAGAGATGGTTTATGATAACTGCGAAATTCCGGAGGGAAATATTTTAGGTAAACCGGGTGACGGTTTTAAAATCGCTATGCATACTCTGGACGGCGGACGTGTAGGTGTCGCAGCACAGGCTCTTGGCATCGCACAGGCAGCTCTTGATGCTGCGGCTGAATACGCGCATCAGAGGAAACAGTTCGGGAAGCCTATTTCTAAACTTCAGGCTATTCAGTTTATGATTGCTGATATGGCTACCGAGATTGAAGCTGCATGGCTCCTTATCTATAAAACAGCTGAACTTCTTAATACAGGGGACAGAAGAAAAGCGTCCAAATACTCGGCTATGGCAAAACTCTACGCTTCGGAATGTGCTCACAGGTGTACACATAAATGCATGCAGATACATGGCGGGTACGGGTATGTGAAGGATTATATTGCCGAGCGTCTTTACAGGGATGCAAGAATTACTGAAATTTATGAAGGAACATCTGAGATTCAGCGGATCGTAATAGGCAATAGCGTTCTAAGCGAATACGAATAAATATAAAACAGTTACGGAGGTAATAGTATGACTTATAAAGCAGAATATGAAAGAAAAACAGTTACATCTGATGAAGCGGTAAAAGTCGTTAAATCCGGAGACCTGGTGCATTATGGAGAATTTGTTATGAATTCTCACATACTTGATGCTGCACTTGCAAGGCGAAAAGAGGAACTGCACAATGTTGAGGTAAGATCTGTCTGCTGCCCCTATGTCCCTCAGGTAGTTCAACAGGACCCGGAGAGAAATCATTTTATCTATAACGACTGGCACTTCAGTACAGCGAGCAGGCGTTCTCATGATAATAATCTCTGCAACTATATCTCTCTTACCTATCATGAAGGCCCCACATTTTTTGAACGAGGATACGTTGTTCCTGATGTTGCAATGATCAAAGTAGGCCCTATGGATAAGGCTGGATTCTTTAATCTCAGTACAAGCAATTCAATAACACTTGCCATGTGTGAAGCTGCGAAAATTGTCATTGTTGAAGTAAATAACTCTCTTCCAAAGTGTCTGGGGGGAGCATGTGAATCAATCCACATATCACAGATCAGTTATATTGTTCATGGAGATGACAGGCCGCTCATTGAACTTCCTGATATTCCTGTTTCTGATGTTGATAAGAAAATAGCAGAACTTGTAATGAACGAAATACCTGACAAAGCATGTCTTCAGCTTGGTATCGGTGCAATGCCTAATATTGTGGGAGCTATGATTGCCAAATCAGATTTGAAGGATCTTGGAATACATACGGAGATGCTTGTAGATTCATTTGTTGATATGTATAACAATGGCAAGATCAATGGAAAGTTTAAATCTATAGATAAAGGTAAGATAGTTTACACTTTTGCGATGGGTACAAAAAAGCTCTATGATTTTCTTGACAATAATCCTGTCTGCGCCACTTACCCGGTAAGTTACACAAATGATCCATTCAGGATTGCACAAAATGATAATGTAATAGCAATCAATAATGCAGTTGAAGTGGATCTCTATGGACAGGTATGCTCTGAATCATCCGGTGTAAGACAGATATCCGGCACCGGAGGGCAGTTCGATTTTATATTCGGAGCTTACAGATCTGTTGGTGGTAAAGGTTTTATATGCCTGAGATCCTCCAATGAAAAAGACGGGCGTATTATTTCAAGGATAACTCCAACCCTGCCTGCGGGAGCAACAGTGACAGTTCCGCGAAGTATTACTAATTATGTTGTAACTGAATACGGCATCGCTATGCTGAAAGCAAAATCAACATGGCAGAGGGCTGAGGAGCTGATAAATATCGCGCACCCAGCAGTGAGAGACGATCTTGTGAAGATGGCTGAAAAACAGAAAATATGGGTGCGCACAAATAAACTTAGTGCTTAACTGTTACCGGCTGTATCTGTTTACGAATAAGCCTTCGGGGCGGGGNNCGGGTCAAACCCGCCTCTTTTTATCTTTTTTTGATTTTTCCCTCTAAATCAGTATATTAAATTTAAGGAATATCAAATGGAGGTGACTGGTTATGAAAGAAGATCTAAACCTGCTTGAATCACAATTTTTAAGAATTTATCGCAACAATCATAAAAAAGCAGATCAAAGCCTTGAATACAACCAGGTTCTTGAACAGGGACTCAACGCTTTAAGAGATGGTTTTGATTCACTTGTTAATACTCTTATTGATAAAGGATATATCATCAAAAAAGGAAAAGATCTTGTTTTAACTGATAAAGGGGATCAATATCTTTATCATAAAAAACTATACAGTGATTACTAATCTGTATTGCTTTATCTGATAAATTATTAAGAGGGTATTAATTTATTTTATTAAATCAAATGTTTTGATACCCTCTGCTCTCTTCACTATTCATTTTTTTTATTTTGATCAAAATAATTATTGCAACCATTTGAGCTTTAAAACTTTTTTAATATTTCGAATTAAACAAAATTCATTTGCTATTTCACAATATTTATTTGTAAAATAGATCTTCCTTATCCATATTAAAATCAGGGGTACCCGCTATGAATCTGCAGCAGTTAAAGCAGGATAATGAAAAAATAACACCGGAAGAATCTGGAATAAAAAAAACAATAATAAATATGAAAGGGGTCTTTTCGATCCTTTTTATATTAACGAATACTCTTGTTGGATACCCTTTTCTGCTTACTGCCGCCTTATTAAAACTTGTAATTCCATTAGACTTTTCCAGAAAATTTTTTACAAGAATACTGAATATAATAGCTACAACATGGCTTGATATAAATAACTTACTTTATAAAAAAATACTCGGTGTTAAAATTGAAGTTACAGGTGAACAGGATCTTGCACCGAAGGAGTGGTATATGGTTCTTTCCAATCACCAGTCCTGGTCAGATATAGTAGTTCTTCAGATGGTATTTAACAGGCGTATACCGCTTCTTAAATTTTTCATTAAGAAAGAGTTGATCCGGGTTCCGCTTCTTGGCATAGCATGGTGGGCTCTTGACTTCCCTTTTATGAAGAGATTTTCTTCTGAATTTCTCAAGGCACACCCTGAAATGAAAGGCAAAGATATAGAAATTACACGTAAAGCCTGTGAAAAATTCAAATATACCCCTGTCAGCGTAATGAATTTTGTTGAGGGAACAAGGTTTACCCCCGTAAAACATGCCAGACAGAAATCTCCTTATAAGAATCTTCTCAAGCCGAAGGCAGGAGGTACAGGTTTTGTTTTCACTGCAATGGGGAGCATGTTTCACTGCATACTTAATATAACAATTAAATATCCTGAAATGGATTACAGTATCTGGAGCTTCCTCTGCGGACGTGTACACAAGGTTGATGTTCATATTGAAAAACTCCCTGTTGATAAAAAACTTATTGGTGATTATGAAAATGATGAAGTGTACCGTAAATATTTCTGCAAATGGCTCAATGATTTATGGCTTGAAAAAGATAAATTGCTTTCAAAATTGAAATAATAAATCACAAATAGAACCTATGATATTTAAAATATTATTATGGGTCAACCTGAGTCTCCTTCTGCTCCACGAAATGGATGCCGTAAGAACCATGGAGTGGAAGATGATGGCAGTGATAAACAGGATCGATAATACCATCGCATCCTGTATTTTCATTGCAGTGCATTTTGTGCTTTTTATATTAATTTTTTATATGATTGAATATCATTTCACAGCGCTATACTGGATTACCTGCATTTTCCCCCTCTTCCACCAGCTTTTACATGTTTTTTTCAGAAAGCATCCGGCCAACAGGATGAATAACCCTTTTTCCAGGGGTATAATTATTCTTATGACTTTATTTTCTCTAACTGGAATAATCACAGGTATTATTTGTAATTATTGACTTATTTAAATCATGTTATATTATATCCGCATTTTAATGACAGGTCGAATAATGAAACGCGTAATACCGGTAATTTTATTTTTATTATTTTTCATACAAAATCCGTATGCCCAGCAGAATCCATCAGGGATTAAATGGAAATATATCGATACAGGTATTTATAAAATAATTTTTCCTGAGGAGATTACTCCGGCCGGTGAAAGAATGGCTGACCTGATGCTTCATTATGAAAAATACAACTACTCAAGTATAAAAACAACTCCCCGCAGAATACCGATTGTTCTAATAAATCAGAATGCAGATGCAAATGGTTTTGTATCCCCCGCCCCATTTTATTCACACTGGTACACAACTCCTTCTTCTTTTGACGGGATTGAATGGTTCAGAGGGCTGGCAATTCATGAAGGCCGGCATATGGTACAAATGAATAAACTTAAAGATGGCGCAGGCAAAGCAGCATGGAGATTACTTTTCGGGGAACTGGGTACTGCTGCTTTTTCTGTTATTTATGTTCCATCATGGTTCATGGAAGGAGATGCTGTTTCAATGGAGACAGCCCTGACAAAAGGAGGACGGGGGAGACTACCCTCTTTCACTCTCTGGCACAGAGGCCTTGAACTCTCCGGCGAAAGATATTCATATTATAAAGATTATCTCGGTTCATATAATTCGCTATATCCCCGGAATGATCATTACCGTCTGGGTTACCTACTATGTTCCTATATACAGAGACATTATGGTGTTGATGTATGGAACGAAGTGCTTGAAGATACCGGAAAATATTTTTTATTTTATACTTTCGACAGTTCTCTCAGACATGCAACAGGAAAATCTATAACAGAACTTTATAATGATGCTTTTAATGAATACAGTCTTTTATGGAAAAGGCAGATCGAAGGCCTCGAATTTACAGACGCGGAGATTAAAACAAAACATTATCCTGACCGCTTTGATAGCTTTCTATTTCCGGTTCACAATAACGGAAATAGTATTCATTCACTGAAATTTTCAAGAGACCGGGAATTGATGCTTGGAGAAATTAAAGACAACGGTGATTTTAACGCATTGCGCCGTATGCCTTATGAAGTTATGTATGGAATGATGCATAATGAAAAAATACTCTCATCCGGAGGAGGGATTTTTCTCTGGAGAGAATCAGTTCCTGATCCAAGGTGGGGCTATAGAAGCTATCTTGATCTTAAGGTCTACGATTCGAAAGCTGATGAAACCGTATGGCTGTCTGATAAACGCAGATTCATTGCATCCGCCATATCGCATGATGGAGAAAAAGCTGCTGCAATAGAATATACACAGGAACTCAGTTATAAAATTTCATTATTTAATATAAATCAAAAACTGGAAATATCTTCTTCTGAAATTAAAAATACAGGCCATATTTTTGATCCGGCTATATCTGATGACGGCAAATATGTTGCGTTATCTGCACTTTCTGATAACGGCAATGCTATTTTGCTGTATAACACTTTGACGGGGAAAATAGTTAATCTGACAGACTATACATTTAATGAAATACTCAGGGCACTTGAATTTTTCGGTAAATATCTTCTTTATGTCTCAAACTATTCCGGAATTGATAACATTTATGCTATTGACATTGAAAAAAAGAAAAGGTATCAGGTGACTTCAAGAAAATTCGGAGCATACTACCCCGCTGCTGATACTGCTACTTCAACAATGCTGTTCAATGATTATACTGCAAACGGATACTCTGTCGCGAAGATGGATCTCAAACCGGAAAGCTGGATACCCATTGAGAAGGTGGAACGGAGATTAGTTGATACTATTGAACCTGTTGCCAAGCAGGAACTTCAGGGAGACTTTGAAACTGCATATACAGTGCAGCAGAATCAATACGAAATTAAAAATTATCACCCCATTGCAAACAGTGTTAATTTTTTTGGATGGTTCCCTGCATTAAATTCTACTGACTCTGAATTTTATATTTCGTTTCTTTCGCGTGATGTTCTTCATACAACCGATATTATAGTTTCTTATATCAGAAATTTCAATGAAGGAACTGATGCAGGTTCGGCAACACTTACATATAGCGGTTTATACCCGGTATTTACCCTGTCAGGAATTTACGGCGAGAGAGCTGTGAAAGTAGATAATGAAAGCGGCAACAGTGAACTTGATTTTGTAACATGGAAGGAGACAACCGGTTTTGCGGGAATTCATTTCCCTCTGGATTTCTCAAGAGGAATTCATACTACCGCTTTAACATTCGGCGGTAAAACCGGTTATATACATATCACGGACAAAACACAGGAAAACAGAACCATATACAATGATATTAACAGGGACGGGGACCTTTATTATTATAAATATTTTCTAACTCTTTCACATATTGTCCGTGGCGCTTTATCCTCTGTTACACCGGGGATTGGCGAAGTTCTGCAACTGTCATACACACATACTCCTCACGAATCAGACTACAGAGGAAACCTGTTTTCTGCTGATCTTAAATTATACCTGCCGGGTATTACAGATACACAGGGACTGATTCTCAAGGGGAGCTATGAAAATCTGGATTATAAAAACTATATATTTACATCGCTGGTGCTATTCCCCAGAGGATATGATTCAGTGAGGTATGAACATTTTACTCAGGGGGGAGTTGATTACGCCTTTCCTATTTGTGATCTGTCATTTAATATATGGAAACTACTTTACTTTAAAAGAATAAATGGTGCTTTATTCTTTGATTACGGTGCCGGAAAGGATGAAACAGGATATACATATTATAAATCAGCCGGTTTTGAACTTACAGCAGAACAGAATCTGCTTTCTAATCTTTATCTTGCAGTTGAAGCTGGACTCCGTTATTCATACTGCTTTGATACGCCGGAACATGTTTATGAATTTGTATTTAAAACACCGATGTATTGATTAATTAACGTGGTTTTTCATTAAACGATAAAACCGTAACTCAATCAGACTCATCATTGTATTCATCATTAAAATCATTTTCAAGACCATTATTATTTTCAATGACTGGTGATGGTTCAAGATTATATTTTGATTTAAAAAATTCAAGTAAAGCGGTATGCCCGTTCCTTGAAGCCACATCTACAGCTCTGTCGCCATTTGAATCACGAATTGTAAAATCAGCTCCTTTTTCAGCTAAAACTTTTATTATATCAATATAACCTTCTTCACATGCCAGATGTGAAGGTGTTGCCCCGTCCATGGCTGGTGCATTTATATCAGATCCTGCATTTACAAGTATTGCTGTGACCTGATGGTTCCCCTGTTGAGCATTATAATGCAGCGGCGTCATATCGTTTTCATTTTTTGCGGATACCTCAGCACCTTTACTGATAAGATAATTTACTGTTTCAATGCTCCCCCCTTTTGCCGCAAAATGTAAGGGAGTAAGACCTTCAGGATTCTTCATTTCAATATATGCGCCCTTTGAAATGGCTATGGATGCGATTTTGACATTTCCCATAAGAGCTGCTGTTGATAATATTGAATTACCATCGAGATCTTTTCTGTTTATATCAACTTTCTCTTTTAAAAGCATTTCAGCTTTTATAGTATCTTTATCAGTTATCGCTTTTGTGATAACTGATATCTTTTCACTCTCTATACGCTCAGCTCTAGTTTTCTTTTCCTCTTCAATACTTTTTTTAACAAAAGTGATAAGGGAATCTGTCTCTTTTTCTGTAAGATGGAATGAGACAAGCACTCCATTGCTTACCCGCTTTGCTTTCATCCTCCCTATAATCTGCTGTAATGATGCCAGTATTTCATTATTAGCCGTTACTCTATCCAAGGATTTATCCTGACTTCGAGCTGCGATCATGTCAGCGAAAGAAGCCACAAAGCTTGTCCCGACAATTGCAAAATGACTCATCATAAGAAGTCTCTCACTGTCAGTTTCACTTGCTCCCTGCATCCCGGCGAAGAAATGAATTTTATCATTAACCTGAATTCCGTATTCTATAGATTTCAAATTAAGGAGTGTTTTGAGAAAAACATTTTCACTAAGCCCTTTTGCGATTAGAGTACCCTGTGTATATGCTTTATCCATTTCATTTCTCAGATATTCAGAAACGGTTAAATTTATAAATACAGCTTTACTGTCAGCGTTTATTCTGAATTGTTTTGCTGCTTCAGTTAAGCTTGTTTTTTTTGTTTTCTTTTTACTTAAATATTCTTCAAGGTATTCTTTCGGCCCGGCTATAAAAGTAGTGCCCGATAATGTGAAAAGTATACCAGCTTCAGTCCCGGTTTCATAAAAAGAAATACCATTTATTTTTACAGTTTTTGTTTTTAAAGATGCGGGAATTTTAGCCTTATTAGTATTCACATTTATGAATATGAGGAATCCCCCTTTCTTTTCAAAATCCTCAACACATCCCGCAAAAAGAATCTCTTTAATATCACTCAATTTAAGGCCGAAATCTGTAAGAGCTTTATTCCCATTTTTTCCGGAATTATCCACAGCAAGTTCATCAAGCTCATTGATATTTATTCCTTTCTGTTTAAAAAAGGATAACATGCTTTCAATGTTTATATATACATGAACGTCACTTTTATCCGTGACAAAGTGAAGCTCATCAAGGACATCTGCATCAAGTGAGGGTGTAAATGTAATAGATAAGATAAAGACAAGAATACAAAAAACTCTTTTCATGAGCAGTCTCCTGAACAGGGATTATACCGGAAATTAATTTCAGACAATATAATGGACCCGCGTAAGTATATAAGAATATTAATTTTAAAAGAAATATTATTAATGTCAATTAAGATTAATAATCGATCTGGAAAGAATATAATTAGTTGACCACATATTTAAATATAAGAGATGGTCAAAAACTGTAGAGTAAAATAGAATGACACTGCACACGGAACATTCCGAAACAATAAAGATGAGTTTTAAAATGAATAAAAGATTATATTTAGCACCAGTCAAGGGGATTACAGACAGGACTTTCAGAAGAGTCTTTGCATCATATTTCAATGGCATTGATGCTGCCGTAGCTCCATTTATAACTGCTTCTGATACTGACAAAAAGCTGAAAGATCTTAAATCTTCAGCTGATGATAAATTCAGGACAATACCGCAGATTCTTGCGAAGTCAGCAGAACAATTTATCACTCTTGCTCAAAAGTTATCCGACAACGGTTCCGATGAGATAAACTGGAACCTGGGGTGTCCCTTTAAGAGAGTTCTTGATAGAGGAGAAGGAGCTGCTCTACTTAAAACCCCTGATTCAATTGAAAAATTTCTTGATACGATATGCAGTGCATCACTGCCGCCGATTTCAGTCAAAATGAGACTCGGTTTTAATGATCCCGGTGAAATATGCCCGGTTATTGAAAGACTGAATAAATATCCTCTGAAAATAATAATAATACACCCTCGTACTGCCGCTCAGATGTATGAAGGTAATATCAACATCACCGCTTTTCTTGATGCTTTAAGGCAATCAGTACACAAAGTTGTTTACAATGGTGATATTATTCACTTTACAGATATAAATTATCTATATGAACAAACCGGCGAACTTCACGGATGGATGATCGGTCGTGGTCTATTGATAAATCCGCTTCTTGCTGAAGAGATAAATTCAGGTAAAAGTGCTGTTCCTGATGAAAAGATAAAACGGATTAAACAGTTTGTTGATACTTTATTCAATGAATATCAGTCTGAACTCCAGTCATCAGCCCATGTTCTTGATAAAATGCACGGTGTATGGAATTATCTTTCACAGAATTTTGATAACGGGAAAAAAATTGAAAAAAAGATAAGAAAAACTCTCAGCATAAAACATTATGCTGATGAGGTTAAAAGAATTTTCGAAAGTGGTGTCAATATATTAAACAATCATTCAATACTATTTCATGACAACCCCCGGCATAATTAAAGTACCGGGGATTGTATATGGTAATCTTTTCAGCAATTGTTCTTCTTTCTATATTCAACAATATCATTAATAGTGAGCACCGGAAATCCATGTTCTCTGCCGAATTCAATAATTTCTGGAAGCTTTGACATTGTACCATCCGGGTTTGTCAGTTCACACAAAACTCCGGCAGGTTTAAAACCTGCAATTCTCATCAGGTCAATAGTCCCTTCAGTATGACCTCTCCTTTCAAATACACCATCTTTTCTACCACGGAGAGGGAACACATGTCCGGGTTTGTGCAGGTCTTCAGGTTTACAGCTATCATCAATAGCTGTCCGTATAGTTTTAACCCTGTCATGTGCAGAAACACCGGTTGTAACTCCGTTACTGGCTTCTATCGATACAGTGAAAGCTGTCTGAAATCTGCTGGAATTGTTATTAACCATCATTGGAAGAGCGAGATATTCAGTTCTTTCCTCTGTAAGACACAGGCAGACAATTCCGCTGCAGGCGCGTATCAGCATTGCCATTTGCAATTCAGTAATTGTTTCCGCCGGGAAGATCAAATCACCTTCGTTTTCACGGTCCTCGTCATCCACAAGGAGAACTCCCCCGCCACTGCGAAGAGATGAGATTGCAGTTTTGATTCTTTCATCAGATAATTCTGATAGTGATAATTGATTGTAATTCATGTCAGACTCCTTGATAAAAATAGTAATTTTCATCAGGGTAACGGTCTGAGAGCAGTATGAAACGATGATTTAAACGCAGAGTGAATACACATAGGTAGTCTCCACGCATAAGGTTGCTTCGCTCTCTCTCATCCGGACTTTAACCGT
>DIEX01000023.1:82393-82598 GCA_002418835.1 Spirochaetia bacterium UBA5763 | reverse complement strand
ATTTCCCCTCCTCGGGATAGAATTCAATTGTTCCTTTAAATCCCTTATCGTGCTTCAGAGCGTGATAGATGCCGAAGTATGAAAGCTCAGTGTCAAAAAGATTGGCCTCCCGGCCCAGCTTCTCCGGCGAGTGAGCGTCGGAGTTTGATACAAGCCTGAATGAATCGAGAAAGCTGCACCGCCAGTTCATCTCCGGGTCGGAGGA
>DIEX01000023.1:81710-82326 GCA_002418835.1 Spirochaetia bacterium UBA5763 | reverse complement strand
CAGGGTGTCCATATATGCGCCGGAATAACAAAAGACTCAGATGATGACTGAAGCACCATGTCCAGAATTATCCTTGAATCAATTCCGAGAATCGGCCTGCCGTCAGACCGGATATTTGCGGCATCATCAAGGCGTGACTGAACTTTTTTCAGTGATTCCATGTCAGGGAATACACAGATATTATGCACTTTACGCACTTTGCCGTCACGCTTGTATATACTGCTTATCTCCCCTGTGAGCATAAAGAAAATCTCATCAGGGATAAATTCATGTTTTAAACGTTTCGACTCCTCAAGCCTGTACTCGTTCTTAAGCCTGAACAGCCCGTTCCCGCATGGCTCAAGCTTCTCCGCAAGTTCCTGCTGCCAGCCGGGGTGAATACAGTCACCTGTACCTATAACATTAATCCCTTTTAAACGCGCCCAGTATTCAAGGTATTCAGGAACAAGTTTTTTACTTGTAGCAATGGAGAAATGGGAATGTATATGAAAGTCCGCGATGAATTTCAAAAATAGCTCCTGGAAAAATTTTATCTTGACAACGGATGTGTAAATAAATATATGGAAACCTCATCCGGCGCTGTACCCAAGTGGCAAGGGAGAGGTCTGCAAAACCT
>DIEX01000023.1:2128-81653 GCA_002418835.1 Spirochaetia bacterium UBA5763 | reverse complement strand
GGTAGACACAAGGGACTTAAAATCCCTTGGACCTTGTGTCCGTGCGGGTTCAAGTCCCGCCCCGGGCAGATTAAATTCACTTCACCTACTTCCAGCTTTTAACAAGATCAACAATAAGCCTCAGACCGTAACCTGTTGCATTTTTCGGCCTGTATCCCCGTGCTTTGGAATACCACGCGGTACCTGCTATGTCAATGTGCGCCCAGGGGGTCTTCTCCACGAAGTTTTTCAGAAAAACAGCTCCGGAGATTGTACCAGCGTTCTTCTCTGCTGCCATATTGTTCAGGTCAGCAACATCAGATTTCATGCGCTCCTCGTAATCGTCAAAGAACGGAAGCCTCCATAGTTTTTCTCCTGTTCTTGCAGAAGCCCCCTCCACAGCAGATGCGAGAGAATCATCAGTGGAGAGATAAGCTGCCACTGTTTCACCGAATGTAACAACGCAGGCTCCGGTGAGAGTGGCAAGGTCTGTTATAACATCAGGCTTAATCTCCTTCTCCATATAGGAGAGAGCATCAGCCAGTATAAGCCTCCCCTCTGCATCGGTATTGCCGATCTCAACAGTTTTTCCATTATAAGCCCTGTATATATCGCCGGGCCTGTAGGCATTGCTGCTGAGCATATTTTCCGTGAGGGGGATTACTGCTGTGACATTTTTTTTCAGCTTCAGTTCAGCGATGGTTTTCATTGAGCAGAGCGCGGTTGCAGCTCCAGCCATATCGCACCTCATTGTCTCCATTGAACCGGATGGTTTCAGATTCATCCCGCCGGAATCAAATGTAATCCCTTTACCGATGAGGCCGAAGACTTTTCTGCTCCCCTGGTCACCTTTGTACTCAAGCACAACAACTCTCGGTTCAACAACACTCCCCCTGTTTACAGCAAGGAGAAGGCCCATCTTTTTCTTTGAAATCTCCTTCCTGTCAAAAACTCTGCATGTAAGGCCTGACTCCTTCGCAATCTTTTCTGCAAGCTGCGCGAATGTTACAGGATTAACTTCATCTGTTATATCATTCACAAGGTCCCGGCAGAGCCATGTATTAGAGGCAATTATCTCAACATCCTTCAGTATAGAGGCTGCGTATTTGGCCTCTGTATAAAAATCTATTTTAGCAAGAGGCAGCTCTTTCTCTTTATCAGATTTATATTTATCGAATGTATAGTTCGCAAGTAAGGCCCCTTCAGCTATTGCCTGTAGAACTGCCTCCTGCTTGAAACCTTCGACTAAAGGCTCAATAACTGTAACAGCGCTTATTTTTTTAGAGATACAGAACTTCACTGCTGCTGCAGCGCAGTTTCTCACACCCTCTTCATTGAGTTTTGTGATATCACCAAGGCCGCAGAGAATCACACCCGGCCTCTCCTTCATATTAAAATATAGGATATCGGATACGGACGCTTTAAAGGAAGAAAGATCGGCGTCTTTCATAAATTCGGCTCCCCGGAGCCCGGATATCAACGCGTAATCACTCTTTATTTTATCATCAATAAACAGAATAACATGTTCATCTTTTTTTAATTTTGACAGATCATTTCTGTGAGTTACCTTCATATATTTATAAACCTCGTAATAAAATTTAAAATCAGATCATAGTTCCGCCTGTTAATATCAAGCAAAAATCTCCTTTCAATTCAATTGTTATGATCAATTATACCGGTATTCGCGCTGTTATATGCATAATGTTAGTGCATTATGTCGCAAAAAAAACAATGATCATTCCTGCATAAAAGTACTTCTATATCATAACCAAAAAAACATAATTAAATCTGCGTTGTTCAACAAATAATGATATAAAAACTGACATAAGACCTTAATTAGATATCTAATTATACTGATACATAATAAAAAAAATTATCCATTTTCACCATTAATGACTTATTGATATTGACATTTTTATTTAAAGAATTATAAATTGCCTGTGTGTGTAGTTTCATATCAGCTACTGGTTAGTGTCCGTTGTCTCGCTCCGGGCATTTCAGTATAAAAACAAAATTCTTTTTCTCAAGTATCCTTTTAAAAAATAAACAAGAATGTTTATCAACAGACTTTCACAGGAGGTTTTTATGACAAGAAGAATCGAAAAAGCATGTGTTATCGGTTCAGGAATCATGGGTGGCGGTATAGCTGCTCTCTGCGCCAGCGCTGGCGTTAAGACTCTCTTACTTGACATCGCTCCATTTGATCTTAAAGATGAGGAGAAAAACGATCGTAAAGCTAAACAGAGAATAGTTCAGGCCGGCCTCGATGCTCAGCTTAAAGCTAAGCCTGCGGCATTCATGGACAAAAAACACGACCTATCTCTTATTGAGTTAGGCAACCTCACAGACGATTTCGACAAAATTGCCGAATGCGACATCATCTTTGAAGTTGTTGTAGAGAACCTGAAAATCAAACAGGATCTCTTCGCAAGACTTGAAAAAGTCAGAAAACCAGGCTCAATAATAGCTTCTAACACTTCCGGTCTTCCACTTGAAAAGATGTCAGAAGGAAGAAGCGATGATTTCAAAAAGCATTTCCTCATTCTCCACTTCTTCAACCCTGTACGCTACATGAAGATTCTTGAGTGCATCGCAATGCCGGAAACTTCAAAAGAAGTATGTGATTTCGTATCTAAATGGGGTGAGCAGACTCTTGGTAAAGGTATAGTTTGGGGAAAAGATACTCCTAACTTTATCGGAAACAGGATCGGTGTTGAGCTTATATGCGAAGCTTTCAAACTTATCGAAGCAGGCCTTGCTTCTATACCTGAAGCAGACGCAATGTTCGCAAAACCAATGGGTATGCCGGGAACAGCTATCTTCGGTCTCGCTGACTTCGTTGGTAATGACACAATTGACCATATCGCACACAACTCTTACGAACTCCTTACAAAAGACGAGTACAGAGATATTTACAAAACTCCATCTTTCTTCAACACAATGATGGAGAAAAAGATGTATGGTAACAAAACAAAAGAAGCGGGCGGTTTCTACCTTTCAGGAAGAGGCGCTGACGGCAAAAAATTCAAAAAAGTTATCGACATCAAAACATGCCAGCACGTTGATTTCGACAATAAAGCAACATATCCTATTGTTGAAGCTACAAAAGAACTCAAATCAACTGCAGAAAAACAGAAACATCTATTCAAAAATAACGATTTCGCAAAAAAACTCATATCTTCAATGTGCGTATACTCAGCAAACAGGATTCCTGAAATTGCTAACACACTCGTTGACATAGACAATGGTATGAAATGGGGTTATGCATGGGAATGCGGTCCTTTCGAAATATGGGACAACCTCGGACTTAAAGATTCTCTTGCTGAAATCGAAAAAGCAGGCTTCACAGTTCCAGCCAATGTTAAGAGAATGGTTGAGAAGGGCGGGACAACTTTCTACAAAGTTGAAAACGGAATTAAAAAATTCTGGGATTTCGCTTCTGATTCATATAAAAACATTCCTTACAGCCCGAACATGGTATTCCTCTCCAACATCAAAGCTGACAAAGCTAAAACTGTTCTTGGAAACGATGCATGTTCACTGGTTGACATCGGTGACGGCGTATTCTGCTTCGAATTCCATACAAAAATGAACGCTCTCAACAACGACGTTATCAATACTGTACCAAAAGCTGTTGAATTCGTAAGGAAAAACGGCGCAGGTCTTGTTATAGGTAACGAAGCGGGCGGAATGCCACCTGCATTCAGCGCGGGCGGAGACCTCAAGTTCATGCTTGGCCTTGCTAAAAAAGGTGATTTCAAAGGTATCAATGATTTCATCGCTGACGTACATAATGGAATGAAAATGATCAAATACTCTCCATTCCCTGTAGTTGCTGCTCCTTTCGGATTGGCTCTCGGCGGCGGATGCGAAGTATGTCTCTGGTCAGACAAAATCGTTGCTCACAACGAACTCTACATGGCGCTTGTTGAAGTTGGCGCAGGTCTTGTTCCTGCCGGCGGCGGTTGCTACCAGATGTGGAGAAGAATCAGTGAGTCTAATGTTACACCAACAGACTGGCTGACAGTATTCCTTGCAGCATTCCAGACAATAGCAATGCCAATGCCTTCTATGTCTGCTCAGGAAGCAAGAAACAAAGGTTTCCTCAGAGCTCAGGACAGAATAGTTTTCAACAGGGATTACCTCATTGGTGATGCCAAGAAAGAAGTTCTCAGAATGGTTGAAGACGGATATGTACCGCCAGCAAATCTGCCGGTTAAAGTTTTCGGTCAGGATGCTATGGGTGCCCTTGATGCAAATATTCCTGATATGCTCGCTGGATACAAGATTGCTCCTCACATCTCTACAGTTGTAAGACGTGTAGGTTATGTAATCTCCGGTGGTACAGCATACAAAGGGGAAGAGATCTCTGAAGATGCAATGCTTACACTCGAAAGAGAAATGTTTGTTGATTGCTGGAAAACAGAGGGCTCACAGAAGATGGCTGAGCACATGGCTACTAAAGGCAAGCCTCTCTTCATCTAAGATTCAAAACTTTAAAACAGCATAAATCCGGGATCATGTCTATGGCATGATCCCGGTTAAAATTTCAGGAGGTTCACATATATGAGAGAAGCATATATTGTAGAAGCAACCAGAACACCAGGATGTAAAAGAGCAAAAGGTCTCCTCGCTCAGACAAGACCTGAAGATCTCCTCGTAACAACTCTTAAAGCTACAATGGAAAGATCTAAAGTTCCATATGAAGCGGTTGAGGACATTATGATGGGTTGCGCATTCCCGGAAGCAGAACAGGGGATCAACATCGGCCGTATAGCTGCACTTATGGCTGGTTTCCCGATTACAGCTTGCGGTGCAACAGTAAACAGGTTCTGTTCATCAGGACTTGAGGCTCTTGCTATTTCAGCTTTTAAAATTAAAGCTGGTATGATGGAAGTTGCTATGGGCGGCGGTGTTGAGTCTATGTCTATAGTTCCAATGGGTGGAAACCTTCCAAGACCTCACCCGGAATGGGCAAAGAAAGACTACACAGTTTACATGTCAATGGGTATTACTGCAGAAAACGTTGCAAGAAGATACAATGTAACACGTGAAGAACAGGATTATTTTGGATATCATTCACACCTCAAAGCTGCTGACGCTCAGGCTAAAAAACTCTTCACAGAGATAGCTCCTGTGGATGCATATAAATTTGTTAAGCAGGCAGACGGCTCTTTCAAAAAAGAAACCTACAAAGTTGACTATGATGACGGTGTAATGGCTGACGCAAACCTTGAAAAGATGGGCAAACTCAGAGGCGCATTCTCTGCTCCTATTCCTAATGTTCCTAACTCAGGTTCAGTAACAGCTGCTAACTCTTCGCAGACAACTGACGGTGCCGCAACCAACCTTATCATGAGCAAAGAAGCCTGTGAAAAATATGGTGTAAAACCGAAGGTTAAACTTGTTGGTTATGTAGTTGCAGGTTGCAAACCTGATGAAATGGGTGTTGGACCGAAATATGCAATTCCGCTACTTTTCAAGAAAACCGGCATGACAATGGATAAAATCATAAAAGACGGTTTAATTGAACTTAATGAAGCTTTCGCATCTCAGGGAATCCACTGTGCGCGTGAACTCGGAATAGCTGACAATAAATACTGGGAATTCGGTAGCAAAGATGCATTTATAAACGTTACAGGTGGAGCTATAGCTCTTGGACACCCGCTGGGATGTACAGGATCTAAAATATTCGCTACACTCGTAAACAACATGCAGAGACTCGGCAAGAAATATGGTGTTGAGTCTATGTGTATTGGTGGTGGTATGGGTGCTGCTGCTCTATTCGAACTTTGCGACTAATATTTAGTTTTGTAAAATTCGATATATCTTTGAAAAGCCGGTCGAAAGACCGGCTTTTTTTATGCAATAATTTCAGGGTAAAAAAAATCAGTACCCGGACTGAATACTGATTTTCAGAACTTATATTGTTTTATGGAGGAAAATGTTCTTAAAGGCCGTACTGATACTTAACCGTAACATTGACTCTGAGATCCTGTCTCCCGGTTGCGGATGGCCTTTTCACTGAATTGGATGAAGCTGCTACTGCGTTCAGTGCTGTTTTATCAAGAAGTTTATCCCCTGAAGATCGGATCAAAGTTAACGCCGTAAAATTCCCGTTTCCTGTAATCACAAATCCTATTGTAACATTACCGATAAGCCCGTAATACAGGGCTTCAGGTGGTGAAAATTTTCTTTTATCTATCTCTTTTTTTATTAACTCAAGATAACTGTTAACAATTCTGTTTTTATCATAGGATTTATAATAACCCCCGGCAGAGGATTTCTCTTCAGGGACAGTTATCTGCTTCTGCTGTTTTATTGCTTTTTCAGGGATAGACCTTTTCGCATCGGGGATGAATGTAACAGGTATTTCAATCCACTCCCCCCCTTCTTTTTCCACAGAAAAATTGACTTTAAAAAGATAGAGATGAATTAAAACAGAAATAATTACTGCTGCTATAAAAAAACGGTTCCCTTTCAGATTCATTCTTTCCTCGGATCGGTTGCGATCACAAGATCGTAAAAACCGTATTGCCTCGCTGTATCCATAACATTAACGAATGTTCCGAAGGTTGTTTTTCTGTTTGCCTTCAATATTATAGAAGAGATCCTTTCATTCTCAGGCTTAGCCCTCTCAGCCTCAAATATTCTCTTAAGCCTCGTTTCATCAATTACTGCATCATTAAATATAATTTTTTCGTTTTCATCAATGATTATCTCCCAGCTCTTCGCCGGCATCTTTTCGGCAGTTGAGGCTTCAGGAAGTTTTAGATCAATCCCCTTAACTGTAATTACGGCAGTTATAAGAAAAAATATTATCAGATTGAAAATTATATCGATGAGAGGGGTAAGATCAACACCAATCTTTTCATCATTATTCTGATTTCCGGTGAATCTTACCATTACGCGCGCTCTGTTTTTTTAAGTACCATAATCAGGCGTGAAACCTTCTGCTGCATTGCATGAGATATTTTTTCAACTGTCCTGTTGAAAAAATGGTATATAAGTATAACCGGTATGGCAATCATCATACCTGCGGCAGTGGTTATCAATGCCTCCCATATACCTCCAGCGAGTATGGAGATATCCGCAGCATTCCCGGCATTGGCCACCTTATTAAAGACTTTGATCATTCCAAGAACCGTACCGAGGAGCCCCATAAGAGGGAGCGCCGAACCGAGAACTGAAAGGAGATATAGACGCCGTTTAAGATAAAACAGTATCTCCTCTCCGGATAGTAATGCGGCTTCCTCCATATCATGCTCATTATTCTCTTTAAGAGCAGAGATAAAAAGTTCTGAAAATATCGATTTTTCGTTCTGCATTAAAACAAGGGCCTTTTCTCTCCCGCCCTCTTCTGCAAGGGAAAACATTTCTGTTATTTTCCCTTTTTCCAGAAATTTTGTTTTAATAAAAAAAATATAAACTCTGTCAATAATAACCGCAGTGGCTATTACAGATGAGAGGAGTATGGGGTACATCATTATACCCCCTTTATAAAACAATTCAATCATAGCATCCCCTGTTTGAATTTGTAAAAATATTTGCTCGCATTTTTATAGCACCAAATAACAGAATTATAGCATTTCACGAAATATTCAGATCCTGTCATTCCGGCTGGAGTGACAACGGAATGCCGGAATCTCAATGTAAAACAAATTTACACTGTTTTCAGAAATAAATCCCCATCATTAAGATTCCGGTATTTGTCTGCGACAAAACCGGAATGACAAATTAAGCTCTAATTAGCAAAATATTCTTTCAGTTTTTCTGAATCAATATCTTTACCTATTAATACAATAAATGATTTTTCAGGTTCCCGTTCATCAGTATGAAGAGATACTTCATACCTCCCTGAAACATACTGAAATACTGAAAATTTATCATCACCGGTAAATCTCATAATCCCTTTAATCCTGAAAATATCGTAAGGGAGTTGTTCAATTTTATTCAGGAAAGCCTCTCTGTTTAGAGAATCAGGGAGAGTAATGGAGACCCCTGATAACCCGTCATCTGCGTGAGTTTTATTATTGTGAACGGCGAAACTCATGGCAGGGTTATTATTCGCGGAACTGATATCCTGGTCATAAAGGAGTGCAGGGTTGATATTGCCGTATTCAGAAGTATATATCAGGGCCCGCCTGTTTATTCCGGTTAATATTTTTTTTCTCTCTTCGATCTCTGCTTCAGTGAGCCCGTCAGTTTTATTAAGGATCATGATGTCTGCTGACTTAATCTGTTCTTTAGCAATACTGTATTTATCAAGTGATTCAATGATATTATGAGCATCAATAATTATTGTTACAGAGTCAAATCTTACAAGATCCCTGAGATCGTGTATCTCTGCTGTAAGGTTCATCGGGTTTGCCGCGCCTGTTGTTTCAAGTATGATGAAGTCAGGCATAAATTCGCCGATGATAGTGTTTATCCCGCGTCTTAAATTCCCTGAAAGCGAGCAGCATACACACCCCTCATCCATCTCCACCACTTTGCATTCATCAGATATAAGGGTCCCATCGAGGCCCGCTTCCCCAAGTTCATTCTGGACAACAGCTCCGAAGAGATACTTCTGCGACTGTGCCTCAAGAAAATTCTGAATGAATGTGGTTTTACCCGCGCCGAGGAAACCGGAAATAATGTAAAGCGGAGGTTTGGTCTCTATTCCAAGAAGACTTTTATTGATTGAAGTGGTATTTATAATCTTCCCTGAGTTTGTAAATATAAAAGCGGAAAATTCCTCAGGAATGCTGCTGCGAGCAGATGACCACGTGACCTCATGAATTTCATTACCGGTTTTCCCGGAGTTGAAAAAATCCCCAGATTGAGCGGTTTCATCGGAGTAAAACATCGCTATAAGCGAATTATGTTTAACTTCACCATTACTTTCGACAGACCGTATATTTCCCCCTGCAAGGATTTTCTTCTCTGCATTATACTGCCTCAACCGGACTTCCGGTGCTTTCTCAAGATGAAAAGAGAGAGACGATGCCAGAAGATTAAATACAGTGCATGACAGAGAAAATGAAGGGATTGCCTGTTCAGGTTCACCAGGTTCAATAAGGTATTCTTTCCCTTCCGCTCCGTCAACCATTACACCCTCTTCTGAGATTATAATGTCTTCAGAGAGGGACTCTATCCCTATGGAGATCGCTGAATCTGAGGGGCGGTAGGTAATGATAAGTTTTCCTATGAAAAAATAATTGAAAAATTCCGGATGTTCGGGGAAAGAGCGGATAAGCTCCCTGTAATCATCATGGTATGCGTAAACCGCCCCGTTTATCGGGAATTTTTCAATTGCCTCTTCTTCAGGATCAGGGAAATAGAACATATTAAAAGATGCAGAATAAATTCCATCTTTTTCACCAGAGCCTGCGTAATCCAGTCCGAAAACTCCGGGATGTTCTGTGCTTTTAAATGTCCAGCTCTCCTCTTCGTATGGAATTCTAAAAATACCTCTCCAGCCTAAAGTATTCCTCACACCGGGGAGATAATTTGTAACTGTTATAATATTTTTGAGGAGCTCCTGAACCTGTTCCGGAGACTCAGGAGCTCTCCCTGCTGAAAAAATTCTGTTAACATTCATGCTTTCCTTCTTATCTATATAATTACTGACTGGCATTAGTATTCTACTTTACCGCCTTTAGGCCCATGCCACTCAAAGGAGACAATTTTACCATTTTCCCATCCAATTTCAAAAATTCTGATTGTACCCACAGCTGTCACTGAATTTTCACATTTTTCAACCAATGCTTCAGCTGTATAAACTGTTTTTCCATCTTTCTTTTCTGTCTTTGTAATGTTAGGTTTTGCGAGATTACAGGTCTGTATGGCTTCAGGAATAATTTCCGGTTTTACCGAGTATTTATTCACAACCTCGGTCATTTTTTCTTTTGAACCGAAAGCTGCCATGAACTCCTTCATCTCCGGAATTACACCCGGTTTACCGCAGCTGACCATAAAAATCATCACTGTAACTGCTGCTAAAAATTTTTTCATTTTATCCTCCTGTTAATAACGGGGGTTGCCCCCCGTTATCTGATTTTTAAAAATTAAACATTGCCGAAAGTGATGGTATCGCCGTTACCGAGATACGTGGTTTCTTTCGTCCTGAATCTCGCTGTTCCACGAACAACAGGATAACCCTTTTCAACAAACTTTCTGGCGCAGAGAAGACCTGTACAATGATTGCATCCAATCTTCTCAAAACCATATTTACCAAGAGAGATGACAAGGTCGTCATACTTCGGATCCCAGTCTTCAAATGGAGAGATATGGAGCCCGCCGTAAATACCATGAAGCTTATCATTTTCGTACTTCATTTCTTTGAAAGCTGTATCAGCGAACTGAATGATACCCTGGTGGCAGCATCCGGTTACACTCACCATACCTTTATCTTTTACGTTAAAATAACATGATTGTTCACCGAAAACCCTGCATATAATTGAAGTATTGAATGTATATGTAGCGAATCCGGGTACAATTTTATTGAGACCGTTTTTATTCACTATGACCTTTCCTGTATGACCGCAGTCTTTCAGGAACTGAAAACCCTCTGAATAGAAACCTTCAGGAACATAAATAGTTATATCAGGTTTATACTTAAGAGTTACGGGGAGGCCCCAGTAATGATCGAAGTGCTCGTGTGATATAACAAGAGCTTCGATCTCGTTATTCGCGAGCATCTTGTCTATACCTTCACGTTTAAAACACTCATCCATCCATTTGAAGCTCCAGCCTGTATCAAGAAGATATTTGGTTTTTTTACCATCCATTGCCTCCATTTCAATAAGGCAGGCAAAACCGCCGGCATTATCAATGCTTACACAATTTTTCTTGATAACTTCCCATGCTTCTTCAAGTCTGTTTGGAAGAAGATGCTTGATTTTTGCCATCCCTTCCTGGTACGATCCTTTACCTATGCCTTTACCATTTCCAAAGGGGGGCCAGTTATATGTGTACTGGTTTACCAGGAGGCCCCCCGCTTTTTTAATATCACCCATGAGTACTGCATTATCAAACCAGCTTGTTTCGGAAATATTTGTAACCTTGACGCTTTTGCATACACCAAGATCCTCAAGTTTCCTTTTGACTGCCGGAAAGTGATTTTTTTTCATAGGAGAGTAGGAGTAGAGACCCATTGCTGCTACAGTACCACCTGCTAAACCTATGGCAGCGCCTTTTAGAAAATCTTTTCTGTTCATTTTATTATCAGACATTTAAGCCCTCCTTTTCAACCTATCTGGGAACCATATCGATTGCTTTGTATAATACAGGAAGCAGTTTTAAGGTAATGAAATAAAGCGCAATACCTGCTGCTGCACCGGCTCCCAAGCCCAATCCGAGAGTCGGATTCCATTTTATATCAGCAACCTGTTCCTCGTGTGCTTTCTCCTCCGCAGCCATCTCGTCAGCTGTTTTCGGAACCATTTTCCATCCCGGCCAGTTATCCATAAACCAGTGGTTAACAAGCCAGATATTGATTAACCAGATTGTCGGTATCATCGGGAACTGCTGTGGATGAGAAAAACCTTTCTGAGTTCCAAGGAAGAGATGACCGAATCTGTAGTATACATAATAGAGAGCTATACCTGAAAATATACAAATAACGGTTCTTACAAGAACATTCACTGGAAGGCTGAATTTTGTCGGCCAGTTTCCTGCATAGAATTTTAGGAAAAGTGCCGGTACAAGAAGGAAGATCGCCATTTCACCAACGTGCAGCCATCTCCAGTCCGGGGATGCTTCATTTCTTGTTCCCCTGATTGCAGGTCCGAAAGTAAGTTCCTGAACAAAATAGAAGAAGAAGTGGATTGCGAGAGCTATTGCTATAATTCCGAAAAACGCAGTAGTTCTTCTTATGTGCGCGTTTTTGATCATACAGAAGGGGAATCTCTCCCATATTGTCTCTAAAAGCCATACTGCTACTGTACAGCACATAATCCATGAAACATGAAAGTTTCCGGATACTGTATCAGCAAAATTTTCCCACCATGGAGGAGCAATCGATGTGAAGTACTGCCATGGATAGTAAAGAATACCCATGTGAGGATGCATTGTGATAAAGAACACAAGAGTGCTCAAAAAGAATGTCACTACCCACATGCTGAATCCTTTTGCAGGCTGCGGCAGTTTTTTCCAGGGAGACTCTTCCAGTGCTACAACCCATGATGGGCTGAGCCATGATGCAATTGCGGCAAACATAAGACACGCAAGAGCTGAGTACTCAATTGCAAAAAACTCTGTAACTCCGGGGAGTCTAGTCAGCCTTGTAGGATCAAAATAAGCAAGACCCAGGTGGCCAAGAATTCCTTCGAAGAAACCTTTAATGAGAACAATCAATACAACTGCTGAAACTGCAGTGAGAACTACACCCTTTACAACGGGGTGTGTTTTATAAACCCACTCCCTTTTAAAGGGCCAGAAGTTGAAAAGATATACCATCCAGATGAGAACTATAAGCCACCATCTTGTATACATGTAGCCTACGTATGGAGTGTACATCCTTAACCATCCCCTTGGATCCTGAAAAATCCACCAGGTGATGTAAAACAATACAAAAGTAAACAGAAGAGTTGCGATGGCAGGGATTGGCCCGTTCCATCTTTTAACCAGCTTCCGTTCCTCCAGGTAATTTTTACCATTATCTTCCATGGTAATCTCCTTTGAACTTTTTTTATCCATTAGCAGAATCACCGGCTAAGGCTTGACCGGATTCCGATGGAGCTTGCATTTTTTGTTCTTTGACAATCTCATTCATTACAACCTGTTTCAATCTTGCAGGGTGTATACTCGCAGGGTCTATCCCGAGCCTCATTGCTTCATAGTAAAGCATCTCTCCTGATAATTCAGGAATATCATACACAGGTTCAGGCTCAGGCAAATCAACGGGTAGAACCGCATCAATTGTTTTCACGATATTCTTTTTATTAAAGACAGATTTGAAGAGGTCTTTGCGGCTAATCATGAAGGACCTCCGCTACTGCATGGTTTTCTGAACGGATTTCAGGGCTGGTGCGCAGATAATTGAAGATTGTGGTAATCTGGTTCCTTACCTCGTTTTTTGCCGCACCTGCGTCTCTCTTTTTAATGCAATTGAGTATCTTTACGTAAGTGCCGAATATTTCATTCAGTTCTTCATCAGACATTTCGTTAACGATCTGCCACAATGTGAAATTATTCTTTTCAAGCTGACGGATCATAAGGGGGAACATGCTGTTTTTCGTACATCTTGCCAGGGTCATTCTGAAACAGTTGTCATCATTGCTTATGTTTTTAATATCGCGGGCAAGGATACTTCTGCTCAGTTTTACAATCTGGCTTTTAAGCTGGGTAATCTCTCTTTCATTGATCCTTTCAGCCGCAAGCTGCATTATGTCAGGATCAACCGCCATGCGCGCTTCGAGATGCTGAAAAGCCAGCGCACGGGTATCGGTTTCCGGATTGGCAAGTATCTCAATTTCTGATGTTTTAACGTAACAGCCGCTGCCGGGCTTTATTTCAATAACACTTTGTGCTTCAAGCCTTCGCAGGGCTTCCCTTACCGAGTTGCGGCTTGCACTGAGTATTTCAGAAAGTTTTCTTTCGGATGGTATAGCATCACCCTGCCGGACATTATGCTCCAGTATATAACGGATTATTTCGTGAGACAGGTTTTTTTTCTCTTTAGATAACATTAACAAGTCCAACCAATTTGCATAATTATCCTTTATTTATTTTAAAAACATCGGTAGTCAATGAAAAAACAGTAAATATTGCTTAATTTTCAATAATTGGTTCTACCAATAATATAATTTTAATAATTATAGATAAATATACAGATAATTAGAGAGAAAAAAAATTAATAACATTTCAGGGAGTTTTTTAAAAATTTAAAAAATGCAGCTGTTAAAACCCCCGGGCATAAAAAAACTGAGCCTTTTACAGGTCAGCCGGGATGATTTATATTAAAATGTTTTAAACTTTTCAGATATTAAAAAAGTCGATTGTCTTCTTTAAATTATCAGCCATGGAAGCTACGCTGCGTGAATTGTCAGCCATTTCATCGGCACCTTCAACGCTATTCTGAGTAAGCACACTTATGCTTGTCACTGAGGAGGATATCTCCTGAATCGCAATTTTATGTTCCTCGATAGCAATTTTTACTGACTCAGACCGGTCTCTTACCTTTACAACTTCGGAAGAAATTTCTGAATTGGAATTGATCTGCTGCTGCATAAATGAATATATACGGTCAATGACATCAGTAATGGAGCCGATGAATCCGATGATTTTTGTAATTGTTGAAATTGAATCTTCAACAATTGTTAAGCCTTTTTTAATTTCATTATCATTCTGAGCGATAAAGGTTTCAATGTTTTTAATACTTGAAGCGGTTTCATCCGCCAGTTTTGAAATTTCATCGGCAACAACAGCAAAACCTCTCCCCGCATCCCCTGCCCTTGCTGCTTCAATAGCTGCGTTCAGTGAAAGCAGGTTGATCTGTTCAGAGATACCTCCGATTATATTAACAATATTGGTCATGGCGCCTGAACTTTCAGTGATTTTCTGCATGCTTTGATTGATGTTGCTCAGAGACTCGCTCCCCACTTTTGCCTCTGATTCAATCTCTGTTGTCAGTTTCAATGAGTCTTTCGCTGTTTCACCCATGAGGTTTGTATTTTTTGTGAATTCATCAATTTTTTTTATGAGGCTATTCATGCTGTCGAACTGTTCAACTGTACTGAGAAAGATACTGTCCATACCTGCTGAAATCTCCTCCACAGTTGCTGTTATCTCCTCAGCTGAGGCAGCCTGGTCCTGCGAGTTCCTTGCGAAAGATTCTGATGATGCTGACATCTCCTCTGATGATGACGCGAGGTTAACTGTTGTGGTCTGAATCTCTCCCACAATCTTTCTAAGCTGCTGAATCATATTCCTCATAGCTCCAAGCATCTGGCCTGTTTCATCATTATTTTCTGATTCAATTTGGACATTCAGATCTCCGCCGGACATCCTGTTTGCCACATTCAGCACTTCATTTAAGGGCTGAACCATGATTTTTTTTGTCAGGTAATAAATAAAAGCTATAAGAATAGCGCTGATTATAAATATAAAAACTACTATGGAATACAGAAAACCGAGGGCCTGCTGTATTATCTCGTTTTTGTCCTGTGTAAAAAGTATATACCAGTCGTTCTGGAGATGCATGTCTTTAGAATCAAATTTAGAGACAACAAAAACTTTTTTGGACCCGTCAAAATATTCAGTAAAATAATTATTACCGGCAAGGGCTTTGTCTAGAATAGGTTTTACCATATCAAGAATTTTATTATTCAGGATCAGCTCTTTCTTCTGATGTGAAATGATCAGACCTGTTGAATCGAACATTGTCATACGGCCGGAATAACCCAGCCTGCTGGATTCAACAAATCGTTTAGTAAAATAATCCATCTGTGGAGCTATAATCGCGGCACCAACCACTTTGCCGTTTTGAATTACAGGTGCAGCCACAACAAAAATAGGGTTTCCCCTTAGTATACTTGGATAGACATTGCTGATAAAATATGGTTTCCCTTCAAAAGTTTTCTGTATATAAAGCAGATGCATTCCGGCTTTACCGATTGTATTCCCCTTTACTGTGTCACTGAAAAACTGTCCGCTTGTGATTACCCGGGATTCCCCGTTAACCGTCACAGTGAAGCTCTGATTATCCGGGATTTTAGCTGCAAGCGGGAGGTTTTCATAATACGGATATCTTTTATGCACTGCTTCAAGGTAATTGTCTGCTTCAGCAACCAGTGCGGGATTCGACGGGTTAGCGCAGGCTTTTACTACACGGGAATCTGCTGCTATGGTCTGCGCAATTACAATCTGATCATCAATCCAGTTTTTCAAAGCGGCATTTGTCTGGTTTGTAATTATCTCTGCTGTTTTGTGGTACGATTTTTCACTGTCATTACGTACAATGATGTAAGAGATGAGCCCGAACAGCATTAACGCAATAGTGGTTACAGGGATAATTCTGCTCAGATACTTTGTGGAAATTTTACGATGCTTTTTTTCATTCATGTCTTTTCCTCGTTTAATAATAGGGGAATTGTAATATTAAAACGCTTTCCTCGCCCGATATCGGAGGCTGTTTAAGAAACAGGATTTCTTTTAATTTAACAATTCCATCTTATAAGTTCTATTTTTTTATATAAAATATTTGAATAATTACAATTATTATTCATTTAACAGGGGAAAGTGCGCTTTTTGAAGGTCAATTATAAATCGGATTATTAACGAAGTTTTTGGGTAAACCGGTTCTACCTGTTATGCGGGGCTTTTAAGTTTTTTCTTCATCACTTCAAGATTTTTTTCAAAAACCGGGTAGAGGGAATCGTATGATTTGATATTATCCTCATTAAATACAGCAAGCTCAGTTGAACAGAATATAAGAACTGTAACCAGTTTACCGTTACTGTAAAAAGGTTTTGCGAAATATGATTTTATTCCGTTTGGAATAAATATAGCCCAGTCAACAGGTTTAATACTTTCAAAAGTATTCTCAACAATTATATAATCTAAATTGTAATCTAAAATATTCTCTGCAATTGTACCCTCAAACGGGTATGTGTAACCGGGTGTCAGGGGTTGGAATGCTTCCCCTGCCCCGTAGACCATTACCTTGCCATCATCCACATGAATATCCGAGTAGAGTATGGCGTTTGCAAGTCCGGCAATGGGTTGATTTTCCAATATTATTTCCAGCAGTCCCGTAATATCTTTTTTTCTTGCGGCAGCCCGTGCCTCACTATTTACCCCTTTAAGATCGATCATGGCAGCATTATCCGCTTTTAATGTAATTCCTGATTTAGCGCCTGATTCCGGAATATTATAGATTGAAACCCAGAGAAGATTTTTACCTTCAATATGTAGAGGTCTTATTGAAGTGTCAGAGATAAAATCTTTATCAGAAGATGTTCTGAATGAAAGCTCCCCTCTCCATCTGCCTGAAAAGATAATTTCCTCATATACATAATTTAAATATTTAGCAGAACTTTCTGAAATGAAACCGGTCAGTGCAGGAGAAGGACCGGTTTCAGAATTCAGGTTAAAGAGAGCCGCAAATTCTTTATTGCAGGCGTACATTTTTTTACTATCAAAAATAAAGAGTGCAACAGGATTATCAAAAAGATTTATCCTCTTAACTATTTTTGATTCGGAATTATCAATTGATTTAATGAATACTGCGGTTTCTGTTATATCCATAATATAACCGACGTAACAGTTTGTCTTGTAAATATCCTGGTTTCCGGCAATTTTAAGCCACTTCATAGTACCGTCGTAGAGTTTGATTCTGAAAACAGCAAGGCCGGATTTTCGCTCCCTGATACACCTGAGGAATTTATCAAATATATGCCGGTCCTCATCGAGAATTATGCTGTGTGTATAGTCCGGGTTTTTAATTATCAGTGTTGAATTTTCCCCCAGGCCCGGGAGTGCATATTTATTCAGATATTCAATTCTGTTTTTTACAACATCAATGGACCAGAAGAGTGCAGGTATTGCATTGATATATGCGTAGAGATCCTCAAATGATATACTTTTGACATTATGCGGGTTTTTTTCTGAATCAAATTGCTTTTCCATAAGTGACAGATAATTCAGTATATACGGCTGTACAAGTAAAAAATCAGCTTGTGCCGCAGTTTTATCAGCAAAAAATATTAAACAGCCGAGAATTGAATGTTAGATTTTTTTATGTCTCCTGCTTCAGGAAAACCGCAATTCTGCCGATACATTACATACGATTTGAATAATTGTCACTTCGGAGATTTGACCGGAGTTCAAAACGACAGTGATTGGTTTAGCGGAGGCTAATATGTTAAACTCTGAAAAAGCAGCAAACAGATGGAAAACCGAACAGATTTTCTATTTCAGGGAATATATCAAAACATTTAAACCAGGCAGTGCTGAATATAAGAGAATTGACCATGATATAAGGGAACTTGAGAAACATAACTGATTCTATTCCCAGATGGCTCTTATGATTATCTCTTCTCATAACCGGAAACATTTGACATACCGGTGATACTCATAAAAAAAGAGTTGAATTATCTTTTTTCGAAAGTGAAAATTTTATGATTAATTCAGATTGAGGACAGAGATGAACGAAAGACCCTCCTGGGACAGTTACTTCATGAAAATCGCCGAAGACGTTGCAACAAGATCAACCTGCCTTAGAAGAAGCGTCGGCGCAGTTATAGTTAAAGACAAACGTATACTTACCACAGGATATAACGGTGCCCCCACAGGAATTGAACACTGCACCCGTGAAACATGCCTCAGAATAAAATTCAATGTCCCAAGCGGAGAGAGACATGAACTCTGCCGGGGGCTTCATGCTGAACAGAACGCTATTATACAGGCGGCCTACCACGGAGTTTCAGTACGGGGAGCAAGGATTTATGTTACACATCAGCCATGCTCTATATGCACAAAAATGCTCATTAACAGCGGAATCGATACATTCATTTACAGGCAGCCCTACTCCGATCCCCTGGCGGATGAAATTTCTTCTGCTGCGGGCATTCAACGGATAATTCTGGACTAAAACAATGAAAAGAACAGGTATAATCCTTTCAGCTTTTCTGATGCTTTTTGTTTTTTTTAATTCAGCGGGTTTATGCAAAGAGGATGAACTTTTTCTGAAAGCGCAGAAGTACTTCTTCCAGAAAAAATTTGAGATGGCTGAACTCCTGCTTCAGGAGGTCATAAAATCCAACCCTGAGAATGCCCTTGCATATTCATATCTCGGTGATATTTTACTCAGGAAGCAGCTTTATGACGGAGCTCTGAACCTTTACAGAAAATCACTGGATCTTGATGCAGGAAACGCTGAAAATTATTTCAGAATCGGCCAGATATATTACTTTAAGAAAATGGGGCCCGACTCAATCGACAACTACAACAAAGCTCTAACCCTGGACAATAAACTGAAAATTGTATATTACCATATCGGTCTCTCATACCTTATGCTTATGCGTGATAAGGAGAAAACCATAGAGAACTGGGAGACCTTTCTGAAAGAGGTTCCGGAGGATCCGCAATACGAAAGCATCAAGCGCGTTATAGCGCTTCTGCGCGATCCCAACTTCAGAATTCCACCTGCTGACAGCGAGATTTCGATTGAAGAGGCTCTGCTCCTCGGGGGAGCAACTCTCAACACGCAGGAGAGGGAGACCGAAAGTAAAAAAGCAGACCATGAATCTAAAAAATCGAAAAAGACCATGGAAGATATATATATTGATGATGATCTATAAAGAGTGAGGTTATATGTACTACTACAACGACAACAGAACTAAAATCGCAGCTGTGACCGCAGGAGCAGTGCTTGTGGCGGGGCTTATCTGGTTCTTCGCTTTCCATAAATCGAATCCCGCTGACGAAATTTCAGACCTCAGACTGAAACAGATTTCTTTATATGAAGAACTCCTTGCAACAGACCAGGGTAACATTGATATAATGCTGAAGATTGCTGACCTCTATAAATCTTTC
The DNA here is from genome assembly GCA_002418835.1 of Spirochaetia bacterium UBA5763. Lineage (GTDB taxonomy): Bacteria > Spirochaetota > UBA4802 > UBA4802 > UBA5550 > UBA5550. The sequence goes on along the minus strand of DIEX01000023.1, from coordinate 62,150 downwards.
GGCGACTATGATAAGGCAATCGATTACTATAAAAAAATTCTGAAAATCGACCCCAACAATTACGATGCACTTAACGGACTTGGCCACGCGTATGCCTTAAAAGGTGATTATGATAACGCAATCAAGGTGTTTGAACTGGCAAAGAAAAACAAACCGCTCTACCCTTCCGCATATAATAAGCTGGGAAATGTTTATGACAACAGGGAGGAGATTGATAAAGCTCTGCGTGAGTATAAACAGGCGCAGAAGGTAGCTCCCCGTGATCAGGAGAGCTATAAAAATATGGCTGACCAAAAGCTCAAAAAGGGAGATGTCAGAAGCGCAGTTGACATCATTGAGGAGGGTATCAAAAACAATCCCGGTGAAGGTGAGGGTTACTACAACCTGGGGAATGTTTATCTTAAAAACGGAAAAAATTCCGATGCCAGGGAGAATTTCAAAAAAGCTATAAGCACCAATTCAAAAACCGGAAAATACTACAGGGGCCTTGGACACAGCGAGTTAAAACTCGGCAATACGGATAACGCGATTTCAGCATATAGAAAAGCTCTTGCCCTTGATCCGGCTGACTGGGAATCAGCCGCCCGCCTCGGGGATATTTACGCAAGCAAAGGCGATTACGCCACTGCCGTTGAATATTATAAAAAAGCGCTTCAGTACAACAGTAAGGATGATGATCTTCGCAATAAATACGCAGCTGTTGCGGGTGAGCTTGATAAGGAGAAAAAGAAGCGTGAAGCTGCTGTTGCTGTTAAAACTGATACAGATGCAGCTAAAACTGATATTGTAAAGCAGGACCCTGTTGCTGATACAACTCTCGATGATCCCGGTTCATCAAAAAAAATCCCTTCTAACAATGTATCACAGGATGCGCAGAAGTGGCGTGAGATTGGCGACAACCACAGGAATAAAAAGGAGTATGATGAGGCGGTTAAAGCATATAGAAAAGCTACAGAGCTTGATAAAAATGATGACTATTCACATTACTGGATGGGACGACTCTATTACCACAACAAGATGTATCCTGAAGCTATGAATGCCTTCAGGAATTCTGTCGCAGTAAATCCTAAAAATCCTGATGCGCACTACAGGATCGGCCTCATGCAGTACATGGATAATAAATTCAAGGAGTCAGTTCAGTCATTTAACAAGGCAATTACTGATGACCCGCAGCACGCGAAGGCTTATTATGCCCGGGGACTATCCTATCTGAAGCTTAATGACAAAGGTGGAGCCGTAAGCGACTTTAAAAAGGCAACAACTATTGATCCCAAGATGGACAGGGCATACTTCAACATGGGGAACCTGCATCTGGAGTCAAAGAACTACAGTGAGGCACTGAACAACTTTTCAAAAGATCTGGAACTTCGTCCCGATAATCCTGAGACAAACTTCAAACTCGGTGAAACATACCACGAGATGAAAAACTACAGCAACGCTGCTAATTTCTATCAGAAAGCTATTCAGCAGGACCCGCAGCACTACCAGGCATATTTCAACCTTGGCCTTATAAACCAGGCAAAGAAAAATTATACTGAGTCTATCCCTCTGTTTGAAAAATCCGCTCAGCTTAAAGGGGGGGACGCGGCATCATTCTATGAAATAGGACAGGCTAACGAAGGCCTGAATAACGATATAAAGGCAATTGAAAGCTACGAAAAAGCTATTGAAGCAAACCCGCAATATACCAAGGCTTATATAAACCTCGGAAGACTCTATACAGAAAAAAAACTTCACGAAAAAGCCGTTTCAGTACTCAAGCGCGGAGTTGACTCATCACCAAGATCACATGATGCACACTATAACCTCGCAAATGCCTATCGTGAGATGAAAATTTATGATAAAGCTATAGAGGAGTATAATACTGCGGCAGAGCTCAACCCCATTGACTACAAAACATATTTTGACCTGGGTATAGCCTACAGGGATCAGTCAAATTATGAAAAAGCTGTAAGCTCTCTGGAAAAATCTCTTCAGATAAAAAAAGACAATATTGATGCACATGAAGAGCTGGGTATGATATACTACAGAAACATAAAGAACAATCAAAAAGCTTCGTTCCATTTTGAAAGGGTGCTTGCAATTAATCCTAATCACAGGGATGCTGACAAAATCAGATCAATTCTCAACGTGATAAAGGGTAATTAAATGAGACTTCTTTTTTCAGTTTTAATTTCTGCCGCAGTTCTTTTTATTACAGGATGCGGCACTACTCAGCTCACCGAGCCTTATGCTTCCGATTTCTCCACATCGGGCCCTCTGGGCGAGAACTGCTTCCAGGTAATTATTAAAATGGAGCCGGATAAGGATGCTTCAAGCATGTATGAAAAGAGACAGAGCGCGTACATTAAAGCGAAGAAGAACATCCCCGTGGAGGCTGAAAAACAGATTATTGCATACTCTCTTTTATCCCGCGATGACAAAGATGCAGTATCTGAATCTGATACAGCCGCGATAAAAAAAAGAGCCGCAGCTTATGCTGACTCCGGGAAACTGGAGCATGAATTTTATCTTATTGATGATTCGGTAGTTCTGATCTATAGAATTTACAAAAAAAATATTAAAAATGAATTTTTAGCTAAATAATCATTACTCCTTCTCAATTTACTGTAAAGTGCTCCGATAATTAAAACAGCACCGATTCATTAATTATAAAACTCCGGAGCTTTTTATGAAAAGTAACAGATTATTTATTAATATAGTTTCAATATGTTTTATTATTTCAGCGCTGTTAACAGTTCCGTTCTGCATGAAAAAACAGACTGTAGAAAACAGTAAACTCCCGTCAGTAATTGAGCAGAAGGGCCTTTCTGAATCATATAAAAAGACAGGATGGATAGATGATTCAAGATATAGGGCTGTAGTTTTTATTTTAACCCTTGAGGAATGCAGGGGCAGCTCTGCCGGTGAAATTGAAGAGAGAGTAAAATTTGAGGCATTCAAACAGCTTCAGAAAGAGCTTAATCCCTCTTTCGGAAGAAATGCCACAGTCCAGATAAAAAGTCTTATGGATAAGCACGGTAAAGTAATTGCAGCAGGTCAGAGCTGCATTGACAGTAATGTCTATTTCTTTGATCTTGAGAAGAGAGAACTCAGGACAGATTTCATAAATATAAAAAATCTTAAATAACTCAGGGAAGAGAATCTATGAAAATGAATATTCTTGCTGTTTTAATTATTATGCTTTTTGCTCCGGCAGCACTCCTTTCGTCTGCTGAAATAAAAAAAGATCAGACAGAAACCATGAGAAAAGTTTTAAAAAATGCAAATCAGAATAATTATGATAAAGCAGCGGAAATTATAAACTATATTGATGATGTTTACGGCTCCATTAATGAACAGATAGCCAATGACGGAAAATTCAAAATATACTTCGGCCCAGCGCACGGGAAAGACAATACAGGGAGATGGAGAGGGACAACAACTGAAAGAATCGGCGTAACTGGCCTTCCGGAGGAATGGTACTCAATAATCTATTCAAGAAAATTGTATAACAAGCTTAAAGCCAATAAATATATCGAAGTCAGTGCAGCTCCTTATTACATGAATGTTCTCGAAGGTAAGTCAGATTCATATCAGTATATGAAATTCAGAGACGTGGCTGATAACGCATATAATTCCAATGCTTTTCTTGTTATTGAGATGCACATGAATAATGTTTCTGTATTCGAAAAAGCTGACGGACTTGTGAACATGCCTGGAATACATATAATCCGCGACAGTTCGGGAAGAAAACTCCTTAAAAACATTACAGGTACGTATTCAGGATACCTGACACTTTACAACAAATATGATGCCAGCGGATTTTCAAAGCAGTATGCACATAATATAAAAAATTCACTCTCTTCAAAAGGCTACTCAATTAATAACTGGGAATACGGGGCCGTTGCTGACGACAGATTTTCATACTATCTGCTTTTCCCGGTTTCAGTTATTTATGAATGCGGTTTTATCTCCCACCCTGCTGAAGAGAAAAAACTTCGTGACCCGGAATACATGGACGAAATGATCTCAACCCATTATGATATGCTTGTTAAAACTATCAACGATGTATTCGGAATGGATATATCAGGGAGCAGCCTGAAGTATAATCCTAAAGATGTCACACATAGAATTGAGTTACTTAAACTTGCAAGACTTACAGTTCTTTTCCTTGAAAAAGGTGATGTAGAAGGAGCAAATGCAGCAGTAAATTCAATGAAGAGATACTACAGTTCATCAACCAGTGATACTATCGATTATTATTCGGCAATTATTGAAAGGGTTAACCGGGCAGAGCATCATTACAGGAAAGGCCTTGCCTACAGCAAAAAGAAAAAATACAGGAAATCCCGCACATGTTTTGTAAACGCAAAAAACTCTTTAAGCAGAAATATTATTTATTCAGCTATGAGAGACAAGTATAATAACGCAATTTACGGCAACCGGAGAGAAAGAAACTCAGTTTCTGAAAGAAGCAACGGGGAGAGTTACTCACCTGCCGGAATAAGAAAGGCTACGGCTGTTGAAAGATCTTCTGTTACAAAACCATTTATCCTTGCTCTAAGAAGCAAAGAGGGTCTGGAACACGCTGTGTCAGAATCCCTTGGTGCGAATGATGATGAAACTAACCGTATCATTGAAGGGATGAAGGATTATAAAGCAGTCTCCTGGAAAAAAGTAAAAAAATACTCATCAAAAAGAAAAAAGAGAATCTGGATTTCTGAAAAAGTTGTGAGAGATTTTGAATTTACTCCCGGTATATACGTTGTTAATCTTGACAAAAATCTTAATATTGTTAAAGCAAATCGTGTATCTGCGGTTTACCTTGATCCGCAGAAATACCAGAATCAGCAGTACCTGAAGAATTCATATTTTGCAGAAACAGAAAAACAGAAAGATATTTAACCCCGGTAAATGGTCAGGTAAACCGTATAATTTTTTCGGTGATTACCTGGCCGCCGCATACTCGTGCCGTGTCCTGAAACTTCCCATTGACGCAGGGTTCTCATGCCCCAACAGGGACGGCACTTTAAGCTTTGACGGCTGTGTCTTCTGCTCGGAAGAGGGTTCTGCCTCCCCCACTACCGGAGGATTATCCTCAATAGCGGATCAGATGCTCAATGCAAAAAACACTTTCCGCCGTTCAGAGAAAGACACGAAATATATTGCCTATTTCCAGGCATTCACCAATACATATGCACCTCCCGAAAAGCTGAAAAAACTCTACGATGAGGCTGTGAACTTCCCTGATATTACGGGGCTCATGATCGGCACAAGGCCTGACTGTATTAACAGGGAGATCCTTGAAGTTATAAGCAGTTATAAAAAAGAAAATTTTGAACTCTGGATTGAGCTTGGACTTCAGTCTGTCCACGACAAAAGCCTTGAAAACCTGAACAGGCAACATACCTTTAAACAGACAGATGACGCACTTATCATGATTGCTGAATACAACATACCTGTCTGTGTGCATGTTATTCTCGGCATTCCTGGCGAAACATGGGCAGAGATGATGGAAACTGCTGAAACAATTTCGAAGCTGCCGGTTGCAGGGGTGAAGCTTCATCATCTGCATATAATAAAAGACACCCCCCTTGCTTATATTTATGAGAAAGAACAATTTTCTCTTATGTCATTGAAGGAGTATGTTTCAACTGTCTGCGATTTTATTGAACGCCTGAGGCCGGACATATTGATTCACAGGCTCATGGGGGACAGGATGGAGGAATCACTTCTTCAGCCGAAATGGGGGCTTCATAAGGGGACTGTGCTTCAGGCGATTGAAGATGAATTCAGCAGAAGATGCACTTTCCAGGGATTTTTATATACTGAAGGGGACGAAAAATGAAAATTGCGGTAGCAATGAGCGGCGGGATAGATTCAACAGTTGCTGCTGTCATTCTTAAAGAGCAGGGCCACGAAATTACCGGGATTACCGCCAGGTTTCTGCCGCATAACAGAGTAAATGATGAAATATACAACCGCTCTTTAAATGACGCTAAACATATAGCAGAACAATTCGGATTCAGACATATTGAGATACCTTTAATCAGCATATTTGAGGAGAGAGTCATTAAACCTTTCTGCAGCGAATATTTTTCGGGAAGGACCCCTAATCCCTGTATTATCTGCAACAGGTATGTAAAGTTCGGTGAACTTCTGGATATAGCTAAAGATGCCGGATGTGAAAAGATCGCCACAGGGCATTACGTAATTAAAAAAACTGACGGCATAAGACACTTTCTTTCAATGTCCCCTGATCCATCTAAAGATCAGTCCTATTTTCTTTATATGCTTACGCAGGAACAGCTCAGCGATACTATTTTCCCCATTGGAGATTTTACCAAGGAGAAGATCAGAGCTATTGCTGCAGAAAATAACATAATATTAAAGGATAAACCTGACAGCCAGGAGATATGTTTCATTCCTGCAAATGATTACATCTCTTTTCTTGAAAACCGATCAGGTAAAGAGCCGGAGCGCGGTGATATAGCGGACTCTTCCGGCAGAATTCTCGGCAGACATAACGGAATATACAGGTACACAATCGGGCAGCGCAGAGGTATGGGGATCTCCGCTCCCTATCCGCTATACGTTACAGCAATTGATACTGTCAACAACAGGGTAATCGCAGGCCCGCGTGAAGAGCTTTGTGTTAAATACATCGAGACAGAGAACTCCTATGACATGAAAGAGATTATCGCTGAGGAGAGAGCAGCCTTTGTCAAATGCAGGTCCACACAGAGACCGGTGCCATGCAGAGTGAAAAGGGATGGAGAAAAGTTTCTTGTGACCTTTGATAAACCTGAATCAGGCATATCCCCGGGGCAGAGTGCAGTATTTTATGATGAATCAGGGGATCTTCTTTGCGGCGGAGTAATAGCGAGGGCAATGAACTGATGTTATTCTTTATCACTTCTTTCTGCATGAGGATGATACATCTCATAAATTTTTTTCAGTCTTGTTTTTGTTGTGTGAGTATATATCTGGGTAGTGGAGATGCTTTTGTGGCCAAGCATCTCCTGCACAGCGCGAATATCAGCACCGCGGTTAAGAAGCTCTGTTGCAAAACTGTGACGCAAAGTATGAGGTGTAAGTTTGTGTGAAAGTCCGGCAGCCGCACCGCGTTTTATTATTATATCATACATACCACGGATAGAAATGCCCTCTCCATTTTTATTCACGAAGATATAACCCTCAGCAGAACCGAATTTTGCCCTGCGTTCATTAAGGTAAAGCTGCATCAACTCAGTCGATTCATCAGTGAGGAAAACAATCCGATCCACACTACCCTTCCCCTGAACCTTAAGTTTACCTTCATCAATGGATAAATCCTTCAGAAGAGATTCAGCGAGTTCAGAGATCCTGCATCCTGTTGAGTAGAACAGTGAAATGAGCGCCTTATCCCTGGCGTCAAAAAAGTTTTTTACGTCGAACTGGATCAGGGCTTCGTACTCTTTCAGGTAGAGGAACTTCGGGAGACGGGATTCTTTTTTCGGATAGATTAATTTTCGCGACGGATTGCTGCTGATTATTTCACGTCTGTAGAGAAAAATAAAGAATGATTTTATTGAAGCGATCTTCCGTTCAATTGAGGATTTCTTCAATCCCCTCTCAAAGCAGAATTCGATGAAGCTGCGGAGATCATTTACAGTTACAGTATCGATATCCGGTTCTCCATTTACGAGAACCGTATCTATTTCAAAATAACCGATAAAGGGCTCAGGAACTCTTCCTGAAAGAAAATCATTGAGCTGGAACAGATCGCTCTGATAGTGATCAGCTGTTTTCTCAGAACAGTTCTTCTCAACAAGAAGATAATCCAGAAAGAGATCAACAGCTCCAAGCATCAACTATCCTGTTCCTCCTCCTGCGGAGCCGGGGCGTCATCAAGGAGTTCGACCTTGAAGCCGCAATCAGGATTCAGGCAGTTTAGTTCCTCCCCTCTCCCTTTGATCTTTTTAACAAAGAGAAGTTTTTCACAGTTGGGACAGTTCCTTTCTGACGGGACTTCTCTTGTGAGAAAATCACATGCCGGATAATTACTGCATCCGTAAAATGCCCCCTTGCCTCCAGATGATGCCCGCTTTACAACATCTCCATCGCACTTTGGACATTTCCCGAGAGGTAGAGACTTAGCACTGCGGCATTCGGGAAACCCTGAACAGGCAAGGAAGAACCCGAACCTGCCGAGCTTTTTCATCATCTTTCTGCCGCATTTTTCACAGACATAATCGGTCTCTTCATCAAGGATACCTTTCATCTCCTCGATATTATGCTCCGCCTGTTCAACAAGATCTTTGAATGGAGAGTAAAACTCATCCAGCATCTTTACCCAGTCGATTTCAGAGCTTTCAACCTTATCAAGTTTCTCCTCCATCTCAGCAGTAAAGTCTACAGAGACCAGTGATGAAAAATTATTGGACATTATATTGTTTACTATCTTACCGAGAATCGTCGGTATAAGCTGCTTCCCCGAGCGGGTAATGTAATATCTCTTCTGAAGAGTGTCAATTGTAGGCGCATAAGTTGACGGCCTGCCGATACCTGATTCTTCGAGAAATTTCACCAGTGAGGCGTCATTGTATCTTGGAGGCGGTGTTGTGAAATGCTGTTCAGGATTGATGACAAAAACTTCAATTATATCATTCTCCTTTAATGAAGGGAGAGTGGTCTTTTCAGATTTGCTCTGTTTCTCAACCTCAGTAAATCCGGCGAACAGTACCTTGTTCCCGTTCGCTCTGAAAATATAATCCTCACATGCCAGGTTTACTGTGATTGTCTCAGTGACCTCCGCAGTCATCTGGCTCGCGACGAATCTTCTCCATATAAGATCATAAAGCCTGTACTGGTCACGTGAAAGGTCACCCTTTATTGAGTCAGGAGTCCTGTGTACATCTGACGGGCGTATCGCTTCGTGAGCGTCCTGTGCGTTCTTTTTTGCTTTATAAATATTTGGTGTTTCAGGGAGATGCTCCGGCTTGAAGTTTTCCGAAATATAGCTCCTTGCCATCTGTATCGCGTTTTCAGAGATCCTTGTTGAGTCAGTTCTCATGTATGTTATAAGACCAACCGGGCCTGCTCCTGTAATATCAATACCTTCATATAACTGCTGCGCCACCATCATGGTTTTTTTGGAAGTGAATCCAAGCCTGTTTGCTGCATCCTGCTGCATCCTGCTGGTTATATATGGCGCAGGAGGTTTTCTCCTCCTCTCCTGCTTTTTAATTTCAGAGACAGTAAGTTTTTTATCTGTAATAGAATTGAGGACAGTGTCTACTTCGGTTTTATTGGTGAGCCTGACCTTTTCATTTTTATACTGACTGAGCGAAGCTGTGAAACTTTTTCCGCCATGTGTACATTCAGCATCTATGCTCCAGTACTCCTGAGGGATAAACTTCTCAATCTCCTCCTCGCGGTCACATATAACTTTAAGGGCGGCAGACTGCACTCTCCCCGCAGAGAGGCCGCGCTTGACCTTTTTCCAGAGGATGGGGCTCAGGTAATAACCTACAATCCTGTCCAGGATCCTCCTTGCCTGCTGTGCATTGACAAGATCAGTATTTATCTCTCTAGGATGGGCAACTGCCTCTTTGACTGCAGTTTCAGTGATCTCATTGAATTCGATCCTTTTTATATTACTGTTTTTCAGAGACAGAGCATTGGAGAGATGCCATGATATAGCCTCCCCTTCACGGTCAGGGTCAGTTGCAAGAAGCACATTGGATACTGAGGCAGCCTGTTTTTTAAGCTCATTCAGTATTTTTGCTTTACCCCTTATTGTTATATATTCCGGCTTAAAACCGTGCTCAATATCTATCGCAAGTCTGGATTTCGGGAGATCAATAATATGCCCCACAGAAGAGGAAATAATGTAATTCTTGCCTAAGTATTTATTGATAGTCTTTGCCTTTGAAGGTGACTCCACAATGACGAGAGTATCAGGTTTAATGTTTTTTGCCATTCCAACCTTTCCAGTTTTTTAGTAGTTAATCGAAAACATGAACATATTTAATCAATTATTCATATTTTATTGAAATCTTTTATGTCTTCAGAGTCACTTTGTGAAGAAATTTATCAATATATCAGCAATTAACATTATTCAATAAAAAATAGTATATTCTGAAAACAAGTATAGCAATCAATACTGAATCGATTTCTTTTTGTCAAATAATTCTTTACGAATCAAAAATCATGTTCAGGTTGCAAAAAAATGCAGATTCACCCGGAATATCTGTCCCTCTCTTTATTCAAAATTATCACTTCAGCAGCAGAGTGTTTCCTTTCCTTGTGATGACACCCTCTATCTCAAGAACAGTTATTGCGCCAAGCACTGCCTCAGGCGAGCAGGAGGAGCTCCGTGTAAATTTATCAATATCCGCATTGCCTGAGGCAATAGATTCAAGCAGTTCTCTCTCAATTCCTGAATAAGCTGAAAAATCAGCCCTGTCCGGTTTTGCCGGAGCAATGAATTCCGGCTTAACGCAAACTTCAGAAGTATCAGCAGTATCCTTTAACCCTCCTTTGTCAGAGTAGCTTATTAATCCGCCGTAGCCAGGTTCAATTACAGATAAAATATCCTCAACACGCGAAACTATTGAAGCCCCATCACGTATAAGATCATGGCACCCCTCATAGTTATCATCAAAAGTATGCCCCGGACATACAAAAACCTCACGGTTCTGTTCTATTGCATAACGTGCTGTTATCATAGCTCCGCTCCCCTTTGGCGCCTGCACAACAACAATAGCCGGGGATACTCCGCTTATTATTCTATTTCTTCTTGCAAAGGTCCATTTCTGCCCGGATTTTATCCCCGGGGGATATTCAGAGATAACAGAGGATTTTCCGGAAGCGGCAATCATACTATAAATATCTCTGTTTCTATAGGGATAGATCGTATCAATTCCACCCGGAAGCACACCAGTTGTACACCCCCCTGAATTCAGTGCTCCGAGATGAGCGAACCGGTCAATTCCGTATGCCATTCCGCTTACGATACAGTAACCGGCAGTTGAAAGTGCTGAAGATAACTTCAATGTTATCTCCTCGCTCAGTCTGTCTGAATTTCGCGTACCGACAATTGAAATCATCTTTCCATTTGTGATCACCCCTCTGGCATAAATAATCAGCGGAGGCCTGTGTATCTCTCTCAGCAGAGGTGGATACCTCTCATCCTGGAAAGGTATGACAGATATGTTTTTCTTATAGCATCTCTCAGCAATGGCCTCTGAAGCGAGTACAGGATCCCTGCCGTAAATTTCCGCTATATGATCCTGAGTTGTACACTGTGATTTGTTAAGTTGGGATTTAATCTCACGCGGATCGCTCCAGAGACTGTCATATAACCGGAGTTTTGCCTGTGAAGAGAGAATTGATAAATAAATAGCTGATAAAGTCAGTTCGCTTGTCATTAGTAAACTCCCGAAAAAAAAATATTAAACTCTTAATGATACGATTATCGCCCCTTTTTTTTTAAAAATTTTTTTATTAAAAAACTGCATCCTGTGTTATTGTTAAAAACTTTATGACAACATCCCATTTTTTTATTAAATTAATACTCAGGTTAACAATATGAAAGAAAATGATAAGCTTAAAGAGATAATAAAACTCGGTTCAGTTATAAACACGGTTCAGGATCTTGATATACTCCTGGAGCGTATACTTTTTGAGACACGTAAAATTGCCGGTGCTGACGCAGGGACAATCTACATAAAGAACAGGGAAAACCTTATCTTTACACATGCTCAGAATGATACGCTTTCCGCTCGGCTGCCAAAGGGGAAAAAGCTGATCTATTCAAGCTTCAGCCTCCCTATCACACAGAAGTCTCTCTCAGGTTATGCGGCCATGACAGGGGAAACTCTTGTTGAGCAGGATGTTTATTCTATTCAGGGGAAGCCCTACGGCTTCGACAGGTCATTTGATGAGAAAGCATCTTACAGAACAAAATCTGTTATGACAATCCCTCTGAAAAATGAAAGGGATGATATTCTCGGTGTTATGCAGATAATAAATCCTAAAAATTCCAATGAAGCCATAACTGTTTTTTCTGAAGAGGATATGCTATATGTGAACCATTTTGCAGGCATGGCCAGCATGGTTATACAGAAGGCACAGATGACGCGGGCGCTGATACTCCGGATGATACAGATGGCGGAACTTCGGGACCCAAAGGAGACAGGGGCCCATGTAAACAGAGTTGCATCATACTCAGTTGAGATGTACGAACTCTGGGCTAAACATCACGGAAAATCGGCTGAGGAGATACAGGAGAACAGGGACACCCTTAGAATGGCAGCCATGCTGCACGACATAGGGAAAGTAGCTATCTCCGACCTGATATTAAAAAAGCCTGCACGCTTTTCAAGGGAGGAGTTTGAAATAATGAAATCCCATACATATCAGGGTGCGAAGATATTTATTGATGCACAGTCCAAGATTGATGAAACTGCACGGGATGTTGCTCTGACACACCATGAAAACTGGGACGGTACAGGTTACCCCGGCAGAATAGACCTTGCTACAGGGCTCCCTCTGGAAAAAGATTTTGAAGGGAATCCTCTGCCTCTGAAGGGTGATGAGATTCCGTTATTCGGAAGAATAACAGCGCTTGCGGATGTTTATGACGCTCTCTCTTCAAGGAGGGTTTACAAGGAATCATGGGCGGAGAAAGAGGTATTCAAGGAAATAACAGAACTTTCCGGCAGAAAATTTGACCCTGAGATCGTTGAAATTTTCTTTGAATGTATAGATGTAATTAAATCTATCAGAGAAAAATATCCTGAAGCAGAGTGATTGAGTAAGCAAATAATGAATCATTTAAACCATGTTATTGCGAACGACCTTCAGTGAGTGAAGGCCGCTCCTTGCAATGACCAAAAAGAGCTAATTCAATAGTTTGCTGCTATAATCAAAAAAAAGAGGAGAAGCCCGTTAACGGAGCCTCTCCTAATCTTTAATTCAGCTAAAATTAAATATATAATCAGAATCAGGGATTCTGGTGATATACATCAACCAGGCTGTAAACCTCTTCCTGAAGAACTTTTTCAAATTCCTCTTTATTCGGCACAGGCCTTTTGAACATCTTCTGTATCTTCTCAAGCTGCGCATCTGAGTTAAGCGGCATTCCATAAAGCCCCATTGCGAACGCAGAGAAGTCACGGACATAGAGGTCGAACATCTGGTTCATAACCGCGTCACTTATCTTCTCAATCTTAGCGCTTTCTATGATGAGGTGACCGTAGGCAACCATAGTGAAGAGTTCACCAACCGCAAGGAGATAATCGAACTCCATCATCTGCTTCATGAGATCCTGTCCGGAAACCATGAGGTATTCTTTATACGCCTGGATCTGCTCCATGAACACCTTTACATTCGGGAGGTGTGCAAGGCTGTTATAAGCGACGTTGTAATCATGAAACTTGGTCTTCGCGTAAGCTTTTGTCGGTCCCTGTTTAAACATGAAATCGTCGTTCCTGTTGTCAGTGATCCTTCCGATCTCTTCGAACTGACCCGGCATGAACATATAGCTCGGAATAAGTTTGGCGATGAGAGCCATGTTTACATGACGTGTTCCTTCAAGTTTCGGAAAACCTCTGAGCTCCGCAACAGCCTGCTCGAAGTACATATCCTTCTCAAAACCCCTTGCAGCAATTATATCAAAGAGGTGTTCATGAACTGTCTCACCCTGAATAGCAACCTTCATCTTCATAATCGGGTTGAACAGGAGATATCTCTTATCGTTCTCGTTTGCGATCCTCATGTAGTCAGTTGCCCTGAGTCCGAAAAGTTTCATCCCCATGATCCTGAGCCATGCATCAGAGAAGAGTCTCTTGACATGAGCAAATTCTGTTACTTTCTTTCCGTAAAGTTCCCTGTGATAAGCATGGTTCAGTGACTCATAGAGTGAGTGTGTACATATACCTGTGGCACCTGAACCTATATTAAATTTACAGATATTTATTGTATTAAGCATGTCATCCCATGCTTTAGATCCTCTTGAGAGAATGTCTGCTTCAGTAATAGGATAATCATGCAGAGCGAATTCAGCAACATACTGCTGGTTTGCATCAATAACGTTTTTCACGCACTCATAATTCGGATGAGCAGAATCCACCACAAAGAATACATATTCATCTGTGTCAGCAAACTTTGCGAAAACCGTTACTGTGCTGGCGACATTACCATTACCGATATAGTATTTGCTTCCGTTTGCGACCCATGTTCCGTCACCTTTCGGATAGAGCTTCATTTCTGAGGAGTATATGTCAGCTCCATGCTCCTTCTCAGAAAGACCGAAAGCACAGAACGCGTTCTGCTTCAGTTTTGCAGCAGCTTTGTGTTTAGCTTCTTCATTATCTCCGAGGAGAACAGGATCGAGTCCCAGCGTAGATACGTGGTATGTGTACCAGTAAGCTCCGCCATAGAAACCGCATATCTCAGAGAATTCATAATTTCTATATGTGCTGTAATACTGGTTCGGATCATCTCCGTAGCCTTTCGGGAGGAATATTGTTTCAAAAATCCGTTCCTCTGTTACAAACTTCTGCCAGTCTTCGCACCACTCCCTGTTGTGATAAGCTTCTTTCTGTTTTGCAAGGCCCTTTTTCTCAAACCATTCAATGGTTTTAAGCATGATCTCTCTGGATCTTTCATCAGGGTAGCCCCTGTCTCTGTACTTCTTGGGATTAAGTAGTATGCTCATAACGAACTCCTTTAACTTATAATAAACCTCGAAAAGTTCAACCTAATAAAAAACAGATGTTATTTAACGACCTCTGTTAATCATAATGATGTTTATAAAAGAAAACACTGTTCTTTTTTGTCAATAGAATTTAATAAAATAAACAAGCGTTTCATATTCAGATTTATAAATCCGAATGGTTGATTCAGATAAAAAATATAATGTCTATATCAGATAAAACCAAAAAAAACCGCTTCTTTCGAAGCGGTTTTTTTTAAATAATTATTCATAAAGAAAATCAGGGATTCATTCTGTATTCATCTTTGAGTGGATATACATATTTTTCCCATACTCTTTTAAACTTCTCTGTGTCAGCAACAGGATTCTTGATCATCCTGATACAGTAATCAAGCTGAGCCTGTGTATTGCTCTTCTTCTGATAAAGCTGTACAGCATATTTAGAGAAATCTCTTACGAGAACGTCAAATATCATGTCGAGAAGATCATCTTCAACTTTATAAATGGGAGCATTTTCTATGATAAGCTGACCATAAGCAACAACTGTCATAAGCTCACCCATTGCCAGGAGATAATCAATATCTTTGTTCTGCTCTGCAGTTGGAGTAGCCTTTGCAAGAAACTCCTTGAACACAGCAATCTGTTCTTTAAGTACATTGATGTTTGGAAGATTCACGCTGTTGTAAGCAATATTATAATCATGGAACTGAATCTTGCCGAGACCGCTTGTGGGGCCCTGATCCATAAGGAATGCGTCGTTTACAGCCCCGCCGCACTGTGGAATTACAGGGAACTCCGCAGGTTTAAAGAAGTAGTTTGTCATGAACTTAACAACAAGAGCCATGTTAACATGAACTGTTCCTTCAAGTTTAGGGAACATCCGGATTTCCTGTGTAGCCATTTCAAAATAAGGATCTTTCTCAAAACCTTTTGCAGCAATTACATCCCAGAGAAGATTAATAACCTCTTCCCCTTCCCTTGTGACCTTCATTTTACAGAGAGGATCATAAAGGAGATATCTTCTGTCTTCCTTGGAAGCTGTTCTCATATAGTCAACAGCCCTGAGGTTGAAGAGCTTCATCGCGCATATTCTGAGGAATGAATCTGTGAGAAGATTCTTAACATGCGGGAAATCTGTTACATATTTGCCATAAAGATTTCTGTTAGCTGCATGCTCTATTGCCTCATAGAGAGCATGTGTTGCAATACCCACAGCACCGGGCCCCAGGTTGAACTTACATACGTTAACAGTGTTAAGCATATTGTCCCATGCTTTAGGGCCTTTTTCTGTAATATCAGCTTCTGTTATCGGATAATCATGTACTGCATATTCAGAAACATAGTTCTGGTGAGCAACAGTGTTCTGCACACATTCGTAATTAGGATGCCTTGAATCGACGCAGAAGAATACATAATCATCACTATCGGCAATTTTTGCGAACGTGGAAACCATTGCAGCTTTATTACCGTTTCCAATATAGTACTTATCACCATTACCTTTATATGTACCGTCACCCTGCGGATAGAGCATCATATCACTTGAATAGATGTCTGCACCGTGTTCTTTTTCTGAAAGACCGAATGCGAATACATGCCCCTCTTCAAGAAGCTTTGCAGCCTTGTGCTTGGCCTCTTCATTGCTCCCCATCCATATAGGGCATATACCGAGCTGTGAAACGTCCCATACATACCAGTAGGCAATGCCATAAAAGCCCATAAGTTCAGCCCAGTGGTATATCCTGTAAGTATCCCATCTGTTATCAGATGCACCATATCCTGCGGGGGTCAGGAGTTTAGCGAAAATTTTATGCTGTTTCTGAAACTCTACGAAATCTTCCGGCCAGGTCCTGTTGTGAAAGTCCTCTTTTACTTTTTTAAGACCTTTTTTTTCAAACCATTCAATGGTTTTCAGCATCATTTCCTTTGACTCTTTGTCAGGAAACTCAACATTGTATTTTTTGGGGTTTAAAAGTAGCATTTACAACCTCTTCTTTGAAGATTATAATATCTCCGTTATTTTAGATTATAGATCTTTTATTATAATAAAAAGAAAACAGAGCTAAAATCTTGTCAATAGAATATCGTTTTTAAAAGAGAATAATGTTTATATTAAATATTGTGCATATTCAATTTTTAATTTACTTCTCTTTACGCTCAAAACCGATATCTCTTTTAGGCTTTAAATCCTCATTTATCAGTTGCTTAATAGCATCAAATACAACCCGGAATTGATGGTCATATTTCTCCTCCATCTCATCTATTTTCTTTCTCAATTCTTCATGTGTTGAAAGGAGCTGGCGAAGTTTTGTAAAAGCACGAATGATCTGTACACTGACATTTACAGCTCTCTCACTATTCAAAACATTTGATAGCATCAAAATTCCATGTTCGGTAAAAGCATAGGGAAGGTAGCGGACTCCACCTCGACCTTCAATCTTTTGTTAACTCAAACATAAAATCATGCGGGAATCTATCCATATTTCTTTTCACTTGTTCTTTAAGCCTTTTTGTTTCTACTCCATACAACTCCGCAAGATCCCGATCAAGCATCACTTTTAATCCACGAAATTGATATATTTTATTAATTATGCTCTCTGCCGGTAAAATCTCTGACATTTATTTTCTCCTGTCATTAAATCAGTTATCATCCATAAAATATGCTATCCCGGTTTTAAGGGTTTAAAAATACTACGATCGGGACTCATCTTACTTTAAAAATTTTTTGAGCTGACAAATTAAAATTTCGACTGTAGCTCCTTGATAAAAAAACTGACAAAAATAATTGGACAATGAGAACACCTATCTTTCAATGGTAACAGCAGTCACAATACAGGCTGCTAAAGACGGTAATTTGAGGTGTTAACTTGAAAAAGACGGCTTCGGAAATAACAGTAAATGAACTTGGCGATATAATTAAAAAATATCTTGCGGCAGGCTCCAGGCTTAACTACGCACTTAAGATACTGGGACATCCCGGCGTGGGGAAATCAGCAGTTGTAAAGCAGATTGCTGATGAGATGAACTACTGGTTTATAGATACGCGCCTTGCTTTTAAGGAGAATGTTGATCTTGGAGGGTATCCTGTGCCGGATCATGAATCGAAACAGATGATATATTTCAGGCCGAGATTTATCCCCCCTGCGGTTGTACCTGAAGGCTACAACGGGATTCTCTGGTTTCTGGATGAATCCAACAGGGCGCACCCCACTGTAATCCAGACACTCTTTCAGATTATAACAGAGAGTAAATGCGGGGAGCACCTTCTCCCTCCCGAAACATCAATTATCCTTGCCGGGAACCTCGGGGAAGAGGATGACACAACAATCACCGAGTTTGATGACTCAGCCCTTGACGGAAGACTTGCCATTTTCCACCTGAAGCCTTCAGCAGAGGACTGGCTGACATGGGGGCATGCAGAGGGGATTCACCCCGCCATACTGAGATACATTTCTACTTTTCCCGAAAGGCTCTGGGATGAACAGAATATTAATCCCAATCCCCGGGGCTGGCACCAGGTATCAAATGCTCTGCTTCACTCATACGGGCTTGAAACAGAAGGCGCACTCAAAGAATACTTCAGTGAGAGATCTGACAGTACGCTTGAAAAAACAATATACTCACTCATAGGGAATATCGCAGGGAGCGACTTTATAATGCAGCTTACAGCGCCAAGGCAGATAAGCTCAGATGACATTCTGCGCGGAGATGATACAAAACTCTCCCTCCTGAAAAAACGTGAAATTTCTTCGGAGGATCTGCTCTGGGCTCTGAATGGAACTCTTGAGATCATGAAGGAGAGAGCAATCCAGACATCAGGGAGACTTACCCCTGACGATATCAGGACTCTTGGGAATATACTGAAGTTTATCGGTTACTCACGGGGTGATATCCGGATGGCTTATTTTTTTCTGCTGATGAAGGAGTGCGGGATCTTTTCGCTAATCCCTGAAGCTATCAAGTCACTTGGCGACCATGAAGTTATAATTGAACTGAAAGATAAATACGGATCACTTCTGAACTGATGCAGACTATTTCTGAAACAGTAAAACCTGAACAGGTGCTTGAATCTCTCTGGAAAAAGAGCAGGTTTGCGTCATATTTCTACCAGGGTGTTGATTTAATTCCCGACAGCAGCATCCCCACACTGGCCCTGATTATATATCTATCACGACTCTCACTTTTCTATAATCCTGAATTTATTGAGAAACTCAGTGATGATGAACTGACAGGGCTCCTTGTACACGAGATGCTCCATATAGTCCTCAATCATGATCACCGCGGCAACAGGGATGGAGATACCTATCTTCAGAATCTTGCTCAGGATATGATTATAAATTCTTATATCCGGGATAACCGGAAAACTTTTTTTTCAAAGAAATCACAATATCTCCATGATGTGCCGGAGCTGATACTTCCCGAAGGGATCCCTGTTATACCTGAAGACTTTTTCTCGGAAACTTATAATTATGATCCGGTCTGGGAGGAGGTCTACATCTGGCTGAAGAAGCTGCCGCAGGAGGAGATTAAAAAACTAAGATTTAATCCGCCGCCCGGCAACGGTTCCGGACTCAGTATACAGAGCAGGTCTGCCATAGACGATTTGGCTGACGCACTTAACTCTCTGGATCTGTCATATAACAAAGCGCCTATGGAGAAATATACACGCATCAAAAATATGGACGGACTCATGTTTGAAAGCAGTTCCGGAGATCCGGTTCCTACCGGAGTGCATATAATGAACAGGAAAACCGACCTGAATGTGGCCGAGTCAAAACTCAACCACTTTATGAATTTCGCCCGTAAAGATGAATTCTGCCGGGATGAACGGATATTCATGGAGGTCACTTCACTTATCAACGCTCCGCAAAAAACAGACCTCACATGGCAGGAGAAGCTGAAGAGTATTGTTGACATTACAGCCCAGTCCAATGAATGGGAATACACAAGCCGGAAATTTAACAGGCGTTATATGTCGCAGGGTATTTATTCACCTGGGAGGGCTTTTAAAGACAGAGAAGCTATTACTGTTGTCGTAGATGTGTCAGGTTCAATGGTAATGAGGCCCGGAGACATCGAATCAGCTTTCGGAATAATTGAAGCTTTATTAAAAAAATTCAGGGTTTACCTGCTGTGCATCGATGAAACAATTTTTGTTCCTGAAAAACTGGGAGATCTATTCGTTAAATCATCCCGCAACGGAAAACCATACGAATATAAAAAGGGTGACTGGAGATACATTAAAACCGGCAGCAGCGGAACCACATATTTCTCCTCACTGTTCAACAGCTACATGGATAATCACAGCGAACTTCTCATTGTAATTACAGACGGATATATCTATGATATGGATAAATTAAAAAAATACAGGAACACTTTATGGCTAATCAGTGAAAACAGGGATGAGAAATTTTCACCCCCCTTTGGCAGGAGTATTAAAATCAGTACGGCAAAACCTGAAAGACGGCTCAGACAGTCAGGAGGTGAAGCATGAGTGACACCTGTAAATCCGCAGCCCTTGAAATATACAAAAACGGTATTGAACATGGAGAAGCCTGCTGTACTGATAATATAAATGAACTTTTAAGACTTGCAGATGCCGAAGCCATATACCTTGCCGGCCGGCACTGGAACTGTTTTGACTTTGATCGTGGCCTTGACAGACTCATTTCAGCAGGTGATCCTGAGTATATCCACAAAGCAGGAATATTCTGGAAATCTTTCGACTTCAAACGCGGGATGGTTTTTTTTATAACAACCGGAAATACCGAATATCTTTACAGGGCTGGAAGATTCTGGACAGGATATGATTATACAATGGGCCTCGAGGCGCTGGGTAAACTTAAAAGCGCACGTCATATATATTATGCGGGGAAAGAATGGAAAAAATTTAACTTCGACAGAGGATTTGAGTTTCTTATGGATACATCTGATCCTGAATTTATATTTTACGCAGGGGCGCACTGGAAAATTTTCGATTATAAAACCGGCACAGACCGACTCCTCAAAACAAGAGCCACAGAATACATATTCAAAGCTGGAACCATGTGGAGAGAGTTCAATTATGAAAAAGCTCTCAAAGTTCTGGAGAGTGAAGTTACAGCAGGTGAAACATGGAGAGCGCGGACTTTTGAAAACAGAAAATGGAAAGCTGAACTGAAAAAAATATGGGAGAGCAGATGGTGAGTTAGACTGCTCCCCTTCCCGGCCTTCCCCGCAAGAAGATGGGGAAGGAGAGAAATTTACAGATTATTCTTCCGAGCCGGGTTTCTTTATATCAAACTTTTTAATTTCAGGTTTAGCGCCGCTTACATCAGGTTTCTGAAACTGCTTTACAGCTTCTTTAGTCTCTTCCTGTTTTCCTGAAATGTCACCTTTAATCTGCTCCGCCTGTTCTTTAGCTGATCCTTTTATTGCTTCAACATTTGCTTTATCCGAAGCCTTCTGGTCTTCAACTCTCTGCTTATTGGCCTCTTTCTGCTCAATAACAGCTTTTCTGATCTCTTCACGCTGCTCTTCAAATTTCCTTCTTATATCTTCACGGAGTTCCTTAATCTCATCTTTTATCCTCTTGATATTTTCAAGATTCTGCTGTTTAAGATCATTTACAGATACCGGCTTCCCTTTTTCAATTTCAGCCTCTTTGCCAGCCTCAACAAGCACATAGTCAGTATCAGCTTTTTCAGGTTCTTTAACTGCAACTGTACCTTCTATACAGGAAATTCTGCTTTTACCGTTTTCCTCTTCAACCAGGAACTCTGTACCGCGGACACCGGCAACTGCTGTAGGAGATGTAACACTGAATTTCTCACCCTCTACAAGCTTTCTGGAAACCTTGGAAAAAAGTTTACCGTTTTCAATATAAAACTCCGAAAGTTCTTTGTTTGATGCAAGATCTTTAATGAGTTCTTTCATAACAACACTGCTTTTTTCGAGTATCCTTATTACACTGCCGCTGAAATGTATATCTACAACAGCTTTAGTCCCTGTTTTAATAATCATACCCTGAGTGACAGCATCGCCGACATTGGCTTTTACTGTATTACCACCTGATGTTATTGAAACATCACCGGTCATGAAGTTTATGATACCATTGTTTGCTGCTGTTTTTGATGCTTCCTCTTTTTTGCATCCTGCAGCATTGATAACCAGAATTATTGAAAAAAGAATTGCTGAAAACTTTTTCACTGTTTTATCCTCCGGAAGATCTTATTCATATTTTTACGGTTTTACCCGTTTTTTATTTTGTAAATACAATATAATTTAGGTTTTCAGGAAATCAATTCAATTTTGTCATGTATTTGCGGATGAAATATTTTTATGTAAAAAATAATCTATTTCTTAGATAGGTTTCAGTTTCTATGAATCTGTTTTGCTGACTCCAGAAGTCTCCCTATTTTCTCCAGAAGTATCAATTCCTGTACAGGTTTACTGACAACATCATCAAATCCCGACCCCAGAAGGTCATCTGTACAGTTTGAATCACAGTGCCCGGTATTTGCAATAACAGGAATATCATTTTTTATATCCTTTAAAAGCTTCATGGTAGTCATTCCGTCAAGTTCAGGCATTTCAAGATCCATAAGAACAATATCAAACTCATTATCACGCTTTATTATTTCAATTGCTTCAAATCCGCTCATGGCATTAACACAAAGAAAGCCCATCCGGGTTAACAGATCCGCCAGGTGAAGAGTAATAAGACAGTTATCATCAACAATCAGAGCTTTTCGTCCATCAAAGGAATCAGTCTGACTATATATATTGTTTTCTTCGGTTTCATCTTTTTGCATAATTAAGACCCCGCCATCTGTTTTGTCAGGGATCACACTGCGTGAGATGTCTGTATGAGCCGCAATAACCTTAACAGGCAACAATTCATGATCCCACTCAATAACATCCCCCCTGCTCCTTAGCCATAGCCATGACCCGTCACTTTTAAGTATCCGGTATTCAACGGTAAAAGCTCTCCCGCCCATAATCTTTTCCTTTATAATTTCTGAAACTTCAGTTCTTTCGTCCGGATGAATAAGATCACATAAGCCTGAAAAGGTTTCCGGCAGATACTCTTTTCGATATCCCAGAAGATTAATAAACTGCCTGTTTATCCTGACGCTGTCATCTTCGAGCCTCCACTCCCAGAGGCCGTCCCTTATTGAATCAAATATTATTTCATAACTTCGTGCAGTTTCATTCCTGTTCTGAAGAAGAGTCCTGGTTTCTGTCACATCATGAATATGACAGATATATCCCGGATCAACTTCTTCAGCATGAATTGAAAAAGGGAATATACAGGCATCAATAATAATCGTCCCCTCCCTCCACGTTTTGTAAAAGCCTGTTTTTTTTATAAGTTCAAAATCATATTTAAACTCTATTGAAACTGAATGATAATTCTTTATCCTTGCTTTAAACCATTCAGTTGAATTGGGACTTTCAATCACATCAAGATTCAGAATTTCTTCCGGATCAATTACACCGAAAATTTTTTTTATCGCCTCATTAAAATGCAGAATCCTTCCGGATGAATCGAGAATGAGTATTCCTGAAGGTGACTTATTAAATATTTTCCTGTATTTCTTTTCTTTATTCAGAAGTTCCGCTTCAGCTTTTTTCAGAAGGTCTATTTTCTCCTTAAGCACCGCGGTTTTTTCATTAATCCTTTTTTTAAGGATATACTTGTTCACAAATATAAAAAGAATAAAAATGACAGAACTGACAAGAAACCACAGCAGCAGAAAACTTTTGTTTAATACTGCATTATTCTCTTTCTGTTTAAACCACCTGGAATAAATTCTGTTATAATCACCGTTTGAATAAGCTGCGGATAAACCGGATCTGATATCCTTCAGCAGTTTGTCATTCCCTTTCCTTACAAAATATCCGTATCTGAATCTTCCGGGATTAATCTCCAGCTCATGAATTGAATCATTTGAAATATACGGCATAATCTCTTTGAGTTTTTCACTCATGATACAAACAACATCGCACCCCTTTGATGAAACCAGCATCATTGCCGTATCAGGATTACTTATATACAATGTTTTAGATTGATAATAATTCCGGATTATGTCGGATAAATGTTCAGAAAAAATCTCATGTCCTGTAATTACAATACTTCTGTTTTTTAAATCCCTGAAATCAGATATAAAGGATTCTCTGTATGATACGAAGCTGAACGTTATTTCAAGAGCTGTGCCAGCAAATAAATATTCTTTATAAACATCACTATCCAAACCTCCGATTATTATAGCCGATTCCCCTTTTAAAAGAATTTGCGCAATTCGTTCAGGCGGCAGCAGAAGCAGCTCAGAATTAATTCCAGCTTTTTGCGCAAGCTCAATAAACAGTTCAACAACAAAACCTGAAGGTTTACCCTCGCTATTCAGATATTCATAGGGATAATTGTTATAGTAACCCGCAGCAATATATTCATCAGAAGCATAAAGCGGCAACCCGGCACAAAGGTATAATACGATTATACACAACATAGTGCAGCAGTATTTCTCTATTTTCTTTTTAAACATAGCACTCAGTTATTTAAAAAAAATATAAAAAAGGAGTCTGATTCAAGTTAAACATAAATTTTAACAAAAAATTTTTAAATTTTGTCTTAAAAACTTAAAAATTTTTTTAAAAAAAGGGGCCCGGATTCGTTTTATAGCAAAGAACAACTGCATTTATCAGGCAGTAAAACAAAATACAGGAGGCATTATGCAGAATTACTCAAATGCTACGATTGAAGGTTTTGTAACTCATGAGCCGCAATTAAGAAAGACAAAAACAGGAAAATCTGTCTGTTCATTTTCTCTGGCAATTAATCATTTTTCAAAAAGTGACGAACCCCCCAGGGTATCCTTCATTGAGGTGGAAACATGGGAAAAGATCGCGGAGATATGTTCAAAAAATGTCACAAAAGGTAAACGGCTTATGGTTATGGGTTCTCTCAGGCAGGACAGATGGGAGGATGACAACGGCAAAACTCAATCCAGAATAAAAATAATCGGAAATGAGATCCGTTTTCTGGAAAGCGGCAAAAAAACGGATGAGGCTAAAGCATAGCCCCATCCGGTATCCTTTTTATCATTTTTATCAGAATGGTACCTTATTTGTTCTGGACCATACATTCATTTCCTGGGCGGATTTAATCAGCTCCTCCCTGAAATTTTCATGGGCAAGGTTTATGAGGCATTCAGCACGGCCCCATACTGACCTTGCTTTCATGTTATAAATTCCGTTTTCAGTAACAAGATATTGGACCATTGTCCTTGGCACAGTCACAACAGAACCCGGCTTAAGCAGAGGTTTTATTCTTGAATGGAGGTTACCCTGTTTGTCTTTGTAAGTTGATTTGAAAGCGAGAAAGCTTTTCCCCCCTTTTGAATGGAATGCACCTATTACAAAGTCAAGCTGCCCCCCTGTACCGGATATCTGCCTTAAGCCGGAAGTTTCTGAACATACCTGACTCAAAAGGTCAACCTCAACTATATTATTAATTGAAACAACCTTATCATTCATTGCAACAAAGTCAGGGTTGTTCGTATGATGCACCTTACATGATGCAGTTCTCGGATTATCATGAATAAAGTCATAAGTCTCCTTTGTTCCGAGACAGAAGGAGTATGTACTCTTATTTATATCAAAAGTTTTTTTGGCATTGGTGATTTTACCAGAGTCATACATTGTAACCATCGCATCACAGAACATCTCGCTCTGTATTCCAAGGTCTTTCAGGTCTGACGCTGCAATCATCTCACCTATGGCATTGGGGAGAGACCCTATACCAAGCTGAAGGCATGACCCGTCTTCAATATGAGGCATTATAAATTCAGCGATTCTTTTCTCTTCAGGTGAAGCTTCAGGCATTTTCGGAGTGGTGAATACCGGAGTATTCTTCCCTTCAATAATATAATCTACTTCACTGATATGAATATATTCATCATTACCGCCAAGGCATCTCGGCATGTTTTCATTTACTTCAACGATTGTAATATCGGCCCAGAGCGCAAGCCCTCTGTTATGCGAATTGCCCAGTCCGAAATTAAAACAGCCGTTTCTGTCCATGGGAGTCACCTGAGCGACCCATACTCTTGGTTTCAGATGAATAAGATCCCGGTGGTGATATGCCAGCAGTGTCGCTTCATGATAATTGAACGGCAGGTGACATGCAAGATTTTTATCTCCGGCCATCCTGTCAAGAAGGGTAAAGTACCAGCTGAAATACATGAAAGATTTCTGTTCCGGATCATTCTGAATGACAGCAGGAAATGGAGGAACAGTTCCTGTACCTCGTATACATACATTAGAAAGCTGACCGACTCTCTGACTCAACGCCACATCAAAATCAACCGGTTTTGTGGCAAACATCCCATAATCAATTATATCATTGGACTTAACAAGTTCAGCTGCTTTTTCAGCAGAGATCAGCTTATTCTTATACTCAGCGAGAAAAGTATTCATAAAAAAGGCCCCCGTTTACTCTTTTTTTTTACATACATTAGAACTGATTTTAAAGTTATGCAAGGTATTATGTTGACAATAAGTTGTGGTCTTAAACGTAAAAATCGTGTAGTATTTTTCACCACACGATTTTTACAGAGTGCAATTTTAAAAACAACTATTTCATGAAATCAGCAATCCCGTCAAAAGGAACTTTTTCCTGCGTGCCGGTTTTCTGGCTTTTGACAGTTGCCAGACCTGACGCAAGTTCATCTTCACCAATAATTATTACATACCCGGCTTTTTCACGCTCCGCGCGTTTAAACTGGGACTTAAAGCCTTTGACTTCAGGGTCGATGTCTGAAGAAAAACCCTGCTTACGCATTTCATGAAGCAGCTTAAGTGACATGGTAAGCGTATCCCCGCCTGTATGTATAAAGAACAGATCCACCCCGTTTCCCTGTATTTCCTTATCCTCTATTATCAGGTTAATCCTTTCCATACCCGCAGCAAAGCCGACACCGGGAGTCGGTTTTCCTCCGAACTGTTCAACAAGATAATCGTATCGGCCACCTCCTGCAAAAGCATTCTGACCTCCCAGCTTATCCGTGACAAATTCAAACGTGGTTTTTGTATAATAATCAAGGCCCCGCACAAGATAGGGGTCCTCCTGATATTTTACTCCGGAGAGATCAAGATACTCCTTCACTTTTGCAAAATGATCGCGGCACTCACCGCAGAGATGATCACTGATCACAGGAGCTGAGCTGCGCAGAGCAACACATCCTTCATTTTTGCAGTCAAGAAGTCTCAGCGGATTAGTATTAAGCCTTCGCTGGCAATCAGCACAAAGCTGACTCTGCTTTGAAGTGTAATACTCCTTAAGCCCGGTCATATATTCACTGCGGCATTCTCTGCATCCGATTGAATTCAGGAGTATAGTGTAGGAGTCGATCCCCACTCTTCTGGTTATCTCATCAACTACAGAAATAATTTCGTAGTCATAATATGGATCAGTGCTGCCGAAAATTTCCGCTCCGAACTGATTGAACTGACGGAGTCTCCCCTTCTGAGGTTTTTCAGCCCTGAACATCGGGCCGTTATAAAAAAACTTACACACCGAAAGCCTGTTGTATTCGCCATTCTCCACATAGGCCCTTACAACACCTGCTGTCCCCTCCGGACGGAGAGTCAGACTCCTCCCCCCTCTGTCTTCGAATGTAAACATCTCCTTTGATACAATATCAGTATCAGTTCCGATTCCACGCGCGAAAACGTCGGTGAACTCCATGATGGGAACTATAAGCTCCCTGTAATTATAAGTCCTGAATGTATCGATCGCACTGTTAAGCACAAAATTCCATCTGTTTATTCTGTCAGGGAATATATCCTCAATTCCCGGCGGTTTTAATATCATGGGAAACTCCTTAATGCTTATAATCGTTTTCTGAATATGGCGTCTTCAAACACAGGTTTGTCGAACCTGATTGTGCAAATAGTACCGGGGCGGGCCATCCCTATCTCATTACCCGCATCATCAGTAATCTTCACTGCCCTGTATATGTCATCAATAACTTTTTCTTTAATAGGATAAATCCCGTCAAAAATTTCATCCTTATAGACAGGATTGAATGTTTTAACTTTTATCTCTTCAGCCGGATCAGCTCCATCATATCTGTAACCCGCGAATGATGCTTTCTTTATGTATGGTATACCATGAAAACCGAGTTCGCCGAATTCATTAAAGAGATCATTGGTGTAGGGCCTGTGGCTTATTAAGTCAAGCTCCTCAAGCCAGAATGGCAGTCTTTCGTTAAACTCCAGTGTGCCTGCAAGTTTAACAGCGTGTTTATAAACACGGGTCGTATTGGCGCAGTGATAGAGAGATTTCATCCTCCCTTCGATTTTAAACGCGTCAACACCGGCGTCAATATACTCCTCCAGTCTGTCCATGAGGCATAGATCTTTTGACGAGAGGATCTCCGTTCCCCTTGCATGTTCAATGATATCAAGATAATTCCCCGGCCTCTTCTCCTCCATCAGCGAATACTTCCACCTGCATGGCTGTGAACAATCCCCGCTGTTGGCGTCACGGCCCGAGAGGAAGCGGGAGAGGAGACATCTCCCGGAGTATGCTATGCAGAGAGCCCCATGCGCAAATACTTCAATTTCAGCGCCTGTGTGGTGCTTGATCATCTTTATCTCTTCAGCCGAGGTCTCCCGCGCCAGTACTATCCTGCTGAATCCGGCATCCATCCAGAATTTAACAGCAAGGTGATTGAGAACATTCATCTGCGTTGACAGGTGGAAGTCAGCCCTGATGCCTGAACCTTTAAGGAGAATCATCATCCCCGGATCTGAAACCATTACTGAATCGAAACCGATGCCGGCTATCATCTCAATGTATGATTCAGCGTTTTTTATATCCTCTTCATGGAGGTAAGAGTTAAGCAGAAAAGTAGTCTTCACTCCATTCTGCCGGCAGAGCGCAACACCCTCCCGGAGATCGACGTTTGTAAAATTATCCGCCTGCACCCTGAGATTAAAGTCGCTGCCGCCGAAATATATATTGTCAGCTCCGTATTTTATCCCGAAACGGAGTTTTTCCATGTTCCCTGCAGGTGATACTATTTCAATTTTCTTCATTAATAAAGCCTCTTTAATGGATTAAACCATTATTTATATGCTATATCAGCCTGTCAACTTCTCATTTAAATTTAACATCAGCAATAATCCTGTCCATATTCGGAAGAGTCAGGTAATCCACTTTTTTCCCGCGCACAGGGAAAGCTCCAAACTCTGAAATAATCTTTTTATTACCTGAAGCTGTTGGAGGGTATTCCGCATATTCCGTGGTATAAAGTGGAATATTCAGCGCATGAGCGGATTTTGCCGCCTCAAAAATACCACCCTCTTCCGGAGCTTCAACTATAAAGACAGCGTTAGCCAGCGCGCAGATGACCCGGTTTCTTATATATGCGGCATACATATCGGGAGTATGGCCGGGGGGGAATATGGAGACAGCAGCCATCCTTGCGGGATCATAAACATGCTTTATTGACTCAGGGATATTCAACTTTAGTATTCCATATGGCACAAAGGCTGTTGTTATACCACCATGTTCAAGAGCGCCGCGATGTGCGGTTAAATCAGCTCCATTAGCAAATCCGCTGATTACATTGATATTCCGTGACGCAAGTTCCCTTGCTGCGCTGTAGGCGATAAATTCACCCCTGCTGCTGATTTTACTTTCTCCGATAATGGCAACTCCCTTCACATTCAGCACATCACTGCTGCCGTAGAGATAAAGGAATGGGGGGATATTATTCCCAAGAATATTATGCAGCCGCTCCGGATAGCTCTTGGAAAAAAAAGGGAGGACCTCAATTCCTGCATCAATAAGCTGCATGTATTCCTCTTCAACAGCAGATAAAAATTCTGCAGCTGCTCTGAATGCGGAGGCAGTCTTATCATTGAAATGAAACTCAGACTTCAGTTCTTCCGGGGAGAGATCAAATATATCAGAAATCGACAATCCCTCATCTGAGATTTTTTTATAAATCTCTTTAAGAGAAGCAGGACCTATCCCCTGCACTCTCTCAAGTGCTATCCAGTATTTTGTGCTGTTCATAAATGATATTCCGGTTTTTAGCGGTAATTAGAAACGCAAAGGGGATACGAGTCAAGGATTAAAAAGGATCATCACTCTTCGGGATTTTTTATCTTCTCCTGCACGCTGTTTACGAGGTTCAGATACTCTCTCTGGACCAGTATATGGTTCCTGACAGTTTCATTTTTTTCAAATTCCTGTTTCAGAAGTTCCACCTCCCCGGCCCCGTGTTTCTCAGAGGCTTCTCCGGAGCTGAGGCTTTCATTGATGTCACGTCCAAGAAGAATAAGTTCAGAAAGGAGCTTCTGCGCCATAGGATCCCTCTGCATCTTTTCAAGGCTTTCCCTGTATCTCACTGTAACTTGATGATTATTAATAAGTTCAGAAAGTTCCACGGCTTTTGCTATTATTTTATCATAGTTTTCCATATTCTACCAGAGTATATCCATAGGATTCAGAAGTCTGCCGTTATGCCATAATGTAAAATGAAGATGAGGGCCAGTTGAAAGACCGGTGGAGCCCACTCTCCCGATAATCTTCCCTGCTTTTACTTTCTGTCCCGGCTTTGCGTATATTAACGACATGTGCCCGTAAAGAGTTTTATATCCGTCGCCATGATCTATGGTAACAGCTTTCCCGTAACCGCCATTCCATCCGGAGCTGACAACAACACCATCCCGGGCGGCACCGATTAAAGTTCCATGAGGAGCAGCTATATCAAGCCCGTTATGAAAACGGGTATTATTAAAAACCGGATGCCTCCTGTTGCCGAAAAAAGAACTGAGCCTCCCCCCTAATGGCGATCTGAAAAGCTCTCTCTGTTTATATTTCCCTGCAAGCTTTGCAGTCATATTAACAGCAGATGGTTTTGCATCCTTTATAAATACTGCAACCGGTTTCCTGTCACTTATGAATTTATAATAAAGCGGATAAAAAAACGGGAGCTTCTGAATCTCGATATCTTTAATATCCACGTTATGATTTTCAGCCAGTCTCTCAACCTGCCCCAGATCATTAATAAAACCGATAGTGCCTGACTCAGAAGGAACAATGACAACCTGGTCTGTCCTTGCACGCAGGTCTTCCCAGAATAAATTTGCACCAATCAGGGTATCAATATTCACGCCATTCTCTCTGGCTATCTTCCAGAAATTATTACCAAGTTTAACTGTTACAAATTTAAGAGATATATTTTTAAAAGCAACTCCATTCTTTAAAAAATCAATATACTCCTCTTCGTTGTTAAAATAACCTCTCTGGTTCAGTATTATGTCTCTTTGTGAAACATTGTTATATCCGGCAGAGATGTACAAACCGTATATTGTTATAATTGTCATCACAACAGCTACAATGATTTTTCTATACATACCTACTCCAAATCCTGATAATATTGAATTCATAAATTTCTGAAAATGATTTAACCCGGCAGAAAATATTAGAATAATATTTTTAAAAACTATATGCTACTGCATATAATCAGGTCAAGAATTTTATTTTAGAAGGCCGCTATTCTATTTATCTTTATGATGATGTTTCCCTTCCCTTTCACGAAGAGCCTCAACCATATCCCTGAAAAGTTCATAGAAATCTTTAAACCCGTCTTTATCACGGAGATTTCTTGGAGATGGAAGTCTGCCATCTATTATCTCTTTCATATAACCCGACATGACGTAAACCGGTCCGGAAATTCTGTGAGTAATTTTTATTATCATTATAAAGAGAATAATTCCCTGAAAAACAACACAGAGAACCAGCGAGACAAGAAGAAGCCTGTTATAATGGATAATCTTAATTATATTATACTGATTCTGTTCATGATTTTTTTGAAGCATCACAGACATATCACCGAAGTTGCCATTATCGCTGCAATTAATCGTTGTATCCTGCATCAGCTGAAATATATTATTTTCGATTTCATATATATTATTAATTTTATCATTATTATACACTATGCTCGCCGCAATAGCAGCAATTATAATCAACGAAATCGCTGCTGTAACACCTATGACCGAAAATGCAGCCTTCAGCTGGAATTTCCGGTCAATTATATACTTTTTCCTTTGTGTCATAAATATAACCTCTCAAAAAAACTTAACATGTTATATGATAATAATTAACTGAATCAGGTAAAAAATAAACTAAAAAAAACTATTTATAAAACCGGCATTACCAATCATCCTGAAAAGCAGCCCCAGCGGCAAACCTATAACATTTGTGACTGACCCTTTAATTGAATCAACAATCATATCCCCGTTGTCCTGAATAGCGTATGAACCCGCCTTATCGCAATAATGAATAAGGTCAAGGTACCTGTTAATGGATTCATCACTCAGCTCCTTAAAAAAAACTGCTGACTGTTCGTATGCTGATACTTTTTTAAAAGTTCCGTTAACAGGATATGCCAAACATATACCTGTAATCACAGAATGCTCTCTCCCGGACAGGAGACGCAGCATGGAAAAAGCCTCGGCACGCGAAAGCGGTTTCCCCAGTATATAATCATCGATTGTAACGATTGTATCAGACGTAAGGCAGACAACTTCTTCATCCATACCTGACAGGACTGCATTCATCTTGGCATCAACAATCCTCAAAGTATATTCAACAGGCTTTTCTCCATGGATAATACATTCATCTATATGTGGAGGAACTATTTCTATTTCACCAAACAGAGGCTGAAGGAGTTCCCTCCTTCTGGGAGAGCCTGAGCCTAAAACAAATTTCATTACTTTAGTATAACCTTTTCATTTATCTTGTAAACAGTTGTGACGTTTTTGACCTTTTTAATACGTTTGATTATTTCATTAAGATGTTCATTGCTTTTCACTTCAAGTATAAATTTCAGCAGAGCCACATCTCTGCCTGTAAGCTGAGCTTCGACTTTTATAATATTACATTTCGCGAGAGATATCTCATCAGTTACATCCTTCAGAAGGCTTGGCCTGTCTATTGCCTCAACAGAGAGTTTTACCGGATATTTATTGGTATCATCCTTATCCCAGATGATATTTATAAATCTCTCCTGTTCCCCTTTCAGTCGTTCAAGAGACTGGCAGCTTTTCCGGTGTATAGTGATCCCCCTGCCGCGTGTAATGAAGCCCACAACATCATCTCCCGGTATAGGCTGACAGCACTGTGCAAGCTTTATCATTACATTGCTTGTCCCTTCGATACTTATCCCGACTTTTCTGTCGCCGGAAATATTTTTTATCTTAAGCTGTTCATCCTCAGGGATCGTTACACTGGCTTTTTTAACTTCCTTCTTCTTCTCTTCCTTCTTTTTCTGCTCTTCATCAGTTCTGGCGAGATCATCATTATTCTTCCTGAGCCAGTTTCTGATTTTATATCTTGCAGCACCGGATTTCACAAACTTAAGCCATGCTTCAGAGGGGCGGGCATTTTTACTGGTAAGAACTTCAATAATATCTCCGCTCTTGAGCCTGGTTCTCAGTGGAACCAGTTTATTATTAACCTTTGCGCCTGAACACTTGTGCCCCACTTCCGTGTGTATTGCGTATGCAAAATCCACAGGCGTGGCCCCTTTACCGAGCTTCACGATCATACCTTTGGGGGTAAACACAAAGATCTCATCCTCGTAGAGGTCCATCTTTACCGTGGATACGAAATCTCTTGTATTCATTGTATCAAGGTTAATTCCGCTGAACGAATCAAGAATGGATAGATTCCTGTAGTCCTGTTTTGTCCCCTTACCATCCTCTTTATAAACCCAGTGCGCGGCAATACCCATCTCCGCAGTATTATCCATCTCCCTGGTTCTTATCTGCACTTCAAGGGGTAATCCTTCGGGCCCTATTACTGTTGTATGAAGAGACTGGTACATGTTGGATTTTGGAACAGCTATGTAATCCTTGAATCTCCCCTCTATTGGAGACCATATAGAATGCACTATCCCCAATATAGCGTAACAATCTTTCATCTCATGCGTAATGAGTCTTATTCCTCTGATGTCAAATATATCATCAAAACTTTTTCCGGTAAGCTGCATCTTGCGATAAATCGAATAATAGCTTTTCGCGCGGCCCTTTACTTCAACACCGATCTTAAGGTCTATAATCCTTGATGTCAGAATTGTCCTGACATTTTCAATATATAATTCAGTTTCATTCTCTTTCTGAGCAAGCCTGCTTCTTATATCTTCAAACTCCTCTCTGAAAAGCACATGAAAAGAAAGATCTTCAAGTTCTGTTG
Source organism: Spirochaetia bacterium UBA5763 (assembly GCA_002418835.1). GTDB lineage: Bacteria > Spirochaetota > UBA4802 > UBA4802 > UBA5550 > UBA5550. Next base: position 28,209 of record DIEX01000023.1, on the reverse strand, counting down.
CAAGCCTCGATATACCCAGCCTCCTGGCTATGGGGGCATAAATATCGAGAGTCTCCTTTGCAATACGCTGTTGTTTTTGTTCAGGCTGGAACATGATTGTCCGCATATTATGGAGTTTATCAGCCAGTTTTATTATTATTACACGGATATCCTTAATCGTGGCCAGAAGCATTTTTCTTAAAGTCTCGGCCTGGGCATGTGACTTTGAACGGTTTTTCAGAGAGGAAATTTTTGTTACACCATCAACAAGCATGGCGGTATCTTCACTGAATTCAGTCCTGATAAAATCATAAGAGTAAGCTGTATCTTCAATTACATCATGGAGAAGGGCCGCGCAGATTGTTGTTGTATCAAGTTTAAGCATAGCGAGGGTTATGGCGACTTCAAGAGGGTGTATGATATATGGTTCGCCTGAAAGCCGTAACTGGCCTTCATGAGCTTTTAAAGCTGTCTCATAGGCCTTTCTCACCATTGTTATATCAGATCCAGGATCATTCTGAACTATAAGATCGGTGAGAGTATCAATATCTCTCTTTCTGATTTTAAATTCAAATGCCGTCATATCTATACATTACTGGTTCCATCACTTATTACTGAATATAATATACCTCTCGGTTATATTACCATTTTGAGTATCAATACATTTTTTTTTCATCTATGGCAAGTCAAGTCATATATTTTAAAGTGTCTTGTTTTTTATTTTAATGCCTTAAGAGCACCCCGATTCTGCTAAAGAAAAACCGGGCCTCTGCCGATAATAAAAAAAAATCTGAACACAAAAAAGCAGTAATGATAATAAAAAGAATACACATACCCCTGATGACAATCCTTGCTGCTTTAATGCTATTAATGCCGCTCCGCAGCCAGATAGCTGCGTATCCTGAACATATAGCCTATGATATCAAAACCGAACGGGTCAAGCTCTCCAATGACACAATTATGCTCACATGGAAAATGAACAGCAGTTTCACCGGAGAATTTGTTGCAGGAAGAAGTGAAAGTGAGTTTAACAGCCATGAAGATGTACTTAAAGCAACACTTATTGGTGTTTTTTATTCGGGGCAGGAGGGTCTTCTCATAGACAGAAACCTTCAGCAGGGGAAAAAATATTATTACATCATAATATCAAAAAAGCATCTTCTTAAAAGGGAGATAGATATACTAAAAAATGTAAACTGCACCGCAGCCCCTGTGCAGATATTCTCTGAACCGGGAAATGTTACCGGTATCAAAGCGGAGTTAAAAAAAGATAAATCAGTTTCAATAGAATGGAATACCCCCAGAGGCTCAGGCCTGAAATTTAATTTATACAGAAGCAGAAGTATTATTAACAGCAAAGAAGAGCTTGAAGTAGCAGAAAAGCTTGCATCAATTTACGATGATGAATACATCGATAAAAATCTATCAGATTACGGTTCATACTTCTACGCTGTCACTGTAACTGACAAAAACAGTATTGAATATTTTACTCCAAAGCCTGACAGAAATTTTACCACCAGCGGTATATACCTCAAGGGGAAGACCCTGGCAACTCCTCTCAATGTTGATGCATATCTGGGAGATAAGGATTCTGTAATCGTAAAATGGGAGAGGGCCACTTCCCGTACCGATAAAGAACTCAGCGGATATGAAATCTACCGTTCAGATGAGATGATTAACTCTCTCCTGAAACTTAAATTCGCAAGGCTCATGCAGATTGTTGATACATCTACGATTATTTATACAGACAAAGAACCGGGCCTCGGTAAATACTTTTATGCAGTATTTTCAAGGTACAGTGACGGAACAGTGGATATAAACTTTGACGATGAAAGCAATTACACAAAGACCCCTGTAATAATAACCCTCCCCTTCAGCGTCACTGCCCTTAATTCTGAAATCAGCGAAAACAAACTTATCCTCAGATGGAACTACACCGGTAACTCCGGCCCGGAAACTGCCGGTATATTCAGGACAAGGATCATCCCGGAAAATTCCCGCAAGATCATGAACGATGATTTTATAGGCACAGAAAATATTAAAGCAGGAAAGTATGTAATCCCATCTCCGGAGAAAGGCTCCTGGCATTATGGTGTCATAGTAAAAAACAATGATATAGTGACAGAAATCAGGCCGGGGATTAATATCTCCTCCGGGATTATAATTGTAAAAAAAGATGAAAAAAGCGGTAAAAGCACCATAATTAAAAAAGAGAAAAAAACAGCGGACAAAAGAATCCCCCGTGGCAAAGACTCAAAAGCTGATATTGCCCCTGTTATACCGGATGGGGACCTTGATTATATTATTAAAAACCTGTTCTATAAAGAGCAGTATCATTCAGCATCAAAAGAACTGAAAAAATATATCGCCGCAGCCGATAAAGATTATGAGAAGTCACGCGCGAGACTCTTTCTCGCCAGGACATATATTGAACTTAATCAATACCAGAAAGGTATAAATATACTTCACAGTGAAGATGTTAAACAGGACTTTCCTGATGAAGCAAAATTCTGGTCAGACTTTGCAACAGTCCGTCTAAAGTAGAAAATCTTTTGTCTTTAAACGGTTATTATCTTATTTTATATACGCTTGCTGAATAAGTTTTTGAGGAGAATGCAATGAAACAGTGGATACTGGTCGGTGTGATCATGATTTTTACGGGGATCGGTCTTTTTGCTTATTACGACTCATTTGTCAAACCTGAAAGAGAGGCAAAAGAGCTGATTGTTGAAGCAAAGATGTCATACGAACGCGGCACAGCCGAATCAATAAACAGGGCAATTGAAATCTTTACAAAAGTTATTGCTAAATACCCTAAGACAGAATCCGCCTTTGAAGCATACTATTACATAGCTCAAGGGTATGAAAAACTCAACCTCAACAGGCTCGCTTATCTTAAATATATCTATCTCCTGAAAAATAACGATAAAATTCCTGCTGAAACTGAACAGGATATCAAAGCCAGAGTGGCCAGGCTGAAGATAATGAAAAGATATGACGAAGAAGGGATTCATCAGCTTCTTGGTCTTCTCAATTTTTCAGACAACAAAGATTTCAGGAGCCGGATTTACACAGAACTCGGCCATACTTACCTGAAGCGGGGTGAGCTTGACAGCTCAAAAAGAATGTTTGATCTGGCGCTTGCTGAAAACGGCAACAATGAGGAGGCAATACTTGGCAAAGCAAGAACTTATAAAAGAATGGGCAGAGACTCCCAGGCTTATGATCTTTACGATCACTTCCTGAAGTATTACTCCAACTTCAGTTATTATACCAATGATATTACCAAATCTTATGACAGACAGCTTTATGACAGCGGAATAAATAACTACCGGAAAGGGAGATATTATCCGGCTATTGAATACTTCAGAAAATATCTGAACCAGTTCCCCGGTGATTCCAAGGCTGAAAACTCGCTATACTGGATCGGAGAATCATACTTTGCGCTGAAACAGTATGACAACGCAATTTCATATTTTAAAAGGACGTTATCCAACGGATATAATCATAAAGACCAGGACGCAATGATTAAAACAGGTTATGCCTACTTTATTGCAAAAAACTATGACCTTGCGGCAAGAGAATTTCAGTCTTACCTCGATACCTATCCTAATGGTAAATATGCGACAAAGGCAAAACAGTGGAAAGAGATGAGCACAAAAGAAATGCTCTATAAATACAAAAAGAACGACACCACTCTTCCGGATGAAGAACTGAAAGAGAATACTGAGGATTCAGAGAGTTCAGACAGCGGATACGAATCGGGAAAATCAAAGACTGTTAAAGCTGACTATGATATTAACAACCGCAAATCATATTATGAAACTGATGACGAATATGACAATGAAGAGGAGAACATGGCTGAACTTTAGAAAGCCGTATCTCCCGATAAAAAAAGACCGCATTCAGGCGGTCTTTTTTTTCTCCTCCGGAAAATTGGACTATGGCCTCTCCTTAACAGCAACAGTGATTTCTATTAAAGCCTTTTTCCTCCATAAAGAAAGCTTCACAGTTGATCCGATCTCCTTTGCGCTGATATTCTTTACGAGAGCTATACCATCCTTAACATCTACTCCGTCAATCTTAAGAATAACATCACCCTCCGCTATCCCGCTTTTCTGCGCGGGGCCGTCCTTAATAATTCCCCCCACGAGGACGCCATCGCTGTTTTTCAGGCCAAGTTCCTTTGCGTGATCAGCAGAGAGAGGAGCAATATTTATTCCGATAAATCCGCGCCTGACTTTACCGTATTTTTTTATCTGTATTATTGTGTCCTTTGCATTATTAATCGGAATTGCGAACCCTATGCCTATATTCCCCCCTGTACTGGAATAGATCGCCCTGTTGACTCCGATGACCTCGCCGTCAATATTGATCAGCGGGCCTCCGGAGTTCCCCTGGTTTATTGCTGTATCTGTCTGGATATGCACATTCCCGTTAGGGTCAAGCTGGTTTCTCCCTGTTGCGCTGACAACACCGGAGGTATATGTTTTATCAAGACCGAAGGGATTACCTATTGCGACAACAATGTCACCAACTTTCACATCATCTGAATTACCGAAATGTACAGGCTTGAACTTCCCTCCACCTTTAATTTTCAGCAGTGCGATATCTGTAACAGCATCCGAACCGATAATCTGAGCTTCGTATGACTTTGATGATACAGTAATTGTTACAGTATCAACATTTTGCACAACGTGGTGATTGGTGCAGATATAACCATCGCTTGAAATAATAAATCCGGTGCCGAGGCCCCTGGCCTTCCGTGTTTTCGGAGGTGTGTTTTTCATTCCAAAAAATTCCCTGAAAACAGGATCCTCCGTAAAAGGATTGATTCCCTTAACGTTAACTGTTTTTTCTGTACTTATAAAAACCACGGAGTCCTTGTACTCATTATAGATCCCGTGGTATGCATTCTGAAGTTCATGAATTATTGAGCTGGATGAATTTTTTTTTAGAGGAGATTCAATCTCTGTCTCAGCGAGGAAAGAAGTGTCTGCAAGAAGTGCGGTGGAAGTGATAAGGATTGATGTAATCACCCCTGCGAATTTTTTAATCATTTAATTACTCCTTTAATATTGGGGATGCCCACAAAGTAACAGTTTCATCACGAAGAGTTTACCGTAATGTTTTTTCCTTTGGCACATTTTTAATATGAAAAGAATTTAATTCCCATGTTACATTGAATATAAATCAGTCACCTTCAAATTCGATGAGATTGAAAATTTTGTAGCCGACATCTGTAAGCCGTTTCCTCCCACCGATATCAGGAAGATCAATTATAAAAGCCATTTCAACTACTTCCCCGCCAAGCTGCTCAGCAAGTTTTGCCGCCGCATAAGCAGTCCCGCCTGTAGCAAGAAGATCATCAATTATAAGAACCCTGTCCCCTTTTTTTATTGCATCAGTATGAATTTCGAGAGTGCTTTTACCATACTCAAGTTCATATTCAAATGAAATCGATTCCGAGGGGAGTTTTCCCGGTTTACGTACCGGTATAAATCCTTTACCAAGGGCATATGCAAGTGCACCGCCAATGATAAAGCCTCTGGCTTCCATACCCATTATGTAATCTATTTCCACACCTTTATATCTTTCAGCAAGTTTATCGATAACTTCCTTAAAACCTTCAGCATCCTTTATCAATGTAGTTACATCTCTGAACAATATACCTTTATGCGGAAAATCGGGGATTGTTCTCACTTTCGATTTAATTGTCATTACCGGCTCCTTACTGATTTATGTTTTAAACTCTTTATTGCAGATGTTTACGAAATGATTAGGGCAATGTCATTTCGAACGTATGTGAGAAATCTAAGAAATTATTGTTGAAATATAGATTTCTCAGTCGCTGACGCTTCTTCGAAATGACAATTTGATGTTCTAATTCAATCGTAATCTGCTATAGTTCACTGGGTTTAAAGAAAACAAACTCCGGAACCAGAAATTGTATTACTTATGGTACTCAGCCTGTCAAATTCTTTTTACCCGCCACTGATAGAGAAAAACTGATAATGCAACTGCAGCATTAAGTGACTCTATACTGTCAGATAGTGGAATTGAAACTGCATCAGTTTTAAGATTATCAGGGAGACCCGGTCCTTCAATTCCCGGTATTACAATAAATTTTTCAGGGAAAGAAATAGTGTTCAGCGGGGAGCCTGATGTATCAAGGGTGAAAATTTTCTCATCAGAGTAAATTAAAATTTCAGAAAAATCTTCAAGTCTCGGCCCGCGGACAAATTCAAGTTCAAAGACAGCACCTGCTGATGATCTTATGCTTTTAGGATGATACGGGTTGGCCGCATCTTTTGTCAGTATTATTCTCTTAACTCCGAAACCCGCTGCTGACCTCACAGCAGCTCCAACATTAAGGGGATCCTGAAACGGTATAACAGGGTTGCATCCGCTGATAATACTGCCATCCCACTCCTCTATCTCCGGAAGCTCCGCAATCAGTATGGGAGATCTCGTCGCAGAAATATCAACATCATTAAAAAGGGATCTTTTGAAAATAAATAGTGTCCCCCTTTTTCTGAAACCTGAAATAATTTCATCAAAAGATGAATCTGTTTCCATGTAATCATCAGGAAGGATCATCTTCTGCTCTTTTCCGCTGTAACGGGAAAGAAAATCGCGGATAATTTTTTTCCCGGGTATGGTTACAGCGTTCCCCTTCCGGATTCCGTCCCCGGCTGTGAGTTTTCTTACATCTTTGAATGTTCTATTTTCCTCAGATGTTACGGCCACACCTGGAGTTTCATTTTCTATTTTCATTATCTTGTATATTTTGCGGAATGTTTCACGATCTTTTCTGAAGAGGAGAAGCCTTCGCCTGTAATCAGTTCCGGGAAGTGTATACTCTTCATCAGTTTCAAGAGTAAAGACTTCACTGTTTTTATCAGAGAGAGCCCTGATGTCACCTTCAGCGTCAGGACCTTTAAGCAGAATAACAACTCCACCGGCAGGGAGAAAATGTTCAACACGTTCCAGCGTAACAGGTGCATCTTCAAGCGCGCGGGTAACCACACCTTCAACATCGAAAAATGATTTTTCAGTAACCTTATGGGGGTAAAATTCAACATTTGCAAGTCCCAGTTCCTTTACTGCGAGTTTAAGAAAATCCACCCTGCGGCTTCTCTGCTCGGCCAGTATAATTCTTAGATCAGGATTCATGACCTTCAGCGGAATTCCGGGGAAACCGGCACCTGTTCCGATGTCCACAATTGAACCGGGAAGTGTTATATACTTAAGGCAGTATATGGAATCTATAAAATGCTTTATGACAAAGCCATCCTCCCCTTTAATGCGGGTAAGGTCATTGTCATCATTGTTTTCATTTACAAGATTATAATACAGCGCGAACTGGGAGACCTGTTTTTCAGAAACGGGGAGTCCCGCTTCTTTAAATAATTCCCTGATTCTTTTTTCGATCATTATATTACCATGCCGGTTAAATTACTGGATGCAATTTAAACGGCATAGCTGTTATTGTCTACAAAATTAAAGTATCAGTTTTTGAACTTCTCAAGCTCTTTCTGTTTTAAAACTTTTCTGTCAGCTTTCCCTACTGCCGTACGTGGAATTGCTTCAACAAATTCCACAAACCTGGGAACCTTGTAAGGAGCAAGCTGTTCGCGGCAGTATGCAATAACTTCATCAGCTGTGAGAGTTTCACCAGGCTTCACGACAAGGAAAGTTTTAACAGATTCCCCCTGTTTTTCGTCAGGAATACCTATTGTGCAGACTTCAACGACTTTCGGATGTTTAAACATTACCTCATCTATATCCCTGGGGTATACGTTCATACCATTCACAATTATCATATCTTTTTTCCGATCAAGAATAAACAGGAATCCCTCTTCATCTATCTTCACTATATCACCGGTATAAACCCAGCCGTCCTTCACGGTTTTATCTGTCTCTTCTTTGTTATTCCAGTACTCTTTAATGAACTGCGGCCCCCGGCCGATAAGCTCACCCTCTTCATTACGGCCCATAACTTTTGTACCGGATTCAACATCAACTACAACCAGATCGGTATCAGGCCAGATTATACCGCAGCTTCCGAATTTCCTCTTTGTACGCACAGGGTTTACTGTAAATATATTTATAGTCTCAGACATACCGGCTCCCTCAACAATACGTCCCCCAGATAGTTCTTCAAACTTCTGAAGTGTGCCCACCGCAAGAGGAGCTGAACCGCAGAAAATTCCTTTTATTGATTTAATCTTCGACTTACCTATATCCGGATGATTGTTGAGCCCGATAATCATAGCAGGCACAGCTGCCCAGAGATTCGGTTCATGCTTATTAATCGCTTCAAGAAGGTTGTCCGGTGTAGGTTGTGCGACCAGAATAATTGTACCGCCCTTATATAAACACACATTCACATTGGCATTATACCCATATATATGGTTAAGCGGAATAGCACATAATGTTCTGAAATCTTCAGGCGGGACTGCAACGCCAAGCCATTCAGAAGTTCTCACAACCTGAGTCATATTCATCTCATTTGTCAGTACACATCCCTTTGGGACACCTGTTGTTCCGCCTGTATACTGCAGTTTACTTATATCTGACGGATAAACAGCCACATCAGGTTCAGCGTCATTTGCGGGTCCTATTATCTCATTGAAATCGTAGATGCCTTCACCTTTTTCCAATTCAACAGGTGCTCCGGTAATCTGTATTGCGATTACACGTTTTACAGGTGAGGATGTATCTTTCATAATTTTAATGGCTTTATCAGCAAAAGGTGCCAGAACAATTACGGTTTCAGTACCGCTATCCTTAAACTGATGAGTCAGTTCAGGAACAGTGTATAAAACATTGGCAGGGACTTCAATAGCACCGAATTTAAGGCACGCGTGAAGTGATATAATATATTGGGGGATGTTAGGAGCCATAATTGCAACACGATCCCCTTTTTTAACTCCCAATCCCATAAGAGCATTAGCCAGCTTTCTTGAAAGAGTATTAACCATTTTATAGCTGAGCTTTGTATCATTAAAAATTATATAATCTTTATCAGGTTTCTCTTCAGCCCATTTATTAAAAAGATCTTTAAGAGGTATCGCGGGATATACAGGATCAGCGAACTCTTTTTTATCATAAAATTCCACCCATTTATCATGCCATTTGATTACATCATCATCAAAATCTTTAAGCCAGGGTTTTTCAGCATAGAGATGCTGATTGCTTCTTAGTCTTTTCATGTTCATAACGGACCTCCCTTAGTATTAATCTTTATTTTTTGCTACTATAAGCAGTCAGATTAAGGGCAATAATCGGTGATAAAACATATAATATAAACCGGTAAAACAGTGAATGTTTATCAACTCCGGATTTATAATCATGGCTATTATTTAACTGACAGTCAAGTTATTTAATCATGAGTTAAATTTTTTGTTATAATTCAAATTATTATATTGGTTTACCATTAAAAACCTTACATCAACAATGATTGTATCACAGTATTAGAAGATTATGAACGATTATTTACAGATGGAATATTCCCGGGGATCAGAAGTTATATACAGAGCAGAAATTTCAAAATAGCGGGATTACGGTTTAAAATAAAAAAACCGGATAATGACACCAGTAAAGCATGTCATTCCCGGTTTTTTCGATACATAGAGATTTCAGTAATCAGACCTGGGCTTCAGCCACCTCTTTACCCGGTACAACACCCCATATTGCAGGCCGGATTGCCTTTGTGGGGCATTTCGCCAGACAGACAGGATCTGAGCATTTTTCTTTACAGATGGAACTGTCTACTATGGCAAGGAAATTCTCAATTTTAATCGCGCCATAGGGACACTCTTTCGCACAGAGACCACAGCCGATACATCCGGCTTTACAGTTCTTCCTGACCACGGCACCTTTATCTTTTGAGTTACAGTTAACTTTTACCATAACATCAGGAGATACAAGCGTAATTATTGCTCTCGGACAAACAGTTGTGCATTTTCCGCAGCCTGTACATTTATCAGGATTAACTACAGGGATACCCTCAGGACTCATTTTTAGTGCGTCAAACATACATACTTTAACGCATGTGCCGTAACCGAGACATCCGTATGTACATCCTTTATCTCCGCCCTGAAGCATATTAGCGGAAACACAGTCAGATATACCTTTGTATAAAGATGTTCTCACTGCCTTTTCATAAGTACCTGCACACCTTACAAAGGCAATTTTCGGCTCCATAGCTTCAGCTTTTTTGCCTGTAATTTCCGCGACCTTCTGAGCTACGGCATCTTTTCCCGGCGCACAAAGATTCGGCGGAACATCCGCGTTAGTTACAACTGCTTCAGCGTAAGCCATACACCCCGGATATCCGCAGGCGCCGCACTGCCCTTTTGGAAGAGCATCCTCAACTTCATGAATTCGAGGGTCAATTTCAACCGCCCATTTCTTATTTGCGAATGATATGAAAAAGCCGAAAAAAATGCCTAATCCAACCATCGCCAATACTGCATATATTGCTGTTATCATATCTGCTCCTTTATAACATTATAGCGGAATCATACCGCTGAAACCCTGGAAAGCCAGAGCCAGCATACCCGCCAGTATAAAAGCTATACCAAGCCCTTCAAGACTCTTTGGAACGTCAGAGAATTGAAGCTTTTCCCTTAAACTTGCGAATAGAATAAGCGCAATGGCAAAACCTGTTCCTGAACCGAGAGCATTGACTGTACTCTTAAGAAAAGTAAAATGCTCCTCTGAGTTAATGATAGGCACGCCGAGGATTACGCAGTTTGTTGCAACAAGAAGAAGGTATATCCCCCAGATATTATAGAGAGTGGGCATGAACTTTTTAATCACCATTTCAAGCAGCTGAACGAAAACTGCAATAACAACAACAAAGACAATCATTCTAAGGAAATATAAACCGAGAGGCTGAAGAATGAAATGTTCAATCACCCATGTAAGCATTGAACTCATGGTGATAATAGAAATAATAGCCAATCCCATACTCGAAGAGGCGTGAAAGTTTTTAGATACACCAAAAAATATACAGAGCCCCAGGTATCTTGATAAAACAAAGTTATTAACTATCGCTGCACTTAAAAAAAGCAGAAAATATTCTGTCATATGTTACCTCCAGCTGCTGCAGTTTTTTCCATCTTCTCTTTCTTGCGTTTTTCAGAGAGATTCATAGCACCAATAATAAAGCCAATCACAATAAACCCCCCAGGAGCGAGAATTACTATAAGAGGCGGGTGATACCAGCTTCCAAGCAACTGATAGCCGAAAAAAGATCCATTACCGATTATCTCCCTGATTCCGCCGATAGTTACCATACCCAGGGTAAAACCTGCACCCATACCGAGTCCGTCAACCATCGCAGGTATGACCTTATTTTTCGCAGCGAAGACCTCGGCCCTTGCAAGAATTATTGCGAAAACAACAACAAGCGAAAGGTAAATTCCCAGTTCTTTAAAAAGTACCGGAAGAAATGCCTCAAGTACAAGCATTGCAACAGTTACAATTGTAGCAATAGATATAATATAAACAGGAACCCTCACCTTCGGGTGAATAACATTCCTGAATGTGGATACAGAAATGTTATTACATGTTATAACAAACATTACAGTGAGGCCCATACCAAGCGCGTTATAAACATTTGATGTTACAGCAAGCGCGGGGCAGAGACTCAGTGCCAGTCTGAAAATAGGATTTTCAGCAATTAAACCTTTAGTAAACTCCTTCCACAGATTCATCCGCACCTCTTATTTACTTTCATTTAGATATTTTTCAAGTTCAACAAGGGCATGTTTGATTCCATTGGTAACTGCGCGTGATGTAATAGTAGCGCCTGTAACCGCTGTAATCTTGCCCTCCTCCTGAATCTTAACAAGTTCAAGCTGCTGATAACCCTTGCCTGTGAACTGGTCGGCAAATTTCGGTTTGAACGCCTGATCTCCAAGACCCGGGGTCTCTTTATGTGAAAGAACTTTAAAGCCTATAACCTTCTGATCCGGAGTTGCTCCGACAAACATTTTAACATGGCCGTCAAAGCCCTTTTCACTTGCAAGAATCAGATAAGCTAAAAGCTGTCCATCTTTTTCAGCCTTGAACCATTCCTCTTTACCCTGAATGGGGGAAAAAGAAGTCGCTTCAGGAATCAGTTCTTTCATAGACTGTTCCTTCATTTTTATTCTCTGAATCTCCGCTATTGGTGCTGTTAAATAAAATACAACTGCAATAATCACACCGGATAGAAATGCTGCGAGAGTCAGATTCAGAGTAATCCTGAACATACTGTTATCATTGTGATCTGTATGAGTCATTTCTATCTCCTTTTAGCCGGCTCAGGGATTGAACCGAATTTTTTAGGGTATACATACCTGTCGATTAGCGGAGTTACCGCGTTCATCAGCAGTATGGAATAGCATACGCCTTCAGGATATCCGCCGTAAAGCCTGATGAGTACCGTAATAACACCGCACCCCACAGCAAAAATAATCTGACCTTTTGTGGTTATCGGAGTTGTTACCATATCAGTAGCCATAAAAAATGCGCCGATTATAAGGCCCCCTGAAATCATATGCAGTATCGGATCCCCTGTAAACAGTACCAGTTTTCCGTCAACCTTTCCGCCAAGTATCCATGTCAGAATCCCAACAGTTCCGATCATTACAACAGGTACCTGCCATTTGATATATTTCTTTGCGATAAGAATCAGCCCTCCAATAATCAGGAGAATCGCAGAAGTCTCACCAAGACTCCCCCCTCTGTTGCCGATAAGGAGAGCTTTATACATTGCGGCCTGGCTGCCGAATGAATCAACAAGCGCCTGGTAGCCCTGCTGTTTGAGGATACCAAGAGGAGTTGCTCCAGTGACCGCATCAAGGCTCGCGATTTTCCCCATTGCTCCGGGAAAATCACCCTCTTTACCGATACGGGTTACAGCCCATGTTGTCATTGCAACAGGATAACTGGCCATAACAAAAGCACGGCCTATGTGTGCCGGGTTGAATATATTATGCCCGAGGCCCCCCATTGTATGCTTTGCAATACCTATGGCGGCAAATGAACCCACAAGGGGTATATACCACGGAATAGACGGAGGGAGGCACATTGCCATAAGAAGACCTGTAAGTACAGCACTCCCGTCGCTTACAGTAATCTCCTTCTTTCTCCAGTGCTGTATAGCAGCCTCAAACGCTACAGAACCTGCGATACAGAGAAGCATAGTTACAAGCGCCGGAAGGCCGAAGTTTATAACTGAAAATACCGCAGCCGGAAGGAGAGTCAGATTTACAATCCACATAATCTTGGTTACACTTTCCGTGTCATGAACGTGCGGAGATGATGTGACTATAAGTTTTTCCGGTGTCTGATTAACTTTATTATCTTTTGGATCCATCATTTACTCCCTGTTTTTGCCGCAGCCCTGAGCATAGCATTCTTTGCCTTGGACTGCCTGATATAATGAACAATATTTCTTCTTGAAGGGCATACATAATAGCAGCAGCCGCATTCAACACAATCCATGAGATCGTAATCTGTCTGAGCTGTCTGATGCTGTCCCTTCTCGCTTAATATACTTAATATGTTAGGCCTGAGACCCATTGTGCAGACTTCCACGCAGCGGCCGCATCTTATACAGGCTTTCTCCGGCTGATAATCAACGTCATTATCCGCTATTGAAACAATACCGGAAGCTGCCTTGATTACTACTGATTCAAGATTCACCTGCGCCATACCCATCATAGGGCCGCCCATTATAATCTTGCCGTTAGGAGCTATAAATCCGCCACAGTATTCAAACATCTCTTTAAAAGGAGTACCCAGTTTTACCATGAGGTTTTTCGGATCTTTTACTGTTTTACCTGCAACAGTAACTACTCTTTCGATAAGAGGGATATTTTTCTCCACAGCTTCTGTAATAGCTTTAAGTGTACCGATATTCTGTACGGCACATCCCACATCCATGGGGAGTTTTCCGGATGGGACTTCACGGCCTGTGATGACCTTAATCATCATCTTCTCCGCTCCCTGGGGATACCTTGTTTCAAGCTCAACAATCTGAATCGGGGTCCCCTTGCACTTTTCAGTAAGGAGTTTAATCGCATCAGGCTTGTTATGCTCAATACCGATGTAGCAGGTCTTAACATTAAGAATCTTCATGGTAATGAGAGTACCCTTAATAACTTCATCAGAGAATTCCATCATCATCCGGTAGTCTGACGTAAGATAAGGTTCACATTCGGCTCCGTTTACTATAAGCGTATCGATTTGCTTATCTTTCGGAGGTGATAATTTAATGTGTGTCGGGAATCCCGCTCCCCCCATACCTACAATACCGTTTTTAAAAATGATATCGATCATCTCGGCATTGGAAAGAGTTTCCCAGTTTCTCTCTGTGAGGAGATTCTCCTGCCACTCGTCAAGACCGTCAGATTCGATAACCACACATGGCGACAACCCGTAGAGCGGGTGCATATAGTTGCCAATCTCAGCCACCTTGCCTGATGTGGAACTGTGTACCGGTGTAGCTCTGCCGTCAGGGGATTCTGCAACCACCTGCCCTTTTTTAACCATATCACCTGCTTTAACAACAGGTACAGCCGGTTCCCCTATATGCTGTCGCAGAGGGATAAAGAGTTTTGAGGGGACAGGAAGAGCTTCAATCTTCTTGTGCTCTGTACTCTCTTTTTCATCATGCGGATGAACTCCGCCTTTTTTTATTTTAAGCATAGTTACCTCATTCACTTGATTACTTCGATTACTTGAGGAAAATTTGATTTGTTACGCTTATATCTTTTATCATAAAAATATATGATAACAATCGCTGCCGCAAGAAACAGAAACGCTCCGATAGTCATAAACGCTGTTTCATTAAAAGGAATATATAAAGCCGCTATAGAACCGGCATAAAGACCCGCAAAAATAGAAAGCAGGGGGAGAATAAAAAGCATAAAAGATATTCTGATCATGTTCTCCTGGATCATAATAAACTTCACCTTCTGCCCCATTCCCGCCTTAATGGAATTATAGGCAAGTATCTCCATATTTGCCACATTGCAGGATTGGCAATTATCGCAATCAGCATGGCCCGAAACCCTGATTTTAGCGAAATCTCCATCAAGTTTTAAAATAAAACCTTCCTGAACATCTTCCTGTATATCTGTCTGCATAAAATCTCCGCATGATTTATAATAGAAAAAAAATCCTTCCGAGTCCAGATTTTGTCAAGAATGTTAGAATTAAAAATAAATCACATTCAGGTTTTCCCTGAACTGCAATTTCCCCTTAATATTCGAGGAAACATAAACATTCATATTGTTATCAACAAGAACGGCTGATATATCACTCATTGTTAAAAGTACCCTCTTTGTCCTGTCAATTCCTGACACAAAAAATGCCGTTGAGTACGCATCCGAAACAACAGGGTCATGGCTGAAAACCGTTACAGATATAAGCCCTGAATCAGCAGGGTACCCGGTTGAAGGATCTATTATGTGGTGATATCTCCTGCCATTAACAATCCTGAATCTTTCATAATCACCGCTGGTTGAAACAGCCTCCCCGTCATCCATCAGAAAAGTCGCAATTACAGAATTACCGCGCGGATCCCGGATTCCGGCTTTCCAGCTCCTTCCATTATAATCACCTATTACCTGAATATCTCCTGCGCAGGCGACAATTGCGCCTTTGACTCCCCTGCTTCTGAGAGCGGAAACCGCTTTCTTAACAGCATAACCCTTGGCAACAGCCCCCAGACCTATTTTTGTATCTTTTTTCAGAAATCTTATAGAATTGCTGCTTTCATCAATTCTGATATTCTTATATGATATCAGAGGCAGAATACTTTTAATCTTTGAATCATCAGGAGGGGTAAAACCCTCTACTGAAAAATCCCACAGTTTTCCCGATGACGCCCATGTAATATCAAACGCACCACCTGTTTTTTCCGAGACATCAAGAGAGCTTTTTATCAGAAAAAACAGTTCATTACTGACCTTCAGAGGCCCGGGATATGCTTTCCTGTTTATCATTGAAATTTCAGAATCATTGCTGTATAAACTGAAATCTCTTTGTATTTTTTCTATCTCATTAAATGCAAGATTAAAAAGCTCAACTGAATTATCATTTTTATCTGATATTGTAATTGTTACAACCGTACCGAGAAGCATACGACTGACAACTGCTGCTTTACCTCCACAGGACAATAAAAACATCAGAAACAGTATTACAAAGCATCCTTTAGACCGGTTAATCATCTTTGAATTTTAACTTTTTATAATAAATTTTTAATATTCAATTTAAAATAAATATCACGCGAACATCCGCAGTTTCCTTTTCTGTATTCAGGCATTCCAGCACCTAAATGCAAGTAATATTTTTTGTCAATAAAATTAACCTTAAATTCAGACATCACTGCTGCATCTCCTCCTCGGCATATGTAAGATGCTCATACATTTTCAGTCGCGCCATTTCAACATCTCTGTTTTTAACAGCTTCATATACTGCCAGATGCTGCCGGAAAAGAGCCTGCTGATTACCTTCCTTTTTAAACAGCTTTTCTCTGTTGATCTTAATTGATTTGTGCATAGTATCAGATATGGTATTCATCAGTCTTACAAGAAGTGAATTACGTGTGGCATGCGCCAGAGCAAAATGAAACTCCCAGTCTGTAAACTCTCCCAGTGCGGACTTAAGCATCTGTCTCTCCATATCATCGATTATTTTCCCGAGTTTTTTAAGATCATCATCAGTCGCATTGATCGCTGCAAGCCCGGCAGATTCCACCTCCAATCCTTTTCTTACCTGAAGGATCTCCAGAACAGTATCTCTCTCCATAAGTAAAAGAAGAGCAAGTGGCTGAATGATTGAATTTACATCACTCTGTTTTATAAAAGTCCCTTCGCCCGGTTTTATCTCCAGAATACCCAGCAGGTGCAGTGCACTTAAAGCTTCACGGACAGATGCCCTGCTTACATTAAGGTTTTCTGCAAGCACCCTTTCTGCGGGAAGTTTATCACCCGGTTTCAGATTCCCTTCGGTTATCATCACTTTTATCTGTTCAACAATCTGTTCATAAATTTTCTGCTGCTGAATAGGTTTAAACTCCATAATCTCTACCCCATCTCCTGACTAATACTATTCCGAGGTATATTTAAATTAAGCATTGCGTTTTTTGTCGAGTACAATAATCAGTAATTAACTCTATTTCATCCATTCATTAAACCGCGTTTCAGGCAGAGTTTAAAGCTTAACAACAGATATTATCTGCTTCAGTTTCTCCGCCAGATTTGCCAGATTTTCTGAACTGCCTGCTATCTCCTCCGAATTGCCGGCGATATTCTGAGCAACATCATTTATGCTGCTAATGGATGAAACTATTTCACTCACAGCGATTTTGTGCTCACCTGTTGAATATGCAATCTCATCTGACATCTCCATTACGAGTTTAATTTTTTCGCTTACAGTGCTGTTAATATCCTTCTGCCGTATCATCTGTTCATTTATCATGACAATTTTGTTATCGATTGAATTGACACCGGAGATTATTTTTGCAGCAGCATCTGTTGAGTTTTTCACAGCTTCAAAGCCTGTTTGTATCTCCGCTGTATTAAGATTTATCAGTTTTTCAATCTCCTTTATACTTGATGCTGTCTGGTCTGCAAGTTTTGACACTTCATCTGCGACAACGGCAAATCCCCTGCCGGCCTCTCCTGCCCTTGCCGCTTCAATTGCCGCATTCAGCGAAAGAAGGTTTATATGTTCAGATATATCACTTATCATGTTAAGAATATTCCTCATATCGTCAGAGCTCTGAGAAACATTTATCATACTCCTGTTCATCGATTGCATTGAGGCATCTCCGCTTCTGGCGTCAGCAGCAATCCTTCTTGATAAATCCGCAGCCTCGCTTACCGTGTCGTATACCTGGTTTATACTGACTGATAATTCATCCATGATCAGAATCAATTTCTGAAGCATATTATTCTGAAGCTCCGATCCATCAGAAATCTTATCCATACCGGCAGAGATCTCCTCTGTTGTTGCAGTGATCTCCTCGGCTGAGGATGCCTGGCTTTGTGCATTTCCGGCAAAGGAAAACGTTGTTGCTGAAAGCTCCTTTGAAGAAGATGAAAGTTCATCGGAAATATCCCGTATCTTTTCAATCATTTCTGTAATCTGGCTTCTCATCCGGATGCTTGCCAGAGCCATGGACCCGATTTCACCTTTAGAAACTTCCAGTGAATGTATTTTTGAAGCTTCCCTGAAATCAAAATCTGAAATCATCATAACCAGATCTTTAACGCGCATTATGGGCCGTGCAATTTTGTTGCCTATAGTATAACCTATGAAAGAAAAAATTATAATAAGAAGGAGAGTAAAACCGACTATCGAGATAATATCTTTCAATAATGCATTTTGCAGGATACCCTTTTCGTTACTTACCCTGACATCAATGTCATCAACATAATTACCTGTTCCCACAGACCAGCCGAAAGGTTCAAAAAAGAGTGAATACCCCCTTTTCATCAGTGCTTCACTCTCCCCTTTTTTAGGAAACCAGTAGTTTGTGAAACCTCCGCCAGGCTGTTTTGCTGCCGTTATTATCTGCTGAATTATATAGGAACCTTTCTTATCCTGAAAATTCAGTCTGTTTGTACCCTCTGTGTTAGTTCCATACAGTACAATATTATCACCTTTTTCTGTATCCGCCCAGAAGTAACCTTCACCTTCATACCTCAATTCCCGGAGAAGATCCGCTCCAAGTTTTTGCGCCTGTTCACTGTTTATTTTCCCGGATTCCTTCATTTTATTAATCTGTTTCAGCATGCTTATTGCCGTATCCACCTGGGATTTGATTACGCGATCATAATTTTCTCTGAGTATCCTGTCTGTATTTGTAACAGTACGTTGATTGAGATTAACAATTTTATAAATAAAAAAAGACATTACTGACAATGAGGACAGTATGCTTATTGCTATAACTATAAGAGTCAGCTTTAAAGTGAGCTTCATACGATCCCTCCGGTTTCTACACTATCTGAAATATACATACGTCTGCCTGATAACTTAAACCGGAGAACATTTTTTCTTATAAGAAAAACCATCTAATTCCTGTTAATTCAAATTTAAAATTCATGGTGAAACTATTATTAAAAAGTATTTTTAAAAAAAGTGAAAACAATCCTTTACCGGAAAAGGTAAAGGATTGTTTTGCTGAATCTATATTCAAAAAGGAGGTCCTGCTTTTAATCTTCAATCAGTTCAGCCAGAAGCTCAAGTGTATGTTTGACTGATATTCTGTCGCCCGATTGATCTATTCCGCCCCTGATCTGCATAACACATCCCGGACAGTCCATTGCCACTAATGGCGCTCCAGTATTCCTGATATTTTCAAGCTTACGCTGAAGTATGGGTCTGGAAATCTCAGGAAGTTTTATTGAGTATGAACCACCCATGCCGCAGCACATATCACACTCGAACATCTCTTTTATCTCATATCCGGCTTTACGGAGAATATCACGGGGCTGTTCAGAAACCTTCAGAGTCCGCTTCAGGTGACAGGAATCATGGTATGTCAGAATACCGGGATTCACACCTTTCCTGAGTTTCAGTTTCCCCTCATCTATCAGTTTCTTCGCAAGCACAGAAAAATCTACAACCTTTGCTGCAAGCCTTTCCGCATCCTGAATGTGCTCTGTCTGACCGAGGCTTTCAAATGTACTTTTAAACTCCTGATTAAGTGCTACTGTACATGTTGGGCATGCGGATACCACATATTGAACATCATCTTTAAGAAGAGCTTTTATGTTATCCACCGCGTTATTCGCTGCTACTTCATAGGCACCGTTATATCTTGCCGGAGCGCCGCAACAGGTCTGCTCCTGCGGATAAACAACTTCATATCCCGCTTTATTAAGAATCTTCACAAGCGCAATGCCCATTTCAGGGTACGCAAAATCTATCAGACACCCTGAATAAAAAGCGATCTTTTCATTGCATTCAGGCTGCTTAATTTTTTTAAACTGGTCCCTGAATGGAGTTGCAGCTATTGCCGGAAGACTGCGCCCCTCTGTCAGATCTGAAAGAAAAAAAGGAAGGTGACGAATATAACTACCTGTAGTAAACGGCTTCCCTGTTATTGACGCTGTGCGGAGCATCGCGTGAAACATCTTCCGGTTGTTCACAACGGTGAATATCGCCTTCTGCGCCAGGGACTGCCCTTTATCAGCTACTAACCGGCGCCTTATCTCCAGGATCATTTCAGGTATATCAAGTTTCCCTGGACACACTTCTTTACAGTTGCCGCACTGAATACAGAGCCCCTGTATATCCTCGGAATTCTTCATCTCCTCAAACCATGCTGTGAGAATTGTGCCTATACCCCCTGTATATGTACTGCCGAATACATGCCCTCCTACCAGACGGAATATCGGACATACATTCAGACAGGACCCGCACCTGATGCACTGCATAGCCTGCGCGAATTTCGGATCATCCCTCATCTCTGTTCTATGATTGTCCATGAGAACAATATGAAGGTCTTTCATTGTACCATCTGTATTAGGAGTTGCGCCTGTAATAATTGATACATAACTTGTTAAAAGCTGCGCAGTGGCACTTCTGGGGAGAGCAGTCAGTATGGGTACTATATCATCGAATTTTTCCACGAATTTTTCTATACCAACAAGTGCTACGTGTATTTTAGGAAGCATTGTTGTCATACGTGCGTTACCTTCATTTGTAACCAGCACAATACTTCCTGTTTCAGCTACAGCAATGTTCCCTCCGGAAATCCCCATATCTGCTTCAAGAAATTTTGTCCTCAGCTCATTCCGTGCAACTTCCACAAGTTTAGGGATGTCATTACTGAGACGTTCATGTACCTCTTTACTGAATAGATCCGAAACCTGTTCCTTTGTCATATGGATTGCTGGCATAACCATGTGTGAAGGCCTCTGCCCTGCGAGCTGTATAATCCACTCACCGAGATCTGTTTCCCGTACTGAAACTCCGATCTCTTCGAGATGCTTATTAAGATGAATCTCTTCACTTGCCATTGACTTTGATTTAACTACAGATTTTACATTGTTGTCTCTGGCAACTTTAAGTATATAATCAACAGCGTCCTGTGCATTCCCGGCTCTGAAAACCTTCGCACCCCGGGCTTCAGCATTTTGCTTAAAGACTGCTGCGAGCTCTTCAAGATGAGCTGCTGCATAAGACTTTCTGTCCGCGATGGTCTGCCTGAGTGCTTCAAAATCGATGCCCTCATAAGCTTTTGCCCTGTTTACCCTGTAAGCTTCGGAGAATTTCCCGAGAGCTCCGGTAAGGATGGAGTTATTGACTGCATCATTTATTGATTTTTTGAATTTCTTTTCCATAACATTAACCCTCCATCTCATCAACGAAAACAATAATCAGTCTCTTCGGGCCATGAACTCCGATAGTGAGAACTCTTTCTATATCAGCAGTTCTGCTGGGTCCGGTGATGAATGCTATATAACTGCTGTTTTCAGGTCTGAGCTTTTTGAATACAGCAATTTTATCTTCAAGAATAGATGAGGTACCAACTATAGCAATATGAATAGCAGGGAGAGTTGACACAAGCCGTTCATTTATGGAGGTCTGATCTGACACAAGGGATCCGGTATCCGCAAGGGCATAGGACATTTCACTTATACCTGCTGCGGAATCCGCAGCAAGCTGGCGTGTAATATCAAATTTTAAACCCGGAATTCTTTCGCTGAGAGATTTTTTATCTTCATCTTTCAGAAAGGCTGAATCCTTCCAGAGCGCGAATGATTTATTCTTATCCGCAACCCCTTCATTTTTAAGAAATGAAAGGATAAACTCCTTTGCATCACTTTTAGTTCTGAATCTGTGGACCTCAGCTCCTACAGCTTCAGCTCTTAGTTTAAATTTTTCATACATAACCAGCCTCCATAAATTAACACTTACATCAATGCCGGAATACTGACCCATACTTTATAAAAATGAATCAGTATTTACAGGGCATCTTTCCCAAAAATATATATAATCTCTGCTACTTTTTCTCGTTCTCTTTTGCCTCATAAGACTTTGCCAGTATCTGTACTGTATGAAACATCGGGAGATTCATATTAAACCGGTTCATACCGTCAGCAAGCTGCATTATACATGCCCCGCAGCCTGTTACAACTGCATCAGCGTCTGTTGCTTTAATAGCATCAGATTTATGGTGATGAATATCCATAGAGAGATCGTAATGAGTCAAACTGAATGATCCCGCACTTCCGCAGCACCTGTCGGCGTTTTTCATTTCAACGAATTTTAGCCCCGGTATTTTTTTTAGAATATCTCTCGGTGAATCCTTAACCCCCATCCCTCTGTTCAGGTGACACGGGTCATGATAGGTCACTGTCATATCGAGAGTGCCGAGTTTAGATTCATCTATGCCTGTAACTTTAACAATATAATCTGAAATATCGATAATCTTAGCAGCAACGTTCCGGGCCCTTTCCGCATATTCAGGATCATCTTTAAGCATCTCCACATAATGATGCTGAAATGTTGTACCGCAGGAACCACAGGCTGTTACTATATGTTCAACATCAAGTTTACTGAAAATATCTATGTGAGATTTTGCCATCTCAAGCGCGGTTTCAGCATCACCATGAGCAAGAATCGGCATACCACAACAGTGCTGGTCTTTTGGTACAGTTATTTCTATATTATTCCTTTTCAGAACTTCCACCACATCCCTGCCGGCCTGATCATAGAGGAAATTCATGCTGCACCCGGTGAAGAATGCCACCTTCTTTACAGGATTAGGAACTTTTACTACATCAGGAAGCTGGCTTCTGAGAGGTTTTGCAGCCAGCGGAGGAATAATTCTTCTCATATCGAGCCCGAAAGGAAACCTCGGATGAGCACCTGTAACAGAGACATGTTTTCTGAAAACAAGTCCCTGAAACATACCGCCCGCCTTCATACCTATATTAAAAAGCATAGGCCTTTTAACTACAGAAAATATTGCTTTTTTTATAGGATGGAGCCCTCTGTTTTTCACTATGGCAGCCCGTGTTCCGAATATAATTTTATCAACCTTGACACCACAGGGACATTTTGCTACACATGCCATACATGTAAGGCAGAGGCCGATCCTCTCCTCCAGCCCCTTTGTATATTCAAGATCACCACTTAAAAGCGCATCAATGAGCCTGATTTTACCGCGGGCAACAGAGCCCTCACTCCGCGTTTCCAGATACACAGGGCAGACCTCCATACAGTTCCCGCACTTCATGCACTTTGACAACTCTTCTCTGACTTCATCTATTGTATCATATATTGTCATAATCAGCCCCTCCAGAAAACCTTCCCCGGATTCATTATATTGTCAGGGTCCAGGGCCTGTTTAATCTTTTTCATTACATTCATGCCTGACGAACCGAACTGCATTTCCATATACTTCGATTTAGCCATCCCTATGCCATGCTCTCCGGAGAGTGTACCTCCAAGCTTTATGGCAGTACTGAATATCTCATCTATTGCTTTATGTACTCTTGCCATCTCCTCTTTGTCAGATTCATCTGTTAAAATAGTGGGATGAAGATTACCGTCACCGGCGTGGCCGAAAGTGCCGATCCTGATCTTATATTTTTCAGCTATATCCTTTATTGCTTTAAGCATCTCCGGGATTCTGCTTCTCGGGACAGTTGCGTCCTCAAGAATCGTTGTAGGCCTGACCTGGGCAAGTGCCGGCAGAGCTGCTCTTCTTGCTGCAAATATAGCATCTCTGTCACTATCACTCTCCGCAAGCTTAACTGAAACTGCACCATTGCCGGTACAGATTGAATTAACAGTATCAAACTCATTCAATACAACAGCCTCGATGCTTCCATCTACTTCTATAACAAGTACTGCTTCAGCATCAACCGGGAGGCCGATTTTTGAATAGTTTTCAACAGTGCGGATTGTAACGTTGTCCATAATCTCAAGAGTTGCCGGTATTACCTTATTGCTTATAATATCAGCAATAGTTTTACCTGCTTTATCAAGATCATCAAATATAACAAGCATACTTCTCCGGTATTTTGGTGCGGGGATAAGTTTTACAATTATTTCTGTAATTATACCAAGTGTACCTTCAGATCCTGTAAACAGCTTGGTCAGATCATATCCGCTGACATTTTTCACTGTTTTCCCGCCGGTATAAATCATCTCTCCCCCCGGCATCACCATCTCAAGACCCATTACATAATCCTTGGTAACACCATACTTAAGTCCTCTGAGTCCCCCTGAACATTCACTTACAGAACCGCCCATGGTCGCTGTAGTTACAGTTCCGGGGTCCGGAGGGTATATAAGTCCAAGAGGAGCAACTGCTTCATTAAGCCGCTGAATAACAAGACCCGGTTCCACTGTCGCAGTGAGGTTAGCCGCATCAATTTCAATTATCCTGTCCAGCTTAAGCATAGAGAGAACAATCCCCCCATCAACAGGGATTGTCCCGCCGCTAAGGTTTGTACCTGAGCCGCGTGTAACAAGAGGTACTTTATATTTTGAAGCAAGTTTCACAAGTTTGACAACCTCATCCTTTGATGACGGCGTTACAACAACATCCGGTTCATAACGTTGAACATCCGGGGTAGCGTCATACGAATAGTTTATCTTATCCTCTTTACTGGTCAGAACGTTTTCACTCCCTAAAATTGAAACCAGTTCATTTATTATATTTTTATCCATAATGATTCTCCTGATCCTTTAATAATATTTTAGAACCCTCGTATTTATCGTTAGTCACCAGCTGATGCCAGTCTTTTGTAATTATTCAATCTCCACTTCGCATTCTCTTCAGCAGACTTAAACAGCTCGTCAGCTTTGCCGGGGAACTCCTTCTTCAGTGATGTGTATCGCACCTCACCCATGAGGAAATCCTGGAACTTGCTGTAGTCTGCCTCTTTGGAATCAAGGATAAATGGATTCTTCCCTTCTTCCTCAAGAAGAGGATTATACCTGTAAAGACTCCAGTAGCCGCACTCAACTGCAAGCTTTGCCTCAAGCTGAGATTTTCCCATACCAGCTCTCAGTCCGTGATTAATACATGGCGCATAAGCTATTATAAGTGAAGGGCCGGGGTATGCTTCAGCTTCAAGTACTGCCTTGAGGTACTGTGACTGATTCGCACCCATTGATACCTGGGCAACATATACATAACCATAAGACATTGCAATCATGCCAAGGTCCTTCTTCCTTATCTTCTTACCTGAAGCAGCAAATTTCGCAACTGCGGCAGTTGGTGTTGCCTTTGATGACTGGCCGCCAGTGTTTGAGTAAACTTCAGTATCCATTACAAGTATGTTCACATCATCACCGGAGGCGATAACATGGTCAAGTCCGCCGAATCCGATGTCGTACGCCCAGCCGTCTCCGCCGAAGATCCATATTGATTTCTTCACTATATACTGCTTCAGTTTAAGTATCTCTTTTGCTGACTTAGCGTTGTCTTTCTCAAGAAGAGGGATTAGTTTATCCTTCAGCTCCTTTGTCTTCTCAGCGTTGTTCCTGTTCTCTCTCCACTCTTTAAGAAGAGCTTTAAGCTCGGCAGAGGAACCCTCTGGCTCATACTGAAGAGAAAGGTCGTTAATCCTTATCTTCATCTGTTCTACGCCAAGATTCATTCCGAATCCGTATTCGGCATTGTCCTCAAAGAGTGAGTTCGCCCATGCGGGTCCCTGCCCTGCTTTGTTTCTGCAGTATGGTGTTGCAGGAGCTGAACCGCCGTAAATTGAGGAACATCCTGTGGCGTTAGCAACCATCATCCTGTCACCCACAAGCTGGGTTATAAGCTTGATGTATGGTGTCTCACCGCAGCCTGCACATGCGCCTGAAAATTCGAATAGCGGCTGGGAGAACTGGCTCCCTTTAACAGTGTTCTTCGGAAGAATGTTGTCCTTGTATGTCACCTTCTCAGCCATGTAGTTCCAGTTCTCTGTTTCAGAAAGCTGAGTCTCAAGATGCTTCATCACAAGAGCTTTATCTTTTGCAGGACATACCTGTGCGCAGTTTCCGCAACCTGTACAGTCAAGTGGTGATATCTGGATCTTGAATTTAAGGCCTTCAAATCCTTTCCCTTTTGC
>DIEX01000023.1:0-2039 GCA_002418835.1 Spirochaetia bacterium UBA5763 | reverse complement strand
GGTATCCACTCAGGTACATTAACTGCTATTCCCCTCTTTTCATAAGCGGCTGTTCCCGCAGGGAATGTTCCGTCAGGCCTGTCTATAAATGCGCTTACAGGAAGGAGATCCCCCTCCTGCCTGTTCATAGGCTCCATTACCTTGCTGATAAATTCAGGGACATCCGCTCTTGTTTCTGATTTACATGCTATGGTTTTCCATTCAGCAGGTATATCGATCTTCACAAGTCCTTCTGCTCCGCTGTCTACAGCTGCATTGTTCATCTTAACAACATCATCACCTTTTTTACCATACGATTTCTTAATCGCATTTTTCATCTCTGTTACTGCTTTCTCGTATGGTATTACATTTGCAAGCTTGAAGAATGCCGCCTGCATGATGGTGTTTGTTCTTGTGCCAAGGCCCAGCTTTTCAGCTATCTCTGTGGCATTTATTATATAGAAGTTGATTTCATTTTTAGCAAGATCAAGCTTCATCTTGTCAGGGAGGTTTTTTACCACCTCTTCTTTGCTCATCATTGTGTTAAGGAGGAATGTTCCACCTTTTTTAATCCCTCTCAGCATATCGTACTTATGGATATATGAAGGTACGTGACATGCTACAAAGTCCGCGTTATTGATGAGATATGTTGACCTGATAGGTTTATTACCGAACCTGAGGTGCGATACTGTTATTCCACCTGACTTCTTTGAGTCATAGGCAAAATATGCCTGTGAATACATGTCAGTTGTATCTCCAATAATTTTGATGGAGTTTTTGTTCGCGCCTACTGTTCCGTCCGAGCCGAGTCCGTAGAATTTAGCTTCAATTGTTCCGGGAGGTGTTACGCTTACATTCTCACCCATCGGGAGAGACTTGAATGTTACGTCATCCACGATCCCCACTGTGAATCCGTTCTTCGGTTCAGGGAGCTTAAGGTTTTCATATACCGCAAGCATCTGTGCAGGTGTTGTATCTTTTGAACTGAGTCCGTATCTTCCGCCGACAATTACCGGAGCGCCGGGCCTGTTATAAAATACATCCCTTACATCAAGATAGAGAGGCTCGCCGTTTGCTCCAGGCTCTTTTGTCCTGTCAAGTACCGCGATTCTCTTAACGCTTTTCGGCAACACATTAAATAGATATTTCGCCGAGAACGGCCTGTAGAGATGTACTGATATAAGCCCTACTTTCTCACCTTTTGCAGCAAGGTAGTCTATAACTTCTTTTATAGTTTCTGTTACAGAACCCATTGCAATAATAATGTTTTCCGCGTCAGGAGCTCCGTAGTATGAGAATGGCTTGTACTCTCTCCCTGTAATCTTACTAATCTGCTGCATGTAATCATTTACAGTATCATCAAGTGTTTCATAGTACTTATTGCTTGCTTCTCTTGCCTGGAAGAATATATCCGGGTTCTGTGCTGTTCCTCTTGTACATGAATTTTCAGGATTAAGCGCCCTGTTCTTAAACGCATTAAGGGCATCATAATCGATCATTTTTTCAAGATCCTCATAATCCATCACTTCAATCTTCTGAATTTCATGTGATGTTCTGAATCCGTCAAAGAAATGAAGGAACGGAACCCTTGTCTTTATCGAAGCAAGATGCGCTATGCCTGCGAGATCCATTACCTCCTGAACACTTCCGCTGGCAAGCATTGCAAAACCTGTCTGCCTTACTGCGTAAATGTCTGAATGGTCTCCGAAAATTGATAGCGCCTGCGCCGCAAGTGTTCGCGCGGTTACATGGAAAACTCCCGGCAGAAGCTCTCCTGAAATCTTATACATATTTGGTATCATAAGAAGAAGGCCCTGGGACGCTGTGAAGGTCGTGGTCAGCGCTCCGCTCTGCAGTGAACCGTGTACAGCTCCTGCCGCGCCTGCCTCTGACTGCATCTCTGCAACCTTGACTATATTCCCGAAGATATTTTTCTTATCATAAGCTGCCCATTCGTCAATTAGCTCCGCCATTGTTGACGATGGGGTTATTGGATAAATAGCAGCTACTTCTGTGAACGCATAGGCTACATGCGCTGCCGCTGTATTTCCGTCCATTGA
>DIEX01000031.1:383772-629967 GCA_002418835.1 Spirochaetia bacterium UBA5763 | reverse complement strand
TTTATTTTCTTTTTGGACACCCCCACTAAGGGGGTGAGGTCTACTTCTTTCTGTTCCTCATCATGGCTTCCACTTTAATGGGGAGCCCATAGAGGTTCAGGAATCCTGTAGCATCCTTCTGGTCATAAAGTGTGCTTGCATCAAATGTGGCGATATCCGCACTGTATAGTGAGTCGTCAGATTTTCTCCCCACGATCATGCAGTTCCCCTTGTATAGTTTGATTCTCACTGTGCCGTTAACAAGCTCCTGGGTCTTGTTTATAAGAGCATCAAGCGCTTCGCGCTTTCTTGTAAACCACAAACCGTTGTATATAAGTGCCGCATACTCATTGGCAAGGTTGTCCTTAAAATGCTGAGTATCGCGATCAAGTGTAATTGACTCAAGGTCGCGGTGTGCAGCCATGAGAACTGTTCCTGCCGGTGTTTCATAAACTCCCCGTGATTTGATCCCCACAAGCCTGTTCTCAACTATATCAACGCGACCGATTCCGTTTTCACCTGCGATTTTATTCAGCTTTTTCATAAGCGCTACAGGTTTCATCTTCTTCCCGTCAATTGCAACAGGTTCACCTTTTTTGAATTCAATCTCGATATAGGTTGATTTGTCAGGAGCCTTCTCCGGTGATTTTGTAAGGATAAACATGCTTTCATCAGGCTCCCTGTTGGGGTCTTCAAGTATTCCACCTTCGTATGATATATGAAGGATGTTTCTATCCATGCTGTAGGGTTTGTCTTTTGTTATGGGGAGCGGGATTCCGTGCTTTTCAGCATAGTCAAAGAGTTTTGAACGTGAATCAAGTTCCCACTCTCTCCAGGGGGCGATGATTTTAAGATCAGGAGCAAGCCCCTTGAATGCCATCTCAAATCTCACCTGGTCATTCCCTTTACCTGTTGCACCGTGACATACCGCGTCAGCTCCTTCAAGCCTTGCTATCTCAACCTGCCTCTTCGCTATAACAGGGCGGGCAATCGATGTTCCCAGAAGGTACCTGTCTTCATATATGGCGTTTGCTTTTATTGCCTGGAATATATAGTTTTTAACAAAATCTTCTGTAAGGTCTTCGATGTAGCATTTGGAAGCTCCGGTTTTTTTCGCTTTAGCTTCAAGTCCGTCAAGCTCCTCCTCCTGCCCGATATTTGCAGCGTAGGCTATGACCTCGCATTTGTATGTCTCCTTCAGCCATTTAAGTATGATTGAAGTGTCGAGCCCCCCTGAGTATGCAAGAACAACTTTTTTTACTTTCATGAATTTTTGCCTCTATCAGTATATTAATATCTTTTAACTTATGTCATTCCGGCTGTAGCAAAGCGGAATGCCGGAATCTTTATGACACAAAAAATAACGTTACAACTTTAATTTTATTGAATCCTTATGATTCCGGTATTCCCTATCGGGAAACCGGAATGACAGACTTCTTGCAATAATCAAATGCATAATCTTTTTATAGACCTTTTGAATCCTAAAAATCTTTCAGGAATAATTGCTTATTTATATTAGTAAATCATATAAATCTTTCCATTCCGGATTAAACTGATTTATAATATTATCCTTATAATCTCTCTTCCATTTTTTAATCTGTTTTTCTTTAAGTATGGCTGATTTTACATCTGTTGATGATTCATACCAAACCAGTTTATTGCATTTATACTTATCTGTAAAGCCCTCAACCAGATGGTTTTTATGCTCATAAACTCTTCTTCTTAAATCGTTTGTTATACCTACATATAATACTGTATTCGTGAAGTTTGCTAATATATAGACGTAATAATTATTCATTATAAACTATTCGTATCATCAAGATTCCGGTATTTGCCTGCGGCAAAACCGGAATGACAAAGGCTTTTCCCAAAATAAAAAATATAATGATAGAAAACTATCATCTCCCCATTAATGCACACATAACTGCTTTCTGGCAGTGAAGCCTGTTCTCCGCCTGGTCAAATACTATGGAATGTTTGCCATCCATAACTTCATCAGTGATTTCCTCCCCTCTGTGAGCAGGGAGACAGTGAAGAACTTTCGCGTCTTTACCTGTTTTTCTTATGAGCTTGTCGTCTATCTTAAATTTTTCAAATATCTTTTTCTTCTTTGCGGTCTCCTTCTCCTGCCCCATGCTTACCCATACATCGGTGTAGAGATAGTCAGCACCTGCAACAGCTTCATCTATGTTGTTTGTGATTGTAATCTTTGAATCTGATTTAGATGCCAGTTTATAGGCCTTCTCTACAACACTGTACTCGGGCTCGAACTTTTTCGGAGTTGCAACAGCTATGTCACAGCCGAGAATTGCGGCTCCTATGAGAAGTGAGTTGGCCATGTTGTTCCCGTCGCCTATATACGCAAGTTTGATATTTGCGATATCCTTCTCTCTTTCGAATATTGTGAAGTAGTCGGCAAGAGCCTGGCATGGATGGTATGAATCAGTAAGGCCGTTGATTACCGGGATTGATGCCCACTTCGCCAGTTCTGTGACCTTTTCGTGACCGAAAGTCCTTATCATTATTCCACTGTTGTAGCGGGAGAGCACCCTTGCTGTGTCTGCTATTGTTTCTCCCCGGCCCAGCTGTATCTCATTGCTGCTTAAAAACAGCGCGTGCCCGCCGAGCTGCAGCATACCTGTTTCGAAGGATACCCTTGTTCTTGTGGAGTTCTTTTCAAAGATCATAGCAAGGGTTTTATTTTCAAGTACCTTTGAGTACTTCCCTTTATTAACTTCGCGTTTAAGCTGAGCGGAGTATTCAAAGAGATTTATGATATCCTCCTTCGAATAATCAGCAAGAGTGAGAAAATCTTTAGTTTTTAGTTGAGGTATTTTCATAAGCCTCCCCCTTTTTAAGTATCAGTTTTTCCAGTATATCCATACCCTCCGCAAGGACCTTCATGTCTATGTTGAGAGGGGGCATAATTCTTATTATATTTCCTGCCGTGCAGTTGATCACGAGATATTCGCCAAGGGCTTCTTTCACAAGGGGGTAACCCTCTTCGGCAATTTCGATCCCTATGAGGAGTCCGATACCCCTGAGGCTCTTGATGTAATGTGTCTTCTGCTTCATTTTTTTAAGGCGTTCAAAAATGTAGTCGGATGCAGCCATTACTCCTGCGCTGAACTGTTTCTTTTTCACCTCTTTCAGTACCGCTTCTGCGGCAGCGCATGCAAGGTGGTTCCCTCCGAATGTCGTGCCATGTGTCCCTTTGGGGAGAAACTCTGCGAGAAAGTTCTTCGCGTGTATGGCGCCAATGGGGACTCCCCCTGCAAGACCCTTGGCAAGAGTGAGGATGTCAGGTGTGACGCCGAAATGCTGGTGAACAAAGGTCTTCCCTGTGCGGCCGATACCTGTCTGTACCTCGTCAACTATTGTTAGCACTCCGTTCTGGTTGCAGAGGTCGAATACCTCACGCACAAAATCCTGGTCTGCCACATTTATTCCGCCTTCACCCTGTATAAGCTCAAACATAACAGCAGCAATCTGCTTAGATTTGCGCATAACTTTACGGAGAGCTTTTTTGTCGTTATACGGTACATATATAAAACCGGGAACAATGGGGCCGAATCCGGTGTGTATCTTCTCCTGAGCTGTGGCTGACATGGCGCCGAAAGTCCGTCCGTGAAATGATCCGGTGAAAGTAACTATCTTGTATTTCTTTTTATTTATGCCGAGCCCGTATCTTCTGGCAAGCTTGATTGCGGCTTCGTTTGCCTCAGTCCCGCTGTTCACAAAGAGAGTTTTGCCGGGGAATGAAGTCTCCGAGATAAGTTTAGCTGCCTCAATCTGCTCCGGGTTAAGAAAGTGGTTGGATGAGTGGATAATCCTGTCAACCTGGCCATGAATCGCCTTCTGATACGCCTGGTGCGAGTAGCCCAGCGATGAAACAGCGATACCTGAAAAGAGGTCTATATACTTTCTGTTATCCTGGTCAAAAAGATATGAACCGTCCCCTTTGATAAAAGCAACAGGGAGCCTGTCTCCGTAATTCTGGAAAAGATACTCCCTGTCTTCACTGATGAGTTTGGAAAGTTTTAATGAGCTCACGGCATTCACTTCCATTTATAAAGTTTTATTCCGGGGAAAATCCCGGATCTGTCATTGCGAGGAGAGGATGTCCCCTCTGTCATTTCGAAGGAGCGGCAGCGACTGAGCAGTTCGACAGGCTCACTGACCGTTACCCCTCCGGTTCCTGAGCCTGTTGAAGGGCTCACCCGAAAAACTGAAGAGGTTTCGAAATGACATACTGTTAAATTCTGAATTTATAGCAGTTTACGAAATGATTAGTGCTTTGTCATACCGGCTGGAGCAAAGCGGAATGCCGGTATCTCATAAAAAGCATCCTATGAGATTCCAGCCTTCGCAGGAATGACGAAGTTGGTACTAATCCAAACGTAAAATGCTATGACAAAAGAAACAAAGTAAATTAATGGATCACCAGTGTTTTTGGTGTCAATGAATAAAATGCATATAAAGCGGGTATTAAGCTAAAAAATCCTGTTTTTTAAGGGGTAATTAATCCTCTTCATCGCTGCTGAACTTCAGCTCCTTGTTGAGGATTGCTATTGCGAATTCACCTTTCTCTGTGAGCTTTTCAAGTACCTCATCCATATCCGCTGCATTAAGCCGGATGTATTCCTCGAACTTCTTGGTCATCTCCCTCCCGATAACAACCTCCCTGTCAGGGAAAACCTCTTTTATATCAGTTAGAGTTTTTCTTATCCTGTGGGGCGATTCATATATGACAAGAATCCCCTCATGCTCCCTCATACGCTTCAGTTCGTTAACACGTCTCCCCGGTTTTTTGCTGAGGAAACCGCCGAAGAGCACAGACTTGTCGGGAAAGCCTGAAACAGAGACAAGGGTTGTGAGGGCCGAAACTCCGGGTAGAGGGATTACCTCTACACCTTCACTTCTTGCTATGGCTACAATTCTGCTGCCGGGATCTGAAAGTCCAGGTGTGCCTGCATCTGTCATGTAGCCGATATTTTTACCTGACTCAACCTCTGCTATGAGTTCACGGATCTTTCTGTCGTCGGAGTGCATATGGAGTGACCGGAGAGGTTTGCTTATTCCGAAGTGGGAGAGGATTCTCCCTGTCTGCCGTGTGTCCTCGCAGTAGATTATATCGATTGTGTCGCGCAGCATGTTTACTGCGCGGATTGTCATGTCGTCGGGATTTCCGATTGGCGCTGCGATTATGTATAGAGCGGAGGTGGTCATATATTATCCTTTTATAATGATTAAATTCATTTAGAATTTTAAAAGTAATACATCAAGAAAATAATAATTTACCGGGAAATAATTAATCAATGATTATATGGGCGCGCCGGATCAGCGGATATTATCCGGATATCATTGATTCTGATAAAAACATGAATTAAGGGGTCTTTAAACTTATCTTAAGCTCAACCTGTCATGAATACTCCAGAGATACAGATCGAAAAGGAGCAATCCCGGAGCTGGTACGGAGAGGCTTCGGAGAGGGATTGGGGAGATGTTGGATGGATACTGTATCTGTCTATTATGGGGTTTCTTCCGGAAGCGGTTTTTTCTTCTGCTGAATGCACTTTCATATACTCCCGGATATAGAGGTTGTGGGGGTGCATTGCCAGTTTCCGGGTTCTCTTTCTATAATAGTATTTTTCTTCAGGGGTGAGGGTTTTCCATGAAGCCATGGCTTCTGCAAAGAGTCCCCGGTTTTTCTGCTGCGGCTCTGTCCCGGGATTCCGGGGAACCACATATATTCTCATACATTTCCTGGTGCGGAAGCTGTAATGTACTGCGTCTCCCACCCTTCCATGTATATTATTAATAAAGGAATCATATTCTATTTTTGCCATGATTTACCACCTTTTTGACGTAATATTTTGCCTGCTTAATACTGCCGGGTTCTGTTTATCTTTTATACGCTTGATATGGTAAAAAATGAAAAAATTTTCTTCTTTTTTTAACTTTTTTTGGCTTTCCAATACTATTATTATTGAGAATTGGTTTACCAATCAATATGTGGTAAACCATAAAATAAATGTTAAAGTTCGTTGGAGGAACAAATTATGGAAAGTCTTATTTTAGCAGCAGGCCTCATCCTTTTCTCAGGCACAGTATCTTATGACATGAATCACAAAGATGTGGCAGTCAACAAGAGCGGCACAGTTAACACATCAGTACAGGTTGAAAAAGGTTTTTTTGACCAGGATGTAAGAAAGTAAAAATTTAAACGAAATTATCTAAAACAAAAGGAGAACAGATTATGATATCAGAAGCAGCAATTCTTATTACAGGTTTAATTCTTTTTTCAAGTACAGTGACTTATGATCTTTATAACAAGTCAGAAGTAGCAAAAAATCCGAATACTGTTAATTCAACAGTACAGGTAGAGAAAGGTTTTTTCGACCAGGATAAAAGAAAGTAAAGAATAGAACCCATATTACAAACATTTATGAATAAAGAGAGGGAGCAGAAAACTGTTCCCTCTCTTTTTGTCTGAAAACCTGGATTATCAGTAATTATTATATTATAGTAGTTTACGAAACGATTAGTCTGGAACAATATAGCTGTCATATCCGCGTAGGCGGATATCCACTTTTTTTAGCAAAAATCAGATTCCCCCCGGAGTTTACCCTCATGCAGATGGGGGCGGAATGACAAAGAGGTAACTAGTTCAAACGTAAAATGCTATAAATGAAAACTACTGAAAATTTAAGTTAAGTGAGTTATGATTTTGTGAAAATTTATCCTGGGTGAAGCTTTGACTATGATATACATAACCGGAATAGATCACCTTCTGCAGTACAACGGCCCTGTGCCCCCTGAACTCCTTGAAGAATTTAAAGGGTATCTTGCCGCGAAAATAAAGGATCTGAATATAACCCTTATCGCTGAAGAGTTCAATGAAGAGTTCCTTTATGATGTATTCGGCGCAACAGAGGGGACAGCGGAAACTGCTGCGGCAGAGTCCGGCATCAGTCACCTCTACTGCGATCCGGATGCTGCAGAGCGGGAGGCTCTCGGCATTCCGTACTATGCTGATGTTATGGATCTGGTGAAAGAGCGGCACGGCATCAGGGAGAAGTTTATCATGAACATTGAACTCAGGAGAAAGGCGGAGCAGGAGACTTCTCTTGAAGTGAAAAGTTCTGGCCTGTGCGGGAGCACTTCTGGCTCAATAAGCTGAAAGGGCGGCTTGATGAAAATATTCTCTTCCTCTGCGGACATGAACATGTCAGGGGATTCAGTGATCTGCTCAGAGAGGAGGGCGTTTCTGCTGTTGTAATTGAGGAGTTCTGGCGTGGAGATCTTTTCAGTGATTACGGGACGTTAGGGCTCCTTTGATCAACAGGAGTAATTTAATATTCAAATAATAATTGAATATAGATATGTTTCACTTTATCTTGAATTTAATAATTAAGAGACAGCCTGAGATTCTATAGCGGTTAACGATTGAATTAGTTCTCAATGTCATCTCCGCGCAGGCGGAGATTCATAATTTTAAAAAATTGAGTGCTATTAACAATGGATTAGCTGTCAGCTCTTCCTGCGGTCGCCCACAGCCTTCGCGGGAATGATGTTATCTATCGGATAACATAAAACAGGCTTAATTCATTCGTGAAATGCTATAAATAAAAGGAGTCCGGCAGTTTATCATATATAACAGGCCCGTTATGAATGTAGAAGAACTGAAAGTGATAATTAATTCTGTTAAAGTACCTGTTCTGGCTGCGGAAAAGGGGGGAGAACTTCTGTTCTGCAACAGTTCGGCTTCCGATTTTTTCATAATTGGAACGGAGCCCGTGGTCTCAGTACTGTCTCTTCTTGACATAGATCCAGCTGAATTCAGAAAGTCTGTTGAAGGGGTTACTCCTGGTGATGAATTTCTTTTCACTGACATTGCGCTCCTCCCTGCTGAAATAAATAAAGCGGCTGATGTGGTTTTTTCCCTGCTTGAAGTTCAGGGCGTTGAACTCCTTATAATAACAGTTAAGGACAGAACTCTCGCCTCACGCCTGTTTCCCGGTGCAGGGAAACTCCGGTCCACGGTGGAGAGCAGCCCATCCTCAATCCTTATTACAGACAGAAACGGCATTGTTGAGTATGTTAACGAAAATTTTGAAAAGCTCACAGGGTACAGCTCCGTAGAAATTATAGGGAAAAATGCCGATATCCTGAAGCCGGATTTTTTTTCAAAAGATAACAGCAGCATGTGGGCAGAGATAAGAAAAGGTAACAAGTGGAAGGGTGAATTACTTAATGAAAAAAAAGACGGCGAGCTTTACTGGGCAATTGTTTCAATATCACCGCTGTTTGATAAAGATGGTGGTATCA
This sequence comes from Spirochaetia bacterium UBA5763, assembly GCA_002418835.1. Lineage (GTDB taxonomy): Bacteria > Spirochaetota > UBA4802 > UBA4802 > UBA5550 > UBA5550. Next base: position 621,657 of record DIEX01000031.1, on the reverse strand, counting down.
CTCACTATCTCTCTATACAGGAGGATATAACTTACCTCAAGAAAAAAGAGGAGGAGCTTAAACAGTCGGAGGAGAAACTCCGGGTGCTCTTTGAATCTTTGCCTGAAGGGATTCTTGTGACCGACCTTGACGGAAATATAATGCAGGTCAACAGGGCCTATCTCAGAATATTCGATTACCCTGACAGGCTTATGCTTTCCGGCAGAAATATACACCAGATATTTGAGGAAGCGGGAGACTACGTTATTGTTGAGTTGTTCAGCCTCGCTGTGAAGAGCGGAAGCAGCGGTGTTGTAAATTATGAGCTTCATAGAGATGAGACTGTTTATATCGACCTTCAGGCCCTGATGATTTCAGATGAGTCCGGGGCGCCCCAGGGATTTCTGATTCTTGCTGATGATGTATCTGACAGGATGAGGGCGGAGAGGGCTCTCCGTGAAAGTGAGGCGAGAAACAGGGCGCTGATTGAAGCTATACCTGATATAATGTTCAGGATGAGCAATGAAGGTATCTATCTTGATAAGATGCTTGGCACTAAGATTAACGAAGTGTTTCCGCCGGAGGTTGCTGCTGATGCAGTTAAAATGATCAGCGAGGCAATCCGTACCAGGGAGATACAGATATATGAATATCCGGTGACCATCGGAATGGAGGCGCGCTATTACGAGGCGCGCTTCGTTGCCATCGAGGATGATGAAGTCCTTATAATAATACGCAATACCACTGAGAAGAGAAAGGCCCTTGATGAAATAGAGAAAGCCCGCAGGGAAGCCGAACTTGCAAACCGCGCCAAGAGTGAATTCCTTGCAAACATGAGCCACGAGATACGGACACCGCTTAACAGCATAACAGGCTTTATCGAGCTCCTCATGCGCACAAAGATCGACGGCGCACAAAAGGAGTACCTTGAGATAATTAAAAAAAGCGCTTCGAGCCTTCTTGAACTTATAAATGATATACTGGATTTTTCAAAAATTGAGAGCCGCAAACTGGAGATAAGTCTTGTAGAATTTGATCCCTATACTGAATTTGAATCAATAATCAGACTGTTCAATGTTAAGGCACAGGAGAAGGGGATAAAGTTTATCTCTTTCATCGATCCTCTCCTCCCTTCAGGTATAAAGTCCGATCCCCTGAGGCTCAAGCAGGTGATGTCCAATTTCCTCAGTAACGCTATTAAGTTCACGCCAGAGAAGGGGACTGTCATTGCAGAGATAAAACTCTTCCGCGTAAAGGATGATATCTGCATGATAAACTTCTCTGTGTCAGACACCGGTATAGGTATACCTGAAAGAAAGCAGAAGCAGATATTCGAAGCATTCACGCAGGCTGACAACTCCGTCACGCGGCGCTACGGGGGCACCGGCCTGGGATTAAGTATCTGCTCAAACCTTGTGAAACTCATGGGGAGCGAGATCGTTGTTGAGAGCAGGATGGGTATCGGCAGCAAGTTCTACTTTATTATTGAAGCGGAGGTCAGCAGGGAGAAAACAATGAAGGATTCTTTCCCTTCATGTGCCGGGCTCAATGCATGCATAGTATCTTATTTGGTGGATGATATTGCTCTTCTTAATCTTGAATATTACCTTCAGAGTTTCGGCTTTAATCTGACATTTGTCCCGGGGTTTGACAGATGCAACTCTGACAAATGCGATTTACTTTTCGTGATAAATTCAGAGGAGGCTCTGAGGAGTGCTGCAGACTATGCCGCATTGATCAACAGCGTGCCCGCGATACTGCTTTCAGACAGCTCTTCCGGAGAACCCCCGCATGAAATAATGGGGCTGTTCCGCCATTTTCTGACTCAGCCCCTTTCACCCGGGATGCTTGCCGGGAGCGCGATTACTGTTACAGGCAGGGGAGGCAGTGCTGCTGAACAGAGGCCTGAATGCAATGACAGGGGTGAACTTAAGTTCAGCGGGAAAGTGCTTATGGGCGAAGATAACAAAATCAATCAGAAGCTCATGACACTGCTCCTCAGAGATTATGGCGTTGATCTTCATATTGCGGGTAACGGGCTTGATGTTTTTGAAATGTACAGGAAAGAGATGTATGATCTTGTGCTGATGGATATAAATATGCCTGTGGCGGACGGCATTGAGACTGCCAAAATGATCATTGATTACGAGAATCAGCAGGGTCTCCCCCACGTACCGATAATCGCCCTCACTGCAAAGGTGCTTAAAAGCGACATGGAGACCATGAGTGAATGCGGCATGGACGGTTTTCTCTCAAAGCCTGTTGAGATGGAGAGTCTTGAGGATATACTTGCCCGCTATCTCACCATTAAGGTTGTCAGTCATGAAAAAGGTGATGATAATGCAGGAGAAAGTCATCCTGATTCTGTATCCGGTAATTATGATATAAGGGGAGTGGCTGCGGAACTGAGGATCCCTGTTAATGTGCTTGAATCTATAGGGAGGGATTTTTTTGAGGAATCGGTACACAGCCTGATTGAACTTAGAAAAGCTTATGGTGAATCCGACCTTGCTATGGTAAGAATTCTCTCTCATAAGATGAAGGGGGCAGCGGCGAATCTCAGGTTTGCTTCAGTTTCGGAACTTCTTTCAGCGGTTGAAGAAAATTCAACAGCAGCAAATAAAGAATTTGATTATACAGCTTATTTTAATAATATTGAATCAGAGCTTACGGCGCTTCAAACCGTTTTTTAATGAACACGGAGTTATGAAATGAAAACAGTGCTTGCGATTGATGACGATAAAACGACTCTCGGGATACTGGAGTCGCAGCTGAATTCACTGGGGTACAGGGTGGTTACAGAGAGGTCCTCTGTCAGGGGAGTGGAGATTGCTAAGGAGTTCCCCCCGGATGTAATTCTTCTTGATCTTAATATGCCTGTCATGGGGGGCTTTGAGGTAATGTCCGCGCTCCGCAGAGAGAAGCAGACAAAGGGGGTCCCTGTGATTATGCTTACAGTGAACAAGGATAAAGAGACAGTTGTTGAAGCAATGAGGCATGGCGCCATAGATTATATTGTGAAACCTTATAATGTTGATAAGCTGAACCTGAAAATCAAGGCAGCCATAAATTACGGCGGAGCAAAGAAACAGCAGAACACCGATGTCTTTATTGAGATTACCCGAAAGGGTGAAATGGGTGTAATTACAATGACAGGTGGCATCAGGGATAAGGGTGTCCAGAATGATGTGAAGACTGTTTTTAATCAGTTCTTCATGAAGCAGGTTCACGGCAAACCTGTAATTCTTGACATAAAAGGGATGAACGATTTTAACGGCGATGATGTAAAGGAGCTTATCAGGATACTTGCGATGTTTGCTGATTCAAAGATAATGATTGTAACCGGAAAACACTACGGAACAATTGTCAGCAGCTCTGACCTTGAGGATTCCGTTGAGCTTTTTTTATCTTACGGAGACCTTGAACTGGCACTTAACTGATCCGCCCCCTCCGGCCGTCTATCCTCGTAGACAGGGGAGAGAGTGTATAGTAAAAACAACTTGAATTTTAGTTGATTCATTTGATGATTCTGTATTAATTCTATATAAGAGAGTAGGCATGCCGAAAGTTTTTGAATGGAACGGGTATAAATTTTTCTTCTTTTCAAATGAAGGTGATCCGGTTGAACCCTGTCATATCCATGTGAGAAAAGGGGATGGCATTGCCAAATATTGGGTTGATGATGTGGTAATGCTCGATTCTTCATGGGGGATGACTTCAAAGGAGTTAAATACTCTTGAATTCAAAATCGAAGAGCAGAGAGAATTGATTATGGAGAAATGGAATGAGTTCTTTGGCAAGTGATGCGCGGGCAAGCAGGGTCTGGTTTGATGAGTACAACATGTGGGTTCTTTTTACTGACGGGAGACAGCTTTCAGTCCCACTCGCTTATTTCCCCAGACTTGAAAAAGCTACGCCTGAGCAGCGTATTAATTTTGAAATGAGCGGCGGCGGTTATGGCATACACTGGGATGAACTTGATGAGGATATCCATGTACAGAGCCTTCTCGCCGGGCAATATGCAAAAGTCGCAGTCTGATTGTATCAGTTTTCCCGGTAAAACAGTGAGAACCGGGTATATAAACTGATGCTGCCCCCTCCGGCCTGCGGCCGTCTCCCCGTGGATGGGGATAAAAAGATGCATGCTAATTGAAGTTGACATCATAACACCCCGTAATAATCTTGCTGTATGAAATTTACAGTACTTAAAAAAGATGAAAAGAGCTCTGCCCGTACATGCGAGCTGACAACTATGCACAGCACCATAAAGACGCCGGTGTTTATGCCTGTGGCCACACGGGGTGCAATCCGGGCCATGACTCTTGACGATATAAAAAATATCGGTTTTGATATAATTCTCTCAAACACCTATCATCTCTATATGAGGCCCGGAACAGATGTAATTGATGCGGCAGGGGGCCTTCATAAATTCATGAACTTCAACGGATCTTTTCTTACAGACTCAGGGGGATTCCAGGTGTTCTCCCTCAGCAACCTCTGCAAAGTCCAGGAGGAGGGCGTTGAGTTCAACTCTCACCTTGACGGCTCAAAGCATTTTTTTACACCGGAGAAGGTTCTGGATATACAGCGCGTTATCGGCTCTGACATAATGATGGTGCTTGACCAGTGCACTGACTACCCCATTGAAAAGGATAAAGCCCGGGCAGCAATGGAAAAGACGATTAAATGGGCAGAGCGCTCTCAAAAATACTACAATGAGACATTCGACAGGGAGAGGCAGGCATGCTTTGCCATTATACAGGGGAGCGTCTACAATGATCTCCGCCGTGAATGCGCTCACAGGCTTGTGGATCTCGATCTCCCGGGATACGCAATAGGGGGCCTCTCTGTGGGGGAGCCGAAGGAGCTCTACCGTGAGATGACAGAAAATCTCCTCCCTCACATGCCGGAGAACAAACCCCGTTACATGATGGGTGTGGGGAGCCCACTTGAGATACTCTTTGCCATAAAGCATGGTGTAGATATGTTTGACTGTGTAATGCCCACAAGGATTGCGCGAAACGGCACTCTGTATACCTCCGTGGGGAGGGTGAATATTAAAGCAGCGCAGTACGAGAAGGATTTTACTCCTCTTGATCCGAACTGCAGCTGCTATGTGTGCCGGACATTTACGAGAGCTTATCTTCGCCATATATTCAGGGCAGGGGAGATAGCTTCTCTAATATACAACACATACCATAACCTTCATTTTATGAAGCAGTTTATGGATGAGATCCGGGAATCAATAAATGCAGGTACTTTTGATGAAACCTATAAAAAGTGGAGCCTGATCTTTAATGGAGCCTGATTATTCCCCTGTGATCCCGAAATGAACTCCTCATGGCTGCATGGGTATATTTTTTTCAACAAAACTCTTTTTTTATGGTCATTGATGTTATTCTTCTATATAATTAATCATTAAATAATAAATAGCGGTAAACTGAATTTTACATCAGTAATTAGTCGGTATCTTAACAATCTGTCACCTTTGCACCAAATAAATAGGTGTTATTTAAATAATTTTCCGGGTGAACAAATTTTTATATCTGAGCCATAAATTTAATAAAGCTTGACAAGCATTTAAATATGGGTTTATAGTGCTGGATATAGCTGTTTTTTTAAGGAGGAGTCACTTTAATGGATATAAGCTCCAGAGTAAGGGGGGAGGTTGTCATTCTGGATATTTCAGGAGAGATAGACCTTTATAATGCTCCTGAAATTAAAGATATAGTTAATAAACTGATTGAACAGAAAAAATACAGTGTAGTGATAAACCTGAAGGAAGTAACATATATAGATTCTTCCGGCATTGGAGCGCTGATATCCAGCCTTTCAAATCTTAAGAAGTATCACGGCGGCTTGAAAATAATCAATGTTTTTGCCTCAGTCAAGAAGGTGTTTGAACTGACTAAATTAACCTCTTTTTTTGAAATATACGACGGCGAGGATGATGCTGTCAAAGCGTTTCAGCAGTAAAAAAATACCTAATAAAACAACAGGGGTCATTTTATGAAACTGAGAATTACATTAGCAATCTTATCTATTCTGTCTCTGGCCTTTCTGGCCTGTGAAAAGAAAATTCCTATTCAGGAGCTTACAAAGGCAAAGGGTGCAATCGCTCAGGCTGAATCTGTTAATGCGGATAAATATAGCCCTGAAGAGTTGAACGCTGCAAAAGCGGAACTTGTAAAAGCTCATGATGTTATCATCAGGGATGAGAAGCCCGAGGATTCTGTTAAAAATGCAGAAACTGCCTATACAAAGGCTATGGAAGCATATAACAGGTCGGCTGTACTTTACGCGGCAGATTCCTTGAAAAAGGCTGATGAAGCTATTGCTGCTGCTGACATGGTTTATGCGGAGAAGCTTTCTGCTGATAACTATACACAGGCACGTGATTTCTACAACAGTGCGAATGAGAAATTTGAAACTAAGGATTATATCCTCGCGAATTCTCTTGCTGAAGAGTCTTATAAAAAAGCTGTAAAAGCGAAAGAGGAGTCACTTGACAGCAAGTATCAGCTCCAGGCTAAAATTGATGAAGTAAACTCAATACTGGCAAGGGTTGAGAAGTACAATTACCAGTCTTATGCCGGTCAGAAGTATATAACTGCTAAAGATAAAGTAAAGCAGGCATCCTCTTATTATAATAATGATAATCTTAAAGCCGGTTTTGAGGCTGTTGAAGTCGCAAAGATTAATGCTGATGAAGCATATAAAAGCACAATGAATGGAGTATCTTCCTCGAAAATTGCTGAAGCGGAAAAAGCTGTTGCAGAAGCTGAAAAATCCGAAGGTGCTGCTTATGCGGAAGAGGATCTTGCAGCGGCAAAAGAAGCTGTTGATAACGCAAAGAGAATGAGAAGCAACGGAAATTATGAAGAGGCGATTACCTATTCCAATGAAGCAATAAGACTCGCCAACGGTGTAATTGAAGAGGGGAATAAATCTGCAATAGCCGCAAGAGTTAAGAGCCAGGCTGATAAAGAGGCTGCCGAGAGAGAAGCTGCTGAGAAAAAAGCTGCTGAAAAAGCTGAAAGAGACAGACTCGCAGCAGAAAAGGCCGGGAAAGGTAAAGATGTTGCAGGATCTCCTGAAGAGGATGAAGATTTCTGGTACTATAAAGTGAAAACATGGGAGAAACATGAAGAATGTCTCTCAAGAATAGCTGAAAAATACTATAAAAATGCTAAAGCATGGAAACGTATACAGAAAGCTAATCCTGACCTGATTAAAAATCCTGATCTCATCAGACCGGGCTGGGTTATTAAAGTTCCGAAAAGTAAAAAGTAATAATGTTTCAATGTTAATAACGGGTGGTGTAATTCTGACCAGATGAGCAGGATATATAAGAACAGTGAATTCAGTGATACTGAAGAGGATAAACTCCACGATGTGGCGGATACGCAAATGAGTGAAGATGCCATAGATGATTTTCAGGAGGACTCTGACCTCAAAAATGATGAAAATGTTAAACCTTCAGGTAAGGATTTTACAGATTCTTCAATTTCATGGTATCTTGATCAGATAAACAGGATTCCTCTCCTTACGCGGGAGCAGGAGGATACACTGGCTCGTGCTTCCCGCGATGGTAGTGAAAAGGCGAAGGATGAGCTTATTAAATCCAATCTCCGTTTTGTGGTATCCATTGCAAAAAAGTACCAGACCAGTGGTATATCCCTTCTTGATCTTATCAATGAGGGTAATCTCGGACTGATTAAAGCTGCTGAAAAATTTGATCCGGACAGGGGATATCATTTTATTTCTTATGCGGTGTGGTGGATCAGACAGTCCATTATGCTTGCAATATCACAAAAAGCTTCTCTTATCAGGCTCCCTCTAAACAGGACAGCTGATCTCCAGAAGATCGAGCGTGTACATAAAAAGCTGGAAAATAAATTCGGCCGTGAACCTTTAGCAAGCGAGATTGCTGAAGAACTTGATATGGATAACGAGGAGATTAATCACCTCAGAAATATAACACAGGATTTCGTCTCTCTCGATTCAACTCTTGGCGATTCAGAGGATACAACAATACTGGATATGATTGTTGATCCGAAAGCTGATTCGCCTGATGAGCTTGTTGTTGAGGAGTCACTCATAAGCTCTCTTAATGAAGTTCTTGATACTCTCACAGATTCCGAAAAGGAGATTCTCTGTATGAGGTACGGGCTTAACGGGTATGAGCCGATGTCGCTTCAGCAGATCGGTGACAAGTTCAATCTTTCGAAAGAGAGGATTAGACAGATCGAGAAAAAAGCCATCAGGCGGCTGAGGCACCCCTCCAGGAGTGCGAAACTGAAAAGTTTTATGCATGATTAATGTTATAAACAACGGGCTGCCGCCCGTTGTTCTGTTTTCCGGCACTGCTCTGTAATAAAACCCTCGATTAAGCTGACATCTCTGCAGGATAATGATTGACTATATTGCAACCATGTTGATAACATTAACATAACTTATACTTCTGTTTGTCACCCCGGTTTTGCAAGGCAAATACCGGGGTCTTATAACTGAGATTCATGAACTGTAGCATTTTACGATTGAATTAGACCATTTAATTGTCATTTCGAAGAAGCGTCAGCGACTGAGCAGTTCGGCAGACTCACTGACCGTTAATTCCGGTTTCTGAGCTTGTCGAAGGACTCACATACGTTCGAAATGACATTACCCTAATCGTTTCTTAAACTGCTATTATACTATGAGATGCCGTTATTTTTTTCAAAAAAACGGCATGACAGAGAGCATATAACTGTTTTAAAGAAAGAACATCTGACTCAAGTTAATATTAAATGAATAAGAATTAACAGGATTAATGCTATGAAATATCTCTTATCCGGATTATTGGCCGGAGCGATTTTAAGTCTCCTGATTTTTCAGGGCGTTTCCGCTTCAGAACTGCATACAGGGTTTTACTTTAACCTGTCCGATTTTGATAATATGCAGGCAATAAGTCCGGGGAGCTCCGCTGATTTTTATGTTGTACCACACCATGAAAAAACATATCTGCTGTCAGGGAACGGGCACCTTGCTAAAACAATTGAAATAAAGGATTCACTTTCTGAATTCAGCGGAAGCGGCCGTTATTATATACAATATGGTAAAGTAGGCTCTTCAATTGAACTCCTGGGCTACAATGGTGAGAGATACTGGAAGCTCGCCTCCAGGGAAAAGCCTCTTCTTTCACGAAATGGAAAGCTTATACTCCTTCTTATAGGTGATCACAGCCGCATCAGAATGTTTGATACAAATGGAAATCCTGCAGGGGTGAAAGAAATTTCCGGCAGACTCTGCACCTCAATTGAATTTTCAGAGGAGAATGATTTTGCATGTTTCGGATTTGCGGATGGTACATACTATTTCCTGGATGAAAAAGGGGATGTGATAAATAAAGGGACACTCCCTCCGGGAAATATTGTAAAAGGGATTAGGATAAGCAGCAACGGTCAATTCGGAACTGTTCATTATGGGACTGATCAAAAGGATTATTTGAGAACAGTAAATATACCTGATAATGATTCAGATGATGAAGAGTTATCCTCTCTCCACGTCATGAAAACAGCCCTCCATGTGGATAATGACGGCAGGATAGCAATCCTTGATAATGACACCTTTGTTGTTTTTGATGATGATGCTGATGTTATATTCAAGGTAAAGGTACCTGCGAAAAGGCCGGGGCAGGGCGCCATTACAAAGCTCGGGGAGTATTATTTTGTGGCTTATACAAAAAATACAGGGGAATCGCAGCTCTATGTTTTTACTGGCGGCGGCAGGCTCTTCTATTCAAAGGAGTTCGCCGGAGAATCATATCTTGCTGCGGCAGTCAGGGATGGTTCTGTAATTGTAAGAGGCTCTGATAGTCTGTTTTCGTATAAGATCCATGTTTCAGGGAGCTGATTATCCCCTCCAGTATTGAGGAGTTCCGGGAATTACCTCTCTTTATTGAGCCCGCAAGAAGTATGCGGGCTTTTTCAATCGCGGCAGTTGCCGCTTCTCCTGCCTGTTTATGGCTGAGCAGCTCTCCACTGGCGGATAGAAGTTTCATGATTGAATAGATCCTGAACCTGTCCATAACAGGATAATTTGATGATAGCTGATCGCTGTGCCCTGCGTATCGTGTTATGAGCTTCTCCCTGATGAGCCCGATATATTCAAAGGGGGTGAGCCTCAGCCAGATATCATAATCTTCACACGCAGGGAGATCCTCGTCGAAGAGCCCGTACTTTTCAGTAATCTCACGCGAAAAGACAACAGATGAAGGGCTGATCATGCAGAGCTTCAGAGACTCGCTAAAGATATACCCCTCCTTCTTTAAATGCTTCATACCGGGATTGACCCTGCGTCCGTTCCTTACCCAGATGTCTTCACTCTGATGAATTTTAACTGAAGAATTGTTCCTGATATAATCAGTGTTCCTGCGGAGTTTTGAACTGTGCCATGTGTCATCGGAATCGAGGAGCGCAATCCACGGCGAAGATGATGCGGAAATCCCCCTGTTGCGCGCGGAGCTGACTCCCGCATTCTGTTGGTATATATAGCGGATTTTCCCGCGATACATGCTCTCAATTGAATCTGTCCCGTCTGTTGAACCGTCATCCACTACAATAAGTTCATAATCGATGAAATCCTGAGACAGCACAGATTCAATTGCCCTGATAAGCATCTCTCTTCTGTTGTACGCCGGAATGACAACGCTGAAAAGAGGCATCTATATAAAGTACAGCTCGCTGTCTGAAATTATTTCGAAACCGGCATTTTTTAAAAGCTTTTCCGTATGCGGTACATCGGCAACCTGGAAAACAAAAACTGCCTGGTTCTTCTCTCTGATTGTAAAACCGTAAGCATCCTCAACGTTGATGTTTTCCCCCGCAAGAAGAGCCGCTGCCTTATGAAGGCCTCCGGGAGAGTCATCGATCTTTATGGCAACAATGTCTTTTAATGTCGAAGCGAATCCGGCATTTTTAAGACACTCATTACCCTGCTGAGGTTTGTCAAGGAGCAGCTTGATTATACCGTAATCACCGGAATCGGAGATGGTAATTGCCCTGATGTTGATTCCGTTTTCACTGAGAAGTTCAGTGATCCTGCTTATTTTACCCGGCCTGTTTTCTGCAAAAACTGATACCTGATGCGGCATATCCCCTCCTATATCTTCCTGTTATCTATTACTCTTTTTGCTTTCCCTTCACTTGGCGGAAGAGAACCCGGTTCCATAAATTCAATTCTCGGATTTATTGTAATAAGCGCGCGGAGTTTTTCTCCGATTTCCCTGTTCAGCTTTTTCAGGGCATTCATGTCACCCTGGAACAGTTTAGAGTAGAGCTCAACCTGAATATGCATCCTGTCAAGGCCCTCTTCACGCTCCAGCACTATACGGTAATTGTTCCCCACTTCCGGAACATTCATCAGAACAGATTCAATCTGTGACGGGAAAACGTTAACTCCCCCCACAATCATCATGTCGTCAGTTCTCCCTTTGATCCTCTCAATCCTGCGGTGTGTCTTCCCGCATTCACAGAGTTCAGGTATAATCCGGGTGAGGTCCCGTGTCCTGTACCTGAAAATAGGCATGGCCTCCCTGTTTATATGAGTGAAAACAAGTTCCCCCTCTTCTCCGTCAGGGAGCGCATCACCTGTTTCCGGGTTTATTATTTCAGCAATGTAGTAATCCTCAGCGATATGCATACCATTTTTGCAGCTGCACTCCATGGCCACACCGGGCCCGTTCATCTCAGAGAGGCCGTAGCAGTTATACGCGTCCAGTCCCCACTGCTCTTCGAGTTTTTCCCTTGTGGCTTCCGAATAAGGCTCCGCTCCGAAATAAGCCTTTTTTACATTAAGGTCATGGGGATTAATGCCGTTTTCCTTTATCACTTCAACAAGATGGAGGGCATAACTGGGTGTTATATGGATAATCGACGTATTGAAATCCTGCATAAGCTGAAGCTGTTTGAGGCTGTTCCCTGTTGACGAAGGTATAACCATGCAGCCGAGTTTTTCTGCACCATAGTGAAGACCCAGCCCCCCTGTAAACAGGCCGTACCCCATCATGTTCTGAAAAGTATCCTCTTTGCGTGCCCCTGTGCTGTACATTGAGCGGGCAACCAGTGTGGCCCAGTTATCGATGTCTTTCTGAGTGTAGAAAATTACTGTTGATTTACCTGTTGTTCCTGATGAAGCGTGAAGTCTCACTATATCTGATTTCGATACTGCCACCATCCCGTCAGGGTAGCTGAGTCTCAGATCGTTCTTTGTTGTGAAAGGTATATCTTTCAGATGTTCAATGGTGGTTATTTTTGTGATATCGATTTTGCTGTCAGTGAATAACCGCTTGTAATATGGTGTCCGGGATGCCGCATCAAGGGCCTTTTTCAGTCTTTCAAACTGCAGGGCTTCAATCTCCTTCCTCTGCATTGTTTCAATCTCTTTCTGGTAGAACATTGTTTACTCCGGTAAGAATTTCTTTCCCGTAAAAGTTCTATTCTTTGAACTTTATGTCAATAAGTTATAAAATTTTTTACAGAGTCTTTTTAAATGAAAAAGAGTTTTAGAGCTCCCTGAATAAACATTCAACATTTTCTGTATAAATCAGTATAAAAAACTTTCTTTACACAGAAATAACGGTTCTGATAATGCTCACCAAAATAGATAATCCCGGAGGTTTCAATGAATATACTGATTTTTGGTCCCAATGGAAGTGGCAAAGGGACACAGGGAGCAGTTGTGCAAAGAAAGTTTAGTATAACCCATGTTGAGTCAGGCGCACTTTTCAGGGAAAATATTAAAGGCGGTACTGAACTCGGCAAAAAAGCCAAGGAGTATATCGACAGAGGGGACCTTGTTCCTGACGGAATTACAATCCCCATGATACTCGACAGGCTTAAGAAGGATGATTGTAAAAACGGATGGCTGCTTGACGGTTTCCCCAGAAACCCGGAGCAGGCGGAAGCGCTGGAGTTAGCTCTTGAAGATGCGGGGATAGCTCTCGATTATATTATAGAGATATCTCTTGACCGGGATACTGCCAGGAAGAGAATAATGGGGAGACGTCTCTGCGAGAAAGATAATAATCATCCCAATAATATTTATATTGATGAGATTAAACCTGCTGAAAATGGCGGTGAGAGTATCTGCCGGGTCTGTGGAGGAAAGCTTTCAATGCGTGCCGATGATCAGGATGAGGGTGCTATTAATAAGAGACATGAAATCTATTATGATGATGTCAGCGGAACAATGGCAGCTGTTAATTATTTTAAGAAGCTTGCTTCAGGCGGAAAGATGAAGTTTATCGAACTGGACGGCACTCCAAGTGTTAAGACTGTCAGTGAAAATCTGGAAAAGAATCTTAAATAAAATGACGAAACAGTAAAAAAGGCTTTTAAAAAAAGCCTTTTTTATTATACAGAATAACTGTATCTGAAGGAGAATATTTATGAAAAAATTCATGATCATTTTAGCTGTAGTTTCACTCTCTTCTGCGGCGCTTTTTTCAAATCCTGCTATAATGGGGAAGCATAAGAATCTGCTTAAAGACGGGAAAAAGGTGGACTGCGGATACTGCCATCAGACGGGGCTGAAGATTCCTCAGAAGAAGGGGCAGATTAAAGACGATAAGCTTAATGGTAAAAAGCTTTCACAGATTAAGGGCTGTAATGGCAAGGGGTGTCATATCTGATAACCTTCCCCGGGCTTGCGTACAATTGCATGTCCGGGCCGCACTCCTCCGTTTTATTCATTTCCGCTCCTTTTTTTATATGTCAACCGGCTGCTATTATTGTATATTCAAATAACATTAATCATAGAGCTTTATTTTATTTGACATTACTGAAAAAATATGCTTCAGTGACAGAACTATAAAAAGAAGAGTGTGTGTTATGGAAACAAAATACAGAATGGCTGTTATCTTCAATATCATTCCGGCAGTAATAAATATTATTGTATCAGTGTGGTTCTTTGTCAGTTTTACAGGACTGGAGTTCAGGGGATATCTTCTCGGAACAATACTGGGAATAATACTTTCTGTTATCTGGCTTGTTCAGGTCAGGAAAGCTTCCGGAACTCACGCAATTAAGCTTCTTAAACTTACCTACAAATGGTTTTTTGTTAAATTTGCTGTTCTTGTTGTTTTTATTGCCGGAGTTTATTACCTCATTGAATTCAGCAGGGAGTGGTTTGTTGTATCATTCTTTGTGGCGCTGGCCATGAGTGCTGTGGTTGAACTATGGTTTTACAGTTCAATAAGCAAAGATAGCTGATTTTTTCCAATAATTAATGGCAGGGACTATTTATGGGAATTGAAAATCTTAAGAAAAAGTCGCATGAAGAACTTATTGAAATAATAGAAAAACTTAATCAGCAATATGAAATCAGTATTGATGATGATAATAATGAGTTCAGATCAGTTGATTTCAGGACAATAGTTGAAGCTGCCTATGATATTATCTTTGTGATTAACAAGGATATGCGGATTCAGTACACAAACCAGGCGTGGAAGGATACTCTTGCCTCGCGGGATGCAACACCCGGAAGGCTTTACACTGATTACCTCCATGAAATAGAACTTGAGAGGGGAAATTTTGTTGTAGAATCGGTTCTCAAAAAAGGGCAGGTTTTCAGAAATGAGCTTCTGAAGATATATGAAAACGGAAAACCCTATTACTTCATGACTAACTTTTCACCTATCAAATCAAAAACAGGTGATATTATCGCTCTTATCGGAGTTATGCGTAACTATACCGAACAGTACTCAATGCAGAAAAAGCTTAAAGAGAATTCCAGAATTCTTGAGGATAAGGTTCAGGAACAGATAAGACAGGCTGAGGAGCTGAAGAACCTCAGAGATTTAAATGAGGATATTATAAACAACGCGCCTATCGGTATGTTTATGGTGGATTCCTCCGGTATTGTAATCAATGAAAATCCGGTTCTCAGTAAAATAATGGTGAGGGAGCAGAACTCACTTATAGGCATTAACATTATAAAATATTCCGGTTTTATTGAAGCCGGATTTACCAGAATATTTGAAGAAGTACTTTTCTCCAGGAAAACAATCAAAGCTAATGAAATAAGATATATACCGATTTCAGGTCTTACGGAACTTGTGGTGAATGTAACGTTTGATCCTATTCTTAACCGTTCCGGTAATGTAGAACGAGTATTAATTATGATCGAGGACGTTACTGAGCAGGTTCACGCCAGGGTAAAGGCGAATCGTAATGAAAAGATGAGCGCACTTGGGCTCCTCGCATCCGGTGTTGCTTCTGAATTGAAAGGTCATATCAACAAGATGGTAATGGATCTTAACTTTGTTGATACCAATGTTGAGGAACACAGTCCGGCAGAGGAATATGTTGACTCTCTTAAAAAAGAACTTGAAAGGATTAAGACTATCTCTGAACAGCTTCTTGCTCTTTCTGTAATTGATGAGAGGGAAAAAGATATTTGCGAGCTGAACAAAATTGTCACCGGCCATCCGATTGATGTTTTCACTAACAGGCTGAAAAATGACGGTATGAATGTTGTCATTAATCTTCCTGAAGTAAGTCCCGAAGTTGTTGCTACACCAAATCAGATTCAGCAGCTTCTGATCCAGTTTCTTGAAAATGCCGAAGATGCAATAGATCCGGAAGGGACTATCGAGATTTCAGTTGAGTCGATTCTTGAGGGTGATGAGGCTTATGCTGTACTCACTGTGACTGATAACGGTATGGGAATACCGGAAGAGCATATGAAAAAAATATTTCAGCCTTTCTATACAACCAAGGGTAAAAAAGGTACCGGTTTAGGGCTTATGATTGCCATGAATATTATAAGCAATTTAGGCGGGACTATCGGTGTAAAAACAGAACCGGGTATCGGTACCTCATTCAGAGTGGTATTGCCGCAGAGGAATAAGTAGAGGGGAGGCTCCATTTATATGATCAGCAACCGTGAAGAAGTAAAAAATATATTCGAAAAAGACGGATACAAAATAATTATTCTTGATGAGAAGCCGGAGGGAACTGGTATAGATGGTGCCCTCGAAGCGGCCCATGCCGGTGTTCCCGGCGTAATGCCTGAATTTACTGAGATTAAAGAGACCATCAGAAGGGCCCAGGGCATATCCGGTGGTGAACTTGTGAAGATGATTCCCGAAGGGGAATATGATATACCCACAATCGTTGAATACCTGAACTGGCATATGCAGAATATCGGTGAGACTGTAATAGGCCGCAGTGATATAATTATGCAGGCTATTTACGCCATTCTCACAGGTGAGCATATGCTTCTCCTTAGCCGTACAGGTATGGCTAAGTCTTATCTCGCAAGTTCAATATTTAATATATTTGAAGGTGCAAGGATATTTTCATCCCAGGCGAGCAAAGACCAGACACCTGACAACTATTTCGGTCCGTATAACATTGAAGAGTTTAGGAAGGGGCGGATTCGGCATAACATAAAAGGTTCGATTATTGAAGCGAACCTTGTTTTTCTTGATGAGTTTTTCGACGCAAGCGATGTAGTTTTGAGGTCACTCCTATCAGTACTAAATGAAAGAAAATTTGTTAACGGCTCGGAGCAGATAGATGCTGTTGTCCATACAGCTGTTGCAACTGCCAACTATATGAGAATGAATGAGGTCACAGAGGCTGTTCTTGACAGGTTCACCTATAAAGCTATTATACCGGAAGACAATAATGTGTACAATCAGCTGCTAATAGACCAGACATATACCTCAAGCAGGGGAAGACCCGTTGAGCCTGAAAAAAAGATCTTTTTTAACCAGATACTTTTTCTGCATGATATAATAACGAATAAGCACAGGGATATAAAAATTGTTGTTCCCGAATTCATCTACTTCATGAAGAATGTTTTTGTGACAAAGTATACCAGCGAGATGAGAAAGAACGACCACAAGTTCTTCATCAGTCCGAGGAAGCAGGCAAAGCTTGGTGATTTCCTCCGGGCCTCTGCTGTTATTAACAACAGGTTCGAAGTTACGATGGATGATCTTAGAGATATGCATATCGCTCTCTGCACACTTAACAGCTATGTCTCCGTGAAGAACCTTGATAAATCTGAAAAGGACCTCTATCTTGATGTCTATCAGAAGACTATGAATCACTTCAAAGCTAACGGCGCTATTTCGCAGATAGAGTTTCTTCTGAATATCAGGCAGCTTTTTGAGGAGATCCGGAATGATCCGGAGAAGAAGGAGCAGATTCTGAAAAAGAGTTCAGTTCTGGACAGCCTGAGGAACCTCCTGAAAATGGTTTTTTCCGGAAGACGGAGAGATGATGAGGAAGAGGCTCTTACACTTGAATCCCTGAAAAAAAGCGTGTTTGAGGTCAACTCCTCTGTTGAAGAGGTCAACGAACTTAAAAATGGAATTCTTAAAGAATACAGGGATCTGATCTAAGAGGGCCCTGTATGTCTTCTCAATTTAATGGTGAGGATTTTTTTGAGTACTGGGATTCCCTGGGACTCTTTGATAATATCCAGGTGATACTCCCCCCTCAATTTCTTGTTCTTTTTGAGATAGCAAGAAATCTTTTTACTGACAGAACATCTGCTGATGCATTTAATGCAATTGAAGAGATTTCAAAGGAGGACGCTGTATATATTCCCGAAAGGGAACAGAGCATCTCCGTTAACAGGATCGAGCGTCAGGTTCCCCTGAGCGATAGAATGGAGATCGAAACATACAAGAATATCATTGACCTGAAAAGGGCTCTCCCCAGGGAACTTGCAATGGATGATGATATCTTCTCCGCCAAACTTTTTACCAGGACACTTATGGTTCAGAAGCATTATGAATCCGAAAGTGATCACTTTAAACCCGTAACAACACTTATCAACGAATCGGGCAGAGATGCCAACCGTTTTGAGCAGATATTTTATATTCTCCTTGATACATCCAGGTCAATGGATATGCACATGAGATCTTTTTATTCAAAGTGCATAGTTGCTGAATTTCTCAGAAGAAAGCTTACAACAAACGCGCGTCTTTTTTTCAGAACATTTGATACACAGACAGGGGACCTCTACAAAATTGAAAAGAAAGAGGATTACCCGTTTCTCATCGAAAAAGTTTTATTCGCCACTACCGGAGGGGTAAGCACCAATCTCCAGAAAGCTGTTTACCAGGCTGTTGATGATATAAACTATACAAAGGATATGGCAAACGCGGAGATTCTTGTCGTCACTGATGGTGTCAGCAGAATTGATCCTGACGAAATGATCGCAAGGCTTGGCAATGTAAAGCTTCATGTGTTGAAGATCGGTGAGGATATGCCTGAACCCGATTTCTATGAAATAAAATCAGCTTTTGCCGGTGAGGGGGTCGATTTTGACCCCACTACAATCAAGCTGAAGGATGTTAAGAACATAATCAATAATCCCGATTCTTCCGAGAAACCTCTTACTGCTTATGAAAAACGAGCATACAGGTTAATCCTTGATTATTCAAACAGGATGTTCAAGGATCTTAAAAGGGTGGCAAAAAACTATATTGAAGTGGGTGACCTGAAGACAGAGGGCCTCTACGATGTATCTTATGAGAATCTTGAAAACCTGTTTCACTGGATAAAAAAGCTGGAGAGCACAGACCCCCGCTTTCTCAACGGCGATGAGAAGGAACGCCTTTACAAACAGGTTTTTTTCCTGGGGCAGTATCTCAAAATGCTTATTGAATATGGTAAGACAAACCAGGTTGAGCTTAAAGCCTTCTATAGCAGAATAGAAAAGCTGAAGTCGGAACTGATGAAGGACACTGAACTTTTCCTGATGATAGTTCGTGCCGGGAAATACCACGAAGATAAAAAAAAGCTGAAACTGGACAGAAAAGAAGCCCGCAAGCTTATGAAAAATATGTCGATGAAGAAGCAGAAGATAACCACAGAGGATATGAAAAGAGCTCAGCTTTCTTTCAGTTTCCAGCCGGGAGAAGGGAGTGTCGGTATGCTTTTTAAACTCCTCTTTATAAAACTTATGCAGTTCCTGAAGACTCTATTCACAAATCCTAAATCTCTTTTTAAGAAAGAGGAGGGGGAGAAATTCGCAGGTATTGAGTATTATGACGGTAAAGATAAGAAAACCCTTCGTTAAAAATGAAGGGTTTTCAGTGTAATGCACAAGCTTCCGTTTTTTTTACTTAACCTTATTCTTGTACCATTCCACTGTCTCAGTCATTATTTCAAGATTATCCTTTTTAGGATGCCAACCTGTGAGGCCCTTGATTTTGTCACAGTCAAGATAGACGCTGTGAAAAATGAAAAGGAGATGTTCCCTTGTAAAATAGTTTACATTAGAAGGCATAATCAGGAAGGAGAATAGTTTCGCCTTTAGCGGAGTTATATGCCTGATTGCGAAGTCCAGTTTGCATTTTTCCTTAATCTTAACTATCTGCTCCATCTGAGTCGGAACATTATCTGAGCCGATATTGAATATCTGGCCAAAGGCCTTGTTCCCTGCCTTATATATTTTGAGGAACGCGTCAGCAGCATCACCGGGCGCCAGGAGCTGAAAATGTGTGTCACCGTTGCCGGACATATACATTACATTGTCATTCCCCAGCCCCATTGCCATGTAGAGCGTAATCAGTATCGCCGAATTTTTTACCTGCGGACCTGTAACTACTGAGGGCCTCATTATTGTAAGATTGATATTGTTCTTTTTGGCATAAGCCGTACATATCTGTTCAGCTTTCCACTTGTCTTTTCCGTAAGCGGTGTAGGGTTTTTTTCTGTCTTCCTCTTTCAGTGGGAAAGACTCAGTTTTTCCGTAAACAGCATACGATGAGAGGAAGATGAATCTGTTAATTTTGGATCTTTTGGCTGCAATCATCACGTTTAAGGCACCGGCAGTATTGATTTTTTTCATCTTTCTGCGCCCTGTTTTCTGGGCACGGCTTTTATCCATGAGGTGGATTATTGTGTCACACCCTTTGCATGCAGCGAGAAGTTTTTTAAATGTAAAGAGATCACCCTGTATGAATTCAACTCCTTCCGGAAGAGATTCAGGTTTATACATGTCGTAGCATCTGACTTTTTCGCCGCTGTGTACAAAATTTTCAACCACTGCCTTGCCGAGAAGAGAGTTTGAACCGGTAATTAATATCATGAGCGACCTCCAATTTATATCTATTTAACAGGAAATGAACCAGCAGAATTATTATATAACTTTGAATTCATAAGTCAAGAAGAAATAGAAAATGGAGCTTTAAATGAGGAGAGAATCTGCTGAGGCTATTTCAGGTGGCCTGGCGAGATGAAATTATCAGAGGGGAGAGATGTTCCGCCAGGAAGAATTCCCGTTTCTCCGGAATACAGTACGCCCTCTACCCGCCCTTTTATCCGGAACTGTTCTGCTTTTAAAAACAGTTCAGACGTATCCCTGATGTCCGGTGCCAGGAAGTATTCACCGGCAGAGAGTACAATTTCCGCGATTTTAAGAGCGGGGTCCCCTTTCACCGCATACCTGACTCTGCCATTCTGTTCAGAAATTACGTCATAATCCGTTAATGAAAGCTTCCGCAGCTCCTCTTCAGTGAATATGGAGAGGGGGAGCTCCGAACCCTCTGAGAGAAACCGGCCTTTTGTATATCCTATTTTTTCTCCCGGCAGGCCGATTACCCTGAGGAGCTTCAGGGTTGAGCCGATATTAACTGCAACAACATCTCCGCTGCTGTAACCTGAAAGAGTTATCTTTTTTATAGCGATGAGATCGCCTTTTCTGAAAAGAGGTGGCTGAGCTTCATCTATTTTTGTAATTTCAAAAACAGAGAGAAAGAGCGCAGCTACAATAACAGTCAGAATAATGTTAACACATGAAAACAGGGAATAGAATACAGAAGAGTTGTACCATGACATAAGAGTTTTCTTTTTTCTGCATTTTATAAAAGCGTGAAGCGCGGATGAGATACTTATAAGAAAAAATAAAACTATAGAGGTAAATATCTCTTCAGTCATAGATTCAGAGCTGTTTATAAAAGAGTAGAAAGGGACAGCAAGAATCGCTATTAATCTTGATAAAGAGAAAATAATTCCGCTTAACGGAATCCCGGCGTAAACTTCCCCCAGTCCGGGGATAAGGAGAGACATTATAAGTGACAGCCACGGGTGTGTTTTTCTTTCAGTGGTTGATACGATGACTCTTGTTTTCAAAAGATAATCTCCAGTCAGCTGATGAATGAACGGATGAAGTCACTGACCCTATCCTTCCCTGATATTACTCTGCAATGCTCTTCATGTTTATTCTTTTATCCGCAGAGTGCCGTGAGGTCAAACAGATTTTCATTTTATGAATATTTGTTGACTTGCCTGAAAACTCCTTTACCCTGTGATTATCATCTGGCGTAAAAGCATTCCGGAGGCCCTCTTGAATAGATATTTTTTCAAAAAATTCATTCTGATAATTCCAGTACTGACAATTCTTATTTTCTCGGGAGATTTTTCATCTGAGGCTCAGAACGCTGTATCTCTTAATAAAGAGGGGTGGAATTACTATACAAGGACTGAGTATGACAGGGCTCTTTTTAATTTTCTGTCGTCTATAAGAATGAATTCGGGATATAGTGATTCTTTTCTCGGAGCCGGAAAGACCTATTACCAGCTTGGAATATATGATAAAGCTCTGGATATGTTCCTCGGTGTCCTGAGGCTCGACAGTAATTCGGTTGATGCTCTTAATGGAGTGGGGATGGTGCTTTCTGAAACGGGGCGTTTCAGCGAGGCAATAACTTATTTTGAGAAAGCATTCTCTCTGTCAGGTTCATCGCTGGAGTCGCAGTACGGGCTCGCCTATGTCTATTACAGGATGGACCGGAAAGTATGGGCGAAGAGGAAGCTGGAGAATGTATTTAAAAGCAACCCGTATCATTTTGATTCTCTCCTCCTAATGGCTGAAATTAAAACAGAAGAGGGTCGATTGAAGGATGCCCGTGGATATATCGAGAAAGCCATTGACAGCAACAGTCAGTCACCTGCGGGTTTTGCGAAGTACGGCCGTATCCTTTTTAAAAATTACATCATAGAGAATAACTCCGATTCACTGGCTGAAGCCCGTGAATCATACGCGAAAGCCCTGGCGATTAATCCGGATAATTACAATGCCAACTTCGACATGGGGCTCATGGAGCTTTATGAACTTGAGAGTATCATGTTTGAAAACGCGCTGTCAGGTACTTCAGACAGAAATATAATTAAACAGAAAACAGATTCTGCGGCATCATATATATCCCGAGCCAACAGGGTAAACCGGAACAGTAATGCGATGTATGCACTTGCGCTCTCCAGCGAAATGGCCGGCGACCGGTCGCGCGCTCTGGACACCATGCTTGAACTTTATTCAAAAATGCCTTCTGACCCGGTACTCAGAGCAAAAATTGAGGATTTTCTTATACTCAATGAATATAAAACCGCGCATCCGGCCCGTATTATGCTTTCATCTGAAAACATAGAGTTGTCGCAGGCTGCGGGGCGGGAAACACTTCACACCAGCGTGATGTACTATCTAAGACGTGCAATGCTGATGAATCCCCTGAACCGTGATGTAAGGGAGAAGCTTATAAACTACTATTCTATTCTTGATTATAATATTATCATGATAGATGAGATGAAGAGCCTTCTTAAACAGTACCCAGAGTTTAAATATCAGGAGATGCTGAACATAGAGATCATGAAGAGAAGAGACCGTCTCTATTACAGAGAGGGGTATTCAATTGATGAAATTCCAAGGGATGTCCCTGTTGTTCTTGTTATGAATTTTGATACAGCGGGTAGAATTTCCAATCACCCTGATGCAGGAAGAATAGCCGCGCGTGGCATCACTTTCGCAATGCAGCAGTATGGCAGAATGAAGGTCACAGGCCTCGGTGAACGGGAATCTGCCGCAGGGTATCTGAAGACAAATGGTGAAAATCTTTTCCGGAGTTTTAAAAGTATCAAAGACCTCTACGGGAAGGATAACAGGAGGCTTGACTATATCATTTATGGGGAGATTTCCGAAGTTGAAGATTATCTCAATGTAAACTGCAGGATTATGGATGTGGATAAGGGGTTTATCATAGGGGAGATTTCTGATTCAAAGAAAGGTAAGGAAAACCTTGCAAAGATATCTCTCAATCTTGCAGGTAAGCTCTATGATATGATGCCGTATAACGGGCGTGTTGTTAAAACAAAAGAGAAAGGGATACTTGTTAATCTCGGGCTCGTTGACGGGATAAAAACCGGGAGTCAGCTTGTGATATACAGAAACAGCCGGGCGAGATCAACCAATGACATTATGCGGACCGGGGAACTTCTTACAGTAAAAGAGGCCGATACATTTATCAGTTATGCTGAACCGGACAGAGCTGACCTGCTCAATGAAATAGATTCAACGGTCAGGGTTTTTCCGTTGAAAAACCGGAGAGCAAAAAAAATAGAATAGAAATCAGAGCATCGGAATCAGAATTTTGGCGTAGGTTTTCGTTGTACCATCGGTGCTTACAACGAAGTTTTTGCTTGTTATATTTATATTTTTAAGAAGCACCACTATCATTGAAAGCCCCAGTCCCATCCCTTCAGCTTCCGGATCAGGATTCTCCATGAAAAACTCAGCAATGTTATCATACTTTGACGATTTTTTTATCCTTTCGTTAATCCTGTCCATCTCTTTCTTTGTGAGCGGCATGTTGTTTATAACTTCGATGAAAAGATGCCTTTTGTAAACCTTAAGGTAGACCCTGGTGGAGAGGTGATATTTTTTTGCTTTAAGTCCATATTCAAGAAGTGATTTTTCGTTAAGTATGCTGCGGACTTTTTTTACGACTTCAACCGGATCATCAGGATTCTGAATTATACCGTCATCAATAAGTATTTTTTTTGCTGTTGCCTTAGTGGCGTTGGAAATAAGTTCTTTTATACAGGAATAAACAGGAGTGAACAGATCCACCCTGTCATGCTTTTCAAGGATTTTTGCTATCGCGAATTTTATCCTCTCCTCTGTTCTTTCAAGTGCAGAGTAGGTCACGAAAACTATATCGCTTTCGTTTTGTACCGCTGTAATTATATCGGTCTGCCAGGATTCATCGGTTTTAATTTCGGCCATATTGCAGTTATATCCGGTATTAATGATTTTTTTAAAAACTTTTTTTTAGAACATTTTGGTACGTTTATAACGGTTAACGATTGAATTAGCTCTCTATCCATCATCCCCGCAAAGGCGGGAATCCCATATTATCAGTTTTATGAGATTCCGGCACTTCGTTATCACAACGGCCGGAATGACGAGGCACAAATTATTCCTGAAATATTATAGTTATGGAAAAATGTCCGCTTAACAGGAATATCGTACCATACTTAAAATTTAATGATTATTTATTGATTTTTTTCAACAATAAAATTTAACTGTTGAGTATTAAAATCAAGAACTTCTGACGGAGCAGGTTGACTGAATGAAATCCATATTTGACATGAGCGGAACAGAGAAGGCTGCTGCATTACTGATGATTCTCGGGCCTGACATTGCCTCAGATATCATGAAGCATCTTGATGAAGCAAGCATAGAGAAGCTCAGTTCGGAGATGATCAGAATGAAATCACTCCCGGCCGGAGAGAAGGAGGATCTCTTCGGTGAATTTCTGATAGAATTGAAGAGATCATCGAAGCAGACTTATGGCGGGAAAAACCGCGCAAGGAAACTTATCGCAGATACTTTCGGAGAGGAGAAAGCCGAAGAACTGATTAATAAAATTGAAAACCGCGATGCTGAGGCTGCTTTTAAATTCCTTGATGAAGCAGATGACCGTGATTTTGTCTCACTCCTGAAAAACGAACAGCCCCAGGTTATTGCACTTGTTATTAAGTATGTGAACCCGAAAAAAGCGGGGTTCCTGATGAAGTCCCTGGACTCAGGCACTGCAAAGACCGTTGCGTTGAGAATTGCAAAAATGACGCCCCATTCCCCGGAGGCGGCAGTAGCGGTTGCAAGGGCAATGAAAAAACGGTATAATGAGATGAAAAAGCGCGGAGCAGGTGATGAACATGCTAACGGCATAGAATCGCTTATAAGCATTATCTCTCACATGAGCAGCGAACAGGAGAAAAAGATACTGCAGAGCATGGATATATCTATGCCGCATATTTCACGGGAAATATCCGAGAGGATCTTCAGCTTCGAAAACATTCTTAACCTCACAAATGTTGAGGTCAGGATACTGATAGATGAAATTAATGATGACTACCTTATCGCGAAAGCATTGAAAGGCGCGGGTGATGAGATTAAGTTCAGGTTTATGCGGAATATGAGCCAGAACAGGGCTACTGAAATTCTTGGTGAAATGGACCTGCTGGGGCCTGTTAAGCTTTCAGAGATAGATGAATGCAGAAACCGTGTGGTTGACATTATGCGCGTGCTGAATGAAAACGGTGTTATATCTTTAAGAAGGAGCGGTGAGATATATGTTGAATGATCAGTTTCTGTCGCCGATCCATTCGGAACCGTCGCTGTAGAACTCCTTTTTCCATATCGGGACACGCTTTTTTATCTCATCGATGATATATCTTGAACTGCGGTATGATTCATCCCTGTGTGATGATGAAACAGCTATTACTATTGAAGGCTCGCCGATGTTGACTCTTCCAAACCTGTGGACAATCAGTATTCTGCCAGTATCCCATTGAGCCAGAGCTTCATCAGCTATTTTGTTGAGTTCTTTGAGAGCCATTGTGTCATAAATTTCATAATCGATATGAGTTACAGTTTTTCCTCTTGAGTGGTTCCGCACTTTTCCGATAAAAACAAGATCTGCCCCATCCGACGGGGAGTCGCCATGTGCGAGAAGCGCGTCAAGGTTTATAGGCTCCTTTTGGGTTATAATCTGTTTCATGTCAGCCTCCGCTTACAGGGGGGAAAATCGCAACAGTGTCGCCGTCTTTGAGAATTGTATCTACGTCTGTATACTCTTCGTTAACGGCAATAAGAAGAATCCCCTTTTTTTCGGAAACAGCGGGGTATAAACCTGTCAGTTCATCGATGAGTTCATTTACGCTTGCCGGTTTTTCAAAAGAGAAATCCTTCTCTGAAAAACCGCAGATATCTTTCATTGATGCAAAGAGTTTTAGACGGATTTTAATCATACTGCAGCTGTTTTTTTCTGTGACTTGTCGCGTTTTGTCATAAAAACAAAATGCTTAACATATGGCTGAAGGCCTTCAGGGAAAATAGAAGTATCGGCGCTTTTAGGATCGCTGATGAGCTGGTCTATGTCAGTCTTAGGGACATCCTCTTCACTTGCGTCAATAAGGATTTTGAATCTTTTAATAATTTCATTGTCAACAGCGTCTAAAGACATCTTATGCATCTGGTTGTATAACCTTGTAAGATTGGTCTTTTTGGTGTTTTTCCTCACTTTTTTGGCTGTGCTTTTTGCCCGTGGCGGCATAAAACCCCCCTGAATTAAAGTAATAACGCCGATTTTAGCTGAACGGCATAAACTGTAAACACAATTTTTTTATGAATTGTAAACCTGTGTTTGAATTATTTACAATAAAAAAAATTAAAAGGCAGAGTTAAAAAAACTGATAATATCAATTTCTTATACCGATATAATAACAGAAATACTGTCAAGAGGAATACATGATATGAAATGTGCAAGATGCGGAAAAGATATTACTGACCTGAATCACTTCTTTATACCCGTTAAGAACAGAAAAGAGGGTCTGAGATACTGTATTAAGTGTGCAAGGGAAGAGAATATTGTCACTCTGATATAAACCTGTGGCCAGGAATTATTTGTATGCCGCAATAAAAACTGCTTTGAATTCATATCCACATCAGCAACTATGCCTTCAGGCATGAACCTGAAAAAAATAATCATAACAGCATTTATCCTGTGTTTATCCCTTCTTTTTTTTATCGGCAGGAGGGGGGAGCATGGCAGCATCATTCCGCCGGAGAATCCGGGAAGGATAATCTCACTGTCACCTTCTGTAACAAGGTGCATGATAGATCTCGGGGCAGTTGATCTGCTCGCGGGAATAACTGATTATACACTGCATCCTGAACTTAAGGTTGAAAGTGTAGGCGCATATATCAGCCCGAACATGGAAAAAATTATAACGATTAATCCTGATCTTGTGCTGGTATCTGAAGAGGACAGGTATATTCAAAAGCTTCCGCTTCTTGAGAAATTCGGACTCAGGGTGGAGGTTCTGGCGCGAAACAGGGATTTCAATTCCATGTGCGGGAATTACAGGCGCCTTGCAGCGATTACAGGGCGGAGTGAGGCCGCAGAAGTAAAGATATCTGAATACAAAAACAGGATCAGCAGAATTGCCAGGCCGGAGACACCTCCGAAGATTGTTTTTCTTGTGTCTGTGAAGCCTCTTGTTACAGTTTCAGGTGAATCGCATATTTCGGCAATTATCAATGATGCAGGGGGGGAGAATCCCTTTGCTGATGCTGACACTGCATATCCCATACTAAGTCTTGAATCGCTGCTCCTTTCCGGAGCTGATGCAGTTATTATTATGACTATGGGGTATGATTACGATATTAATTCGCTGTTTTCCGGTTATAAGAATGTTGATTTTATAAAAAAAGGGAATGTTTTTACCACGGGAGATGATAATATCCCTTATTATACTCCCGGGGATTACACAATTTCTGTTGAGAAAATTTCATCACTGATTAATATGATAAAAAGATGAGTATAAGAAAAGTATATATAATTATTGCGGCTGTGCTCTCCGGGTCATTGCTGGCCGGGATCTCTCTCGGAACGGAAATAATAAATCCTGCTGAAGCACTTTTTACTCTGCTGGGAGGCGAGAGCTCTCTTAAAAGTGAGATAATACTGAAAGTTCGTATCCCCAGGGTTTTTGCAGCACTCTTTGCGGGCGCTTCTCTATCTGTGTGCGGAGCAGTATTTCAGTCGGTCTTCAGAAATCCCCTTGCAGATCCATTTATTACCGGTGTGTCGGGAGGGGCTGCTCTGGGTTATTCAGTGGCTGTAATATTTTCTTTCCCGCCGTTTGCTGCAGTTATATCAGCTTTCTGCGGAAGCCTGTTCAGTATTTTTATAATCTATCTTCTTTCGAGACGGGCCGGTTTTACCGGCAGCAGTTTTATACTTTCCGGTGTTGCCTTGAGCTTTATATTCTCATCATCTGTTATGCTTCTTTTTTCTATGGCGAAATCGGAGAGTGTTCACAAGACTATTATCTGGATGATGGGAGATCTGAACTCTTCGGGAAATCTGCAGGTCACTGTGTCTGTCATTGCTGCGGGTATAATGATCGCATTATGGCTGTTCCACAGACACCTTGATATTATAGCTTTCGGTACCGATTTTTCAAGGAGTTCGGGGGTAACATTTTTTGAAATAAGACTGATTATAATCCTCGCTTCATTTCTTGCCGCTCTTTCCGTGGTGATGGGTGGGATAATCCCATTCGTGGGGCTCATGGTCCCGCATATCGTACGGATCTTTGCAGGTTCAGGAAGTTATTCACTGCTTCCGTTATCAGCAGCAGCAGGGGGCGCCTTCCTTATGTTATGCGACGCAATGAGCAGAACACTGGTTGTACCTTATGAAATACCGGTTGGTGTAATAACCGGCCTTTCCGGCGGACTATTTTTTCTTTTTTATGTGTTAAGGAGCAGGAGAGAGTTTTAGTATGAGTGAAGAGATTTTTAGAGTTACAGATGCTGATGCAGGGTACCGGAAAAACTGTTTTATAAGAAATCTCTCTTTCTCCGTAACAAAGGGGGATTTTATCTCTCTCATCGGGCCGAACGGTGCGGGGAAAAGCACAATTATTAAGCTCCTTTCGGGGCTTCTTTCTCCATTTGGCGGAAAAGTTGAGTTCTTGAATAGAGATATCCGCGGGATTGGCAACAGGGAACTTGCAAAAAGTTTTTCAGTTGTCAGTCAGATTTCAGGTGAGCTTCCGGATTTCAGCGTGAAAAATTTCATATCTCTCGGGAGGTTCCCCTTCTTTGATATACTTGACGGGAATGACGCTGATAATTCATATATTGAAATGGCATCCCGCACCGGTGTAACCCGTCTGCTGGATAGAAGCATACGTGAGCTTTCTGCGGGAGAGTTTCAGCTCGTACAGGTCACGAGAGCTCTGGTTCAGAATAAAAATATTCTCCTTCTCGATGAACCTGTTTCAAACCTGGACTACAGGCATATAGTCATGATTATGGATATTCTTAAAAATCTTCATAATGAAGGAACAACAATTATCTGTGCTTTACATGACGTTAATGCTGCCATGGACTACTGTAGTCGTGTGGTCGCGATAAAAGAGGGTGCAGTTTTTTTTGACGGAGAACCGGATATTGTGATAAATCAGAATTCATTGAGCGGACTTTACGAAACGGAATTCTATTGCGGAATCAGCCCTGTTACAGGGAGGCCGCTTGTCCTCCCTGTTCCGGGCAGCTTCAGGTAATTCTACCAGTCGTCACTCTGTCTGTCTTTGTATTTGTCGCGTACAGTTGCTGTAATATCATCAAGATAGAAGAACTGCCATTCGGGATGTATAGTCTGGTTCCCCGGCCTGTACTGGAAATGAAGGATTCTCAGTTTCTTCTCCTGCTCAAGATATGTATCCTGCTGTTTGATTTTTTTCTCAAGATTAAGTGTCAGTTTTTTCCAGCCGAGAAAGTTCAGCTTGCCGAAAGTTAACCTGTGATTTGTACCTGCGGCATCCTGCAGTATCATGGTAAGCTCTCCGGAAAAATTTTTGCCATATACCCAGACAGATATGGATTTGCAGTATTTATCAATCTCCAGAGGTTTTGCAGGGAAGACCTGGAAAGTATCCCCTTTCTTGCCGTAAACTTTGACACCTAAATATTTTTTGGAATTGTTAAACTCTGCTGCATACTGATCTCTGATCTGTATTGTGCCTTCCTGATCTTTGGATTTTAAAAATTTCAGGTTTGCTGCTGTGTACTGAGTGCTCTCGAAATCCTCAAGAGCTGTTTCTGTATAGACTTTCTGAATAACCTGTTCAACTTCACCGCTCTTTTTTTCAGGCTCGGTTGCTTCCTTTGCATCCTGAGTATACGCGGGGATAAAAAATAATGCCATAATGAGAAAAGCAAATAATTTCTTCATGAAATTTCCTCCGGATTAATTACCTGTATATAATATGGATTTCAGCGGACTCTGTCAATAAAATCTTCTTCATTTATGCTAATTTTTATATCATAACTGACGGATGCCGGAATCCCGGGAAAATATTGTTGCATTTTTATTTTTTGAACTTCTAATTTTAATAGGATTAATTTATATTATATTTATGGAAGATTTAATGAAATATGACAGTGACTTGCTTAAAAAATGCGGAGAAGATAAGGTTGAGCTTTATAAAAGTGAAAAGCTGAGAAGTGTAAACCGGCTCTGAGCTCTGATACTGATATATGAAATTTATAAAGATTATAATACCATTGCTGATGCTGTTATTTATCTCTGATAATCTCATTGCAATAGAGAAAACAATGGCGAAAAAGGATATCGACTGGTTCTGGTTTTTTTATGAATACACTGCTGAGGGTAACTCAGATACTGTTGTTTATCGCCCTTTTTTTATGGAGGCTGATTCAGGGAAAAAAATGTTTCAGGCTTCACTTATGCCTCTCTTTTACTGGCGGTATAAAGATGAGCGGAGTGATGTTACCAAAGGCTTTTTTGGATTTTATGAGTCGGATAACTATAGTCACAAAAGGATGGGTGATGATTACGACTCAGGATTCTTCCCCCTGTATCTTTACGGCGATGGAGATAAAGAGGAGGACCGGTATCTCTTCGTTTACCCTGTGGGTGGAAACATAAGGGGAAAATTTGCACACGACAGGATTTCACCCTGGGCCTTCCCCGGTGTTGCTCTGTTTTTTCTTTACCCCCCTTCCGGGATATTCACATGGCATACGCTTTTCCTGACAATTGCCGCCCTTATACCCGCTTATACAGAGTTTGAGTTTAAAGATTACAGTGGCAAAGCAATACTCTGGCCTTTGATTAAATGGGGGAGAGGAGATAAGAGATACGATAAAAGGGTGTTCCCGTTTTACTCTCACAATTATAAGGAAGGATGGTATGACACATATTCCTGGCTCCTTCTTTTTAATTATCGTGAATTTTATTTTAAAGATGATACAAGGTATACCTTTTTCTTTTTCCCTTTTTACGGAAAAAAGTGGAGCGACAGCGGTGATATTAAATCTCATACAATACTCTGGCCGTTCTTTTCATGGGGGTATGATAAAAAAACCAATGACAGATCATATAACCTGCCATGGCCCTTTGTGCAGATAAGAGACTGTGACAGCCCGAAGACCCGGAGCAGGATCTTTTTCCCTTTTTATGGACGTTATAATTACGGGAGTCGCAGTAAGAGTGAAATGTTTTTTGTTACCCCTCTGTACATCAGGCTTTCAAAAGAGAGGGAGTCATATCGATCCGCTAATCATATTACCTGTCTACTCTTCTGGTACTTTAAAAGAGATTATTCTGTTACACATGAGTATTACGGGAACTCATGGAGATATTTCAAGATCTGGCCGCTTATGCAGGTAGAATGGAACGACAAAGATCTATACTCAATTAATATTCTCTCACTTCTCCCCTTCAGGGATACAATGGGTTATGAGAAACTATATCAGCCATTCTGGACACTTTTTGAATACAGGAGAAAACCGGACGGAGAGAAACACCTGGGGATTCTTCTGAGGACATATTACCAGGTCTGGAGTGAAAATATGTTTAAGATGAAGATCCCCCTTATTGTAACATACCACCGGAAAGGGGAAAGCCTGAGAGAGTTTTCGTTTCTTCTCAGCTCCTTCGGGTATGAACAGGATTCTGAGGGCTCCTATTTTAAATTTTTATGGATACCTTTCAGGATTGGTGAAGGAGACAGCAGTATCTCTGCAAATGACGATAGTGAAGATTTTTTTAGAGAAATAGAACCCAGTGATAGAACAGTCAGATATGCAGGTTATAACGGAGAACATGCTGATCTTTTGGATAGATCGCTTGACGGAAAATGCTTTTTGAGAGCTAATTTGTTCTGATATGAAAGATATTGTGCGAAACTATCAGTCGGACATTTACGGCATGTTCTCCTCTGTTGGTGAGAGAATGCTGTATCAGATTAAATTTTCAGGTTTTACCCTGATACTGATATTCAATACTTTTATCCAGTTGAGGTACGCCTTCAGTAAAAGAAGAGAAATTGTCAAGCAGATGTATGTCTCCGGTGTAAAGAGTATGCTGGTCTGCTCAATAGTGGCTCTTTTCGGCGGGATGATACTTTCACTTCATTCCGGCGTTGAACTTAAAAAGTGGGGGCAGCAGGATGTTGTTCCCATTCTGATGATAAATGTTATGAACAAAGAGATGGGTTCCTTTCTTACTGCTATTATACTTACTGCATTTTCAGGCGCTGCAATGGCTGCGGAAATCGGCACAATGAAAGTTTCAGAGGAGATTGATGCTCTTGAGATGATGTCAATTAATCCTGTGAAATACCTTGTAATGCCGAGAATTGTTTCAATGATGATTATGCTCCCGACTCTTTCAATATATACTGTTGTTCTGGGAGTTTTCGGCGGTGCTGTGGTTTCTTATTTTCAGCTGGGCCTGACTTTTGAGGATTATTATCATCGTGTTTATGAATCAATCTGGCTTAAGGATATGTATGTGGGGCTTCTTAAGAGCCTGGTTTTTGCAATTATTATTTCGTCAATAAGCTGTGCAAATGGACTCATGGCACAAAATGGCGCTCTCGGTGTGGGGCGTGCAACAAGGATTTCGGTGGTCTCTTCATATCTTATGGTGCTAATTATCGGTTATTTTATCACTTCTCTATTTTACGGCGGTTTTGTGTGATTGAAGTGAGGAATATTTCAAAGAGATTCGGAAAGGTTGTTGTCCTTGATGATGTTTCCCTGACTATAGAGAATGGTGAAACTTTTGTGATTATAGGGCAGTCCGGAGCAGGGAAGACGACAATCCTGCGCCATATTGCGGGTTTCTTTGATCCTGATAATGGAGATGTGCTGATAGACGGAATTAAGATGAACGGCGCAGGCTCCGGGAAGAAAATGCTGCTCAGGGAGAAGATGGGGTTTCTCTTCCAGTCCGGGGCTCTGATAAACTGGCTTAATGTAAAGGAAAATGTCGCTCTACCCCTTGTTGAACATAAACTCGGTACAAAAGGGGAGATAGATAAAATTGTTGATGAAAAACTGAGACTTCTCCAACTGGATGACGCGGCTGATAAGATGCCCTCCGATATCAGCGGCGGTATGAAGAAACGGGTGGGACTTGCCAGGGCAATTGTCCGGAACCCGGAGATTATCCTTTATGATGAACCGACCTCAGGATTGGACCCGGTAATGTCCGCAAAGATAGATGAACTTATACTGAGGATGCAGAGAGAGTTGGGTGTTACATCTGTGGTTGTTACTCATGACATGGAGAGTGCCTACAGGATTGCTGATAGAATTGCCATGCTCTACCAGGGATCAATTATTGAGTGCGGAACACCTGATCAGATAAGGGGGAGCGTTAATCCCTATGTAAGGCAGTTTATAGAGGGGAAGCTTACCGGGCCCATAGATGTTTAATGCTTCACAATTTATATTTTGTTTAAGCAATTTTTGTTCTTATATTTATAATTTGTTAAAGATATTATTGTTTTTTGTCATGATTTAAAAATGATCTCTGTCGGTCATTTAATATTTCGTTTTTAAGTTTAAGTAACAGATGTTGCAGAAATATGACAGAAGAAACAGGTTGATAAGAGAATAATGAAGAGATTCAGCGAATTTATAGTTGGAGTTGTTTTTATTGCTGCCATAGTCACTCTCGGCTACTTTACCATAGTCAGAGGTGAACTGTTCAGTGATAAAGAATACTATGAATTAACAGTAATATTTCCTGATGTTGAAAGTTTGAGTTTAGGAAACAAAGTTCTTGTTAATGGTGTTGAATCCGGAACAGTGGAATCTATTTCACTATTGTCCGATGCCAGGGTAATTGTTACAATGAAGATGTTTCAGCATTTCGCATTATATGAAAACTACAGAATAGTCTTGAAAAATCAGACAGCAATAGGCGGCAGGATAATTGTAATATATCCCGGTGAATTAAAACGGGAGGGGGTTCTCTATGAACCCATTGAATCTTATAAGAATCTTCATGGTATTACTATTGGTGATCCTCTGTCAAAAATATCTGAAATAATTGATGAAAACAGGGGTGATTTAAGGGAGGCTATTGTAAACCTGAGAGAGTTCTCTGAAAAAATCAATAAAGGTGAAGGTACAATAGCAAAGCTCGTCAATGAGGATAAGATTCATAAAGATACCGGGAAGCTTATTGAGGAGTTAAGGGAAACGATTGAGGATTCAAGGGAGCAGGCCCCTGTAACAAGCTTTATCAGGGCGGCGTTGACCGCGTTTTGAAAAAGCGAACTATTTTTATTGACAAAAGTTTATATTACTAAAGATTTTCACGATTAATCCCTGTTCTCTGAATTTGCATTCAGGATTCATTCCAGGTTTAATTTTTTATATCATTTAAGGAAGGACGCAGTGCCTAAAAGAGAAGACATAAAGAAGATACTGATTATAGGTTCAGGCCCCATTGTTATAGGGCAGGCATGTGAGTTTGATTATTCAGGCTCACAGGCATGCAAGGCTCTTAAAGAGGAGGGGTATGAGGTAATACTCGTGAATTCAAACCCCGCCACAATAATGACAGATCCTGAACTTGCTGACAGAACATATATTGAGCCGATACATCCGGAGGTTGTGGCCAGAATTATTGA
The DNA here is from genome assembly GCA_002418835.1 of Spirochaetia bacterium UBA5763. Lineage (GTDB taxonomy): Bacteria > Spirochaetota > UBA4802 > UBA4802 > UBA5550 > UBA5550. Next base: position 586,864 of record DIEX01000031.1, on the reverse strand, counting down.
GAAGGAGAGACCTGACGCGATACTCCCCACAGTGGGAGGGCAGACAGCTCTTAATACAGCTATGAGTCTCGGAGAAATGGGGATTCTCGAGAAGTTTAATGTTGAATTGATCGGAGCAAATATAAATTCGATACGCAAGGCTGAGGACAGGGACCTCTTTAAAAAGGCTATGATTGATATCGGCCTTGATGTCCCCGAATCGGGCCTCGCTTCGAATATTGAAGAAGCCAACGAAATTCTCAACAGGATAAAACTTCCGATCATAATCCGGCCGGCATTCACGCTGGGCGGTGCAGGCGGTAACATCGTTTACAACCGCGAGGATTTTGTTGATCTCGTTAAGAAGGGTCTTGATGAATCACCAATAAATCAGGTACTCCTCGAAGAGTCCGTCATCGGCTGGAAGGAGTTCGAGCTTGAGGTGATGAGAGACAAAAACGATAATGTTGTAATCATCTGTTCAATTGAAAATTTTGACCCCATGGGTGTGCATACAGGTGACTCAATAACTGTGGCGCCGCAGCAGACTCTCACTGACAGGGAGTATCAGAATCTCCGTGATATGGGGATTAAGATTATAAGAGAGATCGGTGTGGATACCGGCGGTTCCAATATACAGTTTGCCATAAACCCGGATAACGGAAGAGTTATTATAATAGAGATGAATCCCCGTGTGAGCCGGAGCTCTGCACTGGCTTCGAAGGCAACCGGCTTTCCAATCGCCAAAATTGCTGCAAAGCTTGCAGTGGGGCTTACTCTTGATGAAATATCAAATGACATTACGCGGGAGACACCGGCATCATTTGAGCCTACTATTGACTATGTGGTTGTTAAGGCACCGAGGTGGGCTTTCGAAAAGTTTGAAGGAGCTGATGCCCGGCTTGGTACACAGATGAAATCTGTTGGTGAGGCAATGTCTATCGGCCGTACATTCAAGGAGTCGATGCAGAAGGCCCTCAGATCACTTGAGATCGACAGTTTCGGTTTCGGTTCAGACGGGACCCTCAAACTCGGGAAATATCTCTCCTCTCTATCTGAGGATGAGAGGGATGTAATCTTCAGAAGAGAATTCACTTATCCTAAATCTGACAGGATTTTTTATATAAGGGAGGCTTTCAATTCCGGGAAGAGCGTTGACTGGATTCATAAGCATACAAAAATTGATAAATGGTTCCTGAGTCAGCTTCAGGAGATCGTTGATGAAGAAAAATCTTTTATAAAAGAATTTAAAGATAAAGGCCTTACACCGGAAAGCGTGTTAAAGATGAAAACCTTCGGTTTCGCAGATAGACAGCTTGCATATATAACCAACAAAGAGATGCTTGATGAACTTTACAGCAAAGGGCCTCTCTTCCAGAAGAAGTATTCAATGACTCTCCGCCATGCTGAAAAGACAGTACGTGATTTCAGAATGGAACACAAAATCCTCCCCGGTTTCAGGGTTGTGGATACGTGCGGAGGGGAGTTCGAGGCTTATACGCCATATTACTATTCATCTTATGATACCGAAAATGAATCTGTACGCACAGATAGAAAAAAGATTATGATACTGGGCGGAGGACCAAACAGGATCGGCCAGGGAATCGAATTCGACTACTGCTGCTGTCATGCGTCTTTCGCGCTTAGAGATGAAGGTATCGAATCAATCATGATTAACTCCAACCCGGAGACAGTGTCAACTGACTATGATACTTCAGACAGGCTTTATTTTGAGCCTCTTACTCTTGAGGATATTCTTCATGTGTACAATAACGAACAGCCTGACGGAGTCATCGTTCAGTTCGGCGGACAGACGCCTCTCCGCCTTGCAAAATCCCTTGAAGAGAATGGGGTCAGGATTGTAGGGACATCCCCTGACGCTATTGACAGGGCTGAAGACAGGGAGAGGTTCGCGCAGGTGGTTGATAAACTTAAACTGAATCAGCCGGAAAACGGAATAGCGTTTAACGAGGATGATGCGGTGAAGATTGCCGCCCATATAGGTTATCCGGTACTGGCGAGGCCATCATATGTACTTGGTGGACGTGCCATGGCTATAATTTTCGACGAAGCAAGTCTTCACAATTATATCAATACGGCTGTTGAACTTTCCCCTGAGCATCCTATACTGGTGGACAAGTTTCTTGAGGACGCCGTTGAGGTGGATGTTGACGCTATCTGCGATGGTGAGGATGTATACATCGGCGCCATCATGGAACACGTGGAGGAGGCAGGTATTCACTCAGGGGATTCGGCGTGTATTATCCCTCCGATGACAATAACATCAGAACTTCAGCAGCAGATAAAGGAAACGACAAAAGCTCTCGCTCTTGAACTGAACGTGGTGGGGCTTCTTAATATACAGTTTGCGATAAAGGATAATGAACTTTTTATTATAGAGGTAAATCCACGCGCATCAAGGACAGTCCCCTTTGTCTCAAAAACTATTGGAATATCCCTGCCGAAAATGGCTGTAAAAGTAATGCTTGGTAAAAAGCTTAAAGAGCTCGGTCTTATAGAGATGAAAAAATTCCCATACGTCAGCATTAAGGAGGCTGTGCTTCCATTCAATAAGTTTCCCGGTGTTGATATACTTCTCTCACCTGAAATGAAATCAACGGGCGAGGTAATGGGGATTTCGTATAACTTTGGTGAATCATATTTCAAGGCGGAGCTTGCCGCAGGCGACAGGCTCCCTACAAAGGGAACTGTTTTTTTCAGTATTAACGATAAAAACAAACCTGAACTTCTTGAAGAGGCAAGAAAACTGAAGGATAACGGGTTCAACCTGATTGCCACCAAGGGTACTGCACGGTACTTCAATGAAAACGGAATCTTTTGCGAGATGGTCTACAAGGTCAACGAAGGGAGACCGAATGTCGTGGACCGAATTAAAGACCAGGATATAGATTTTGTAATCAATACTCCAATCGGAAAGATGACCCGTGATGATGCTTATTTTATAAGGCAAGCGGCAACAAGATACCATATACCCACTGTAACAACAGTGTCTGCGGCAAAAGCTGCAATTGACGGGCTTCTCTATGTAAAAGAGAATAAAGAACTTTCTGTCAAACCTATACAGGAATACTACAGGGAGGTGGAGTAATGTCTGCTGAAAAGAAGATCCTTGGCAAAGAGGAGATCGAAAAAATTATTAATGAATACGCTGAGAAGATATATAATGACATAGGGGATATCGATAATTTTGCGATCATAGGTATTCATACACGGGGTGTTGAACTTTCTGATAGGATAAGACTCAGGATGGAGACACTTGCAGGAAAAGCTATAAAATACGGGACACTGGACATATCTTTTTATAGAGACGATCTTGCCACAATGGGTAAGCTCCCTGTTCTTAAAGAGACCCTCATTGAGTTTAATATAAACAAGAAGAATATACTCCTTGTGGATGATGTGCTCTTCACCGGAAGGACCACAAAGGCGGCGCTGGAGACCCTCATGGCTTTCGGCAGGCCTTATGTTATAAGGCTCTTTACTCTAGTTGACAGAGGGGGGAGAGAGCTTCCGATACAGCCGGATTACTGTGGATACAGGGTTGAAGCAGGGGCGGATGACAAGGTGCGCGTGAAACTTTCAGGTATAGACAAGGTTGAGGATGCGGTCTACATTGTAAGCGGAAAATAGTTTTACTGCTCTCCGCTATTCCATCTGCAATACTCATGGAAAAATATTTTATTCAGGAAAACTCTTTTTTATGGAAAATCAGGTAAAGGATCTTATTATTATAGGAGGGGGGCCGGCAGGCCTCACTGCGGGAATTTATGGTGTAAGGGCAGGGCTTGATCTCCTGCTTCTGGAAAAGTTTTCACCGGGGGGGCAGGTAGTAAACTCCTACGAGATTGAAAATTACCCCGGATTTGTTGATCCTGTTCCCGGATGGGAGCTTATGGCACACATGGAGGATCAGGCAAGGCGTCTTGGTGTATCCATTGAGTCTGCTGAGGTCTCATCTGTTTTGAAAGAGGGTTCCCTTTTCCGTTTAATCACCACAGGGGGGAATTTATATGCAAAGTCTGTTATCATAGCTTCAGGCGCTCAGAGCAGGAAACTTGGAGCGCCGGGGGAGAATGAATTTCTCGGAAGAGGGGTGTCATACTGCGCAACCTGTGATGGCGCATTTTATAAGGACAGGGTCACAGTAGTGATTGGTGGAGGAGACGTTGCACTGGAGGAGGCCCATTTTCTTACACGGTTTGCGAGCAAGGTCTATCTCATACACCGGCGCGACAGTTTCAGGGGGACAGATATTCTGCAGAAAAGGGTGATTGGAGATCCGAAGATAACTACAGTATTTGACACAGTTGTGGAATCAATAAACGGTGATGAGAAAGTAAATTCTGTCTCAATTAAGAATAAAGTAACAGGGGAAAGTGGTAAACTTATAACAGACGGGGTTTTTATCTTTGTGGGATATGATCCTGCCACCTCCTACCTTGATAATTCACTGCTTAATGAAAAGAGGGAAGTAGTTGTAGATATGAATATGAGAACCGGGATAGAAGGCCTTTTCGCTGCCGGTGATCTCAGGAGCGGTTCAAGGAAGCAGATTGTAATGGCGGCATCTGACGGCGCTACAGCAGCTCTTGGCGCGTATGAGTTTTTAACAGGAACCTATTGCACTTAAAAAAAAGGAGATATATGATGAAAAAGTTTGTTTCTCTTCTCGGTATCGCGGCCCTGACTTTTATTATTTCATGCGGCGGTGGAAAGTACAGCGATATTAAAGGTTTTATCAATGATGTTATCAAGACACAGGAGGAGTTTCTCGCTTCTGTTGAAAAAGCAGGGAATGCTGATGATATTGTCAGTGCTGTAACAGTTTTCGGTGACAGGATCATTAAACTCGGTGAACAGAGTCTTGAACTCAAAAAGAAATACCCCGATTCAGATAAGTGGGACAAAGAACCCCCTGCAGAGCTTAAAGCCGAATTCGACAGGCTGAATGCCCAGACTGATAAGTTTGAAAAAGTATTCATGAATGATAATATTAAAAAGTACCTCATGGATCCGAAGGTACAGAAGGCTTTTATGGATATGGGGAAAAAGATGGAGAGCGCCAAGTTCTTCCAGTAGTATTTTTACCGCAGATAGTTTTTAAAAAAAGTTTTTTGTCATCCGGCTGAAGTATAATGTAATGCCGGTATGGCAAAAGCTTAAAAATATTTATTCAGAAATCTCTCCAGCCCGGTTCTGTAAATTTCATTAAGCCTGCTCATCCTTCTGTTGTCAATTTGAAGCCCTTCGAGGTCAAAATATCTGTCATTCATAAATAGAGAGCGTGATAACGAAAGCCGGAGCATAGGTATACCTTTCGTTCCGTAGTTTTTCATGATGTAGCCGCTGCTGTTCCCTGATACCCGGTAATCCCCTGCAACAGTATCCCCTTCAGCGGAAAAGAGACGGCCCATGATTGACGCAAGGTCCATTGCCATATCCGGAGATGCGGTTTTTAAAATTACATCATTGTTATCTGCGGTATACTCGGTAATAACAAGCGGCCGGGGGCGTCCCCGGTCCGGTGAGTTTTCAGGGCCAACCGCAGTATGTGTGTGACATTCAATTATAAAGATGACTTCATATTCCTTCAGGGTCTCCCTCATCTTCTCATGGAAAGGGAAGTAGTACCGTTTCAGAATATTTGATATTGCAATTTCATCAGGGTAGCATCCATCTTTGAAAATAGTTTTGTTCATGGATGTCTTTGATTTAATAACTCCATCATCAGTTGACGGGTAAAGCATCCGGAACTCCCTGTCCATGTCCACAAAGAGACGGGATATCCCGGATTTAATAACTGAACCGGCGTCTGCGTTTGTGGAAAAGAGAGCATCTGCTCCTGAATCGGATTCAAAAAAAATATTAAAAGGAGTAACTTCTTCGTAGCCGGATAACTCTTCCGGGACAATAAGGCCTCCGTGGGGTATTACTGTAAGGATTGGGATTCTTGCGGACATTCTACCTCTGCATTGATGAATCAGGTTCAGGAGAGGGTGAATCTATAAATGTTCCCTGCGAGTAATCAATACCGAAATCTTTTACAATTTTTAAAATTGATTCAGTTTCAACAAACTCAGCCACGGTTTTTATATCGAGTTCCCTGCACATGCCGGTAACATGCTTAATAATTACGCTGCTTGTCCGGTCCTGAGAAATTCTTCTTATGAGAGAACCGTCAAATTTTATAAAATCGATATTCAGTCTGCTGATGTGCGAAAAATTGGAATAGCCGGAACCGAAGTCATCTATGGCAAACCTGTATCCGCATTTTCTTGATTTCTTTATAAACTCGGAAATTATTCTGTAACTTTCGAGATCTTCCGATTCGATAATTTCAAGTATAACCCTGTTGTAGCATGATGGATTTGAGTTCATCATGCTTTCGAGAAATGAAAAAAAACCGGGATTGTAAATATCCTCTGCGGATATATTTATTGTGAATTCCTCTCCGCATTTAGACATCTGTGCAAAGACTTTCCCAATCATCCTTTTTGTTATTTCCGGATACACTCTGGTTTTTGATGCCATACGCAGATATTTAAGTGGGAGCTGCGGTTCCCCTTCAGGAGAAATTACTCTCAGCAGGGATTCGAACTTTTCCTTAACTTCAGTTTTGTTGTTCATTATTGACTGGTAGTAGGGGACAATCCTGTTTTCACTCAATGCCAGGTTCAGCGCTGACAGGGTGCTGATATTTTCAAGGTAATTTGTACGGTCGCTGTCATCATCATTATGAATATGAAAGGGCAAGCTTCTTTTGATTGCATGATGCAGAGCCAGGTTGGCCTCTGATATCAGGTTGCTCTCCCCCTTCATATAAAATGATATTCCGGCATAAGGAGTCAGTGGTATATTCGTATTCTGGTGCACAAATTCTTTTTCCGAAATATGCTGAATAAGATCAACCGCTGTTGTTTCAAGAGCCTTGATATCCGGAGTAGTGGACTCAAGATCAGTGATGAGCGCAAATTCCCCGCCTGAAAGATTATAGGACTTCATCTTTCTTGAAGCGCTGAAAAGGTTAAGCCTCTCCCCGATAAACTTCATCAGGTCATTCCCCAGGGAGTAGCCGAAGAAAGTGTTGATGTCATGGAAGTTGTGTATACGTAGAATGAATAGAGCCGGGAACATTTTATGTGAGATGTCCTCCATCAGCATCTTCCTGTTGGGCTGTCCGCTTGCCGTGTCATAATAAAGCTGACGCAGCAGAAGCTTTTCAATACTCGAATGTCTCAGTTCGGCATAGTGGGCAAATATCGAAATAAAAAGATACAGAACAAGCCCGATAGCAAGGTCTGACTGGTTATATCTGGAACTCAGAATTTCTGTTTCAATTAAGATCATTATGAAAACGTATAGTATGCACAGAACTATATTCCAGACGAGCCCGTTATTTTTACCAGCAAGATTGTATATAATAACAGGGAAAATCAGAACAATAATATACTCATTCATTGTTTTCCCTTTTATCGTGACTGTGAGAAAAATTGATACAAGCATCATCAGGAAAATTAAAAATCTGAAAAGCCCCTGTTTAGGGAAGAACCGGTAGATGTAGAAAAGGAATATAAAAAAGAACAGGTATATGATGTGGACAATGCTGTAGACATAGAATCCGGACAATGCCCTTACAATAATTATGGAACAGGCGAGAGTGAATCCAAGCAGAAGAGTGACCGGTATAAAACCGTCTCTTACAAGTATGTCATATATAATAATATCGTGCCGCGGATCTATAACAAAGTCACCAAGCAGCCTTTCTTTGAGTTTTTTCAATGTCATTCAGTTTAACCGGTGTAAATCCTGTCTGTAGTTGGATATATGGAAATATTTTTTATTTCTATGTTCATAAGGATAAATATCTGTTTATTAAATAGTACAATTATTTTTTGTTATTCTTCAAAGTTTTTTACATTAAAGTTTTCGATTAAATGTCAATAGATTTGTTATGAAAGGTGATACAGGCTAAAGGGTTATTTTTTTTGCGGATATTTCATGAGATGATGAAGAGCCCCTGGCCTGATAACCACGGTTAATAACATTTACAAAGTACTCGCCTGACTCGATTTTGTCTTTGATATATTTTAATGCATCCACGTATCGGAAATCTGAACAGCTGAAAAGATCAACAGCAGCATATGAGTATTCAGGCCATGTGTGTATGGCAAAATGCGATTCGGATATTACAATAATTCCGCTTACGCCCTGAGGCGAAAATGTATGAAAAAAGGGTTTAATGATGGTGGCACCTGAAATAGTTACGGCCTCAGTCATTATTTTTTCAACAGCAGATATGCTGTTTATAGTGACAGGGTTGCATTTATAAAATTCCGCGATAAAGTGTCTCCCGAGGTAATCCCTGTCCACGGTTTCTATCTCTCGGTATTCCGTATAAGCCTGAATATGTCAACCATGCGCACAACTGCTGAAAAGTTAATAAGTATAGCCATAATGATGAGTAGAAATATCAGGCAGTAATCCTGATTGATATTATAATTACCCAGTATTATTCTGATAAAAGGATCGAGCACGGAGTATAGTGACAGCATCATTATCCTTTCCGGACGCTGCATAAGCCCTGATTTTGTTGTGACGCCTGTTGCCTCACCCCTTGCCTTAACATAGCTCATGGCTGCTGTACCGATCATGAGAGCCATGATAATTATGGTGCTGGAGTAGTCTGTAACGGAAAGTATAAAATGCCCATCCCCTGCTGAGAAATTTTTACTGAGAAAATATATAGCAATCCCGATAAAAACAAATGAGTCGCTGTACCTGTCGCTGCATGAATCGAAAAAAGCGCCCGCTTTTGTAACAGTTCCAGTCTCCCTTGCAAGCCTGCCGTCAAGCATATCAAGAGTTCCGCTGATTACAAGCATCCAGCCGGCGGCCGAGAAATGTCCCGTTGAGTATATTGCACCTGTGACAAAAGAAAGAAAAATGGATATGGATGTTATCCTGTTCGGTGTGAGCCTGATGAATTTAAAAAATGAAAGAGCAGGCCCTGTTATCCAGTACCAGAATTCGATGAGGAATATACCGATAAAGCTTTTATGAAGCCTGGAGAGTGTCTCTTCAGATAACTCTCTTTTGTGCCAGGTCACAGCAAAATAGGTGAACAGCATTGCCATACATTCTATCGTGATTATCAGGGGTAGTAATGAGTAGTATATCGGGTCACTGTAATTCATGAAATTCAGTCTGCTCCGCTTTGTCAGTTATTTAAAATATATCAATATTTCAGGTCAAATGAATAAAAAGTGCTTACAATGAAGTAATTTTTATCTAATGATAGTTTCTCAGAGAGACAGTTAAAGTCAATTATATTTTGGAAGGATTGAGCTTTTTAAAATGGAGGGAATTGCTGAGCATCAGCGGATTTATAATATAAAATTAATTGCATAAAGGAACTCTGTTCAGAATAGTTGTCATATTAAACAAGGAAAATATTTATGGCTATTAAACTACCCTATGAAGAGATAAAATCAAAAAGACCTGATCTGCAGGAGTTGGGTTCTTTCAGTAGATTTCCGGTCACAGTGATTGCGGAAAACGTCAGGAGCCTCTACAATGTAGGCTCAATATTCAGGACATCGGATGGGGCGCTTATAGAAAAATTGTGGCTCTGCGGATATACCGGGTTTCCCCCCAGAAAGGAGATCGACAAGACAGCTCTCGGCAGCGTTGATAGTGTTCCCTGGGAGCATGAGCCTGATACCATCTCTCTCATAAAAAGACTGAAGGGGGAGGGGCGTACAATTTTAGCTCTTGAACATACAGATTCAAGTGTAAATTATAATGAGGCGGAGTATACTTTTCCTGTGGTTCTCCTCCTGGGGAATGAAGTTGACGGACTTTCTGAAGAAGCGGTTTCTCTCTGTGATCAATCTGTTGAAATACCTATGTACGGCCTTAAACAGTCACTCAATGTTTCCGTGGCGTATGGAGTAATCGTCTATCATCTGGTTCAGGAATACAGAAAAAAATTTTGCTAAAAAATCTGACATAATTTGCCGATAATATAATGCGGAGTCACTCCGCCCGGAGCTTAAATTATGAAAAAGCTGATTCTTCTGGTGACACTTCTCCTTTTCCCCCTTGTGAACGCCAACGCGGTAAGACTTGAATGGGATATCGAAAAAAATGAAAGAATAGAAATGGTTAAAACCGCCGGGATAAAGTATTACGTAAACTCCGGTCTTAAAAGAGTGTATGAAGAGAGAAATATAATTGATCTGACATGTAAGGATAAATCGGACAGGCTGAACAGGGTAAATGGCTTATTCTCTATTCATGAAAGGGAGTTCGGTGAGGATGTTTTCAAACTGAAAGAGAAATTCATGGTGGATTTTCTCATAGAACCTAACGGGCATTTTGTAGTTAAAAAAAATGATTACATGCCGAACCTGCGGCATATCCCGACTTTTCCGGACAGGGAACTGGGGCCTGAAGATACATGGACAGCAAACGGGGAACTGGTTATTGATAATTTTTCAAAACCTTTCAGTCTCGCGTTTCCGGTTGAATATCAGCTTGTCAGAATTGAAGATGATAAAGATAAGAAGATCGCAGTAATTAATTACGCCTACACAATAAATATGAATCTTGCTGACAGAAACTACCCCGCAGATTTTCCTGTTAAGATAGTGGCCCAGAATAACGGTGTTTTATACTGGGATATAACTTCACGTAAGCCGAAGGACATGCAGGATCAGTATAAGATTATTTTTGTTTTCGCCTCCGGAGGGGGAGCGCTTGCAACTGCTGAATTTCACATGAATATAAAAACCAAAAACAGCCTTTATAAAAATTTTACAGAAGATGAGAAGAAAAAAGAGAAGGATGAGCTGAATAAGGAACTTCCTGAAGGAGTTGATGCTGACATAGATAAGCGCGGAATTGTTGTGCGGATGGGAGATCTCCTTTTCAATTTTGATTCATATGATATCCGCAAGGATACAGAGGAAAAGCTGCGGGACATAGCAGAAATTCTGAAAAAGAAGTACCCTGACCGTGAAATTATTGTTGAAGGGCATACTGACAATGTGGGGCAGAAAAGCTATAATTACTCTCTCTCTGAAAAACGGGCGAAAAAGGTATCGGAATACCTTAAATCAAAACTCGGACATGATAAATTTTCATATAAAGGTTTCGGCCAGGATCAGCCCCTGACCGAAAATTCAACTGCGGAAGGGCGAAGTAAAAACCGCAGGGTCGAAATTATAATTAAGCTTAACTGATTCTACGGCTTGATTTCACCCGCAAGGGTGAAATCGTTTTTATTCAGCACAATTATACTTTTGTCATCCCTGTTTATATAAATAAAGTCATCAAAGAATGTGATGAATGTGTCTTCGCTGACCTTCTCCTTTGATTTGGCAACAAGTTTCAGTTCCTGGTCGAACTTTCCGAGATAATAACTTTTCCCTTCTTTAATTATTGCATAAATGCTGTTTTCTTTGATTTCAATGAAACTTCTCCAGAAGATGTCATTTTCTCCTGTAGCTTTTACAGTAAGCTTTTCCCTGTCAATAAGCGTTAGCCTGTGCCCGGAAACGTGATCTCCCTGATGTGTAATAACAACAATTCCGCCTGAGAATACATCGTATCTTCTTCCGCATATATTAGTCACCGGTGACTTGAAATCGATCTTCTTTGTTGAGGCATTGATCATATAAAGCTCGTTGTTGTAATGCCCCCCTTCAAGATAATCCTTTACCTTCAGGTAGTAGAGCTTAAGTCCGAAGACATTTGGATCGGTCTGTTTATCTTTAAGCAGGTCTTCACGCTTATCAAGTTCCTCCTCTTTCTTCTTGAGTGCCTCCTCTTTTTTTGTCAGAGTCTCTTCCGTGGAGGTTTTCTTTTCATCTTTTTTTTCTGCTGTTTCTTCAGATGTCTCTTTCTTTACGTTCTCTTCTTTCTTTTTTATTTCTTCTTCTTTCTTCTCTGTCTCTTTTTCAGTTTTCTTTATTGTTTCTTCATCTTTCTTTATCTTATCTTCACTCTCTTTTATCTGCTTCTCCTCTTTTTTGACCTCTTCCTCTTTTTTCTTTATCTCTTCTTCCTGCTTTTTTTTCTCTTCAGGATCCTTTATCTTCGAGGTCTCTTCTTTTTCTTTTTTTATCTCTTCTTTCTTCTTAACAACTTCTTCTTTTTTATCTTCTGTTTTCTTTTTCTCTTCAGTTACAGTTTTTTTCTTTTCTTCTATCTTCTTCTTTTCCTCTTCAAGGTTGGTTTTGCTCTTTTCAATATCTTTTTTCTTAAGTTCAATGATTTCTTTGCGGTCACCGCCGGATTCCTTATCCTTCTTTACTTCACGGGTTGTCTTTTCATCGGAGATTGTGAATGGATCGATCTTCTCAAGCTTCCCCTTTTTGCTCTCTTTTGTCAGAGGTATTATAATTGCTGTTCTGCCCGGCCATTCATTATATTTGGTGGATATACCGGCATTCTGTTTTGTTATATGCTTCAGGATATTTCCGGAATAATTTGACGCGAAGTATTCTGTATTGCCTCTGTAGACAGCGTTGTAATAGGTGAGGTAAAGTGCAATTGCATCAGCTTCCTTAACCGTATAGCCGTAGCTCCCTTCGAGATAGGCTGAGAGGATTCTCCTGACATTTTTTATATGGTCAACACTGGCATCTTTATCAATGAAAAAAATATCGGATGAATATTTTTCAGGTTCTTCAGCAGCAACACGTAAAATATGGTATTTCATGTGGTACCTGAAAACATCGGATTCACTACCCTGTTTTTTCTTGTATGAAAGCTGGTACCCGATCGATTTTATCTGGCTTACAGATTCATATTTTCTGCCGGTTCCCTCGTAGTTCGTAAAATTTACCCTTCCGGATTTTGAAATTTCATCGATGTCTACCTCAAGAGCTGTAAGGGGGGAAAGGGTGCATAGAAGCAGAATAATAGCAAAAAAAATCCTTTTCATAATGAATCTCCTGAATATGTATTAATTTTCTCTATCCCTCAACCGGAAGCGGTGAGGGTTCAATTGCAATAAATGTTTAAAACCTGTAATCATTTATTAAAGTGATTATTTTGAGTATAAAAAGCAAAAAAATTCACTGTTCCAATATAACAGAAATAATTGTCAGGCTTTAATCAAGAACTTTATACTTGACGTGACATATTTATATTTTATTATAGATTATCTATCTATCTGAATTTACGGGGCGCAATATAATATTATGGGAAAAACCAGGGCTTTTCTATTTGATTTTGACGGTACACTTGTTGACACAATGAAAGGATTTGCTGATATCGCCGGCCGGGTAATTAACCGGTTCCACCCTGAAATATCCTTTGAAGCAGCAAGGGCAAGGTACCTTGAAACGTCAGGAAACCCTTTTTTTCAGCAGCTTGAAATAATTCTCCCCGATGATCCTACTAACAGCGAGAAGGCGAAAATATTTGAAGAAACAAAGATAGAAGGCTTTTTCCTCTCGAAATTTACTGATGAAGTCAGGGATACAATAAATAAGCTGCGTCAAAACGGGAATATAGTGGGAATAGCTTCGAATAATTTTCAGGAACTAATTGATAAATTTGTGGAAAATGAGAAGCTGGATTTTGATATTGTACTTGGATTCAGAGAGGGTTTTGAAAAAGGTAAAGCTCATTTTGATTATGTAAAGGAGAAGTTCAATCTTCAGAAAGAGGATATGACTTTCGTCGGGGATTCCCTCAAGGACGCAGAAAAAGCATTCAATTATGGTATAAGTTTTGTGGGGATTTGCGGAACTTTTAAAAGGGAGGATTTCCTGAAAATCCGCGATGATATTGTAACTATTAATTCTATAAAGGAACTATTAAATATATGAGAGCAGTTGTTCTGGCAGCAGGTACAGGTAGCAGACTTGGAGAGATAACCAAAGCAAGAACCAAGGGGATGGTTCCTGTGAGGGGGAAAAAGCTCATTGATTATCTTCTGGAATTTTTTGAGCATGATTTCTTTGACGAGATTATTATAGTAGGGGGATTCTGCTATGAAGACCTCCGTGAGCATATAAATTCTCATGGTTATAAGAAGGTCAGGGTTATTGAGAATAAAGATTATCTCAAAGGGAATATTTATACACTGATTACAGCTTTGAGAGAATTCTCAGGTGATTCATTCCTGATTACAAATGTGGATCACATATATCCGGGAATTATGTTTCAGAAGATGAAACAGTCCATGAGAGCAATAACAGCGATGTGCGATTTTGACAGGAGCCTTGGTGATGATGACATGAAGGTCAAACTCGCTGAAGACGGGAAGAAAGTGGATGCCATAAGCAAGAAGCTCAGTGACTTTGACTGCGGATATATAGGGATGACATACGTTGATGCTTCGATGGAATCTCTATACCGGGATACCATAAATGAAGTAATTGAAAAATATGGTGAAAAGGCTGTGGTTGAGAATATACTTCAGGTTCTCTCCGAAAAGGACGGGGGAGTACCTGTTATTTGTGACCTTTCGGGTTTCGGCTGGTATGAGGTTGATACAGAGGAGGATCTCATGAGAGCTGAGAAGGGTCTTGAGAACGATTTAAATTTCAGATAGGGGTTGTTTATAATGTCGAGAAGTCTGGTTTTTTACGGTAATGAAACACTGGCAAGTGTGGCAGAGCCGGTTGAAAATATAGATGGCAGCATTGCATCTCTCATTGATGAGATGTTTAAAATTATGTATAAAGAGAAGGGGATCGGCCTTGCGGGACCGCAGGTGGATTTCGGGAAAAGAATTTTTGTGGTTGATACAGGGGAGACTAAAAGTCAGAAATTCGCCATTATCAATCCGGTCATAAAAGAAAGATCCGATAAACTTGAACCTTACGAAGAGGGCTGTTTATCTGTGCCCGGAATCAACGCTGATGTGATCAGACCTGAGAGCATCCTCCTCGGCGGTTACACACGTGAAGGTAAAGAGGTGGAGATTGAGGCAAACGGTCTCCTCGCGCGTGTATTTCAGCATGAGTATGATCATCTCGAAGGTATACTTTTTATAGACAGGATTGAGAAGTATATCAGGGACGAGATGAAAACCGAGCTTAAAAAAATTAAAAAACTTAATAAAAAGCAGGGCAGATGAGAGTAGGTTTCTTCGGAACACCGGAAATAGCTTCTTATGTACTCCAGCATATCTGTAATATTTATGAGATAGTGTTCCTTGTTTCACCTGAGGACAAAAAATGCGGCAGGGACATGAAGATACAGGAATGTGCCGCAAAGGAATTCGCAAGCTGCAAAGATATACCTGTACTCCAGCCGAAAAGCCTTAAAGATCCGGAATTTGCCGCTCATCTTGAATCATATAACGCAGATATATTTGTAGTGGTAGCATACGGGAAACTGATCCCGCGTTCAATATTTGCCATGCCGAAATACGGCACAATTAATCTTCACCCGTCACTTCTGCCGAAATACAGGGGAGCTGCTCCTGTGCAGTGGGCTCTCATAAACGGAGACAGCGAAACAGGTGTCACAGTTCAGATGATTAATGAGGAGCTTGATGCAGGAGATATTGTTCTTCAGGAGAAGATTGAAATTGATGAGAATATAAACGCGGGTGATCTTTATGACCTGGTATTCCCTATTGGGGCTGAACTTGTTGTTAAATCAATTGAGCTCCTCGGAAGCGGTAAGGCGGAACCTGTGAAGCAGAATGATTCTGAGGCCACACACTGCGGAAAGATCGATAAAGATACAGCATTTATTAACTGGAATAATAGCGCTCTTAAGATACATAATCTTGTTAGGGGCCTGAATCCCAAACCTGTGGCATGGACAACTTTCCGCAGCCATCATATGAAGATATGGAAAACCTCTGTTTTCAATGGAATAGTTCCTGAGCTTAAACCGGGTGAGGTCGCGAAATTTCAAAAGAAACATCTCCTGGCCGGGACAGGAAACGGAGTGATTGAGATTCTTGAAATACAGCCTGAAAACAAGAAGAAAATGGATGGCCTTTCTTTCATAAATGGTTACAGGCTTGCGATAGGGGAGTTTTTTGAGTAATATGTCGTATAAAGACAGGCACATTGACAGGAAGAGGGCAAGGAGAAGCTCCCCGAAAAATGAACTGCTTCATCATGATGCTGAAACTGAACTGGCAATTGAAAAAAGTAAAGCCAGGGAACTGCGTAATTCACCCTGGTGGAAAAATAAAACAGCCGCAGGTGAATGTTACTACTGCGGGGGAAAATTTTCTCCTTCAGACCTCACCATGGATCATAAAATTCCCCTTGCAAGAGGGGGCAAAAGCGAAAAGATTAATCTTGTACCCGCATGTAAAGAATGTAATAATAAAAAAAAGAATATGCTCCCCACTGAATGGGAAGAATATATGGATAATATAAAAAACAGCAGAATTTAAATATTTTTATTGTACAACATTTCTTCCGATAATATAATCAGTGATGATCGGCAGAAATTTTCTTATTAATCAGAAAATAGATTTTACAGCCGCTTCGCTTCTTCAAAATGACATAAGTTTAATTTAAATCAGTTTTGAAATTGTTGAATTGCTTTTATAAATTAATTTTAATTACAGCAGTATTTTATTACGATTAGCCGCATTAATAGCAGTTAATATAAGCCGGGAGTATGAATAATGCCTGAGAGCAGAATCTTGAAAAAAGGTGATATCCTCTTTACACAGGGTGAGAATCCCACCAGATTTTTTATTATGCAGGATGGAGAAGTGGAAGTTCTCTCGGCTCCTGAAGAATTTATGGGTCTGGATGGTGAACTCATTGCTGATAAATCTGTCAGAGTCTGCACAATTAAAGGGAGATCCATGCTTGTCGGTTTTTCCGGGCTTCTGACTTCTCCCTATACTCACACAATCAGAGCAGCTGCTGATGTTCAGGTGGTTGAATATCCTATAGCTCAGGGGGGCTACAAGGGTGTAGCACAGCGGGATATCACCAGCGCCATGAACATGCTCAGGCAGCTTTTCAATAATTATATGATCGCTCAGACAGCCATGAAAAAAGCGGCGGGGCTTTATGTGAGGCTCTGTCAGGTGGATGACAATATGCTTCTGCTTTTTAACGCGCTGAGCCCCAACAGCGGTTCTGATAATCTCAACAAAAAAAGTGATGACCTCTACTCTGTCTTTACCTTTGCTAAAGGGAAGGTCCCCGATAATATTGCCATCGATTTTGTGATTGAAGACAGAGGGAATCTTCTAAAGAAGAATTATGCCGAGGGTATTAACACCGAAACCCTTGGCGCGGATTATATGGATGTTATTAAACGTCTCCTAAAGCTTGATACGCAGCTTTTAAGTGAAGTTTTTAAGGCCGATCCCGATCTCCCTGTTTCAGTTTTTACATCCATTGTAAAAGCTCTCCGGTTGCTGCTGCTGGGGACTCATAATGTTATGGAGAAGTTAAGCCGTAAATCAAAAAGCATTTTTGAAGTAAAGGATGGATTGGTGTCATTTCTTATGCAGGGTGGTATTGATTCGTGGAATTCAACAGGACGGGTTTCTTCCGATTTTTATTCAAAACTTCAGCAGGTGCTTTTAAAAATTGATGCCATGACTGTTGAAATTACAGGGAAGAGTCTTAAGGTGTACTCCGGATTCACTGATATATGCTCTATGCTTGAGAAGAGCGGAAAAATATCTGCACCTCAGAAAGCGGAGACTGAGGAAACAGCAGCGGACAATGACAGCGGCACAATAGCTGCGACACCTGTTATCAGCACAGGTCTACAGAAATCGATATACCAGATTTTCGAGTTTTCAATGGTGGAGAAGGAGTTTCAGAATAAACTCCTGAAGCTGCTTAATGATTTTAAAAATCTGAAGAACCCGCTAAGTTCCGAATCGGAAGAGCGGAAGGTGAGGCGTCATATTACCCAGATGTACTGGGATCTATATAAACAGGTTTTTGTCAGAACCAAGATAGAATCTTCAATTCCGAGGCCTGTGAAGCTTATGCTTACATTCGGTTTTCTCGATGATGAGCTCCTCACCCCGGAGCAGCTTTCGGATCTGAATGATCTAGGAAGGATAAGAGAGAGAGACGCGAAGGCCCCTGTTTTCCTTGAATATGAATTTTTATCCAAAATATATGCCGGTGCTGAAGAACCCAGCATAACTGAGATGGGACTTAATTATGAGGCTTTTCTAAGAGAGCAGGAGAAGTATCAGAAAAAAGGTAAACCCGGAGAGGGGAAAAGCGACAAGGGTTCTGACGATGAGAATCTCAACAAGACTCTTCATGAAATCCAGCAGAGACTGGCAAGCGCATCCGCAGTGTGCTCCGGGAGTACAGCAACAGCGTTCCCCGTTATGTATAGTGAATTGATTAGAGGTAACATGAGGGCTATGTACCAGTCAAAAGATAAGGTGGATGCCCTGATAAAAAAATTATCAGATATAGACTTTTCTCTTTTCTGGCGTGAGACTGTCCTTAAGCTCGACAGCGCCAGGGAGATTATAAAGGAGGAGATTCCACCCTATTTTATACTTCTCCCTATATGCGGATCAAAAACTTTTCTGTGGCAGGAACTTTCAGGCAATAACAAAAGGTCAATGGGAAGGATAATGATTCCGATACTCTTCTCCGGTGATATAGAGAAAAGTATGATGCACACCTTCGCCTGTTTCAGGTGGGAACTTAACAGGAGCATAAAGGGCGCAATGTGGGCTGACCCAATTGAAGGTGGACTCTCCGGTGAATACTTTGATTATGTGAATACATTTAAAAAGAATTCAAAACTATCTCCTGAGATGAAAGAGAAGATCGCTTTACGTTTTAAAAGTCTCAGAACAAACCGCGACAGGTTCGCGGATGATTACATGCTCTGGGTTGAATATGAGCGTGAAGGTATCATGAAAATGAATGCTGTTGTACGTGAGATGTTTTTTAAACATGTACCTTTTAAAAGAGAGATCCGTGACCAGCTTGAAAATATGCCTGCTTTCAACAAGTCTGCCAACAGGTACAGGAATGTTCAGAACAGGGAGATCGTGTCATATGAAAACAGGTTCAAGAAATACCTCGATGGCAACGGTTCATATCCCGGGCCTATAGAAAAATATATGGAATTTCTGAAAATGTAATCCCGCCTGATATTCGCAATATCTCAGTTCAGAAAGTACCGGATTATTCCGATAATTACAGTAATTAATTCACTTAAATCTTTTTTGTGGAGTGTCTGCTATGACGTTTATTAAACCTTTTAGAATAAGTTTATATTTATTTCTCATTACAATAGTGATATCTGCCGCTGCATGTGCTTCGGCCGGTGAAATAAAAGGTTCAGCAGGTGGCACAAATCAGGGAGATGGAAAAACCGGAAATGAAACCGCTTTTGTTGTGAAAAAAGATGCAGTAAAATACGAGGATTATCTCGTTGATATAAATTCATATTCGACTAACGGCGGTTTTTACCAGAATAAATACAAAAAGGATATTATCTCTATCGCGAAAGATATTACTGAAAAAGAGGATGTTGATGTTTCAAAAGGGAGCATGGGGTTTTATTTTGATAAAAAATCGAAAAGAACCGACAGGTTGTTTTTCGGCTTTGATATAGTTGTGAATAAGGATAATACACTGGACTACAGCAGGTTCTCCGTTAAACTTATAAAAGAGAATGTTACCGGTATAATTGAAGAGATATACAGGTATAAGTTTGTACCTTCAGAGAATGAGGTGGTTGGTGTTGTTATCGGATTCAAATGGAGCGATGCGGGTACAAATCAGCAGGTCAATATCTGGATTAAGAAGGAGGATATAGCGCTGTTCCTTGAAGAGCGATTAACTGCGAATGAAATGTTCCAGCGTGGAACAATAACCAACAGTTCGGGGAGGGTTATACTTCTCCCCCTGTAGAACCGGCCCAGGCGAATAAATTATTTCCTGATTACTTCGCGCTCTCCAGAATCCCTGCAATTGCAGAACAGAGCTTTTTTATCTCCATCATCGAACCTATGCTGATCCGCACGTAATCTGACTGAACCGGTCCGCGGAAGTGTCTTATGAGAATCTTCTCCTCTTTCAGCTTTTCGTAAAGTTCCCTTGAATCGATATCCGGATGTTTTGTGAAGATGAAGTTTGCTTTTGATGGTATAAGCTGGAAATTCATATCAGTAAGTCTTTCTTCAAGGTACTCCTTGTTGTTGCGCAGCATCCCCAGATTGTACTCGAATGATCTTGTGTCAAGGAGAGCAGCTTCGGCTCCTGCAAGTGCCAGCGTGTCAATATTATATGAATCCTTGATTTTTACTAATCCCTCAATTATACCGGGATTTGCGATTGCAAGGCCCACGCGCAGTCCGGCAAGTGAGTATGATTTAGAGAATGACCTTGTGACAATAAGGTTGTCAAATTCGTTTACAAGATCAATAGCCGAACCTCCGTAAAAGTCGATATAAGCCTCATCCATGATGAGCAGTCCTTTATAAACTTTAAGGAACTCTTTCACCCTCCCGGGCCCGACATAAGTACCTGTGGGGTTGTTCGGGTTGGAGATTATGACCATATCGTATTTCTTTACGAGGAATTTATCCATGTCTATCTGCAGATCATCCGCGAGATCGATCTTTTCATATTTTATCCCGTTACCCTGAGCAAGTGTATCGTAAAGGGAGTAGGATGGGTAGGGGAATGCGGCAACTCCCTCTTTCTCAATGAGCCCCCGGAAAATGAGGGTAAAGATTTCATCTGAGCCGTTTCCGACAAAAACATTATCAGGGGATAAATTATTCTGCTCGGCAAAAATATTTCTTACGTTCTTTGCCTTTGAATCAGGGTATCTTCTCAGGTTGGCATTGACATGTTCAGTAATGGCTTTCAGCACCTTCTCTGACGGCGGGAAGGGGTTTTCGTTTGTGTTGAGCTTGATGTACTCATCAATATTTGAAGGCTGCTCACCCGGTATATATTCATCCATACTTCTGAGAGTTTTGTTCCAGAATTTCATATAATCTCCTGTAAAAAAAAATGCTTAATGCGCAACACCGGTAATTTCTTTAAGGGATTTTATCGATTCGCGCTTCATGTAATCTTCGAGATCAGTCACAAGCTTTTGAGATATGCCGGGCTCTATCATGTTTGCTGTGCCAACAGATATTGCGGAAGCACCGGCCATCATAAATTCTATTACATCATCAATATCGGATATTCCACCCTGGCCGATAATGGGTATTGAAATTTTATCAAAAACCTGGTAGATAATTCTCACTGCCATGGGCTTAATCGCAGGGCCGCTCAGTCCCGCCACTTTGTTGTTGAAGTGGGGCTTCTTCTTTTTTATATCGATCTTCATGCCGAGGAATGTGTTTACAGCAGACACAGCGTCAGCACCTATCTTCTCCGCATGAACAGCGAAAGTTGTTACATCAGTAACATTTGGTGAAAGTTTTACAATGAGAGCGCACTGTGTCACCTTCCTCGCTTTTTCAAGAAGGTCGCAGAAGACCTCGGTATTTGTTCCGAATGCCATCCCACCCTGCTTGACATTGGGGCATGAAACATTAAGCTCAACAGCATTGATGCCCGGAGTAGTTGAAAGCACTCTGCACATCTCAATATTCTCTTCAATTGAATGACCTGCAATATTCGGTATGGGGGTGGCTCCTGCTTTTAGAAGGAAGGGGAGCTTTTTGTCGATGAACTCCTCCATCCCCACATTTTCAAGGCCTATTGAGTTTAGAACCCCTGATGGTGTTTCAAGGATTCTGTTGCCCGGGTTTCCTCTACGGGGATTAACCGAGAGCCCCTTTGTAAAAACAGCGCCTATTTTTGCTATATCAGCATATTTTGAAAGTTCTTCGCCGTAACCGGCTGTACCTGAAGCCACGGTTATGGGATTTTTCAGAACCAGATTTCCGATTTTTACTTTTGTATCCAAAAGCTCTCTCCTTTTATGCCGTAATTAAGTTAAAATCCGGAACATGAGTCAATAAAATAATTGGGGAGAGGTGCGATTTGCCGGAATTTTATTTGACAGTTAAGGGGCAGACTCTGAATTTTAGGTTTCTGTTAAAAAAGAATGTCTCTCGCAAAGGCGCTAAGGCGCGGAGAAAAGCAGAAGGATTTTGGGAGGAGCGGGGTAAGGGTAAAACGGGCTCCTATGTCGCTGTGAGGTTTTGAGGCAGTGTCATTGCGAACGAACGTCAGTGAGTGAAGCAATCTGTTTATAGTACAAATAGTAACTTTTATAATAGACTGATGATAATTTGAACAGATTGCTTCGTTACGCTCGCAATGACAGAGATTAAATTTTTCTCCTCGATGCCCAATTCTTCCCCTATCTTTGCGGCTTTGCGTCTTCGCGAGAGACCTGAAAAGGTGAAATGAATGACAAAACCTGTGTATTTAGCTTTAGATATAGACGGCACAATTTACGACGCGGGGAATATCCTGGAGGAGGCCTTTGCTGAGGCTGTGGATTCTCTCCTTAAATCGGGTGACTATGCCGATGTAAAAGCCCCTTCCCGTGAGGCAATTACCGCAACACTTGGATATCCCCTGGAGAAAATATGTCTCATGCTCTTCCCTGAGCTCGGATTAGAAGCGCGGGATTATCTTTCGCTGCGGTGGACGCAAAACCTGGTTTCGCTTATCCGGCAGAAAAAGGGTGAGCTTATTACAGGCGTGGAGGAGACTATTCCTGAGCTTTATAATTCCGGTTACAGGATGCTTGTGGCTTCCAATGGAGCAAGGGCATATGTTGAGGCGATTCTGGAGACCTATGGCCTGAAAAAGTGGTTCTCTGAGCCTTTTTTGTATGCTGAGGGTGATATCAGGAATAAAACTGATATTGTGGGGATATATCTGAAGGAGCTTGATTACGATAAAATCATTATGGTTGGTGACAGGCTTACGGATCTTGACGCTGCGAAAATCAACGGAATTCCTTTTATCGGGTGCGCTTTCGGCCATGCGGGAGAGGAGGAGATTGCAGGGGAGAGGTATATTATCCATGATTTCAGGGAGATGGGGGGAGTTTTGGGGGAGATAAACAGGTTTTAGTCTGTTTATCTATTTCGCCATAACTACTTTTTTAAATGTATTAAGGATAACTTTTCCATTAGATGTGCTTTTTGCCTCTATGTGAATATAGTAGAGACCAACACCGAGCTTCCTGTTATTTTTATTAGTACCGCGCCAACCCTGTTCCTTAATATTCTGCCCCGCCTTTCTGTATGCATTATCAAGTAGTATCGCAACAATACGTCCTTTGATATCGTAAACTTTAATTGTAACAGTTGCATCTTCAGTTAAATAGTAAGACGGATAAGCCACCGGGTTTTCATCTGTAATGACATTATTCAGAATACGAACCGGCCAGGGGGTGAATGCTGTGCTTAAACCGATATGGTAGGTCCACTCCATGTCATTCGGATCTCCCGGAGGTGTCTGTTCAGTAGAATCAAAATCAGCATCATGATCGACATATGAGCGTGCACCTGCTTTTATTGATTCGATGATAAATTTTATATCAGCATTATCGATCATGTATCTGTTTGTTGTTGAGATTAAGCCTGACCAGGTATTTGGGGCGGTTTTATTACATGCAATGCGATCATAATCAACACCTTCAGTGCCGTATAACAACCCCCCCGTAACCATATTCCCTGAATTCGGTCCAGGAAAGGAGGATAGAATAAGATTTACTGAATCTGGCGATTCTTCGACAGATATCCAGTTGATAGTAACTTTGATTGAGGTATTACGGAGTGTTCTGTTCCCGGGTACTGGAATAGTTTCATTATTAAATGAAGAATCATCAAATATTGTGATACCGTCCGTTATTGAGAGGGTTACTTCATATGGATTTGTTGATATTGTTGAATAGTCGGCTGTTGTGCTGTTTGCATGTACTGTATCGCTTAATCCGATTGTTGTATCAACTTCCTGCCCGAAAATATCGATTGCGGTAATGTAGTAATCATAGTTTGTAAACGGCTGAAGATTTTCAATTGAAACTGAACCGGTATTAATATTACTCAAATCATAGGTTTCAGTTGGTCCGAAACCGGATACAGAACGGTCTATCATGGTCCAGGTTGTATTGCTGCTTTTTTTATAATATATTCTGTATGAATAGAAATCCCTGTCATATGGCGGGGCGGTTGCCGTACTTAAAGGGGTCCAGTTCAGGGTAATTGTTGTTGCAGTCTGTGAAAAACCAACCCATGTTGTAAATGGTGTTTTACCAGTTCCGGGTAGATCTCCATCTGGAGAACCGTTATTTCCGGGAGGATCTCTGTCATCCCAGTAAACAGCTGGATTAACAACCAGTTGTGAGATACTTCCTGGAATTACATCGATATTCTGTTCGTTGTCATAGGCGCTTCCAGTAATTGATAAAATTTCATATGATTCCGCTTGGGTTGTCCCATCCGTAATATCAATTTCAACCGGAGTTGTTACAACGGCTGTCCCCTGGCTCTGGTTGTCGGGTATCTGTACTGTAAATGTGTCAGCTGTCCCAAAACGCCGTACTGTAATTATCGTATTACCTTTCATGTTTCTATTACCGAGAAGTGATGCACTGTTATTTTCAATCTGAGCAGACACACGAATCATTGTTCCTGGCACATTGACACTCCGGTAATATACAGGAGTATCAATTCCTCCTCCATTAAAAAATTCAATGTTCGATATCTGTACCCTGTTTACGTTAAAATTCAGGGGAACAGATGAATCCACTGTAGCTACCCCTGTGTTCATCACAGCCCTTACCCTGAATGTGTGGTCGCCAAGCACTGAACAGTAAGCCGCTGTTACTGAATATGTTAATTTGTCACCGACAGGGGCTGTTTCATCAGCATCGGAGAAAGCCGTTGCTACTGCATTGTATAGTAGTGTAGTCGCGCCAGTTATCTCTGTCGCTCCGTCAGTGGCCAGGGAACGCACGTTGTCCGAAGCCCCGGCAGCCGGGGTATCCAGGAGATAATATACAACCTCGCTTCCATTAACGTTGAAAGCGGTGTGATACGGATTTATCCTGGCATCAGAGGCATCCCCTGACATTGTAAAGTTATAAACATCGATATGCGTTGATAGTCCATAAACCATTGGCAATGTGTCAGTTAATAACGCAGGCGTGCCTGCATCTTCTGTAACTGTAGCTGTTATGTTATTACTGCTCTGAGCAAAGTCATTTGTGTTATTCCAGGTAAACCGTACTCTTATTGTGAAATCAATATTTGTATATGGCCCTGCAGGAAGATTGTTTGTAACTGACTGGACAATTAAATTAGTCTCTCCTGTCATGGAGGCGCTTGCAATATCAATTATGCATTGAGCGCGTAGGGTTGCGGCGCCCTGATTGATGTTTATTGAGATACTGTTCCAGTCTGTTAACAGGGTGTTATCGGCGGCTGTCGCCTGTACTCTGAACCTGTAGTCTCTTCCCGCAAGAAAATAAGCTCTACCGTTTGAAAGTGTGGTGGGTGAATCCAGTGCTGTTAAAGAAACCGACGTTATATCAGCAAACAGGCTGTTTGTACAGGTTGCAAGAAATAGAAATACGGCTGAAATTTTTAAAATTATTTTTTTATTTAACATTTTATCTGCCGGAACTTAATATCATTTATTATAATAAAGAAAGAAATAATAATAATTTATTTGACTTTTATTGTTAACATGCTCTAAATTTATTTGTCATAGGCTTTATAAACAGGTTTTAGTAATGAAAATAATTAAAATATATAAGTTTTTTAAATTCAACCTCTTTTTTGGGAGGAAACTGAATCTTTTCGCAATTATTCTCATAATAGCGGCAGTAGGACCGGGTTGCAAGAAGGAAGCAAAAACAGTATTCCCGGCAGAGTATACTGCTAATGTGCCAACAAATCCTAATGCAGGTTATTATTATCCCGTTGTTATTGATCATTATCCCAAAGCTACTGACGCAAATATACCAATTAATACAAAATTTATAATTATATTTAATATCCCAGTTAACGGTGCTGATCTTGCCGGTGGAATATCTCTCTCTTCCTCAATAAGGGGTGCGCTTTCAAATCCGGCAGACTATACAATTACCCCTGTCGCGGGGTATGCCGGTTCTGCAACAATTACCTTTACTACTAATCTTTTAGATAACGAAACAATTAATATTAATGTTGCAAGTACAATACGGGATGCTGAAAACAATGTCCCAATGCCTAATTCATATAACTATTCTTTTACTATACCTGTTGGGGCTACTCCTGATGTTACAGGGCCGGTTGAAGGTGGGGCTCATGTACCGGCATCAGGCGCTACAAATGTTTCAAGAACAAATCCCGGTATTACCGTAAATTTTAATGAAAATATCGATGCCAACACAGTAAACAGTTCAACATTTTATCTGACAGACGGTGCATCATTCACTGTGGCTGCCCAGATTTCTGGTTCCGGGACAACTTTTCAGCTCTTCCCTGTTGATGTATTAAAAAGCAATGAAGTCTATACTGTTCATGTAATTACCGGGATAAAAGATGTATCAGGAAATGCTTATACCGGTGCCACAACCTGGACTTTTACCACAATAGCAGCTAATCCTGATCCTGTGGCTGGTGCACCCGCTTTTACGGGAGGGCCGGAGATCGTATCTCTTGATACAGACAGTTTTACACTGCAGTGGACCACAAGCGAGGTGGCACGCTATTCTTTAAGTTACGGCAGAAATTCAACTGTTTCTGACGGCCCGGCTACTGCAGCGGATTTTTTGTCTTCAAGGAATGTCCCTGTTACAGTTAATGCCGGTGATGAAGGGAAAAGGATCTGGTATAGAGTAGATATTGAGGATATGGCTGGTGTTGCCATTTCAAGTGCAGTTTATCAGATTAATTTATATACAACAGAAACAACAGCAGGCCTTCATACAGGCGCTAATAACCAGTATTCTCTTAAAACATTCCCCTATAATCCTCCGAACGGAAATTCAGGGTCAGGGCTTTTCTGGACACATAATACAGGTTCTTATACCCATATTTACGGGCAGGTTATTAACAGCATAGCTAACAAGCTATGGAATGACCCTCAGCCTCTGTTTACTGACAGTGCAAATTTTACAGGCACTACTGCAACTGATGACGGTACTGGCGGGATGGTTGTTGTTGCTGTTCGGGGTGGTAACGAAATAAGGGCAAAGAGGATTAGTTCGGTTGGTGTTTTTATGGACTGGGGAATGGATGCGGATGATGCGACAGATCCCGGACTTTTAATAGGCACAGGTTCGAAGGGGGGAGCTGCCGTTGTATACAGCGGACTGCTTCAGCAGCTTATGACCGGGCAGGTGGATGAAGGGGGATTGGCTATGAGCAGCCCGCTCTTTGAAGACCTTGATGTTGATGGAGCAGGAGCTAATGATACCCTTTCTGATTACGCGGTAAACAATGATATCCTCTATGACAGAACAGATGGGGACGCTGCTCTTATCGTCCGAACAGCCGCGTGGGACCATGAATATATACTTGGTCAGAGCGCGGCAATTTATACAGCATTAAATAATTATACAATTGCAGACAACGCAACCTCATCAGTCACAACAATAACAGACCATAACATGAATGTGAATGATAAGCTTGAGAACAACCAGACCTTTTATCTTCCACATACATATGCAAATCCGGGATGGGTTGCTGCGGGTACAATCGCTTTTATCAAT
Organism: Spirochaetia bacterium UBA5763; assembly: GCA_002418835.1. Taxonomy (GTDB): domain Bacteria; phylum Spirochaetota; class UBA4802; order UBA4802; family UBA5550; genus UBA5550. The sequence continues at coordinate 559,228 of DIEX01000031.1, read as the reverse complement.
AGCTCTACTTATGCTAGGGTAACGGCAGTGAACACTGTTTTAGTGACATCTTTGGATAGCGGTACAGAAACAGCCCGGTTGATTAACCATCTCTATGATGTTAATGGAAATTTCACCGGAGTAGCTGGTCTAACTCAATTTGACCTGGTAAGGGATACAACTGAAACTCAATATGCTGTAATAACCGGAGCAATAAGCCTCACTCCAGATTTAACGCTTGGTGATTCAATATTTACTGTTGCTGAAGCGTATGTTTTTTATGACCATCTGAAAAATGGTACCGCAAATCTTACAAGTGGATTGAATTATCTGTATGATTCCTTTGCTGACTTTTCAACAATTGCGGATGGTGATTTAATTTTAATTGTGGATGCGGGTAATCATATTGTTGCAGGACCTTTCGCAATTACAAGTCATACAATAAACACTATAAGTATTTCCGATGGTTATACCTTTAGCTCGGGTCAACTGTACAGAATATATTCTCAGACCTCTTTTGGTGTAGGTAATGCTGATAACGGGGGAAATATAATAGTTAATACTGGTGCAAACTGGTCTGGTGTTTCAGTAGGAGATTTGGTGCGGAATACCACGGATTTGACCTTTTCAACAGTAACAGAGGTGTCGGATACAGTCCTTAAGCTTAATGATAGCCGTTTTGATGGTGTGGCAGGTTTACTTGAAGGCTACCAGATATACCATGAATTCTGCACTACCCATAATACATACGCTGAGCAGGTTGCTGATTTTTATGAAATAGTGCTGGATAAAACTATTGGCACAATGGCAAGCGGTCAGAGTGTGACATTTTACAATGAAAAGCTTTCATGGACAGCGGATGCTTCATCCAATGTATTCCCGACAAACCCGATATATGAAGATGATAATACATTTACCGGCCTTGATGCAGGTAATTCAGGAGATATAGTTTTTAACTATTCATCCGGCAGTAAAGCCTATATAGACACAGGGACTTATGCTCTTCATCCATACGCCATGAGTCTTTCATCGGACATCTTTAGTGCTGATAATCAGGAATACAGGGTGTATGGTTACTACCTTGATTCGCTTTATGCCAATTATATGCATACGGGAATGGCGGGCATTGCTGATTCCTATTCCGCGGGGCATCTTATGGATGCGGGGCTTACAGCGTCAGAAGGAGATGTTGCTTTCAATGCATTGAATCAGACATACGGACTGGTTACAGCCGTTGTAGCAGGCAATCTCACCCTTTCATGGAACTGTTTCACTGCAGGGACAGAGCCTTATCTTATACTAAGCAGAAGCGGTGTATTCTTTGTTTGGTTGGATGGAACAAATGTAATGGCGAAAATCATATCAGCGAGTCTTTTCGGCGCTGAAACCGCTCCTGTTGATCTTGTGGCAGCTGTAATAATTGCCCCTAACAGCAGTAACCCTTATGTAATACCGGATGGACAGGGGAACGCCTATGTTATTTATGTTTCTACAACTGGCACAGATCAGATTATGGTCGGTTTTTATAATGGTGCTATGACTCAGTTATGGGCGGCGCATAGAGAACTCGATACAGGTGTTGTAAGTGACGAGGCGATTATTGATGTCAAAAGTGACGGAAATGGAGGAGTGGTCGTTCTATATACTTACGGGACTGAATTGAAGATGCAGCGTATCAGTTCGGTTTCACATATCACTATACCTCCGGCAACAACAAACATAGACAGATTATGGACTGCGACCGGCAGGAGCGTTACAGCCCTTGCCAATTCACAGCAGCGTTTCGCTTACGACTCGGGCTCTGATTCCGCTGTTGTTGTATGGAATAATTCAAACAATATCTGGGCAAGAAGGATAAATGGAACTCTTGCTCCTGCTGCTCTGCAGGTAACAAACCTCGCGACAGTTGAAAGGGATCCCTCTGTGTACCTTGAGGCTGGTGGACAGAAAGCATTGGTTGTGTGGGATGACAGCAGATTTGTTACTAATGCAAGCTATGGTATTTTTGGAATTAAACTTAATGTTGCACTATCAACAGGTGTCCTTTCGAAAGAGACTGCCTGGAACGCAAATGAATCAGGCGGTACTGATGATCAGAATGGAGTTGCAATAGTATTAAACAATTTTAATGAAAGCGCACCATATCCTCTTCTTGCTCCATACAATAATGGTGCGGGAACTCTTCTTTTCTGGGCAGATTATGAAATTTCAGGAAATGGCAGTGACCTGATTTACATGAATCCAATAAATAATGGTGTGAATATATACCTGCCATTATGGTAGTTAAAGGTTGACTATAATACCTTTTTTAAGTTGTTTATTATGGTATCAAAAACCGTTAAAATAAACCTAACCGATAAAGAGCAGCTTAATTCCGATCTTGATTACTGGCTCTCACGTACACCCGGAGATTGTATCTCTGCTGTGGAAAACCTCCGGAGACAATATAATGTAAATTCAGCAGGACTTCAGAGAATTGTCAGAATTATTAAACTGAGTGAGGATAACGATTTAATAATGCCCGCAAAGATATCCCTGTTCAATCGAACCTGATAAGAGATATATAGCCGATGCTCTGGCAATATATAGCCGATACTCAGGCAATACATAGCCGATGCTCAGGCAATACATAGTGATGAACATCAATTAAACAATATCCGGCAAAGATATTCCTCCTTAATAATAAAAACTGCCACTTCATCAGCAGATATAAAAAATTCCGGCTTTATTTGATTATAACATCTGGAAAATCAATTTGACTTCTGTAATAAAAGTCATTATTCTATCATTACAAAAATATATCGCCGAGACTGTCATGAATTTCCTGAAAATTACCGATTTCCGTAACAATTCAAAAGAATATCCCGATAAAGTTGAAAATGGAGATTCCTTTATTATCACCCGCAAAGGTAAAGCGGTTTCAAAAATAATCCCCTTTAATCAGGAAACCCGGGGATGGAAGCGGGAACACGTTACAATAAAACTCAGAAACAAAAAGAATACACTTGAGTATATTCTTCAGGAGAGAAGTGAGGGATGAGGCTTTCTGTTAAACATCTTTTCTGAAGATTATTCACAAACCGTTTTTCCTGTTGACATTATTTTATTTTTTATTAGTATTTTAACTGTGATACAAAAAACCGTAAAAAAAATAAACCTAACCGATAAAGAGCAGCTTAATTCCGATCTTGATTACTGGCTCTCCCGTACCCCCGAAGAAAGGATCTCTGCTGTGGAAATTCTCCGGAGACAATTTAATGGAAATTCAGCAAGACTTCAGAGAACTGTTAGAATTATTAAACTGAGCGAGGATAACGGCTAAATAAATTCCTTGCAATAACCCCCTCCCTCCTTAAAATTCTCCCTTATAAATAACTGATGGAATTACAGATGAACAGATACTCAAACTACGAAATAAACAACACAGACCCATCCGAAAAGAAGCGCTATATCCGCTCAATGTTCGATTCAATTGTACCCACCTATGATCTCCTGAACCGTGTACTTTCAGGCGGAATAGACAACTTCTGGCGCAGGGATCTTGTGAAACTCACCGGCGGCCTGAAAAACAGGCGTGTGCTTGATCTCTGCTGCGGTACAGGGGACCTGACCCGTCAGCTCGCGAAGGCGGGGGGTGATCTCTTCTCCCTGGACTTCTCTTTTAATATGCTGAAAAAAGGTGTGGAGAAGGGGTGGCTCAGTGGTGAGAATATATCAGCAGATGCAGGAAAACTCCCCTTTAAGAATGATACTTTCGATTTCCTTACAATAGCTTTCGGTATAAGAAATATACCTGACGTTGATGTATTCCTATCGGAATCTCTCCGTGTGCTTAAACCGGGCGGAAAACTTCTAATCCTTGAACTGACCAGACCGGATAACGCTGTAGTGCGCTTCGGATATAATCTCTACCTGACAAAAATACTCCCGTTTATCGGGGGCCTTCTTTCCGGGAAGCGTGAAGCTTACGGATATCTTGCAGGGAGTATTTCGACTTTTCTCGACAGAGATGTTCTGATTCAGAGGATTAAGAATGCCGGGTTTGATTCAGTTGAATATAAACGGAAGACTTTCGGTGTTGCAACAATTTATGTGTGCGGGAAGTAAACCGTATTATTCTGTCATTGTCGTGTCTGTTCTGTCATTCCGAACCCCTTCAATTCTTCGGGTGAGAAATCTAATAATCTGTATACAAAAAGGATTTCTCAGTCGCTGCGCTTTTTTTAAATGACATAAAATTTTGTCCTGTCATTGCGAGGAGCGATAGCGACGAAGCAATCTGATCCGGATAGGGGAAGTAATATGAGACAGATATAATAAATTTACATAATGACAAGTTCAGATGATAGTTTTTTTTATACCGGTGTTATACGAAAGCTTACCCTTCTTTTGATGTAAAATATTATTCTTGACTCAGAGGTCTTAATTTGGTATTATATAAAGACCATGATGAAAGCAGTAAAGGACAAAGAAAATGAATACTAAACAGGATATAAAACCGATCTCATTTGTAAAAGCAAATGCAGCGAACCTGCTTGACCAGGTAAACAAAACGCGCCGGCCGGTTATTATAACTCAAAATGGTGAAGCCAAAGCTGTATTGCTGGATACTGAAAGTTATGATTCAATGCAAAATGCCATAGGAATTCTTAAGTTAATTTCTATGGGTGAAAAAGATGTTAAAGACGGCAAAGTTGTTGAACAGAATTCTTTTTTCACAGCTATAGAAAATAAAGTTTTAAAAAAAAGATAAGTTTATGGCTTCAAAAAGATATACTGTATATTGGTCAAAAGTTGCACAGGATGATCTTTTAGCGATAATTGAATATATATCATTAGACAGTTACGATAATGCTGAAGTAATATTTAAAAAAATCAAAGAGCAGACTATAAAATTAGAAAGCTTTCCGGAAAGAGGGAGAATTGTTTCTGAACTTGCGTTTCATAATATTAGTAATTACCGTGAATTGATTGTAGATCCATGGCGAATTATTTATAGAATAGAAGAGCAAAAAGTCTATATTCTTGCAGTTATTGATTCAAGAAGAAATTTTGAAGATATAATTTTGAAAAGAATAATGAAAGCTTAAATTATTTGAAAGCAGGGGGAGCCCTTCGTATAGCTTATGCGCTCACTTCCTATGGTGGCGGAATATTTGAGGTAAGATAAAAGAAGCAATCATGAAAAATAATCCTTTAATTCTCGGTCACAGGGGATACCGGAAAAAATTTCCTGAAAACACTATGCTTGCTTTCGCAAAAGCGTATAAGTATGGCGCTGACGGTATTGAGTGTGATGTGCAGAAGACAAAGGACGGGCAGTACATAATCTTCCATGATGACGAACTCTCCCGTATAACAGGGCGCAAAGGCAACGTTGCAGACACCACGTATAAGATTATAAAAAAACTTGATGCTGGCAAGGGGGAGCGTATCCCGCACATTGATGAGTTTCTCGATTCACTCCCCTGCGATAAATTTATCAATATTGAACTGAAGGAGGAGACTCTTACTCCTGCTGATTCAGAAGCAATTATTGTAATGCTTGAAAAACGGAGTCTGAAGGATAATATACTCATATCTTCATTTCTGCATCCGCTCCTCCCGCTGTTTAAAAAATCCGGATATAAAACAGGTCTTCTATTCGAAGAGGAGTTTTTCGACAGAGGGATAAAACAGGCTCTACTCTCTGTAATGCGACACCGGCCCTGGTCGGTAAATCTCCCTGTTAAAAGATTAACCGGTGATTCACTGAATTTCAGAATGAAACTCTTCCTCAGGATAATGAAGCTTTTTAATGTGAAAATTATATATTGGACAGTGAACACTGAAGAGCAGTTCAATGAAGTTGCACCATACGCTCATACGATTATAACAGATAATGTAGAACTGATGGTAAAACTGCAAAAATCCCGCCTGAACGAGCAGGGTGTACGGTAACTCCAGCGGATTTGAAAGATGTATAATTAACCCCCTTCTCCTTTAAGGAGCAAGGGGGCAGGGGGATGAGGTCTATGAATAAGTGGCACATTCGCAGTAAAGATAAAATTTTTGAAAACAGGATCTTTACTATACACAATAATAACTGTCTCCATCCGGATAAGGGTGTGGAGTGGGACTTCTCGATCATTGATACATATAACTGGATAAATGTAATTGCGCTTACAGATGACAACAGGTTTGTCCTCGTTAAACAGCACAGACTGGGTAGTGATGAGCTTTCAATCGAAACACCGGGAGGAGTAATTGAGGATGGTGAAGATCCGGAAGCCTGTGCCCTTCGTGAGTTCACAGAGGAGACCGGGTACGAGGGGAAGAATGTCTATCTCCTGAAATCTCTCTGGGTGAACCCTGCTATCATGAGTAACAGAATCAGCTTCTACTTTATTGAAGGATGCAGAAAGAGTTCAGTACAGCAGCTCGATGAAGCTGAAGATATAGAAGTACTCACGCCGGACATTGATGAGATTGTCCGTATGATCAAAACAGGGGAGATTAACCACTCTATTGTGTTAACAGGACTCGGACTTTATTTTCTGTCAGAGTATAATAAATTCGGGCAGGTAATTATCTGATTTAACGATCTCTCGCAAAGCCGCAAAGGCGCGCGGATAAAAAACAAAAAAATGATCACCACAGAGGCACAGAGGTCACGGAGAAAGGAAGAGGCAGTTTTACACAGATGGACACAGATTTTCACAGATAAAGTGAAAAATTAAAAAAGAGATAAAGAGGAGAAGAGTCCGAATCAACCCTCTCCTTTTTTTATCTTATCTTTTTTATCCGTGTTAATCTGTGTTATAAATTCTTGGCGTCTTTGGGAGAAATTTTTTTTTAAATCTCCCCGTTTCTGTATTTCTTGAGGAAAAGGTCTCCGTCATATCTCCCCCTGTCATAAGCCCCCTGTAGTCCGTCGGGACTTGTATAGTCCCATTTTCCGATTGGAGGAGTAACTGAGGGTTGAACGTATACTCTACCCGGAACCTTCGGTATCCTGTCATCCCTGTGTATCCTTGACATCATGATAAGCATTCTGCCCCGGCTTTCCTCAGCTCCCACAGCCGACACAGGGACGTTATCAATGATCCCTCCGTCTAAGGCGATCCTGCCGTTGTGCCGCATTATGGGGACAAATGGCGGAGTACATGATGAACAGATTATTAAGTCTGCCGCCTCCTCTGCTGTTTTGCAGTCATTGAGCCGCGCAACTGTGTATGTGTATCCAAGTTTTGAAGCGAGCTTCGGGTGTACAGGGCGTGTGGTGTACTTTTCCACCACATAAGAGAGGAGCCCGATGAATGTGCCGGTACGCGCACCTAAGTAGAACGGCGGGTGTGCGAATATCACTCTAACCTCAGGACCGTTTTTCAGCTTTTTGAGGGCTGCGCTGTCTATGGCGCTTAGTATCGTGTTCCGGTATATCCTGTAATGAGGGAATGAAGATTCCCTCCGGATGATGTTCTGCATATAGAAATTTCTTTTATTGGCTGAAGTGGCTTCCTTGATTAACCTTATCCCGATAGTTGATGTCCCTGTGGCGATCATCCCTGCCATTGCTGCACCTGCACTGACCCCGGCCATAATCTCCGGCTTCAGCTTTATCGCAGGAGCAACTGTGTCCCAGAATCCTATCTGCCAGAGACACCTGCTCCCCCCTCCTGAAAAAACTACTGATTTAAAATCGATCATTTAACTCCCTCTTTATTTTAATCTTCATATTTTTCCAATATTTATTCTTCAACATAATTTTTAGTGCAAAGGTATTAATAAAACTCTCTGTCATGCCGGCTGTAGCGTGCGCGCCCTGAGCGTAGCGAAGAAGTACCCTTGGGGTAGAATGCCGGTATCTCATAATATTAATCTATGAGATTCCGGTATTTGCACGAACTGAAGATGCAAAACCGGAATGACAAAATTTTTACTAGAATAACATTGTTAAGCCTAGTTAAAATATAGAGTTTTTTATCCTTATAATTCTTTTAGGAATAATTACTCATATTTTTCACATTTTTCTGCGCCGGTTATTTCATTTTCAGGTATGGTGTAACAGAGGATTTCATCCCCGGCTTTCTCCCTGAAAATAATAATCCGAGAAACAGACCCTGCTTCTGACCTGATGCAGCCGTTTTTCTCCAGCAGGATTTTGCGTACAAAGCCGAACCTGCTGAAGTCACTGCCGATGAGCCCTTTACCCGGGTGGTATACTACTATTCCGTTTTTATTCAGAATGTAGTAGTATCCTCTCCCTGATCTGTTATACTTTTCGAGTTCACTGAAATTATTATTCTGTTTAAGCTCAGCAGCTGTTTCCGAGATTTTTGCTTCCAGCGTGTCAATAGTTCTCACATGCTCTGTAGCGCAGCCGCAGAACATCGCAATTATTAACGTTGTTATTGTATAAATTCTCTTCATGACGCTATATTATCATTCTATGGAAATCTATTTTCAAGGCTGTTTTTGTCAATTTTTTTATATTTAGACGGGATACTGATTCAAAGGGCAGCAGAAGTTTAGGGGGGTAAAGATGTCATTTCGAACCCCCTTCAATTTTTCGGGTGAGAAATCTGTTATTATACAGTAATTTTACGTTTTCTGGGCAGAATAGATTGCAGCTCTAAAGATAAAATCAGATGGGATTTTTTAAAATCCTCTCTCCTTTTAATTCTTTTCTTTGCGCTTTAGCGTCTTCGCGAGAGATAATTTTGCTGTTTCAATAATATTTATATCGGATTCAATATAGTTTATATCAGTGTTGATGTAAACTATATTGAATTCAATTGGATTTGTATTGATTTCAATATGTTTTGTATTGAATTCAACTGAATTTGCATTGATTTCAATGTGATTTGTATTGGATTCGACTGAATTTGCATTGATTTCAATGTGATTTGTATTGAATTTAACCCTCAGCCAGCAAGGGGTTGCAACCCTTGCTGGCTGAGGGTTATTATAATAAAAGACTTTAATATTTCATAATTTATGGCGATCTTTATACAGTACCTATGAAAAAGATAATCTTTACAATTGCAGCATTCCTCATAGCGCAGGGAGCACTCATGGCTGACGGAAAAATTTCAGCAGGGGTCACTGCGGGCTATCAGTACGACACTGGGAATCTCTCTGATAAATCAGGTGTGGATGCTGATACTGAGCAGAACCTTTCAATCGGAGCTGCTTTTAAGCTGGATATGGGGTTTCTCTTCTTCCGTTCAGGGTGCGAGTATTCTCATCCTGTCGAAAAGGGGAGGGTGTATAACAGGTACACCGGGGATATGATTGAAACATCTCTATCATTTTATGAGGTTCCGGTTTATGCGGGGCTCAACCTTCCGATCAGGGGTTACGGTTTTTTTTATCTCGGCGGAGGGGGCTCGTACATTTTCGGGACAGGTTATGTTAAGACAGATAAAAAAAACAGAATCAGTGAACAGCTCTTCGGTTTCGGGTTTCTTGCAGGTGTGGAGTCTGAGATTTACAACGACGCGTCATTTATCTTCGAATGGGAATATATGGCTGCGGCGAGTTCTCCTGTTGCATCTGCCTCAGGAGTTTATGATGATTACTGTATTGATTATACAGGGAACCGGTTCAGGTTCGGAGTAATATATCATTTTAACAGATACCAGTGACAATGAAGATAAAAATATATACAGCGTTTATTATAATTGCCGCCTCTGCTGAGGTTTTCGGATCTTCGGTATCGATCCTTTTTAAAGGGGGATTCGCTCCGGAGATCGGCGGTTCCATGCATACCGGGTGGCAGGCTGAACACCTCGATGTATATGACGGGATAAACGACATTAACAGGTCAAAGTCCGGAATCAAAGTGTCCACAATAGAGAAGCCTGTGGGCGCGGTGGCCGGAGCGGAACTCAGGTACACTGGTGATGCATTGTATTTCAAGAGCGGAGCTGATATCGTCTACTCCTGTGCAGGCGGTTCAGGGTCAACAATCAATGACTTCGGCGCGGGAGACGAGAAGGTTGATGTGGATTACTCTCTCTGGTTTTATTATATACCTGTAACAGCAGGTATTGTAATAGATTACTGGGACGAAGTGCGAATCTTCGCCGGAGGGGGAGCTGCTTACGCATACGGCACATTCAGCAGCAGCTTTAAGTCTGATTCAATTGAGTACGATGCTACATTCAGCGGTTACGGAATCCCTCTTGTAGCTGAACTCGGCTGTGAATATATTCTGACTGACAGGGCAGCTCTTTTCTGCGGTATTACGTATCTTTACGGCAGAAGCAGTATCATTGAAAACGGGAACGATTACACGCGTATCGATTTTACAGGCTTCAGCTTTACTGCGGGGCTGATCTTCTTCTACGATTTTCAGGCGGACTGATAAGAGATGATCAGGTACATAACAGCAATTATAATTTTTCTTTTACTGGGGGTGCCGGTTTTTCCGGCAGGCTCTTTCAGTACCGGTATACTCCTTGGTGTTGACGCAAAAGGGGGGAGCGCAGGGAAAGTTGTTGATAATCTGAATTACGAAATGAGGATTATTAAGGCAGGTGATCCTGCCGCTGAAGTGGAGGAGATGTCGTCTTACTATGCTCCCTCACTTACACTTAACTTCCGCTATCTCTATGACAGGCTGATGCTGCAATTAGGCTGGGAGTATTCAGCTACTCTTTTTTATAATGAAACAGGCTCTGTTAAACCTGCGGCAGCTCCTGAAAACAAAATAGAGATTGAATATTCAAGATTTACGTTCCCTCTGTCAGCCGGTGTGGTAATCCCGGCAGGTAAAAGAACCAGGTTTTATATGGCCGGAGGTTTTAATGTGAGTTTCATCATGCTTGAGATTACACAGAGCAATCCCGGTTCACCTGCAATGTTTTCTAACATTCCTGATAAAACCAACAGTTATTCAGCTTATATCCCCGGTTTTCATTTTAAGCTCGGTACAGAGGTGATACTTGACAGAAACTACTCGGTGTTATTTGAATATACCCGCTACATGAGCAAAAGTCTCTCTGTGGAGAGCGAAAACAAAAACTCGGAGATAAAGCTCGGCCTCGATACATTTGAAATTGCCTTTGGCATAAACTACACTGTGGACACCGGATTATAATATATGATTGAACTTCTTATTATTTTTTCTGCCGGAACTTTTGCCGGGAGTTTCTTTTACACTCTTGCACTAAGGTATTCATCCGGTATGATGAGGGAATCCCCGGTTAAAGCGCTGTTCTCCAGATCAATATGCCCCCAATGCCGGGAGGCTGTGGGTTTCGCGGGGCTTATACCTGTGGCTGGATACTTTCTGCTGCGGGGGAGATGCGCGAAATGCGGAGAGCGGGTGCCGCTTTCATATCCACTATGGGAGATTGTCTTTGGAATGCTGGCTGTTGCGGTGGCGCTGTTTCATGGACGCAGTTTATTATCTGTTAATATATATATAATCTCCGCATTATGTTTATGCATCGCGATTATTGATATTAAGAGCCTGGTTATACCTCCGTCGCTGGTTGTTCTGTTTTTTATACTCTCGTTATATCCTGTTCTGCTGCATCACGATATACTGGATAATGTATACGGGTTTGCAATCCTTACAGTTTTTTTTATTCTTATGCTGCTGATATTTCCCGGAGCTTTCGGTGGAGGGGACATCAAACTTTATGCTGCAGCAGGTTTTCTTCTGGGACTTGAGATGAGTATAGTGCTCCTTGAAGTGTCGCTGATTTCAGGGGCCATTTTCGGTGTTGCATTCGCCCTGGTAAAGGGGAGGAATTTCAGGATTAAAATCCCCTTCGCGCCATTTATCGCTGCGGGGATTATTATTACGCTGTTATTCGGTGATACGATTCTGCTGGTTTATTACAGGAATTAAAACAATCCCATGATCCCTTTACCTGCGGGGTGTTCAATTACACCCTTTTCTGTTATGATTGCTGTTATGTTTGCTGCGGGTGTAACATCAAATGATGGATTTTTTATCTTCACACCTTCAGGGGCAATCTGTACGTTTCTTACAAATGCAACCTCTTCAATACTCCTTTGCTCAATTACAATGCTGTCACCTGTTTCAGTGTCAGGGTCAAGAGTAGACATGGGTGCTGCCACAAGAAAAGGTATTCCATGTTCCTTTGCTACAACTGAATGAGTATATGTTCCGATTTTATTTGCAGTGTCGCCGTTTCTTGCGATCCTGTCGGCTCCCACTATAACTTTTTTAATTGTTCCGTTTTTCATGAAATATCCTGACATGTTGTCAGTGATCAGTGTTACAGGGATATTGTCTTTCAGGAGTTCCCACGTTGTGAGCCTGGCGCCCTGAAGGTACGGGCGTGTTTCGCAGGAATAAACCTCAATCTTTTTACCCTCCTCAATGGCTGCGCGGATAACACCTAACGCTGTGCCGTAACCCCCTGTTGCAAGGGCCCCGGCGTTGCAGTGAGTCATAACAACATCTCCATCCTCAAGGAATCTTGCTCCATTGTGTCCCATCTGTTTATTGGCTGCTATATCTTCGGTAAGAATGAGTACAGCTTCACTTTCCAGTTTTTCCCGTGTTTCGTCAATATCATTCATTGATGATACAATCTTCTTCATCCGGTTGATTGTCCAGAACAGGTTAACTGCTGTGGGCCTGGTCCCCGCGAAAAGTGTGAAAACCCGCTCCATCTCTGTTTTAAATGTTTCAGCATCTTTCACTGTCATATTCTTTGCTGCAAGGGCAATACCCATTGCCGCTGTAATACCAATAGCGGGGGCGCCCCTTGTCTCCATGCTGACTATTGCCTCAGCTATGTCGTGATGGTCCCTGTATGTATTATATACCTCTTTTAAAGGGAGGAGCCTCTGATCCAGAATTGTTATTGAATCGCCGTTCCATTTTACTGTTTCCATTATTCCCCCGTTAACCGTTTCTGTTTACTTTGTATTTTTTAAGTCTTATGGTGGTGCCTGTTTCGTTCCAGCTTATTTCATCCATATGTATCCTGATGATTAAAAGTCCCCTTCCGCAGTTTTTAAAAAAGTTCTCCGGGTCCCTCGGGTCAGGGAGGGCTTTATAGTTAAATCCTTTCCCCTGGTCCTCAATCTCGTAGTACACATATTCCGGTGTAAGCTCGTATGTAATTTTTATCGTCCTTTCGCTGTAGGGGGTTAAACTTTTTCTTTTTTCAAATTCTTCATTGAAAAGTTTTATCCCCCCCGTCTCGCGTACTGATGAATCTATCTCGCAGTTTCCATGAAACATGGCATTGGTTATGGCCTCTTTCAGTGAAAGGGCGATATTTTCAGATGTTGTGTAATTGAAAAGACCCGCAGGAACAAGATCTTTTGTGAGATTGAAAGACATTGTATTGATGAGATTGGAGTCATTAGGGATAACAAGCACCTGCTTTGCGTATATCTTATATTGTCCCAGACTTTCATAAAGCTTTTTCTCATGCTTCCGCTTGAGTATTGATCTTACTGAAGATGTGAGGTCGTTTATGTCAAAAGGTTTACGGATATAATCACTGGCCCCATACCTGAGCGCCCTGATTGCATCCTCAACATTTCCGTGTCCGCTTATGATAAGTACAGGAACAGGCTTCTCAAGTGCGTTGACTTTGCGGAGAAGCTCAATTCCGTCCATTTTACGAAGCTTTATGTCTGTTATGATCAGGTCAGCTTCATCTGGTGTACTCTTAAGGTAATATATTACATCTTCACCCTTCTCGAATGAGATTACGTTGAATCCCATCCGGGAGAGTTTTTTCTGTATTGTGAATCTGATTACCTCTTCATCATCAACAACAAGTATAGTCGGTAGCCTGTTATCTGCCAATATCTTTCTTCCGGTTAAAGTTTATCAGTTTTTCTCTTCCTGATCTCCGTTGCCTAAAATCAGGTGCCCCATGCGGTCTCTTTTCGTCTCAAGATAGAACCTGTTCTCTTCACGGGGTGTGATCTCCACAGGTATTCTCCCTGTTACTTCAAGGCCGTAACCTTCAATTCCTATTATCTTCTTGGGATTGTTTGTGATCAGTTTTATTTTCGTGCATCCCAGGTCAACAAGTATCTGTGCGCCGATTCCGTAATTTCTTAAATCTGAAGGGAATCCTAATTTGATGTTGGCTTCAACAGTGTCAAGCCCTTTGTCCTGAAGATGATACGCCTTTATCTTGTTCCCCAGACCTATTCCGCGCCCCTCCTGCCTCAGGTAGAGTATAACCCCTGTGCCATGTTTTTCAATATATTCCATGGCTTTATGAAGCTGAGAACCGCAGTCGCATCGTCTGGAGCCGAAAACATCCCCTGTGAGGCATTCGGAGTGCACGCGAACAGGTACTTCATCAGCCCCTTCGATATTCCCTTTAACAAGCGCTATGTGAGTTTTATCTTCAACCTCTGATTCATAAGCATATATTTTGAAGTTGCCGTAATCTGTGGGCATGTCCGCTTCGGAGATCCTGTGTACAAGCCTCTCCTTATGCTGCCTGTATTTAATAAGATCTGAAATTGTTGCGATTTTGAGATTGTGCTCCTGCGCAAATTTATCAAGTTGAGGCCTGCGCGCCATTGTGCCGTCATCATTAAGTATTTCACAGATAACTCCCGCAGGTTTCAGCCCTGCGAGTCTCGGGAGGTCAACGGCTCCTTCAGTGTGTCCTGCTCTTACCAGAACGCCCCCTTTCCTTGCGGAAAGAGGAAATATATGACCTGGCTTTCTCAGATCCTCCGGCTGGGTTGAATCATCAATTAGCACCTGGACTGTTTTTGATCTGTCAGGAGCTGAAATGCCGGTAGTTGTACCCTCCTGCGCGTCAACAGAAACAGTGAATGCAGTGCCGTATTTATCCGTGTTTTCCTGAACCATCAGGTCTAAGCCCAGTTTAGCTGCCCTCTGGTGAGTCATTGGAACGCATATCAGTCCTCTTCCATATTTTGCCATAAAGTTTATTATTTCCGGAGTGCAGTGTTCCGCTGCTATAACGAGGTCCCCTTCATTCTCCCTGTCTTCGTTGTCCACAAGGATGATCATTCTGCCGTTTCTAATCTCTTCAATTACTTCAGGTATTGTGCTTGTTTTCATGGTTTGTCTCCAGTCCCTTATGTTTTGACAGAAATATTTGACACTCTATTATTTCAAATATTTTTTATCTGCCTGATATAAAACTGTTCATGGGCTTCTCTGATGAAAGGGTAGAAATACGCGCGGATACAGAAGGGATGATTCTCCCCGGAACCTGTGTACCTGTTTAACTCTCTTCCATCCGGACTTTAACCGTCGGCTCCGGAATTTAACCGGATCTGCTGACCCTGTATTAACAGGCGCTCGCGGGCTTTCCCGGTAAAGGGAATCACCGCCGGTGGGGATTTTCACCCCGCCCTGAGAACTGAAACAATTGTGTTTATGCCTGATTATATGTCAATTCTGTTTGAAAAAAATCAGTATTTCCATCCGAAAATCCCGAATCCGATTATGTTCATTAAAACCGGAATTAAGTATAATAAAACCAGGAATTTAATTTTATTCTTCATTGTTTTTAAAGATATAACAAAGATGGAAGAACAGAAGAACCAGAAGTAACCTATTATAAAAATAAGCCATACTCCGGCAAATGATCTGAACCAGAAAGAGTATTCCCACACCAGGTGGCCCCCTTTATTGAGAAGACATTCAACAAAAACGCAGAATACCGAGAACAATATGGCCATGAACCATTTTTCAGGAAGGCCTAATATTTTAATTTTTTTATCTTCTGATAATGTATGATAAAAAATTATTCCCGCAATAGAAAACATAAACATGATTTCGATATTCCACCCTACAAGTGTCCGGAGAGCTGTATCGCCGGGTGCAGTCCATAAAGCGGAACGGCCTGAAAGAACCATTACCCATCCATTCCATGTCTCGTTAAAAAAATCTGAACCGAAGATCGCAAGTCCGGAGAAAACCGCATTCCAGTTTCCCGTTATTTTTGCGTCTTTAATTTCTTTTGAATAAATATACATCACAATTGCGAGGAGCGGAATCACATACCATTTAAGCGTGGAAAGATCACGTAAACCATTTAAAGCCTGAACTGTTGCGTCAGTCATAAGTTTCCCCCTATAAATTTTTATTTATGAACTTGATAATTGAATATTCAGTTTACTTTATTATAAAACAATGAATTTGATTTACAACTTATATTTAAAGCGAGGTGTGATTTAATTTGCGAATAATAACTGTTATGCGAGATACGAAAAACGGGTATAAAAATAGCTGCCTCAATTGAGGCAGCTATCTGAATAATCATATTTAACTGTTTATTACAGACTGGACATGATTCCAGGAACAACTTCAAAGAGGTCTGCAACTATTCCGTATGTAGCTATGTTGAAAATAGGTGCTTCCGGGTCTTTGTTTACAGCAACGATGCATTTAGAACCTTTCATACCGGCAACGTGCTGAACAGCACCTGAAATGCCAAGTGCAAGATATAGATCCGGAGTTACAGTTTTACCTGACTGTCCAACCTGTCTTGATGCTTCTGTCCAACCTGAGTCGATAACAGGACGTGAACCTGCATACTCGCCGCCAAGTTTCTGTGCAAGCGGAATAACAACGTCTTTGTATTTGTCAGCGTCTTTGAGTCCACGACCGCCGGATACAATAACTTTCGCCTGAGTAATATCAACTCCGCCTGTAGATGTTGCAATAACTTCTTTAACTTTAGTTCTGATTGCACCAAAAGATGCAGATACAGCAGAAACGCTTCCAGCTGATCCTGCTTCTGCCGGATCATAAGCGCCTTTTTCAATAGAGATAACAAATTTATCTGTTGTTACAGATTTTGTCTCCTGAAGTTTACCGTTATAAATACCTCTTGTACAAACAAGTTTGCCGCCTTCAGCAACAATTTTGTTAACGTTGGAAACTATACCGGCACTGATAGCCATAGCAGCTTTAGCAGCATAGTCAACACCATCATATGTATGAGGAATGAGAACGCCTTTAACATCTTTAGCGTCTACAACAGCTTTTATAGCCTGAGTATAACCGTCAGCTGTATATGCAGCAACAGCAGCATCAGCAACTACGAATACTTCAGGAATATAGTTTGCAACTTCTTTCGCAATAGCGTCATCTTTTGCGAAAACTGCAGCTGCCGGCTCGAGACCAAGAGCAGGTGCCACTTCTTTAGCTACTCTGCAGAGTTCGAGTGTAGCGGTACTTAATTTACCATCTCTGTGTTCTGCTATAATAAGTAATTTAGCCATTTTCAGATCCTCCTACCCTATATCACTTTCGCTTCATTTTTGAGCTTATCAACAAGTTTAGCAGCTGCTTCAGCAGGTGCACCCTGAATTATCTCTGCCATAGAGTCAGATACAGGAATAAACATCTTGATAAACGCAGTTCTTGAAGAAGCTGATACGCCGAGGTCTGCGCCTGATTTTGCTTTAAGTTCTTTCTTCTTCGCTTTCATAATACCGGGAAGAGTCGGATACCTTGGCTCGTTAATACCTGACTGAATTGAAAGCATTGCAGGTCCTGCGAGTTCAAGTACTTCGTTAAGTCCGCCTTCGAGCTCTCTGTTAAGTGTGAAAGCTTTTCCGTCAGCTGTGTCGATTTTAACAACGTTTGTGCAGTGAGGAATTCCGAGAAGATCAGCAACCATTACACCTGTAACCGCTGCCTGAAGGTCTTCTGACTGAACACCTGTAAGAACGAGGTCAACTCCGCCAATCTGTTCTATTGCTTTTGCAAGCGCGCTTGCAATAACAAATCCGTCAGCATCATAAATTGCTGCGTCAGTAATGTGGATTCCCCAATCAGCTCCCATTGCATAAGCCTGCCTTATATCCTTGGCAGCTCTGTCAGGACCAGCTGATACTATAACTACTTCGCCGCCGAGCTTCTCTTTTAACTGGAGGGCTGCTTCAACAGCATAGTTATCGAAGTCGTTGATTTTAAAAGCGACTTGTGATTCGTCGACTTTTTTGTCATCAACAATCTTAAACTTAGATTCCATATCCGGAACCTGTTTCAGACAGACAACTATCTTCATTACCATACTCCCTTAATTGAATTTTTTGTTTGTTATTCACTAAAGTTAAAGTAAGTCAATTTCCATTTTTTACATGTGTTATTTTAAATGTCAATATAAATCTGTTTAAACGAATAAAATAAACACGTCTAATGCTTCTGTATAATTATGATTTGGATTAAAACCAGATTATTCGTTTTTTATATTAATATCGTTAAAAAAAATAAAGATTATTTTTAACGCGGGGAAAAGATAAACCGTTTTTTCTGCAAAGGTAAAAGCTTTTTTTTATTAAAGAAAAGAAGGCTACCCGGAACCCTGTTCCGGGTAGCCTTACCGTTGCTTTACCTTATCAATTCAAAAACAGTCGCTGCTGCGGGTCCCCCGCCTGCGCATAGTGAAGCAACACCATATTTTACTTCACGCTTTTTCATCTCATGAAGAAGAGTTGTTATGATACGGGCTCCCGTCTGTCCGACAGGATGTCCGAGAGATATTCCGGAACCATTTACATTGATTATCTCTTTGTCAATTTTCAATTCCCTGTTGCATCCGATAATCTGTGCGGCAAAGGCCTCGTTCAGCTCCCATAGTCCGATATCACTCATGCTTAAACCGGCAAATTTAAGCGCCTTTTGAACGGCCGGGACCACTCCAAGCCCCATCACTTTCGGATCAACAGCCGCAGATGCGGATGCCGCCAGTCTGGCAATGGGCTTCAGTCCCAGCTCTTTTGCTTTTTCAAGACTTGTGAGCACAATAGCAGCACCGCCATCATTGAGAGAAGAAGCGTTACCGGCTGTAACAGTTCCATCTTTCTTGAACGCCGGTTTTAATCTGCTTAAGGATTCCGGTGAAATGTCTTCACGCGGATGCTCATCTACTTCAAAAAGTATTTCCCCCTTTTTTGTTTTTACAGGTACAGGTGTAATTTCATCTTTAAATTTCCCTGATTTAATGGCGGCAATGGCTCTCTGATGGCTCATATACGCCCATTCGTCCTGCTCCTCCCTGCTTATCTTATACTGTTCTGCAATATTTTCAGCAGTGATACCCATGTGGTAATTGTTAAATGCGTCTGTAAGCCCGTCATAAAGCATGTGATCAACAAGAGTCGAATCCCCCATTCGAAGCCCCTGTCGTGCTTTTAATGACATGTATGGAGCATTGCTCATACTTTCATACCCTGCAACAAGCTCAATCTCCGTTTTGCCGAGCATGATCTGCTGAGACGCGATTTCAAAAGCCCTCATGGATGAAGGACACATCTGATTGATAGTGACTGCTACAGTTTCGACAGGACATCCGACACCAAGACAAACCTGTCTTCCGGAGTTTCCTTTGCAGCCTGCCTGGAGAACATTTCCGGCAATTACTTCATCAACCTGATTTGATTTTACACCTGCTTTTTCAAGAGCTGATTTGGCCGCCGCAATCCCGAGTTCAACAGCAGTTATGCTGCTCAATCCACCAAGATAATCTCCAATTGCTGTGCGGCTGGATGCGAGAACAACAACCTCCTTCATTCAATTCCCCCGTCTGATTTTTTATATATTTTCTTATGGGATGGAAAGTTTAACTTTAAAAAGCAATTGATTGCAAGTATATTTTTAGAAATTTACACGGCAGTATAAAAAAAATATTATTTTTTGTCAGAATTATAATAAAATAATAAAAAAAACGTAGCAGTTATTAAATGAACATAAATCTATCCGACCGGTCAGCATAGGAAGTGCACTTTAAACTTAATATTTTATCAGTATAACAAGGGTGATGCGGAATGAATAATATTACTATATTCTTTTCCTGCGTCGAGAAAGAATATAGCAATATAACAGTAATTGCTTATTTGTAATAATTGTTTATTTCATCAATTATTTTTTCAGATGGAATATTGTTTATCTCTTTTTTGCTTCTTTCTTTAAATTCCAGTTCTCCATTTGCGAAGAAGTTTTTCCCCGCTGTAATCCGTAAAGGTATACCGATTAAATCCGCATCAGCGAATTTAAATCCGGGGCTCGCTTTGCGGTCATCATAAAGAACATCAATTCCGGCATTCATCAGTTTATCGTATATATCATCGACCGCTTTTGTTTCTTCATCAGTTTTTGATATTCCAACGAGATGCACATGGAATGGAGTTACTTCTTTCGGCCATATAATTCCACGTTCATCACTGCACTGCTCAACAATGGCAGCCATTGTTCTGTTGACTCCGATCCCGTAACATCCCATTATCGGTGTAACAGCCTCACCTTTCTCATCAAGAACTGTAAGGTTCATTGCCTTTGTATATTTATAACCGAGCTTAAATATATGCCCCACTTCAATCCCTTTCTTCTCATACATTGAAGCTCCGCATTTCGGGCATATATCGCCGGAACGTGCTGATGCAACATCAGCTTCCTCTTTTATCTCAAAGTCACGCACCGGGTTTACTCCCGAATAATGATAATCTTTTTTATTCGCACCTGTAAAAGCATTACTCAGATCCTTCACCGATATATCGAAGATTACTCTTGCATCTTTTAATCCAACCGGCCCGGCGAAACCGAATGGCGCACCTGTAAAATGTTGAACGATTTCATCAGACGCAAGGTTCAGCTCAACAGCATTGACATAGTTTTTAAGTTTATGCTCATTAATTTCTCTGCTCCCGGGCACAACGACCATAAGAGGCTTTCCGTCAGCTATATAGATTATACTTTTAAGAAATTTATCTTCATCGCATTTGAAAAACTTAACAAGATCCTCAATTGTTTTAATGTCAGGGGTATGAACTTCTTTCAGTTCATCAGATGCAGGTTTAGACGCAACCGGAGGCCTCTGGTATTCCGCTTTTTCACTGTTCGCCCTGTAATCACATTTTTCGCATAACAGAAGAATCTCCTCTCCGATCTCAGAGGCCACCATAAACTCCTCAGATGTACTTCCCCCCATGTTTCCTGAATCCGCCTGAACCGGTATTGTTTCAAGACCGCAACGTTCAAAGATCCTTCTATATGCTTTAGCCATTGCATTATATGATTCATCAAGACCTTTCTGATCAATGTCAAATGAATAGGCATCCTTCATAATGAATTCCTTACTTCTTATAACACCGAATCTCGGCCTTATTTCATCCCTGAACTTTGTGTTTATCTGGTAAAGGTTAAGCGGCAAGTCTCTGTATGATGAGACAACAGAGCGTACCATATTAGTGAAAGCTTCCTCATGTGTCGGTCCAAGAGCATATTCGAGGCCGTTTCTGTCTTCTATGCGGAACATTTCTGGCCCCATTGTATACCAGCGTCCCGATTCTTTCCAGTAATCTGCATTTGTCAGCTCAGGCATAAGGCATTCATGTGCACCCGCCCTGTCCATCTCCTCTTTGACTATATTTGTTACTTTTCGAAGCACTTTAAGTCCGAGAGGAAGATACGCATACATACCGGCAGATTCTTTGCGCATTAATCCCGCACGCAGCATGAGCCTGTGGCTTAGTACTACTGCATCCGAAGGGTTTTCTTTTAATGTAGGGAGAACATATTTTGAAACTCTCATATATATACCTCAGTCATAATTTCATCCCGAAGGGAAACAAAGGTTAAATTCACAGAGCATGGTTTATATTTCAAGAGTTTTTCTTGAGGATTACTTTATTACTTCATGAATTCATGTTTTTCAGGGTAATAATTTTTTTACATTCTGTTTCGATATATAATTTATTTTTTTATAATATGTTTAGCCTCATCACTTACTGCTGAAGCGAGATCCTGTCTGAACATCTTCTGCATCATCAGATATAACGATGGATGTTTATCTTTCATTTCCACAGGCCTTTCAAAAAAATATTCTGCTGCTACTGCGATAAATTCGGCCCTGCTTGTGAGTGCATATTCTTTTAAATCAGATTTTTTATTTTTGAGTTTAATCATTTCATTATCAACAATCTTTAACCATTCACTTCTGTCCTTTTTTGAAAGAAAAGGTGAAGGGAGAATACCGTCAATGTCCCCGCTTACTTCATCAATTTTATGAATGAATTCATGAAGGCCGAGATTATTGCCATCAGTCTTCTGAAAATTTTTCAGCAAGAGGTCTTTTGATAGATAGACGGAGGATTTATTATATATGACGAGCCCCATTACATCGTCCTGACATTTAAGCAATTCTAAATCTTCACTTAAATTATCCTGGCATACAAATACATCAGTTAAAAAAGGATAATCCCAGTCCGGTATTCTGAATACAGGGATAATAGCCGCAGAGGCAACAAGAAGTCGCGTGAGATCATCTATTTCAATCTTTACACCGGTAATCATCACTTCTTCAAGAAATATCTGGACTTTTCTCAGGAAGTATTCTTTATCTTCTTTATCAAGATTGCGGAAATAAGGGACATATTCTTCAAGGATTGATTCCCAGTGCATAGGAAAATTCCCATACAAAATTCTTTTCCGTTTTCTGTATTTTCTGGTAAAAAACAGATCTGCAAACAGGAACACGGCAATCCCGACAAAAGCTCTCATATTGTGGGACAATGTGATTCCATAAGGAGGATTTGAAACAATACCGGCAGTTAAAACAGCCAGCAGAAATGAGATAGTAAAAGAAATCATTCTGTTGACTTTATATCGTCTTGTATAAAGCAGTTCCATCTGATTTTACCTTCTAATTGATTAATTTCAGATGTTACAAGGTTACGGTTTTGAATCAATTACTTTTATTATTTTATCATTTTTACAATATGATCAACTACCTCCTCAAAGCTTTTATTATTGCAGTCAACAATGATATCGGCATATTCTTCATACAGCGGCATTCTGCTTTCATATATATCTTTTAAAGTCTGCTCTTTATCCATAACAATACCGCGGGTGCTGATATTATTTATTCTTTCAGTAACTATGTTCAGATTCAATTTAAGAAAAATTATTCGTCCCACGTTGCTCAGGTAGTGCATCGTGTTTTCACAGAGCACCGCGCTTCCACCTGTTGCAATTATACATTTATCATAATCACAGGAAGTAATAACTCTTGATTCAATATTCAGAAATCCGGTGATTCCTTCATCTTCAATTATATTCTGCAACAGCCTGTTTTCCTGATTCTGGATAAGAATGTCCGTATCAATAAAAGTGTAACCCAAAGTCTTCGCCAGCACTATTCCTATAGTGCTTTTACCGGAACCGGGCATACCTATCAATATAATATTATTCATTCTCTTTCAACCTGCATCATGAATACTCTCTTATTTCAATCTCTCCCTTAAGCGCATAGTATACACCTTCAGCAAGAGCTTTCATTTCATCTTCACCGGGATAAACCATAACCTTTGAAATAAATCCAACCCTTTCCTCTATCCATTTGCAGAAATCTTCATCATATGCGATACCACCTGTTAGTATTATAGCATCAACCCGCCCTTCGAGCACAGTGGCAATTGCGCCGATCTCCTTTGCCACCTGGTATGCCATGGATTTGTATACGAGCAAAGCATGCTCATCTCCGCCTTTAGCTTTTTGGCCTGCTTCATAAGCACTGTTAGTACCCATGTAGGCGACGAGCCCTCCCTGACCTGTAATTTTTTTCTTTATCTCTTCATAAGAATATTTCCCGGAAAAGCAGAGTTTTACAAGGGCACCCACCGGAAGGCTCCCGCTCCTTTCCGGAGAGAAAGGCCCTTCTCCGTCAAGGCCATTATTCACATCAATTACACGTCCGCCTTTATGAGCTCCGACTGTTATACCTCCACCGAGATGGACAATAATCAGGTTGAGCTCTTCATATTTCTTCCAGTGTTCCCGCGCGTATCTTCTTGCAACTGCTTTCTGGTTCAGAGCGTGGAAGATGCTGACTCGCGGGATTTCAGGCATTCCGGATATTCTTGCCATTTCATCAAGTTCATCAACAATTACCGGATCAACGATATACGAATTGATGTTATCACCGATTTCCGATGCAATTTCAAAAGCGAGTAAACCTCCGAGGTTGCTGGGATGTGTACCCATAATCTCCAGTTTTAAATCCCGGAGAAGAGCGTCGTTGATTCTGTACACACCTCCGGGAATAGGTTTCACCAGCCCGCCGCGGCCCACAACAACTTCGATTGAAGAGAGTAATATACCGGCCTGATTTAGTTCGTTAACAATTATATTCTTTCTGAAACTATGTTGATCCATAACACATTTAAAAGAACATATCTCCTCTGTGCTGTGCTTTATATTCATTGTGAATGTATCATCATGATCATCAAATATCGAAATCTTCGTTGATGTTGAGCCGGGGTTTATTGCAAGTATTCTCATTTATATCTCCTGTATCTTTTATTCCAGAGCAGCAGCCAGTGCCAGTGACATCAGTTTACTTCTGTCTGAATCTGTCCTCGAATTAAGAACAACCGGAACAGCAGCACCCAGCAGCACTGAAGCGGCAGTTCCTCCTGCAAGATATGTGAGGGTTTTATAAAGAGTATTACCTGTTTCAAGTTCGGGGCATAAAACTATATCTGCATCACCGCCCACTTCAGTTACAATACCTTTATATTCGCAGGCTTCTCTGGAAACAACATTATCAAAAGCGAAAGGGCCGTCGATGATGCAATCTTTAATCTGACCCCGCCTGTTCATCTGAGTAAGCATCGCTGCATCTATTGTAGCCTGCATCTTTTCATTCACAACTTCCACTGCGGCAAGCACAGCTACTTTCGGATTATCAAGCCTGAGCTTTTTATATATAGCCACAGCATTTTTTACTATATCAATTTTTTCCTTTATTCCAGGTGCAATATTCATCCCTGCGTCAGTTACACAAAGAAGTTTATGATAATTCGGACATTCAATCAGTGCTGCATGTGTCATTGTAACACCACGGCCTATCCCTGTCTCCCTGTTAAGGATAATACGGAGAAGATCCGCAGTACCTACAAGTCCCTTCATTAAGATTTTAGCTTCACCATCTCTGATTATGTTTACAGCTATTCTGCAGGCCTCAACAGGATTGCTTTCATTTATAATCTCAGCATTTTTTACCGGGAACTCTATTTCCTTTGCAATCTTTTCAATTGCTTTATCATCACCCACCAGAATCGGACTTACAATGTTATCTTTCATCGCCATATGTACCGCTGCAAGAGCATGTTCATCAGCTGCGGCAGCCACAACTATTCTGCGGGCCGGTTTCGATTTCGCAATCTCCAGCACCTGATCAAGTGAATTCAATATCATTACATCCCCCTAAAACGATTGTCCGGTTGTATATAATTTTAATTCCGGATTTATGCAAATATAACAAGACAACGAAAAATTAAAATCGTATTTAATGTAAAATAATTGTAGTGAAAAATTTTACATGCTTCTATTCAGGTATTACATTAAAGTTTCTGAATATGTTTTTAAGAAGAGGATCTGTAACAACTGCAAGAACTACATTCTTTTCCATTTCATCGATAAAAACTCTTTCCCCGTTAAAATAATCAACCGCCCTTACCGGATCGGGAAGTTCTCTTACCATATTAACGAGAAAGGACAATCTGCTCATATCTCTTTTATAAAACGGAAGATCTCTCTCTTTATCAAGGTCATTGTTTTCCCTGTATTTTCTCAGAATGTCACTCAATCTGCTGAACTGTTTTATATCTTCATGATACCTGTTCATAAATTCAGCGGATACTTTCTGTGTAGTTTCAACCTCTGCCATCATTATCATAATATATTGAAAAAGATGATAATTTCTCGAGATAATTGATTTCATAATCTCATCAGGGAGTTTGACAAAATGTTCAATGAATTCAGTTGTATTTTTAATTTTAAGAAAATAGCGATTAAGCATATTTATATCGAATTTTGACAGGATAAGAAACAGTATAAGTTTGTCATGGTTTATATATGCAGAATTTAAAGCAAGATCGAGAAGACGTTCATCATTCAGAAAAAAGAGAATTTCATCAAGTACTCTTTCTGTTGAATGATCATGAATAGTGCAGTAACCAAAGGTAAATATTATAAATCTTTCGAGCATGTTAAGGGTAAATTTTTCTGAGTTAATATAATCCTGTAGATGTTTCATATCGCGGAAAAGTATCAGAAAGTAAAGAAACTGCTGGGTAAGTTCATAGTCCTCTTCTCTGAAAATTCTATCAACAAGTTCAATAAATTCATCAAGGGTAATCTTTTCAAAGACAGGTTTGATTTTATTAATCTGAGGGAAAGATGAATCCTGCATGATAGCTTCAGTATAAAAAAGCTGAAATCTTTCAATGCCGTTATTAATTAAATTGGCTGTTGTTTCTTCCATTTTTATTTATTTACCTTTAATACTAATATATGCCGTAAAGATGATTATTTTTAATGATTTTTGTGAGTGTAAAAATAAACAGGAATCAATGTTTAAATTTTATATAAAAATAATCGATTTAATAGTTTAAAGCAGTACCATCTATAAACACGAAAGAGAAACTGTTGAATATTTGTTATTATAATAATCGGCATTTTATCTTAAAACCGGATACTTTTCAATTACTTTTAATGGCGGTACACGAACTGAGAAATTAAACTTACCGGTATTAATTGTTACTTGCCAATTTTCTGCCTGTTTTATTCAATACTCCAACCGGTTTACGGTATAATTTTTTTATAAAAGGAACAATATGAAAAATAAAATTATCTATCTTCTACTTGCGGTTTTACTTATATCAACAGTTGCATGCAAAAAAGCTGATCTGTCTACTGACAAAGGTAAATATAGTTATGCAATCGGATATAATATAGGTTCAAGTCTTAAAAAAGATAATGTTGAACTTGATACTGATTCATTCATGGCTGCTGTTGAAGACGCGTTAAGCGGAAAAGAGAGCGGACTTAGCCCTGAACAGGCTCAACAGGCAATAATGAACCTCAGAATGAGTATGCAGACAAAAAGAGCGCAGGGTGCTGAAGAAAACAAAAAAAAGGGTGATGATTTCCTTGCTGCCAACAAAACAAAAGAGGGCGTTAAAACTACAGCATCAGGGCTTCAGTACCGTGTTCTGACAGAAGGAAATGGTGCCAGGCCGAAATCTACTGATACTGTTAAGGTACATTACTCCGGCAAACTTATTGATGGTACAGAATTTGACAGCTCATATAAAAGAAATGAACCTGTTGAATTTAAACTCGATTCTGTAATTAAAGGATGGACTGAGGGTGTGCAACTGATGACTGTGGGCTCAAAATATGAACTGGTCATACCTTCAGATTTAGGATACGGTCCCATGGGTAACCAGGCAATCCCGGGGAATTCCGTTTTAATATTTGAAGTTGAACTTCTCGGTACAGGGAAATAGTTTCCGGAAAATAAAACTCAATCAAAAATGATTGAGTTTTATTTCTTTCGTAAAATTGAATATATAAAAATCCATACATGATTATTTCCGCAAGCAGACGAACTGACATACCGGCTCTCTATCCTGAATGGTTTATCAACCGAATCAAAGCCGGTTTTCTTCTTACAGCAAATCCGCTTAACAAAACGCAGGTTTCAAAAATTAATCTTTCACCCGAAACTGTAGAATGCATTGTTTTCTGGAGTAAAAATCCTGGACCGATAATTCAACATCTTGATTTGCTAAATAGATATAATTACTATTTTCAATTTACACTGACTCCCTACGACTCTTCAATTGAAATGAATCTGCCGGATAAATCTGAACTGATTGAAACTTTTAAAAGGTTGTCTGATATTATCGGCCCTGAGAGAGTTATATGGAGATATGATCCGGTGTTCTATACCGGTAAATATGACTTCTCTTACCATATTAAAAGTTTTGAAAACTTATCAAAATCTCTATCAGGATATACTGAAAGATGTATGTACAGCTTTCTTACTGTTTATAAAAAATGTGAACGGAACATGAAAGCCGTTACTTTTTCAAGGCCCGATATGAATGATATATTAAAACTATCTGAAGCTTTTGCACAAATTTCCATTTCTAAAGGAATTAAACTTCAGACCTGCGCTGAAAATTTTGATCTTACTGATTTTGGCATTACCAGGGGAAAATGTATTGATGATGATCTTATTTCAAAAATAACGGGAAAGCAGATAATAATACCTGAAGACAGGAATCAGAGAGAGTCATGTCTTTGCGCTTCAAGTGTTGATATAGGAGCCTATAACACATGCACTCACCGTTGTATCTACTGTTATGCTAATTTTAATCATGATCTGGCTATTCGAAAATTCAATAACCACAATAGCAGTTCAGAAATTATTACAGGAGATTTGTCGGGAAATGAAATAATACGGGAACGACATGATTCCAGTTCTGATAGTTTACAGCCTAAACTATTTTGAATTTTAGACTTAACCTTTACTCACTGTTCAATATTGTTATGCATTCTCCGCTCGATAAAAACTGAACTTCCGGATAAATTCTTTGCCATCTTTTTCGCTTCAGCACATGCATCACTTACGTCTATATAACTTTTAAAATTTCTTTCTGTAAGCATGACGCATCCAAGACTTATTGAAACCAAAGGGAAATCTGTTTTTTTCCCGTCTCTGCTGATGGTGGTTATAAAACCTTTTAAAGCATCCTCTTCGGAATAATAGGATTTTATACCATTATCAAAGTGTTTTATTATACTATCAGTTACATAATGAAGTTTATCTTCAGGAACAATTAACACAAAATCATCTCCTCCAATATGTCCTATAAAAGATGCTCCGCAGTTCTCGTCAATCAGGGTCTTTTTCAGAATTTGAGATGTGTATATTATTACCTCATCACCTTTGGCAAATCCGTATTTATCATTATAAGCTTTGAAATTATCGAGATCAGCATAAATTACAGCATTATGTAAATTCAATTCAAGACAACATTTAATTTCTTTTAAAATACTGTTATTACCCGGCAATCGCGTGTTAGGATTTGCATCAAGAGCCAGTTTATTAAGACGTTCAAGTTCCTTCATCGCATCCCTTAATCTTAAATGGTTCTTTACTCTTGATTTTACAATAGCGAGACTGAAGGGTTTAATAATATAATCTATGGCACCGATATCCAGGCCTTCGGATTCATTAATCTCGTCCGAAAGAGCAGTAATAAATATTACAGGGATATCTGCACTTTTACTTTCAGCTTTAATCTTTCTGCAGACTTCATATCCGCTCAAACCGGGCATCACAATATCAAGCAGAATAAGATCAATATTGTCCGATGTTATTTTTTCTAACGCCTGTTCTCCATTTTTTGCAACAACTATTCTGTAATCGTTTTTAAGAGTGTTCATCAGAATATCTATATTAATCTTTTCATCATCAACTATCAGTATCTTGTGATCAGGCATTTGATTTACCTTCAAATCCTTTTATATTGATCATATCTCTCAGCACCCCTGCACTCTTTCTTAACTTGTCAAATTCATAATTATCAGACAGGTGCATCATCTCCTTAATTTGCTTTGAATAACCCGGTAGTAAGCTAACAAGATTTGAAATGATACCGGATGTTAATGATTGGTCCTCATCGATTGACCATAGAAGCCTGGTCAGCAATACAGCTGGATCATCAGGCATCAATTCGTTGT
Organism: Spirochaetia bacterium UBA5763; assembly: GCA_002418835.1. GTDB lineage: Bacteria > Spirochaetota > UBA4802 > UBA4802 > UBA5550 > UBA5550. The sequence continues at coordinate 529,716 of DIEX01000031.1, read as the reverse complement.
TTTTTACTCTGTATTTAAAAAAAGTATCTGAATTTAAAGTATCAATAGTATCAGCTAAAACTCTTTCATACAAATCAATCAGTTCTGGCTGTTCATTAATACTGCTGGTTTTAATTGTTTTTTCAATATTCTCAGCAGCACTGCTTAATTCTTCCGCTCCGATAGCTCCGGCAACACCCTTAACAGTATGAGCTATATGACTGAGACGGCTAATATCTCCATCCTGAAATATTTTTTTCAGATGTCCGAAATCGGCATCAGCTCTTTTAATAAAATCCTGAATAACTGTTATATATAAATCCTGATTGTTATCAAGCCGGTTTATGGCTTTTTTTACATGAATACCATTTATAACATCAGGTATTGATTCAGTATTCTTCTCTTCGCTGTTGTTAATCTCATTTGACTTTTTATTCTGAAAATTATTGTGAGGTACAAGCTCAATAATTTTTTCATAAAGAAGATCGGCATCTATAGGTTTGCTGATATAGTCATTCATTCCTGCCTGAATGCATTTTTCTTTTTCACCCACAAGAGCATGAGCTGTTACCCCGATAATAGGTGTGGTATTGCCATAACCTCTAAGTATAGAAGTTGTTATATACCCATCAAGCAGAGGCATCTGGATATCCATTAATATCATATCAAATTTTTCCCCTTCTGCGATCCGCAGACACTCCTGTCCGTTATCAGCAACTTTGGAAATTATACCAGCCGCTTCAAGAAGGCCGCATGCCACAATCTGGTTAATCCTGTTATCTTCAACTACAAGAGCTTTGGCGCCCCTGACTGATGTGAAATCACCTTTACTTTTTTTAAGTTTACCTGAAGCAGGGGAAACATTAACAGTTCCAATTGCACAGTCTTCGAGAGCGGTATTGCTAATCCTGGTTTTTATGCTGAATGAAAATACAGAACCTCTTCCCTGTTCACTTTCTACTGAAATATCACCTCCCATCATCTGCACCAGCTGTCTGCTTATAGCAAGGCCCAGGCCTGAACCTCCGAACCTGCGTGTTGTTGTGCTGTCAACCTGAGTAAAAGAGATAAATAGTTTTTCAATTTCATGTTTTTTCATCCCTATTCCTGTATCTGAAACAGTAAACCTTATTTCTATACTTTCGCTGTTGTCCTGATATTGAATTTCAGTTCTGACTGTAACTTCACCCTTTTCTGTAAATTTAATTGCATTCCCGGTTAGATTTATAAGCACCTGTCCGAGCCTAAGAGGGTCTCCTTTAACAGCAGCGGGCAAAACGCGGGGAGTATCGAAGAGGAGCGCAACTCCTTTATCTTCTGCTGAATATGACATCATTGTAGATAAATTATCCAGAACATCTTTTATACTGAAATCTATATTTTCAAGCTCAAGTTTCCCGGCTTCAATCTTTGAATAATCGAGTACATCATTTATTATTCCCAGTAATGATTTGGCTGAAATATCAATTTTTTCTGCTAAGTCCATTTCGCGAGGAGAAAGATTTCCTGATAAAAGAAGACGGGAAAGCCCGATTATGGCATTCATAGGAGTACGTATTTCATGACTCATGTTGGCAAGAAATTCACTTTTAGCTTTGTTCGCGGTAATCATTGCTTCTTCAACTTTTTTTCTGTCGCTTATATCTATAACGATTCCCCGCAGACCTGCAAACTTAAAATCCTTTTTAATAACAGTTGAATAAATTAATGCCGGTATTTTCTTATCATCATTGATCCTGAACATGCATTCAAGAGGGACAGATTTATTAGTCTGTCTGTTATCAAGCAGGTTTTTACTGCCACGTTCCCAGTCCTCTGCCGATAAAAAATCTTTGAGGTTCATTTTACCGTAATCAGCCTCTGTGCGTCCGGTGAGTTCAAAGCCATGTCTATTGGTATAAACTATCTGGCCATGTTCATCCGCCTCATATATCATCTGCGGAAGCATGTCAGCAAGGTCGCGGAACCTCTTTTCTGAAGCAATACGGTCAAGAGCCTCCCTGTTGATTTTTTCATTTGCACTTTGTAATTCTTCAACCATCTGAAGAAGCTGCTTCTCTGCTATTTTTCTCTCAGTATTATCTCTTAAACATTCTATGGCGCCTGTGACATTTCCATTTGCATCCTTAAGGAGAGATGCCGCAATCCAGAGATATCCGCCCCTGCCGTTATAAATATTTTTTGCATAAATTTCAGCGAACATTGCATTTCCTGTACGGATTACATTTTCATACCCGAATCTGCCATACTCATCGATACCCTGAAGCATCAGTTCAATTAATGAATAACTTTTCCTGCCGTGTATAAGAAGAGAGACATCCGGCCCCGGTGTTCCCACTATCTGCGACCTGTTCAATCCGGTAAGCTTTTCCATCCCCCTGTTCCATGCAATTATCAGGCCATCATTCCCTACAACAAAAGTACCATCCGGGAGAAATTCAATTATATGATTAAGGCTTGAATGAACTTTTTCCAGTTCTTCAGCAGCTTTTATTCTGGCAGCGACTTCAATGTTCAGCCGTTTGTTTAACTTGGATAATTTCATAATCCACAGGAGAAACAGAAACAGCAGCATCGTTGCGGAAATTACTATTTTCCATATCAGGCTGTAATCGATCCCCTGCTCAAACCTTATATCGAGCCATTTTTTATATATGGCACGGTGTTCCTCTTCGGTTATAGAAGCCAGAACTTTGTTTATAATTGAAACTGCTTCCGGGTATTGCGGATCAATCCCTATCCTATGCTCAAATTTAAATTCTGTAATACCGCCTATTTTCAGATTTTTGAATCCTGACTTCTGCATAGTTTCAATTGCAACTGCCATATGCTCAATAACAGCATCGACCTCTTCATTAGCAAGGAGAACAAGCGCATGTTCAACATCTTCTGTTTCTACTCTGTTAATTAATGGATAATTTCTCTGAATAAAATTTGAACTTGTATATCCCTTGCCAACAGCAACTTTTTTACTATTAAGTTGCGAAGTCTCTTTTATAAAACTGACATTTTCCCTGGTTATTATTACCATCGGAAAAGTTATAAATGGTTCAGTAACAAGAACGTCTCTTCCGATACTGTCATTGATATCCATAACAGGGATTACATCAATTTCATGCCTGACATATTTAGCAAGAACCTCTGACCATGTGGAAGTTTTGACGTATCTGAATTTTAATCCTGATTTTAATGTTATGAGGTTAAAGTAATCAGCGATCATTCCGTCATATATTTCTGGATGGTCAACTATAGAGAGCGGTTTCCAGTTTACTTCACTGAATACAAGGGGTTTATGCCGGGAGATAAATCTTGTTTCTGATTCTGAAAATTTTATGCTGCTGTTGGCAGGAGTATATAACGGGGCTGCCTGCAAAAAAAATCTGTCATTCATCGGATTGAAATAATTAATCAGTTGCGATATAAAAATAAAAAAAATTAACGAAGAAATCTGAATACTATTTTGGGAAAAATTTTTTTTCATAAACACTTTGATTTATAATGGTAAAAATATCAGCAGAGGAAACGGAATTACCTGCTGCTTTAAATATTTTGTTCTTCAAACGCTATCAGTTCTTTTAATGAGGCCTTAATATATCAAATTCAGGAATAGATATATTTCTGCATATCGTGAAAATAACAACTGCCAATATAAAGAAGATAATAATAAATTTATCATAACTGTATTTATATTTACCAATATTTTTAAATATAAGTTTTCTCGATACCAGATAAAACAATGCGGCGGGAAAAAGAGTCACAATGAGGAGATTTCGCTCAGACGCACCGGCAAAATCACCATTGATGAGTGAATAGAATCCGGTAGTCATACCACAACCTGCGCAGTAAAAACCCGTTATTTCCCTGATTATGCAGTGTGGTTTGAATAATCTAAGCGCGGGATTGATGAAAACTATAAAAATACCGCAAGCAAGAAGAGTAAAGGTACTGAATGAAACACCGCATAGATAACCGGAAATGACGCTAAATAAGCGGCTGGCCATCAACATCATTAACTTTCTTTGTAGCTATGAGAATTATATCAATAAGCCACCATACTCCACATCCGCCGAAAGTAAAAAGTTTAAGAAATCCCAGACCTATGTAGCCAAGGTAGAATCTGTCAACACCAAGCTGACCCAGAAAAATAGATAGAAGCAGCGCAACAATAAGCTCCCTCTGTGTCACTGAAGGATTGCTCTGTAAATTTGCAAGAATACTTCCGCAATTCTGACAGTATTTTGCATCAGCAGGATATTCTTTGCCGCATTTCTGACAGTACATTATTATCTCCAATAAAAGTATTCAGGGAATAGCCCCCTGTGATTCTGGTTCTCAGATAAATGAATAGACTTTATTTTCAATCATTAAATTATCACTACTTCTGCCAGACAGGGGGAATTTCACCCCAGGTAATATTTGCCCCGGGAAGCTGTTTTTTAAGCCATTTACCTCCGCTATCTGTGACTTTAGTATAATGAAGATCGATCTCAACAGTATCTTTAAATCCCGCCAGAGATTTTATTCCGTTATTTGTCACTGAAGTATGTCTCAGATTGATTCTGCATTTTCCGATTCTCATAAGTTCGATAAATTTTATTCCATCATCAGTGACTCTCGAATTCTTAAGGTTAAGAATTATCAGATTATCTGAAAATTTAATCTGTGACAGATAGCTTAGACCTTTGTCTGTTATCGGAGATCCGCCGAAATCAAATATTATGAGATCTTTTTTATCTGTAAGAAACCTGAATCCCTCACCTGTCACTGATGTATTGTAAAGGCTCAAAGCAGTAATTTTTTTTAGATTCTGGAAATAGAAAAAAATTTCATCAGTTATACCCTTGTCAGATAAATGCACCGCACCTGCTTCAGGGAAGAAGACAATATATTTCATATCATCATCAGTAAGGCCGCCCGGACGTGAACAGTCAAAACTTATAAGCCTCATCTGATTGTCAAAATAGAGAGATACCCCTTTATTAATATAGAACTGCATTGCATCCTGACGTGTTTTGATACCGCGTTTATCTTCACTTATAACCTTATAATAGGGATCAACAGGCGGTTTAACAGAAGGAGATTTATCAGTTATATCATTGTGTACAATTCTGGCACATCCCGCAATAAGCAGTAATAATAGTATTGTTATATAGATAAAAAAGAACTTCATATGCAGAATCCTCATATATTTTTATCTGCCATAATGATCTTTGAGTTCTTTTAATATCGAATAAACAACTTTATCATTCTTTTCATATATCCGTCTGTGCCAGAAAGCCATCTCTTTATAATGGCTCCACCCTGATAAAGCACCAGCTTTTTCCACTGAAGTTTTATCAGGTACGGGATTCTTTATTCTAAGTTTTTTCATAAGTTTTGTATATTCAGGTGAATCATGAAATTCAATGTATGAGTCAATATCACTCTTCAGAAAGGCATTATATTTTTCAATGGAAAACATATTTAAAATCTCCTCTTTATTTTCACTCCAGAGTTTTTGTATTCTTTTACCTGTCCGATCTTTCAGTACCGGAATCATTTTACCTTTATCAGAAACATCTATACCTGATTCATTAAGTGAAGTTTTGCCGTAAGGAGAAAGAATAAATGAAGAGGGATTATTTTTGGCAGTAGTGGTGGTATATTGAAAATACCGCAAAGCATTGAGATAGCCCTGTTCGCCATTGGAAGACCTTTTAATCAGATCCTTTATGAAATCTACAGCTTTTTTGTCCTGTGGAGCAGCTAACAGTGCCGCAGAAAAAATAAATACAGTTATAATAAATAAAGTTCGTCTCATTGAGTTTCCTCCAGTGATTAGATTTTTAATATAATCACACTTTCAGATTAAGAACATATTAACTTTATTTTTTTAATTACTCCCACCCCCATCTCTGAGTATCACTTTTTTCCAGATAAAGAAAGTTCTCTGAAAAACCGCTTCCTTTTTTGTAATATAACTTGAGCCACTGTCTTGAATCAGATTCACTTTCAGCGCCATTCATGAACTCAGGAGTATATTCAAGTTCATATTTCCATGGTATCCAATCATTCATAAAACGCATATACAACCTACCGTCCCGTATCATCCACATATCAGGCATTGCGGCAGAGGTGCAGTCAGGATCATTTTTCTTTAAACATTTATACCTGTCACGATATTCTATTTTCCCGTTTTTTTTAAAAAAAACTCTTGTTATTTCTTTATCCTGATCAAAAACAGAATATATCTTATCGGCAATTGAGGCATCAAGAGCTTTCACAAATCTCTCTTCATAACCTTTTTTCAACGGTTCAAGTCCCTGAAAAGTCAGTTGTTTACCTTTATTATAAAAATTAATTCCGGAAATATATGGTAGTTCTGAACTACTCCCTGCATAATTAGAATCATCCCGCTTTCTGATTTCCATGGCCGCTATAGTATATACACTGCCAAACTTAATACTTTGTTCCCGGGGTATATCTTTTAGAGATACATTGATTATTACTCTCCCCTCACTATCATTTTCTATCCTTGTTAGCCCTTCCATTTTTTTAAAAGGGATATCATCTTTTGCGGGTTTGTTTTCTTTTTTAAAATCAGCCTTTAAAGGCTCCTTTTTTATTTCATTCTTTTTTGCCGGTTCTTTTTTGATAGAGACTGCCGGCAATGAAGTTTTCTTTTTATCAGTCACTGTTTTTTTCTCTTTTTTTGCAGAGGGTTTTTTCTTATTTGCAGGAGTCTTTTTTTCAGAATAGTTTTTTTTATCAGAGGATGTTTTCACAGTATCCCTTATATCAGTTTTGTCTTTCTGCATTTCTTTAGAATCAGAGGATACAGGTTTACCCGGCTCTTCAGCAAGAGGATTGTTGAGTAAACCTGTTACAGGTTGCAGCTCCTCATACGTGGATAAAGCTGTTAATTCTCCGCTGTTTTTACTTTCAGAATCATTTTTTTTATCTTCAATTTCCGGTTGTTTACCTGGCAGCTTATCTTTAGCAGGAATATTATTGTCTTTTAAATCCTTCGATTTTTCGTTCTTTAAATTTTTGTCTTTGATAATGGGCTTAGGCCTGTTCTTTTTTACACCGGATTTATCTTTTATTATATCTTCAATTACACCTGTAGTATATAAAGTTATTTCAATATCCCGCAATCTGCCGAGCTGAGTGAATTGCCTGCTGTTACCATTAATAATTTTAAGCTCATCAACAGTAAAAGGAACGCTGAACTGAACTGAAAAATCAGAAAAAAGAGCAGATGTCGCAGGATCAATATCAAATACGTTATAAAGGGAATCATTTACCGGATCTCTCATCTCACTGAAAGGAATTGATTCTGAACTGAGCTTTATAATCGATATTCCATCACCGGATGCGGCGCCCGATATTATAAAAAGGCTTAGAATGGTACCAATATAACCGAGATTTATCTTCATTTATTACCTGTCAGTTGTAATTTCACTGTAATGAATCTTTATTAAATATGTTAATTAAATTTTCAATAAAATTTCAATCACTATATTTATACCGATACTGTGAAATAATTTAAACACTGGCAGAACTTTGTTAAAATCCATAGTTCTTTATATTACTATTCTTTTAAGGTTGCGGAAGGTATAGACCCGGAAGAAAAAAATAATATTGAGTCATTAAAAATCCTTTAAATACAAAGCAGAAGTTAAAAAACTGAATAAATTTATTGATGATGGCAACCGGAGTTCAGTGGAATATTATGTAAATGAATATTCAGAGGCAGTAATAAAAAATTTCCCACCCTGATTGGCTTGAAAATTTTTATCCGGATCGTGACTGTTGATAATATTCATATCCGGAACCTGAAATAAATACGTACAATACCCATTCTGTTCCGGATATGATTAAGTCAGCGATTCCTAATGCTTCAGTTTTTCAGAAATACTTTCAATCAGTTTCTGTTTCTCCTTTAGATGTGCTTTAAAGTCAGGAGTCTTGCAGTGGTGTATTTCAATGGGAATTTCGGCAAGAGACCTGTTGAGTATTTCTTCAAGAAGTGCTCTTTCATCTGCTTGTAATTCAATTTGCATATTGGCCTCCATGCTTTATAAGAGTATTACTATATTCATCTTAATCATAAATATTTCAAAAGTCAAAAAAATTGTGGTAAATAATAATTATCTTAACACTATTTAACCTCAATAATGACTTGAATATTTTTTTGAACAGTTGAAAATTTATTTTTAAAGTGTTAATCAGACTTGACAGTCGCTTTAATATCATTTTTTTTAAAAAATCATTGATTATTATTTTTAAATTTTATTCATTGTACAATTAAATAATTTAGAGTTATTGTTTTATTCTTTACGTCAGAGGAGGTTACATCAGTTTAAATGTGTTTAAATTATGGACAATCATCTTGTCTTTTTTTTCTGCTCATGATATGTTTTTCATTTTCATCATGCGGAAATCTTCTGAATGAAGAAGCCTTACCCCCCCCCTCTTTTATTAACGAACCAGGATCACAGAATAATATTAATTCTTTTTTTAACAAAACTTTATCTACTGCCGCATCAATCAATATTCAAACGAAATATGATGAATATGTAATTTCAGGTTCACCAATTGGTGAAAATGATATCGAAGAGATCTGGATCGCTTCTCTTAATCTATCCGGTAAAGTAATTTTTGAATCAACTGTCCGCACAGGAAAACACATACGAATTGCAGCTCAGATTACTGATCCTGACAAAAACTATATATTTATATGTAATGAATTTGATCCTAACACATACAAAGCTGACATCCTTATTCTGAAGATATCGCCTGATAAACAGATAAAATGGAGTTACAGATTAGAAAACGGCACCTCAACTTTTGCTCTTTCAGCCGTCATGTTGTCCGGCGGTTCTATTGCAATTACAGCTCAGAGAGAAAACATAACAACTGGACAATATGATCCCCTGCTGATTAAAATTAATCCCTATAATTATACAATAACATCCATAAAACTTGATTACCAGATTTCAACCTTAACCGGCAATGCTTACCCTGTTCCCGTTAAAATAATTTCTGATGATAATGATTCTTTAACTATAGCCGGGTACTATTTTGACTCAAGCTACAAAAGCAGGATTGCAGTTTTAAAAATAGATTCTACTAATAAAGTAATTTCAAAGTATATACTTTATGAGCCCGCAAAAAATCTTTCCATACTTGATATTTTATATCAGAATCCGACATACGATATTTTACTAATTTGTAAATCAGATACATTTCATGGAAGAAACGAGGGTTTTACACTCCTGAAAGTTTTTAAGGATAGTTTAATTAAATTCGAAAATGATTATATTATAAACGGTTTCACCGTATCAGATAATATAATTACCATGAGCGATGAAACATTTTCTATCGGTGGTTATATCAATAATGGTGAAAATGATTATTCCATATCTTTGATAACCTTTAACTATTCCGGAAATATTAATAATTTTCAAACGATTGAGTCAGGTATTACTGAGATTAATAGAATTATTTTTTCGCCAGTAGTGAATAATAATTACATGTCATACATATACAGCTGCAAAAAAATTAATGATTATACCGATTTTAAACTTGTATCCAGACGGACATCACCTGCCGGATTGTTAAAAAAATCAGAGGGAGCATCAACAACCTCAAACAAAGATAATCCGGGTGAAGAAACTTTATACCCTGTTGGAATAAATGATATTACCGTAACAACAGAAGAAATAAATGATATTATTCTTACGCCGGCTACAGAACTGAATATTGAATGGAATTAAAATCAGAATAGTGTCTCAAATCCACCGCCAAAAGCTGTAAAGTCAACATTGCCGTCATTTTCAAATAATATATAATGATTTGCTTGCATAATGAAAGCCAGGTCACTTTTAATGTGGTATTTTAATTCAATGAAAAGAAGTCCGCAAGCTTCAAATTCTGTCATCACATTACGCTTTTTTTTAATAGAAACACGGGCAGTGCCAAACCCGACGCCTGAATTAATAAAATACTTTCTATATGGCTGCATTTCATAAGCTACTGTATATTGAAACGGAGCTATAGATATATAATCGATTTGTTCTAATGTATAAAAATGTGCATAACCGCATTGAAATCCCATTCTGATTCCGTTAATCAGAACATTTCTGACGCCGGCATCTAAGGTAATCATGTAACCATTATCTGCATATTCGCTAAGTTTACCAGCACTTGGAATATATGAAGCACCCATGTTCAGAAAGAAATTTGAAGAAAGATTAAACTCCTCCTTATCTCTATCGAACTCACGGTCAAAAAGAATCTCTTCTGAAATTAGAGAAGCTATTCTATCCGCATCTTCTATTAAAGCCGTTTCAGTCTGATATGTTTTACCGAAGGAGTGAACAATTGTTCCATTAGAAGTATCCATCAGAACTATATTAACATAAATTTTTTCCTTAAATGTTATATCTCCTGTTATTACATAATCCGCCGGGAGAAGCTTACCCGCCTGAAATGCATTTTCAATGCTTTTAGAATCTCCTTCAGATAGCCTCTTTTCTTTACTGATTATATCTATTCTGTTACGTTCAAGAATATTAAATTTTCTTGTCTGAAAAAGATTGTATTCAATTCTGTTCCTGACAATATTGCCCGCATCAGGACTGATGTTTTTAAGCTTAAAATCTAAAACTGCAATACTCTCTTTTTTACCTGCTGAATAAATTTTAGCGGGAAATATAGTGACAAAAAGAATTATAAGGGAGAGGATTGTACGGATCACAATCTTTACCTTGTACTACTGCTGATTATTTTTACCAGACGGCTGCATACGGCGGGGAGTTCATCTTCATTGTTTATCTGAGCGGTTTCCATATTTATAATCACACCACGAACAGGATCAACAATCTTCATTGTAATGAGGTAACCGCTCTGAAGTTTTTCAACTGAACCGGTCACAAGATATCCCTTATTAGCTGAAAAAGATGAGAGAAAAACATTATCTTCACCATGTTCTGCAATAAGTTTTTTATAGATAATCCCGGTGGCCCTATCCGCAATTCCCGATGAACCGGGTGTTCCTGAAAACCTGTAAACAGAAACAGGCTTTACACTTTGTAGTGAAGGTTTCATCTCAGGAATTTCTATTACAGGAGCTGGTATTTCGTTCACGGTACGGTTTTTTTCAATGATATAGTTTACACCGCTTATACTTCCGGCTATGATAACAGCAGTTGTAACTGCTGCTACAGAACCGGTTATGATTGCTGCATTGATAAATGAAATTGTGAGGCCTGCTTTTCTTGCGAGAAAGAAAACAACAACTGCCGCAGCTGTAAAAATACCATATTTCCTTTCACTCTTCAGAATACGTTTAAGATTACGTTTTTTTGATTCAAATATATAATTTCTTACCGGAGGATTTACTGGTTCTTCAAACCTGAATTTTTCAATCAGCTTTTCAACAATAATCTGCTCATTCATCATATAAGTTCCTCCAGATTAGATACTCCCCTTTTTTTAAGGGTTTGAAGTATCGACCTGTTTATCAATGAATAGCGGTATTTAACCTGATCCCTGCTCATCCCTAATTCCTTTGCAGCTTCCTCAAGTGTATATTTCTGTACTGCAACAAGATCAAAAATAATCCTGTTTTTTTCGTCATTATTAAATACTTCAGCATCTTCAAAAACTTCATCAAGCAGCATACGGAGATCTCTCATCCCATTAACAAAACTGAGACTTACATCATTCATCAGCAAATCAATGTCTGTGGCATCTTCTTTTCTGCTCCTGTAGAATTCAAACAGAACCAGTTTCATTGTACCGAAAAGCCATTTTCTCGGATTCTCAACTTCGTCCATTTTTCTGAAGAACCTGACAAAAATCTCCTGTGTGATATCCTCCGCGTCATCTATACTGTTTATTCTTGTACATACAGATCCGAAAATAACCGGATAATAATCGCTGTATACCTCGATAAACTTAGCCTTTCTTGTATCTTTTCTGAACATTCCGTACCGTTCTGTAGTAATTCTCTAAAGAACAGTATTAATAAAGAGCCGGTACTTTTTCTACCAGAAAAATTTTTAAAGAACTGAATTTATATTAAATAGTGATATTAATAATGTCAGGTGGGGAATAATTTTCATTAATATTTTTAAAGGATATTGCTTGACCTCCGACGGATAAATGAGGAAAAAAATTTTTATGAAATACTTCGCTCTTGTTGATCCATTTCTTAAACCTGAAGCAGTTAAAAGTCTTAAGCATCTCGACATAGAACCTTTGACTGTTCCACGTACACAACTTGTTGATAAACCGATCTCAGGGCATCCTGATATACAGGTTTTTCTGCACCGGTCCACAGCCTTTGTCCACCCTGACATTGATAAAAACTTTCTTAACAGGTTGGGCAATTACTGTGACATTAAAATAGGAATAACCCGTCTATCTGATAAATATCCCGGTGATATAGCATATAATATTGCAGCAACTGAAAAATCTGCTTTTCATAAAAAGGATTCTGCTGATTTAATTATCAAAGATTACCTGGAAAAAAATGATATTTCAATTATTGAAGTCAAACAGGGGTATTCTAAATGTTCCACTCTTATTATAAATGAAAAAAGTATAATAACTTCTGACAATTCAATTAATAATGAAGCTTTAAAAAACGGATTCGATTCATTATTAATATCTCCCGGTTATATAGCGCTGCCCGGATATAAATATGGATTTATAGGGGGGGCTTCAGGAAAATTCAACAACAGCATCATACTAACAGGAAGAATAGATCATCATCCTGACAGGGATAAAATATACAGCTTTATAGAAACAGCGGGGTGTAATGTAAAACTACTGACTGATGAACCGGCATTAGATACCGGCTCTCTACTGATTTCTTCTTATTGATGAGGAGAATTTTTCATCTCTTCTGTCATATTTCTGTTTTTAGATGCAAAATTTTCAACCGAAAGAAGTCCAAGCCCCAGGCTTCTGCCTCTACCGATCCCATTAAAAAGAGCAGCGGTAAATTTGTTTTTATCATAAATTTTCAAAGCACCTTCATAAATAACAGATGATAATTTTTTACCTTTTTCGTGTGAAACAATATATCCATCATCTGAGCATTTGCAATCTATAACCTGAAAACCATTCGGGGAACTTTCAGTTTCAAACCATTTCAATCTCCCCTCGTCTGTATCAACATCGTATACTTTAAAAAAAATTTTTACCGATGGATTGGCTTTCATAAAAAAACGGTAAACCATCCCTTCTCTCACCGGCAACGCATAATCCAGTGTTTCAATTCCTTGAAAATAGCCCAAAGGTTTGCCGCTTTTATATATATCAGGCCTGGATGCGGAAACCACAACAACAGGTTGAACAAAATTTGTCTGGTAAAGAGGAATATTTTCAATTCTATAAACCGGTTTTGAATCACCAGTCATAGCTTTTATTGTATTATAAAAGAGATCCGGAGAATTAAGATCATGTCTAACTGCCGGTATTTTCACATCAATCAGCACTTTACTAATGTACATATCTTCCTCCAGCGAAATTACATGTATTGCACCTATGACATTGAAACTCTTTTTTTAAGCAACAAGTATTTGACAGTATTTATTCTTTTGCTGTTAATGGCGGTAGTTTCTTAGTAATATTTACATAGAGGTAACAGACCGGATGGAATGTAACAGATGCGGTGCATGCTGTATTGCGCCTTCAATCTCCACAATAATTCCCGGCACAGGGAGCGGCAAACCGGCAGGCACAAGATGCATCCATCTTTCTGCTGATATGAAATGTTCTATTTATAATGAAAGACCAAAAGTCTGCAGAGAGTTTTCTCCTACACCGGAGTTGTGCGGTAATTCTTTTGAAGAGGCATTCAGAAACCTCGATGCACTTGAAAAGGCAACCTGCTGATATAAACTTAATCAACGTTCCGTTTAAAAAAGTCTTGATTTAAACTGGAACTTTAAGAAGTTCTAAAAAATAATTATATTATTCTGTAATTCAGCAAATTGTTTTAATCATTTTATAATCAGAGGAAATTTATGATACCAAGATATTCACGGAAAGAGATGTCAGATATATGGGAACTTGAAAGCAAGTTCAGGATCTGGCTTGATATAGAGATTGCTGTTTGTGAAGTTTATGCTGAACGCGGGATTATACCAGCCGGAGATCTTGCAATAATCAAAGAGAAGGCTGACTTCTCTGTTGATCGCATACTTGAAATCGAAAACGAAGTTCATCATGATGTCATCGCCTTTACTACTGCGGTAGCTGAAAAAGTCGGCCCGGCGAGCAGGTTCATTCATTACGGGCTGACATCAAGTGATGTAGTAGACACAGCTCTCTCTATACAGATGAAAAAAGCCGGGGAAATTCTGGTGAAGGATCTTGAACAGGTTATCGAGGTGCTGAAAGATAATGCTTTAAAATTTAAAGACACCCGCTGTATGGGGCGTTCGCACGGTGTTCATGCTGAGCCCACAACTTTCGGTGTAAAAATGGCGCTCTATTATGAGGCTTTTAAACGGAGCAGGGAAAGGATTCTCAGGGCAATTGATAATATATCTTACGGAAAACTATCAGGAGCTGTTGGTACATTCAGTAATATATCACCTGAAATAGAAGAAGAGGTCTGCCGCAGGCTGGGGCTTAAACCTGATCCGGTTTCCACGCAGGTTATACAGAGAGACAGGCACGCAGAATATATGTCAGCTATTGCAATAACTGCTGGAACACTTGATCAGCTTTCAACTGAAATCCGGCACCTTCAAAGGACAGAAGTGCGCGAGATCGAAGAACCGTTCCAGAAAGGACAGAAAGGCTCGTCCGCTATGCCGCACAAAAGGAATCCTATACTCTCCGAACGTATTACCGGCCTCTCCCGTGTAATAAAATCCAACATGAATGTTGCTCTTGAAAATATAACACTATGGCATGAAAGGGATATTTCTCATTCATCAGCAGAGCGGGTTATACTCCCTGATTCAACTATTGCCCTGGATTATCTCCTTGGCAGAATTGTTTTTATACTTAAGAACCTCCACCTCTACCCGAAGAATATGCAGGCAAATATTGACAGGACTGGTGGTCTTTTCTATTCACAGTCACTGCTGCTTCTCCTTGTTGAGAAAGGCTTTTCCAGGGAGGATGCATACCGGCTGGTTCAGGAAATGGCAATGAGAGTCTGGGCTCGTGAAGGTACATTGAAGGAACTTACACTTAAATCACCTCAGGTGATGGAAAAAATAACTGAAGCGGATATTAATTCTCTCTTTGACATAAACAGGTATTATAAAAATATTGATGCCATTTACAGAAAAGCGGGATTGATCTGACCAGTAAATGAAAACCTTTTATATTGAAACATTCGGATGTCAGATGAATAAAGGTGACTCCGAACTAATAACACTTTCGATGATTGAAAACGGATTCACTCAGACAGCTAACGAAGAGACTGCTGATATCTGTATATTCAATACATGTTCAGTGAGGGAACATGCTGAAAAAAGAGCACTTGCGAAAATAAGTATTGCCCGCTCAAGAAAACCTGCAAAACAAAGGCTTGTTGTTGTTGCAGGCTGCATGGCTCAACGGATCGGTGAAGAGCTGGTACTTAAAGGCAAAGCGGATCTTGCTGCGGGTCCATACCAGTCCCCGGAACTTGGAACTATTATAAGAACGCATATAGATAAACACCGGTGCAAGCTCTTCCTTTCACAGGAGGGAGCTGATTTTTCTGAAAGAATAAATTTTGATCTTGTTAAAAACAAAGATATTTATCCCTGGCATAAATGGGTCACCATTACTCACGGCTGCGAAAACTTCTGCGCGTACTGTATTGTCCCTTATGTGCGCGGGAAACTTATATCATTCCCCTCAGAGAAAATACTTAATTATATCAGAGAACTTGCTGCCGAAGGTATAATTGAAATTACACTGCTTGGACAGAATGTAAACCAGTACGGACAGGATTGCGGTGAAATCCCTTTTTATCAGCTTCTTGAAAAGACAGCTGCTATAGAAGGATTGAAAAAAATTAACTTCCTCACCTCTCACCCTATGGATTTTAATTCAGTAATTGCAGATGTAATAAAGGATAACAGCAATATCTCCAGAAGTATTCACCTTCCTCTTCAGAGCGGTTCGGATCCTGTTCTTAAAGCCATGAACCGCAAATATACATTATCAGACTATCACAGGATTATTGATACACTGAAGAACAGGCTTGATGATTTTTCTATTTCAACAGATCTCATTGTAGGTTTCCCCGGAGAAACTGACGCGGATTTCCGTAACACGTTGAAGGCCGTTACTGATATAAGATATGATGAAGCCTTTATGTATGCCTATTCACCCAGGGAGGGTACTCCTGCATTCACATTAAAAGAAGAATTGACAAGAGCGGAGAAAATTGAACGTCTTAATGAATTAATTGCTTTGCAGAGAAAAATTTCTCTTGAAAAACGTGAATCAAGGATTAATAGGATAGAATTGGTTATTGCCGAAAAATCAAGCAGAAGATCAACACTTGAAGTTTCGGGTAAAACCTTTTTAAACCACACAGTAGTGTTTAACGGCAGCAGTGCAGATATCGGAAAGGAGACACGGGTAGAAATCATTGAAGTCAACGGCTCGACACTTGTTGGTAAAAAGCTTCCTTGATATTATATTTACTGCTGCAATTATAGCTGCGGCAGTTCCTGTTTTTGCCGCTACAAACAATCAGGAAAAAACATACAAAGACCTTGTAGAGCTGTTCCGTTCAGGTAATGAGGAATCATTTGAAAAAAGCGCTTTCTCCTGGCTGAAAATCTATCCTGAAAGTGCACAGGTTCCCGATGTCCGCATGATGCTTGCAGCGATTGAAAGTGACACAGAACTTGCAGTTGAAAGATACAGAGCTGTTGTTAAAAACTATTCATCATATGAAAAACGCGATATTGCGCTATATAAATTATGCCAGATACTTGATCTTAAATCAAAGTGGAAAGAACTCCGTGATGAATCTGCACAGGGGATAAAACTCTTTAGTGATGGACGATATGGAATCGAATTCCGGTTCATGCATATTAATTCCCTCATTATGCTGGAAAATTATGATACGGCACGTAACGAAACCCTTGCAATAACAGAAAAAACTCATGATTTTAATACACTGGCTCGCGCAATCTTCACACTTTCAGAAATTGATAAAAGAACTTCCGGAAATTCGAGATCCTATATATACAGCTTACGGGAACTTGCCGCTGGTTTTAACAAATCCGAATTATCCCCTTCAATAATATACAGGCTTGCTGAATTCTATGATGAGAAGAAAGACTTAAACAGGGCATACTCTGCCTATACCGGCATTGTAAAGCTCTTCCCTGAATCACCGGAAGCCGGAATGGCTGCTGCAAAAATTGAAAAGCTTAAAAAAAATAATCCGAAAATAGTTGATTACATCCCGGATATGGAGATGGTAAATAATTCCGACAGGCTTGCTATACTTCCTGAATACGAGGTCAATGAAACTGCTGAAGAGATTTATTTTTCTGTTTCGGTTGGGCCATTTACCAGAGAAAAGGAAGTACAAAACATGAACCGACTTCTCAAAAATTTCCCGTCGAAACGGATTGTAAAAGCAAAGTCAGGATATTTTCTTTATATCGGAAAATTCATGGATACAGAAAGGGCTTATGAAGGGAGAATCAGGCTTGCCGAGGAATACGGTATCAATGGAAATATTGTAAGATTTTCGGAACAGGGAAACAGAAGCTACATTTACGGGGATTGACGAATGGATGAAAAACTTACACCTATGATGAAGCAGTATAGCGACATCAAAAGGAGACACCCTGATGATATACTTTTTTTCAGGATGGGTGATTTTTACGAAATGTTTTTTGATGATGCGAAAATTGCGTCTAAAATACTTGATATAGCTCTCACTGCTCGCCAGAATGATGTGCCGATGTGCGGCCTCCCCTATCATGCGGCAGAGAGTTACATTGCCCGGCTTATAAAAGCAGGAAAAAGAGTAGCTGTGTGCGAGCAGCTTGAAACAGTTCCATCCTCCGGAAGTATTGTAAAAAGAGACGTTGTCCGGATTATAACTCCAGGGACTGTTATTGAGCAGAATCTAATCGCATCTGACGATAATAATTATCTATGTTCAGTATATCTTTCTAAAAACGCAATGGGTATCTCCTTCGTTGATATTTCAACCGGAGATTTCAGCTATATGACATCAGAGAAAAATCAGGAACTTTTCAGGGGGGAGCTTGCCAAGTTCTCGCCGCGGGAGGTTATTTTCTTCGCGGTATCTTATGAAACAGATGCTGTTTTTCTTGAATATATCAAAAACAGAAATATACCGGTTCATGCACTGAACGAGTGGAACTACGAAAAAGATTTCATGAGTGACGTAATCTGTCAGACACTCCAGATTCACTCGCTGAAGGGACTGGGAATTGAATCTGATACAGAAATTATAACTGTCGGTTCAATACTTCAATATCTGCGCGACACTCACAAAACTCTTTTCGGTCACCTGAAAAATCCGATGAAACTCGCATCGCAGGAGACCATGCTTCTTGATGAGGCAACAGTATCAAATCTTGAACTTATACAGAACCAGCAGGACGGTTCGAAAAACCGTACACTTTTTTCTGTTCTCAATCACACAAAGACCCCCATGGGCAGGAGGACCCTCGAACGGAACCTGCTGCAGCCTCTTATCGAAAGAACTGCTATTGAAGAAAGGCTGAACCTTGTGGACTTTTTTTACCAGAGAGTTGAGCTGACAGAAGA
Source organism: Spirochaetia bacterium UBA5763 (assembly GCA_002418835.1). Classification (GTDB taxonomy): domain Bacteria; phylum Spirochaetota; class UBA4802; order UBA4802; family UBA5550; genus UBA5550. The sequence goes on along the minus strand of DIEX01000031.1, from coordinate 510,960 downwards.
TATCAACTATTCACTAAAAGATATACTCGATATGGAGAGGCTTATCTCAAGATTTACTATCGGAAAAATTCAGCCCCGTAATTTCATTGCACTAAGGCAGTCACTTGAAGCTGCTGAGAAGATACGCCAGAAACTTGCAGAACATGGAATTAACTCCCCTTCAATAGACAAAATTGTTAAAGGAATATCCGAACTCGATGAACTTGCTGAAACAATTAAAACAGTTATTGATGATGATCCCGCTCTCTCACCTGAACATGGCAGAGTTATAAAACCGGGTTACATCCCTGAACTCGACAGGCTCTATGAACTTAAGTCAGACGCCCGAAGCTGGATACTCAAATACCAGGAGGAGGAAAAGTCAAGGCTCGGAATAAATACTCTCCGCGTAAAATATAATAAAATTCTCGGCTATTATATTGAAATAAGCAAGGGACAGGCTGAGAATGCTCCTAAAGAATATATGCGCAAACAGACCCTGGTGGGTGGAGAGAGGTTCACAACTCCCGAACTCCAGAAATTTGAAACTGACATACTTGGCGCATCAGAAAAGATTACAGTCATCGAAAACCGGGAAATTGAAAAACTGAAAAATGAGATAATCAGTAAAAGCCGGGAGATTCAGAATACGGCAACTACTATCGGCTACATTGATTTTATATGCTCATTATCTGTTGCCGCCATTCATAACAGATTTGTTCGGCCTCAGATAAACGACAATAATTATATATCAATAAAAGCCGGGAGGCACCCGGCTGTTGAAAAGTATTACACAAAAGAGGTATTTATACCTAACGATATCCTCCTTGATGATAATGAAAATATGATTGCAATAATCACAGGCCCGAACATGGCCGGGAAATCCACATATATCAGAATGTGTGCAATCATTCAGCTACTTGCACAGACCGGTTCCTTTGTCCCTGCGGAAAATGCTGATATCTCAATAGCAGATAGAATCTTTACACGTATAGGAGCCTCGGATAATATCTCCCGTGGTGAATCTACTTTCCTCGTTGAAATGAATGAAACTGCAAACATTCTGAATAATGCAACAGAAAACAGCCTTATAATTATGGATGAAGTGGGACGCGGTACCAGTACTTATGACGGCCTTTCAATAGCATGGGGAGTTGTTGAGTATATTCAGCGATATATCAGGGCCAAGACCCTTTTTGCAACCCATTATCATGAGCTGACACAACTCGGAAGTAAAACAGGTATTGTTAATTATAATGTACTCGTTAAGGAAACATTAAGCAACGTGGAGTTTCTGCATAAAGTTGTATCAGGGAGCGCGGACAAATCATACGGTATTCATGTTGCAAAACTTGCCGGACTCCCTAAAACAATAATTTCACGTTCGACTAAAATACTTGAAAAACTTGAAAAAAGCGGCTCTGTTAAAGATAAACTTGCTGATTCAGGTACTTCATCAGAACAGCTTGAAATTTTTAATGCGTCTAACCATATCCTTATTCAAACCCTTAATAAAATAGATGTTGAAAGCCTGACTCCTATGGATGCTATAAATGAGCTCTATAAATTAAAAAAATTGATAGACTGAATTTTAACCAGGGTGTATACTTCGTGTAAATTTTCATGTAAAAGATTTGATTTTTGACCGAAACTTGATAATAGTATTTATATCAGTTTCCTGATAGAAGAGGAATAATGGCAGCTACCCAGTTTAAGGTTGAAAACTATATGGCGAACTCCTTCGTAATGGTTGAAGGAAAAAAGAACGCCTCAAATTTTTATATTATAAGAAACGGAAAGGTTAAAATATCCAAGGAAACACCAGTCCTTTCAGAAGAGCCATATACAATTCTTGGACCCGGAGATTTTTTCGGCGTTGTTTCATGTATGGCAGGGCATGCAAGGCTCGATACCGCAGTTGCCCTGGAAAATGTCTCTCTTATATCCGTAGAGAAGGATATGTTCGGGCTTCTGATCCAGAAGAACCCGGCAGTTGCCATGAAAATTATCCGTTTTTTCAGCAGAAAACTGAGACAGTTTGACTCGGCAATAACCAATCTTTCACTCAAAACTTCAGGTGAAGAGGACCCAGAACACCTCTTTAATATTGGCGAATATTATCTGAAAAAAAGAATTTTCAACCATGCAATATATGCTTATCAGAAATATATTCAGCACTGCCCTTCGGGTTATAACAGGGATAAATCGATCGAACGACTTAAAACATTAAAATCCCCGCTGAAATTTCCGGATATGCCGTACAGAGCGGGAATGAACCGGAAATATCCTGACAACACCATGCTTTTCAGTGAATCGGAACCTGGTGATGAACTGTTTATCATTCAGGACGGGAAAGTTAAAATTACAAAAATTGTAGATGAGGAGATTCTCCTCGCAGTTCTGAAAGCCGGTGACATTTTCGGTGAGATGGCCCTCCTTGACAATAAACCGAGAAGCGCTTCCGCAATCTCCTATGGAGATGTTTCAGTTCTTGCTATCAATAAATCCAACTTCGAAGGGATGGTGCAGGCTCAGCCGCAGCTTGCTACAAGACTTATTCAGCTGCTCAGTGAAAGGACCTGGACAGCTTACAGGCAGCTTGAAAATCTTATGATCCGGAATCCGTTAGGAAGAATTTATGATACTCTACTGATCCAGATTGAAAAACAGAAAATCGGCATAGAGTTTAAGAAACCTCATAATTTTGAATTCGGCTCAAAAGAGCTTATAAACATGGTAGGCTTATCCCCTGTTGAGGGAGAAAGCCTTATTGTAAAACTTCTGGAAGATAAACATATTATGCTTCAGGAGGGTAAAATTATAAGCACGGATCTTTCTGAACTTGAAAAAACTGTACTGTTCTTTAAAAAACAGACTGCGCTTGAAAGACAGAGGGAAGCAAATAAAAACAAATGAAAAAAAGAATCGCAAAATACCTGAAAATTGGAACAATTGTCTTTATCAGCACTACAGCCGTTCTCTTATCAGGCGCTGCTCTTTTATTCTATTTCTACCCGGAAGAATCCGTACTTAATCTGATTAAAACTAAATCTGAAACTGCTCTCGGACGCAAAGTAGATATAAAATCTCTCAGATACAGCATCAGAGGGGTTATACTTCAGGGTGTAACAATATCCGATTCAGACGAAAACGGCAACATACTTCCGGATGACAAATCACTATTGAAGGCTGAAGAAGCCATAATACAATTCTCGCTTTTTTCACTGCTGCGAAAAGATTATACTATCAATAAACTTTATTTTAAAAACCTTTTAATACGATGGAGTTTTGACAATACCGGTAAAAGTAATATTGAAAGAATTTTCGATAACTTAAAACCGGAAACGCCAGCAGCAGAAGAGAGTAAATCCAGTTTTAAAATTAATGAAATCATTCTTAGTGATTGTTCTTTGAACCTTGTGAACCCTCCTGCTGATTTTAAACCATTAGAAGGCCAGTACCAGGTTAATGGCACCTTCAGACTGAAAAAAGATAATATTTTCAACCTCTCTGAAGCCGGAATTGAACTTCCGTCAGGAAGAGGTAAATTGTATCCTGAGATAACCATTGATATTTCAGAAAAATTAAAAATTACCGGGATTATAAAACTTGAAAATTGTTCTTTGAACTGGGTTTATGGATTTCCGGATAAACCGCTGAAACTTCCATTTCAGACAGTTAACGGTTTAATAGACAATTTTGAAATACAGCTTCCGGTAATAAAAGGTCATGCAAAAGTTACATCAACCCTGAATAAAAGCAAAAGTATTATTCATGCTGATGGTTCATGTGTTGTAAATATAGAGAATGATACTGTTGTTATAAAAGATGCAAAAAACAAACTGAATAATTCGTCCTCAGTTCTTGAAGATCTTTTTATTTCAACAAAAGCCGGTGAGGTTAGAAGATTCTCTGTTTCAAACCTGAATTATTCAATATCTGATTTAAGACAGCTTGAAAGCGGCATACCTTCAGGATTCTCAGGTAATCTCAGGGGAAGTCTATCCTATAATGGTTCAAAATTTAATGGAAGAATGCAGATTTCAGAGTGCAGTTATAAAGACCGTACAGAAGTTTTCAGCGGACTTAATACAGAAATAGAACTTGTAAATAATATTTTCAAAAAAGAAAGCGTACCGGTAAAAATATTCGGCAGCAATTTTAATGTTTCCCTTGCCGCCACTGACAGCAATTTTAAAAGTATTTACGTTTTTATAAAAGGTAACAAACTTGATGTTAACAACATAAGCCTTAGCAGCGGAAAATCGTCTTCAGATTTTTCTTTCCCTGTTAACATCAGCGGTAAAATTCAGGTTGAAGAAATAATTTATGACAAATTTTTATTTAAAAACAATCATGCGGATTTTGCAGCATCAGGAAAAACAATAAAACTGAACCGGGTTGACACATCTCTTCTGAGCGGGAGTTTAAATGGTTCAGGTAAAATTGAATTATCCGGTGATTTTCCCACTGCCCATATCAATGCAAGATTTAACGGAATGAAAGTCAATGACCTTAAATTCACAAATGATAATCTGAATAACAGGCTATTCGGATTTGCTGACGGGTCCTTTAACCTCGGTTTTGGTTTCAGGGAAAACATGACAGAGACACTTAAAGGTAATGCAACTTTCAGTGTCTCGAAAGGCAAAGTTGTAAACACAGGGATTCAGAATGGTTTAATTATATTTCTGGCTGAACTTAGATACAAGCTTAAGGATCTGGAGTTCAGTAAAATCTACGGTAATATTGATGTAAATGGCCGGGATCTGATGATCAATTCATTTATCTTTAATTCAGAAGATATTAGATTATCCATGAATGGTAAAATAAACAGTGATCTTAGTGCCAGCAACCTGTCGATGAAACTTGAATTTAATAATCATTTTATTAAAGATATACCACGTCCAGCTATCGCTTTTTATAATGAATACCTGAGCGGAAGATGGTATACCATACCGTTTTTACTGAACGGTAATATTACCGACAGTAAAAACATAAAGATGCTTAAAAAGAATCAGTAACGTGCATCAGCATAATCAACCCAGCCGTCTGCCTTCACAAGATCTCTGTCAAATTCTGATATATTGAATGAGACAGTTTCAATTAGATCTCCTGATTTAAAAGTAAAGGTCCCTGTATCGAAATCTGTCTCAACAAAAGTTTCCCTACCGGAGAATTTAGAGAAGAGCATGTCAATGGTTTGCGCCGGGAGCTCCACAGCCATCATGCCGCAATTATACATATTCTGCCTGAATATCCGGGCAAAATCAACAGCTATGACAAGATTTATCTCATTGACTTCAAGTGCCCAGGGTGCATGTTCTCTTGATGATCCGCATCCGAAGTTTACTCTTGTAACTATTACTTCTGCGTCTTCTATATCTTTTTTCTGATTGAATCCTTCAAGTTTAAGGTCTTCAAGGAGATATGGCTTCAGAGCATCTTTTGTACTCTCTGTGAGATACTTTGCCGGAATGATTTCATCTGTATTTATATCAGCCCTGTCAAGAAAGAGAACTTTTCCGCTGAAATTTTTCATAAAAACTATTTCCTCCTGAATAACTCTGAATTGGCGATTTTACCTTTAATTGCTGTTGCTGCGGCTGTCGCAGGACTCATGAGATGTACCATCCCACCCTTGCCCATTCTGCCGTTAAAATTTCTGTTAGTAGTAGAAGCACAGACTTCACCCGGAGCAAGGACACCGTTACTCATCCCTAAACATGCTCCGCATGTCGGATTAGTTACACAGAATCCTGAATCCATGAAAACCTGGATAATTCCTTCATCTAAAGCCTTTTTAAAAATATCCGGTGTTGCTGGAGAAACAACTCCTCTGACATTATCACTAATCTTTTTCCCTTTCAGGATCGCTGCTGCTATGCGAAGATCTTCAATACGTCCGTTTGTACATGAACCGATATAAACCTGGTCAACATCAGCGCCTTCAAGCTCTCTTACAGGTTTTACTTCATCAGGTTTATAACCATATGTTGCCATAGGTTCAAGGGCATTTACATCAATATCAAAAACTTTTTCAAAGTCAGCATCGGCGTCAGATACCCACTTTTTAAAATCTGTTAATGCGGCTTCTTTTGATTTATATTCTCCCCTGATATGTTCCCAGAGATAATCAACAGTTTTCATGTCAGGATAACAGACTCCGCTTGTACCACCCGCTTCAATAGCCATGTTACAGAGCGTCATTCTTGATTCCATACTCATATCATCAATAACAGAACCGGTAAATTCCATAATTCTATTTGTTGCACCGTTAACTCCGATCATTCCGATTATATAAAGAATTACATCCTTGGCATAAACGCCTTCAGGAAGTTTTCCTGTAAGATTAAATTTCATGGTTCTGGGCGCCTTAAATGTACATACCCCTTTCAGCATCCCCACTTCCAGATCTGTTGTACCAACACCCGCAGCAAAGGCTCCGAATGCGCCATGAGTACATGTATGAGAGTCTCCCATTATTATCGTATAACCGGGCCTGGTGAAACCTTTTTCCGGGAAGATTGCATGACAAACACCATTTCTCCCCACGTCAAAAAAATCCTTTATACCGTTTCTTCTTGCCCAATCCCTCAAAGTTTTAGCCTGTATTGCGGTTTTTGTATCTTTTGAGGGTGTCACATGATCTATAACTACTTTGATTTTAGATGGATCAAAAACACGATCCTTTCCGCGCGCGATTAGATCATTAATTGCAATCGGAGTTGTTATTTCATGACAGAACACAGCATCAAGCTTCAGGACAGAAATGCCGCCCGATAGTTCCTCGATTCTGTGTGAATCAAAAATTTTTTCTGTGATTGTTTTTCCCATATATTTCCTCTTTTTGAAAATAAGATGAAGTCAATAGAATAAATAAACCTGTTGAATGACTCTTTGCTAACCATATAAAGTACAGTTATGCAGAATACATGATTTGTTTATTGCAGCAAAATGTAACGGTTCATCAGAAATTTAGTCTTTATGAAAAATTTCTGATGTCCGATTTTTACATACTGATATGAATTATTACGATTCAGCCTGGTTAGACACTAATTTTCAGTGTGGAAGAAAAATCAAGTATTTTATACTTTAAGCGCAGCTCCTTTTTTTTCAACATCAGCCGGCTGGTCATCAACGGCTACACTTGATTTAAAGAAAATTATACCGTTTTTCAAACCTGCTTTAATGACCGCTTTTTCGCTAGATTTATCTTTTAATATTTTTTCAGAAATTCGGTCTTCAATTTCACGCTGAATGATTCTTCTCAGATTTCGTGCGCCTGTTTTCGGATCAAAACCCTGTTCAACAAGATGTTTTCTGACATTTTTCGGTACAACAAGTTCAATGCCGTTATGACTCATTTTTTCAGAAACTTCTTTTATCATCAGATCAGCAATCGAAGTAAAATCATCAATATTAAGTTTATTAAAATAAACTGTTTCATCTATTCTGTTAAGAAGTTCAGGTGAGAATATTTTTTTCAGGCCCTCTGAAATTTTATCCCTGTTATAGCTGTTATCGTTAACCTTGCCGAATCCGAGAGTACCTGTTGTGTCAGAGCCGCTGTTGCCGACATTCGATGTCATTATAAGAATTGTATCTCTAAAACTTACTGTAGTTCCTGAAGAGTCGGTAAGTTCACCTTCATCAAGTACCTGTAGTAATATATTAAAAATATCCGGATGCGCTTTCTCTATTTCATCAAGGAGAACAACGGAATAAGGTTTCCTCCGTACTTTTTCAGTGAGCTGTCCTCCTTCTTCATAGCCGACGTATCCCGGCGGTGAGCCTATAAGACGTGATACGGAATGCTTCTCCATGAATTCCGACATATCGAGACGGATAAGATTTTTTTCATCACCGAAGAGAAACTCCGCAAGAGCTCTCCCCAACTCTGTCTTCCCTACCCCTGTGGGCCCCAGAAATATAAATGAACCGTTAGGCCTGTCATCCCTGCCGAGCCCGACTCTTGATCTCCTTATAGCCCTGCTCACAGTTTCTATTGCCTCTTTCTGCCCGAATACTCTTTTGTTAAGATAGTCCTCCATGTTGAGGAGTTTTTCAGATTCGTCCTCTTCGAGTTCCTCAACTGGTATGCCGGTCATCTCTGCAACAACCTTGGCAATAAGAGAAGGTTTTACTAGCACTTCAAACCTGTTAGTCCTATTAAGCCATTCGGCAGAAATTATTTCGAGTTTATCTTTCTTTTCAGAGATTATATCTCTTATACGCGCTGCCTGTTCATATTCCTGTGCCTGAACAAGTTCAACCTTATTTTCATTAAGACGTTTAATTTCATTTTCAAGTTCTGTTATTTCGGAGGGTTTTTCAATATTATCATACCTGGCCATGGCTCCCGCTTCATCAATAAGATCAATTGCTTTGTCAGGAAAATATCTGTCGTTGATATATCTGTCTGCGAGCATAACAGCTTCTTCAAGCGCATCCTCCGAGTAAGTAACTTTGTGATATTTTTCATAAGTCTCTTTCAGGCCTTGAAGAATATTCAAAGTTTCATCAGTATCCGGTTCATCGATTATAATATTCTGAAAACGCCTTACAAGAGCACTGTCTTTTTCTATGTAAAGCTTATATTCGGTCATTGTTGTTGCGCCGATACATTGGAGCTCTCCCCTTGCAAGAGCAGGTTTAAGAATATTGGCAGCGTCAATAGCTCCTTCCGCAGCCCCCGCGCCTGTAATAGTGTGTATCTCATCTATAAATATTACAAGTTTTTCGCTGTTCTTTATCTCCAGTACAAGCTTTTTAAGACGTTCTTCAAACTCACCTCTGTATTTGGTACCTGCAACTATAGATGAAAGGTCAAGCGCAAGAAGCCTGTAACCGTAAAGAGTTTCCGGCACATCCTGTTTCACTATTCTCTGTGCAAGGCCTTCGACAATTGCTGTTTTACCCACACCTGCTTCGCCTATAAGTATGGGATTATTTTTTCTCTTACGTGAAAGAATTCTTATTACACGGGCAATTTCAATGTCTCTTCCGATAACCGGATCAAGTTCTCCCTTAGCAGCAAGCGCAGTGAGGTCGGTAGAGAAATCATCAAGAGAGGCAGGCTTTGCATCACTTTTTACTGCTATATTTCTCGGATTACTTTTCACTCCCAATACACGAAGAATTTCATCCCTTACTGAATCATAAGTGATTCCGTTTTTTTCCAGTTCAGGAAGCCCCGGGCAGCTCCCCTCTTTAAATACGGCAAGAAGAAGATGCTCTGTACCGATGTATGAATTTTTTAAATTTTTAGCCTCATCCCGTGAAAACTCAATAATATTTCTGAAAGACTGATTTGCCGATATCTGTTCAGGCGCTGTACCTGAACTTTTTGACTTGATACTTTTCTCAAGCAGGAATAATACTTTTTCAAAATTGATCCCGAGATTTTTCATTATCCGTGCAGCAACTGAATCATCGTCCTTAAGCAGAGAGAGCATTATATGTTCAGGGCCCAGGACGTCGGAATTCAGTCTCTTCCCTTCAATCTGAGCGGATATTTCAATTATTTTTCGTGATTTTTTTGTAAATTCAAACATCCAGCTCTCCACTATTCTTTAATTCAGCCCTGACCATATTTGCTCTGAACTCGTCACTGTCTATGATACTTCTGAATCTTATTCCGTAATATTCCTGTAAATGCGACCATTGTACTTTAACCATAAGGTCGTTTATATGGACAAGATCGTAATCTTTTATGATCGACATTACAACACCAAGCCTGACTCTGGAAAGATGCTCAACAGCTTCAACGTAATTCAGTCTTCTCGCATAAAGCAGTATGCCGAGCGAACGCCAGACTGTATCCTCAAGTTCATGTCTTGAAGTTGAAAAGAACTCATCCCTTGAATCATCTTCAAGTTTAATAATTCTACTGATAATATCATCAGCTGTCTCAACAAGATCAACTTCAGTCAGGCCGAACTGTCGTCTGTTGCTTATAATATAAAGTCCCCCGATTATTCTGCCGCTGTTACCGAGAGTGCCGGTTATCTGAAACCCGCTCTCTTTAACAGGAGAAACTGTTTCAGATATTCGTTTCTGCATAGTCAAAACCGGCAGGTGCATTAATGCTGAAACCTTAAGTCCGGTCCCGATATTTGCCGGATTTGATGAAAGATAACCGTATCTTTCTGAAAACGCATATGGAACAATACTGTTGAGTTCATCATCAACAGCATCGGCGTCTATAAAAGCTTCATGAATTTGAAAACCGGCTTTTATAATCTGTATTCTGAAATGATCTGAGTCATTAATTAGCAGAGTAAATCCCCTGTTTTTATTAACCACTACAAGACTTTTTTCAGATCCCTCCATTTCACTTGTTATAATATTTTTTTCGCGTAGTAACCGTTTGTAATGAAGATCCAGTGAATTTATTCTGAGACACCTGTTCCCGGAAGGTTCTTTAAATGCAAATTTATCCGCAAGTGCAAACAGGTACTCCATTTCACCGTCACCCATCACATCAGGAAAGTGCAGGCTTTTTACGTTTCTGCCAAGTCTCACCCTGCTTGATAGAACAATATCATTTCTGGGCCCTTTACATCTCCAGAAACTGTTGCTTTCATTTAAAATTTCTTCAAGACCTGTCATTTATTTATTATCCTGTTTTCCATGGAACCTGATAGTTCTTTAATCCTGTCACGGATTAAAGCTGCATCTTCATACCGTTCATCCTTTACCGCTTCATTCAATTCAGACTGAAGTATTGCTAAATCATCAGGTTTTTTTATATTCTCCTGAACAATCATTGTTTCATCCGGTTTTGCAGCATTGAAAGCGGGAAATTTACCGCAATGCCTTGCATCTCCATGAAATGTAACAAGTGCAGGTTCAAGCTGATCAGCAAGATAAATATAACAATCAGGACAGCCAAGTTTTCCATTAGTTTTGTATTCAATAAAATCACAGCCGCAAGTACCACAGCGTTTTTTCCCCTGAAAGTCATTGACTTCATCAACATTCATAAAAGTAAGCATTTCGGGGAGAGTCAGAGTAAAGTTGGATATTTTGGTATTAATACCCACTTCTCTTGCACAGTGTTCACATAGATGTACTTCGGACTTTATATCTTTCATTATTTCTGATAGATGAATTGTTGCTTCATTTTTTTTACATCTTTCACAATACATATTATACCATTTATATATAGATTTGTCAACAATCCGGTTATATCTGTTTATTTCGCATAACAGCTACCGTTAAATTAATTCAAAAGATTTATAATCTATTTCAAAATTAAATAATCCTGAAATAGTTTAAAATTTACACACTATATGTAAACCATTATTTGTCTGGATTAAATGTAATAAAAAAGTTAAATATATGCACTTCTTTTTTACAGTAACCACCTTTATATATAATCTTTAACAGCAGGCATTGATATCACATTTATATATTAAAATATAACTTTAAGCTTTAGTCAGCAAAAAACCATTCCATTCCTCAATAACCATATGTTCAATGATTTGAAGCCGGTTGTCTGAAAAAACTTTCTTCATTTCTTCTGTCCATTTTGTACTTATACCGCTGACTATTATTCTGCCTTCCGGTTTAAGGAGCTCTGTCACCTTGACAATATTATCTTCAAGTAATCTTGAAAGCAGATTTGCCGTAATGACATCATATTTTTTAACAGATGTGAACTCATAAATATCATCAATAAATGGTAATAAAGAGTTAATTCCATTAAGTTTAAGATTTTTTAAAGTTTTGTCAGCAGCAACAGGATCGTAATCAAAAAGTTCTATATCTCTCACACCCATAGCCCATGCTGCTATTGATAATATTCCTGAACCAGTACCTATATCGAGCATGGAAAGAGCAGAAGGATCGTGATGGTTCGAGAGTTCATCTTCAAGAAGCATTCCGCACAAACGGGTAGTAGGATGATGCCCGTCTCCGAATGAATCAAATGGATCTATTTCAATTATAGTTTTATAATTTTTATCAGGGGGAACAGCTCCTTCAGGGAGTATGAAAATATTCGAAGTAAGTTCATCTCCTTTATAATTTTCTCCCCAGGCTCTGCTCCATGAAGAAGGATCTACATCTGACGATGAGACAGAAATTTCATTAAGCAATATCGATGGTAAATCATTATTTTCGGTATAAATTTTCAGAAAATTTTTATTCCCTGATTTCTCAAAATAAAACGAAGCAAATCCTGATTCCATCAACTGAAAAGTTAATTGTTCTTCCTTTGATTCATTTATCTCAAAAACAAATTCCTTCATTTTTTTAAATCCTTAATCAATTCTTCAATTTCTCTTTCGGAGAGATCTATATCAACTTTACCTCCTCCGGGATGCGCGAATGAAACTCTTTTGTAATTGTCTTTTTTTTCAATATGCCATATCTTTTTACCCCGGACATTCATTGTCTCGTCTATCCAGTCAGCAGGTGAAAACTGAGCTAACTGAATAAGAACACCAAAGGCATCTTTAGGATGAATGAATAGCTCTTTCCAGTTATCATATTTGTCACTATAATTAAAATATGGTATACCGCTTTTCTCAAGATTATACCTCGCAATATTTATATCATCAACCTGGAAAGTTATATGATGAACACTTCCATCTCTGTTATTAAGAAAATTATCAAGAAAACTTCCTTCGCGGGTTGGAGAGATAAGTTCAAACCTGGAAAGATCTCCGGCAGAATATAACTGATAAAAAAAACCGCTTTTATCATCACCACCGGAGCCCCCTCTTACAAGACCGAGAAGATCGGTGAAAAACTTTTCAGCTTTAATAATATCTTTCACAGCAATAGAAATATGATCAATTCGTAAAATCATAATTACTCCCTATTATCAGATTGTGTATTCAGTAAAAGTTTATAAGATTACTTACTGTGATTCATGATTTCAATCAATACTTTAAATTTTATTTTTATGGAAGTATTCTTTTTTTATGTTATATTACAAGAAGAACCTTTAAATGATAACTCTGACTTTAAACTATTGGAATACCTGATAAATTAAACTTATTCTTAATACTGATGTATACTATAACATAGTGATGTAATATAGATTTTTTTTCAGTTTGAACTCCAGAATAAAACAATAGTTTCAGATTTATAAATCTGAAACGTTTTTTTCGATTCAAGCACCTCGGTGAACACAAAATAAATTGAATATGCTTGACTCAAAACGATCCGAACAGCCTGATTTTAATAAATATAAAGATATGAGCAGGAGGAAATTATGGAGCTTCAACCACTTTATGAATCCAGAAGGGACTGGCAGAAAGATTTTGACAGTTATCTCAAGGAAAACCGGACACTTGCATATATGATGCTGAAAAAATCCGGAGAGTTTAAAGGGAAAACAGCACTCATACAGAAAAACAGTAACAATGAATGGGAATCTATTTCATGGGATGTATTTGGTGAGAAAATTACTGCTGTAGCTAAAGCTCTCATTGATTTAAAACTACAACCCGGTGAGATGTGTGCAATTTTTTCCCAGAACAGAGCTGAATGGGCTATATCCGATCTCGGGATACTTGCTACAAGAGCTGTTTCAGTTCCGATATATGCTACTAACTCAAAAGAGGAGGCTGAGTATATAATCAATGATGCAGAAGTAAAAATACTTTTTACTGGAGACCAGGGCCAATACGATAAAGCCAAAGCCATCATTACAAGCAACAGTCATCTTAAGCTTATAGTTGCATTTGATAAAGAAACAAAAATTACCGGCAACGACAGTATATATCTCGATGATCTGATTGATAAAGGTCGCAAGCTCACCAATAATGAAGAGTTTAACAGCAGACTTGACAATGTAAATCCTGATGACATGCTCACCTTGATATATACTTCAGGAACTACAGGAAATCCGAAAGGTGCAATCCATACTCACAGAAGTTTCATGAACGGGATATATCCCTCTTATATGAGATTCCCTGAAGCTACAACAGATTTTGTATCACTGGCAATTCTTCCCCTTAGTCATGTTTTTGAAAGAATGTGGTCATACGGATGTATGAGCTACGGTATTCAGATAGCGTACTGCCCTGACCCCAAACAGTTCATTGATGTAATGGCTCATGTTAAACCGCATTTCATGACAAGCGTTCCGAGAATATGGGAAAAAGTATACGGTACAATTCATGAAGGGCTGAAAACAGCTCCCTCGATCAAAAGAAAACTTTTTAACTGGGCAACAAAAGTCGGCATTAAAGAATATCGAAAAAAAATTGCCACGGGGAAAGGCCAAACCGGCTTTAAATATAAACTCGCTGATAAGCTTATTTTCAGCGCTGTTCGTGCGAAACTGGGAACAGAGAGATGTAATGTTTATCATATTGGAGGAGCTGCTTTTGCTCCGGAAATTAATGAATTCTTTCAGGCTTTCGGGATCAATATTATCCAGGGATTCGGCCTCACCGAATTCTTTCCGGTATGTGTTGGATATAGGGACACAGGCAAACCTGCATATTGCGGGCCTGTAATTCCGATGTGCAGTGTCAGGATATCAGATGAAGGTGAAATCCAGCTCAAGGGCGGGATGTGTATGAGCGGTTATCATAAAAAACCTGATGAGACAAAAGCATGTTTCACTGATGATGGCTGGTTTAAAACCCAGGATGTCGGTGAACTTATTGTTGAAGAAAAACATGGGGATCAATTAACATTTATAAGAATTACTGATAGAATTAAAGACCTGATCATCACAGCAGGGGGTAAAAATATTTCCCCGCAGCAGATTGAAGTACTTCTCGGCGATGAACTTTTTGTTGAACAGTTTGTAACGATCGGTGAAGGAAGAAAATTTATCTCAGCCCTGGTGGTGCCAAATTTTGTAATTCTAGATGAATACTGCCAGAAAAACGGCATAACATATTCATCTAAAGAGGAACTGGTTAAGAATCCTCAAATCATTAAGCTTTACGAGGATATTATTGCCAGGAGAACTGAGTCACTGGGAAGAGTTGAACAGGTAAAAAAATTCACGCTTCTTACAAATGAACTTACACAGGAAGGTGGAGAACTTACACCAACAATGAAGCTTAAACGTAAAGCGATAAACGAAAAATATAAGCTTAACATAGAAACTATGTACGAAGAATAAAATCATAGCAGGGCTCCGCAGGGAGCCCTTTCTTTTTAAAGATACTTTTTGAAAATGCTCATTTTTTCATTTTTAATCCCTTGACATAAAGATCCCGCTCGGAAAAATGTAATCACTTCTTTCCAGATTGTTTTATAATCGGGAAACTGATATATTCTGACCATGACTGGGGTATAACCGCAATGAAACTCGATAATTTTTTCACGAAAGAACAGGTAATTAAAATCAGCTCAACAGAGAAACAGCCTGCTTTAAAAGAACTTATATCCGAACTTCAAAACCAGTCGCTCATAGAAAACAGCAGCCGTTATTATGCCCAGGTTGCACACAGGGAGTCGCTTGAAAATACCGGAATCGGGAATGCGCTTGCAATACCTCATGCACGGACTGACTCTGTTGACAAATTTATAACAATACTTGGTATAGCAGACACGCCTGTTGAATATCAGTCTATTGATCAAAAACCGGTTAAATATATTCTGCTCAGCATCTTCCCCACTTCTATGAGCACAAAATATCTTTACCTCATCGGGATGATGGCGAGAATTTTTAATAACAAAGAAAACAATTCTTTTTTTGCGGGAAATCCTACTCCTTCCCAATTATTCAAATTTCTTGATAAAGAGTGTGAATCATATTATAAATCTATTTCTGAAGAAACTAAAAAAACAGTAAGCGGCAACAGGGAGCTTTCCGGAGTACCTTCATCAGATCTTGATCTGATGATAAGACTTGACAGACTATACAACTCATATCTGGAACAGGGGAAACCGGACTCAATTAAGCAGAAAATTGATGACCTGAAAAAACTTGTTGATAACAGATCTCTCACATACTATGAAAGGATGAAAAAGAAAAATAATAATCCATTTTCAATTGTTGAAAAAAACAGCTGTTCAGGCTGTCACATGAATATACCACCAGTTGAACTCAAGGAAATTCAGGACCGGGAGAGCATTCATATCTGTACATACTGCGGGAGATTTCTGATAATGCTTTAAACTCACTATCATCCGCATAAAAAGCCCCGTTATCCCGGGGCTTTTTATGCGGAATATTTATTCACTATTTTTTAGGCATGAAAGCCTGAAGAAAGTCAATCGGTATAGGAAATAAAGTTGTTGAATTATTTTCAGTTGCAATTTCCCTGAGTGTCTGCAGATACCTGAGCTGTACAGCAACAGGGTGTTCCTCCATAAGTTTTGCAGCTTCAACAATTTTTGTTGCAGCCTGAAACTCACCTTCAGCACCGATAACCTTTGCTCTTCTCTCCCTTTCTGCTTCCGCCTGTTTTGCCATTGCTCTCTGCATCTCCTGCGGAAGATCCACGTGTTTAATCTCAACAGCAGACACCTTAATTCCCCAGGGATCTGTTCTCGAATCAAGGAGTTCCTGAAGTTCACTGTTTATATGATCCCTGTTACTCAACAGATCATCAAGTTCAGAGTTGCCTAGTGTACTTCTGAGAGTGGTCTGTGCGAGCTGAGATGTTGCATAGAGGAAATCATCAACTTCAGTAATCGCCTTATTCGGCTCAACAACCCTGAAATAAACAACAGCATTCACCTTCACAGATACATTATCCCGTGTAATAATATCCTGTGGGGGAACATCCATTGCCACAAGCCTGAGATTAACTCTTAAAAACTTATCAATGAATGGGATTACAATGATAATTCCAGGTCCTTTTGGCCCTTTAGGAGCAACGATGAGCCTCCCGAGACGGAATACTACCGCTCTCTCATACTCTTTGATAATCTTTATTGATGGTATAAGAATAAGAAGAATTAAAAAAATAAGTGTCGGAATAAAACCGAAATCAATTCCAAACATTTACTACCTCCATTGTTTTCTGAATTTAATTAAGCTATTTTTTTCTGACAAGAAGAGTCATTCCGCTAATGCTTTCAACGACAAGCCTGTCCCCTTTCTTTGCCTCTCCGGGAAACTCAGCATTCCAGATCTCACCATGTACAGAAATTTTACCTGTTCCCGAAAAATCCGTAAGTGCAGTACCTTCTTCACCAATCATGCCTTCGCGCCCGGTAGTTACCTGCGCTTTATGAACATTGATAACAGAGCGCACCACGAGGAATACAAAAGCAAGTACAACAATAATCATTGCAATAATTGAAGAAAGCGGAATACCTCCGCCTGGTAGTGGTGAATCAAATAATATTGTAGCGCCTAAAAAAAATGACACAATACCTCCGGCAGTAAGAAGTCCGTAGCTTTGAAATTTAAGTTCGAGTATAAAAAGCGTAAACGCGAGAATAATCAGAATAAGTCCAAGTCCGTTTATCGGAATAATTCTAATCCCCAGGAGAAAGAGAACAAGAGCAACACCGCCGATTATTCCCGGAACAAACATACCGGGATTTTTAAACTCAATACCAATACCTGCTATAGCAAGGATAAAGAGAAGAAAAATTATCTGAGGATCAGCAAACCTGTTTACCATTTTCTGTTTCCATGTCATCAGATATTTCACTTCCTGAATATTCGCTGTTTTAAAAGTAAAACGTTCTCCATTAAGATCAATCGTCCGGTTATTGAGCTGCTTAAGAAGATCATTCATATCTTCTGCAACAATATCAATTACACCTGCCTTGTGAGCCTCTTTGTAGCTGTTCGATATAGCGCGGCTTACGGCGTCAACTGCCCAATCCACATTACGTCCGCGCTTCTGGGCAAGGCTTCTGGCATAAGCAATTGTATCATTGAGCACCTTTTTCTCCATGACACCTTCAGGATCTCCCTGCCTGTCTTTTTTCATAAAGTCAAGCATCGGGCTAACCGGATGCATGGCTCCGATTTCTGTGCCCGGAGCCATGGCAGCAACATGAGACGCAAGCATTATAAACCCGCCGGCTGAGGCCGCCTGTGCCCCTTTAGGGTATGTATAAACAACTACCGGGATCTTAGATGTAAGAATGCTTTTAATAATCTCCCGCATCGCATCCATTAATCCACCCGGTGTATCCATTTGTATGACTATAAACTGGTTACCATCTGACACAGCTTTTTCCATTGCTTCTGTAAGGTATTGAGCGACTATTGGATTAACTGAACCGCTCAGTTCCACTACGGCATATTTATTTTCAGCAAAAAGATTTACAGAAAGTGCAAGAAAAAATAAAACCGGTAATAACCTGATCTTTTTCATATCTCTCCGGATGATAATTTTATTTATACATCTTTGATAAAGATAATGATTTTAAGTTACACAAGTCAATTATAAAAAATTGAATATTATGCTTTATTTATTGTATTTACTGTTTTTTGCCTGTTCCCGAAGCCGGAGTATTGTTTCATAAGGCAATTTTTTGCTTGTCGTATTAGCAATTGAAACAGGTATATTGCCGGCAGGATCTGTTTTAATCTGGTAAGTAGCAAGAGTCCGTGTGTTGTTATCCTGCCTCAGCAGAGTCCACTGACCTGTCATATTGGTTATTCTAACATAGTTTCTGGTTGGCGGATAGGATGAATGCGGAACAGCTTTCACTGTTCTGATAATTTTATCCTTTTCTTTTATGATTCTGGTTTCAAAAGTAAAATCTCTGCTGTTTAGCGGCCATGGCGTCTTTATAACCTGATATAAAATCATGTAATCATCGCTTTTCTTTTCAGCAATTATTGACACAAGACAATCAGGCATCCAGTTCGCAAGATTGGGAACATCATCCAGCGCATTATTGACAACTTCAACAGGAGCGTCGATTATCCCGATACCTTTAAATTCTTTAATATCAGATCCGGCTACAGTTCTTGTATATACGGTGATACCGTTTTTACTGAATTCAGCATTCCAGCCGTTGTCACCAAACAACATCACAGATAAAAAAAGAAAAATAACTGTACCACATTTTAAAACTTTCATTAGCCACCTCATTAAAAATTAAATCCAACTGATAAAACCTATTTAAGCAGATATTAAAAGCATATAACTTCAAGAAAAAAATCTATTCATATATAAATACCATGAATTTATATTGCATTGCTGATACAATCGAATTCTCTATGACATTAATATAATATTGAAGTAATACAGCAAAAAAAGAAAAACAGAAAAACAGTAATATTAAAGTAAAATATTAAATGACATATAGACTATGTTATAATTTTAAGTTATCAACATAATTCAGAGTTAATTCAAAATGAAAATTAAAATACTTTTGCTATTTATTATTTTATCCGGAGAAGCATATTCACATGACTATGAAAAACTTTGGGGTACCGGGCAGCAGAATTTTATAAATTCTTTAGCATCAACTGATTACATAACATTCAGGCCTGAAGATAAACCTGAATATAAAAACAGAATTATATCTTTTTTTAATGCAATGGGGGGAGATAGTGTCAGGGTTAACATCCTGAGGATTAGTGGTTTACCTGAAAAAGATTACTGTTTTTTTAATAACATGCTGTATTCAGTTTCTGAAGACTGGGGGAGCATAACTGCAAAAAATGCAGATTCAATTATCAAACAAATTGAAAACCAGTACAAAATAAAAAATGTTGATAAAAAGGATGAAACCACTATTATAACTTTTGAAAAAGATAAAAATAAAATTATACTTTATAAAAAACCGGTTGATTATAATTGTATAAAACTGAGAGTTTTTTATTATACTAATGATATTTTTAATATTTTATTAAAAGAATAAAAATTTTATAAAAGAATTTCATTTCCGCTTGACAGTTTTTTTATATTAAAACATATATGGCTACGTAATGATTTGATACAAAACAATCAGTGAAGGTAACAACTTGGCTAATATAAAACAGCAAAAGAAAAGAAATTTACAAAATGAAAGAAATAGAGTAAGAAATACTCAGGCTAAATCATCAATAAGAACTGCTGTAAAAAAAGTTCTTAAAACTGTTGAAGGCAAAGAACAGAAAGAAGAATCTGTTATCATCGAAACTTTTAAAAATTTTGTAAAAGCTATTGACACAGCAGCGGGTAAAGGAATTATAAAAAAAGAAACTGCTGCAAGAAAAAAATCAAGAATGGCAAAGAAGGTTAATGCAGCTGTAGCGGCAAAAAAAACAGCTTGAGGACCTTTTGAATAAAACCGAAATAGTAGAACAGGTGAGTATAAAAACCGGACTCCCTAAAAAAAAAGTCGAACAGATAGTGAACCTCTTTCTTGAAAATATAACAGAAGAAGTTCAAAATGGAAACGATGTTGAAATAAGAGGATTTGGTACTTTTTTCAGACTTTATCAGGAAAAAAGAAATGTCAAATCTCCAATTGCGGGAAAAACAATTGAAGTACCTGCAAAAAATAAAATCAGTTTTAAAGCAAGTAAAACAACCGAAAAAGAAATAAAGGGCGCTTAGCTCAGCTGGGAGAGCATCTGCCTTACAAGCAGAGGGTCACAGGTTCGATCCCTGTAGCGCCCAAATAAAAAAACCATGTGTGAACATGGTTTTTTTATTTGCTGATTTTTTAAACTTTTCCAGCCTACTGTCTTTTAAAAAAATAATTTTTAACAGACAGATAGATTCCGGGAAAGTATGCCCCGATCAAAATTAAAAGCAGGCCAAAACCTGTCCATTTAGTGAAAAGAACATTAGTCTGAAACCTGGTAAGACCGACATTCAAAATACTTAAATACCAGCCGAAAACAATCAGCATCAGCCCTACAAGATATGGGAAAAATCCTTCTTTAACTTTATCAAACATACATTACTCCTCTTTATTTGAAATTTATAGATATATAATTTACATATCTATAAATTTGAAGTATTTTTAAAAATATACAAAATTTTATTACAATTTCTGACATCCTATATAAAGTAGTTGAAAAAAATGACATTTAATAATTTAAATATAATGCTGAAAATACCTTCGGGGTGCAACAAATGTTTAATTTCAGAAAAAAGAGATCTCTGGATTTTTTTGTTTCAATAGGCGCGGGTATTAACCAGATACCACTTATAGTTGAAGCAAAAAAAGCAAATTTTCAGGTCATCGGTGTTGATATTAATGCAGCCGCCCCGGGATTTTACCATTGTGATTTAAAGGTTCAGGAATCAATTGAAGATTATGAGAATATTTATATAAAACTGAGAGAGCTCCTTGTTGATGGGAAAATTTCAGCTGTAATGACCAAGTCATACGGAAATGCAATCATTACTGCAAGTTTCCTCTGTGAAAAATTCGGCCTTCCTTTTATACCTTTTGAAGAAAGCAAAAAATTTCTGAATAAACGGATAACAAAGAAAATTTATACAGAACTGAACATTCCTGTACCTGAAATTCTACCAATTACACAAAAAACAAAAATTAATTCCCTGAAGGACAGAATTTTCCCTGTAATAGCAAAACCCCAGACCGGGCATGCGAAAATCAACGTGAAGCTTCTTCGCGACAAAGATGAATTATCATCATTTATATCACAGCACCAGGGTGAAGAATTTATATACGAACGGTTTATTGAAGGACGGGAGATAATCTGCGCAGGGCAGATTCATCAGCAGAAGTATTATAATATAATGATCTCTGACAAGAAAACATCCCCTCAGCCATACTTCGCCGATATTATTCATTCAACACCATCTATATACTCTCATCTGGCTGATCAGATAATTGAAACAGGTCAAAAAATAGCCGAAGCATTTAATATTCAGACATCACCGATGATTATGGAATTTGTTATTGATGAAGAGAATAAACTTTACCTGCTGGAATCAGTTCCTGAATTCGGCGGGGAATTCATTCCTGATATAATGATTCCATCATCCACAGGATATAATCATATCAGGAATTCAATCAATGCTGCCACAGGTATTAATTTCCGTGAACCAGTCAAAAAAGTGTTTAATGTGCCGGTGGTTGTAAAATATATAACAGGGGATAACGGAATACTCGCATCGTGCAATACTGAAACTGTTAAAAAAATTGACGGAATTATTTTTTCACGGATTTTCAAGGATATAGGTGCAAGCATCTCCCCGCCTGCATCAAATCACGACAGGATAGGTGTTATTGTCGCCAAAGGTAAAACATTAGAGGATGCTATTCAGACTGCTGAATTTGCTGAGTCCAAAATGAATATCAGGATACGAAAAGACGACACAGATGAAAACTGACTGGAATAAGCATTATAAAAAAGATAAATCAGTATTATCATACCCTGACGAAAATCTTGTACGCCTGGTGATGAAAGAACTGCAAAGACATCAATCTTTTGAAGAACTGCAGGCAATAGATATCGGATGCGGCAGCGGAAGACACATAGCCTTCATGCAGAACGCTGGCATGAAGCACGTTTACGGCACAGATAACAGTTTCAACGCGCTGGACATATGCAGAGATTTAAATCCTGAGCAACTGATCAATTGTGACAATCGGGATATACCGCTTCGGAATGACTTATTTGATATTTCCGTCGCATGGGGCTCGCTTCATTACTCAACTAAGCCTGAAATAATACCAATGATCTCTGAAATCAGAAGAATCACAAAATCCGGAGGCTCATTTTTTGCTACACTAAGGTCAGATAAAGACACATATCTCAAAACAGGGAAACATCTGGGAAACAATACCTGGCAGACCGGCCTTGATGATCTCACAGGAACTACAGTTTCATTTTACAATGAAGATGAATTAAAACAGCTTTTTTCGGGATTCAGTGAACTAAATTACGGATGGATGGAGAGAACTATTATTGGAGATACATCAAAAGTTATTTCCCACTGGATCATCTCCGCAAGAAAATAATTATAATTGTGATATACCTGCTCTTAAATGCGCATAATCAAGTTACTTTATTTTTACAATCTTTTCACCGGAGATATAAGGAACATTGCCCTTCCCCATTCCTGTGATAAAAAGCCCCTTAACTTCTACCATTTCACCGTTTTCTATGGGCGTATTTTCGGAATCGAACACCAGGGTTATTCCATTGAAATTTCTACCGTCATATCCCACCATAAGCGTAAAGCTCTTGCCGCCTTTTACCTGTTTCATATTTGCCGCTTTACCACTTATAACAACAGAACTTCCTCTATAAAGATATGGTTTATTGTTCAGTTTGGCAATATCAATCTCTTCGTAAGTCCTTTCATCCGAGTCCATTACATATTTTATAAGAAACTCGCATTTCTCTTTAACCATAAAGCTCGCATTGCTGTTTATTATCCTGTTAAGAATCATCACTCCTTTATTGAACTCGCCGGATTTAAGGAGTTTTCTTGCTTCGTTGAATTCACTTATAACGACATCACCTGAAGCATAGAATTCCGGAGTTTTGGTGCTGTTTATTCTGTCTACAATACCGTATCCTGCACCTCCAATATCAACCATATCTACTTTCCCGGCTATGTCGGACTTGTTACTGTTGTGTCTATCCTGTTTAAAACTGCTGACAAGAGATGAATAATTTAAAGGCGACAAGGCAAATAAAATCACACACAGGATACAGGCTGAAACAAGTATGATCACCGGGAGAATGTATTTTCTTCTATGCCTGATTCGCCCTTTCTCGGAACTGAATATTTTCACCGGATAAAATTTTTTCCCTGGAGCGGGTATATGAACCAGTTCATGAAGTTTAATATTTTTTTGAAGAGTGGAAAAATCTTTTGAATCTTCAAGAATCCTTAAGGCTTTCCGCAGCAAAGCATCTGCCGGCAGCTTTTCAAGAGCGGCAACATATATATGCATAGCTTCTTCACGGCTCACAGCAGATTTAAGAGATATAAATGATTTGAGCTGAACAAAAGGTTCATAAAGCGGATCAACCCGCTGTATATGATCAAGGATAATCCCTGCCCGGGAAAAATTATTGGAATAGATAAGAGAAACTGCAAGAAGAAACAAGCTGTACGGAGATGTATCGCCTGAAGAGTATCCCTTCTCAAGAATTATCACAGCATTCTCATAATTCTTTTTTTTAAACGATCTGTAGGCTTCGTTGATATAATTGAATCCGCTATGTCTGCTTTGAGATGTGGACTTCATCAGCATAGCCGGATTTATTATCTTCTGAAAATTCTGCGGATTTCATCAATGATAGATATGCGGTCATCAGCCATCTTCCCGATTATTATGCCGAGAATAACGAAAAGTATGACCACAAATGTTTTAAGGACTCCGAAAGCAAGAATTAGTATACCGAGGAGAAAGCCGGCAATTGCGCCGACTGACTTCCCCGGATTGTCATTAACAAATTCAAGCAGATAACGTGAGAGACTCATGCTATTGCTTAACCCTTTCCTGGTATTCACCTGTTTCGGTGTTTATCTTGATCATATCACCTTCATTTATAAATAGAGGGACCCTTACCTCTGCGCCGGTTTCAACTTTAACAGGCTTAAGAACGTTAGTAGCCGTATCTCCCTTAAGTCCAGGTTCAGCATAAATAACTTTCAGTACAACAGTTTGAGGTGGTTCAACAGTGATCGCCTCCCCTTCGTACATAGCGATGTCAACCATGTCCTGTTCCTTTATGAACTTCAGCGCGTCACCTATCGCTTTTTTAGGGATAGATTCCTGCTCATAGGACTCTGTATCCATAAAAACAAGATCATCACCTTCTTCATAAAGATACTGCATCTGCCTTTTTACAATTTTAACATCTTCAACTTTTTCACCACCTCTGAAAGTACGCTCAACAACAGAGCCCTTTTTCATATGCCTGATCTTCGATCTTACAAACGCGGCACCTCTTGCAGGCTTAACATGCTGATATTCAATAACGGAGTATAGTTCACCATCAAGCTTGATTACTACTCCTCTTTTGAAATCATTAACTGAAATCATAAATACCCCTTAAATAACTATTAATTCCTTTGAAGATTTTGTCAGAATTTCACAACCGCCAGAGGTAACCAGCACAGTATCTTCGATCCTGACCCCACCCTTCCCCGGGATATATATCCCCGGTTCGATAGTGATAACCATATTCTTTTTAATGATAGCGCTGGTAAACTTTTTGATAGCCGGGAGCTCATGGATTTCTATACCAACACCATGCCCCAGACCGTGACCGAAATTATCCCCGTATCCGTAATCAGAAATAAATGTTCTGGCTATTGAATCAAGCTTACGGGTATCAATTCCCGGCTTTACTGAACTGACGGCTTTTTTCTGGGCTTCATAAACAATGTTGTATATATCTCCCAGAGTGGAATCTACATTATCCACAAATATTGTTCTTGTCAAGTCTGAATTATAACCTTTATAGAGACACCCCATGTCAATCAGTAAAATGTCACCTTTCGTGATTTTTTTATCAACTGAAGGTTTATAATGCGGCATTGAGGAACCGGTTCCTGAAGCAACTATAGGATCAAAGGAACAGGCTGTGCATCCATTCTTTTTATAAAAATAGTCTATTTCCACAGCTATATCCCATTCAGACAAACCCGGTTTGATAAATTGAAGGAGGTGTGTAAAACACCTGTCAGTAATTGCACAGGCTTCACGCAGAAGCGAGATCTCCTCTTCCTCCTTAACAGAACGCAGTATGTTGACCGGATCTTCAGCCACAGGAATTATCTTTATCTTTTTCAAAGCTTTTTTTAATTGGTTATAAAGTGATAAAGTAATATTATGTGATTCTAAAAATATCTCTTTTTTTGATATAATATCAGTACACCCTTTTACAGCATCTGCCGCTGCCCCTTCCTGTAGATAAAATTTAACCCCAGGGGTGAGCAGACTTTTTATATATTCTTCATATCTCGAATCTGATATAATAAAAGATTCTTTTTCATCAATTATGAGAAACGCGTTTGAACCTGCATATCCGGTAAGGTATTTTATATTATTTAAATCCGTAATAAGATAAGGGAATTGTCCGTTTTCTTTAAGTAGTTTTTTTAACTTTTTAATTCTCATATAAAGCTCCAAATTATTATTGCAAGAGAGTGCGTTCCCCAGATAATTGGATTGTCGAAATTTGTCTAACATTTAATTAATTATTAATGACACCCGGAGGATAGCTTTATGAAAGCGGGGATTGTTGGAGCTGGCGCGCTTGGTGCTCTTTTTGCGCACATATTCCAGAGAGCAGGTATACCCTTTTCCATATATGAAAAAGATCAGTCTGTTGTCGATGAAGTTAATTCACTGGGCCTGACTCTTAAAGAAAATGATATAATAGATATTATTCATCCATCAATAAGCACTAAACCGGGCATACTGACAGATGCTGATGTAATAATGCTTTTTGTAAAAAGTTATTCCACTGAAGATGCTGTTAAAGATGTTATCTCATCGATAAAAAGCGATTCAACTATAGTGTCTCTGCAGAACGGATTGGGAAACTTCGAGGCTATAGCAAAACATATAAATTCTGATCGTATTGTACTGGGGACAACAACAATAGGTGCAACAAAAACCGGCCTTTCATCTGTTTCACTGGGCGGGAAAGGAGCAATTACTATCGGAAGTAGTTCTGCTGATTCAATAGAAAGGGCTGATAATCTCTTCAGCGAGGCCGGACTGCAGTTTACAAGAGTTTTCAATCCCCACATAGCCGTTTGGAAAAAAGCTGTTATTAATGCCGGAATCAATCCCATAGCTGCAATACTCGATATAAAAAACGGCGATATACTGCAAATTCCTTATGCTATGGAACTTCAAAAGCAGGTGGTAACAGAATCAGTTAAAGCTGCAAAAGCTGCTGGAATACCCCTTGATACCGATACAATGCTTAAAGAAGTAGGTGAGATATGCCTGAAAACATCCGCAAATATTTGCTCCATGCTTCAGGATATTCATAACGGCAGAAAAACGGAAATTGACAGCATTATTGGAGTTGTTATTGAAACTGCTGCACAGTATAATATTCCAGCACCTGTTGCAGAAACACTCTACCTCCTTATAAAAGGGCTGGAAAGCAAAAAAACAGCCGTAATCATTTAAAACAGTCCGATAATAGAAATAATGATTACTATAAAGAAACGAAGGGTTTCCGATGAATAAACTATTTTCTTTCTCCCGGACAATTATTATTTTTTATTTCATGCTGATTCCCTGTTTTCGGCTCAATTCTCAAACTGCTGAAACCGGAAAAAAAAATGTTCCTGCTGCGGAAAAGAAAACTGAAGCTGTAAAAACCGACGGGAAAAACTCGACCCTGACAGAAAAAAAAGATAGCAGTAAAAAGTCTGAAGAAATTAATAAAACCGCTGACAGCAAAACTCCTTCTGAAACACAAATAAAAGCAGACGATAAAAAAGCATCTCCGTTAAAAGAACAATCCAAAGAGCAGATGAATGAGAAACAGAAAGCTGACAAGATATCCCAGACACTTGATTACGGCATACAGAAAGACAGAAAAACTGCAATAAATATGATTAAAGAGATCAATGATGAGCAGCTTAAAAAAAACCTCCTGCAAAAACTTGCATCATTAGTTTCCAATGATGCTGATATGGAGATCAGAAAAAATGCTGTAACAGCACTGGGTGATCATAATTCAACTGAAAACTCTCAGGCAGTAATCAATGCTCTTGATGACGATAATGATGATGTAAGAATTGCCGCCTGTTATTCAATAGGCAAAATGAAACTTGCAGAATCAAAATCTAAACTCATTGAAATATTAAAGAAACAGGACCTTACCAATCCTTCTAATTTTACAGACGCTGTTATTATTGCACTTAGCGACCTGAACTCTCCGGAAATAATTGACTTCGCAATAGAAAGCCTTAAAAATATCAAAACCAGCAAAATGGTAAGGGAACGGCTGACTCTTTTCATAGGCAAATGCGGCTCTGCAGCCCAAAAGGACTTTTTAGTTTCTCTTTATAAAGATGATGAAGAAGATATGACGATCCGATCTTATGCGGTCAAAAGCATTGCTAAACTCAAAATTAACGAAGCGTCACCTGATATTAAAGAAGTTATCAGGGATATAGATTCGTACAGTTTCAGTAAAAAAAAGAAATATTATGATCTATATATGCAGTCTGTAACCACTCTTGTTGAGTTAGGTGATACAGATTCAATCCCCCTGCTAATGAATTCAATAAGAAGTGATAATGCCGAAGTGCGTTATAAAGCTGTTAATTTAATAAAAGAATTCAACGATGAAAGAACTATTGACATATTGAAATATAAGATGAAAAATGATCCCAGCGGTAAAGTCCGCAAAGCTGCACGGAAAGCTCTTGAAGAAAAGGGCGCCATTGAAAAAGAATCCAGTAAGGACAATTCAACTGAAACTGATGAAAAAAATGAAGATACAGATTAACGGCCAGAATACACTTGAAAGCAGAACAGTACGAAGCAAAGTTAAAGAAATTGCAGCAATTTCGCTATTTACTATAATTGCCGCAATTGCATCAATACTCCTTGCTGATTTAATTGTATTTCCTCTGACCCATTTTGCAGTTAAACGCGTAGACATATTCAATCTTGTTTTTAAAAATCTTCTTCTGCTTATTGTTTTTATTATTCTTTGCTTTAGTTTCATAAAAAAATACCGGACACTTTCAGATGAAGGTTTAACTTCAAAATATATAGTCCTTTACTTTTTAAAAAGGCCTGTTCACTACGGCAGTCTCTCTCTATCATTTATCCTGATTTCAGCATTAATGATTACTGTTCTTTATCTCCTTTTCAGCCTGAATTACTATTATCTTTACAAAATTTCCGGCGGGGTTTAATAAATGGCAATCAGGGCATTTGACAGATATTTTTATAATCTGCCGGAAATCAATAGAGAACCTGATTTTCTGAAGTTCTGGGAGAAATCTATTTCAGATATCAGGAAAATTCCGCTTGAACCTGATGTTCATGAAAACAGTAAAAAATCGACAGCTAAATTTAAAGCCTACGATATATCTTACAACGGTTTTCTCAAAACAAGAATTCGCGGTATTCTATATGTCCCTAAAAAGAAGGAGAAGCAGAGAGTAATTATTCACGTTCATGATTATAACAGGTATCCGGAAAAAGGCCTTGTTAAGCATCTCAATGACAATACAGCTCACCTGATACTTGTACTCAGAGGACATGATATAATTGAAAACAGATCTGAAGAGGATGAAAACAACTCTCTTGGGTTCATTGTGGAAAACATTATAGATCTCGATACATACTATGCACGTTCAGTGTATCTCGATATTTTCAGATCTGTTGATTTTCTCCGTCTTATAAGTTTTATTGACTGCAACAGGATAGGGATGTACGGAAAGGGTTTTGGAGCGGCAGCAGTTTTTTTCACTGCGGTTTATTCAGGGAGAATAGGTGCAATAGTAATGGACTCGCCACTGTTCTGCGATCTGCCGCTAAGTCAGAATATATCTCAAAGTGATACAGCAAGAGAGATCAATGACATTATCAATATACAGCGGGGGAAAAAAAATCAGATTAAACGTAATCTCTCATACTTTGATATAATAAATTTTTCTCACGATCTGAATATCCCCACTCTTTTTATCACAGGTTTAAAAGATGAAATATCACCTGCTGAATGTGTTATGGGCCTGTTTAACCATATTCAGAGTGAAAAGACTATTGAAATATATCCCGATGATGGAAATGAAGCTGGAGGTGATTTGCAGATGACAAAATCGATGAAATGGCTCTCCGGAGAGATACTGAAAGATTAGCCTACATCATCCTCTCTCCCATGATATAAGGAACGAAAGTTGCTCTCCCTATAATCTCCTCAAAGAAATCATCCTCTCTCTTTTTTACAATTCTTTTTATCTGGTGATTTTTACCGCTTTCATCAACCGGTATCACAAGCACTCCCCCTTCATTAAGCTTAGCGAGAAGTTCGCTTGGGAAAAGTTTTACACCGGCAGCAACAATAATCCTGTCAAAAGAACCTTCAATTTCATTGAAGTTATCAGCATTGATTACACTTATTGAGTACCCCAATTCCTGAAGAACTCCGCGTGAACGATCAGCAAGCTCCGGTATACGTTCCATAGCAGTTACGTTTCCGGCCAGTTCCGCAAGTACCGCGCTCTGGTAACCGGAACCTGATCCTATATCAAGCACAGATTCATCTCCTGTAAGCCTGAGAGACTGCACCATGGAGGCAACAACCGAAGGTGTTGATATAGTCTGACCGAAACCGATTGGCAGCGATGTATCATCATAGGCTCTATAGCATAGAGCTTCAGACACGAAATAATGTCTTGGCACACGCATCATAGCATTCAGAACAGAACCGGAAGAGATACCACGCTGTTCAAGTTTCATTACCATATTGCGTCTGGCATTAATCATTTTGTCGCTGCTAAGGTACAAAGTATCCACCCCACTCTATTCCATTCTGGCCTTTATAATTCACTTCAAGTTTCACATCAACCCACCACCCCTGGAATGACGGGAGTTTAAAAGTATTGTATACAATAACATACCTGTGCTCATCCCTGTTTCTTACTGATGGATAAATACTTCGTAAAGAATCGATGTCAGATGGACTGATTACCTTACCGCCGGTTTCAACAGCAATCCGGGCAAGCTCAGGAGAGCAGGGTTTAAGTGAAATTATAAAAACAGGTATATAATGCTCGCGTGCGTAATCAATTATTGTATCAGGAGTATACCGTGTAAATGAATCAGGCCCGATACCTCCATCAGTTAAAAGCACGACTCCCCGCCTGTCCGGCCGTGGAAGAAGGCTCGTAATTGATTGATAGAGAGCTGCTCCGGTCTGCTTCCCTGGCCTGTACTCGTGCTTTTCAAGAGCGGCAATTGTTCTTCTTCTGCTCCAGTCAAATCCGCTTCCGACCCAGACCTGGTCATTGTAATTAATCAGTTCTATACTGTCATTGGTTCTCATAGATTTTAATATAAAGTCAGTGAGCCACGGCAAATCTTTATGCTTTCCGGTCATTTCAGCAGATCTGTCCACGGTAAGAGCAAAGGATGCTGATTTAACCCTGTCTTTGAGGTAATCTGTATAAAAATTTATTATCTGCGAATTATCTTCAATGATTTTGAAATTAGATGGTTTAAGGCCATAAACAGGTTTACCGTCTCTCCCTCTGACATTTACATAATATGCCACTACGGGAAAATTATTGGAATCTATAGATGTTATCTCCATCTCAAGATTGGAGTATTGTTTCTCCGCAGGTGAAAAACAGTAAATCCGGTTAGGAACAGAATCAAGCACGTAGAAAAAGCCATCCTGATCGAACATGGCTGAGACCGCTCTTACAATAGAACGTTCATTCCATTCCTTAAAAACAATCTTTGCGCCATTCTCAACATTATATATTATAACACCATTTTTCTCATCAGAAATAATCAGGTTTTCACCCCTGACATTTATTCCCCTGGGAGAGACCATTTCATCAATTACCAGGTCTTTTATATAATTGCCATATTGATCAAATACCGCAATTTTTTTGAGAGCCGTATCTGTTACATAAACCATATCCTTCAGGCAGACTACATCAGATGGAGTTTTAAAGTTCCCTTCATATTCACCATTTTTACCGAATGCAAGGTTAAATTTTCCTGAAGGATCAAACTTCTGAACCCTATAATTCCCGCCATCAACAACATAAAGAAAACCCTTACTGTCAAAACATAAACCCTTGGGCCCATGGAAAAGGCCGTCAGCACTACCCTTGCCTCCGAATTTTGCAACAGTCTTGCCTGTCATAGAGGTTATCATAACCAGATCATTTTTAAAATCTGTAACCGCTATGCGATCCGGGCTGCAATCTATTCCATAAATACCGCCGCTATATCCGGTTCTTATAACCTCCTCCGCTTTACCGTTAAGATCAATACGTACCACACGGGGGGAGGAAAAAGATGTTACATAAACATTCCTGCTGTTATCAACGGTTATATCAGTGGCATCGGGAAACGCGAACCTTTTCATTGATTTTGAATCATATTCAGCATGAAGAAGGTAATCTGATGGATTATCGCCGGCTTCATTAAAACCTTTCCTGAACTGAATACTGTCAAGTCTTTGCCTCGCAGAAATATTTTCAGGATAGACTTCAAGGATTTTATTAAGTTCTGAAATCGCGCTGTCGGTAAAACCTGCAAGCCTTAGAGATCTTGCAAGATAGTCTCTTGCTGTATAATAATCAGGGTACTCCTGAAGGGCCTTTTTAAAAAATTCAGCAGCTGCAAGATACTGCATATTATTAAAATAAACAGCTCCCTTCTTAAAAGATTCTTTTGCTGATTCAAATTTAACAAAATTAATATCAGCAGGATAGACGGAAAGAAGCGGTGTGGAAATAAATACAGCTATGTACGCTATCAGAAAAAACTTTTTCAACTTCATCCAGATCCTTTAATCGCTGTGTTTAATAATACAGGTTTTATAGAAACAGTAAGTTTCCCCTGCGGATTATATAATATATCGTCATTTAAAAAATAAAAATGAGTAATACGCACGTGATTTATGAATTTAATATGACATAATTATATTTTTATAATCATGGTTGTCAATAATAATTGACATTTAAAGAATTAAATAGCGTTAGAATAATATGCTTTCATCAGCCGCAATAATATTCATTATAACCTACACAGGGATAATATTTACACGACTCCCCGGTGTAAATATTGACAGGCCATCAGCCGCTTTTTTCGGAGCTGTAGCAATGGTTGTTTTCGGAATTCTCTCCTTCGATGAAGCCATTTCCGCAATAGATTTCAACACAGTTTCACTCCTCATAGGGATGATGATTATTATAAGTGTTCTTGAATTAGACGGTTTTTTTGCTTTTATTGCTTTTCAGACAATAAAATTTGCAGGTACCGAGAACCGTCTTCTTTTTATAATAATTTTCACAACCGGAATATCCAGTGCATTTCTTGTTAATGATGCTGTTGTTCTGCTTTATACGCCTATTGTAATATCCATCTGCCGGAATTCAGATATCAACCCTCTCCCCTATCTTATAGCAGAGATACTGGCATCAAATGCCGGAAGCGCAATGACTATTACCGGCAATCCACAGAATATGTTGATAGGTATTACTTCAGGGATATCCTATGGAAAATTTATACTTCACCTGCTGCCTGTTTCCCTGCTTTCCATGTTTGTGATTTATTATGTAATTAAAATATTCTACAGGGAGAACTTTCACGGAAACAGACCGGTGATATGTTCAACTGAAGGGTTCCGGTATAATTACAGTTCAATGAAATTTTCTGTCCCGATTTTTCTATTTGTAATGGGCCTTTTTTTCGCAGGAAAAATTGTTAATCTCTCAATACCGGTGATTGCACTCACTGGAGCAGCACTGATTCTTCTTCTGGGAAAAGTCAAACCATCTGACGTAATTGTGAAAGTGGACTGGGTCCTCATTCTGTTTTTTTCTTCATTATTTATAGTTGTCAGAGGTTTCGAACATACAGGGCTTCTCCAGCACATTGTAAGTGCCTGGCCTTTTAATGAAAACCTCGAAGGGATCAGCGCAATTCATGGCATCAGTTTAATTCTTTCACAAGTTGTCAGCAATGTCCCTCTTACTATTCTAATGATTCCAATACTGAAACAGATCGGTGGCGATTTCATCTGGCTTTCACTTGCATCAGCTTCTACTCTTTCGGGAAATGCAACAATACTTGGAGCAATGGCTAATCTTATTGTAATAGAATGTTCAGAAAAATTAGATGTACACATTTCATTTTTTGAATTTCTTAAACCTGGAATTGTTGTTACGATTATAACAATGCTCCTGTCACTTGGAATTCTTTATCTTCAAACACTGCTTCTTTAATACCATCACTTAAAACAATCATATAATTTGAAATTTACCATGTTCCCATTTATCTTTAAAATATTTCAGTAATTCATGAATCTTATTGACAATTACACAGCCGGTTTAATATGTTATCCGATTTTATTTTATAAGGGGAGGAAAAAAGGTGTTTAAACCCAAGTTGTTCTCGCTTTACAAATCATTTACGCGGGAACAGATTCTAAAAGATATTACAGCAGGGATCGTAGTAGCGATTATAGCTCTCCCTCTCTCCATAGCACTTGCTATTGCATCAGGTGCTACTCCTGAAAAAGGATTACATACAGCAATTATCGCAGGATTTCTAATCTCTTTCCTTGGCGGGAGTCGTGTACAGATAGGAGGCCCCACAGGAGCATTCGTAATAATAGTTTTCAACATTATTCAGAAACATGGATTTGACGGGCTTCTGATTTCCACAATTATGGCAGGAATATTTCTAATTATATTCGGTTTTTTAAAATTAGGAACATTCATAAGGCTTATTCCTTATCCAATAACTACAGGTTTCACAAGCGGTATCGCAGTGGTAATATTTACCACACAGGTAAAAGATTTTCTCGGTTTAACTATTGATAAAATGCCTTCCGGTTTCATTTCGATGTGGCTGGCTTTCGGATCTAATATCAGCACAATAAACTACTGGGCATTTATTATCGCCTTTGTTTCGCTTATTGTCATTTTATTCTGGCCCAGAATAACAACAAAAATACCGGGCTCACTTGTGGCAATCATTATGGCATCTATTGCAGTTTATCTTTTAAACATACCGGTTGAAACAATCGGAACTAAATTTGGAGAGATATCCTCATCACTGCCGGTACCATCTTTACCTGTTGTCACAATTGAACGAATTGAACAGCTTATAATGCCATCTATTACAATCGCCCTTCTTGCCGGTATTGAATCGTTATTATCAGCAGTTGTTTCAGACGGTATGATCGGAGGCTCTCACAGGCCGAATGCTGAATTGATAGCGCAGGGTGTTGCTAACATAGCATCCGGCTTTTTCGGAGGGCTCCCTGCAACAGGAGCCATCGCAAGAACCGCTGCGAACGTTAATAATGGCGGACGAACACCTCTTGCAGGTATAACGCATGCTATAGTTCTTCTTATAATGCTTATTGCTCTCATGCCTCTTGCTAAATTTATACCGATGTGTGCACTTGCAGCCATACTGGTCTTTGTAGCATACAACATGAGTGAATGGCAGGCATTCAGGGCTCTGCTTAAGGCACCTAAAAGCGACGTAACAGTATTGTTGATAACATTCTTTCTCACTGTGTTCCTTGATCTTGTTGTAGCAATAGAGATAGGGATGATTTTTGCAGCACTTCTATTCATGAAAAGAATGGCCGATGTCACATCTGAAAGATTCACTTACACACAGGATGCAGTACGCGATGATGATACTGAACTTAAATACTATCTTGAACGTAAAAACACCAAACTGCCGAAAGGGATCGGAATTTATGAAATAAACGGCCCGTTCTTTTTCGGAGTAGCAGATAAATTCCTTGAAAACGCCCTTCAATACCGCAAGCCTGTACCTGTTCTTATTATCAGGATGCGTCACGTTCCGGCAATGGATGCCACAGGGCTTCATGCATTAAGAAGGCTTCATACTAAATGCAGAGAGGTAGGCACCAGAATGGTACTCTCCGGAGTTAATGAACAGCCGATGAAAACTATGACAAAAGCCGGCTTTGTTGATGTCATAGGAGCGGAAAATGTCTGCACTAATTTCGACGCAGCTGTTAAACGTGCTATAGATATCAGGATGAAGGATCTCGAAAAGACCGCTTAAATCCTGTTATATTTATCAGCAAACAAACCGCTGTCACTAAGCGGTTTGTTTGCTGATAAAATCGAAATTCTATTTTTTCTTTTTAAGCATCCTGGCGAGAAACTGCCCGGTATAAGAAGATTGTATTTTTACCAGAGCTTCAGGTGTACCCTCACCCACCAGGTTTCCCCCCGCATCTCCACCTTCCGGGCCCAGATCAATAATCCAGTCAGCGGTTTTTATTACATCAAGATTATGTTCTATTACAATTACAGTATTCCCTTTTTCGACAAGAGAATTCAATACTTCAATTAATTTCTTTATATCATCAAAGTGAAGGCCGGTTGTCGGTTCATCAAGGATGTACAGTGTTTTACCTGTCGCACGTTTTGATAATTCAGTTGCAAGTTTAATCCTCTGTGCCTCACCACCGGAAAGTGTAGTTGCAGGCTGGCCGAGTTTAACATAACCAAGACCCACCCTCTGTAGAGTTTCAAGTTTTGAATTTACAGAATTAATATTTTCAAAAAATGGAACTGCTTCATCTACAGTCATATCAAGGATTTCAAAGATATTTTTTCCTTTATACCGCACCTCTAAAGTTTCATGATTATATCTCTTCCCCTTGCAGACATCGCATGTGATGTAGACATCAGGAAGAAAATGCATCTCGATTTTTTTTACTCCGTCCCCCTCGCAGGCCTCACAACGGCCCCCTGAGACATTAAAAGAAAAACGTCCCGCCTTGTACCCTCTGACTTTTGATTCAGGAAGCTTAGCAAAGAGTTCACGTATCGGAGTAAACAGGCCTGTATAAGTTGCCGGATTTGATCTCGGAGTCCGTCCGATTGGGGACTGATCAATATCAATAACTTTATCAATTGCTTCAGTACCGGTTATTTCATCAAACGATCCGGGATACTCTTTCGATCTCATAACCAGAGACGATAAAGCTTTGTATAAAATTTCTATAACAAGAGATGACTTTCCGGAACCTGAAACCCCGGTAACAGCAGTAAAAACTCCTAAAGGAAAATTAACATCCAGATTCTTAAGATTATTTTCGCGCGCCCCTTTAATTTTTATAAACTGTTGAGGCTGCCTTCTTTTTTCAGGAAGATGAATCTTCATTTTGCCAGACAGATAATTCCCTGTAAGAGATTTTTCAGATGCTATAATCTCCTGCGGTGTTCCTGCTGCAACTATATAACCACCGTTTACTCCCGCGCCAGGTCCAAGGTCTACAACATAATCCGCATCCATTATCGTATCTTCATCGTGTTCAACGACAATTACAGTGTTGCCTATGTCACGGAGATGTTTAAGTGTTTTAAGCAGCCTGTCGTTGTCCCTCTGATGCAGGCCTATACTGGGCTCATCAAGAATATATAGAACTCCTGTAAGGCTTGACCCCAATTGTGTCGCAAGCCTGATTCTCTGTGATTCACCTCCGGAGAGGGTACCGGCAGCCCTGTCAAGAGTTAGGTATTCAATTCCGACATCGTTGAGAAATTTGAGCCTTGACCGGATCTCCTTTAATACCTGTTCAGAAATTTTCATTTCCGTGGAGTTAAGTTCAATCCTGGAAAAAAACAGGTTTAAATTTTTTATTGATAGTGAAGTCAGTTCACTTATTGTTTTATCAGAAACTTTAACTGCCCGGCTTTCAGGACGGAGTCTCATACCGCCGCACGCGGTGCATGTATTGTTGGACATGTACTTTTCCATCCAAACCCGCATCTCTTCAGAGTTGGTCTCTCTATATCGCCGTTCAAGGTTTGGCAATACTCCTTCGAACTTCCTTGAGAATTTAAACTCGGAATCATTTCTTTTGATATCATAATTCAGCTTGTTCCCGTTTGTGCCGTACAAAATAACATTTTTAATATTATCCGGTAATTCACTCCATGGTGTTTCGGGATTAAATTTAAGACTTTTAGCCAGTGCGTCCACAGTCTCAAGATACCAGTAACTTGTACTTTTACCCCAGACTTCAAGCACACCTTCATTCAGTGATTTGGCAGGGTCCGATACTATTCTTTCAGGATCAAACTGCATAATAAAACCGAGTCCGTCACATTCAGGACAGGCTCCGTATGGAGTATTAAACGAAAACATCCTTGGAGAAAGTTCAGGTATGGAAATTCCGCAATCGGGGCATGAAAGCTGTGTTGAATAGACTTGTTCAACATCATCGACAAGAACTGATATAAGACCTCCCCCCATGTCTATTGAAGTTTCAACGGAATCAGTAAGTCTGGGCCTGATCCCGTCTTTTACCACAAGTCTGTCTACAACAATCTCAATTGTGTGTTTCTTATTCTTTTCAAGAGTGATTTTATCTTCAACAGTAAAGAATTCACCATCGACGCGAAGCCTGACAAAACCGTTCTTTTTAGCATGCTCAATCCTGTCCGCATGCTCACCCTTTTTCCCGCGTACCAGAGGAGCAAGTATTTGAAGCTTAGTACCCTTTTTCATTGTCATAAGTGAATCAACAATCTGGTCTACGGATTGAGATGTTATCTTCTTACCGCAGCAGTGACAATATGGTACACCTATACGTGCGTAAAGAAGCCTGAAATAATCATAAATTTCAGTAACAGTACCCACTGTTGATCTCGGGTTCCGGTGAGTTGTCTTCTGTTCAATTGATATTGCAGGAGATAGTCCGTCGATTAAATCTACGTCAGGCTTTTCCATGAGCCCGAGGAATTGCCTCGCGTAGGCAGAGAGAGATTCAACATATCTCCTCTGCCCTTCGGCATAAATTGTATCAAAGGCAAGAGATGATTTACCGGAACCTGAAAGTCCAGTTATTACAATAAGCTGGTCTCTTGGTAATTCCAGTGAAATGTTTTTTAGATTATGCTCTCTTGCCCCCTTGATTACTAGTTTACGGTCTTTCATATAAGAGTTATATTAACAGAGCCGCACATCGGGCAGATAACATCTCTGTCGAGATCATCATCAATTTCATCTTTCTTCTTAATAATAATGTCATCCCATCTATAGTCACAATCTTCACAAGCATAACTGATATGGATTTTCCGTTCACGGCGGCCCGGTTTTTCATCATCTTCATCATCTGCATTATCATCCAAATCATCATCTTCATCTGAAAACTCATCCAAATCAGTTAATTCTTCTTCGTTATAATGTTCTTCATAATAATCGTCTTCATAAACTTCATCATCAAAATCTTTTTCGATGTAATCGTCACCCATTATAATACCTTTCCTTTCTTCTACGATGATTAATCATTCAAAGCAATATAGTCCGTGAATTAAAAAAGACGTCAACGGACGCTTTGAATACCAAAAAAAACAGGTCACTATTTGTCAAAATATTTTATACTTCTATTTAAAAATTTTTGGTTCAATCTCTCTGATTCTTTCTGATGCATCAGGTCTTGTCAACTCAATCTGCTCTAATTTTTTATCAGTTATAATCATATCCCATATTCCCCATTTCCCGGATGTATCAGAATACTCTCTGACAATAATATTAAAACTGCCGGGATAAGACAATTCATAGGGAATTAAAGTCTCAAATATTTTATCTTTATTCAGAATTTGTCTGTTTATCTCTGCAATAAGATACATTTTCCCTGAAGAATCTCTCCCCCAGATTTTCAATATAGAATTAATATAAGATGTTTCGCCTTCAAATCTGACAAAATCTATATATAGTTTATATTCTCTGTTTCTATCATAACCTTCAACCTTAAACTCAGCAAAAAAATCAGGTGTATAAAACGCAACACCGTCAATCACAGGAGGCGCATCCATTTTCACGTTAAGCCCCTGCGGTTTAGCCCACTTTGATATTGCTGCATAATTAATTTTATATAGACGGTTTGCAGATAAATCACCATCTAGAGGATTAATTATAATAACATCAGCAGGAACCGCTATGGTCTCTTTTTTAGTATAATCATCAGCTTTATTTTCCTGATTGGTCACATTGACATTCGCTGAACTATCATTTTTTATCTGCTTATCATTGCCCGTAGATTTTTGTTCCCGGATAGTTGTATTATTATCTGTTTTTTGTTGTACCTTATCAGGTTGTGTTTTTTTTGCATAAGATTTTGCGGGAGGCTTCTTTACTGTCTTAACACTTCTTACAGTCTTTTTTACAGTAACTGGTACGGGTTTCTTCTTTTTGCTTTTGATTTTTTTGGAGTCTGTTGTTTTTTTAACACCTGTGGATTTTGAAGTTTTTTTTATTGTCGGCTTAACATCTTTTTTTTTCTTTTCAATAGCTGAAGCATTTTTCCTGATTGTACTTTTCTTTTTAATTCCTTCCAGATCTATTTTTAAAGGTTCAAGTTCAGGTACAGAGACCGAATTATCCTGCTCCAGGAGATCAGCGGCAAATAAAGAGGAAAATGTCAGAACAAAGATGAAGAATGAAATCAGTTTTATATATTTCATAGAATTATCATCAACTCAGAGGGTTTTGGAATAAGAACGGAATAGAATTCAAAAAAGAAATTTAAAGCGTCAGGTGAATATATCACCTGACCAGTTTCATTACCTTATCGGCGTCCAGATTCGAAATTGTATCCAGATTAGACGGGATATTTTTAAAAATATCATTTACGTTGGACATCAGGCTTTCAACCTTTTTGCTCCCTGTAAGATTTGAAGCAACAATATTATCAACTTCAACCTGTACTTTTGTGAGGCTATTGATATCACTGTTTATCAGAGTTTCAATTTCCTTCTTCTTCATCTGAAGAGCAGCAGGAGCTGTATCATTTCCGAGATAATCTTTCAGTATCCGCCTGCCTTCAAATTTTGATGCTTCCATTGTAAGATTCAGATTTTCCGGTGTGTCATTTTTAAGGATATCATCAATCCCTTCACGTATAATCTGATTTTTTGTAAGAGAGGTCTGTATGTCCTTTATCTCTTTTTCTAATGTTTCAATCCTGGAATTTATTGCTTTTCCAAGTGTAAGGGAATCAGTTTTTATATCTTTTTTTGCGCCTTTACTCCCTTCTTCTGTCTGTCGCTTATTGTTAATTTTCTGGGCTGAACCCAGAATACCATCAGCTGTTATTTTCATTTTACACCTTCCATTGTGTCTCTTTTTATATTTTTATATGTCACTCCTGAACACAATTTACATATATATTCATTTTTTGTCAATAAAATAAGCACATAGAAAGAGCTTTACTCCGGTCTCTCCATTTTTACTGATATGATTTTTGACACACCGGGATCTTCCATTGTTACACCATAAATTGACTCGCTGATATGCATGGTCTTTTTATTATGAGTAACAATTATAAACTGGGTACTCTTGGAGAATTCCCTGAGCATCTTGACAAACCGCTGGATATTCTGTTCATCAAGAGGAGCGTCAATCTCATCCAGAAAGCAGAATGGTGACGGCTTAACCATGTATGTTGCGAAGAGAAGCGCTATGGCAGTTAGCGCCCTCTCTCCCCCGGAAAGGAGGTTGATATTTTTGAACTTTTTCCCCGGAGGCCTTACCATTATATCGATTCCGCTCTCAAGAACATTATCCATCTCTGAAAGCTCAAGGAAGGCTTCACCTCCTTCAAAGAGTCTTTTGAACATTTCAGCAAAGTTCTTCTGGATTTCATTAAAGGTGCTGATAAACATCTCAACGGAAGTTTTATTTATATCCTCTATAACGGATATAATATCTTCGCGGGCTTTCTCAATATCTGTCTTCTGATCAAGGTAGTACTCGAATCTTTTCTTGAGATCCCTGAACTCCTGGATGGCAAGATTATTTATAGGCCCCAGATCCTGAATCTTCTTTTTTATATCCTGAATATCATTCTGAAAATCGTTAATCATTGTATCATTAACTTTGAGATCATTCAGGTCAGTAACTTTCTTCTCATACTCAGTCCAGAGGTAGTCCTGGATTCCATCTCGCTTGAAAGATATCTCCACGCCGTTTCTTTCCAGGGAACCAAGCCTTTCATGTATACGTGAAAGCTCCTCTTCGTCCTTGCGTGAATCTGTTTTTCTTTGTGCTATATTATTTTCTATTTCACTTCTTCTGGCCACAAGTTCATTTATACTTTTTTTGAGGGCTTCACTCTTTTCGTTGAACTGGATAAGCTTATCTTCAGATTCACGTATCTCGCGCTGAAAATCTTCAATGATTTTATCAGTTCTAACTATATCCTCATTATAATTGTCGATCTGTTTTTTAATATCGTCAATCTGATGAGTAAGTGAAACTATCTGTTTCTCGATCCAGTTGCTGTCATTTTCATACTTCGCGATGTCCCTTTCAATTCTGGTAATCATAGCGTTGATGTTTTCAAGCTCTCTCTGCTCGTTCTGAATAAATTCATCAAGGAGTCCGTTGTCAGCTCTCATCTCATCTATTGAAAGAACCAGTTCGCGAATTCTCTTATCAAGGCTCTCCTTTTCAGCATGGATACCGGTTTTATCAAAGAGAATTGAGCGGAATCCATCCTCATAGCTTTCAAACTTATAGATGTGTTCTTTCAAAACACTGATTTTAATCTTCTCAAGGAACATCCAGGCACGATCAAAGGATTTGAGTTTCAGTTCATCAATGGCATTGTTGAGATCCATTTCGATCTGGCTTAATTCACTTTCAATGAGCCTTTTTACATCCTGTCTTTCGTTCTCGGAGTTTTCCAGTTCGATCTTTCTTTTTTCGATAGCATCAACAAGTTTTTTAATAACTACTTCGAGTGCTTCACGCAGTTTTTTAAGTGACAATTCGTGATCTTTTATTTTCCTGTTGTTGTCCTCAATCTTATCACGGGATGAATGTATAGAATCGATCTTCCGTTTTCTTGTGTCGAAAAATTCAGCGAGTTTCTTCTTATCTTCAACGATTTTATCTTTAAGCTCAAGGGAAGTCTCTTCGCTCTTTTTTTTCTCGATCAGAAGACGTTCCAGACTCTCTTTCCGTTCTTCAATTTTCTTTAATACGGAATTCTTTCTTGCAGTGTTTTCCTCAACCAGGCGCCTGTTCTTTTCTGTGGCAAGGTCTATGGTCTCTCTTCTTACTTTATAATCACCTAACTTCTTCTCTATCTCAAAAAGCTGATACTGAAGATCATTTTTTCTCTTTTCATCCTTTTCATTTTCAGCAGAGGTTTTTGAAACCTTACCCGAAAGTTCTTCACGTTCTTTCTTAAGCTTTTCAATATCTGCCTGGTTTTTCTCGTACTTTTTAACCAGGTCTCTATATTTGATAAGGCTGACCTTAATATCGAGTTCGGAGAGTTTCCCTTTAAGATTCAGGAACTCCTTGGTTTTATCGGCCTGTTTGGATTTAAGGTCCTTCTCTCTTTCAATCTCTTTCAGAATATCATTTATTCTGTTGAGGTTTTCACCAGTATCCTGCAGCTTCCGCAAAGACTCCTTTTTCTGCATCTTATATCTGGAGATACCGGCAGCTTCTTCAAAGAGATATCTTCTGTCTTCAGCTTTTGTTGAAAGTATAAGATCCATCTTCCCCTGTTCAAGAACAGAGTATGCCGACTTACCTATACCGGTATCCATGAAGAGCTTATCAATATCTTTAAGCCTTACAGGAGATTTATTGATAAGATATTCAGATTCACCGTCGCGGAATATCCTTCTGCTTACAGTGACCATCTCTGAATCGAAATCCAGTATGCGGTTGGTATTATCAATGGTGAGAGATACCTCCGCAAGGGAGAGAGCCTTTCTCTGGTCAGTGCCGGAAAAAATAATATCCTCCATGGTCTGCCCGCGGATATTCTTTGCCTGCTTTTCTCCGAGAACCCATTTTACCGCGTCAACGACATTTGACTTGCCGCAGCCGTTTGGCCCTACAATTGCTGTTATCCCCGGTTCAAACTCAATATGCGTTTTATCCGCAAAAGATTTAAACCCGAACATGTCCATTGATTTAAGAAACATATAATTCCACTATTGTATATTTTTGAGAATAAATAAATTTAACGGAAGAGCAGGTTTTCCGGAAAAATAATCAACATCAACCGGGATTTGTGCAGTAAATAATTCCTGTCAAATCAAATGATACTTAAAATTAATTACAGGA
This sequence comes from Spirochaetia bacterium UBA5763, assembly GCA_002418835.1. Taxonomy (GTDB): domain Bacteria; phylum Spirochaetota; class UBA4802; order UBA4802; family UBA5550; genus UBA5550. Next base: position 467,322 of record DIEX01000031.1, on the reverse strand, counting down.
CTTTAAGCAAGAAGATTTTTGACCCTATACTAAAAAATTAAACCGCAGAACCTGATAATAAAACATTATAATGATTAAAATTATTGATTATTTAAGCAGATAATTTATTATTTAAACAGTTTTAAGCAGATTCATTTATAACCCTGTCGCGGAAAATGTCTAATACTTATTATTTACTAAGGGATAACATTTAATGACTAAAATCAATCAATGTCTGATTTTTCTGCTGATTCTATTCTCAGCATGCACAGCCGGTAAAAGAAATACAGAAATCCAGACTGTTTTCACATACGGAAATTCAACTGAGAACAGCATAAAATCCGCTGACAGTATTGACAATCATCCCACATACCAGGTTTTTTTTAATATTGAACAGAAAACTGAATGTATTTCTATCGATATTGAGTCAGTTTATCTTCAGAAAAGCTTCCCTATCCAGAAAATACCAAAAAAGACATTTTTCATTGTTGAGAAGGAGATTATTCTTGCACATAAATCTCTGAAAAACAGCACTAAATATATTCCACTCGGAAGAAATTTCAATAATGAATGGGAGATATATTCACCTGTAAAAATATGTTCCATCAAAAATGATCCCCTCTCACAACTCGACAACTCAAGATACAGAATACGGCTGACGACCTTTGAAAAACTTCCTGTTTATTACGTAATAACAATAAACTCCGATCGAAAGATAACTATTCCGACAGAAACAAATATCCCGCCAGCGAAGTAAATTCGTTAATTTACTGAAAGAGCAAGTTTGATCTCCTCCTTCAGCTCCCCCTCCGCATTAACAGAATATCTTTTAAGCGCAGAGATTGCCTCGTCACCACCGAGTTTTCCCAGAGACCATGCAATCATTATCCTTACCCGTTCATCATCAAAATCATCAAACGCCTTAATCAGATAAGGAATATATTTTTTTTCACCTGTATTCCCCATTGCTCTTGCCGCGTTCATTCTCCAGCGCCAGGCCTGCTTGTATGACATATAAAACATGAAGGGCCAGATCTTTTTTTCGAAGTATTCCTGATTCATCAGGAGTACTTTTTCAGGTGCAAAATCTTCTGACATACGATCAAATCTCGTTGAAGTGTTCTTGTCCGCAGTAATCCAGCTTATATTTCTGGGACATACATTCTGGCACCTGTCACATCCGTAGATGTAGAGTCCCATGGGTTCCCGAAGCTCACGAGGCGTCACTTCTTTTCCGTAATATGTGAGATACGATATACATCTTGAAGGCTCAATGCGGCCATTACCTGTGAGTGCTTTTGTGGGGCATGCTGCAATACATGCGTTTCTGCACCAATCCGGACATCCGTTTTCTACAGTTGATGTATCCGGTTCAAGTTCAGCATCTGTAACAACAACTACCGGAAAAACAAAGGAACTTTTCCCGGCGCTCTTCGAAGCATAAAGAAGAGTGTTCTTCCCGGAAGTTCCGATACCTGCGCGCATAGCTGAAAGTTTATCAGGCATACCAGCACCGAGTTTAGTATTTACACCGTTATCACGGAGAAAACTCCTGAACTGTTTTACCATAACAGCAAGACCGTCTTTAGTAACTCTGTCATCATTGAGATAACATCTTCCGTAATGTTTTTCAAGGGGGAGAGGAATCGAATAATTATAATATGAGAAGAGAAGTACAATGAGACTCCTGCTGTTTTCAAGGGTGTTATGCGGATCTAATCCGGCTTTAAGATTAATGCCGAGTTTCTCAGTCCATTTGTACCTGTCATCTATATCTATAAAATCAAGCTGAGAAGTGAAAGGCTCTACACCCGCGACGCCTGCATCTGCAAATCCGATTTCAAGAGCTTTTGCTTTAATCTCATCTTTTGTCAGCATTACACGCCTCCTCCTTTTTTCTTTCTAAACTGGTAATGATCGTTCCCACACTCTCCATGAGAAATTCATATCCCGAATAAACCCTTGAGAGCATCACTGCCCCTTCAATCTGAGAAATAATTACCCTGGCGTATCGCTCTGTGGAGTCTAACTCCGGGAGCTCTCCTGTATTAATACTTTTTTTTAAAAGATTACTAATATTACTCTCCCATTTTGCGAAAACAGATTTTACAAACTCTGAAAGCGCAGAACCGTTTTCTTTTGATTCCAGAGCCATATTACCGAAAATACATCCTCTGCCATTACAGTTTTCAATATGATAGGCAGCAATAGCATTTATCATGGAAATTAACCGCTCCAGAGGAGTTGTTCCACTCATCCTTGAAGCAATAAAAGCATCATATTCCCGTAAAGCTTCTTTCAGAACCTCAATAGCAAGCTCCTCTTTAGAATTATAATGAAAATATAAATTACCCTTTTTAACTCCAGTAAGATCAACGATATCGTTCATACTTGTAAGGTTATAACCTTTTTCATGGAAGAGATCCAATGCTTTCTGAACAATTCTTTCCTTTGTTTCAATTCCTTTTTTCATATTATACCGACCATATGGTACATTTTCAAATTATAATTAAATAGTCAATAGTTTTTTGCACTTAAACAAGATCGAGAATTTTTTTAAGAGTGAAGCTTTGAAGGTATTCCTGCACTCTGCCGTCAGCTTCTATCAGTATTGTATCGAGGACTTTTTCAATGTTTGATCCTATATGGCAGCAGCTGCAGTCATGGCATTTAGGCTTAAGTATATCCCTCTGCGTAAGCTCATAAAGAGCGCGTAATGTTACATTTCCGGGATCACAGGCAAGAGTAAATCCTCCGCTTACACCTTCTTTTGACGCAATAAAACCTTCATCCTTCAGCTGAGAAAGCACTTTACGCACTCTCACAGCATGAACATTCATCATATCAGAGAGCTTTGAGCTTGAAAGGAGCTGTTCCTGATGAACCGCAAGGAGGAGCATTGAATGTACTGCTATTGCAAAATCACTGTTTATCATAGTAAATGCATAAAAACACGGGAACATCAAACTGTCAATATTTTTATTACAATTTTACTTTGCGAAATCATCACCTTTACAATCAAGTTTATCCAGAATCGATTGTATAGCCCAATCTTCCCTGCATCTTAACTGATTGCCGAATTTGCTGTATAAAAACTCAGGCTTTCCGAAAACCTGAAGCCCGATCTGCTCCACACTGGTCACCCCTGCTGCTGCGAGCTCACCAACCCTGTTTACCACATCGGACATGCCGTCAATTCTTGTCTGTATCAGCTTCACACTGTTCTTCACAACACCATGATGCGCAGAGATAAATTGGGTACCTGACTGAGCATACTCCATCATCTTCTTAAGGCTTTGCAGTTCCGCAACGTAATCCTCCCCCAGCGTAACATAACGTTTCCTACCCGGTACCGGTATAGCGTCACCGGAATAGATTATATTATCAGGCATAATCCGGTAAACTGTATGATCCGGCGAGTGCCCGGGCGCAGGGATAACTTCGATTTTCCGTCCGCGATCAGTAGTATATACTTCACGGTCAAGCATATTGTAACGGAACATTTCAGGCCTTCCCCAGAACAGATCCATCATGCCTGATACAAAGGAAAAATCACGTACAGATTCAGGTGAGTAAACCTCTGCCCCCAGTTCATTCTGAATCAGCCTGTTTCCTCCCACATGATCTTCATGCATGTGAGTATTCAGTATCATCCAGTTCCGGTCTTTATCAAGGGTTTTCAGATAAGCAAGCATCTCTTCCCTGCTGTAGTTCGGATTCCCGCTGTCTATAAATATATTATCAACGAGAATAAAATATCCGTCTATATGCCACATCCCTAAAAAGGTTCCCGCATACCTGAACAGCGTAATATCATCAAGCTCTTCCGGCTTTTCTATAGAGAGGAATCGTTCTTTCAGTTTAAACCCTTTTTTCGGTTTCATTTTTACCTTCATTTTTTCTTCTTTTGATACTTCCTGTAAATAAAATCAAGATATAATTCAGATGATATTGACTTTTTTAGTCTCGCTGTTTGTATTATTTTATTTGAATAATTTGATTGAAGGAGCAGGTCTATGGCAATAAGAGAGGGAAAATGGAACTGCAAAGTATGCGACAGAAAAGGAAACAGAGGTCCGGATTCCTATTGCGGTTCATGCGGCTCCCCGCGACCTGATAATGTTGAGTTTTATCTCCCTGATGATGCTGAGGAAGTTACGGATGAACTGAAACTGAAAGAAGCAGAGGCCGGAGCAGACTGGCAGTGCTCATACTGTTCCACTCAGAATAATGCCTTCGATAATTTCTGTGTAAGTTGCGGCAACAAGCGTAACATCTCCGGCGGTGATGTGTCTCTTAACCAGAAAGAGATTTATTTCGACACTGCCTCTACCCCGCAGGCTTCCGGATTAACTCCACCGAAAACTAGCGGTAAGGTAAAAAAAATTCTTATCACATTAGCAGCTATTGTCTTTGCGGTAATTGTTTTAGCCGGACTTGCCGGCATTAAAACAGATATCCCTGTTGTTGTAACCGGTTTTGAATATAATGCCAGAATTTCATATGAAACATATAAATCCGTAACAGAAGAGGACTGGGTTCTCCCCACCGGATCAGAAAAACTTGCAGAATTCAGATCAATACATCATTATGACAAAGTTCCTGACGGCTATATAACTAAAACCCGACAGGTTCAGGTGCAGGTCGGCACAAAAAAAATTAAAACAGGTGTTAAAGATCTGGGGAACGGGTACTTCCAGGATATATATGAAAACAGACCTGTATATGAAACCAGAACTGAAAGTTACAATGAAACAAAATACAGAGATGTGCCGGTATATATGCAGAAGTTCAGATACAGGATGATGAAATGGGTTAATGAACGGCCTCTTGAATTCAGCGGGAAAGACAAGAACATTGCCTTTAATTTAAAAGCTGAAGAACTTAAAAAAAGCCCGGACAGGTTCCGGAATATCAGTACTGATTCAAAGTATTATCTCTCTGTTGTTGACAGTGAGGGTAAATCTTATAAAGATGATGTTCAACCTGACACATGGTCAAAAGCAGAATTAAATCAAACAATTAAAGCAGAAAAATCCAGACTTTTTGGTTTTTTTTACGGAATTAAAGAATAAAAAATAATTAATTAAATTATTATTTGATTTGTTTAACTCTTGATTATATTTTTAAAATTATTAATTTATTTTTATTGATTAAATTAATATATTATCTTAAATTATGCGTCTTACTGATATTCTGATCATTCACCAATGAATATCATAACTATCTACTGCAAAAAAAACTGGAGGTTTTTTACATGAAAAAGTTTTCTATATTAATGCTATTTATATTAACAGCATTTTTATTTATTACAAGCGCTGCAATATCACAGGATGCAGGCACAGGAACAGAATCAGATGTTAAAGCAGCAACCGAAGATGTTACTTCTGACAATCTTACTACTGAAGATGCAACAACTGAAAATGCGGAAAAAGTATTTGAGAAAGAGGAAGTTCAGATTCTCAAAGGGAAACCGAGATCTTTTAATGATGGGTATAACACCTATGTAAATGACAAGGTACGTTTTGAACTCTTTGAAATTGACAATATTATGCCTGATACCAAATTCTACAAAATAGATAACGGTGCGGATCAGAAGTACACTGAGCCATTTACACTTAGTGATGAAGGCGCTCACGTTCTTTACTATTACAGTATTGATAAAATGGGCAACAAAGAGATGCAGAAAAGCCTTAATGTTATTGTTGATAAAACAGCTCCAGAAGTAATCGTGGTTGTAAAAGCCCCTTTCGCAAAAACAGGGGAAACGATTTATGCTTCTGATAAGTTCAGCTATGAATACACAATATCCGCTAAAGATAACATTTCAGGTGTTGCCGGTATTTCTTATGCTGTTGCAGGTGAAGAGCACAAGGAATACGTTAAACCTTTTGCAGTCAATTCACTTGAGCCTGTTAAAATTGATATTGCTGCGGAAGATAAAGTAGGTAATCTTACAAAAAAATATCTGACAAAAGTTATAGATGAAAACGGCAACCTCCTCGCTGAGAGCATGGATGATGTTAAGATCACAGTTGATAAAACAGCTCCAACAGTTGAGATCAAAGCTGACAAAGAATTCTTCAAAAAAGAGAATACACTTGTAGCATCAAAAGATTATAAATACACAATTACCGGCGCTGATTCTGAATCCGGTATCAAAGCAATCTATTACAGAGTGGATAACAAGAGCGAATTTATTCTTTATACCGGTGAACTGATGTTCAATTCAAACGGTATGCATAAGATTGAAGCTATTGCTAAAGACGGTGTAGGTAACATCAGCAAAACTGCTGTTCTTGATGTATTTGTTGATATTATACCGGCTGATACCAATATCAAGCTTGTAACAGAATAATAATATTTCTTCCGGCAGAATACAAGTTCTGCCGGATAGAATTTTATTTTAAGGTTTATTGCTTATTCATCTACCGGCAGGATGGAATCCTGCAAACAGGAGGTTATTGATGAAATTAAAGAATTTTATATTTACTGCCCTGACTGTCACGGCTGTGATATCCATGACATCATGTAGTTCAGAGCAGAAGAAAGAAGATACACCTGTTGTTAAGGCCTTCGGTGCAGGTGTTGCGTGCTCCGAAGGAGACTGCCTTAACGGCAAAGGGAAAATTAAGTTCCCTAAAGGTGAAGAATATAACGGTGAATTTAAAGAAGCAAAAGTTAGCGGAACCGGTGTAATGCTATGGCCTAATGGCGCTAAATACGATGGAACATTCGATGATAATAAGCGTAACGGCACCGGAATTTATACTTACTCTAATGGCGATGTTTTTAAAGGTGACTATAAAGACAACAAAAGAAACGGTACCGGTGAGTATAAGTGGAAAAACGGAGATGTATATACCGGAGACTGGAAAGACGGAAAAATGGACGGTAAAGGAACATATACATGGACTGAAGGCGCGAAGTATGTCGGCGAATGGAAAGAAGGCAAACTTAACGGCAAAGGCACCATTACATGGCCTGACACAGCAAAGGTTGATGGAATTTTTGAAAACAACAAACTTGTAAGTGAACAGTAAAATTTTCATTTTATTCGGATTTAAAAAACCCCTGAATGTCAGGGGTTTTTTAATCGTCAGTCGCCGAAATTTTTCAACTGATTGTTAAACTTTTATTCGCACAGGAAATATTCATTTTTATTTATGATATGCAACACCATTACCTGTTGCAATTATTTTATCCCCGGTGCCTCTTACTTCAAGTTTCCAGAAACTGACCTTTTTACCGGTATTAACCGGTATTGCTTCAGCAAAAATTTTTTCTCCATCAGCTGCTGAAGAGATATAATTTATGTTAACACTCAATGATACGGCCACATTTCCGGTAGAATTTGCTGCGACTGCAAGAGCCTGATCAAGAACAGCATATATTATTGCACCATGTGCTCTTTCGACTGCGTTTAAAAAATCAGGTTTTATTGTAATCGAACATCTTGCATAACCTGCAGAAACCTCGTCAGTTTCTATACCGAGATAAACAGCCATGGGATCTTTTGCTACTACATCTTTTGCGTAACTGACAGGATCTTTAATTAAATCAGACATATCTTCTCCATTTATTTTTTTAAAGCCGGGTTATAATAACCGAGTCGTACCTGAGGGAATTTGTTTCTCAGCATTCCGATCAGATTTCTTATCCCGATAGAATCTTCATCAGGAAAATTAATTTTTTCAAAAAAGTAATCCGGATCTATGTTCATATTCCTGGTCTGAATCATATTCACAGGAAAATTTTCCAGAAAGCGGAAAAGGCTTTCCGTTTCACTCACTGAATCTGTGAATCCGGGCATAAAAAAAAGATTAATCGAAACAAAAATACCTCGCGAAAGTGCCACGTCGATAGTGCGAAGCACATCAGAGTAACTAAAATTAACAGGCCTATGGTACGATTGATAATATTTTTCAGTAGGAGAATTCATACTGACTCTTATTGAATCAAGCCCGGAGTCTATCATTGCAGAAACTCCATCAGTGAGTGAGCCATTGGTGTTTATGTTAATTGTTCCAGCAGATGTTTTTTCTCTAACTTTTGCTATTGACTTCGCGAGATCAGATGCACGTAAAAGCGGCTCCCCTTCACACCCCTGGCCGAAACTTGCGACACTGTTTTCGACTCTGTCAAAATGATGAAGAATAACCTCCGAAATTTCTTCCGGCGTTGGTGAAAAATTAAGCCTGAATTGTGACTGACAGAATCCGGAGGATTCATCCTGATATGAAAAACAGCCGAGACAGTCAGCATTACATGCAGGACTCGTGGGAACCGGACATTCATGCCTGCTGAGGAAAAAGTTTCTTGCGCAGAGACAGTTATATTCTGTTGAACATATACTTAACTGATTTACAAGCCTGTTTTCAGGAAGCTCAGACTTGACTTTTATTACAGCTTTTTTGAATTCTTTATGATTCTCATGGATTTCAGGATCTGAGCGGGGATCATCATCAATTCGCATGGCAGGAACATAGAACCTGTTTTTATCAACCACAACCCCTGCATAAGCCCACAGTGGAAGAATCACCGCATCTTTTTGCTTTTTTACATAAGAAGGCAGATATGTTCTAAGGTAACCTGAAGCAAGAAATGATGAAACAGCATTCAGTTCCCCGCCATCGGGGGATTTTTTTACAGTGATAAATTCACCATCAGAATAAGAAACAGGATATCTGTCAGGAAGAGTGAAGAGGTAACTGCCATACGGGAGAGGAATAAGTTCATTATCATCAACATGTACAAACCTGTGGCCGGATCTGAATGAAGGATCAAGACCGGAATAATCATAAACATTTCCTGAATCATCACTGTACGCAAGAAATTTTTTCTTTTTCTTATTCGATACGCTGCTCATTTAATCTCCTGATTATTGTCTTTTAAATGGTCATGTTTATATGGAAATATTAAAATCAGCTCAATTCATATATTACGATAGAAGGTAATACTATTGCTGCAGTTTCAGCGCGAAGGTGAGTAACTCCAAGATTTGCACAAATCCATCCTGCTTTTTCAGCCTCCAGAATCTCTCTATCACTGAACCCGCCTTCAGGCCCAACAAGAAGGGAAACATATTTTTTATCATCTGACATGGAGAGAGCATCTTTCATCCGGTAATCGGCACCGGGATGGCAGATTATTTTCAAACCTGAAATATCGTCTGACAGAATTTCATTAAATGATACCGGTGATTCTATCAGTGCCGGTGTGGGCCTCAGGCACTGTTTACAGGCTTCAGCGGATATTTTTTCCCATCTCTCAAGTTTCCTTTCATTCATTTTATCTGGATCAGGAATAGTTCTTTCTGTGACAACAGGGACAATCCTGCTTACACCAAGCTCTACTGTTTTCTGAATGACAAATTCAAAATTCCCCCCTTTCAGTAAAGCCATATAGAGTGTAATTTCAGGTGTTGAATCATCAGTTTTGAATTCACTGATAATTTTTGCATTGATCCCATCCGGTAAAATACTCTCAACCCGTGCCATGAAGCCTCTGCCGTCATCAGACCTGAGCATTATTTTTGTTCCGGGTTTGACTCTTCTGACCCTGGATAGATGGTAACTATCGCTGCCGGTTATCAGTATATTTTCATCTTTGATATTTTTGTTATTTATAAAAAACTGGGGCAAATCATTCACCTAATTTTTCAGGACGGAATATTTCACTCTGATATTTAATGTTTTCTTCAAACTTCAGAAAGCTTAGAATTGTTACAGTGCCATCTTTTATATTCAGCATATCATACCTCAGGGGTACAGTTTTATCGCCGTTTTCCATTATTTTAGCCAATGTCATAAATTTGAATATTACTTTATCTCTGTCATGAAAGTCTATTCTTAATGGATGGTATTTTTCAACAGAAACATACATCGTAAGAGCCCCGTACATACTCTCAGGATAAAGCGGTTCAAGATACAACCTGTAGCAGTCTACACCTTTAATTACAGTTCTCCCTGTTATTCTTGCATTGTAATTACTCTGATAATCAGAACTGGAAAGATCGATGAAAGAAAAATTTGTTGAGGCAAGGAGATCATATTTATCAACACCCATTTTGTGAAAGAGCTTAAGCGCATGGATATTATAAACCCAGATATCCTCACCCGCCATAGTGTAAAGTACCTTAAGACTTTCACCGCGAGTAATACTGCTGAAATGAAACAGAAAATCATTTCTGGTGATTTTACCTTTAAAATCAACTGTAAAGGAATTACCGTCAGGGAATATATGCTTTATTCTTCCCTGAAGTTCTCCTGTTGGATACTGCATGATCCTGTCTACTCTTGCAAGTATACTTTGTGCTGTAATTTCAACGGCCTCTTTATCCTGTGCTTCAGCAGCTCCAAGAAAAAAAATAGCAAACATTAGAATTGCATTAAATTTTAATCTCATAATTACTGTTAATTTGAGTGCACTTTTCTTCTCATAAAAAGTCCGGTAAAATATGGTATAAAAATTTTACCTTCATTCATTCCATACAATTCTGTAAACACCGATCTGTTTTCTTCAATATATTCTAATGGGTTGAAGGAATCAAGCCCGTAGAGACCTTTTATGTGACTCACTATCTCTTCAATATTATATTCAAATGATTCAACTTTACCTTTTATAAATGAAAACTCTTTAAGATTCATAAAAGTTTTCAGATCATCTTTTATATAATAATCATTATGAAGAGGAAAAATCCCTCTGATAAAATCATCATATACGCCATCAATATCTTCATCATCAAGAATAATGCCGGCAAAAAGCAGGTGACCGTCAAACTGAAGAGCTCTCCGGAACTCATCAATAACAGGTGCTGTTTCCTGAACATCAAGGTTATCTATTGAGATAATCAGATCTGCGGCATAATAATCCACTGGAAGATTTCTGAAATCACCGTTTATAAAACCGACATCCTTCAGTTTTTCATTCGTGGCGTTAGCAGCAAGAAAATTTTCCATTATTTTTAACGAAGGTTCAACTATTACCAGTGTCACACCCTTTAATTCATTTACAAGATCAAGAAGCACACTACCGTTCCCCAGTCCAGCTTTAACAATTACCTTGGGATTGTATGTTTTAATAACATCACGAATTTTCTCCATGACCATTTCATGCCGCGATTCAGGTTCAACAAAAAATTTTTTATCAAACTCATATATACTCCATTCCTGGAGCTTGTTAAATCTTTCCATCTTCAGTCCTTACCGGATTATAATTAAATGTTAATACTAAGTAATACCGGCATCAAATATATTCAATTAAAAATATGTATAGCATAAAAAAAAGAGCTTTAAAAGAAAGAGCTCCCGGCAAGAATTCTTATTGACACTTACCGGCATACAAATTTAATACCCAGATAATGCCTCAGTTTGCGTTACTGCTTTCCCACATCCCGGTGGCAGCAATAATTCTATCAAATCAGGACAAAATTATTTATGAATATTTTTTCTCAGGCAAAAAACGGTATTATTTCAGAAGATTTACAGACAGTTGCTTCGACAGAATCAATTCATGTTTACACTATGCTTAAAGATTTTGCAGAAGGGCGAATCACAATTCTCAGAAACAGCCGGAGAAATATTACACCGGTCGGTGTGGGTAAAGGACTCAGTACAAAAATTAATGCCAATATCGGCACTTCACCCGACCTGTTTGATCTCGAAAATGAAATGATGAAACTTAAGGCTGCTGTCGACAACGGGGCAAATGCGATTATGGATCTCAGCACCGGCGGGGATCTAACATTTTTCAGAAAAAAAATTCTTGAGAATTCACCGGTACCTCTTGGCACTGTACCGATTTATGAAGCTGCTGTGCGGATGGTTGCTCAGAAAAAATCTATGGTTGAGATGACCATAAAGGATTTCCTGAAAATAATCCAGGATCAGGCCGAAGAAGGTGTTGACTTCATGACAATTCATTCCGGCGTAACAAGATCTTCTGTATCTTCATTAAAATCCCAAGAGAGGATAACCGGTATTACAAGCCGCGGAGGTTCTATCCTTGCGGAATGGATGAATTACAACAACAAAGAGAATCCACTATACGAATACTATGATGAAATTCTTGATATACTTGCACCATATAATGTCACAATCAGTCTTGGTGACGGATTAAGGCCCGGTTCAATTCATGATGCCAATGACAGAGGGCAGATTCATGAGATGATCCTGCTTGGTGAACTGGCTAAACGGGCAAGAGAAAAAAATGTTCAGGTAATCATTGAAGGGCCGGGCCACATGCCGCTTGATATGATTGCCGATAACATCAGGCTTGAAAAAAAGCTGTGCGATGAAGCTCCTTATTATGTACTGGGCCCCCTTGTCACTGATGTTGCGCCCGGATACGATCATATAACGGGTGCAATCGGAGGCGCTATTGCAGCTTCAGCCGGTGCTGATTTTCTCTGTTACGTTACACCTGCCGAACACCTGAGACTCCCTGATGCTGACGATGTCAGAGAAGGTGTAATTGCCTCCAGGATCGCGGCTCATGCAGCGGATATTGTTAAGCTCGGCAAAAAAGCGAGAAGCTGGGATGACCGGATGTCTACCGCAAGAAAACAACGGGACTGGAAGGGGATGTACGATAACGCTCTTGACAGGAAAAAAGCTGTAGCATATAGAGAGACTATACCTTCCGGAGAAGAAGATCAATGTTCAATGTGCGGAGAATTCTGCGCCATGAAAAGACAATACTAATAGGAGGAGTTCCATGTCTGAGGATTCCCATTTTTACGATTCATATAAAGAAGACAGAGATATCATACTTGAATATAATCAGATATCTCTCGAAGATGCAGGCTTTGTTAATATCCTCGATATTGGAATAGAGAATATTAGCAGGCAGCAGGCTGTATTTAGAGTATTAAAGATGATCGAAGAGAAGGGAGTTCATCATGTAATAACCCTTAACCCTTATAAAATCAGTAAAATTAAATCCAGCAACGACCTGCGGCTGATTTGCGACAGAGCCGATCTTCGTCTTGCCTCCGGTGCCGGAATTCAATGGGCTGCTAATATGCTCAAAACCCCGATTAAAGAAAGAATCGGTGTACTCAGCTTCATGATGGAAGTTATCCGTCTTGCAGAAATTAAGGAATACAGCATCTTTCTCGTCGGCGGCAAGCCTGAGATCGCCGAGAGATCTTTTTTCAATATAAAAAAATCCTTTCCGAATATCAGAATTGTCGGACGTCATGGCGGTTTTTTTGATGCAGAAAGAGAAAAATCAGTAATTGAGGCTATAAGAAAATCTGAAGCAAATATAATCTTCGTTGGACTCGGGTTTCCCGCAGAGGATAAATGGATTAACACCATCCGGAATGAATTTAAAAATGCTGTTTTCATCAGCGTAGGCGGCAGTTTTGATACAATATCAGGCGAAGTTCGAAAAGCTCCGAACTATTTCATGGAAAATGGATTGGACTGGTTTTACAGGATAATTACTAAACCATGGAGATATCTGAGGCTTTTAAGACTTGCCCAGTTTTTCCTGTCTGTGATATTCAGAAGAATTTTTAAAAGAAAATAATCTATGATAAAAAGCCCGGTAACTCGGGCTTTTTTTACTTTTCGAAATCGTTAATCCCTGCGGAAGTGTTTCTCGCTATTTCAAGTTCTTTTTTTGTAACGCTGCATCTTCCTAAAGTAAACCCTTTAAGTTCCGACTTGTTTCTGCATGTTCTGCAGGATACAATTGCACCTTCATTAGTCCATTCATTGATCTCAACATATCTTGACCCGCAGCGCCTGCAGAATATTACAGAAACAAATTCGCTCATTGAACCCTCTCCCTAAACCATAAATGACACAATGGACAGATCTTTTCTTCGCTCAGTACCGCCAGTGTAATTATCAGCATACTTTATCAGTGATTCAATAATCATATCAGGCTCACCGGCGGTTCTTTCAAGGAACCTGATTACACCCTGCAGGCCGAGTTCCCGGCCATCTGAATTTTTAAGTTCGGTTATTCCTCCGGCTAAAACAACAAATAAATCGTTTTTTTCAAGACTGAAATTTATATTTGACGCGAAAAATCTGCGGGAACCGAGCTCTCCCCCTGCCCTGTCAGCAAATCTCAGATAAAAAACTTTTTTGTTTCGCACAAGAAGCGGGTAACAATCACCGGAATTTACAAATTTTAATTTTCTTTTCTTTGAGTCAATACTGGCTATAAAAAGAGAGATACCTTCGTTACAATTCAAATCAGCATTGCAGAGATTATTAACCCTACGTATAATCTCTTCAGGATCATGAATATTAAGCTCAATCATTGCTCTTATTATTCCGGAGAGTGTTGAAGCTCTCATTGCTCCCGGTATACCTTTATTGTTAAGATTACCCAGAGTAAGCAGATACATTGCGTCATCAAATTCCCTGACAAGATGGAATCCACCTCCTACCTCACGGGCAGGTATTGATTTGGCTGCTGCTGAAAAATAATTATCGTTAACAGCAATTTGAGGGGCAAGAGAGTTATGTATAACCTGTGCTGCTTTAAGTTCACTGGTCAATCTCTCCTCTTCAATGGCCTTTTGAAAAAAAATCGCATTCTGGACCGCAAGAGCTGCCTGGTTCGCGAAGATTCTGAAAAGACCCATATCATTTTCATCAAACTTGTCACGTCCGACAGGATTTATTGCCTGTATTACACCGAGAAGTTTACCTTTAAACAAAAGCGGGGAGCAGAGAATAGCTTTGGTGAGAAAACCTGTGCTTTTATCATACATGGGATCAAAGCGGTGATCATTATAAACATCATTTGCAATTATATCCTTCCGGTTCATTGCCACCCATCCGGCAATGCCCTGGCCAGGCTGTACCCTGTATTTTTCCATCAACTCATCACCTGCTTCCCCGAGAGCTACTTTAAAAACGAGTTCCCTGTTCTCCTCATCGAAAAGTAGAAGAGAACTGGCTTCGGTGCACATGATATCTTTAATCATCTCCATAATAATGGAAAGAAGCCGGTTAATATTAAGAGTTGAATTAATTATTCCATTTATTTCGACAAGTTTAGACAGGTTCTCAACCTGCCTTTCTAAAAACTCAAGTTTGTTAATCTGATTATTTTCCATATAATAATCAGATTAACTCTATTACAATACATGTCAATTATATTTCATTTGAAGGGATTTTACTGCTTTTGTTTTCTTCCTGTTTCGATAGCAGCCCTGATGAAATCCCTGAAAAGAGGATGAGGATTTATCGGCTTTGATTTAAACTCAGGGTGATACTGAACTCCTATAAACCATGGGTGATCAGGTATTTCTACAGTTTCAACAAGATTATTCCTCGGATAGAGTCCGCCGATTTTCATTCCGTTATCTTCAAATATTTTCCTGTATTTAGATGTGAATTCAAATCTGTGCCTGTGTCTCTCCATAACTGATTCTTTACAGTATATTTCTCCGATTTTACTGCCGGATACGAACTCGCAATGATAAGCTCCAAGTCTCATTGTTCCACCCTTTTCAGCAACAATCTCCTGCTCTTCCAGAAGAGATATTACAGGATAAGGAGTATTGTGATCAAATTCCGTGGAATTAGCCTGTGCCATTCCGCATACATTCCTTGCAAATTCGATAACTGCACATTGCATTCCAAGGCATATCCCGAAGAATGGAATGCCTGAGGTTCTTGCATGCTGTATTGTAAGAACCTTTCCCTCGATACCCCTGTTGCCGAATCCTCCTGGAACAAGAATACCATCAACATCTGCGAATATCTCGTTAATTGACCGGTTCCCGCAGTTTTCAAGCTCCTCTGAATCGATTTTAATAATTTCAAGTTCCGATTCATTGGCAACTGCTCCATGAAGCAGGGCTTCATATATTGACCTGTATGCATCCTGAAGCTGTATATATTTTCCTACAACGGCAATCCGTACTTTATGTTTTGGATTTCTTAAAGTTTTTATAAAATTATCCCATTTCTGAAGCTGTATCTCTCTGATCGGGAGATTGAAATGTTCAAGAGTTATAACATCGAATTCATTTCTGCTGAACATATAAGGAATTTCATATATTGAACCTGTGATATCTTCGGCAGATATTACATTCCGCTCCGACACATTACAGAAAAGAGCTATCTTGGATTTCATATCATCATCAAGTGGCCTCTGCACCCTTGCGAGCAGAATATCAGGAATTATACCGAGCTGCATCAGCTCTTTAACTGAATGTTGTGTAGGTTTTGTTTTCTGTTCGCCGGCTACAGCGATGGTGGGGACAAGCGTCAGGTGAACATTCATCACTCTGCTCCGTCCGAGTTCCTGCCTTATCTGACGGATAGATTCAAGGAACGGGATAGATTCAATATCCCCCACTGTTCCGCCTATTTCAACAAGAACAAAATCAAGATCATTATTATTTGATACATCATATATTCTTTTTTTAATTTCATTCGTAATATGAGGTATTACCTGCACAGTTCTGCCGAGATAATCACCACGTCTTTCTCTCTGAATAACAGTATGATATATCTGGCCTGTGGAAACAGAATTCTTTCTTGATAACTGTGAATGGGTGAACCTTTCATAATACCCAAGATCCAGATCTGTTTCTGCGCCATCCTCTGTAACATAAACCTCTCCATGCTGAAAAGGGCTCATTGTACCGGGATCTATATTCAGATAAGGATCCATTTTGATTATTGAAATGCTGTAACCGTGTCCTTCAAGCAGCATACCAAGTGAAGCTACAGAGATTCCTTTTCCTAGAGAGGAACAGACTCCCCCTGACACAAAAATATATTTTGTTTTTTTATCTGACATAATTTACCTGCTATAAGCAAAAATATGATGCCACAATAGTTCATTCAGATGAAGTGTAAACTAAAAATATCACCGAAAAGCAGTGCATACGGCTGTTTTAATAACGATTATGTTAAATTTTCATTATTTTATAAGTAGGATTAATGTTAAAATATAGTTTAACCGTGAATTAGTTTTAAAAATTTTTCTTCCTTATGTTTAAATAACCATTTTTTATTATCTTAACCTTAATGATTTATTTAATTAAAACATGTCTTGACATAATATCAGGAATTGCTAAAAATATAATAGCTATAAATGTTGAATCCGGAGTTTAATATGACTCAGAATAATGATAAAAGAAAGTACACACGTTATTCCTGCTCAATAAAAGCTGATTTTGAATTTTTTGAAGGTGACCCTGATACAATAGATATGGAAACCCAGGTATCTGAAAAAGGGAAAGGTCTCATTATAGATATAAGCTGTGGAGGAGCTTTTCTTATAAGCAATTCAAGAGTTTCCCCTGCTCTCCCGATTATAATGAAATTTGTTCTGAATAAAGAAAAACTGGTGTTAAATGGCAGAATTGTCCGTACCGGGTTACTGAAAAATAATCCCACTGAGGTTGCTCAGAAATTTGCTAAATTTGCATCCAAGGGAGATAATTATATAGCAGTTGAGTTTGATTCACCACTTACTAATTTTGATTGCACTACCCTCTGATAATGAAAAAAAGAATAATAAGGATCGCGGATATATCAGAAGTAGATACTTCTAAAATATCAGTCTATGATCTGAATAACCGTTATGTAGATCCCCTTGGCAATATGTTCGGCCTCAAATACAGCAGGGAACTCCGCAGAATTGAGATAATAAAACTGGAAAGAATTCACAGCAGTGAAATGCTCCAATACCAGAGAAAAATTATGATGCACCGGGATATTGAACAGAATCAAAATGCAGCCGGAGATTTTCAGAATATCCCTGACGATGAAACCGAATCAGAAGAAATCTTTTTTGAACCTGATGTCTTTATAGAAAGCGTGATTAATGGTTCAGAAATTCACAGGGAACGGCTTGCGGCAATTCTAATGAATATTGATATTTCAGATGTTTTTACCAGGGAAAACAAAATGGAGGCAACTGCCCTCGACGACCTTTCCCGCCATATTGAAATAGACTGTATTCAGCAGCTCGAAAAACTTGAAAGCTATTATCGTGAACTTGTAAACTACCCGCGAACAATAACCTACTATCAGGCAAAGGTTGACAACGAAGGTAAAAATATCATCGATTCAATGACAGGTATAAAAAAAGAAAAAGTTATGAAGTTCATCTTTTATTATGAAATGTCTGCCACCATAAAAAGAGTTTACGGACACATTAAAAAACATATTAGCGCGATACACGATCTTGTTGTTGATAAAAATCCTGAGGATATACAGGGAATTTCAAAAAATCAGAAGCAGGCTTTTGTTGACGCAAAAACTTCTATAATCAATACAATATCTGAAGTAGATGAAACCCTTAATACTAACCGTAAGCTTTATGAATATGCGGTTAATAAAAAAAATTTTAAAACATAGCTTTTACTTCAAAAGTCAGAACGCCTTCTTTGAGAGCTTTCCCGATTTCAACAGCATAGGCTATTTCCGAAGAAAAAATATCTGACTTAATTAACCCCCTGACAGAAGCCGCTTGAATAGGTTCATTTTCACCCTGATTATCATAAGCAGAAATATAGTATTCCGTAGAGAGAAATATAAGCCGGTTGTATATATCAAATAACAAACCGGGACGTCCGGTATACCTCCATTTCGCAATTGAATAATCTTTGTTCCGAACCGGGAGAGTTCGGTCAAATACATACTGATGAAAAATAATCTCGTCTTCGGTCGTATAATTTAGATCAAATAAAGCTGCCAGTGAACAGAATTCGGAAACCGGAAGAGTTAAATAGCCATTCATGATAACCCGTATTTCCATATTTTTTTCAACAGGATTCCACAGATACTCGGACTTAATTTCTGCGGTCATTATATCAAGAGAATCAAGCTTGTAATCTTTGTCATTATACTTAACAGCTGCCGAAATACCGTGGAAATAATAATTATTTTCGATATCACGATAATGATGGTAATCCGTATAAGATGAAACAGCGGTAAAAGAAAAAACTGCTGCTCCTTTATTTAACAACAGACCGGTTTCTCCCTGAATAATTCTGGTATTATAACTGATATTTTCAGGATACTCAATGTAAGCTTTTTTATCTTCATATTCAATTCCAAGTAGAAAAGATATTAAATTACCCCATGTTGTAATTGAAATATAATTGATGCCGGCTTTGGTATATGAAGCTTCACGCATCCCGGCGGTTGACTCAAAGTCAACTGTAGTCCTGTCTGTACCGGAAGCAAAAGAAAGCGATATAAAAGTTATCCCGCCATAGACAGTATCTGATGATGCTGTGATTATACCATTTAAAATTCGTTTTTCAGGCGATACAAAAATATCGATATTATCATTAGAATTACGTTTTATATCCACTTTTATTTTTCTTATTGAATATTCTTTTTTAATAACAGCGATATTATCATTAAGAAGAAATTCGTTGAAGGGTTCATTTTTTTTAAATATTTCACCGGCTATACTTTCATTATATGTATCAGTCCCGCTTACGAAAACATTTTCAACTACCGGATCTGAAAAAAGAAGTTCTACCGAACCGTCCTCATTCAAAATACTTTTTTTTATTTTAAACGCAGTATATCCTTTATTATGATATCTATCTGTAATCTCGATACATAATTTTTTTATTTCAATTTCATCGGTCAGTTTTCTTCCGGGATATAAAATATCAGAAAGATCAATGTCCGCTTTCATGCCGGTAGTAATTATCGTTCCGTAAACAGGCTTGATAAATAAAATTATCACAGAGCAAAAAATTAATGCGGACAATCCGCTTATCTTTTTATTTATTTTCATTTAACTCGCGAACAATCATGTTCTTTTGTATTTTAAAATCGAAGATCCTCTTATCCGGTGAATAATTAATCTGAAGATTGCTGTATTCTGTCCGTGTATGAACTATTCCATTTTTTGAACGAAGAAATAATTCAATTCTTGAGGGAATATATGCAGTACCTGTATTGAAATGTTCATAATATACTTCTTTCATAATTTCCCGGCCTGAATTATCAATGATAAACTTTCGTACAACATATCTTCTCCCCGGATCGAACCAGATAGTAACATAATTGTTGCCGGATAAAGTTTTAAAAGTGTACACGTGAGCATACTTTATTAATCCGTAAAACCTTACTCCCTGATATATGATATTTACATTATTAAAATTTTTAGTAAAAAGATTACCGGGGAGAGAGGTTTCTTCATCGGAATAATTATCTTTTTTATATAAAAGATTTCTCTCCGGATAGAACCAGTAAAGCCCTTTATTATTCGCAATTACAATCTGTTTCTCAGGTTCAGTATAATCAATTCTGAACCATCCCTCAGACACGGCTGTGTAATCCCCTGAAAATTTTTCAAAAGAGGTTCCGCTATGAATATACTGTACAATATTACCTTTAATGCTTTTTACCGAAGAAAAATCTTTTATGAATTGATTAAAACTTTCAGTATCAGCATAAGAGATTTTCTGTATTAAACAAAAAAAAATTAAAATAAGGTATAACCGGTTTTTCATTCCATAGTTCCAATAAATCAGAAGATTATATTTTTTGAATAACCTGATATTAATTTATTTAAATGATTGAGCAACATTTTTTTCCACTAATCTTCTTTCATATTTTCCTTGAAAAAAAATCCGCTTAAAAGAACCTTGTTTAATCAAATAAAAATCCCGTAAAGTGATAATGCTATTCGTGCAGTATTTATAATCCATTTAACTGAAATTGCATAATCCTTATCAAAGGTTAACAATGCTCCTTAAGCAGATAATTACCGAAATAAACAAATCTGATGAATTCAGGGGATTAAAATTCTCTGAAAATGGTTCGGCCTCTATTGAAGGTGTTTCACCTGCGTCTTTTCCTTTTCTTATCTCTGCCATCTTCAATTCAACGACAGAACAGATTCTTGTAATCACTGATAACTCTGAACATCTTAATGATTTATATACTGATCTGACTTGTTTTATAGATGAGCAGTATTTATTCCGTTTTCCGTCATGGGAAACCATCCCTTATGAATTTATGACTCCAACTGAGCAGTCAGAGAGAGACCGGATAACAGCTCTTTACAGAATTATATCCGGAGAACCGGCTGTAATCATTACCACGGTTGATGCGATTATAAGAAAAATCCCTTCACAGGACTTTTTTATGAAGAAGGGTTTAACACTTTCAATAAATGATGAGTATCCCTTTGATGATATAATCACGACCCTGGTTCAATACGGCTATACCCGTGAAACAAGGGTCGATGCTTTTGGCCACTTTTCAGTCAAGGGAAGCATTATTGACATTTATCTGCCTACAAAAGAAAATCCGGTTAGACTCGACTTCTTCGGAGACACTCTTGATTCAATAAGGGAGTTTGATTCTGATACCCAGGTTTCATTTACCGGTGATGAGATAGAATCGATTACGGTTTACCCCAGGAGAGAACTTATTCTTTTCAAAAAAGAAAAGGATAAACTTCGCGAAATACTTAAAAAGAAATTCAGCGACTCACCGGAACTTCCGGATGAAATATCCGGCTGGCTTAAAGGTGATGATGACCCGGAAAAAATCCCCGGTATTGAAGATTATTTTCATGAAATAATGGAGAGTTCATCTGTTATTGATTATTTCACGGAAGATTCAGCAATCGTACTTCTTGAATGGCCTGAAATTATTTCAAAAACAGCCAGGATAAATAAAAATTATGAGGATATATACCACAGAAAACATAAATTCTTTTATACTCCCGCTCCGGAGACACTGCTGGATTTTACAGCTCCAGACAGGGCCTATGATAAGGGTATAAAAATACAGGCTCTCACTGCCACAGCCGGCGCTTACACCTTCAGCATGAAAAGCCTTCAGAGCTTCCAGGGAAGAATTAAAAATGTTAGAGAAGACCTGACAAAAAGATTCGAAGACGGATGGCGTGTTATAATGACAACATCCTTTGAAGGACAGGCAAGAAGGCTTTCTGATCTTTTCAGCGAATTCAAACCCGAACCTGATTTTGAAAAATACGATCCCGCTTTTTATTATAATATAATACTAAGCCCTCTAAGCAATGGTGTTGAACTCCATGAAATAAAAACGCTTATTCTAACAGACCACGATATTTTCGGGAAAAGCTACAGAAAAAGAAAACATTTTAAACGCAAAGGCTCAAGGCCCATCGAATCATTTCTTGAACTGAAACCGGGTGATTATGTTGTTCACATAAATCACGGAATAGGTATATTTAAAAGTATAGAAAGGATGTCCGCAGGTGGAGTTGAGCGGGACTTTCTTCTCATCGAATATGAAGGTGATGATAAATTATATGTCTCCCTTGATCAGATTTCACTGGTACAGAAATATATCGGTCTTGAGGGGAAGAAGCCAAGAATCGATTCACTCGGGAGAAAATCCGCATGGAACAGGATTCGCGACAGGGTTCGTGAATCCGTTGAAGAGATAGCAAAAGAACTTATAAAAATTTACTCCCAGAGAAGCGCGCTTAAAGGATTCAGATTCCCGCCGGATACACAGTGGCAGGAGGAGTTTGAATCTCTTTTTGAGTTTGAAGAGACACCGGATCAGCTTACTGCGATTGAAGACGTCAAGGATGACATGGAAAGCGACAAACCGATGGACAGGCTTGTTTGCGGTGATGTTGGTTTCGGAAAGACAGAAGTTGCCATACGTGCGTCATTCAAGTCAGTAATGGCCGGCAAACAGGTTGCGATACTTGTTCCCACGACGATTCTCGCGATGCAGCACTTTGAGACATTCAAGAAACGTTTCCAGGGTTACCCTATCAATATTGAAATGGTTTCACGCTTCCGGACAAAAGGTGAAGTGATTAAAATAAAACAGAAACTTAATGAAGCTGCTGTTGATATTGTTATTGGAACCCATGCTCTCCTTTCTGCTGATGTTAAGATTAAAAATTTCGGACTTTTAATAATAGACGAAGAACAGCGTTTCGGAGTAAAGCACAAGGAGCAGCTGAAGAAATTCCGGACTACAGTTGACGTTCTGACTCTTTCAGCAACCCCTATACCGAGAACTCTGCATATATCAATGGCAGGGATACGCGATCTCTCAATAATAGCTACTCCACCCGAAAACAGACAATCAATTGAAACTTATGTTCTGGAAGACAACGCTGATATTCTCCGCGAAGCAATTCTCACAGAAACAGGGCGCGGGGGGCAGGTATTTTATGTATATAACAGGGTTCAGACCATCGAAACACAGATGGTGATGTTACAGAAACTTGTCCCTGAAGCAACATTTTGTATTGGCCACGGACAGATGCATGAACATGAACTTGAAGACATTATGATCGATTTCATGAACAAAAAATATGATGTACTGATAAGTACAACAATCATAGAATCCGGGCTTGATATGCCGAATGTTAATACAATTATTATAAACAGAGCAGACACATTCGGCCTATCCCAGCTCTACCAGCTTAAAGGGAGAGTCGGCCGTTCCAGCAGAAAAGCTTATGCATATCTATTCTACCCGAGACACACAGCCCTTACTGAGGATGCCCAGAAAAGACTTCAGGTTATCTCTGAGTATTCTGATCTCGGAAGCGGTTTCAAGATTGCTATGAAAGATCTTGAAATACGTGGAGCTGGAAACATAATAGGCCTCGAGCAGTCCGGTAACATCATGGATGTAGGGTTCGACCTCTACTGCCAGATGCTTGAAGATGAAATCAAACTTTTAAAAGGAGAAAATATTAAGCCTTATCATAGAACGTCAGTCTTCTTTAAAACAGATTTCTTCATACCTGAATTCTATATAAATGATGACAGACAGAAAATTGAGTTTTATAAAAGATTTGAATCATGTGAAACCATTGAAGAAGTTGATACTCTCGAGAAGGAGATGATAGACAGATTTGGCAGACCTCCAGTTGAAGTAAATATCCTGATAGAACTGGAGAGGATAAGAGCAATAGCTTCATCTCTATTTATTGATGAAATCCTTGAGGATAACAGGCAGGTTAAAATTAAAATAACCTCTTCATGTATAATCCCCGGTGAAAAACTTCTTAAAGCGATATCAAAAGACAACAGGTTTTCCATAAATTCGAGGGATCCGGAAAATCTTATATTCAAACCTGAAAACAGGAGTATAGAAAAAAAATTATTTGAATTGAAAAAATGGTTGCAACAATTTCTGAATTCA
Organism: Spirochaetia bacterium UBA5763; assembly: GCA_002418835.1. GTDB lineage: Bacteria > Spirochaetota > UBA4802 > UBA4802 > UBA5550 > UBA5550. Next base: position 443,209 of record DIEX01000031.1, on the reverse strand, counting down.
AATTGATATTTATTGATAAATTAAGCGAATCCCCAATATAATAAACAGTAAAATCAAAAAGGAAAATCCTATGAACAAACAATCAGTTCTTATGCTGACACTAATAGCAGCAATTGTTGTATTTTCTACATCATGCAAAAACATGTTCGGAGACGCGGCTGCCAAAATTGATGGAGATAAAATCACCATCGAAGAGTTAAATAAATTTTATTACGTACAGAACAAAATGCTTACAAATATTGATTCAAAAGAAGAGATAGATAAACTTTCAGATAATCCTGCTTATGCAAACCATCCTTTTCTCAACAAAGCAAACTTTCTTGACCATCTCATAGCGCAAAAGGTTCTTTATGAAAAAGCTATGAATGACAAATCTATTGATAAAGATGAACTTGAAACACTACTCGAAATGGTTAAAGTACAGACTGCGGCTCAGTATTTTCTTTCCAAAAAGCTGAAAGATAAAATTGCAGTTACTGATGAAGAAGTAGATAAAATATATAGCGAAAACAGATCAAAATTTGCCGGAAGAACTGCAGATGAAGCATCAAGTTACATTAAACAGCAGGTGTTTGCGCAGAAATCCAGGCAGGAAACAAACAAATATATAGCTGAATTACTTGCTGAACATGCAATTAATAAAGAAGGCTTCAAAGAATATCAGGCTAAAAATAATAAACCTGCTGTTGACAGTTCAACGACAGGCCAGGAACAGAAGACACAACAGAAATAATTTAATTACAGAAAATTCATAATAAAAAAAGCTCCTTAATCGGGGCTTTTTTTATTATGAATTTTAATAAATAAACTGCCGATCTATATTAATATTGACTTATACATTAAATGCTTTGTATATTCTATAATAAACATTTAGATGAGGTTTTATGATGTCTTCTAAAAAATATTTAATTAAGTTATCTATTTTAACCCTGGCTATAGTATATTCAATTTCATGCAGTTCAAAAAAAGGACTCGTTTATACGGCCAATAAAATCCCGTCAAATGCAAAAATTGCTGTGGTTATTGATTATCCTAATACTCTCAAAAATGTTGTACTTGTTTCTTTTTTAAAACAGGGTTTCAGAGTAAAGGCATTTAATGCTTCTGATCTTTATACTATGAAAGATGTTTATGATATATCTGATCTGAAAAAGCTTTCATACAATCTGGATGAACAGAATGTTTCAACTGTTGAAAAGACATATGACAACATATACAAACTTCATATATATAATTTCGAATTAAACAAAGCGGAATTTCTGAAACAGATCCGTACAGAATGGGATGTTGAATACATTATACTTATAGATTTAAAAGAGTGGGAAAAGATAAGCTGGGCCAGAGTTATAAATCTCAGAACCTATGAAATTGATTTTGTTGAAAATTATCCTACAAAATATAATGATAACATAGAAACAATAATCGCTCATTTTATCAGCAGCATAACAGGAAAATGAAAATCCACAATAAAAACCTTATATCGATAATAACAGCAGCTTTGCTGATTGTTATGTGTAATATTGAAATACGCGCTGAAAGTATCGCATTCGGATATTTTTATAATAAATCTGAAAACCGCGGTATGGATTATCTTCAACAACTGCTCCCTAATTCATTTGCAAGCTCCATAAAAAACAAACACAATACAGACACCGTCAAACCCGGCAAACTTCTTTTTCTTAATTCAGAAGGCGGCGAGTTTACCGGCAGGGATATTGAAGAAAAAGACCTGCAAAGGATATCTTATTATTTTTCCGATGATTACTTTGTTTACGGCAATTATCAACCTCTGCCAGGCAACAGAATAAAAATAAATGTCAGGATATATAAACGATATTCAAATCGCGTATTCAGCTTTACAGAAGAAGGAAAGCTCGAAACTGAATTATTCAGATTTGTTGACAGGATAGCTTATCAGATAAAAAATATTGCTTCTGACTCAATGCACTATAAATCTGAAACTATAGCGAATAAATCAAAGTTGAGCATAATTACAAACATAAGCGGTGATAATCTGAACTTGCTTTATTTTTCATTTTTAAAAAACGGGTTTAAACTTTCTTCTGTACAGGGCAATGAATTATATACACACATTGATGAAAATCAGATCAACACATTATCAACTTTATCCGCATCCAACGCCTCTTATAATATTATATCAAACCGGTCAGAGGTAGATCTTCCGCACGGGACATGGTCAGGCGCAGGCTATTATAAAGATCTGTTGAAGCAGAGAGATGTTTTTGACAAATATGCATTCAATTTTGAAAAGACATTTGAAAAATTTTCAAAAAGAATAATAAATTATCAGCAGGATTACTTTATTATAATAGGCTTTGACGAAGACATGCAAAAAGCATGGATAAGATGCATTTCATTAAAGAATAACAGACTTATTCTTGCTGAGTCCGGTATAAATGGCAGTGATGTGAAAGAAATATCTGAAAAAATTATTAATATTCTCTCCTCGGACCTTCCGAAAAAATTCTGATTAAGCCTATCTCCTTCTCAAAATGTACTCTGCCTTTTCAAACTCACCGTTTTTACGATAAACTCTGATAAGAGCTTTTTTGTTTTCTTTATTATACCTGTCAGCTTCATATGATGCCCTGAGCATTTCTGAAGCCTCCTTAAGCCTCCCCTCACCCTCAAGAGCAACACCTGTGTAATAATCAATTTCTTCTCCAATAAATCCATTTTCCCTGGCTGACATCAGGCTCCTTAGTGATTCTTTATTACGTCCAACATGATAAAGAGATGCGCCGTAATAAAAAGCTGTATTTACATTTGTACGCATAAGGTTTCTGTCATAGAAGAAGACTACATCCCCGTAATTACCGCTCTGAAATAATATTTTAATTATTTTAACGAGGTCAGCTGTTTCACTGACGCCATTTTCAAAAGATGAAGCAAAAAGCTCTGCACCTTTAACCGGTTCCCCAAGTTTTATATAATTCAATCCCGCGATCTGTTTAAGTTCATTATTTGCTACATAAATATCAAGAAGAGGTTCAAGGAAATCATGCAATTTTTTATATTTACCATCATCATAAAGAGCCCACCCTTTTTTCACAAGATCCTTTTCAGTATAAAAATAATTATAATAGGATGTCAGATAAAACCTGTTAACAGCAGTGCTATATCTGACTGATACAAATATAAGTGCACCGAAAAGGATTATTAAAAGGATTTTTTTCATTCAGATTACCGTCATATTTTGTTTTTTATTTATATTCAAAAATGAGCTTACAAGTAAAAAATAATATATCAATATATTATTCTTGAAAAATAAGGACATAGAAAGTAATTTAACAAAAAATTTTAAAAAATTATTAACTCTGTCGTATAATATACAGGAATTAACAGATTATGAAAAAAGCATCAACATTTGTATTTACAGTCCTCATTATTCTTATAATCACACCTGCTTCATACGCTATTACCGGAGATGAAGCGCTGGCTCAATTCAGAGGGAGAATGAATAGTGCAGGAAAAATTACAGGAATAATATCATGGGCACATTCAGGCGGAGAGACCTATACCGGAGCTTTTAAATATATGAGTCCGGGAAAAATATATATTAAATTCAGTTCACCCGCAGGGAAAACAATTGTTTCAAATGGAAAAAGCTTGTGGATATACTCTTCAGGAAGTAATATCTGCGGGATACAGGACCTTGCCGGGGGAGGTTCCGGCGGAATTGCAGCCCTCACCAGCGGGTATTTTGCAATAGTAACGGCACAGGGTCCCGGAGGATACACAATCAAGCTTAAAAATAACGAAAAGTCATTTCAGGAAATAACATTAACGGTCGATTCAACATTTTTTCTCAAAAAGGCGATTATAAAAACAAAAGATGGCGGCTCTTACAACTTTTCACTTTCAAATATAAGTTTTTCAGCACCGGTTATACCAAGTATATTCGATTTTAATGTGCCGTCAAGCGCTCAGGTCGTAAAGAATCCTTTAAATATCAAATAGGTACGGGTGTAAAACTTGTTTAAGTTAAAATTTTACTTATTGTTTTTTTTTCTTACAGTTATAACAACCCGGATTTATTCACAGGAGATTCGTGAGGAATCATCTCTAAACTATACTTATATTGGGCCTGTATTTTCAGCATCTTCAAATTCTGCTGAATACAGTGACTGGATTGATAATCAGTATAAAACCGAAAAAGTTTCAGGGACATCCTTTACAGGTGGAGTTGACCTGAAAATAATTGCTGGAAATTTATGTGGTGATTTTCAGGCCAAATATTCCTATAGTTCATACGATACAACACTTACATGTCTTGAGTTTATTCTGGCCGGAGAATACTTTTATAAATTAAATGATATTGTTTCTCTCGGTGCGGGATTTGGACTCTACATGGAAACTCCCCCGTCAAGCAAAGATCATAATGGCTCATCAGGATTTTATCTTCCTTTGAGTGCGATGTTCAATACAACAGGAAATACAAAATTCTTTATAGATCTTTTCGCCAAGTACGGAACATTCGCTCTCGGGAATGACACGGAATTCTCTTCATACGGCTGCAGCATGGGGTTTGTTTTTAAAGTTGGAAGGATATAAAAAAATCATAGAGAAAATTTCAGTACCATCACTCCCTCTTTGCGGAGTTGTTTTTACTTCAACCATTTTTTCATATAATATATTTTTCCCTTCAAAATCAGCTCTTATATCAGGAATAACACTTTTAATACTGACAATAATTTTCTTTTCATTATGTATTAACCGTTATTTACATTTGCTTCATAACAGCAGAGGCCTTTACTCTTTCCGAATTATAAGTTTAATTATTATAACTTTTTTAGTACCCTCTGCAATTTATACTCATATTTATTATATCTGCAAATCTGAACATCTCCCTTCATCTTTAGTTAATTTCTCTGCCATAGTGAAAAACATTGAACAGAAAAGAAACTCCATTGAAATCACAGTAGAAAGCATAAAATCTTCCAACTGCCCTGAACTGAAAGTAATTCTATATCATAACGGGGAAATGACTTTAAACAAAGGGGATGAGATTTTCATTCACAAGACCATTAAGTTGAAAGACTACCGGAATACAGAAAATTATAATAACAGTTTCAAGTTAACCGGAATTAACTACATTACTTCAATCACTGATAATGATATCACTGTTATCCGCAATGCAAAACCTGGGAACAGAGTATTATTAAAAAAGAAACTTGATACAAAAATAGACAGCCTTTTCCAAAAAGAAACTGCCGGTATGATAAAAGCTCTGTTCATCGGCAACAGAAATTCAGTTTCAAAAGAAGCAACAATTAAATTCAGAGATGCCGGTGCGCTTCACCTCTTGGCAGCATCAGGACTCCATGTCGGGATTGCTGCCGGTCTTCCGCTATTTCTATTGCTTTTTAATTTCAGGAAAAAAACTGTTCTGTTTTATTCGCTACTGACGGTCATTCTATACCTTTATATTACAGAGATGCCCATATCACTCATCAGGGCTTCTCTTATGTTCTTTTTATTTGTAATCCAGGTTTTTCTGCATAGAAGGCCAGCCGCATTTAATACACTGATGCTTACAGGTTCAATTATAGTTTTGATAGCACCATGGGAAATCTTTAATATAGGCTTCCAGCTCAGCTTCAGCGCCACACTGGGAATAATTCTTTTTTATAAACCTTATAAAATATCTTTAAGACAACTCCCGTCATATATCCGGAAGTCCATGGCTGTCAGTCTTGCGGCACAGGTTTTCACAATTCCTCTTATCATAATTCATTTGAATCAAATTAATACAATTTCATTATTCAGCAATATAGTGCTGATTCCCGTTACTACAGTTTTTATGTACACCTCATTAAGCGCAATGATGCTTTCAGCAGTTATTTCATCCTCAAGTATTATACTCTCGTCAATTACCGGCTTAGTATATAATGTACTTGTTAATGCTGCCGGTATTTTTGCTGATTTCAATTTTAATTTTTTTTTGAATCATAATATTACTCCTGTTATGCTAATTATGTCTTTAGCGCTGATTCCGGTTCTGCCATTCAGTTTAACCAGAAAGCTGAAAGCTGTACCTGTTTATACTGCTCTTATTTTGTGTACATTTCTATTGAAGGGCTATGCTGAAAACGAAGCAGAGGAAATTATTTTTTCATCAGGTAATTCATCGATAATATTACATAAAAAAGATATGACTCAACTGACTCTCGATATAAATGATTTGAACGATATAGATATACTCCTTAATGAATTTAAAAAAACCGGTGCAAAGATTAATCTTTTAACAGTTAAAAATGGATCATTTCCTAACCAGATAGCCTGTAAAAAAATCTCTAACGATTTTATAATTGACGAATGCTCTTTTTCTGTATTACCTGATATCAGCAGTAATTTTAAAATCTTAATCAGCTCCCTTGAAACAGATAATGTTAAAATTTCGTTTCCTGAAGATTAAAATTCTTTAATTATTGATTTTTAATCTCATACTATTTTTATTAATATAAACCGATAATTATATTAATATATATCTAACCGGGAAATAAAGGTGCCATGTTATTTACTGATGGAAAAACATATTCTGACAGAATCCTCAAGGGGGAGGATGTCGCTTTCTCATTAAAATTCGTTGATGAAAAATCACTTCTTATGATTAACGCTATACTGGTAAAAATTTTATCAAGCCAGGGAAATATTTTTCTGCTGGAAACCCTTATAACTATCATAAGAGAAATTGTTTTTAATGCATTCAAGGCAAATCTGAAAAGGCTCTATTTTATTAAATCAGGAGTTGATCTTAATGATAAAGAAAAATATAATTTACTGATGCAGAATTTTAAAGACGATTATCTCTACAAACTGAATGAAATTGAAGAGGAAATTACAGCCCAGGACGACTATCATATTCAGATTAATTTTAAGAAAACCGAAAATTCACTCAAAGTAACAGTCTTTAATAATGTAACAATAATTGAAGAAGAGTATAACAGAATAAAAACCCGCCTCGAACAATCAAAAAAATATCAGAATCTTGCTGACGCATATAACGATATTTACGATTCTACTGAGGGCGCAGGGCTTGGACTTGCTTTAATGGTTTTCCTTTTGAAAAACTCGGGGATTGGTGTAGATAATCTTTTTATATCACCGGATACAAAAGGTGTCACTGTATCAGTGACCATACCAAAACAATTAAAAGAAGAGAGCATTATCTCATCTGTTAAGAAAAAAGTTCTGGACGATGTAGACACTCTCCCGACGTTTCCTGAAAACATTATTGAACTACAGAATCTCTGCAGCAGAAAAGATTCCACAATTGATGCAATAGCAGCAAAAATCAGTCAGGACCCATCGCTCAGCGCTGATGTGATAAAGCTTTCAAATTCAGCGGGATTTGTTCCCGGTAAAAGAATAATGACCATAAAAGATTCTGTTAAGATAATCGGCCTTAAAAATCTCAATCTGATACTCACAGCAAGTGCCGCTAAAACAATCTTGCAGAATAAATATAAAAAATTTGAAGTAATATGGGAACACTGCATTCGTGTTGCATATTATTCCACATTGATAGCAAAATCCAAACAATTAGGCGCTGTTTCTGATTCAGCATTCACGGCCGGACTTCTCCATGATATTGGCAAGATAGTCCTGATGTCGGCAGACGACAGGATAATTCATACTATATCAGAAATAACGAGGAACAAACAGCTTCGTTCATCTTCGATACTTGAAGAAATTTCTGTGGGTATAAGTCATGCTGAAATTGGAGGATTAATCGCCGAAAAATGGAATTTTCCATCCAGTCTTAAACTTGCTATTGAAAATCATCACTCCCCTCTGAATGTTGAGGGCGAGTTTAAAGAACTGACATTTTCAATTTATTTTGCGAACATGCTTTGTGGTGTTGAAAAAAACAAGTACAGCTACTACTATATTGAAACTGATATTCTTGAGTGGCTAAAAATTAATTGTATCGAAGACCTTAGAAGTTTTCATGAAAAGCTTAAAACCAATTACGCTAACCAGATGACTGTTGCAGGTTGAAAATCTGATATGGATTACATTGTTTCTGATACAAAAAACGGTTCAAAAACGCTTATAAAAAAAATAGATGGTTCTGATAGAGACATAAAACTTCATTCAGCCTATGATCCTGTAAAAGAATCAGAACGTAGTGTTGATGTTTTTAATGCCGGTAAATGTTCCATAATCGCAGTATCAGGAATAGCGCTGGGTTATCACATCAATGCGCTTAAAAAAAAATACCCCGGAACAATGATTCTCGCTATCGAATATGACCCTGCTGTAACGAAGTTATGCAAAGAATATAATTATTCAGCATTGGAGAAAATTATAACAATTCAGAATGACAATGATCTTGCTGATTTTTTTCAATCAATAGATCTTTCTTCATTTCGCGGAGTTGCTCATTATATACATCGCCCATCATATCAGATTAATCCTGATTTTTATGAAACAATACTTGCGAATATGAAATTAAATATATCTTCACGTGTCAGCGATCTCCTGACACGTTTTGAATTTGAAGAAAAATGGATAAAAAATATTTTTGCAAATCTTAAATGGCTCGGAATGGCACCCGGGGTCTCCTCTTTTTTCAATAAATTCAAAAACTATCCCGGAATTATTGTTTCAGCTGGCCCTTCATTGAGAAAAGATCTTGAAAACCTTAGAAAATTGCAGGAATCAGCAGTTATAATTTGTGTAGATACAGCGTATAAAGTTCTTAACAAAGCCGGGATTGAGCCGCACTTTGTAATGACTCTTGATGCTCAAAAATACAGCTTTAAACATTTTACAGGAGTTAACCCCCGGAATACAGTGCTCGTTTCAGACATGGTCAGCTGCCCGGCAATTCTGGATTATTATTCCGGGAAAAAAATAATCAGCACTACTTCGAAATATTATCAGGATTCAACAGGTAAAACATTACGGGAAACAACACCTGTGATGGACTGGATAGAAAAATTCATAAAATCACCCGGCGATGTTCAGTCAGGTGGTTCGGTTGCAACAAGTGCTTTTGACCTTCTACTTAATATGGGCTGCAATCCTATTATATTATTAGGACAGGATCTTGCTTATTCCGGACGCGAAATTCATTGCAGTGGTACATATCATAATGATGACTGGTTCCCGCAAATTAACAGGTTAAAAAATCTTGATTCAATAAATCAGAATGTAATTAGAAAGAGAAAAATTAAATATGTTCCCCGGTTTAAAGATGAAGGAAAAGTGATATCTGACTTTGTCTTTGACCTTTATAAATCATGGTTTGAAGATTCAGCAACCCGCGTCAATGTCAAAGTCATCAATTCAAATTCAGGCGGGGCGCGTATAGCAAACACAGAGGAAATCTGTGCTTGCGAACTTAATTTAAAACAGACAAAAGAATCGCCGCTGAATATTATTGAAAGAATTTTTTCAGAAACCAAACCTGAAGACATTCATATATTAATTCAGAAAATCGAATTTATTTATACTCAGCTCGACTACATACTTTCAATATCTGAATCAGATAAACCTGCATGTGAGAAGTATTCTCTTGTTGACGAAATTCTTGATACGAGTGATATAAATTCACTGCTCAAACCTTTAATGAGAAAAGCGGAATTTTATACTTCCAGGCATTTGCTTGATAATGAGAAAATACAGGGTATGATCTATAATGAAGTATGTATATCATCCTCAAAACTTAAAGCCTTTATAAACAGATTTTTAAAATTAAATAAAGAATTTGTCCGGGAGTTGGTGTAAAGAAATAATTATATGAAACATTTAATTTCAATTATACTATTTTTAATCCTTAGTTCATTAGTTTATGCAGAAACTATGAACTCGTATAACAGTAAAGTAGACTGGACAAAGGGTGTAATTGTATCAGAAGGTAAAAGCGCCATTGTCATCAATGATAGCGGCGCTACAATTGATTATGAAACAGGTAATTCAATTTCATATTCCTCTGCCAGGGATCTGTCATATGAAAAATCACGGGAAAAAGCCCTTTCAAATGCCGTTAGTATTATTAATGATATTCAGATTGATTCTGATACAAAAATCAGAGATCTTATTTTAAAAGACAGAGACTTACGGCAGAGAATCAGCCATTACCTGCACGAATATTCTAAATTTAAAGAGCAGCCTGCCGGCCATCTAAATACATCATGCACTCTTGAACTGAAACTCGGATATTTGATTAATACTCTTGGTCTTCGGTTCCCTGAAAATGATTTTCCTCTTCGCAGCGATACTAATATTTCTACAAAATATACATCACTGATTATAGACACGCGGGGATTGAAGATTAAACCCGCACTATTGCCAGCAGTGTTTAACGAAACGGGTCTTGAAATATATAGCCGGCATCATATATCAGGAAAGGATGCGGTTAAGCACCTTGCGGTTTCATATACAAACAGTGAAGCCGAAGCTGTTAAGCATAAAAAAGCAGGGAGACACCCTTTTTATTGTACTGCACTCAAATCACTTAACGGAAATCCTGTTATATCAGATAATGATATAAAAAGAATATACAGTCACAAAGAAAATCTGATTTTTTTAAAAAAATGCAGAGTCATATTTATAATAGACAGGTGATGAGATGAATCCGATTGTTAAATTTCTTTCTTCAGCAATTATTGCTCTAAATAAGCTGATTGATTCATTAAGTCTTCAAACCATTCAAACAATAAAAAGAGGTTTTTTCTTTGCAATTTTCGTTTTCTGTATTATAGGAATTATTATCGGGATGAATATGGGGAAAAATGCCGCAAAGATAAAGAGCGCCCCACTTGCAGAATTTGTAAATGATACATTCCGAATTGACCTCAACAAAGAAAAAGAGGCTGGAGACTTTTCTGAAATGCTTGAAAATGAAATTATAAAAGAATCTACCATCAATAACTTTGATAAAGCGGAATTCCCTGTACAGGATAAGCTTGAACCTCAATACGACAAAGATCCGATTGAATCACGTAATAAAATTTCCGATCCTGATATCAGAACCCATCCTTATAAAACAGAAACACCTGTTGATGAAGATTTAGACAGAATAAAAAGTGATACAACCCCTACTGTACGGCCCCTTGAAAAGAATTTGACTGATGAAGGCAAAAATGATATTATCCTTAACAGAAGTATCGAACCGGATAAAGATAATAAAATTGATATCAGATCGCAGGATAAATCACCAGTAAGAATTCTTGAAAAAGATAAAACAATTAAACCGGAAGTATTCAATAAGGATTCAGGTATAATAAATCAGTGAAAAAAATTTTTACAATAATACTGCTGCTGATAATAACAAGCGGATATTCCAAAGATTTTCATAAAACCGAAGAGATGATTAACAGCATTCTCAAAGAAGATGGTGATTCTTCTGAAAAAAAAGAAATTTTACTCCCTGATGAAAAATCCTCAACTGAAACAACTCCTGAAAAAAAACAGAGTAATGAAGAAATAAAGAACGAAAAACCGGTAGAGAATGACACTGAAGAAACCGCTAAAAAAACAGCGATGTCCGGCAACGACGAAATTCTTCTCAAAACAGGTATTCAGTTATATGAAAGCGGGCTGTATGATCATTCCCTCCTCCGCTTTAATGATATAATAAAGAACTTCCCGACCAGCAGATTCATTGACAGCGCCAGAATGTGGGCCGGAAAAATATATATACGCAAGTACGATTATGATAACGCTCTTAAAGAATTCAACAGTGTCGCAGAAAAATCAGGAGAATATCCCGCTGCCCTTTTTTATAAAGGTGAATCATTAAGAATCAAAGGGGATACTGTATCTGCAATTGAAAACTATCAGAAAATTTCATCCTCTTATCCTGAAAATGAACTTGCTGACAATTCGATTCTGATTACCGGTAAACTCTATCTCAATAACGGAAAAGGTTACCAGTCTCTTGAATCAGCACTTAAAATAATCCGTTATTATAAGAATACAGAATCTATAGACGATGCCTATTACCTCATCGCAAAAATCTATGAAAAGGATCCTATTCTTAAGGATGTTGAACTCTCCAGAAAATTCTACAGAGTATTTCTTAAAAAAGCTGAAACAGGCCAAAAAAACTTTGCTGATTCACCTCTAAAAGAAGTTGTAAAGAAAGATCTTGAATACCTTGATAGAACTTATTTTAGAATGGAACGATAATCACATAATATATCTGTTTTAAGAAGTTGCCGGTTTCTCCATCCCTATCTTTTTTAATTGACACTTATTATCATTTGCAATAAAATATTTATTATTAAATTTTAAAAAGTGACCGGTATTCTATGATTGATATATATTCAATAGATCTTGATAAACTTTACGGAGATACTGAATTAACTCCCCATATGGAGGATTATATCGAGACAATCGCCATACTCTCAAGGAATAACCGTGTTGTGCGGGTCAAGGATATCGCAGCTGAGTTAAAGATCAAAATGCCCAGTGTGACCTCTGCATTGAATAAGCTTAAAGATTTGGGATTAATTGATTATGAAAAATACGGGTATATAGAATTAACAAAAGCCGGAAGTATTATTTCAGACAGAGTACTCAGTAGACATATCTGCCTTACCGAATTCTTCTCAAGAGTATTAAAAGTACCGGAGGGGAGAGCCGAAAAAGAAGCCTGCATCATTGAACACCACATAACACCCGATGTGTGCAAAAGAATCCATAAATTTCTGATTCATTACAAAAAATCTGAGGAATCAGGAAAAGAATGGATCACAGAACTGAATAAAATCCTCAATAAATAAAAAAGTGGTCTGCATTATAAAAAATGCAGACCACTAGGGGGAATAATCTTTTTGAAAGATTGCTTATTTATTTGATTCTTTTTTCTTCTCTTCAAGTTTCTTCAGAACTTTTTCCTGAACATCTTTTGGAAGAGAAATATATTTATGGAATTCCATTGAATAGTTGGCTCTACCGCTTGAAATATTTCTTAACTGAGTTGCATAACCGAACATCTCCATAAGAGGCACAAAGCCGTTCAGTTTCTGAGCTCCTTTTCTATACCTTCGCATTGATTCGATTTTTCCTCTTCTGCGGTTAATGTCACCAATTACATCACCGATATAATCATCAGGAGTATTAACCTCAAGCTTCATAACAGGTTCAAGAAGAATCGGATTACACTTTAAAAACGCCTGCTTAAAAGCAACTGCTGCACATATTCTGAAAGCCATGTCTGAAGAGTCAACATCATGATATGTTCCATCAATAAGAACAGCTTTTACATCAACAACAGGGAATCCGGCTATAACACCTTCAGTCAATACCGATTCAATACCTTTCTGAACTGATGGAATATACTCTGAAGGTATGGCGCCGCCTTTAATATGATCTATAAATTCAAAGCCTTTACCATCATTCGGTTCTATTCTCATAACAACATGGGCATACTGACCTTTACCGCCTGATTGTTTTGCATGCTTGTAGTTAATTTCATGTTCGATAGTAATGGTTTCCCTGAAAGCTACTGAGGGCTCACCAACCTGAGCTTCAACACCAAATTCATGTTTAAGTCTGTCTATAATTATTTCAAGATGAAGTTCGCCCATACCCGAAATGATAGTTTCATTTGTCTCTTCATCATATCTTACATTAAAAGAAGGGTCTTCCATAGAAAGTTTTCTAAGTGCAGCACCAAGCTTTTCATCTTCTTTCTTTGTAGGAGGAGTAACCTTGAGTTCTATAACAGATGGCGGAATGAAAATATTTTCAAGATGGAGCGGCTGTGACGGATCACAAATAGTGTCACCTGTTTTGGTATACTTCATACCTATTAAAGCAACGATATCCCCAGGTCCTGCTGTATCAACCTCTTCCCTTTCGTTTGCATGAATTCTTAAAATTCTGCCTATTCTTTCCTCTTTATCTTTTGTTGAATTGTAAACCTGCATACCTGTTTTAAGTTCACCGGAATATATCCTGATAAAAGTCTGCTGACCTACATAAGGATCATGTATAAGTTTAAATGCAAGAGCTGCAAAAGGATCTTTTTTGCTTGGGTGACGGGTATGAGTTTTTTCAGGAGTATCAATATCTGTCCCGACAACAGCTCCTACATCAGTAGGTGAAGGAAGATAATCTACGATTGCATCAAGAAGAAGATGAACCCCTTTATTTTTATATGATGAACCGCAGAATACTGGAGTAATCATCATTTTAATTGTTGCTTCCCTCGCTGCTTTTTTAAGTCTTTCATTGTCAACTTCTTTGCCATTGAGAAAGAGTTCCATGATCTCTTCATCAAAATCGGCAAGTTTTTCAATCACTATCTGCCTTGCTTCATGAACCTGATCTTTGAGTTCAGCAGGGACAGGTATCTCTTTTTTCTCATATCCTTCAAAGGTATATGCCCTGTTCTCAATTACATCTATTGAACCTATAAATGTATCTTCAACACCGATTGGTACGTGGAAAGGTACAGGATTCGCATCAAGATATTTATCCATCTGTCCGATAACATCACTAAAATCAGCACCAATTCTATCCATTTTATTTACGAAAGCTATCCTTGGTACTCTATAACGATCGGCCTGGTTCCAAACAGTTTCACTCTGAGGTTCTACGCCGGAAACAGCGCAGAAAAGAGCAACCATCCCGTCAATAACCCTGAGAGAACGTTCAACTTCTACTGTAAAGTCAACATGACCAGGAGTATCTATTATATTAATAGCATAATCATTCCATCTACAGGATATTGCTGCTGAAGCAATAGTGATACCTCTTTCCTGTTCCTGTTTCATAAAGTCCATGGTTGCAGCTCCATCATGAACTTCCCCTAACTTTCTTGTAACACCTGTAAAAAACAGCAGCCTTTCTGTTGTGGTTGTTTTTCCTGCGTCAATATGCGCAGCTATACCGATATTTCTTAATTTCTGTAATGGCATATATACCTCACTTTGTTTTTCATTGTTTAATTAAACGTTGAAGTTATTAACTATTCAGCCAGACCTTATGCAGATACGATAGATTTACGTATTTATACTGGATAATAGTGATAAAAATATAATAAACAAATAATAAATAAACAACTGGAATTAGAAGGGCATAATTGAATCTGGTTGGATATTTGTCAATATTTTTTATTCATTTTCCATCCTTAATAACTCCAACTGTATCTCTGAATTATACGCAGCCGAAGTTCCGGGATGATTTGCCATGATATATTTAAAAATTACTTCCGCCTTTGAATCAAAACCCATTTTTTTATAGCAAACGCCTGCCTGAAAATAAGCATCAAGGCCTTCATCAGTACCACTAAATTCCTGATACAGATTATTATATGCTTCTATTGCTTTCTGATAACTAAAATTTTTTATATGAATCTCTGCTATTTTTCTGAATGCTTCCCCTCTGTGTATTCCGTCATAATATATTTCTATATATTCATAGAACTCATTCAGGGCTCTGTCGTACCTCTCCAGTTTATAAAAACCCAGCGCATTTGAGAATTTCATATCATCAGCAGCCTTCTTGAGATTAGCTGCTCCGGATACATCCTCTGCTATACCATAAAAATATCCGGCTGTAAAAAACAAAACTATAAATGATAAAATTATGCACTTTTTCATATTAGTCCTATATTATGTCTCATATTTTCTTTTTATAAAAAAATTGCAACAAAAAATTAATTTATTCAGAAGTTATAAAAAATGGATTTTATATTTAAAAATTTTTACATTCTATTAAGTGATCTTAATAACTATAAAACGTAATTTAATCTTTTATGTTTATAATGAATCTAATATACCATTAGATTAGTACTTGACATCATAATAAAACAGGATATATTCTATATAAACTATGATTCCGGTAAGTAAAATAATGAATAAGATTGTAATTGTTGAAGACGATATAGTTATTCGTGAGAGCCTTAAAGAAATTCTCGAAATGAACAACTATGAAGTAATGGCAATTGATAGCTGTCTTGACCTGATGAAAAAGGTCAACGAATTCAAACCTGATGTTCTCATTACTGACATTATTATGCCGGACAAAGACGGAATAGAAATCATCATTGAAACAAAGAAAGTTCTTCCGAATATCATACTTATAGCAATATCAGGCGGTGGAAGAATTGACTCCGAGAGTTATCTTAATACTGCTAAATATCTTGGAGCAGACGCTACTTTAAAAAAACCTTTCACCCATAAGGAACTGCTCGACTGCATTGCAAATCTGGTCAAATAAATGCAGTCATCAATTGTTAAGATTGTTGATTTAGAAACACTTTACTCTTTTACAGATATAATAAAAAATTCCTTCAGAACTGTTGCTGATCAATATAATCTCACCGATGAAAATTCTCCAACAAATCCCGCCTTTACAACTGTTGAGAATTTAAAAAAAATCGCTTCACAATCTGAATGTTTTGGGGTATATATAAATGAAATTCCATGTGGCTTTTTTGCGCTTGAACGTGCAACTGTACATGGAACTTTTTACCTTGAAAGAGTCTGTGTACTCCCGGAATATAGACATCGCGGCATTGGAACATCAATACTCAACTTTGCCGAAACATATTGTAAAAATAATAATGCTGAAAAAATTTCTATAGGTATAATGAATCAGAATATTACTTTAAAAAAATGGTATCAGCAGAATGGCTACATCGGGATATCTGTTAAATATTTCCCTCACCTTAAATTTGAAGTTTGCTTTCTTGAAAATAGATTAAAATAGTTGCTAAAATAACACATTTAAAAAAAATTGCTTATGGATAACACCATTATCAGAAAAGCAGTATTCACAGATCTGCCACAAATCTGTGAAATTGAAGCTGAAAGTATAAACTCCTGGACATATAATCAATTTGCAGAAGAGCTCGGAAGAGTTTTTTCCAGTTTCATAGTAGCTGAACAATCAGGTATAATTGCCGGTTACACTATTGCCTGGCTTATTGCCGGTGAATTGCAGATCAACAGTATTGCAGTTAAAAAAAATTTCAGAAGAAAAGGCTTTGGCAGAATGATGCTGGATTATCTAATAAATAATAGCGGCCCTGAAATAATATCAGCTATATATATAGAAGTACGAAAAAGTAATTCAGAAGCTTTAAGTTTTTATGAATCCTATGGATTTACCGCAACAGGATTACGGAAAAAGTATTATGGTGATGATGATGCCATACTGATGGAGAAAAAATTAACATGAACATAAAAAAAGCATATTACCTTACAAGCTGTGTAAAAAGTTCTCAATACCCATCTTTTTCTCATCCGGAATTTGCTTTTTTTGGAAGATCTAATGTGGGTAAATCCTCTTTACTAAATATGCTTTTGGGTCAGAAAGGTCTGGTTAAAACAGGGGCTAGACCGGGAGTTACTCAGACAATTAATTTTTTTATTGTTAATGACAATCGATCTTTTGCGGATCTCCCCGGAATAGGGTACGCGAAACTTCCAATAAGTTTAAAAAAGAAATTTATGCCGATGATCAAAGAATATATTAACTCAAGGGAAAATCTGAAGCTGGCGTTTGTTCTGGTTGATGCGAGAAGAACACCCGGAGATTACGAACACGATCTAATAAGTCTATTGATAGATAAAAAAATTCCTGTTGCAATTACTCTCACAAAATGTGACAAGCTCTCTAAAAATGAACTTGCAAAGAGCATTAATGAGATAAGTAATACGCTTGAAATTGGTAAAGAATCAATATTTATAACATCAGCGAAAACAAACACTGGCAGAAAGGAACTCCTCTCCCTGATTGATGATTTTTCCTGATGATTCTATATCCTAAAGTTGAGTCATTAAATACATTATACGGCTCGCTTTTTCTTTCGGAAAAAGTGTAATAAGATATGCTGTAATACTCATTCTGCCTGCTGCTGCGGAATCTGCATCCATCTGTCTTAGAACATCTATAATAAGGGGATCATCCCAGTTAACCATAATTTTCACTGATTCTTCAGGCGGCATATTTGACATTTTATTAGCAAGAACCTGTACATTCTTTCTGTAACCAGAATCCCTCTTCCTTTCATCTTCCAGTTTTTTCTTTTCAAGTTCAAGACCGTTTCTCACCTGATCAAGTTTGTCTTTTTCAGATTCGAGGTCTTTTTCCCGTTCTGCAATAAGAGCCTCTCTTTTGTCAAGATCCTCAATCCTCTCCAGAATTTTATCTTTTTCTTTTTCAAATTCCTCTTTTTCTACTAATGAAGGTTCATCGCCGGATGCATCAACAACGAGCGCTGGCTCCCCCTGAAAAGCTCTTTTATATTTTGTTAGATCAATAAGATTAATATAATCAAGCCAGAATATTCCAAGACCGGCAAGAAAGATAATCAGTATTAACAGATAAATTATCTTAGACTTATCAGAAACAGCCATGAGTTACCACTCCACGAAATTATTTAGTTACTTTACCTTCATCTGAAACATAAAAATCTATAACTTTACGCACATAATCTTTTGTTTCTTTAAAATCCGGAACTCCACCTGCCCTATCAACATTCCCTTTACCGGCATTATAAGCAGCAAGAGCCAGACGATAATCACCTTTGTAATTATCCAGGAGGTCTTTCAGAAGAGTGACACCTCCTTTTATATTCTGTTCCGGATCAAAAGGGTTCTCAATACCAAGCCCCATTGCAGTTTCGGGCATTAATTGCATAAGGCCCATTGCCCCCTTGGGAGACATCGCATTAACATTATAATCCGATTCAGCTTTTATTACTGATCGGATAAGGCCTGCTGGTATATTTTTTTTGGACGCATAGTAATTAACAATTCTATCAATATCATTCTTTGTTAAATCAGCATCGGGATCTATATTAAGATCTTTTTTCATAATATCAATAGCACTATCTGTCATCTGTCCGAATGTCTGGCCTGATACAGGTTCATTAACAGGCACCTTTTCCTGTGTTTTCCTGTTAAGACCAAATCGTCCTTTGATCTCATTTATTCGCGCCATAACATTATGCATATCATCAATCATAAAAACAACCTCACATTAACTTTTTATGATATATCTTCTGATTCATATCGTCATTTTCCTTGGCGATCTCTTTGTTGAATTCGTAATTATATTCTTCAAGCTTTCTTTCTTTAAGTTTCTCAACAATTTTTTTATCCCTGGACGCACTTATCAGTCTTTCTCTTATTTTCTGCGCTTCAGGTTCGAGCTTTTCAATTCTACGCTCTGCTTCATCTATTGCCCTGCGGGAAATATCTGCGAATCGCATAACCGCAAGAGCATCTTCCGGTATAAGACCACCCTTCTTCTGCATCTCCCGGTAACCTGATTCATAGTGCCGGATCTTATTTCGTAGTTCTTCCTGATAAACCCGTTCTTTATTCTGGAGAGCCAGCACTTTCATGAGTTCATTTTTAATTTCATTTTCACGAGCTTCTCTTATATCAAGAAGCTTCTGAAGTCTGAACTGGAACTTCTTCATATTTCAATTACCTTATAACCTGAGCAAATAAGGGCGTTTTAGCCTGCTGCTGGACTGTTCGCATTTTTTTCTCTTCCGGTATCATCATGGATATAATTTTTTCTCTTATTCCCTGAAGATTATCTTTTTCATAAATCCCCTGCTTAAGAAAATCATTCATGCTGTTTATCATACTTATGGCACGGTCAACAACGGCATTTGCGCCCCGTACATATCCCCCGAGATTTATCAGATCTTCAGCATCAGTATAAGCCGCAAGGAGTTCCCTGAATTTAAGAGCAGCCTGCATATGTCTGTCATCCACAACATCCTTCATACACCTGGAGATTGACGCCAGTACATTTACAGCCGGATAATGCCCTTTATTCGCAAATTTACGGTCAAGCACGATATGACCATCGAGAATTCCCCTTGCGGCATCAGCAATAGGCTCATTCATATCATCACCTTCAACAAGTACAGTATAGAACCCTGTGATACTCCCGCCTGTCATACTTGTACCGGCACGCTCAAGAAGCCGCGGCATCAAAGAAAAAACAGATGGCGGATATCCGCGTGTAGCTGATGGTTCTCCGGCAGCAAGTCCGACTTCCCGCTGAGCCATGGCAAAACGGGTAATAGAATCGAGAAGCAGGTTAACAGCCATGCCCTGGTCACGAAAGTATTCAGCTATGGCATGAGCAAGAAAAGCGCCGCGCAGCCGCAACATAGGTGGCTGATCGGAAGTAGCAACAATTACAATTGAACGTTTAAGGCCTTCAGGCCCGAGTTCTTTCTCAACAAAATCTTTAACCTCTCTTCCACGCTCACCTATAAGAGCAATTACGTTTACATCAGCGTCTGTGTATCTTGATATCATTCCGAGTAACGTGGATTTACCCACACCCGATCCGGAAAAAATTCCGATTCTCTGACCTCTGCCCACAGTAATAAGCCCGTCTATAGCGCGCACACCTACTGATAAAGGCTCAGTTATAACAGTTCTGTTAAGAGGATTAATTTCTTTACCTTCAACAGGATATTTAGTCCTTGCGAAAATCTCCCCTTTGCCATCAATGGGTTTCCCTATACCTGAAATAACACGCCCCAGGAGTTCTTTCCCGACAGGGACCATGAGTGATGTACCAACAGCATAAACCTCTGCCCCTGGGACTACACCCTTCATTTCACCAATGGGCATCAATATGACCCTGTTTCTATTGAATCCTACAACCTCAGTATATAGATACTGACTCTCTCCGGTTTTTATTTTGCAGAGATCTCCATATTTAACAGCAGGACCCACTGATTCAATTGTGAGACCGATAATCCGCTCCACATGACCGGTAAATTTAATTACTTCAACTTCGTCGATAATCTCCTTATACTTGGTTAATATATCAACTTTTTCATGTGGAAGTATATTTATCAATATTATGTCTCCTCAAAACTGTTCAAAATACCGGATTAGTGATCCGGTATTTCTTTTACATGGTACTTGTATTCCTGATTGCTTCTTCAATTGCATCAAGCTGTGTTGAAATTCTTGCGTCAATAGCTCCAACATCAGTTTCGATAATACAACCACCACGTTCAACCCGTGAATCTTCATATATATTAACTTTCTTAAGTGATTCCATCATCTTTATCAGCTCATCTTTATGAGCTGTTGTCATATCAAGGTCAGCAAAGTTAACCCTGATATCAATTCGATCTCTATCTTTAACACGTTTGATAGATTCCTTGATGTTGTTTATTACCACCTCACGACGTTCCACAATCTCATCTTTGATTACCTTACGTGCAATCATCAGTATCATCTCTGTCATCAGCTTTTCAGAGGATTTGATAATATCATCTCTAATGTCAACAGCGGTAGATACAATTGTACCGAGCCTGTCAATGAGACGCATTACCTCGGCCTGACCTTCCTTATATCCCTCTTCACGGCCCGCCTCATGACCCTTCATATAAGCATCATGTTCAATTTCAGAGACCTTCTTTTCAGCTTCCAGAATAATCTTTTCAGCTTCAAATTTGCTTCGTTCAATCTCGCGTTCAGCTTCTGAACGATGCCTCTCTTTTTCAATTTTTATCTGTTCACGGACTTTCTCAAGTTCAGTAAAAGCTGAAGATTTTCCATCCTCTTCAATCTTTGCAGCACGGGCTCTTGCCTGTTCAAGCATCTGCCGTACTTCCTCTTCAGTCTCCCGACGGTAACGCTCAAGCTCAGCCTCCATCTCCTCAATAGATGGACCCTGATATACATCAATAGGGTTACCCTCTTCATCCATCTCAAACTCATGATACTCGTCTGTATCTATGAGGTTCTTCTGATATTTTGCAGGGAGATCCACCTGTTTAACAACAGTGGCATGTTGTACTTCACCCGGTTTAAATACAAGTTTAGACAACGAGTTCCTCCTCACCCGCTCTCGCGACTACGATATCGCCGGCGTCTTCAAGTTTTCTTATTATGTTAACAATCTTCTGCTGCGACTCCTCAACATCACGGAGCCTTATCGGCCCCATGAAGTCCATATCCTCGCGGAGCAGCTGTGCGGCACGTTTTGACATGTTTCTGAATATTTTCTCCTGAACCTCGGCATCAACACCTTTAAGCGCCTTTGCGAGTTCCTGAGTGTCGACCTCACGGAGAACTTTCTGAATAGATCTGTCGTCAAGAAGCACGATATCTTCGAATACGAACATTCTCTTTTTGATCTCTTCAGCAAGCTCGGGGTCCTCCTCTTCAAGAGCTTCTATAATAATTTTCTCAGTACCACGGTCAACATTGTTTAGAATCTCAACAACTGTGTCTATACCGCCGGCCTGTGTAAAATCCTCACTTGCAAGAGTGGAAAGTTTTCTTTCAAGAACCCGTTCAACTTCACGGAGAACATCAGGTGAAGTACGTTTCATTTCTGCGATCCTTCTTGCAACGTCAGCCTGTACGTTGTGCGGAAGCTCAGCGAGTATCATCGCAGCCTTCTGCGGATCCAGATAAGCAAGAATAAGAGCTATTGTCTGCGGGTGTTCACCCTGTATGAAGTTTAAAAGGTGACTCGGGTCAGTTCTCCGTATAAAATCGAAAGGCCTCACCTGTAGAGATGAGGTCAGCCTGTTTACAATATCAATAGCTTTCTGTGTTCCAAGGGCCCGTTCAAGAACATCACGGGCATAATCTATACCACCCTGGGAGATAAACTCCTGGGCCATCATCATTTCCTGGAACTCCTGCAGAACCCTGTCTTTATCGTCAGGCTCTATCTTGTCGAGTCTGGCTATTTCAAATGTAAGCTGCTCAATCTCATCCTCACGTAGATGTTTGAATATCTCGGATGAGACATCCGAACCGAGAGAGACAAGAAAGATGGCAGCCTTCTGCCTACCCGTTAACTGGGATTTCTTGGACTGATGCATTAATTAACCCCGCAACACCGATACAGAAAAGTTTTGCCGATAGAATCGGCATTAAAATTATATATTAATATTATCGACAGTTTCCCAACAAATGTCAAATTAAAAAAACTATTCTTCAGCAAGCCATGTCCTGAGAAGCTGAGCCACATCATCAGGTCTCTCTTTAGCGAGCTGAAGAGCGCTCTGCTGAAGTTCAAGCCGCGCGCGTTCTTCAAGTGAGAGTTCAACATCGATACCCTCCTCTTCGGCTGCCTTGAGAGCAGCTTCACGCATACGCTGCTGTTCCAGAGCCAGCGCCTCCTCCCTTGCCCTTCTTCTCCTCTCCAGCTCTTTCTGTATTGCCCTGAAGAGAATAAAACCGACGAAGAGAGCTACAACTCCTATGAGTGAAGCAAGCAGCAGCATCTTAATCTGCTCTTTTCTTCTATATTCCTCACGGATTGAATTCCAGTAAGCAGTCCTGTCAAACATAATGTTTTCAACAGCAACCTGATCGCCCCTGGCATCATCAAAATTGATTGCTTTTTTTACGATATTTTCAGCTTTTTTCAGTTCCTCAACATCAAGCGGCAGCTGAACAGGCTTTTTTACCGGATCAAGGTCATACTCACCGTCAGGCTTCCTGGGGAGATCCTGCTGGCCGTCAATTGCTATGGCAACAGTGAGTCGTGTTATATCATAGGGATCTCTTGCTATGTTGCGTATGGTTTTATTTATAGCATGATTTTTAATATCTTCCTGTTTGTCATACTGAGCAAACTGGTCATCGCTGGCTTTGTATCCCGGAGGAGTATTCCCTTCAGTTCCTGCGGGCCCTTCGGGATTCCAGCCGTGCCCTTTAAAATTCTCCTTTGTACTTTTTTCAGAAATGGTCAGAGAATCCTGTATCTTTCTTTCAGAATAAGGGGTACGGGGATCATCTGGAACCATGGTAATAGGAGTATGCTCAGTCTGCTCCTCTGAAATTTTGTCCCAGTTGAACTCCATGTTGAGTCTGACTATCTGAATCCTGTCTGATGAATAGATACGCTCAAGACCTTCACGAATCTCTTTGAGGAGCCTGACCCTTGCCTGCTCCTCAATTTTGCGGCGCATTTCAATTATAGTATATTCTTTCTTTTCATTTTCAAAATCGTCATCAAAATCGGAGATGATTTTACCTGTGCCGTCTGTAACAATTACATCTTCCGGCTTAAGCCTTGGCCCCACAGCTCTTGATACAAGATGTACGATACCTTTTATCTCTTTGGTTGAGAGCTTATCATATCCCGATGCAAGATGGACTGTTACTGCGGCAGTATACGGGGTGCTTTTATCGGAATAGAGACTATCTTCAGACATGGCAATCTCAACATCAGCTTTGTCGATATTCTGAAGGGATTCTATATGCCTCTGAACTTCTCCGCGAAGTGCACGCATAAACTTAACATCAAGTTCTCTATCAGTTTCTGTCCAGTTTGATATGTCGAAGAGTTTGAAACCCGGAATACCTTTGGGGAGTAAATTCTCCTGGGCAAGCCTTGTTACTATAAGAGCCCTGTCTTCAGGTTTGACAAAAATTGAAGCTGTACCTGATGTCTCATATTTATAACCCATCTCATCCAGCTTTTTTGTCACCTGCCCGAAATCATCAGAAGCCAGCTCCGCGAAAAGCATGACATTAGGTTCATTACTTGAAACTGTAAACAGCGCACCGAAAGCTATTATAACGACAACTATGACAACTCCAACTATAATACGCTTGGTGCGATCCAGCTTGCCGTATATCTCTTTGACCTGATCTAATATTTTTTTCAGAAGATCACCCATTTCATGCCTCCGGAACAGGGGATTGTTTCAATTGACTAATGTGACATAATATATACTTTTATAAAACATTAACTTAAAATGTCAATTAATTTCCTGAAAAACTCCCTTTAAATGTCAGGATCGGGTGTAAAAAAGCTTTTTTACACCCGATTTCCAGTTTTTACCTGAGATTCATCAGTTCTCTATATGCGTTAAGGGCGCCGTCTCTTACGGCTTTAGTGAGGCCCAGTGCAATTTCAGCTTTCTGGGTTGCAATCATTACCTGGTGAATATCTACAGACTCAGGCTCAATAACCATCTTTTTCATGAGTCCCTCAGCGTCCACCTGCAAATCATTGCTTTTCGCAACCGCACTGTTCAGCATATCCGCAAAAGATCCGGATACATCATCAGAGGGCCGTTTCAACGGCGCTTCACCAGTACTGTGAAGCGGATCGGAAGTAATCATTCGTACGATATTGCCATTTGAAATTCCGCTAATCATTTTATCACCCTTGTCTATATATTTCTGTTATGCGTATTTTATTTCGATTCTGAGATTCATGAAATACTCATCATCAAATTTCGCTATTTTTTCACTCTTTTTTACACTGTTTTTTCCAGATAAATCATGAGTGACTTTAACTTCTTCCATCATGGTTCTTTCTCTGAACATAATTCACCTCCCTGTTATGCGCCCGTTCTGCCTATTTCAAGAGCCTTTGAAAACATCCCTTTGGCATTATTAACAAGCATTACATTAGCCTCATAAGATCTTGACGCCGAAATCAGATCTGTCATTTCAGTAACGACATTCACATTAGGCATCCTTACATACCCCTTCTCCGGGCCGGTCTGTATAGCGTCCGGATGAGACGGATCATAAACAAGCCTTAAAGGACTTGCGTCTTTCTCTATCTTCACTACCCTGACCCCTTTTCCGATTCCGCTGTCAATTCTGTCAGGAACAAGAGGAGATTTGTATTTAGGCCTGATATTTACCGGTGCAAAAATTGCTCTTTTTCTGACAAAGGGCCCGTCCCCTTCCGGAGTTCTTGTAGTTGTTGCATTTGCTATGTTATCACTTATAACATCCATCCGTAGCCTCTGAGCAGTTAAACCGGTAGATGATATATTAAAACTGTCAAACATTCCCATGACTTACCTCGCAATCCCCTCTTAAACAGTCCTTAAAACAGTCTTCAGAGTTTTATAATTATGATTTAACGCAGAAACCAGAGCATTATACCTCATTGTATTCTTTGAGGAATCCACCATCTCTTTCTCTATATCAACGTTATTCCCGTCATTTCTCATCGATGTGGTATAATCGACATTTATCCTTGGAGACACTGATTTTATATCCCTGTCAACAAAGAACGGTATATGTCTTTCATCCGTTATTATTGAGGGGAGCCTGTTTTCATTTACATCTTTATTCTGATAAAGGGCTCTTTTAAGTTCGCTTTCAAAATTCACTTCACTTCTTTTAAAATGAGGAACATCAACATTTGCCACATTATCAGCAATTACTTTGCGTCTGAGTGACTCAACATCCATTGATTTTTCAAGAATGTAATTTGTGCTCATCATTCCGCTTCCGTCAAACATCGGAGAATCCCCCTTTAAACCTTTATATTATAGTATTCGGTAGAATTTTGAATTTGATAAGCACTTTTTTATGAGACATAAGATTTTTTTTAAAAAAACAGGTTTTAAATGCTTTAATACCCGGTTTTGATGTAATTAATAAATATTTGAGGGGGGTTATCAATCTAAAACAGGATTGTTACGAGTTCCGGGACTGTTCCAGCTATAAAATCAGGCTTAGATTCAGCAAGTTCACCAGGCTCGCCATATCCATATTCTACGCCGATAGAAGATACACCGTTAACTTTTGCACCTTCGATGTCATACTTTCTGTCCCCGATCATAACAGCCGAAACAGGTTCATTTATCCCATAATTCCTGATTATTCCGGCTATTAGTTCACTTTTAGCTCCATTTGTACCATCAAGATTACTCCCGGAAACTGCGGTAAAATAATCATAGAGGTTAAAATGACGGAGTATCCTCTCCGCATAAACAACCGGTTTTGTAGTGGCGAGATATATTTTTCTGTTATCAGTTTTAAGATCGGCAAGAAGTTCAGGAATGCCGGAATAAACTTCATTCTCGAATATGCCATGTTCTGAAAAGTATTCCCTGTAATACAAAACAGCCTCCTCCGCCGTTTCTTTTGTAAATCCGAAATAATTACAGAAAGAATCACGCAAAGGAGGGCCTATGCATTTATAAAGCTCCACGGTCTTTTCGGTTTTCCCGTATTTTGCGAGAGCATACTGGATTGATCTGGTTATTCCTACTGCGGGATCTGTTAGAGTCCCATCCAGATCAAATATAATATGCTTAAAACGTTTCATCGCCATGTACCTGCCTTATCCTGCCATAGTGCGGCTTTCTGGGAAAGTTCAATATGATTTTTCAGAGATAGTTTTTCCCTGATGGAAGTCTTATGGTTATCAACAGTTTTAATGCTTATATTCAGTACGCGGGAGATCTCACGGGAGTTCATTCCTCCACCCACGAGTGCGAATACCTCAAGCTCTCTGTCAGTGAGCACAGAAGTGGGTTCAAGATTAATTTTCTCAGCACCGCCGACATATTTAACAAGTATTTGAGACGATATACTGCTGCTTACATAAAGTTCATTCTTTGCAACTGATTTAAGCGCTGCAAGCACACTGCCGCTGTCGGCATTTTTCATTATATAGCCTGTTGCCCCGGTTTTCAAAGCTCTTTCAGCATAGATTTTTTCATCTGACATCGACAAAACCAGTATAGGTATAGAGGGATAATTATCATGCACCCAATTAATGAAATCGAATGGGCTTCTGCCGTCATAAATCAAGTCCATTACAATAATATCAGGATTAATCCATGCGAGCTCCTCTTTATCAAAAACATAACTGTCAGCCTCAAGGCAGACTTCAAAAAAACCGCTTTTTGACAGAATCTGAACAAACCCGAGCCTGTAGAGAGGCTGATTATCAATAACATAGACTCTCTGAATCCTCCTGGGACTTAACACCTTATTTTTATTCATCATACCCTGTTAAAGCTGTTTTTTACCGGCTGAAGATCTGATTTATACCGCACACCTTTCAATTAGACATGCCTGCCTCTTTATGTAAATAAAAAAAAGTCTATTTTAATTGACTTAAAGTGTATCAGCATTTTGAATCATAACACGAGGTTCTTACGGATGTACAGAGAAAAAAGAGAGTGCTGCCCTTTGTGCGGAAGCGCTGATATTAAAGAGAAATACAGGATCGAGCGATACTCTCTCCATTTTAACACAGACGTTTGCATGTCATGCGGCTTTATTTTCATGAATCCGCTTTTTGATGACAACACAATTAAAAGTTTCTACTCACAGGATTACTATAACGGTAAAGCCGATTATTCATATATAGACGAAAGAAGCATTAAAAAATATTCAGGCTATGTCTGGGACAGCAGAGTTAAAGTAATTCATAAATATATAAAATCGGGGAATTTTCTCGATGTAGGATGTTCCTTCGGAGGATTTCTTGAAGCAGCCTCAAAGTATTATACACCCTATGGAATAGAGATGTCTGAGTATTCATGCGCTCATGTTAAAGAACTTTTTGGTGAGAGGATTCACTGCGGAACCCTGGAAGACAACCCCTTCAAGGAAAAAAGTTTTTCTGTAATTACGATGATTGAACTGATTGAACACCTTGATGACCCGGTCTCAGCCATAAGAGAATGTTACAGGCTGATGGCTGAGGGTGGACTGCTGCTGATACAGACAGCAAACATGAACGGAAAGCAGGCAAAAGATCTCGGCCGGGATTACGAATACTACATGCCGGGGCATCTTTCATATTTCAGCAGAAGAAATCTGATAATGCTGCTGAAAAACAGCGGATTCAGGGAAGTGAAAGTATTCCAGCCGGTAGAATTCGGGCTGCTGCCGAAGTTGCTTAAATCAAGGGGGAGCTTCAGAAATCTATCCGACTATAAAGCATGGCTGAGGATTGCCTCATATCACCTGAAGAGCAAAATACACTTCGGTGATTTTGCTCTCACAAGTTCTATGGTGGTTTACGCATTTAAGTGATTCTGTACCTTTCTCTTTTTAATTACCTGATACAAAGTAACAGCAGAGAAAAGGCTAATCCCTGTGATATCAGTATACAATCCCGGATCAATAAGCATAATGCCGCCGGTCAATATAATAATTCGCTCAACAGGGTTCATAATTAAAAAATAAAATCCCTCAAGAGCAGCCCCCACGCCGACCATGCCTATGAGTGATGTGATTGTAATTGCAACAATCTGAACAATACTCGCATCAATGAGGAGCAGAACAGGGCTGTTGACAAAAATATACGGAATAATGAAAGCTGCAATTGCAAGTTTAACAGCAGTGATCCCGGTTCTTAATGGATTACCCCCTGCAATAGCTGAACCGGCATAAGCTGCCAGGGCAACCGGCGGTGTTATATCAGCGACTATACCGAAATAAAAAACAAACATATGCGCTGCAAGAGCAGGAATACCGAGCTGTATTACAGCCGGAGCCATAATTGTTGATGTTATTAAATAATTCGCAGTTGTAGGGACCCCCATCCCGAGAATAAGTGACGCGAGCATTGCGAAAAAAAGTGTAAGGTACTTTACTCCCCCTGAAAAAAGGAGAAGGCCTGATGCCATTTTAAGCCCCAGACCAGTAAGAGTTACGACCCCCACAATAATACCCGCGATACCACATGCCACTGCAACTCCCAGAACACTCTTTGCACCGGACTGAAGAGCTTCAATGAATTTCGGGAATGTTAACCTTGTATTTTTACGTATAAATGAAGCTATGATAGAAAAGATGATTCCGTAAAATGCAGCTTTCACAGGAGTCGATCCCTCAACCAGGAAATAAATGATTGCAATAAGGGGGACAAAGAGATGCCCCCTTTCAGCCATAACATCCTTGAACTTCGGCAGTTCATCATTGCTCATCCCGCGGAGTCCCGTTTTTTTTGCTTCAAGGTGAACCATTATCCATATACCGGCGAAATAGAGAGCTGCGGGGATTATAGCAGCAACAGCGACATCCAGATACGGCATTCCGAGAGCTTCCGCCATCAGAAAAGCCGCAGCTCCCATGATAGGGGGCATAAGCTGCCCCCCAGTTGATGCAGCAGCCTCAACTGCTGCGGCGAATTCCCTGCTATACCCGAGTTTTTTCATCATTGGGATGGTGAAGCTCCCTGAACCCACAGTATTGGAAACAGAACTTCCTGAAACTGTACCCTCGAGGGCGCTTGTCAGTACTGCAACTTTTGCAGGCCCGCCGGCAGCAAAGCCTGCAACAGCATTTGCAAGATCAATGAACAGCGTTGCAATACCGGTCTGTTCCATGAAAGCTCCGAAAAGAATAAACAGAAAAATAAAAGTTGAACAGACGCCAAGAGGAACACCGAGAATACCTTCCGTAGTAAACCAGAGATGAGTAATTATCCTTTCAGCTGAATATCCCCTGTGATTTAAAAATCCCGGCATGTAAGCACCAAAATATGCATAAACTATAAAAACCGTTGCAATAATAAGCATCGGAAGACCCACAACCCGGCGGCAGGCCTCCATGACGACAATAATGCCCACTGCACCTACAACAACATCAATTGTGTTAAATGCGCCTGCTCTTGAAATCAGTTCACGGTAGTTCCAGACTATATATCCTGTTGATGATACACCGGCTGCGGCGATTATTAAATCAGAAATTGTAATTTTATGAATTTTACCTTTATGAGCCGGGTAAAGAAGAAAAACAAGAAGTATAACAAAGCTCAGGTGTACAGATCTCTGAAGCTGAGCAGGAAGCATACCAAAGGCAGCAGTGTACAACTGGAATAGAGAGAAAATAACAGCAATTGATGCGATTAAAAACCCCCATTTACCTCCGAGCTTTCTGTAAAAAGATTCTTTATCATATTTCCCCATAACCTCCTGGATCTTTTCCATACTGATAGGTTCATGGGCTGAATCATGCGTTGCAGAATGATGTCTGGACATATATGACCTTCTCTGAATAAATGAATAATGAGTCCCCCCTGTTATTGTTATAACCTGGCGGAGTAATACTGTATTTATTATAATTGCCGGAGTTTAATTAAACTGACTAAAGAGATTCTATCCACCCTGATTACAAGATTTCTCTGCGGCAGGCTTATGCTGCGGAGATAAAAGTCATCCTGCGCGATCTTAAACCTGTGGTCAGCAGTTACACCGACAAACAGAAGAAAATTATCAATTCTTCTGTTTATCCCTGTAACTTCGATTCTGTCGTTATAAACTTTGAATTCGCCGCCATCACCTGAAGAAGCAGGAACACCGGCGCCGAATGATTTAAAAACAGTTTTTTCCAGAATTAATTCATTATTACTGCTGATGACAAAGAAATCCTCCACAGGGCTTTTATTCACCGAATGTATATAATGCACACTGAATAAATCCCCGGGTGCCGCGTCATGATAATACAGCAGACGCCCCGTCTTATAATCCGTAATTGTTACCCCTTTAAAGATGGGGAGAAAAAGCAGAACGGCAAAAATAACGGCAGCAATAGACGAAGTGAATAATCTTATATGCCGGGTAAAAAATGAATCACCCGGCATATATTTAATCCCGGAAAAATTATGAAATAAAAAGGGAAAGTTTATTTTATAATCCCTTTTTCAACAAAGTATTTCTTTGCCCCCGGATGAAGCGGAACTGAAACACCTTTTACCGCTTCATTTATATCAAGCTCGCCCCCTTTTGCATGAGCTTTCGCAAGTTCATCTTTGTTTTCAAAAAGAGCTTTAGTCAGGCTGTAAACAACTGCCTCATCAAGATCATCACGAACTATGAGTGTTGCTTTAACAGCTACTGTCTGTGCGTCAGCTGTCATACCTTTGTAGATCTCTTTTTTAATAATATACGGAGTATAGAAAGGATACTCTTTTACAAGTTTATCAACAGTTGCTGCATCAAGTGAAAGCATCTTTATTTTCTGAAGAGCAGTGATCTCCTGGATAGCGGCATTGGGTATACCTGCTGTTACAAAAAATCCGTCAAGCTGCTTATCCTGGTAAGCGTTTCCGGATTCTTTAAAGGAGAGATGGCTTGTTTTAAGATCATCAAATGTAAGGCCCGCAGCAGCAAGTATCTGCATAGCATTAGCTTCAACTCCACTTCCCGCATCTCCTACTGAAATTTTTTTCCCTTTCATCTCAGCAATAGTATTGATTTTCGAGTCGGGATTTACTGCTATCTGAACAACTTCACGATAAAGGGTGGCTATGGTACTGATACCTTTGATCTGCTGCCCCTGGAAAAGTTTTGTGCCATTATAAGCGTAATCCATTACATCATTCTGAACAATTGCGAGATCAGCTTCATCTTTTCCTACAAGCCTCAGGTTTTCACTTGAAGCACCTGTTGACTGGGCTGTAACATTCATATCCTGAACTTTTGTGTTGAATATCTGAGCCAGTGCTCCACCATAGGGATAGTAAGTTCCTGAAGTGCCGCCTGTTGCAAGTATAAGATTTTTTCCTGATTTTTTACCGCATCCTGAAATCACCAGAGAAACCAGGAGCAGGATAACTGATACGACTATAAGACTCTTTTTCATATAAATCATTCCTCCTTTAATCAGCAGCATTTTTCCCGCACTAATAATACACCAAAGTTTCGATTATTATTCCATAAAACAGAGATTTTGCCGCGTATTTAGCTATATGCTATAGAGTTTGACAACCTTATGTCAATAAGAATTCAGAGATAACTACACAGGGAGTATCGATTTTACCTGCCAGTAACACTTTTTAATTTTTGCATATAAAGTCTGCGGCATGAGGTTTGACCGGCATTATTACACAGTCCCAACTTTCAGGAAATATAAAATACCGGCAAATGAACAACAAAGATAATTATTATTCAACCATCTTGAGAAGATACTCCGGACTTACCGGTTTTTCCATGGAACCGTTAAATCCTACTTCGTGCACATCAGTTGTGCCGGCATTATCACTCCCGACTGAACTGAGCATATAAATTTTGACATCTCTGTCTGATTCACGTATTCCTTTACATACTCTGAAACCGGAATCCATATTTTCCATCATCATATCGAGAAAAATAATATCCGGGCTGAAAAAAGCATATTTTTCCATACACTCATTTTCACTACGTGCTGTTTCCACTTCATGACCGTTCTTTTCAAGTATTGCTTTCATTGAGAGGATAATATCAGAATCATCATCTACAACCAGTATCCTTTTTTTATTCATAAGCTCCCCCGTTAAATTATGATAATTATTATATATAATATAATAGCTAATTTCAAATTTAAATTCGTTGCGACTACTTTTTAAAAAAAATGAAAATTTTTTAATAGACTTATGTTCTGCCGGTTTTTTATTAAAACCGTTAATTACTAGTTAAAAAAATTCTCATGCCTGAATTATTGAATCAATACGGGGTTATTATTGAACTGCAAACTGTGCAATTTCGGATGTGGTGTTGACCGGAGTATAAAAAACGGCAAATGCGGCATCGATGATAAAATATATATAGCTCATTACGGATTACACTGCGGAGAAGAGCCTTTTCTGACCGGGGAACATGGTTCAGGTACTATTTTTTTTGCAGGATGCACTTTAAGGTGCAGATACTGTCAGAACTGGCAGATAAGCCGTTGGACTGCAAACAACGGCACCACTGGAGTTGAAACAGTTTCAGTTAAAAGGCTTGTTGAGATGTTTCAAGAGCTTGAATCACTGGGTGCTTCCAATATTAATTTCGTGTCTCCTACCCCTTATGCGCATCACCTGAAGGATGCAATCCGCTCAGCGAAGGAGAACGGTTTTACTCTGCCATTTGTTTATAACACTCACGGGTATGATTCAATTGAGACTATTCAATCCATGAAGGGCCTGATTGATATATATTTACCTGACCTTAAATATGGTGATGATGAAACCGGGAAAAAATTTTCAGGTGCTCCATCAATGTACAGTCACGGCAAAGAGGTAATAAAAGCAATATACAATCAGACAGGGACGCTTCAGTTAGACGGGAACGGACTTGCGGTTAAAGGAATTGCGATACGTCATCTGGTAATCCCCGGCCACATTGAAAGCTCCATGCAGGTTCTTGATTTTCTCGAAACAGTTGATCGGAGGAATCACATATCGCTGATGTCACAGTTCCATCCCTGCAGCGGTAATTTTGATAGAGATTATCCTGAACTGAACCGTACGCTTCTCCCGGAAGAATATGATCGAGTAGTTGACTATGCCCGCATTCTCGGTTTTAAAAATCTTCTAATACAGGAGCTGGAGAGCCACAGAAATTATCTCCCGGATTTTAATGAAGATAAGGTATTTAAAGATAAAAATTTAACTCCTGCCGACTGATGACTGGCGCAGATGCTTCCCGGTTCTTTTAAACAGTATCATAACTTCTAAATCAGGAGTGCCCGGGAACATATCAAGGGGGATACATTCAACCGGGGAGTACCCTCCTCTTTTCCACTTTTCAAGCTCATATGGAATAGTTTCAAGCCCGCAGAAAATATGAAGAACACGCTCAGGGGCACGCGCCGCAAGTGTTTCTATGACGCCCTGTGCTGTTCCGTTTTTAGGCGGATCAAGAATCAGGTATTCAGGTAACCGGACATTTGCAAGAAGAGCAGGGAGCGTTTTACGGTCAATCTTTCTGGCATGGAATTCCCATTTTCCCCTGGATTTTACACGCTTCATGTTTTCCCTTGCGGAATCTATTGCAG
The DNA here is from genome assembly GCA_002418835.1 of Spirochaetia bacterium UBA5763. Lineage (GTDB taxonomy): Bacteria > Spirochaetota > UBA4802 > UBA4802 > UBA5550 > UBA5550. The sequence goes on along the minus strand of DIEX01000031.1, from coordinate 408,740 downwards.
ATTCACCGTAATCTATGCCGGTAATCTCTTCGTAACCTGGTGAAAGAAAGCATGAGAAAAATCCGTAACCGCAATACAGATCAAGGAGCCTCCCTTTTCCTTCATGTTTAAGAAGCCTTTCAGCATTATTAAGCATCTCCGGACAGATGGAGAGATTCACCTGCGAAAAACCATCAGGTGAAAAAGTATAAATTACATCATTAACTTTTACACTGAGATTTCTATTGCCGAAAAGCCTCTTTACTCTGGGACCATCAATCTCTGAAGAAGTATTAAGATAATATTTTGAACCTTCAGGGTCGTGGTAAATAAACGCGGAATCAAGTTTACCCGAAAATTCCCGCAGTTGCTCCGCTATAGCCGTCAGGCTGTTAACAGTGTCACCATTCAAAACTCTGGCATTAAAAATAACTGAGGCTGAATCATAATTCCCCCGCAGTATGATGAAGTTTAATACACCAGCTATACGGGTATTTATTTTTTCATTAAGAAGAATACCCAGCCTTGAATAAATTGCCGAATGAAATTCCGGCTCAAGAAGAGATGGTTTATCATTCATTGATAATTCATCAGATGAGAGTATAACACCACCACCTTTTTTATGCACTCTTCTTTTTGTTGTTGTACGGTAATTGCGGGGAAGAGGAGATGCGACTACCGGAGCAGCGGGGCATGTTCCACCGGATTCATACCAGTATGCAGAAAAAGCTCTGTCCTTGCATCTCAGTTCAGCAGTATAATCCATTTCAGCAAGAGGCTCAGGCCCTGTCAGTCTTATACCTGTTTCAAAATTCAGGCGTGAAATATATCTGTTTTCTTTTATTGATTCAATAGGATTGAAGTGATTTTTTTTATTATTTCTCATCAGTTTTTGCCGGGGTTGTTTATTACCTAATAAATATAATAATGGATTAACCCGGCTGCCGCTGAAAAGTGTCAAGATATTTATTTACGGATTCAGGGAGAGAAAGTAAATGAGTATCCGGTACCTGAATCATCACTGAATTGTATTTCACCATTGATCATTTCAGCTACTTTCATAGCAAGGCTGAACCCTAAGTTGATTGTTTTATCAGTTTTTTCAAAACCTGTAAAGCCGTCCCCCCTGTCGCTTACACAGAGAGTAATCCTCCCGGAGTGATGCTTGTGGCTGATTTCTATCTCACCCTGTCTATCTCCGGAATAAGCATATTTTACCGCGTTACTTATCAGCTCATTAAGCACAAGTCCCAAAGGGAGTACCCATTTTATATTAAGCATGATCTCAGACATTCTCTCTGAAATATTTATCTTTTCTTTAATTTCATTGGTAATGATCGTAATCGAATCAAGAACATCCTTAATGTAATTATAAAGATTTACGCCTGAAGGCCCCGGCATTGTGTGAAATTTTTCATAAATCGAAACACAAAAACGGATTCGTGATTCTGTCTGAATAAAAATTCTTTTAGATGCGTCGTTAGCAAATCTGTCCTTCAGAAAATCAACAAATGTGTGTATTATAACTGCATTGTTAGCAACACGTTCACGGAGTTCAACCAGGTAAAGTTCATTCTGCCTGATTATCTCTTTCATCTTCTCTTCTTCATGTATTCGCTCTGTGATGTCAGTTGATATAACAACAGCCCGGATATTACCGGGTGTCTTCTCAAAATATGTAACAGAACAGTCAAGCCATCTCCACTCTCCGCTTTTGATCTGAAAACGCCATGTACCCCGGATTGAATTATCCGGTTTTTTATTGGAGCAGCAGATCATACTCCAATGTTTAAAGTCATCAGGATGAATATGTCCTGTTACCGGGTTACCCAGAAGATCTTCGGGAGAATAACCGGTAATCTTTTTATAAGCAGGGCTCAGATATGTATAGCACCCGTTGCAGTCTACTTCACAGACCATGCTTTCAATGTTTTCAACAAGTACACGATAACTCTCTCTGCTTTCGTTAATTCTGGATTCAGAGAGCTTTCTTTCAGTTATATCCTGAAACGCAGCGATTAGACCGAGATGTTTATTCTGCTGACTGAAAATTTCACTTGCGGATGTCTCAACATCAAAAACCGTGTTGTCTTTCCTGAGCGCAATCATCTCCCCCTGCATTCCACCGATGGTAAAAAGATTACCGCATGCGGTTTCATTTTTGCCGCTTTTTTTCATCAGCATTGATGCTTTCATTCCGATTACTTCACTGATATTATCATATCCCCAAAGTTTCAAAAAAGACGGGTTTACATATATTATTTCACCATCAGGATCCGATATGGCTATTGCGTTTATTGAAGACTCAATAGCCCTCTCCTTCATAAGAAGGCTCTCCTCCTTTTCTTTAAGTTCTTTATATGCTTTGTGCAGTTTAAATGCCATTTTAATCGAGGCGTCGAGAATGGTTATACCGGAATGTTTAACTACATATCCGTATGAAGTTATCTTTTCAGTTTTCTCTACAATATCTTTTTCAGTATGAGAGGACTGAAAAAGTACAGGGATCTCCCTGTGTTTCAATATCTCCATCGCAGCCTGTGTTCCATCAATACCACGTCCGAGATCTATATCCATCAATATAATATCTATCCGGTTTTCATTATTTACAGCAATTTCTATGGCATCCTCACCGCTGAATGCTGTTATTACATTATAGCCCGCACCTGAAAGCTGCCTCTCTTCGGCCATTGCTATAAGAACTTCATCCTCAACAAGGAGAATAGTCCTCTCTGTATTATCCATTCAATACTCCGGAAAAAAAATATCGGCCCAAAAAAGAGCACAAAATTTTATGGTGTCTGTTTCAGAAACTGATAGCACAATAGGTATCCTGCGGGGAGCAGTGAAGTTAACATTTTTGCTTTCCAATAAACAGGTTATTAGATTTATATATTTTTTTAATTCTTAGAAATACTGAATGTAATATAAAAAATCAAGAAAAAAAAATGCTCTAATGAGCGAATAGTTTTATAACAAATGTTTTTTAAAAACGATCGGTCATTCTTTTTCATTTTATTTTGATGGTGTTAATTCCACATCGTAATAGACATGAGCGCCGGTAACTTTACCGCTGGCTTCATATCTCTTTGCCGGATATTCATTTCCATTCTTTAATCCCCATTTCATAATCCAGTTCTTATGAAAACTGTTTCTATTATCATATTTCAGAAGTATATTTGAATCTCCTGCTTCAGGAAACTGATAATTTTTACTTATAGCCGTTTCTGATGGAATAAAATCAAAATATAGATCCATATATGAACTGCTGTCATTTCCGTCCTTCTCTTTCGAAGGCACAATAGATACAATCTTTGCTTTGCCTTTGTAAGTTCTGAAGACTGGTTGAGATTTTTTTTCAACTACAGGTTCTTCAGTTTTACATGAAACAAAAAATACAAAAAAACTGATCAGTATTAATCCGTATTTCATTATTCAATTCCCCCATGATTTTAATAATCTTTTAAATTAGCAGTATTGCTTGAAGCATAGCTTTCAATATACATACAAAATTCACGGAATTCTGATATCTCTTTTACTTTATTAAAATATCTGAAATCTATCATAAAACCTGACGGGATATGCTTAAAAAATTCGGCATCCCATAATTCTGTTTTCCGGAAACCTTTTTTAAAATCAAAAATATATGGCTCAAAATAAGACAGGTTTGCCCTGAAATAATTCAGTTTAGCAAAACAGATTTCATTTATTCTGAATAACAATCCTATTAAATCAATTTTAAGCATAAACTGATGACGGCATATTTTTCTTGGAAATGAATTTTCTTTTATAGTTATCCATAACATTTTATCAGTCAGTATAAGAGAATGCTTTCTGATAAGAAGCTGTTTATCAGCAGATAAAGTGCTTAAAATCTCATCCTGATTTCTATTTATATTATAATCATTCATAATCGTAAAGTTTTCAATAAATCTACAATCCGCGTCATCAATAATCTTGATAAAAAAACTGATTATATTGAATAAATCAAGATAAAAATGAATTCAGAAGAGATGGAATCGATATCAGACAGGTATGGACATCCCATTCCTCAATAAGCGGAATTCAACGCAAATGGGGGGAACGCCTGATGAATCGACTATCAGGATCAAGGGGATAGTTCCCCTATTATAAAAGTGAACGGCAACAGTGATGTAATTATTCAGAACTGAAAGCTTTCGCAATAAGAAACAGGTGATTAGAACCGGTATATAGAAATTATTCTTCAGTACCACATACCGGACAACCCTGAAGCCTCAACGGCTTTTCAAGACCCGATTTTTTAAGAAGCTCTTTATTATTCAGGATATCGCTTGAATTCCCATCTGCGATGATGGCTCCCTCATTCATTATTATAGTTCTTTCGCACAGATCAAATACCATGTCGAGATCATGCGTCGCGATAATTTTTGTGTGATGAAAAGTTTTAAGGAGCTCAATAAGCCTTCTTCTTGACCGGGGATCAAGACTTGAAGTAGGTTCGTCCATAACAAGAATATCAGGTGTCATAGACAGAACCGTAGCTATCGCAACAGTTCGTTTTTCACCGCCGGAAAGCCTGTGAGTAGGCCTGTTGATCAGATGGAGCACACCAACCGTTTCAAGTGTTTTCCTTACCCTTTCTTCAACTTCTTCATGGGGAAAATCCAGATTCAATGGCCCGAAAGCTACATCATCAAAAACAGTCGGCATGAATAGCTGATCATCAGAATCCTGAAAAACCATCCCGACGCTGCGCCTGATATGATGCGCAGTTTCCTTAGACACGGGATAATCACCAATCCGCAGCGTTCCTGTCTGCGGAATTATGTGCCCGTTAAGATGCATAAGAAGTGTTGATTTACCCGCCCCGTTTGCGCCAATTATCGCAACAGATTCACCGTGTGTAATAAGAAAAGAAATTTCACGCAGTGCTTTATTCCCGTCAGGATAGGTGTAGCAAAGACCATGCGACTGAATAATATGATGACTCATTGTATCAACCTCAAAACAGAACCCCCGATTAATTCCGGGACATTGAAAATCCTGAAAACAATAAATAAAAAGATCCAGATAATAAAAAAAGCAATGTCAGCTACTCCCGGATTATTACTTTTAAAAATTTTAATATCTCCATTAAATCCCCGGCAGATCATTGCGTAATGGATTCTTTGTGCTCTGTTAATAGTTCTAATCAACAGGCTGCCAGCGATAGCTCCATAAATTTTTACACCTTTACCTTTACCGTTGAAACTTCTCAGATTACGGGCCCTCACAACCCGTGCAGTTTCTTCGGCAAGCACAAATATATACCTGTATAGAAACATAAGCTGAATTGAAAATACTTTTGGAGCTCCCAACCTGTTCATCGCATAGCAGATGTTATTAAAGCCAGTACATCCGATAAGAGCCAGGACTGTTGTAACAGTGAGAACGAAACGTAGCATTATTGAAAAAAAAGATACCCATCCACCTGTAATCCCTATTCCAAACACAGTTATTATAATCTTATCATCGAAAAAAGGGTTAAATATACCGATCATCAACGCAAATGGAGAAACATATAGAACTTTTTTAAAAAGATAAGCTACAGGAAGATTAGCAGAAGCAATAATATATATGGGATAAAAAATAAAAGGAATGAGCATTGAAATCTCATATCTATCAAAGGAAATCACCGTGAGAAGAAAACATAATGTTACAATAAGTTTTATTCTCGAATCAAGTCTGTGAACAGGTGTATCCTGGTATGAAAGAAGATCCATATACCCGAGATTAAACAAAGTTGATTCTATTTTAGAAATAATATCCTCACAATTAAAAGGGAGGAGCATATACTCCTCCCCGTCTTTAATCAATTATTCGACATACCCTCAAACAGATTCAACAACTTTTCTTTTTTTCAGAATAACTCCGATTATAACAGCAGCCATAAGCGTAATAAAGCCACCAACAATACCCGCTACGGATGTACCGGCATTAACAGCAGGCCATGACTCGTCGCCTTCTGCTGCTTTAGCATCAGTTGAAGGTTTAAAATTATAATCAGGGAAAAATGCTGTTTTCTCCTGCAGATTTTTCATAGTAGTATATATGGAATGCTCCGGGCTCTCAAGTTCCGGAGAACCAGCCACTTTTTCCATTGACCACTCAAGTCCATCCGGGAAAGCTGAAGCGAACCAGCTGAACATTCCACCAGTTACAAGTGCAAGCACTAGCATTGAGATTACAGCTTTTTTATATGGAAAACCGGTGGTTGTTGTTGAAGCTACATTAAATAGTTCCGGCTGGGATCTATAAATAAATAAAACAACAGCGGCAGTAGCAAGCCCTTCAACAAATCCTATAGCAAGATGTATAGGCTGCATTAGCAGAACAAATGTGCCAAATGGAAGAGCCGATATTCCTGAAGCAAGGGTCTCAAGCACTACAGAAAAAGCACCAATCTGAAGCCCGATTATTGCCGCAAGAACTGAGACTATGACTATTTTACTTTTAGAAAATGAATCTCCAATAAGCTTTTTATAAATAAAAGGATAAACTATAAAACACGGGAAAAATCCAAGATTAAAAATATTGCAGCCGATTGCCAAAAGACCTCCATCAGCAAAAAAAAGCGCCTGAACCATTAAAACTGAAGCAATTGAGAGAAAAGCTGCATATGGGCCGAGGATTATAGCAAGCAGCAGCCCTCCTCCAATATGTCCGCTTGAACCTGTTGCGGGTATAGTAAAATTAATCATCTGCGCGGCAAAAATAAAAGCACCCATTACACCCATTAAAGGAATCTTTTTATCATCTATCTCTTCTTTGAGTTTCTTTGATGAATAAGCAATAAGTCCGGCAGAGGCGGCTATCATTGTTCCACCAACAGCTGGAGATATTAGTGCATCAGCCATATGCATAAAATCACCTCGATTAAAATAATTATAAAATTGCTACTAAATAGCAAAAATATAACTTTTGTATCATCAGTCAACTATAAAAACATATATTATGTTTAAAAGAATTAGATTCTATTTATGCTGTAATATTTTTAATAGAAATATTGAAATATTATCATTTTTTAATAATATTAAATGAGAGGTATATGACAATGAAAAAAATGATATCTTTAATCATACTCTTTATCCTGACAGGGGGATTAACATTTGCTATAACAATGGATCTCCTCGTTAAACCGGTTGATACCGACAGATTAAAATTTTTCCCTGTTACAGCTGATAATAAAAATTACTTTTTTCTCCAATCAATTGATAATGTAACAAGAATAATTATTGGAGACTTCACCAAACCCGAGAAAAGGATTGTAATGGTTACACTTGATAAGGATTATACTACAATTAAATCTGTCACTGAATACCTTCCTGAATCAGATGAGATAAGAAATCTGGATGAATCAGTATCAAAATTCTTCACAACTGATGTGAACAAACTTAAAAAAGATATAATCACCGGTTCAATTTTTAAAAATAATTATACTGACACGATGCAGTCGCTTGGCGCACTTGAAAGCGTACTTAAACGGAAAGATTCACACAGCATTTTTCCGGATGTTTACGGCTTCAGCGTAAAATATTCTGATGTTGATGACCGGAAAAAGCACTCTGCAATATTCAGTTACGGAAAAGCAACTAAAGGTTATTACCTGATTTTTAAAACAGAGTTTTACAGGGAGAGTTTTATAAGCACCCGTATTCCGGTACTCAAATACTCCGTGTACTGTAAAGACACGAATGATCCGGTTATACAGGAAACAGTAGATAATCTTTTTAAACTGAAAGCACCTGTAACGAGCAAGGTCAAGTAAAAGGATTATAAGTCATTTTCCTCTAAAACAGCGAGTGTAAAATTTATGCTGACAAGAAAAAAATTCATCAAAGCAGTACGTGATACTTTTAGTTTATCTTTGTTAACAATTCTATCACCATCACTTTTCACGAAAATTCTCAAAGCTGATACTCCATCAAAATCCGGTTTTGATCTTCTTGCTTTAAGAGGAGGGAGCAGCCCGGCTGATCTGTTTAAAACCGGAATTGCTCAAATGGGCGGGATGCATCGCTTTGTGAAGAAAGGCGGCACTGTACTTGTTAAACCTAACATCGGGTGGGACAGGTCTCCGGAATACGGCGCCAACACAAATCCTGACCTCGTTGAAGCCGTAATTAAAGACTGTTATAAAGCAGGGGCGGCAAAAGTTTATATATTTGATCATACCTGCGATCAATGGCAGAACTGCTATAAAAAAAGCGGGATACAGAATGCTGCTGCAAAAACAGGGGCCGAACTTGTTCCTGCATCTTCAAAAGAGTACTATATTCAAACTTCTCTCCCCAACGGGAGAGTTCTGAAAGAAGTACTTGTTCACAAGCTCTTTGTTCAATGTGATACTGTAATCAATATTCCGGTTCTGAAGCACCACTCCTCCACAGGGCTTACTGCATCAATGAAAAATCTGATGGGTGTTGTCTGGGACAGAGGTGAATGGCACCGCAGAGATCTGCATCAGTGCATTGCTGATTTCTCCACTTTCCGCAAGCCTGACCTTGTAATTATTGACGGATGGCGTGTAATGACAAGAAACGGCCCTCGTGGTTACGGAGTATCCGACACAGAAAACATGAAATATCTCTTTTTATCAACAGACCCTGTCGCAGCTGATTCAGCTTCAGCTATGGTACTTGCAAAGACATCAGGATTAAAGAGCCCCGCTGATATCAGATACATAAAACTGGCAGGCGAAATGGGCCTTGGGAAAAATGATCTTTCAAAGATCACAATCAAGCGCATAACAGTATGAGATGAAAGCACTTAAACCGCTCCGCATTGCAATCTCATCAATATTAACGGTTCTTCTTATCGTTGTTTTCGCAGATTACTATCGCCTGATTCCTAATCAATTCAGCAGTATGCTGATATATTTACAATTTATTCCTTCACTTTTATCTTTTATAATTAATGTTACTCCCGCAGGGACAGGTTTCATACTTATAATTATTTTTACTTTTATAGCTGGAAGAATTTACTGTTCCTTCATCTGTCCTCTCGGTTTTTGTCAGGATATTTTTATCCGCATCGGGAGGAAACTTTCAAAAAAAAAGAATTCCGGTTATTCAAAATCCTATTATTTAATTCTTTATTCAACATTATCTGTTTGTGTTCTAACGTTTTTCATATCAGGAACTGTAATTATTCTCTGGCTTGATCCATTCAGTATATTCGGAAGATTCATCACATATACAGCAGCATATCCTTTAATTGAAATTAATAACGGCCTTGCTTCATTTCTCATCAAAAAAAATATTTTTTCAGTTCATGCATTAAACATCAGACCGTCACTGGCAGGCATTATTTTTTCATTCTCACTATTCAGTATAATTATGATTTTAAGTTTTTTTAAGGGGAGATTGTATTGCAATTCCATCTGCCCTGTTGGAGCAGTACTTTCAATTCTTTCAAAATTCTCCCTCTTCAAAATACGAATAAAAAAAGAAAACTGTATTCAATGCGGGAAATGTGAAACAATATGCAAAAGCGGATGTATTGATTATAAAAACAGCTTTGTTGATAATGCGAGATGTGTATCATGTTTTAACTGCGTATCACTCTGTCCTAATGGTAGTATTTCTCTGTCAAAGGTGCCTCTTTATAAAAAAAATCAGCATACTGATTCAAATAATAATAACAGAGATGGTGCCGCAATATCAAGATTAAGTTTTCTCGCAGGGATAATTTTTATGCCCGGAGTCCTCTCACCGGAAGAAAATGGTGAAAAAGTTTTATACTACCAGGAACCTCTGAAGCAGAAACAGTATAAACGGCTGCAATTTTCATCACCGCCCGGTTCAGCTTCAATTGAATTATTCAACAGCCGATGCACAGCATGCTCTCTCTGTATATCAGCCTGCCCCACATCGGTTCTACAGCCCGCTGTTATGCAATATGGACTGCACGGAATTATGCAGCCCTTTATGGATTTTAATGCGGGCTTTTGTAATTATGACTGCACTGTCTGCGGTGATATATGCCCCGCTGATGCCATAAAAAAACACACCCTTGATGATAAAAGAAAAATTCAGACAGGTAAATCAGTTTTCATTATTGAAAACTGTGTGACATACACCAACGGCACAGACTGTGGAGCATGCTCAGAGCATTGTCCCACAAAAGCTGTACACATGGTGCCTTTTAAAAAAGGGCTTGTCATCCCTGAAGTAAACACAGAAATATGCACCGGATGTGGTGCATGTGAATTTGCATGCCCTGTAAGGCCGCTAAAAGCGATCTATGTGGACGGCAATCAAAAACATCTTTCAGCAAAACTGCCTGAAGTTAAAGAAAAAACCGAAGTAAAAGACTCTGAATTCCCCTTTTAACCTCCAAACTTTCATTTAAATATTTTTTTAATATTTTTTATTGACAATTGGTAAACCAATTCTTAATTGGTCTATAAACATATTGCAAACATTTTGAATCGGAGGCTTGTAATGCCGCTTTCTATAAGGAACAGAAGGACTCTATCTCTGGGAATAATCGTAATAAGCATAGTTCTCATGCTAAGTATAGCCGGGTGGTTTATGCTTATTCCACCGCCGCTGACAATTCAGGGGGAGGTTGAAGCAACACAGGTTAAGGTTGCATCTAAAATTGCCGGAAGAATAAAAAGCATAAATGCACACGAAGGTGACCAGGTTGAACAGGGTGCGCTGCTTATTTCCTTAGACAGTCCTGAAATTGAAGCTAAATTGAAACAGGCTAAGGCCGCGCAGAAAGCTGCCAACGCGCAGAGATCTAAAGCGAACAGCGGTACACGTAAAGAGCAGATTGAATCAGCCAGGAACATGTGGCTGAAAGCTAAGGCCGGCACTGAGCTTGCAGGGAAAACACATGAGAGGATAAAAAAATTATACGCCGAAGGAGTTGTACCTGCGCAGAAACTTGATGAATGTGAAGCTCAGTATAAATCAGCATTAACCACTGAAGACGCGGCTAAAGCTTCTTATGACATGGCAGTTGCCGGAGCACAATACGAAGACAGAGAATCAGCGTTGGCTCTGTTTGATCAGGCATCAGGCGCAGTTTCAGAAATTCAGACATATATGAACGAAACAGATCTCTACGCTCCGATAAAAAGCGAAGTTGCTGAAATTGTTTTAAAACTGGGTGAACTCGCAAGTCCTGGTTATCCGGTCATAACACTGGTTAATCTTGATGATATATGGGTAACCTTCAATCTTCGGGAGGACCTTCTTGCCGGTATAAAGATGGGCTATTATCTGAACGCGAGAATCCCGGCTTTAGGAAACAAAACAGTTAAACTTAAAATAAACTACATTTCTGCTCAGGGTGATTTTGCCACATGGAGGGCCACAAAAACTTCGGGTGATTTCGACATGAAAACCTTTGAAGTAAGAGCTGTCCCTGTTGAAAAACTCGATGGCTTAAGGCCCGGAATGAGCGCCATTGTAAACTGGGATGAAGTAGAAAAAATCAACAGCAAGAATAAAGGATCCAACTGAAGTTCCGGTATAGAGAACCATGAATAAAAAAGAAAAAAAAGGGCTTATAGCAGTTTTCAGGCGTGAGATGAGATGGATATCAAGGGAGCCGTCATTTATACTTATGACTGTTGTGCTGCCTCTTATCATGTTCTTCTTCTTTGTGTCGATGTTCAGCCAGGGTGTTCCGAGAAATATGCCAATCGGAGTAATCGATTCAGACAACTCCCGGCTTTCCCGTGAACTTGTACGCCGGCTGAATGCAGTGCCTTCTATCGAAGTAAAACATTCAGTCTCGAATCTCGAGGAGGGACGCAAACTGCTGATACAGGGGAAAATATACTCTCTCGTATATATACAGAACGGCTTTGAATCAAAAGCTGCAAGAGGGCTTTCGTCAGAAATCATTCATTACTATAATAATGAAAACCAGCTTGTAGGCGGAACTATATTCAAAGATGTCACTTCAACAGTGCGCGAACTATCCGTTGACATACTGAGAGATAATCTGTTAAGAAAAGGGATGTCTCAATCACAGACCGAGGCAATGGCTGAGCCCATTGCTGTAAATACTCACGTTCTTTTCAATCCGTATACCAATTACATGTATTATCTTTTAAGCGGCATACTCCCTACAATGCTGCAGTTTTTTATTCTTCTTACAACTATATATACAGTGGGGATAGAGCTGAAAAAAAGTACAATACAATCAGCCATGGAAACAGGCGGGATGAGTGTAATCACTGTCCTTTCAGGAAAGCTTCTTCCGTACACTATGATTTTTTCAGTCATGGGATTATTCATGCTTACACTGATGTTCAAATATCTTGGATTTCCTCTTCAGGGGAATGCGTATCTGATAATCGGCGCGACATTACTCTTTGTCCTTGCCTATCAGGCTGTGGGGCTTCTTTTTATCGGGCTTACCGGCAACCTGCTCCAGGGAATGCTTAACGCATCGTTCTACTCCAGTTCAGCTTTTACATTTACAGGCATGACCTATCCCATGATTGCAATGTACTGGCCTGCAAAAGTATGGGCGCAGTTTCTGCCTCTGACGCATTATCTGAATATTATTGTTGAACAGGCTTTCAGAAGTTCACCGATCAGTGTAACAGCAAAATCTTTTATCCCGCTGATCCTGTTTCTGTTTATACCATTTCTTGTACTGCCCAGGCTGAAGAAGCTATTCACAGATGAAAGAATGTGGGGAGACTGGGGGAGCCTGTAATGAATATAAAAGAAATTATAAATAGACTCTGTGGGAACAGAATAGCCGCATGGATTAAAAATGGTTTTGATGCCATGCTTTATACATGGTATTATGAATATAAACACATCTTCAGTGACGCCGGTGTCCTTTCTCTTTTTGTACTGGCACATCTTGTATACCCTATTCTCTATCCTATACCATTTTACAAAGGACATGAAGTGGTACGGGAAGTTCCTGTTGCTGTTATAGACGACGATAAAACTGCCTTAAGCAGACAATTCGTCAGAATGTGTGATGTTAATGAAAACATAAGAGTTGCTGTGCACCATACATCTCTTGAAGAAGCGCAGAATGATTTTTTCAAAAATAAAATCAACGGTATAATAGTAATTCCACAGGGCTTCAGCGGAGATATATACAGGAACCAGAAGACATCTGTTTCTGTGTATTGCGATGCGAGCTATTTTTATCTTTACAAGCAGGTACTTACAGGAGTTAAGTACGCGTCGTCATACATGTCTGCCGGCATACAGATTCAAAGATTCCAGTCAAAGGGTTTATCAAGGCCTGCTGCAATGGCTGCGCGTGAACCTTTGCCTCTTATCTCGTTCCCGCTTTTTAATCCGTCCAACTCATACACGAATTATCTGATACCGGCACTGCTGATACTTATTTTACAGCAGACCCTGCTTATCGGGATCGGTTCACTTGGAGGCCTGTCGTATGAAAAGAAGAGATATCACTATTTTTTACCGGTGATATCGAACAGGGGGGGGATTATATCAGTAGTTCTCGGGAAAGCGGGAGCATACATGTCACTTTTCCTGCTTCATTCAATTTATTTTTTCGGCATTATTTTCAGGTTCCATGGACTTCCGATGAAATCGAATCTCTTTAATCTTATGGTTTTCATAATACCATTTCTACTGGCTGTAATTTTTCTGGGAATTGCAATATCAACAGTTTTCCGCACAAGGGAAATGGCAATGCTTCTTCTGCTGTCTACGGCAATGCCTTTCATTCTTGTAAGCGGATTCAGCTGGCCCATTCTTGCAATGCCCGCGTGGCTTAGAAATCTCGCGATGCTGCTCCCTTCAACTACCGGTATTGACGGGTTTATGAAGATAAGCATACTTGGAGCGGGACTGAGAGATGTAATGTTCAACTGGCTTTTCCTGTGGGGGCTTGTTGCAGTCTATTTCATAATATCAGTTTTTGCAATGAAAACAATAATCAGAAAATCAGCAAATTACACGGAGAGCAATAATCATGATTCAATATAAAAAAATTCTGTCAGTTATATTCTCAATATTATTCCTTGCAATAACTCCTCTGGCAGCGGAAGAAAATTCTTTGCAGCTTGATTTCAGCAGCGCGATACTTCAGATGAACAATACAAACGCGCTTCTTCAGTCAGTGAGATATGAAAAGGAGAAGAGCGAATATGACAAAAAAAGCGCCATGGGATTATTCTTCCCGAAGATCGACATTAACTTCACATACACACATCTTAATGATCCGATAGAGATGGATTTCAATCCGCTCAGAGATGCGATGATCGAATTGAGTGCCCAGGCATACGCAGGAAGTGGCGGTCCCGGAGGAGCTGCGGCTTTTACAAATAAGGCTAACAACAATCCATCACTCGCAAGATCAAATTTTGTAGAAACTCTGCAGGAACAGGACTTCTGGACAGTAGCTGCCACTGTAAAGCAGCCTGTATTCACTGGGGGTAAAATTCTTGCTGCAAACAGGGCAGCAGAAGCCAACAGGGCTGCTGCAAGTGAAAAAGTCAGATATACACAGAATGCACTATTAACCGAGCTTGCACAGAGATATTATTCGCTCAGGCTTGCGATGAAAGTTGTTGATGTAAGAAAAGAGGTGCTTGACGGCATGGCAACTCATCTGAATCAGGCAACAAAGATGCAGGAGAATGGAATGCTCTCTAATGCTGAAAAGCTTCATGCGGAAGTCTCCTACTCAGAAGCTGAGCGTGAATATAAAAAAGCACTCCGTGATAAAGACACCGTTCTTTCAGCATTAAAAAATACATTATCATCAAATTCGGACATCATACCGGTTTCAGAATTATTTATGTCGGAGAATATCCGAGACATAAGCTATTACAAAGAGAAAGCTGTTCAGCTTAATCCTGTACTTGCGCAGATGAAAGCAAATCAGGATCTGGCACACCAGGGATACATGAAAGAGATGGCCCGATACTCACCTGATATTTTTCTGTTCGGATCAGCCAACGTTCTTCATAAAAATCTCGGTGAAAGCACTCCGGAATGGTATGTCGGTGCCGGAGCAACAATGACTATCTTTGACGGTCTTTCAAGATACAACAGTGTAAAATCAGCTTCAGCCACAGAAAAAAGAGTAGCATCGGCAATGCGTCAGGCAAATAAAGATATAGAAACACTGGTCGAAAAATCATATAATGAACTGATGAAAGACGTTGAACAGATCCAGACTCTTGAAAAATCCGTTGAATTCGCGGAAGAATACCTCAGGGTAAGAGATACCGCTTTTAAAGCGGGGTTCGGCACTTCCATTGATGTGGTTGATGCGCGTCTCAACCTCTCCAAAGTAAAAATCGAAAGGCTCCAGGCATTATATGAATTTGATGTGTCACTCGCAAGGCTTCTGGAAGTATCAGGTATCAGTGACCAATATGAAAGTTACAGAAAGGATGCCAGAACTGAAAGTGATATTCTTACAATAATGGAAAAGGGAGGAAAACCTCTGGGCAGGCTCCACTGATTTATACAGCAACCTGTTTAAATATGAACAATATTCTCATAAAAGAAACAAATTTCTTTTTTTGCTTGATTTTAATTTTTACTTAATAGAATTGTTTATAAAAAACAGGTTATATTTTATGGATGAAAAAGTTACACTCAAAACCCTGAAAAGCAGAGAGAAAGAAGCACGTAAAGATCTCATTATCGATGCAGCAGAGAGGGTTTTTGCCACAAAACCTGTGGACAAGGCTACAATGCGTGAAATTGCTGATGAGGCAGGCATGGCGACTTCATCCATATACAGATTTTTCTCTAATCAGGAAGCCATACTTATTGCTGCAGCAGTTAGAACCCAGACAAAATTCAATGTTATTCTCGATAAATTCTTTGATGAAAAAAAACCTGAAGAGAGCCTGAAAAAAGTCCTTAATATATATATAGATTTTATTTCTGAAAATGATACATACTTCCGCATGATGACAATTCTCATGTCACAGGGTAACCTTAATATAGAATCAAGCAAAGCACTTGTTGAGGTAATGAATGAATCTCTTGTACGCCTTGACAGAATTTTTAAACTGATGAAATTTTCTGATAACCCGCGCCCACTTTCCAGGTATATATATGCCAGTATGATAGGTATATCTGTTTCATATAATAAACTGCCCGGGATAAATCCCGAAAGCAGATTAAAGCACATGCAGTCACTTTCTGATCTCCTTTTTGACATGATTATTCATTATCCAAGAGAATCGAAACTGCCGGGTTAATTATAAATATTGTTATTTTCATTGACATGGTTTAAGTATGGTGTTTATGACTCCTTCAGCAATTTAATTGCAGCAATATGGAAAGTAAAACACGGAAAACCTTTATTCAACTTTCACCAGTTCAGCAGTTTGTAGCAAGTTTTTTACTGCTGATTTTCGCAGGCACGCTGCTGCTTAAAACCCCCTGTGCCACTGTAAACGGTATATCCTTTATCAATGCCCTTTTTACTTCTACATCAGCAGTCTGTGTAACTGGCCTTGCAGTACTTGATACTGGCAAGGATTTCACCTTCGCAGGACAGGTCATAATCATAGCACTTATTCAGCTTGGCGGCCTTGGGTTTATGACTTTTACCATAGGGATATTTTCAATGTTAGGCGGGAGTTTCTCTCTTAAATGGAGATTTGCTTTCAGCGAAATATACAACGAAGTTACTATTATACCACCCACTCAGATACTAAAAAAAATTATTTTCTATACAATCATTATTGAATCAATAACTTCATTTATACTTTTCACACAGTTTATAAAAAAATTAAGTCTTGCTGATTCAATCTGGTTCTCAGTGTTCCATTCTATTTCTGCTTTCTGCAATGCCGGTTTTTCAACTTTTTCTGACAGTTTAATGCCATTTAATAATAACCCTGTGGTTATAATCACAATATCATTCAGTATAATTCTTGGGGGGATCGGTTTTATTGTTCTGACAGAGCTTGCCAACCTGAAAATCAGGAGGAAAAATCCCGTTTTTAGACAGTTTTCCCTACACTCAAAATTAGTTCTGGTATCAACAATCGCATTGATCATATCAGGGGGCCTGCTTTTCCTTTTTCTTGAATGGAGTCATGTATTGAAAAATTTTTCTTTAACAGAAAAAATTCTTACGGCATATTTCCAGTCAGTTACATGCCGCACAGCTGGATTTAATTCTATCGATACAGGTTCACTGAGACACAGTACGCTCTCAATAATGATGCTTCTTATGTTCATAGGCGGCTCCCCGGGATCAATAGCAGGAGGAATTAAAACAACCACTTTTGCTGTTATAAGCGGAATGGTTATATCAAAATTCAGAGGGAAAAAGCAGGTTGTATTCTGGGATAGATCAATCAACGAGGATATAATAAATAAAAGCATGACCCTTGTAATTCTCTCTTTCATTTTTATTTATGCATCAACAATTACTATTCTTTCTGTGCATTCATTTGATGAAAACAATTCTTTTCTTCAGGTTATGTTTGAAGTGATATCTGCATTTGCCACAGTTGGACTTTCAACCGGGATTACTCCCCGCTTCCCGGACCTGAGTAAATTTTTACTGACAATTGTAATGTTTGTGGGACGTGTGGGGCCATTCGCTATTCTCACAGCAATATCTGTAAAGCAGAAAGACATTGAAATTGAAATCGCTGATGAAAATATCATGATAGGATGACACGATGAAAAAATTTGCTGTAATTGGACTCGGAAATTTCGGGATGAACATAGCCCGCAGCCTTGTTGAAAATAATTGTGAGGTTCTGGGAATCGATATGGATAAAAATACTGTAGAACGGGGAAAGGAATTCCTGACCTATGCAATTACAGCTAATCCTGCCAGCAAAGCGATCCTTCAATCAGTGGGTATAACGGAATATGATGCAGTAATATTAAGTATCGGGCAGGAAATGGTTTCGAGCATCCTTATATCATTGTACTTAAAGGAGATAGGCGCCAAGAAAATTATTGCACGTGCAATTTCAGATGACCATGAAAAAATATTACTTCAACTCGGAGTGGATACAGTTATCTTCCCTGAAAAAGATATGGCTGTAAGGATAGGAAAAGCTCTGTCTATGAAAAACGCAGTTGATTACCTTCCGTTGACAGAAGAATATGCAATTATAGAAGTTACTCCTCCACCGAGTTTCTTCGGAAAGAACCTCAGAGAGCTGAATATAGGTGCAAGGTACAAGTGCCAGATACTGGGAATAAAAAATATCGCTGATGAATTTGCTTCAGATGAAAATCCGCAACAGACAATTATAGCCCCGCCGGCGGATGAAATAATAAGGCAGGGTAATATACTGATTGTTCTGGGTAAAACTACAGCTATCGAAAGAATGGAGAGACTCGGTTAATCAGAATTCAAAAATCATACCCTCAGTAGCAAGGTCAACTTCAAGACTATCATTAACCTTTCTGTTGACATTTATATAGGTCCGTGCGTTTGAAATGACGCTGTTCAGTTTCTCATCATCATAGTTCGGATCATGGTGAAAAAGAATCAGTTTTTTAACATCATATTTTGCAGCAATATCAATTGCAATAGATGCCGAAGAGTGACCCCAGGAAATTTTATCTATAAGAGACTCCTGAAAAGTATACTGCGCGTCAAAAAGAACAATATCAGCACCGGTGAAAAGCGGTTCATATGTATGGATATGATCTATTTCATTTATACTGAATTCACAGTCACTGGTATATACAAAAACGCTGTTCCCCTCTTCTATCCTGATTCCGAAGGCATTGCCGGGATGAGGCATCATTTTGGTGAATATCTTAACATCATTGATATAAAAAGTTTCATCCTGGTTTACTTTAAAAAAACGTTTTGATGCCTGCATATTATCAAAAGTAACCGGGAAATGGGTATCTGCCTGCTGATAATCAATTCTTTCCTTAAGATCTTCCAGTGGTGAATAGAAGTTGAATCTATTCCCCTTTATATAAAAGGGGCCGAAAAAAGGTATCCCCTGGATATGGTCCCAGTGAGTATGTGTCATGAATATATTAGCTATACCCGCTCCTTTGCCGAATTCTCCGGACATGAGAGTTCGCCCCAGTTGCATAAGCCCGGAACCGCAGTCTATTATAATCAGCTCACCGGACTCTGTTCTGACTTCAATACAGGTTGTATTACCGCCGTAAGTCCCTTTTATATACTGCGGCAGTTTATTGACAAAGGAAACTACAGCCTCTTCAGAGGATATATCTCCGGGCTTTGCAAAAGTAAGAGCCTTGATAAGCTTCTGCTCAATTGTTTCAGAACTGAGAGGGGTGGGAATAGACCCCCTTACTCCCCAGAGTTTAACCTTCATATATTTCCTGTTCTTTTTAAATTATCTGCTTTTACTGAAAATATTTCATTTTAATCGGTTATAGATTCTGACTTAATAATATACATGCATATAAATTTCAATAAGTAATTATTACAGAACTGTCATTTTGCGTTATAAAGTAGTTTAATTTGCCCTCATATAATAATCGGTAAGAATATCAATATTTCGAAGCAATAAAATAGTCACACAGCATGAGAATTAATTGATACAATATAAAATCTGATCGATTTATTTCAAAGATCAAGAAATAATCTCTCTCCTGAAAAAAACTTGACATCAGGTAAACTTCAACATTATTACATTACTCAATTTTAAATAATCTTCAGAGTCACACAAAATCTTTCATAAATTAACAGGATAGGAAATGAAGTTTTCAGACAGAATTTTACAGGTAAAGCCCTCACCTACTATGGCAGTAACAGCAATGGCTGCGCAGCTTCAGGCGCAGGGTGTTGATATTATAGGTTTCGGCTCAGGAGAACCGGATTTTGACACACCTGATCACATTAAACAGGCTGCAATTAAAGCGATAGAAGCTGGTAAGACAAAATATACACCTGTTGGCGGAATACCGGAGCTTAAAGATGCCATCGTGCACAAATTCAAGCGAGACAATAATCTCCAGTATAAAAGATCTGAGGTTATTGCAAACTGCGGAGGTAAACACTCATTTTACAGCCTGATGCAGATTATGCTCAATGAAGGTGATGAAGTCATAATCCCTTCACCATACTGGGTATCCTATCCTGACATGGTTAAACTCGCCGGTGGGACACCCGTGTTCCTCGAAACAGGTTCAGACACAGGTTTCAAATTTTCACCTGAACAGCTTGCTTCAAAAATCACTCCGAAGACAAGAGCTGTTGTAATCAACTCGCCATCGAACCCTACTGGTGCAGCTTACACCAGAGATGAGCTTGCGGCCTTTGCAGCAGTAATTGAAAAAACTGATGTGATTCCGATTTCTGATGATATTTATGAAACTATCATATATGACGGATTCAAATTTTTCAACATCGCAAATATCTCCGACGCCATGAAAGAGAGAGCCATTGTTCTCAACGGTATATCGAAAACTTACGCAATGACCGGCTGGAGAATCGGCTATACTGCCGCCAGTGAAGATATTATTAAAAAGATGGATATAATACAGGGGCAGTCAACTTCGAATCCGACAACTATCTCACAATGGGCCGCAGTTGAAGCACTCACAGGCGATCAGACAGTCCTTGCCAATATGCTTGAAGCTTTTGACAGAAGAAGAAACTTTGTAGTCGATGATCTAAATACAATCCCCGGAATTTCATGTTATAAGCCGGAAGGAGCTTTCTATGCATTCCCCAGGGTTTCAGGCATATATGAATTAAAGGGCTGGGCAAAAGTTTCCGAAAAATATAAAGATACATATAAATCATCCAGTCTAAGCGCATTCCTCATGGAGGAAGCAAGAACTGCTGTTGTACCGGGAATCGGGTTCGGTTCTGACGATTACATCAGAATTTCATTTGCCACCTCAGATGCGAAGCTTAAAGAGGGCCTCAAAAGAATAAGAGAAGCTGTTGAGAAACTCTGTTAGATTCCGGATACAAGCGGTAACGCTTTATTATAAAAACTAAGGGGGGTATTCATGAAATTCAAAATCCTGCTTTACATTCTCGGCAAAAAACTTATAAAAAAAGCCGGTAAGGATGCAGATTTCAAGAAGAAAGTTTCAGAAAAAAACTGTGTTGTACAGATTAAAACCGCTGATAACAGCAAAGGTAGATATTATACATTCAGCAATGGTTCAATAACATCTACCGGCGGTATTGCTGACAATCCGGCAGTATCTCTCACATGGAAAGACGCAGCAACAGCATTTGACGCTATGAAATCCGGAAAAACAATGGAAGCGCTTCAGAATGGTTCTTTAAAACTTGAAGGCGATGGAGCTACAGCTCTCTGGTTTGCAGGCATAGCAAAAGAAGCCAAGTAATTTTTAATATCTTTTCCTTAAAAAAGCCGTCAGAAATCTGACGGCTTTTTTATTACATAAATGTTGATATATACCCGGCAGTATTAATTACCAGCATTATACCGGTAAGTAAAAGAATTATACCTGTTACTACCGCAGGCATCAGGTATATAAGAAATGCCCGACCGAACTCTATTGTATGCATTTCAGAAATAGACTGAACTATGATAAGAATATGCCAGATGAAACATGCCAATGAAAATAATACATAAAAAAACAGAGGGACAAAATCTCCCACAATAAAAGGATAAGCAGCAGGGAGAACAAAGAGCGTTGGAAGCATCGAAAAATTCATCAGAGTAAGAAGTTCTCTTATATTCCCCTTCAATCCTGAAAATTGCGCAGCCACATCAACCAGTGATGTATAAATCAGTATTTTAATAAAAGTGAAGAGAAAAACAAGAATCCATCCATAACTTATCTTGTAGTAAAAAAATGCTGATTCACGCCCGAGAAGAGAAAGAAGAAGAATCCCTGAAAGTGACACAAAAATCGGTACAATAAAACTTATCCAGAAAGCGTCAGGATCTTTCTGTTTAACTCTTCTATATAATGCCCTGGGATCGATGAGAGAATAGAGAAAAAAATCCGCCCATGCCAGTGACCTGAATTTTTCGAGATTCATTGCATATACCTGTACTCAAGTTTATAAACAGGATAAAGCATTTCAGTTCCGGGTATACTCCGGCTTCCCAGAAACCTGTTAAGCTGACCGAATATCTCATTAAAGGGTGAAGTGCTCTCTTCGTAAACCGGTGATTCTTCATCAAGTCCGGCAAGCTCTCTGGCTTTCATGATTGCATCTTCAAATGTACCATTCTGATCTACAAGTTTCTTTTCAAGAGCTGAGGAACCGCTCATCACTCTTCCGTCAGCAATCTTCATTATATCACTTTCACTCATATTACGGCCTACAGCTATATCTTTGACGAATTTTCCGTAGGATGAATCTATCATCTCCTGCAGAAGAGCCCGCTCTTCGCCGGTCATATCTCTGTGAGTTGCCAGTATATCCTTATACTTTCCGCTTTTAATAACATTCATCTGAATACCGAATTTATCAAAAAGCCTTCTAAGGTTGGGAGAAAAAGCAATTACACCGATTGAACCGGTTACTGTTCCGTAATTTGCAACAATATGATTGCATGCTGCTGCAACATAATATCCACCTGAAGCAGCTACATCACCCATTGAGGCAACTACAGGTATATTCTTTTTGCGGAGCTTCATTATTTTTTCATAAATCTCCTGTGTTGCAGCCACTGTCCCGCCGGGTGAATTTATTCTGACTACAACAGCTTTAATGCTGGAGTCTTTAGCAAGGGCATCAAGGCGTTTAACTATAGACTCAGCGCCTCCGGGCAAACTGAAAGGCCCTGATGGAGATGAGAGTTCAATCGGGCCTTCAACACGGACAATGCCGACACCGGCACCGGTATCAGGCATAACAAATTTTATTTCGCGGGAACGTTTCTCTTCAATCTTGAAGCTGATATCAATTATTGCAATAACAGCAACAAGTATAAGCATGGCAAGAATCGCAACTGTAAGTTTTCTCTCTCTTTCCATATATCATCTCATGTATGTGGTATAATACTGATAATATAATAATTAAAATGAAGGTATAATGTCAATCTAATATTCTACAGCACCCAAAGTTGGCGGATTTTTGAAGTTGTTGCCGTTGATGTCAGTATTTATACCTGATATATAAATTCCTTTACCTTTGCACTCAGCAGAAGAGGGTGTAAGAGACGCATTAAATAATGGATCACTTCCGTTGCTATTATTGTCAAACGAAGGATAAGCTGCATTAAACAATGAAACTGAGTTATATGCTGAACCTCCCCAGCCTATTGCACTTGAGGAATTTTGATAATAGCAATTGTAATCAATCTCAGAATTTACTATTGCAGATGTGGAATAAAGATGAGTCACACCTGAGTTATATATATTATTCATAAGTCTGATGTAACCTGAATTACTGTATATTGAAAGATCTATTGTTGTATTGTTATAGAATGTACAATTATAAACCTCAACACCTTTCCCTGCTACTGCATTGTAAACAAAGCCTTCATTCAAATTATCCCTTATTATTGACGCCGTCAGTTTAACACCGATAGATAGAGATGACAAATCACTTACGGCTATACCATCCCGTTTATTTGATTTAATTATTGTACGTGTTACTTTCACTATTCCGGTTTCACCATTTATATATATACCTTCGCCTTTACAGGACTCAACTGTTGAATCTTCGACTATTACAGCATCTAAAAAACCTGCGCCACTATCAGCAGCTATCTTTATTCCACGCCCTTCATTCCCATATCTTATACCGCTGAAACCTGCTCCGCATTCACTGATTGTAGTATCTGAAACTGAAACATTGCTTATCGAACTGCCGGTTTTCCCTCCGTTGGAAAGAACCGCTATTTCAATACCTGCGAATCCGCATTTTGAAATTATATTACCGGAAAAAACGAAGTCAGATGCTGACTGATTGCTGTCATAAGTCTGCGGCGTAATACCTGAATCAAATATTTCAGAAATAATACAGCCGGTCACTGTACAGTCTGATGATGAATTACCGAACTCAACTCCATTTCCAGCCTGTACAGTACCGATAAAAGCACCTCCGCACATCTCTATTCTGCAATTCCTGACTGTTATATTATTGGAGTCTTCAAAATGAATTCCGTGGAGGCTTGCCTGTTTTACATGAATGTTTTCAATTGTAATATATGATTCATTTTTGCCATGTATTCCGAAATATCTTCTGCTCAAGCGGACAGTTTTTCCAGATGGATCACCATATATCTGAATCTTGCCTGTGGAATCAATGGTATATTGATCGCTTGAGGGAGTACCGGTTGAAAAATTCTGAATCATATTATTTGCAGTTACATTTCCCCTGCCTGAAGTTGCAGTGGGAGACAAAGTATTTGAGTAAACATTTCCGCCTGCCGGAGTCCAGGAATTTACAATCTCACTCCCGTCAATAACAGGATCATCACCTGCACCATAAGCACCAATAACAACAGGGTCTCCGGATATACCTGAAGCAGTAATAGTTATCTGCTCCTCGAGCACTGTGCCGCGTTTAATGAGATATTCCGCACCCGGTTCAAAATTAATTCCGCTGAATGTTTTAAAAGGTGAATCTATGGTTCCCGAACCATTCGCAGCGGCAGAGGGATCTATATAATAAACGGCATTATTCACATCGGGATTGTTACTGCTTCCGCCCCCTGAACAGGAGAGAAAAATCACAAAAATAAAAAGATAAAAGTACCTCATAATCCCTCGTTAATAAAAGTAAAACGAAAATAGAGATAACTCTTTATTTGTAAACATTAAAAAATTCCGGTAAAATAAAAAATAAAATTTTTTACGACCGTATAGTCATACGTGACTGAAACTTTTAGTATTGATAGATATAAACTGCGGATAATAACAGTTAAGAATGATTTAAAATGATAGAAGGTATATCATAGCAGCAATAAAATCACCTGACAGAGGGAACCATAAGCCGGATTCTGTTTAAGCAGCTATCTATCTTGCGCGGATGTTACCATACGCGTCTTTGCGGCCTACCCTCAGCCACGGGCGGGCAGCCCTTAGCGGCTGACTACTTGGCCTTGCATCGGATGGGGTTTA
>DIEX01000031.1:205150-383729 GCA_002418835.1 Spirochaetia bacterium UBA5763 | reverse complement strand
GGCGGTATATTTTCTGTTGCACTTTCCATCGCCTCGCGGCGCCCGGGTATTACCCGGCACCCTGCCCTTTGATGTCCGGACTTTCCTCACTCCCCTTGCGGGGTCGCGCAGCTGCACGTTTCCCTCTGTCAGCTGACTTTATTTCTGCTCATGTATGAAGCTGTATGAATTTCTTTACTCTAATCCGCTATTGACTGAATCGTGTCAATGACATTTGTTATACCTGAAAACTTTTTGCACTTATCATTATTAACTCATTCGTCAGTTTTTCCGGTTTTTAATTATTCCCTGACTCTTTTAAGAGAGACCTTTTAAAAAATTTATATCAGTCAGGTTGCCTGTTTGTTCTCATTTTTCTTTTTAATCGATTAAATCTTTATTTTTCCCATTGCAAATGATTCAAAAATTTATATTTTCTTTACATTATCTTCATTAATAATAATTGCAATATGTTATAATAAATATTTTTTGTACATGTTTTATAAAATTGATTATTATAAATTATAACACAGGAGAAAATCTGATAATGACCTCAATTCTGATTAATGTAGTTGGCGGTCTCGCTATTTTTCTTTATGGAATGAAGATAATGAGCGAAGGCCTTCAGGCAGCTACAGGAGAAGGGCTCAAAAACATACTCTGGAAAGCAACAAATAACCGGTTCAAAGGTGTTTTAACCGGATTCGGTATAACTGCGATTATACAATCTTCAAGCGCCACCACGGTTATGCTTGTGAGCTTCGTAAGCGCAGGGCTGATAACACTTATTCAGGCTACAGGAATTGTTTTAGGAGCTAATATCGGAACAACTGTAACAGGCTGGATTGTTGCCATACTGGGCTTTAAATTCAAGATTAATGTTCTTGCTCTTCCTGCAATCGCAATAGGTTTTTTTATAAGATTTATTGATAACGACAAAACTGACAGCTGGGGTGATTTTCTCCTGGGATTCGGACTTCTTTTTTTCGGCCTTGGAATTATGAGTGACTCAGTTAAGGATTTAAGCGGCTCCGAAACAATACTGAATTTTATGTCAACCTATAAGGCAACCGGAATTTTTTCAACTATTGCTGTTGTTATTGTCGGAACAGTTGTAACAATGGTTGTACAGTCATCAAGCGCCACAATGGCAATGACTATGGCCCTTGCAGTAAGCGGGCTTATCGATTTTTATACAGCCGCAGCCCTGATTCTTGGCGAGAATATTGGTACAACAATAACAGCCAACATTGCAGCCATAGGTTCCACAATTGAAGCGAGAAGAACTGCCCGTGTTCACTTTCTTTTTAATATTTTTGGTGTTATATGGATTCTGATTGTTTTTAAAACTTTTTTCATCCCATTTATTGACTGGCTTACGCCGGGAAATCCGTTTTCACCGGATGTTGCTGAAAGAAGCAGAGTTATAGCTGACCACATGGCCGCATTTCATTCAGGTTTCAATATAATCAATACACTACTTTTTCTCCCATTTATTAAATATCTTGCTAAAGCTGCGGAACTTTTAGTACCCGGTGGAAGTAAAACTTCTGATACGCATCTTATGTATATTACAACAAATGTTGTCTCTATACCGTCAATCAACATCAATCAGGCACGTCTTGAAATAGAAAGAATGACGGAAATTGTAAACAGGATGTTTGACAAAACAACTGGTGTCCTTTTTAATCCTGACAAAAAATTAGGGAGAGAAATAGAAGAGATACAGACACTGGAAAACCAGGTTGACCTCCTGGAGAGAGAGATATCGAATTTTCTTGTAAAAGTTTCACGGGATACTCTCTCTAAAAACCAGAGTAACGAGATAACATCAATGCTGCATAAGGTTAATGAACTCGAAAGTATCGGTGACCAGTGTGAATCCATTATGAAGCTGTTAAGAAGAAAATATGATATGAAACTCAACTTCTCAGAAAGCGGGAAAAAAGAGATGATTGAAACAGCTGAAAAAGTTAAAGAATTTCTCAATTTAATCACTCCGAATATAACTTCAACAACTACAAACATTATGCCTAAAGCTGAAGTTATAGAAAACAGAATTGATGAACTGAAAAAAGAGCTGCGTAAATCTCATATAAAACGGCTGAATGAAAATAATTGCGATGTTGATTCAGGAATTATATTTATTGATATGGTCTCCTGTTTTGAAAAGATCGGTGACCATGCATATAATATCGCTGAGACAATTTCAGGAATCAGGATTTTTTAAATTTATATAGTATATCTCTCAAAAAGAGCTCCCGCAATTGAGCTTTTTTATAGCAGTTAATGATTTAATTAGTCCTTAATGTCATCTCCTCGCAGGCGGAGATCCATTATTTTAAAATATCAAATGCTATTAACAATGGATTCTTATCTTCACTGGAATGACATTATGTATTGAATAACACAAAGCAGGCTTAATTCATTCGTGAAATACTATAGTTGCAAATGTCTGAGGATTTGTTGAAAAAAATAAAATTTTCTATCGGGTACAATGCATGCACCCGATAGTTTCGCAGCTATATTACAGATGTCAGAAAACCGCGCTGGTTGAAACGCTGACGTTGGTGATCTCTTCATCACCACCTCTGATTTTGCCGTCACCGTTTTTATCTTCATAAGTAATACGATAGTTGAAATCTATGCTAAGGCCGGGCCCCATACCTATACCGATTACTCCACCCATTACTGTACTTTCTGTTTTCCATTCGAGCTTTTCAACATTGTTCTGTACATAATAGGCCTTTGCCTTTGAGATAACAGGCACAAGCTCCCTGTTGAAGACAAGTTCTCCTCTAATAGATTTATCCTCTTTATCATCTTCGCCCCATCTCATATCCTGGTATTCACACTTACCTGTAAAGATGCGAAAAAAGTTAATTTTTACTCCGGCAAAATAACCTTTTAGTTTTTCTGCTGCTTTCAGCTTCTCTTTTTTTGTTACAGCATAAAGTTTACCTGTACCATCATCTACATATTTAGATCTTTCAAGATCATAGGTGTCATTGTAATAACCGAAGATAAAATCCTCTGACTGCTGCCTGTAGTCTCCATATATTTCTATGACATCACCGAATGAGAGTTTTGCTCCGGGAGCTGTAAATCCCCAGCCGCCAGTATTTATTGATCTTGCATACTGGGAATAGATATTGAACTTAATGAAATCACCATTTATAACAAGAATGCCGGCGTCACCTGCCCAGAAACCTGTACGGGAACGCTGATTACCGTAATCCTGGAGATCTTCGGTTTTAATTGGAGAAATTAATCCTGCATTGACCAAAGCCTGAATTGTAGCATCATTAGTTGGGATACCTAGTTTAGCAGCATAATAATCTATCTCTGTTACATAACTGTCATCATCCGGATATGCATCAACTTCATCAGGGTACCCATCATCATCTGTATCGCGAAGGCCCTTGTATTCATTCAGGTCACCTGCTATTGATCCTCCAATCTGTACTCTGCTGAATGGACGCAGATAGATCCTGCCGCCGCCCATTACCGCACGGTTTTTCCCCTGAAGTTCTTTGAAGTCATTAACAATTGCCTGCATGCCGAGATACTGTGTCTCGAAACCAATATCAAGTCCCTGACGTTTATACGTAGGGTATTCGAGAAGGTTTGTATAGCCGTTAATAAGTGTACCGTAGCCCAGTGTTGTTGACTCAAGACCGCCGTAAAGAAAATAAAAAGGATCACCCTTCTGCCCGTACCTTAGATAATAAATCTTATCTATATAATCCTCTTTATCATCCCAGTCCTCCTCCCTGATCTTTCCGTCTTCATCAAGAAGTATACTGATATCAAGGCCTACACCGAATTTCCAGAGCTTCAGTTCAGGACGGAGTCCCATCTGCTGATAGTTTTTTCCATCTATTGTAACAGCTCCGAAAACTCCTCCCATTAGAAAATTAACAGCCTGAACCTGGGCCTGTTGTTTTGCTTCATCACTGACATCATTGTCTACATCAACATTAACATCCGCTTTTTTTTGGGCAAAAAGCAAACCGGAGGACATTAAAATAATTAAGACCAGTAAAGCTGAAAGCTTCTTCATTGTATTCTCTCCTTATAATCAAACCAATTATATATTTTGCACTTACATATTTTAATTATAATAAAGGAGAGAAAAATAATCAATAAAATTAATTTACCATAGATTATTGCTGATTCAGAAAATTTCTGAAAATATCATCTCCATATTCAGTCATATATGATTCAGGATGAAACTGGATACCGTAAATATTTTTATTTTTATGCCGCACACTCTGGATAACACCATCTGATGAAAAAGCCTCTATATCAAGATCTGCCGGAAAACTCTCCTTCTCGGCGCAGAGTGAATGGTACCTCACTGCTCTGAATTTCTGAGGCACGCCATGGAAGAGTCCTTCACCTGTATGAGAAATTGTATCCTGTTTACCATGCACAATTCCCGGTGCTCTGACAATTTTTCCTCCGAAACTCTGAACAATAGCCTGCATACCGAGGCATATCCCCAGCAGAGGGAGCCCCGGATTTTTTTCTATAACATCAAGAGTTATACCCGCATTATCCGGATTTGAGGGCCCCGGGGATAATATAACAGCTTTGTATCTGCTGAAATCGATTGAATCGAAATCATGATCATTCCTGATTACTTCTACATCCTCCCCGAGCCGTTCAAGTGAATGAACAACATTATATGTGAATGAATCGTAATTATCTACAAGTAAAATCATATTAAACCTCTATACCGCGTATCCCATACTTGTTGTAAGAGCCCTGAGTTTATGATTTATCTCATTGAGCTCATTCTGAGGAACGCTGTCAAACACCACCCCAGCGCCACCCTGTGTAAAAACATCGTCACCATCAAAATAAGCCGTACGGAGAGTTATACATGTATCACAGGATCTGTTAAAGCCGAAGTAGCCCACAGCTCCTGCATAAGCCCATCTCTCATGTTCTTCAAGGTCATCAATAATCTCAATTGCCCGGACTTTCGGAGCGCCGGAAACAGTACCCGCAGGAAAAGTCTCACGGAATGCATCAACAGCAGTGAGCCCCTCACGCATTATCCCTTTAACGCTTGATACAATATGCATTACATGTGAGAAGTCCTCAACCTTCATAAACTCAGCAACAGATACAGATCCCTTTGCAGCAATACGGCTGAGATCATTTCTCGCGAGATCCACCAGCATAAGGTGCTCAGCACGCTCCTTCTGGTCACGCAGAAGATTTTTACGGCCTATCTTTCTGTCATTCCTTTTCTCAGGTATTGGCGCTGTGCCTGCTATGGGTTTCAGAAGCATTCTGTTTCCCTTCATCCGGAGGTGAGTCTCGGGAGAGCAGCCGGTAATAAACCTCTCCCCGAACTTAAGGAAATACATATAAGGAGAGGGATTAACATCCCTGAGCTTCAGATAAAAACTGAAGGGGTTAATTCTGTTTTTCACTGACATCCTCCGGCTTATGACACCCTGGATTATCTCGCCGGAACAGATCTCATCTTTAACGGCTCCGACTTTTTTCAGAAATGAACTATCTGAATCATTGTATTCCATTTTTATTTCAAAAGGCCTTGACGGCAGAAAACTTATTTTTGAATTTTGAATCAGATTTACAATAAACTCCTCAATCTCATCAAGCCTCTCTGAGGCCCTTTGCACTTCAGTGCCGAGCTCACCTCTTTCAGTATAAACCGGAGTTGAGGCAAAAAATTTTCTCAGAATATTATCGTACACAATAAAATCATCTATTAGAAGAAGTTCCGCCACAGGCCGGAGGTTTCCTGATTTAATTTTTCTTCTCAATATACCTGTATGGTTTACAGCCTCATAGCTTATATAGCCTGTAAATCCCCCGTTAAAATCACCGAACCCATCGATATCGGGTGAATTAAATTTTGCGCTCTCCCTTTTAAGGAAAGTAAATAAATCCTCCTCTGTCCTTGTTACGGAACCGTGATGACTTACAACTACATGGTCACTATAAGCGGTCACTAATGCCGCGGGATTAAAGCAGAGGTAGGAGAATCTCCCTGCCCTGCTGGTACTGTCAGAACTTTCAAGAAAAATAAAGCTCTCCTCATCTTTTAATGAATTGATTATTGAAAGAAAATCAAACATGCTTATATTCATCTCCCTGTAGAGAGGAATCCTGTTATATTTCTCAGTAAGTTTTTTAAGTCTGTTTAAATCCGGAAACATGTTACCTCCATTAATAAAAAACGGCTGCATTTATCCCGCAGCCGTTGATATTATAATATTTCAGGGAAGCGGGCCCCCGCTCCTCCCTTTTAAAAAAAACAGGATACGGGGATAGTTATTTCTAATCCCTGCCACCACCAGAATCTTATGTTATTTATTTTTTTCATGTCCATTTACGCTATGTTTCTATAAATAGAAACATAGCGTAAATGTCAACAAATTATTTAAAAAAATAATTAATACCCTCATTATAATGCAATAAAAAAAGCCCCTTGTTTTAAAAGAGGCTTTTTTACAGCTTTTAGAATTAAAGTTTATTATGCGATATTAATTATAATAAGTCCTATTACAGCTAAAATCCCTGAAAAGAAAAAAGTCAGTTTCATCTTGTCGGTTTTACGCTTCATTCGCGTCATATTGAACACAATTCCCGCAATGCTCAGTAATATGAGAAAAATAAGAAATGCGTAAATAGCGTTAGACATCCATGCTGTTGAAGTAGCTTTTAAGGAGGGTCTGCTTACTGACATACCTTTGGATGTGGGATTTGATATTATCAGAAATAAAAAAATTGTTACCAGGATTCCCCATGATATTCCTGATATCCAGTTTATGACTTTTACGACAAAATCGGGTCCTCTTCTCCTGTTTTTCATAAACCGCTCCCTTCCAATTTTAATTATACTCTTAATTAGTGATTTATATACAAAATTTAATCAATACTTTTTGTAAAAAAAATAAAAAAAGTAATTATCTCATGGGGAGTGTAAAAAAGAAATTAACATATTGACCAACTACTGATTCCGCCCATAGTTTTCCACTGTGCTTCTCTATTATTTTTTTGCAG
The DNA here is from genome assembly GCA_002418835.1 of Spirochaetia bacterium UBA5763. Taxonomy (GTDB): domain Bacteria; phylum Spirochaetota; class UBA4802; order UBA4802; family UBA5550; genus UBA5550. The sequence continues at coordinate 376,703 of DIEX01000031.1, read as the reverse complement.
ATATAGAGTCCAAGTCCTGAACCTTTAACTCCCTCTGTTCCCTTCTGCCTCAATCTTCCGAATTTACTGAATAGTTTCGTTTCAATATCATCTTTAGAAATACCAACACCTTCATTATATATGGAAAACAGCGCATTACCATCCTGTTCGTATACCGATATCTTTATGGATGTATTTTCTCTTCCATACTTTATCGCGTTATTTACAAGGTTTGTTACAACAATCTGAAGCAGGTTCGGATCACCCTGAATAACGGGACGGCTTCTGAAATCTGTCAGAATTTTCATATTCTTCATGTTTGAGGAATACTCAGGGATATCGAGTACGTTTTGTATTACATCATCTACCAGATTCACTTTCTGGTTAAATGCTTCAATATCATCCAGCTCCATTTTTGAGAGATCTATATAGCTCCTGATAATATCTTCAAGGTACTGACAGTTTCTTATTATTGTTTCAAGTATCTCTTTCTGCTTAGGTTCAAGATTTCCGAAATATCCCTTTGCAAGAGTCTGTGCAGTTGTATGCACAACAGCAACCGGGCTCTTCAGTTCATGCGATACAATTGCCATGAGGTCCAGCATTGTGGCCTCGCTCCCCTCCCCTGACTTAATAGCGTTCTGAACTACATCACGGAATTCTTCGGGAGTAAAAGGTTTAGGTATATAATCAAAAGCTCCCATTTTGAGAGCTTCACGGGCAGTTTCTGCTGTGGCATAACCAGTGAAAATTACAACGGTAAGATCGAGTTTACGATCCTTAACACTCCTCAGTACATCCATACCGCTCATACCGGGCATCATAAGATCGGTAATGACCAGGTCATATTTCTCCTGATCAATCCTGGCAAGGCCTTCCTCACCGGAATACGCTGTATCTATCTTATATGTGTCATTACGGAGTATTCTGATGCAGCTTTTAAGGACTATGTCTTCATCATCAATGATTAAGATTTTTTTTTCCATCTGGGGCCCTTTCACCGTTTCGCATTATAAAGAGTATGGTTGATAAAATCAATGATTACATTAATTTTATCAACCAAAATAATTTTTTTTGGCTTATATGTACCTGTTGATCTTCTCAATAAGCTCATCTATATCTATAGGTTTTGTGAGAAAATCATTGATACTGGGCAAAAAACTCTGTTCTGCATTGAGAGAAAAACGTGAATTTGTCACCTGATTTATTGCTGTAAGCATTATAATAGGGACATTTATCACTTCTTTATACCGTGAAGTATCTCTTTTATTACGGATCTGATAAACTGCTTCAAATCCGGCTGTATCAGTCTCCATCATTACGTCAAATATTACGAGATCAGGCTTTTCTGAGAGAACTTTTTTAAGTCCCTCGGCAGCACTGTATGCTTCAACTACTTCAAAATTGTTGACTTTTAGGGCCTGAGACAGGGTAACAACCAGATCCCTGTCGTCGTCCACCAGAAGTATTCTTTTTGCCATCTCTTACCTCCCCGCTCAGTCCTGTATCAGCTGATAAATTGTATTTCTCTCTTCCCAGGCCTTGTTCCTTTCATATACATCTATCGGGAACTCCATCTGTTTCAGCTCTACAGGGGCAACCTGTTTATCAACAAGGCCCAGAGCGAGAGCTACAGCATAGATAATAGCCTCAGGTCTTGGCGGACATCCCGGTATGAAATAGTTCACAGGGACAACTCCCGCCGCACCTCCTGTTACATTGTAGGAGTCGAACCAGCAGCCGCCCCCTGTCGCGCAGGACCCGACACCGAAAACAAGTTTCGGGTTGGGCAGCGCATCATATGCTTTCTTCACAAGAGGCAGTGTAGGCCTTGTAACAGCCCCTGAAAGGAGCATTACATCAGCGTGTCGAGGTGAAGCCACAAGCTTCATTCCGAATCTTTCAACGTCGTAGTATGGAGTCAGTACGTTGAGTATCTCAATATCACAGCCGTTGCACGCACCTGTATTGCAGTGATACAGCCATAATGATTTACCGAATAGTTTTTTTGACAGATTTTCAAACATACCTATTCTCCTATCTTTGAAGGTCTTTTATAGTCTGCGGTCTTTTTCAGCATTTCAGGATCAAACCTGTCTGTTGTTTTCCTGATAAAAGTCCTTGCTTCAATATTATCGTATCTATAGCCCTGCAGATCCATTCTGTCGATCATGTTAACGTTTTCCATGTCGTAGCATCTTCCGCATCTCTGGCATGTGAGCATAAAGAGTTCCATGCTTTCGTTGAGATCCTGCCTGTCATCTGTTGCAAGCTCATATCTGTCGGTCATGGTTATAGCTTTTTCAGGACATACATCAGCGCATCTTCCGCAATATGTACATCTTGATCCGTCATATACCATCACACGTATCTCCTGGCAGATATCACGGACAAGTATAGTCCTTGCCGGACAGTGATTAGCGCACCCTCCGCAGCCGATACACTTTTCGTGATCCCAATATGGCGCTCCTCTGAAATTCTCCGGGACAGGCCTCTTCTCGAACGGATAGTTCAGAGTGACCACACCCGGTTTTATTACCATTAAAACCTGTTTGATTTTACTTGTAAGCCACATAAAGTCCTCCTATCCGTTATATGCCGTACACAGAGAGTCCCACAGCGCTGAGCGCAAGAACAATCAGTACAGCATAGTATTTTACAGCCTGGTCTATCCTGAGCCTCGGATTTGTTGCACCCACAAGAGCAATCAGAACGTAAACAAGAGCTATTTCACAGAGCTGAATAGCAATATCAAGAGCGTATACACCTGTGTATAAAAATGGCACAAAAACCATTACAAAGAGTGACGCATAGAACATCTGTTTAAGCATCATTGAATATTTAAAGAGAGCGTAGTTAGGCCCGCTGTATTCAATGAATGGCCCTTCAAGGATCTCCTGCTCAGCCTCAGCTATATCAAAAGGCTGTTTGCCCACAAAGGCCTGGAGTGCCATGAGATAGAGCGCCATCATGAGCACTACCGCCCATGAATAACCGGTATTCATTACACTGAAAATTGTGGCATCGATACCGAGGCTCTTCACCTTAACAGCGCCCACAAAGAAAGTCATTGCCAGTACCGGTTCAACCATAATCATAGTTACCATCTCACGGCTTGCACCCATCATCGCAAAAGTATTTTTGCTTGATAGCGCTCCCAGCAGTATTGATACTCCACCCAATGTAAGGAGGTAGATTATTGTAATTACATCAGCGTACTGTGTCAGGAAATTTGCTTTATATCCCAACGGCACAAAACAGATTACTGAAATTATTGCCGCGAATGACATAAGCGGAGCAAGAGTAAAAGCCCAGTTGCCCACTATAAAATTCTCTTTACCAAGAAGCTTAATTATGTCATAATAGGGCTGTATAACAGGGGGGCCCTGCCTTGACTGCACCTTTGCTGTAAGCTTTCTCACGATCCCTTCGAAAAGAGGAGCGAAAGCAAGGAATATAACTATATTAACAACAATGTATACTATATCCATAATCTACCTTCCTCACCTGTTACCGCGTGATATAAATTCAATTTCAGACTTGCTCATAATTCTTTTCTTCCCGGATGTCACATTAACGACCTCGACTCTGTCTGTACATGAGAAGCATGGGTCAATGCTACCGACAATGATCGGAAAATCCGCGAACTGATCATTAAGAAGCATCGCAGGTATTGCCTGGAGATTCGGATAGGTCGGGGCGCGGACACGCCACCTGTCAGGCCTGTTCTCCTCACCCGTAATTACGAAGTGAACTGATTCTCCCCTTGGCGCTTCAACAACAGAAATTCCATGCTTAAGCGGAGGAATCTCTTCGCTCAGTTCAGTAAGTATCTCGCCTTTGGGCATCTTTGCAATGATCTGCCTTACAAGGCTGATCGATTCATAGATTTCAAGAAGCCGGACTACAAGCGTTCCCCAGACATCGCAGGTATCTACTACCGGTACGTTGAACTGGAGTTCGCTGTAGGCGGCATACGGATGGTCCCTTCTTACATCAATGTCGATACCCCTTGCTCGCGCAACAGGACCCACCAGACTCCATTTGATGGCCTCTTCTTTTGAAAGATAACCGACCCCCTTTGTCCTTTTGTGTAATGCAGTGTCACCAGTAATTGATTTATGTATTATTTTTACTTCCTCTTCAACTTTAGCACAGACTTTAAGTATATCCTCACCAATTTCAGGAGTGATATCTCTTCTGACTCCGCCGACAATTACCATACCGTAAGTTTTCCTGTTACCGGTAATTCTCTCACTGAGCCACATAATATTTTCCCTGACTCTCCATGACTGCATGAACACTGTATCAAATCCGATAAGGTGCCCTGCGACTCCAAGCCAGAGGAGATGAGAATGAAGCCTTTCAATTTCAAGAAGAAGGCTTCTTATATATTCCGCTCTTTTTGGGACAGGTATTCCTCCAGCCATTTCAACAGCCTGTGAATAAGCTGTAGCATGTACAGAACCGCAGATACCGCAAATCCTTTCAGCAATAAATGGGACTTCATTATAGCTTACCTGGGATTCACAGAGTTTCTCAATCCCCCTGTGAGTCATAAATCCACGGTAGTCGCATCCCTTGATTGTCTCTCCATCAACATATACTGCAAAATGTTCCGGTTCATGAAGCGCTGTGTGGAAAGGACCCACCGGAATTATTGAGCACCCTTCAGGGCACTCATCAAGCTGATATGCAACATCTTCAGCAGCTGGCGGGACCATGTTATAAGGTACTTCCTTTCTCATGGGGAATATATCAGCCGGCCAGTCATCTGCCACGACAAGTCTCTTCGGTTTCGGGTGTCCTTCAAATTTCATTCCAAGGAGATCCTGATATTCCCTTTCTGACCAGCCTGCGCCGGGTATGTCCGGTGTTATTGACGGCATAACAGGGTTACTGCCGGGTACTGCCGCGTTCAGGTGTACAATAAAGTTATCTTTATCGAAACCGAACGTATGAATCATCCCTATATTCCCGTCGCGGGCAATATTATCATGGCCGATACCTACAAGGTATCTACCGCCGAGCGCTACTACCTCGTTAGATATCTCCCTCACATTCTCAGCCTTAATATTTATAAAAAGCCTTGTGGGGAGCGGTGACGCGTGACCGGTAATACCTGCCCCGAATTTATCCTGTAATGTTTTTAATACTTTATCCAATGAGTTCATATCCAACCTCTCACCTTATTTTCCATTCCATCATTTCTTCACGTTTCCGCCTGTCCACCAGAAGAAACCCTTCAGTGACGCGAACATGCTTCTATCCGGATACCTGTTCAGGTTATTCAGTTCAGCATAACCGCAGAGCCAGGTTGGAGCTTCTCTCTCCTCTGAACCGCCGGAATTTTTGAATAGTTTTGCTATAACAAATGCAAGTGAAACAACAATCAGTATCACTATCGGAACTGCTGCTGAAGAAACTGCACCAGCCATACCCGGAACTGTGAATGATATTCCGCTCATTGAACTGAATATATGATTATTAAATTCAGCATGCCTGAATGCGTTTGTAAGAGTTGATATGTTCGAATTCCTGAACACTTCAATTATTACATTATAATATACGAATGGGAGAAGTCCCTGAATTATGCAAAGCGCTGTAAGAACTACTTTTGGTGCAAGCATCATAAAAGGTACTTCTTTAATATCTTTTTTAACTGTCCATTCTGTTCCTGTTGATGTGAATGTCATTCCGAAGAACTTCACATAACAGGAGAGAGTAACGGCGCTTGTAAAGAGTGCAATTATTCCGAAGATTACAAGAAACGTCACTTCACTCCCGGCAAGAACAGTGGATGAGATTATAGTCCATTTACTTGCAAATCCGCTGAAAGGTGGAACTCCCGCGATTGAAAGTGATGCTATACCAGCCACAACAGCTGTTACAGGCATGAAGTTAATTAGCCCGCCGAGTTTATTCAGATCTTTTGTACCTGTTGTATAAAGCACACTTCCGCTCACAAGGAAGAGCAGGCCTTTGAAAACCGCGTGGTTTATCACATGATATAGTGCGCCGATAATTACCACAAGCGCAAGAAGCTTCATGTACTGGCTCTCTGAATTGAAAAGCACAAGCGATGCACCGATTGCAAATATAATATATCCTAGTTGTCCTATGGAACTGTAAGCGAGGAGTCTCTTGGAATCACTCTGTTTCATGGATTGAACAGTACCAACAAACAGAGTAACAACACCGAATGATGCAATTATTGTTCCCCAGAGGAAACCATTGAAGTGTACTCCTTCTCCGTGAGGTGTCATCCAGAAAAATGTTCTCATTATTCCATATATACCAGTCTTCAGCATAACACCCGAAAGGAGTGCGCTGATGGGAGACGGAGCAATTGAGTGTGCATCAGGCAGCCAGAGCTGTCCGAAGGGGAACATACCGGCCTTGAAGCCGAAGCCCACAAGAATAAGACCGTACACAGCGTACATCATTACAGGCGAAGTATGCCCGAGGTTCTCTGTTATTATATGGAGCGAATCACCCATTGAAGAACCGCTGACGAGAAAAGTTGATCCCACAATAAGCGCCCAGGCGAGTTCCATTAACACAAGATATTTGTTCGCTCCATATACTACGTTTTTCTCCCTGAATTCAAATTTAATCAGGAAGTATGAAGCTATTGTCATAAGCTGCCATGCTATTGTGAATCCTATTGTAAGATCATCAACCGTAAGCAGGGCAATCATACCTAAAATAAATACCGGCAGATTAAAATAAAATCCGCTCAGACTATAATCATGGTAGTGGTCCATATACTCTATTGAGTAGAATGAACTCATAACAGCCATAAAAGAAACAATTGCGATAAAAAAAGCGGAAAAGCTGTCCACAAGGAAATAAACACCAAGGGGTCCCAGGTTAATTATTGTTGATCCCTGTGGAACAGCTTTAAAAATAACCGCATAACTTATATGAAGGAGAAAAATAGCTGCAATTGTTACCATTATAAAATTTATCCAGCCCGCCAGTTTCCTTTTTGTTCCTGCCACTATCGGAGAAATAACCGCAGAGGCGGCAAGGATGGCCATAGCTGTAAACAGGTTTCCGTAAATGTCAGTATTCATTTACCAACTCCTTTTTCACAATTTAACGCATCAATGATAAGCTTTATTAAAACATCAGCGGTCTCTCTCACTGTTTGTGAAAGTTCAGCGCCGAAATCCGTATTATCAACAACAACTCCGAGAAGATAGGTGACCTTATTATGCTCACTGAAAATTCTGCCTGACATCTTAAGAGCCAGCTTATGAGTAGAGAGTGTTCCGCCGAGCTCTTCAAATTCATCTTCAAGTCTTCCGAAAATTATGGAGCCTGTTTCAGCGTCTGCCTTAACTGCGTCAATGACAACAACACTGTCGCAATCAAGTTCAGCAATTTTGAACACATAGGCTTCTATAACATCTTCAACATTGTAGATCCCTTCCCTGTTACCCGCAGCTTTCTTAACTGATTCGATTATGTAAAGTCCCACAGCGTCATCGCTTTTAAGGAAGTTCCCCATACCGACCAGGCAGCAGCTGCCGCTAACAGTATTTCTTATGTCTGACAGTAGAGTATTCATCAGATCTCTTCACCCAGAGTTTTAATCTGTTTATAAGTGTAAACAGGGCCGTCAGTACACACAAGGGTTCTCCCTATAGCGCAGTGCTGGCATTTGCCTATTCCGCACTTCATATGTCTTTCAAGAGTTGACAGAATATTGTCCTCTCTTAATCCTCTCTTCATCAGTTCTCCGATTACAGAGTTAAACATGATGGGAGGGCCGCAAACAAATGCCATTGTATTATCTACAGGAACATTCGCCTTATCCAGAAGTGTGTGAACAAATCCTGTTTCACCTTTCCAGTCTGCTGTAGCCTGATCCACTGTCACATAGCATTCAAATCCCGGAATCTTAAGCCATTCTTCAATATTATTCTGGTACATAAGATCATTTGGAGTCCTTGCACCGAGCAGAACAATAATCCTTCCGAAGTCCTCCCTGTGCTGCAGGGCATGTACAATTGATGAACGGAGCGGGATGAGCCCGATACCGCCTGCTACATAAATAAGATTTTTCCCTTTAAATTCCGCGAAGGGGAATCCGTTACCGAATGGTCCTCTTATACCGACTTTATCACCCGGTTCAAGTTCAAAGAGTGCAGATGTAACTTTTCCGACTCTCTTGATAGAAAGGTGGAACCTGTCATTCTCCGGAGCTCCTGGAAGAGAAAAAGCAGCCTCCCCCGCGCCGAAGATTGTCAGCATTACAATCTGCCCTGATTTCCATTTAAAATTTTTCTGAACTTCGGGATTATCGAATTTAATATAGAATGTCTTTACATCCTGTATCTCTTCTTTTATCTCTTCAATTGTTGCTATTTCAGGTAATGTTACGATTTTATTATCCATATTGCTCATGATAATCACCTACTCTGTTATTTCCCGTCTGATGTATGTAACAACATTCGGCAAACCTATATCGCCGGGGCAGACCCACTGGCATCTTCCACACCCTACACATCCCGGTCTCAGGTATTTCTTTGACTGAGAATATGAAAGCTTGCAGAAAAATCTTTTATTTCTTCTATCTTCAACAGGGTGACGCGGATTATGATCACCAGCCATTTTTGTATAACCTTCGAAAGAGCATGAATCCCACTCCCTGAGCCTGTCAGTTGATCCGTCGAACCTGTTGTGATCCTCTATGTTGAAACATGAACATGTGGGGCACACAAATGAGCATGCGCCGCATTCAAAACACTGGTTTCCGATATGCTTCCATACTTCATCTTTTATGAAACCTGTTGTGACCCTGTTCATAATACGGGAGATCCATGCCTTGTTATCTGTGGCAACTTTTTCGAAGAGTGATATTGATTTATCAATAACCTTCTTTTTCAGGGCAATGTACTCATCACCGGCAGGCTTAAGCCCCATTTTTTCAGCAAAGGCTTTCCCTTTTTCGCTTCCTGTTTCAACAAGATACATATCACCGATTTCAGTGAGATTGAGGTCATAGCCTTCATCAGCAGCAGGGCCGCTGTCTGTGCATACACAGAAACACTGTTTAAAAGGGACCACGCATGTATTGCTTACTATGAACATCCTCTTTCTATGTTCTTTATAAACATCATCAACGAATTCCTGGCCAAGAAAAAACCTGTCAAGAACAATGATGCCTGTAAGGTCGCAGGGCCTTATTCCGAATATGGCTTTACTTCTGTCATCATAAGTCATAGCTATTTCAGCTTTTTTCCCGACTTTATCATATTTATACTGTGTTATCCTTTCGATCTGAGGGAAAACTACAGTCTTTGGAGGTAGAGCCGGAATCTCAGCTGTAAGGCTGATCTCAGACGCGCTTTCAACCTTATTGAAGAACACCTGCTTTGTTTCATTATCTATAACCGGACCGTAGAGATCATAAGACTTAGCGAGCTCTTCAGCCAGTTTCATTACATTGTTTTTTTCTATCAGATACATAACTTATACCCTCTCTATCCTGACTGGAATTATAGCGTCTTCTCCCCTGCCGATATCGCTCTTATGCTCGAGAAGGAACTCTGTAATCATTTCACGGATGAAGTACGGCACATAAGCAGTTCCGGGCTTCACGTCATCAGAGATTTTAACTGAAACTTTCATTGCTCCGCTGCCAGACACAATCTTAACTCCCCAGTGTTCACGGACCTGAAGTGCCTTTGCATCCTCTTTGCAGATCTCAACATAACCTTCCGGAAACACAAGAAGAGTGGCGTTATACTCACGTTTAGGGATATAACTCTTTTTCATTATGTTGTTCTGGTGCCAGAAGTGTTCACCCTGCCCTCTTATCAGAAGGAAAGGATATTCAGCCGTTGCAGATGGAGTTTTATAGTTTCCTGAAACAGGGGCGAATTTAAATTTTCTCCCTGCCTTTTCAGCATCAAGCCGTCTGCATCCTGCAGGATTCTTATCATTGCATGGCCACTGAATACCCATGGAATCAATAAGTTTCGCATAGGTTAATCCCGCATATTCAGGAGTGAGAGATGTAATCTCTTTGAATACATCCTCAGCGGAACCGTAATTCCAGTTCTGTGATGCTTTTGCTGCAATCATCGGGAAAAGTTTCCATCCCGGCATTGCATTCTCAAATGGTTCAATACGTTTCTGTGAGAGTTGAACCCTTCTCTCTGTATTAGTATATGTTCCGTTGTCTTCAACAAGAGCTGCAACCGGGAACACCACGTCAGCGTGTTTAATAAACGGGTTATCATAAGCACCGAAGTAAACAACGAAATCCAGAGCTTCAATCTCCTTTTCATATCTTACAATGCCTTCATCATGATCCGCAACAACCAACGCTTTGAGCCCGGAGTTTTTATCAGCAAGGAGGTCATAGATATCTCTGCCTGCTTCTTTATTTAATGTTGTATTCCAGGCTTTCTCGAACTTCGAAGCAGCATCAGAATTGATCTTCTGAAATCCGGTAAGAATATCAGGAGCAGCGCCCATGTCATATCCGCCCTGGAGGTTTGCTATCCCCGCAATGGGATTCACACCGCAGAATTCTTTCCCTATCTTTCCTGCCACAAGAAAGAGATCATAGATGTAGCTCACTGTATCCTGATCAAGCCCCGCTATCCCTGTTGACCAGAAAGCCATTGCTGATGATGATTTGGAAAGCTCTTCAGCAATTTCAGATATTACTGAATATTGAACACCTGTTAGTGCTTCAATGTCAGCAGGTTCCAGTGAATTAACTGAATTTTTAAAAGTCTCAACCCCTTCAGTGAATTTACTGATATAATCTGAATCAGCTGCACCGGATGAAATTGCAGCTTTGGCAAGTGCACCGAGGATAACTTTTTTAGATCCCGGTTTAATCTGAAGATGCACATTGCTGAGCTTAGCGATCTGGGAGCTCCTGCTGCATATTGTGACGACTTTTGTTCCGGACATCTGCGCTTTGTGTATCTCACTTCCGATTATAGGGTTCATTTTTGTAAGGTCTGAACCAACGATCAGTATGAAATCAGTTTTCGCGATATCCTCAAGAGAACCGGTCATACCCGCAAATCCGGTACCCTCTGACAAAACATTCAGGCTCGCTTTATGGCCTGATTCTGAATCAAGGGTGATATTATTTGTTTTAAATACTCCCCTTGCAAGTTTCATGAAAAGATAGTTATTTTCATTTGATGATCTCGGTGAAGCGAGGAAGCCTATCTCTTTATTCTCCTTCCCCTTATAAACCGACATCCTGTCCATCATGAAATTAACTGCCTCTTCATAGCTCACTTTCTTTAATGAGCCGTCAACCCTGATCATGGGGGCATCTATCCGCTGATCGGTCATCAGCCACTCATGGAGATGCCATCCCCTGACACACAGTCTTCCCTTACTTACCGGGTGGTTCCTGGAGGAGTAGACCCCCGTGATCCTACCATCTGTTATCTTGAGGTAGTTGCCGCATCCGGTTCCGCAAAAATTACATACTCCAGACTTATAATCCATATCCAACCTCTAAGTCAGTATTCTTGATTACCTACATGGAAAAACGGTTTTTTACCGGCGTGAAAGACAGGTATTGTAACCGTACTAACCATATACATTACATTTAACTGATTAAGTATGCTATAACATACGTATAAAAAAAGGGGATTGTAAATAGGGGAAAAATCTTTTAAATATAAGGGGGAATTCCCCTATAATCATGAGGTCTTGTTCATAATCCAGTTTACTGCAAATTGTATTAATTCCGATGATGAGCTGATATTAAGCCTGTTTTTTATCTTTTCGCGGAAGTTTTCCACTGTTTTTACACTGATATGAAGCTTGTCTGCTATATGTCTGTTACCCAGTCCATGGCCTATAAGCTGAAAAATCTCAAATTCCCTGTCAGTAAGGGAATCAACAAGGGCAGAAGTATCATCTGATTTAGGTGAATAAAGCTTATCAAGGAGCTTCTGTTTAAGGGTATCGCTCATAAACTGCCGCCCTTCAAGCACAGTTCTGACAGCGTTGACAATTACTGCGGGTGATTCATCCTTCATAACATAACCCCGTGCGCCGGCTCTTATTGCCCTTTCGGCGTAAATCGATTCTTCATAAATAGAGAGAACAAGTATGGGGAGTGTCGGATATCTCTCTTTGCAGGCTTTAATAAGATCAATTCCCCCTGTGCCGCTGAGCGATATATCTACAGTCATAATATCGGGACGGAGCCGTCCTATAAGTTTAAGCGCCTCCTCGGCATTACCCGTTTCTCCTGCCACTGCGATATCCTTCTCTATCTCAAGTATCTGTTTTAATCCTTGGCGCACAACAGGATGAGAGTCAACAAGCAGCACGCTGGATTTTGCCCTGCTCTTACCTTTTTTTGTTTCCGGCCATTTTTTACCTTCATCGGGATTGAGAATCTCACCACTGAGTTTAAACCTGCATGCTATTGTAACTCCACCGCCCGGATTGCTCATCATTTCACTTGATGCACCCATGAGCCATGATCTGTATCTTATCATGCTCTGAAAGAGCCTGTTCTTTTCTTTATCTATCGAATCGAAATCACTTCCGTCATCCATGATCTCCACAACCCCGATAGTGCCGTCCTTATGGAGAGTCACAACAATATTTTTAGAATTGTTTACCTCAATTGAATTATATATCGACTCTCTTATTATATAATAAAGATTGGAGAGCTCCAGTTTACCTGTGACATTGATCCCCCTGTCCCATTTAATCAGTATACTTGCTCCGGTACTCTGCTTAACTTCATCCCTCAGGCTTTCAACAGCGGAGAGCAGCCCTCCAGGCCCTATCTCCACCGGGCAGAGTTCTTTGGCAATTTCGCGAGTCTTATTGATCGCTGTACTCACAAGGGCAACTATATCGTCAATATCAGAAACTGCGTCCGGCATATTATCACTGATCTTAAGTTTGAGGAGTTCACTCCTGAAAGAAATCCCGGCAAGGTGCTGAGCAAGCCTGTCGTGAAGATCCTGGCCTATTTTCAGCCTCTCAGCCGCATTTGTCTCCATCACGGCTTTTTCCAGACGTTTACGCTCTGTTATATCAATACCCACAAGAAAAATAAAATCAACCCTGCCGTTCATCTTGATTACAGGTTTACCATGCCATTCAACAAGAATTTCTTCACCGGTTTTTGTATTGATTGAAGTTTCACTTGTAACTATTTTCTTTTTCTGAATCATCTTCATGAAATCCTGCCGCTGGATTGTCCTGTCAGATTCATGGAACAGAAGCTCGATGTAGTTTCTCCCTACAACCTCACCCAGGGTGTAATCAAGGGCAATAAGCATAGTCCTGTTCATGGACATTATATTTGCGGCTGAATCTATAGCTACATAGAATGCGGGATTTATCTCATCGAGATTCTTAAGAAAATCTTTACCCTTACGGATTTTCTCTCTTGCCCGCTGTTCCTCTGTTACATCACGCTCAATTATTGAAGCTCCTATTATCTCTCCGAGCGAATCACGAATCGGCACGATTTTCAGAGTAATATAAATCTCCTCACCGTTTTTACTGACACTAACCGTTTCATAATGATCAATTTTTTCCCCTGCGCGAATCCTCTCAAGAAGATACGGGAAGAAGTCCGGCTGATGAGGGGGGATAAGCACAGAGTACGATGAGCCTGTTATTTCATCAACTGAATATCCGAAAATCTTAGCTGCGCTGCTGTTCCAGCTGACAATTTCACCGCCAAGTGTGACACCAATTACAGCATCGTCAGACTCCTCTATAAGGTGAGATATAAGTCTCTTCAATTCATCACTGCTTCTCTTTTCTTTGACATCACGAAAAACGCTTAGTATGGCGAAATCGTTGTTGAACTCCACAAGCCTGCTGCTTACCTCAACAGGTACAATTTCACCTTTGGCATTTTTTATTGATGTTTCAATAATCTTCCTGTCCATGGATGACAGTTTCATGATATTGGATGAAATATCAGTAACTGACTGATAGTTAAAAAAATTCAGAACAGATTTTCCGATCACCTCTTCCTCGGCCAAACCGAAGTAATCCAGACCGCTTCTGTTTATTTCAAGGATTGCGCCCTCAAGGTCATGTATAATCACAATATCGCTTATACTGTTAAAGAGAGAACTGTAATTGTTTTCTTTTATCTGAAGATTGGCAGTACTGATGGCCAGGTTGTTTTCAAGAAGCCTGTTGCTCTGCCTGAGCATGTCCTCCGAATTTTTAATGCGGAGCATTGCTTTCATCTGGGCTGCAAGCTCAATTTCGTCAACAGGTTTAGTTATAAATGCGTCCGCACCGTTCTCAAAAGCCGCAGCTCTCATCTCAGGTGTGGTATCTGAAGCAGTAATAAGAATTACAGGGGCCTTTGCAGTTTCAGGATCTGACTTAAGCTTTTTGCAGACATCAATGCCGTTCATCACAGGCATAATATAATCAACAATAATTACATCAGGCTTACGTTCAACAGCAAGATCAATACCTTCAGAGGGTGAAATCGATGAGAGAAATTCCGCATCCGGGAAACAATTCCTTAAAATTGCGGTAAGTGTAATCAGGTTATCCCTGCTGTCGTCTATTGCCAGAATTCTGATCATTTTTTATTTAATCCAGCTCCTGATCTTTTGAATGAATTCATTAATATGAAATGGTTTTATAATAATATCATCAAAACCTGAATTAACCAACTTTTCCCTGTTTAATCCCAAATCATGCCCTGTAAAAGCAATCACTGCAACAGTATCCCGCGTAAAAAAATTTCTTATACTCCGGACCAGCGACATCCCGTTTATATCAGGAAGAGAAAGATCAAGAAGTATTATATCTGGCCTTATCCTGCCGAGCAGATCAATCCCCTCGCTGCCGGTGCAGGCATGAACAACTCTGCATAAACCTCCGAACTCATGTTCAGCAATAGCTTTAACAGGAATTAACGTATCAGGATCATCATCAATAACCATGAGAACAAATTCCCGATTATTAACATTTTCAACCTGCACAGATTCACTTTCTGCAACCGGGACATTCTGAGATACGGGTAAATTAAGAAACCACAGGGCTTTCCCATCACTCTTCCGGCAGAGTTCACTCTGCCCACCTGCAATTGATATCAGTTCTTCAGTTAATAAATACCAGAGCAGTGAAGTTTCACTCAAAACAGCAGAATCAAAAGGCTCACACTCCTCCCCGGAGCGGACATACTCTTCATCAGCTCCGATTCCGGAAACATTTAATGAAAGTTTATCTGAATCTGAAGAAACCCGGAAATAAAGAGAACCTGTTTCATTAATAGAAAAAAGAAACTCGGTTATACATGAAATTATTTTTTTAAATGATTCAGAGTCAATCTGAATTTCATTTCCGCCATTTTCAATAATACAACAGCAGCTGATACTGCCGTTGTTTCTATAAGCAGAGATGGTATTTACAGAACTTTCAATAACTGTTTTTATTGAAGCGGGAGCGTATGAACGGTTAACTTTTCCACTTTTGCTTCTGTTTATATAAGAAAGATAATCAACAAGAGTGAGTATTTTCCTGCCGTTTCTCTCAATCACTTCCAGGTATTCTCTTTCATCGGTGCTTAATCTCCGGAGTTTATCCTTAAGCATTATTCCTGAGAGATTAATCACAGGATTAAGAGAATTCTTTATCTCATGGCTTATATACGATATAAGCTCAGCGCTTGTTTCTTTTTTTATTTCCACATTTTTGCCGGTTTGTCAGATATCAAGACTTTTTTTTATCAGATAAAGCGTATTATAAAATACGCTGACTCCACCTGTGAAGCGTTCTTTTATAACGCTGTTGGGAAGTGTATCTATTACGGATTTAATATCTTTTACTTTAATGTCAAGACTCTTATAAGTATCAACAGTGCTTTCACGACCGGCAACAGCCAGTACCTCCGGCATCAATTTAGCCACTCCTGAAGCTGAAATGAGCA
Source organism: Spirochaetia bacterium UBA5763 (assembly GCA_002418835.1). Classification (GTDB taxonomy): domain Bacteria; phylum Spirochaetota; class UBA4802; order UBA4802; family UBA5550; genus UBA5550. Next base: position 360,793 of record DIEX01000031.1, on the reverse strand, counting down.
TCTCCCTGTAGAGCGGCTTAAGTCTGCTATCTATTCCCGCAAGAAGATTTTCTATAATTGTTATTCTTACAAGCTTATAGCCTGTAACCACCTGTACTGAATCCCCGTGATTAACAGATTCAGGATATAATAAACAATACACTTCACCAAAGTCCATCATTGTTTCACGGTCGAAGACAAACTCTCCATCAAAAGACTTTATCGCCTCTCCATATTTTTCAGGAGTAATTTCAGTTCTGAGTATTTCAGCTACAGAAGGCTTCATCTTCACCTACCGGCAGTTTTATTGTGAAAACAGTACCCTCTCCCGGAGCGCTTTTAACGGATATGCCTCCGTTATGCTTCTCAATAATTCCATAAATAACCGAGAGACCGAGTCCTGTCCCTTTTCCCGGCTCCTTGGTTGTAAAAAACGGATCAAATATTTTACTCATATTCTCTTCAGGGATTCCGGTTCCGGTATCAGTGAAAGTTACATGAACCATACGCTCATCAGGATTATATGATGTTCTGATTGTCAGATCACCTCCATCAGGCATAGCATCAGCAGCGTTCACAAGAAGATTATTAAAAACAGACTTCATCTGATCAAGGTCCACATTAACTGCCGGGATATCAGGCTGAAATTCTTTTATAATATTCACTTTGCGGAAGGTGACATGTTTTTCAATTATTCTGACCGCTGTTGTAAGAGCTTTATTCAGATCAAGAGGCTGTATTTCGAGACTTGTTTCACGGGCAAAATCGAGTATCCCCCGGACAATCTTTCTGCATCTCATGGTTTCATCAATTATAATCTGAAGGTCATCAAGATATTGACTCTCTGCAAGGTCCTCTTTAAGCATGCTGCTGTATGTAAGTATTCCGGTTAAAGGATTATTAATTTCATGTGCGATACCCGAAGCCAGACGTCCGAGAGACGCAAGCTTTTCTGACTGGGCAATCTGATTCTGTGCTGTCTCCTTGATTCTGCAGTCTCTTTCATAAATCGCGTCTGTCATCCTGTTAAATGCAGAAGAGAGATGAGAGAGTTCATATTCACTGAATGGCCGGAGTTTCCTGCTGTAATCCCCCTCTGCTATAATATCCGACATTTCAACGACCTCATTGATCGGCCTTATTATACGCATCAGAAGATATACAGATACAATTATTGCGAAAAGTGATGTAATAATTGTTATCAGTAATACATACGACGCTGTATTAGTCTGCATCCATCTGTAATTGTCAGATGGCACCCCGACATACAGGATGCCTACGGTTTTTCCGGTTGTATCGGCAAGAGGAGTATACCCGGCAATATACCATTTATCAACAACAAAAGCCCTGTCTATCCATGTCTCCCCTTTTTTGAAAACTCTGTCATAGACTTCTTCAGAAACAAGAGTTCCTACAGTTCTTTCTCCTCCGCTGCTTATTACATTTGTTGATATACGGATATCTTCCAGAAAAATTGTCACAGTACCAATCTGTTTATTTTTCTGCAGCCTTCCCCCCTTTCTGAAAAAAAGTGACTGTATGCGGTCAACTATTTCAAAATTGTTATTTTTTATGGTAGCTCCGTAAATTACTCCGATGACTTTATTATTTAACAGCACCGGGGTAGCTGTATTAAGTACAAGAGCTCTGTCTTCATAATCCTTTTCCGGTTTACGTCCCTTTTCTGTGGGAACTATCTTTATGAGGACCTTATCAGCAATTTCATTTCCCTCTCTGCTGATGATCTCATGAGAAAGAATGCTTGTTCCGGATATCTGTTTCCCTGTTTCAATTGCCTGTCTTATGGGGTCTATCTGAAGAACATTGTCTCCCTTAAAATTTCTGTTGTTTATCCGTTGAATTACTTTACCACGGGCATCAGTTATAATGAGTATATCAATACCGAGATAATCCTTCACTTCCATAAACTTGTTATACAGGAATGTACCATTCCCGCTCAGGATGGCATTTTTCATATATTCAACACGTGACATATAACCTATTGCCATTTTATTCTGGTAAAGCCTGTTATAATAGAGATACTCTGCTGTGCTAAGATCACTGCGTACTGTTTCGTAAGCCTGACTCAGAAGGCCTTTATAAATTGTCTGATAACCTATAAAAAGAGAAGAACCGCCGGTTGCAAGGACAAGAAGAAGGAATCCGAAAAGGATCTTATTTCTTAAACTATTTCTGAACTTTATTTTCATAATAACCGATCCTTTTCACATGCCCATAGAAAATAGTGAAATAAAGTAATTGAAAAAGCCACATTTTCATTAATACATGTAACTGATTTTACCAGTCAACAACAATAAAGTCACTTGACCGGATGATTAAACCGTTCTTAGATACATAAAAATAAAAAACTGCCGGTTCAACAATTTCAATTAGAAAAATTATATAATATATAAGGAATATATAGACAAATAACACTGGGGGCAAATTCAAATGGCTGATTCACACAAAACACCTTTAATATATCCTGATTTAAACGTGACAGAGGCTGATTTTAATAATGAAAAAACATCAAAGATATTGGAACATATTAATAGTAAAGTAGCATCTCAGGAGACACTGGGGGAGATAATTGATTTCCTCTTCATCAATATCCAGGAGATAATCCCCTGCGACAGAATAGCACTCTCTTTTTTTGAAGAGAACGGCCGCAGATTAACAGTTTACCATGTCAGAACAAACTATACCGGAATCTGGATGGATAAAGGGTACAGTGCTGATATAGACAACAGTTCACTTGAAAAAGTATTCGCGGCAGGCACTCCGAGGATCATCAATAATTTAAAGGAATATCTTAAAACTCACCCTGCAAGTGATTCAACTGAGCTTCTTATAAAAGAAGGGATAAACTCCAGCATCACCTGCCCGATATCAGTGGAGGGGCGTCCGGTGGGACTCCTTTTTATCAGTTCCGGAAAAACTGAGATATATAATACAAACCACGTGCTCATGAATCTGCTGATCATAGAGAGGATTGGACAGGCTGTTGAAAAAGCATACAGAATCGAAAAACTCACAGAAGCCATTAATTCATACATGGAGATGCTGAGCTTTGTAAGCCATGAACTTAAAAGTCCCCTTGACTCAATAATATCTCTGGGAAACACACTTGCCGGTGGATACTTCGGAGCCATGGACCCGAAGCACAGGGATTATGTTCAGCGAATGGTAAGTAAAGCTAAATTTTTAAGAGAAATGACATCTGAGTACCTCACCCTCTCCAGATTTGAGAATGAAAACATCGGAGCATACTTCCAGGAATGCAGTTTTGGAAAAGAAATAATAGATGAAACAGCTGAAATTATCTCCCCCCAGGTTGCAGAGAAGAAAATTTCACTTAATATAAATATGAAATCAGAAATTACAGTGGACTGCGACAAAAATCTGATGAAGATAGTGATGAATAATCTTATGAGCAATGCCGTGAAATACGGCAATGAAAGCGGCCGGATTGATGTAACGGTATTTTCAGATGAGTTACAATTACATGTATCAGTACGTAACACCGGGCCCGGATTTCCGGAAGAGGCAAAATCTAAACTATTCAGAAAATTTTCCCGCATTGAAACTGATGAGCTCATGAAGCGGAAAGGTACAGGTGTGGGACTGTATACCACATGGAAAATAATCCAGATGCATAAAGGGCATATTAAGGCTGAATCGAAGCAGAATGAATGGGCTGAATTTTCATTCACTCTGCCGTTAAAGCAGCAGATAGTAAAATAATAGTTAAGATCCCGGTTTTTTCATTATATTATTTTAATGAAGGAGTTTACAGTTGCACTATGATGATTGATACTTACAACAATAGAGGAATGATATACTTTGCTGAACCGGTTAAAGACGGCAGAGCAACCAATTATGCCAATACATATATACTCTCAGCTGGCAGCTGCAAATACATAATTGACTCCTCATGCGGGAAAAAAAGACTGATGAGTATTAAAAAACAGTTAGAGCACTCCGGCGACTACACAATACTCTGCACACATTATCACAATGATCACATAGCTAACAACGGCAGACTTGCAGGTAAAAATTATCCGATCATATACCACGAAAACGTCTCATCAAAAATTAATTATCTCAGGACAAATGCTTCAGGGCAGATCCTCAGAATGTATCGGGACATGCCTAAAGAGGGTTTTTTAAAAAGGCTCGGTGTTTTCAATAATACTGTAATCAGGCTCCTCCTGAAAAGAGAGATTTACTCCAGATATATTGCTGAACCTCTTTTATTTACAGTATCATACATATTATCACTCAAAAGCATAGGACGGATATATTCAGGTAAAAAATACGTACAATATCTTAAACCGGCTGAAATGACTGAACTCAGCTTCAGCGGAATGAAAACAAAAGGCTGGATATTAGACGATTCTCTTTATGCAATGGAGGCACCGGGTCACTCAGACTGCCATACAGTATATTATCATAAAAACAGCAGCATACTCATCGCAGGTGACGCGCTGAATTTTCTCACTCCTAACGACATACAATATGGCACACTTAAAGAAACAATCGAGTCACAAAAGTTTCTTCTTCAACTTGTGCAGAGTGAAAAGATAGAACTTCTCTGTCAGGGGCATTACCCCCCTGTTACAGGTAATGAAAAAATAATCAGCTATATCTCTGATATAATTGAAAAACATGAACATATTTATAATCTCACCAGCAGCTTCATTAAAAAAATAAGCACCGGTCTTTCATTCGACGAACTATATGAGAAATACTGTGCGATAGATGATCCTTTAATCAACCGGCTTAAGAAAATCACATTCCCCCGCTCCACCCTGGTTTTTCTCGACGTGTATCTTCTGAAGATGCTTGAAGAGTCCGGTGTTAAATCCGGCAATACCCGCACAGCAGGGTAACAACAGGAAAGAATAAAGGATGATTAAATCTATAAACAATCAGCTCAGGGAACTTAAACTCGATATTCTTTATCAGAATTCTTTTCAGAGTGTTGTACTGCTCATAATTCTCTCACTTTTAATATCTTTTTTTTACAGAGTGGAGTATGGTGAAGTTAATTACAATACTCTTGCCAACAGCGTATGGCTGCCGTCAGCAATTTCAGTTTATTTAATTAAACTTATTGCTTCAGTGTTTTATAAAAGGAAAACATTCAGAACCGGAGATGAAAAATTCTGGCGGGGGCTCTTTTACACTACGACTGTTCTTACGGGAACAAGTATAGGCTCCAGCGTATTTTTTGTTTCCGGCATGAGCGACGACGTGAACAAAATATTCATTCTTCTGCTAATAAGCGCTACATGCTCAGGATCTGTAAGCATTCTTGCCACAAGCATGCTGTCATTTATAATATTCAACTCTCTGTCACTTCTTCCTTATATTATTTATTATCTCAATTCAGATATAAATGATTTCCGTATTGTAGGCTACCTTATTATTCTATTTCTTACAATAATATCAATCACTGCATACAGGATAAACCGCAGTCTCGGAAGATCTCTCAGCCTGAAGATTGAGAATGATCTGATCATAGAAAAACTGACTCAGACAGAAGATAAATTTGCCAAGTCTTTCTATTCAGGGATTGCGCCAATGGCCATGATCGATTATAGAACTGCAAAAATAATCGATGCGAATAATGCGCTTCTGGAACTACTTGAATACTCAAGAGATGAAATAATAGGCAAAACACCCTATGACCTGAATCTTAATGATAAACCGGGTGAATTAATCGACATCGTGGTTGAGGCAGTTGAGAAAAAACATCTCTTCAACAGGGAGATTACCCTGAGGACAGTGAGCGGATCTCTAAAACACTGTTTTATAACTATTGAAACATTTCAGGTTGATAGTTCAACCATTGTTTACGTTATGCTTCAGGACTTTACTGAAAGGCTTGAATATGAAAGCAAACTAAAAATCGAGAGGGAGAGGGCTGAACAGGCCACTGAAGCCAAATCAAAATTCCTCGCTTCAATGAGCCATGAAATACGCACACCGATGAATTCAATTCTGGGGATGACAGACCTTGCTCTGCTCACTGATAGTGAAGCCGAAAGAAAGGAGTACCTTGATACAGTGAAAGATTCCGCCGAATACCTGCTTATACTGATTAATGATATACTTGATCTTTCAAAAATAGAAGCAGGCAGAATCGAAATTGATATGGTCGATACAGATCTCACCCGGCTCACTGAAAGCGTATACAGGGTAATGAATATCCATGCTGTAAACAGGAAGCTTGAATTAAAAATTAACATTATGAACACTGTTCCTCAATTTATCAAAACAGCTCCTGAACGTCTTAAACAGATATTAATTAATCTCATTGGAAATGCCCTGAAATTCACTCCACGGGGTTCAGTTACATTAAATGTTGCAGTAACAGACGGAAGTGGATTCAATCACTCATCTGACGTTTCACAATTTCTTGAATTTTCCGTTATTGACACCGGAATAGGCATCTCTGAAGATAAGCTTGAACTTATATTCGAAAGTTTCACCCAGGCCGACAGCAGCACATTCAGAAAATACGGCGGGACAGGTCTGGGCCTGTCTATTTCAAAGCAGCTGATAAAACTGATGGATGGTGATATCAGGGTTAAGAGCATATCAGGACAGGGTAGCACTTTCAGTTTTATTATACCGCTTTTTACAGGCGTAAAGCCCGTGAAACAGGATACAGAACTTCTAAACAACTCCTGTACTGATTTGAAACGGGTACTTATCGCTGAAGACAACGCACTCAACAGAAGACTCATCGAAGCTTATATGAAAAAGCTGGGGCATGAATTTGCTGTTGCGGAAAACGGGGAAGAGGTAATTGAGCATCTTAAAAACCGGTGCTTCGATGTCGTTTTAATGGATCTTGAGATGCCTGTAATGGACGGACTTGAATCTATGAAACGTATCCGTAATGGAGCCGCAGGTGAAGAAAACCGTTCAGTTGTTATACACGCAATGAGCGCTCACATTATGCAGACAACAATTGATAAATGCATCAGTGAAGGTTTTAACGGTTATATCACAAAACCTGTTAACCTGAAAAAACTTGCAGACCTACTTTAATAATCCTGCAGTCCTGAACTTTGTGAATATTCACAGACCATAAAAAACCTTCAGATTAAACATATTAAAATAGTTGATTTCATTATATAACTCTTATGATAATTGTTTTTCGATAGCTCCTGACGATTAAAAAGTTAAATGACTCAACCTGACTTTAATTGTTATTGCTATAGTAAATAATCCCACATAGAAGCACCAGGAGAACAATATGAGTTACGAATTCTATTCTGTTGAGAAAAAAGGCCCCATAGCATGGGTCTGGCTCAACAGGCCCGACAAAAAAAACAGTATGAATCCCCCGGCATGGACTGAAACAGTTCCTATTTTTAAAGATCTTGATGAAGACGATAATATCAGGGTTGTCATTATGGCAGGCAAAGGTTCATGCTTTTCCGCAGGCATAGATCTTCTCTCCATGATACCGCTGTTCAGCGAACTGATGGAGAAACAGCAATTCGGCGGAATTAAGCGTAAATTCTTCGAAAAAATCGAGCTCCTTCAGAACGGCATCTCCGCCATGGAGAAATGCCGCAAACCTGTAATCGCTGCAATCCACTCCTACTGCATAGGGGGGGGCCTTGATGTGGTAACAGCATGTGATATAAGATTATGTACAAAGGATTCAACTTTCTCCCTCAGAGAGGCGGCAATAGGATTTGTAGCCGATGTTGGAGTTCTCCAGAGGATACCGCAGATCGTGGGCCAGGGAGTTGCAAGGGAGCTTGCTTTTACCGCAAAGGATATTGATGCTCAAAGAGCAAAAGAAGTTAACCTTGTAAATGCTGTTTATGACAATTACGAAGAACTCCTTATTGAAGCTGAAAAGATGGCGCAGCAGATTGCAGACAACTCTCCTCTTGCAGTGCAGGCATCTAAAGCAGTTCTTAAATATGGAATCGGCAAGTCAATTGAAGATTCACTTAAATTTAACGCAGCAGTGAGCAACTACACTATTCCCTCAAATGACCTTATGGCTGCTGTTGAATCATTCGCGAAAAAAACAAAACCGCAGTTTCCCGGTACTTAATTATTCAGATGTAATCCGGTGATTAAATTGCCGGATTACATCATCCAACCTGAAATTTCTATAAATTCCTGATAAAATTTACCCGGAATCCTTTTTATACCCCACTCTACAAGAAGGATTATTTATCTCATATATGTTTTTAAAAGATATTTTAAACTTATTATTAAATTTAAATTATTCAATTCTATAATCTGTTTGACAATCATTAAAAAATATTATAGTAATGATTAAAAAGGAGGAAGATATGAAGTCAGAGAAAGGTTCAAGCCAGAGATGGTACATTCAGGAGATGACATGCCCCGAACTCCTCCATAGAAATGCTGTGAAGTTCGGTGATAAAAGATTCCAGTGGTGGCGCACAGGTAAAACAGAGACTGCGGAAAATACTTATGCTGAAGTCTGGCGGCTTGTAAAAGAGCTCTCATCAGGGCTCATTGATTCAGGTTTTGAAAAGGGTGACCGTGCCGCAATAATAAGTCAGACAGCGCCGCAGTGGGTCTGGGCTGATTACTCAATACTCTGCGCGGGTGGCGTTACAGTATGTATCTACCCTACTCTTTCAGAAGGGGAGATAAAATTCATACTTAACGATTCAGGCTCAAAAGTTATCTATGTTCAGGATGAGCTTATGCTGAAAAAAGTCCTGGCAGTAAAAAAAGAAACTCCCGCGCTTCAGAAGATCATCATGATGAATGAAACAACAACTGACCCGGGAAACGGTGTGACAAACTTCGCTGAAATAAGAAAAAGCGGAGTATCGCTTCTCGCGAAAGACAGAAATATATTCGAACATAGATGGAGATCTGTCACAATGACCGATTTCATGACAATAGTCTACACATCGGGAACAACAGGAATGCCGAAAGGTGTTGTGCATACTCACCTCAGTTTTAATGCAGCCTGCTGCCGTGACCTTAAACAGGTCCCCTTCTGCAGAGATGACGAAGTCAGCATGGCGTTCCTGCCACTTGCACATACTTATGAAAGAGAGTGCGGCCACGGCATTGCAATGCTGATTGCCGCGACAATAGCATATTCTTCACCTTTCACAATAGTTGAGGATCTTCAGATATTCAAGCCTACGATATTTATGTCAGTGCCTCGAATCTATGAAAGGATTTACATGGCGATGAGGGAACAGACTTCAAAGTCCCCGTTAAAGAAAAAGATTTTTGAAGGAGCAATCAGTACAGGTCTCAAGGTGGTAAATGCCCGTAGTGATGATAAAGGTTTCATCGACATGCGTGAAGGAATTGATTTTACCGAAGGACTGGGCTTCTGGCTTAAATTCAAGTATAAGCTTTTCGATAAAATTGTTTACTCCAAGGTAAGACATCTTCTGGGAGGTAGATACAGGTTCGCTTTCTCCGCTGCGGGGAGCCTGCCGGCAGACCTGTGCAGAACTTACATGGCTATGGGTATACGGATATTCGAGGGGTACGGCGCAACCGAGACCTGGAACACCATTAATCTGAACTGGGACAGAAAAGTTCTTCCAGGTTCAGTGGGCCTTACATGTATTGGCGTTGAAGGGAGAATCGCGGAAGACGGTGAATGGCAGGTGCGTGGAGACAACATCTTCACAATGTACTGGAACAATCCGGAAGCTACTAAAGAAGCTTTCACCGATGACGGGTATTATAAAACAGGTGATATTGTTGAAGAGGTTGCTGAGGGCTATATAAGAATTGTTGATCGCAAAAAGGGCCTCATGGTTCTTGATACAGGGAAGAATGTTGCTTCCAATAAAATTGAAAGCAAGTTCTCTCTAAGCAAGTGGATTGATACTGCTGTGCCGGTTGGTAGTGAGAGAAAATTCGTTGCAGCTCTTATAATTCCGAATTTTGATGCGTTCATCGAACTTTTTGAAAAGGAGAAAATCGACTACGATAAATCAAAAGTTATAAAAGTAACAGAGCCCATGCCTATGTGTATTGCTGTTGGTGATGACTTTGTTGAAAAAGAAATTCTTAAAAAGATGATTGATCAGGATATACAGGCTGTTAATAAAGAGCTTGAGGAATTCGAATCAATCAAAAAATATACTATTCTTACAAGACGTCTCACAGTTAATGACGGAGAGATGACTCCTACTCTCAAAGTTAAACGCAAAGTAGTTCTTGATAAGTATAAGGATTCAATAGATAAGATGTACAGTTAATCAATTTTTCTGTAACCTGATAAAAAAATCCCCGTTTATCGGGGATTTTTTTATCAGCTTTTCATAATATTTTTAAAGCCTCCCTGTAAATACCTGGCTTTTCTCAGTATTAATATTGCAATTTAAACAGGCCTTTATCAAACTAAGCAGGGTATTCATCATACATACTTAACCGGAGCTCAAAAATGGACGAAACGATTAAACTGTCAATTGAAGACAATATTGCATTTATAACTCTCTGCGATCCTAAAGGCCTTAACCTCGAAAATCTTGAGATGGTAAAACTCCTTTCTGAAAAGCAGGAGGAACTTTCAAAAAACAACCAGGTCCGCGTTGCTGTACTCAAATCATCAGTGAAAAACTTTTCTGCGGGAGCTGACCTCGCTTTCCTTAAAGCGGTAAACTCAGGCTTTATTAAAAGCAATCTGAACTTTCTCCAGAGAGCATTCTCCAGATTTCAGGAGATCCCTATACCTGTTATCTGCGCCATAAACGGAATATGCTACGGCGGAGGCCTTGAGCTTGCATTGAGCTGCGACATCAGAATAGCATCTGAAGACGCGAAGTTTGCGATGCCTGAAGCGCGCTTCGGATTCTCAGCAGACCAGACAGGAACAACAAGACTTCCAAAACTCCTTGGCCCCGGACAGGGGAAGAGGATGATACTTTTATGTGATGAGATCGATGCAGCCGAAGCTTACCGTATCGGACTGGTTGAATATCTTGTTAAGCCGGAAGAACTGGAAGGACAGACAATGAAACTTGCTAAACGTATGGCGAATTTCCCCCCTTCAGCTCTGAGGTTCGGGAAAATCGGGGTTAATATCGCGGCAGAGGGAAACACATACGCAGGGCTTATGTTTGAGCAGGCGCAGTCTATCTACTGCTTCGGCACAGAGGATAAGGATGAGGCAGTTTCAGCTTTTATAGAGAAAAGGAAACCTGAATTTAAAGACAGATAAATTTTGATATTCCGGTTTGTTAACCGGAATATCAATCATGCCGTATTACCTGTTTATTTTACAGGTAGAAAGCTGTAACCGTTACCGCTTTTTACTACACTCCCCATTCCGGGAAACGTAATATGAACTCCTGCAACATGTATCTTCTCAGATGCAGCCATATCCAGTATCCTGTTCCGTGTACGTGCGGCTTTTACTCCATCAGTATCGTATACAAGCGAGTAATCGGGATTCGAGAACTGAAGATCTGAGATATGGAGAAGATCCCCGAACAGCAGACACTTCTGCCCTTCAGATTCAATCATAAGACCTGCATGCCCCGGAGTATGCCCTGAAATGTCAAAAGATTTCACACCTTCTGCTATTGTATCTCCAACTTTAAATGTATTAACTTCTTTGCCATATATTTTCATTGCAGCATTAGCCGTCTCATAAAAACCTTTAACTTCAGCGGGGAGTTTCCTCAATGCTTCATCAGAGAAAGTCGCCATCTCAGGTTTTGAAAAGAGAAGTTTTGCTTTCGTGAATACAGGTTTACCATCTTTTACAAGTCCACCGACATGATCAAAATGAGCGTGTGTGATAAAAATAATATCTATATCTTCAGGATTTAACCCGCATAATTTAAGGCTTTCAATCAGCATCCCTTTCCCGGCATTTCCATTGCCAATTCCGGCATCAACCAGTATTTTATGAACACCGGTTTTAACGAGGAATACGTTGACCGAAGCGGGAAGTTTACCATCAGGCATAAACTTTTTAACTACTGCGGGATCACCATTTTTAACAAGTCCGGAATTCATTTCAACTGAAGCATCCTGTAAAGCTATTACTTCAATTTTTCCAATCTTCAGGCTATAAAACGACGGTTTCGCAGCATCATTGCACGAAATAAAAAAAACAACAACAAAGAGCAGACATACAAAAAAACTGTTTTTGAGCCTATTCATATTGACCTCCTTATAAATTTTATTCAAAGCAATCGCAACTTGCATTTACAGTATATTCATCTAATCTGACACAGTACAAACCTCATACTTTATCAGACCGTATAAGTATTGTTATATGGTAACACCTTCTGTCATCTTCAAGGAAAGCGTATAGTATCCCTTCTCGCTGAAGTTCAATGAGTGTTTCCATCAGAACTGACCGGAACTGCTCCCTGAGTGCATCCCCCATAAGATACCCGGTTCTTCCATGGAGAGATTTTTTTATTCTGTCATATATCCCTCCGGATTTATCCGGTTCAGGGAGCTGGATATAATAATCCTCAAAAAATATATCGAAGCAGGCCCCATAACTGTGCAGTGAAACAAACTTCCTTCCGAATATCTTCTCCTGATAATCCACTGTTCTTATTACAGAGGAAACCGCAAGTTTAACAACAGGGAGTTCACCATTATGGCTTTTCAGTTTCTGCTGAAATCTTTCAGCAACCATATTCAGGCCATCTTTAGTTCGGGGAGTTAAATACCTGTACTCCTTCATAACATTATGAAAATAAAATAGAGATTCAGGGCCTGAACTCAGAAGCAGAAGTTTACCCTCTCCCACATATTTATTTATATCTTCAACATTTTTCATCGGTGACGTTCCATGCTTCACAACTTCAACAGCGTGCTTCGGAAGATCGAACTTCTGCAGTTCAGCAATCATTGAAGGCTTTGCGAAATCCCTGTACAGAGGTATATTTTCAATAAACATACGTTCAATTTTATATGTCATTTTCTGGTAATCTTCAATGTAACCTGCTATTGCAGATTCACGGAAACGGATAATTGCAAATGAAATCAATATTGCGGCAGTAATGACAGATGTTGTGAATATTACAGTTTTAAGTTTCATCAATTCCTCATTATTATAATAAAACCGGCAGTATAACACTGTTATTGATATTATACTGCCGGAAATATTTGTCGAGTAAATTAATTTTTTATTGTCTGCCCGACTGTGACAGCAATAGAATTTTAGCGGTAGCGATTGAGAAATGACATTTTTATTCTACCTAAACTTCTGCGGATACACCTGACTGTAATATCATCTCAGCAACTTTACAGCCTGAAAGTAGCATTCCACCGAATATCGGGCCCATGCGCGGGCCTCCGAAAGCCGCATTTGCCGACATCCCTGCCACGTAAACATTATGAAAGACCTCCCGTGTATTTTCAAGAGTAAGTCTTTCAGCTTTTTCCGCCCACATTGAACGCTCCCCCATGACACTCCCGGATTCAGTAAAGAGCCGTACATCAGCTTTACGGGAGATTACCTTCAGAACCTCTGTATCATGGCCGGTGCAGTCAACAATAACGTCCGCAGATATGGTAAGAGGATCAACATGAAGACCCGCCATCTCAACCGGTGTCCAGTTTATAACAAGACCGCATACACGGTTCTCTCTGATCACCACATCCTCCACAGTCATGCAGTTAAAAACACGCGCTCCCGCCCTACAGGCCGATGAGCAGAGAGTAGTGACAGATTCAACCGCATCTGCCGTATAGTACCCCTTCCGGTATTCTGCTGATCTGATTCCATATTCATTGAGGATGGTGCGCCCCTCCTCCTGCACAACAATCTCATTGAAGAGCATGCCCCCTCCCCACATACCGCCGCCGATAGAAAGTTTCTTCTCAAAGAGTGCAACTTTTTTACCACCTGCTGCAAGTTTATGCGCTGCCACAAGTCCGGCGGGACCTCCGCCTACAATGGCTACGTCAAGCTCTGATGAGTCAGAGAGCTTTTTCATAAATGTTTCGACTATGGCGCGGGTGATTACTGTTTCCTGTAGTTCCATTGGGAATCTCCTTTTTATTATTAAATCCGGAGATACCACCACGGGAGATTTAAGCGCAGAAATGAGGATGCGGTTTATCACTCCCTTCGCAGGCATTACCCTGTTCAGGTTCAAAGGGTATAATCTCAGCCCTTGCGGGCACCCCCGGATTTTTGATGCTTTTAAAAAATTAATCTCTTGTAAAGAGGTCTCTTGTAAAAACTTTATCTTTTACATCATCAAGTTCAGGATGATGCCTGTTTGTAACAATAACATCTGAGATTTTTTTGAACTCATCAAGTGAAGTAATCTTTCTTGAGCCGTAAAAATGATCCTCTTTCAGCACAGGCTCATATACTATACACTCAATGCCTTTTGCCTTGATCCTCTTCATGATCCCCTGTATTGATGACGCTCTGAAATTATCAGAACCTTCTTTCATAATAAGTCTGTAGATTCCTACTTTTCTCGGCTTCTTCGCAAGAATTGTATCAGCTATAAAATCCTTTCTTGTGCTGTTTGAATCGACTATGGCCTGTATGATATTATTCGGCACATGCTCATAATTTGCTCTCAGCTGTTTAGTATCCTTAGGGAGGCAGTAACCGCCGAAACCGAATGACGGATTGTTATAGTGCATCCCGATTCTGGGATCAAGCCCCACACCTTCAATTATCTGTCTTGTATCAAGGTTGTATTTAAGCGCATAAGAATCCAGTTCATTAAAGTATGCTACGCGGAGCGCGAGATAAGAGTTCGCAAATAATTTGATAGCTTCAGCTTCTGTGGATGATGTAAAAAGCACAGGAGTATCCGTATCAAGAGAACCCTCTTTCAGTATCCGCGCAATTACTTCGGCATCCTGAGATTTTTCACCCACAATAATCCTTGACGGGTGAAGATTATCATAAAGCGCTTTACCCTCCCTGAGAAATTCGGGTGAAAAAATCAGCCTCATACCCGGATAATTTTTTCTTATTGTTTCAGTATAACCCACAGGAATTGTAGATTTTATACAAACTATTGCGTTTTTATTATACTTGAAAATATCATCAAAAATTCGTTCAATAACAGTGGTATCAAAAAAATTACCCTCAGTGTTATAATCCGTGGGCCCTGCAACAAAAATGACTTCCGCACCTGTATATGCCTCTTCCGGATTAGTTGTGGCACGGAGATTGAGCTTTTTATTATTCAGAAACTCTGTTATTTCATGATCTTCTATAGGGGATACTTTTTTGTTGATGAGATCTACTTTCTCCTGTATAACATCCACAGCGATTACTTCATGCCGCTGTGACGCCAGTACAGCTATTGATAAACCGACGTACCCGGTTCCTGCCACTGCAATTTTCATATTCCTTCCTCTTTATCAGCCCATTCCCATAATTGAGGTATTTCAGTACGGTTTTAAAGGCATTATTATAGTATTTAAATAAGTTAGGTTATATAGAAAGTTAAACCGCTTTGAGTCAAGAAATTTTCCTGTGCAGATAAAAACGAGGTATCAGGCTATAATTATTAATCAGTATCGTTTCCATCTGGAGACGGTGTTGTCTTTTTTTTGCGTGAGTAATACAGCCATTACAGTCTTCAATAAGCTCTGATTGATTTATTCTGTAATATTTATTATATTAAAAATACTGTAGAGATACCGATCTGAGCATTTACGTTTAATTTTTGAGCAATCAAGTTCTTTCACTGAAACCAACTGTGATCCGGAGGATAATATGGAAATTTTCGGGAACAAAGTGATACTGACAATGAACAGGTCACTTTGTCACACATCTGATGATCTCTTCGACAGTGAAATTTTTAATAAGATAATAAGATTATATATCAGTTCACTTGCAGTTAAGCAATCGATGCTGCTTGATATTTTCGGCAAAGAGGATCCAACGCTTCTCAATAAAATAAAAAAATTTATCCCCCTTGTAAAAGCACAGTTAGAAAGAGGAAAAGATATTCATACAAAAAGAGAGGTAACTGAAGATAACATAACCCTCCTCATTGAGACTATCCGGTTTCTTGCTAAACTTAAAAGCGAAAATGTTCCTGGCGTTGTAAAGGGCTCTGAAATCCTTATATCTGAGAGAGAACTGCTGCTGGAACTGATTGAAAACCTCTATCTTTTCTGGCTCTCATTTGACAGGTTTATGCTTTACAGAACGGAAGGGTCAGATGACAGGATCAGAACAAGAACTGTAATACATGACACTGTTGAAAGGCTGAGCAATTTAGTTAAAGATACATACAGAGATATAAAAGAAAATCTCTCCGAAGATGAACCTCAAACCTACAGACAGACAAGGTCAGGTGTTGATATAACTGCAATCACAAAAAAATATAACGGGCTCATGAACTTTGGAAATTACAGGCAGTTTGACGGAGTACCTTTTATACGGAAAATAATACTGGCTCCACCGCTTATACTGAATCCCTCAATGAATAAAAGAACCGGATCTTTTGAACGGATAGAAAAAAATCCATTTTCTCTTTTTAACATTGATAGAAATGACTGGCTCTGTTACCCGGCAAAAGTGGGCCCGCTACTGATATTTGTCTATTTTCATAAGTTTTTCATTGAACATGGGATGTCGCTGAGCAACCTGTTTGAACTTGCTGATGATGAAGCTCTTAAAAGAAAACCGGACGCTGTTTATGCATTCGGCGTCGAAGGAACTGCTCTTGACGGGCTCGGGGTGTTCCCCACTGTTTTTTATGAAGATATAGAGAACGACATGCTTGCAGCTGCTGTGCCCGGCAGAGATGAATTCGGTTATTTCGGTTATCTGAAAAAAATGATTCTGACTCTTCATAATATAAAATTAATGAAAGCAGGCATGATGCCCTTTCATGGGGCATTTGTCAGGGTGATACTTAAAGGGGGGAAAGAGGCAAACATCCTCCTTATGGGTGATTCAGGAGCGGGAAAATCTGAAACTCTTGAAGCACTGAGATTTATCGGTAATGAATATATTCAGGATATAGTAATAATTGCGGATGATATGGGCTCAATAGGTGGAGGGGATAAAAAAGCTCTTCTTGCATACGGCACAGAGATCGGTGCCTTTTTAAGACTGGATGATCTCACCCCAGGTTATGCCTTCAAAAGACTTGATACAGCTATAATCATGAGCGCAGCGCAGACCAACGCAAGAATAATACTACCGGTTACAACATATAAAACTATAATGAAAGGGCATAAAATCGATTATGTACTTTATGCTAACAACTATGAAGAACCTGATGAAAACAAGCCACTTCTTGAAAAATTTAAATCACCTGAAGATGCTATCTCTGTTTTCAAAGAGGGTAAAGTAATGAGTAAAGGGACTACTACATCAACCGGTATAACAGGAACTTATTTTGCTAATATTTTCGGCCCGTTGCAATATATGGAACTTCATGATCAGATAGCAGAGAAATACTTTAATGAGTTTTTTGCAAAGGGAATCTACGTTGGACAGATGCGTACAAGACTCGGTATACCGGGATGGGAACGGAAAGGCCCGGAAGCATCCGCGCGTGAACTCCTTCAAAAAATACTTGAAAATCAGAAATGATAAACTTCAGCTTATTCAGGTAAAAAATGACTGACAGGAGCTTGATATGAGTAATGAATTTATTAACAAACTGAAATCTATATTCACAAAAGATATTAACAGCACCACCTCTCCGGCTTCAGTAAAAGCTGATATTTCAGACAAGAAAAAAACTGAAGTACAGTCTCCCGGAACATCTATAAAAGAAAAAACAAGCGAACGATTTCTTGAAATAAAGAACTTCATGGGTCATGTCATTGAACCGGAAGAACGGAATCTTAAGAATTATATGAATCCCGATTTCTGGAAAGCAAAAAGAGAGCTTTACCGGGAGATAAGGGAGAAGGAGAAGCAGGATCAGAATGTTTTCCAGAACCTTTATAACGGCGCGAGCCCCACGATAGAATACTATATTCTCACAATTTTATCCTGCCTGATAGCTACAGCAGGTCTGCTTCAGGGGTCAACCGCAGCGATAATCGGAGCGATGGTCGTTGCTCCGCTCATGACTCCGATACTGGCCTTCTCTCTTGGTGTTATATGGGGAGATATCTCCCTTATCAGGACATCGATTTTTTCTCTTTTTAAAGGTATCATGATTTCCCTTCTCATTTCCTCAGGACTTGCTTTTGTTATTCCGATGGAGGGTTATTCTTCAGAGATAATGGCCAGGACTTCACCTTCAATTTTTGATATTGTTGTGGCATTCGCCTCAGGACTTGTGGGGGCTTACGGCAATGCGAACAAAAGGATAAGCAACACACTTGTTGGAATTGCAATAGCTGTTGCTCTCATGCCGCCATTATGTACTATAGGTATCGGTATCGGGACTTTAAACAAAGCAGTGGCTTCAGGCGCTGCGCTGCTGTTTCTGATAAACCTTGTCTCAATCTCACTCGCCGGAGCAATAGTCTACTGGGCAATGCATATTCACCCGAATACTGTTGAAGAGGGTGTTGTCAGAAAACGGGCAATTTATCAGATTGTAATTTCAGTTATCATTTTAACAGCTATTTCAATACCTATAGCTATATATATGAAGAACGGTTTTATCATGAGCAGAGCAACCAGAACCGCAGGTGAAATCATACAAAACGAACTTCCGGATGTATCACTCCTTGAGCTTAAAAGAGATTTTGACGGAATAAAGTATGTTTTTACCGCTACTATAAGTGGAAATGAAAAACCTGCTCTGAAAAAAGCTGAAGAGATTTCATTAAAGGCAGCGGCAGCTGACAACAGAATTTCCGGGATTAAGCTTATGTTTATCAGGACTGCAGAAATTGACGGCACAGAAACAACGCTTGAAGAGAATGAAGAGACAGCCGGGAAAGGAGTCAAATAACTCAATGGTAACTCAGGTCTTATGCAGTTATGAAATCACCGGAGCGCATAAGACCTGCTGAATACTATCTTTTATACGGTGGAATATATTCTTTATTGAAAGCACCGGTATAAAGAGCCCGCGGCCTGAATATCCTGTTATTCTGCTGATACTCAAGAACCCTTGCTGCCCAACCGGAGACCCTGCTTACCGCAAATACAGGCGTGAACATATCACTCCTTACACCAAGAGCGTTGTAGACTATACCTGAATAAAAATCGACATTGGGAAATATCTTTCTTTCGCGCCCCATCCTGGTCAGAACCTCCTCTTCTAATCTTTTAGCAGTGAGAAAATCATTTTTTACCACGGGATATTCACCGGCAAGATATTCAGCAAGGGGTTCAAGAATACGTGCCCTGGGATCATAAGCCTTGTATACCCTGTGGCCGAAGCCTGTAATCTTTTTCTTCGCAGCGAGAGCCTTCGCGACCCAGGATTCAACATTACCTGGACTCCCTATTTCACGAAGCATTTTCATCACTTCCTGATTCGCTCCTCCATGAAGAGGCCCGTTAAGGGCGCCTATACCAGCTCCTACAGAGAAATAAAAATCGGAAAGTGTGGAAGCAACAACCATTGATGCGAAAGTACTGGCATTCATACCGTGGTCAGCGTGAAGTATAAGAGACACATCCATAATTCTCTCGGCAACGGGATCAGGTTTTTCCCCTGTCATCATATAGAGTATATTACCCGCGTGACTGAGCTTCGGATCAGGTTCAAGTGGTATTCTCCCCTGGTGAAGCCTTGAAATTGCTGACGTTATTGTCGCTACACCTGATATAAGATGATAACAGGTATCGATGTTACTTCCATCATCTATCCTTGTTTCAATTTTTTTCTTTTTAGAACGCTTCAGGCCTTTAATTTTTTTCCCGAGTCTGAATTCATACGTAGCGTTTTTACCACCAAGGGGCTGAGTCTCCATGGCTATGGAATCATCATCTGATGCTATTGCTTCCCCTTTTACCGGAGCATCTTCATCAGCATCAAGAAAAGTAAACTCCTGTCTCATCATATTAGTACCAAGCCTCAGTGCTGCCATGGTGTTCATTTTTTCAACGGGGAATCCCACGAGAAGCCTCAGTGTTTTATACAGATATCTGTATTTAATAAGCTTGCTGTTAAACTCCTCGAACTGCTTCCTCGATGGCAGTTCCCCGTGAAGAAGAAGATATGTTACCTCTTCAAAATTTGAATACGCACAGAGATCGAAAATATCATATCCCCTGTATATAAGCCATCCCTTTGCACCGTTTACATATCCGACTTTACTTTCACAGGCTATGGCTCCCTCAAGACCGGGGCCCACTGTACAATTAATCGGCCATTCAGCGGGGCCGGTAACTTTCGGCTCCGGTTCATTTGATGTTTCCATTCTTGCTTTTTCCGCAGCTTTTAAAATTATATCTGTGATTATATCACTCATCTTAATACCCCCTTTATTTAAATATAGATGCCTCTTCATCAGATTTTATTATTAACCTGATTTGAGTTCAGATGATTTCTTACATATTTGCTTGTAACAGGTCAGACAACTCCCGGAGGTGTTGCTTAAATTATATTGCTGATTTAGAACAGATCGGTAGCTGAATGAAAAAGAAACGCTGATTCAGAAAAGTCTAATGAAGAGTACATTTCATATAAAAATATATCTCTTTCTCAGTAAAGCGGTCAAGTATTTTATTTAATAATAAAACATTTTTTTGAAACTTCCTGCTGAAATAAATTCATATCTGTTATAGTTTTTATAATGAAGGTAAAGATAATGAAAATTAAAATAATTTCTTTTATACTAATTGCTGCTGCTGTATTTTCTGCATTCTTATATATCAGGAGTGACATTGCCTCAAAAGGTGAAGTAAGGGAATGGGTAGATTCCGGCGCACTGATTGTTGATGTTAGAACACCGGAGGAGTTCGCAGTTGCCAGGTTTGATGGAGCCATCAACATTCCTCTCTCTGAACTGGATCAGAATTTACAGATATTCGGAGATAAAGATATGAAGATTATTGTCTACTGCCGCACCGGAAACAGAAGCGGTCAGGCGAAAAAGCTGCTTAATAATAACGGGTTTAAGAATGTAATTAATGGAGGGGGGCTGTCAGATATGGTTAAATAAAATTCTATAATTTTTATTTTATCAATTTATACATACCGATTACTCAAACCGGGATTATGATCTGAACAGGAAATACCATCTTACCGGTGTGAAAATCGATATGTGAAATCACCTTTTTCTTTCATGATAAATCTTTAAAAAAACAGGAATAAATACGTTAACATCTTCAATAACAATATAATCCGCAACAGAGAATATCGCGGCATGAGCATCCATATTAACAGCAACTATACACTGTGAGTTTTTCATACCTGCTATATGCTGCTGTGATCCTGATATACCGATCGCCATATAGAGTTTCGGAGATACGGTTTTCCCTGTAACCCCAACCTGGTGCCTGTAAGGAAGCCATCTGTTATCACATACAGGCCGGGAAGCCCCAATTGCTGCATTATTAAATATTCGGACAACATCTCTGACCATCTGTAAATTTTCAGGTTTTCCGATACCCCTACCTGCGGCAATTATTACATCAGCATCTTCAAGTGAGGATTCCATGTCAGAAGATTCACTTATTGAAACCGGTTTATATCCGGATACCTCTTCATCGATTTCAACTTTTTCAATAAACGTTTCACTTTTGATATGTGCATCATCCTGTTTTAATTGAAATGCACCGGGATTAACTGTAACAGCAAGCTGCTGAGCTGAAACTATAATTTTTTCTTTCAGCTTACCATTAAAAATATTCCTCTGAAGCATCAAACCATTGTCTGTTTCAGAAACTAATTCAATACCTGTGATACACTGCAATCCGCATTCCGCAGAAAAAGCGGATACCGCAGAGCAGTTTCTGATGGTATTTGTTAAGCAGAAAATTTCCGGTCTATATTTTTCATGCAAAACATTAAGAGTTTTAACAAGAAGATCCGGATTCGGATAGTAAAAACCGTTATGTTCAACTGCTGCAATATCAAATCCCGATTTATCAGCAAGTATCCTGCATTCTTCAATAATATTTCTTCCTGTAACTACAAGGAGCAGACCGGATGTCGAACCCTGATAAATCTGATTAATGAAAGCAGTAAGTTCAAGGCTCTGATGCAGTATTTTATCTTCAATAGTATCAATTACTGCAATTGCCTTATATCTGCCGGAGCTGTTCATAGCAGAAGCCCCCGTTCATGAAGAATCTCCAGAAGTTTAACAGCCTTCTCCTCAGATGTTCCGGTAATTGTTACACCATTAACATTAGAGTCAGGATACCCCAATTTATAGTCTGATTTATTGAAGCCGGATTTCAGGTATTCGCCATCAATAACCGACGGCTTCAATCCCTTTGCCCTCATTTTTCCTGATAATGAAGGATACCTTGGCTGGTTTATTCCCGTTTGTACAGTTATGAGACAGGGAATAGAAAGAGTAACTGTTTCGATGATACCACCTTCAAGTTCACTCTCCACCGTTATAATTTTTTCTTCATAATCAACAGATGTTTTCACTGATGAAACCACACAGGGAATAGAAAGCAATGACGCAATCATCGGCCCGGTTGTACACTGCATGGCATCTTCTGACATAACACCCGCGAAAATAATATCATAATTGTTATCTGAAGCATAATTGGAAATCAGGAGAGCTGTTTCATAAGAACTTAGCGGATATCTTTCACAGATTATCATTACAGCATTATCAGCCCCCTTCTCCAGCCCTTTTATCAAAACAGAAGATGCTCTTTCAGGCCCGGCTGTAATTACATCCAGGGTAGTACCAGGAATTGTTTCTTTTATTAAAAGCGCTTCTTCAAGTGCATATTCATCATACCTGTTCATTCTGAAAGCAATATTGTCCTCTTTTATCCACAAAGAATCGCATCTGATTTCGGGATTAGACTCAATATCAGGAACCTGTTTTATACATACCAATATTTTCATGATATTAAAATAACTTAAACCATTCTAAAGTCAATAAAAAAAAGAACGAACGCTCGTTTTTTTATTGACTTTAGAATACATTATATTATACTTGAAAAACAAGGTAAAAATGATGAGTACCCTATATTGTATACGACATGGACAAGCCTCTTTCGGAATGAACAATTACGACAAGCTTTCACTGACAGGCCTAAAGCAGTCCCGTATATTAGGTAATTACCTGAATAGAATTAACCTGCATTTTGACGCAATCTTTTGCGGCACAATGGAAAGACAGGTAAAAACAGCAGCCGAATACTATGACTGCTGTGCAGAAACAGAATTCCCTGCCCCTGAAATTATACATGATAAAAGACTTAATGAATTCGACGGGGAAGGTGTACTTAAGATTCTGCTCCCCGTTCTCCTTACTGAACAGCCCCGTTACAGGTTTGATTCAGATAATCTTCTTAAAGACCGGGGCTCATTTCAGAGAATATTTGAAGCGGTGATGACAATGTGGGCATCCGGAAAATACGACATGAAAGGCATTGATACCTGGGATGAATTTACTGACGGAGTAAACAGTGTAGTCAACGAGATAATGAATACTTATTCCGGAGGAAAAAATGTTGCTGTTTTCACTTCGGGCGGGCCTATCTCAGTTGTGGTACAGCGTGTTCTTGAACTTACACCGCAGAAGGCAATGGATGTAAGGGATATGATCGCTAATACTTCAATAACAAGGTTCAGGTACAGTCAGGAGAGGCTCATGATTTCATCATTTAATGAATACCCTCACCTTGAGGAATCTGAAGATAAAAATATTATTACTTACAGATAAAACAAAATAACCGGCAGGAGAAAACAAATGGATTTCACAGTATCTGATAAAATGAAGGTCGTTCTTGAGATGATTAACGAGTTCGTTGATAAAGAACTGATACCCCTCGAACATGATTATCTCACAGCAGAATTCAGGGATCTTCTCCCTGTGCTTAATGAAAAACGGGCAATGGTAAAGAAGATGGAACTATGGGGCCCGAACCATCCTGTTGAACTGGGCGGCATGGGTTTATCCATGGTTGATCACGGGCTTGTTTCCGAGGCTCTCGGCCGCACTCCCACAGGACACTATGTATTCGGCTGCCAGGCCCCTGATGCCGGGAATATTGAAATACTGCATCTTCATGGTACAGAAGAACAGAAAGCAGAATATCTTGCCCCCCTTTGCCGTGGTGACATACGAAGCTGTTTCGGAATGACCGAAGTTGATATGCCCGGCTCAAACCCGATTATGATGGAAACCACAGCTGTTAAAGACGGAAGCGATTATATAATAAACGGCCATAAATGGTACACATCAGGTGCCGACGGTTCGAAGTTCTGTATAGTTATGGCTGTCACTGATCCTTCAGCCCCTCCGCACCTTCAGGCCAGCATGATAATAGTGCCCGTAAATACACAAGGTTTCAACCTTGTGAGGAATATTCCGGTTATGGGACATTCCGGCAGCGATTACGCCAGTCACGGAGAAATACTCCTTCAGTCATGCAGAGTTCCGCAGAAAAATCTTCTGGGTAAAGAGGGTATGGGATTTGTTCTTGCGCAGGACAGGCTCGGGCCAGGAAGGATTCACCACTGCATGAGGTGGCTCGGTATATGCAGCAGGTCGTTCGACCTCCTCTGTCAAAGGGCCAACAGCAGAAAGATATCCCCTGACGGAAAAACCCTTGCATCAAAACAGATAGTGCAGGAGTGGATTGCAGATTCAGCAGCAGAAATTCAGCAGGCACGGCTTATGACACTCTATGCCGCATGGAGAATTGACACAGTGGGACCGAAAGAGGCAAGAGACGATGTCGCAATGATTAAGTTCGGTGTTGCAAACACAATGCAGAGAGTAATTGACCGGGCGCTACAGGTACATGGCGGCCTGGGTATGACAGACGATACAATTCTTGCATACTTCTTCAGGCATGAACGTGCTGCAAGAATATATGACGGAGCGGATGAAGTACATAAATCCTCTGTGGCGAGAAGAATGCTGGAGAGATATAAATAACAAGCCCCCTAAATCCCCCAGAGGGGGACTTCAAAAATGCCTTGCCCCCTTCCGGGGGTGCGGGGGGTGAACTATTTTAATTATTAAAGGAATATAAATGGAATTAAGTTTCGATAAATTCAAAAAGGAATTCGATATCACGGTGGATGATATCTGCCGTGATTATTATCTGAATAACCGTGAAACAATTAATATAAAGAAAGAGGCCGTTGCAGTAAAAAACCTTACTGCAATTCTCAATACAACTCTGAAGCTCAGCAATGACAAAGGGTTCCAGGCAATGACTCTCCGGGATCTCAGTAAAGAATCGGGTCTCAGCATGGGAGCCCTGTATACCTACTTTACAAGCAAGGATGAACTTTTCAGAATCATCCACAATCACGGGATGAATATGATTAACATGGCGCTTGTCAACAGACTGAAGGATGAAACAGACCCGGATGTCAAACTTAGAAAAGCTATCTCAATACACCTCTACCTCAGTGAGTTGATGCATCAATGGTTCTACTTTCTATATATGGAGACAAGAAATCTTCCCAGAGATGAACGAAAACTCACAATTGAGAGTGAGCTTTTTACAGAACAGATATTTATCGATATTTTAAAGCAGGGTGTAAAAGGCGGAATCTATTCCATCGAAAATGTAATTCTAACATCAGCTGTAATAAAAGCGCTGCTTCAGGACTGGTATCTTAAGAGATGGAAATACTCGAAAAGAAAAACAACTATCGATCAGTACGCTTCATTTATTATCAATTTTATCGAATCATCAATAAAACCTGTAAGGAGGAGAACAGAATGACAGCATCACAGATTACAGATCAGCCTGTGAATACACGGGATGGTGAAGAACTGGACAAATTGAAAGTTCTTGAATTCCTCAAAGCAAATGTCCCCGGTACAGGAAACAGTATCGAGATAAAACAGTTTCCAAGCGGCTTTTCCAATCTGACCTATCTCGTAAAAACTGACAGCAAAGAGATGATACTCAGGAGACCTCCGTTCGGCAAAAAAGCCAAAACTGCTCATGACATGTCGAGAGAATATAAAATACTTAAAGCTCTTAACCCGGTATATCCTTACGCACCTCTACCTATAATTTACTCGGAAGATGAAGATATCATGGGAGCCCCATTCTATCTGATGGAAAGACTGAACGGAGTTATTCTCAGAAAAAACCTTCCTGAAAAAATGGCGCTATCGAAAGAGAATGCCCGTCAGCTCAGTGAAAACCTTATCTCTGTTCTATGCAGGCTGCATAAAGTTGATTATAACAAAGCCGGGCTCGCCGATTTTGGAAAGCCTGAAGGATATGTAAAGCGGCAGGTTGAAGGATGGAGCGGACGTTATCGTGACGCGCGAACGCCGGATGCTCCGGACTTTGAAAAAGTGATGCAGTGGCTTCACGATAAAATGCCGGGTGAGTCGGGGATTGTTGCAATAATACATAACGATTATAAGTACGATAATGCAGTGCTCAATCCGGATAAACCAACAGAAATTATCGGCATACTTGACTGGGAGATGGCAACACTTGGCGACCCCCTTATGGACCTGGGTGCATCTCTCGCATATTGGATCGAAAAAGATGATCCCCCCATGATGCAGGCTGTACGCCAGATGCCCACAAATATAGAAGGAATGCTCACAAGGGATGAACAGGTTAAACTCTACGCGGATATTATGAGAATTAAAATTGATAACTTTGATTTCTATTACTGTTTCGGCCTATTCAGACTTGCAGTTATTGCACAGCAGATTTATTACAGGTTCTTCCACGGTCAGACAAAGGATGAAAGGTTCAGGCCGCTTGTGCAGTATGTAAAGATTCTTGAAAATACAGCTCTCACAGTAATCGGCAAGTCCGGTTTATAATAA
Organism: Spirochaetia bacterium UBA5763; assembly: GCA_002418835.1. GTDB lineage: Bacteria > Spirochaetota > UBA4802 > UBA4802 > UBA5550 > UBA5550. The sequence goes on along the minus strand of DIEX01000031.1, from coordinate 333,979 downwards.
AGTTTTAAATAAAACTAAACCACAAGGAGCGGAGTATGAAAATAGATGATATCAAAAAAGTTCTTCTGCTTGGCGCAGGCACTATGGGTCAGCAGATCAGTATACCTTGCGCGCTGGCAGGTTACGATGTTGTAATCTATGATATAAATGAGGAGGCTCTGAAGAAAGCTCTTTCAAAAATTCCGGAGATCATGTCAGGTATGGTGCTCTGGAAAAAATGCACGCAGGAAGAGGCTGACGCTGCGCTGAAAAGAATCAGCACAACAACAGATCCTGAAGCAGCAGCAAAGGATACTGATATCATAAATGAATCTGTTCCTGAAAAACCGGATCTTAAGGTAAAAATATTTTCGCAGTTTAATAAGCTCTGCCCTGAACGAACCATATTCACAACCAATACATCCACTCTCCTCCCCTCAATGATTGCGGACGCAACAGGGAGGCCGGATAAGTTTATCGCGCTGCATTATCATGATGTTAGTCTCACGAATGTTGTGGATGTCATGCCCCATCCCGGAACATCAAAAGAGACGATACAGCTTGTAAAAGAATTTGCGATTAGAACAGGCCAGCTCCCAATAATGATGGAGAAGGAACATTCAGGGTATGTTTTCAACTTCATGATTGGAGCAGTGTTTACTGCCGCGATGACACTCAGGACAAAAAATGTTGCATCAATTGATGATATTGACCGCGCATGGATGGGCGTTACCCATATGATGTTCGGCCCTTTCGGCCTCATGGACAGCATCGGCCTTGATACAATGCTCAGTTTTACAGAATACTGGGCTGAAAAGAATAATGACAGGGCATGGAAAAAACACGCTGAATTTCTGCATGGATATGTGGATAAAGGCCATCTCGGAAAGAAAACAAAGAAAGGTTTCTATGACTACCCGAAGCCGGTTTTCATGCAGCCTGAATTTCTTAAAGGAATAAAATAACAGGGGGATATTATGAAGATAGATTTTAATCTTGCCGGAAAAGTAGCAATAGTAACGGGTGCCAGCCGCGGAATCGGTGAATCAATAGCTAAGGTTCTCGCTTCACATGGCGCTGAAGTTATAATAACAAACAAAACAATTGATGGCCTCCCGGAGGTTGAAAGCGCAATCAAAGCTGAAGGGGGGAAAGCCCACTCAATGGCCTGTCACAATGGAAGTAAAACTGAGATTGAAAATCTTTTCAATGAAGTTGAGGCTAAATTCGGCAGACTCGATATACTTGTAAACAACGCGGCAATGAATTTCTATTTCGGTGACATGCTTAACGCCACAGAAGATGTATGGGACAAGACAATGGATGTCAACCTAAAGGGAAATTTCTTCATGTGCCAGTACGGAGCCAGACTTATGATGAAGAACAGAAGCGGGTCCATAATAAACGTGGCCTCAATTAACGGCATTAAACCCGCACCGATGCAGGGTGTTTATTCCATAACAAAAGCCGGGGTCATAGCAATGACAAAATCATTTGCCAAGGAACTGGGCCAGACAGGTGTCCGTGTAAACGCGCTTCTACCCGGTCTGACAGACACAAAATTTTCATCTGTCATGGTAAATAACGAACAGCTGATGGAGAAGATCCTCCTCCCCATGATACCAATGCACCGGGCTGCACAGCCTGACGAAATGGCTGGTGCTGTATTATATCTTGCATCAGACGCTTCGTCATTCACAACAGGCTCAACTCTCATTGTTGACGGTGGCGCACTGGCTTAACAGCAGGGTTATCTTAAGGTACACAATACTTATCCTGTTTTTTGGAATATATTTCTGTGATTAAGATTCCGGTATTGCCCGATGGGCAAACCGGAATGACAATTATGTACTAAACTAACCTTAAAGAGCTATAACTGATACAAAACAGGTGATATCATGGAAAAACTGACCGACCGCATAAAGATTCTGTCAAATGGAAAGTATGTGCTCCCCTACTGCAACTGCCTTCTTATCGAAGATGAAATCAACTGCCTTTGTGATTCAAGTCCAACTGATCAGGAGATGGAGCATCTTAAGGGAATAAATATAAACCTAATAGTGAACAGCCACGGGCATACTGATCATAATTCACGCAATCATGAATTTCCAGATGCCGGAGTACTGCTGCACCATGTTGAGCATGAACGTGTTGCCTCAGGTGAAGCCTACCTGGAAGCATACGGATTCAATCATTACTGGGCAGAGGATATCCGGCCTCTTTATCTTAACGCAGTTAAATATAACGCACGTCCAGCCGATGGCGAACTGAAAGACGGGCAGGTTATATCAACAGGCGAAGTTGAATTCCAGGTTGTACATCTTCCCGGCCATAGCGGAGGACACTGCGGATTCTTTTTCCCGCGTGAAGGATTTATTTTCACGGCGGATATCAATCCTGCCATAAAACCATTCTATGCGATGGTTGACAGTGATGTTGATGACTTCATACGCTCGATTGAAAAGATAAAACAGCTTAAACCTGACATGCTTATTGCGGGACACGGAAAAGCTATAAACAGGGGTGACCTGAACTCAATGCTGGCAGCATTTTCTGATGAATTTTATCGAAGAGATGAAGAAATTTTAAAGAAGCTCCGTGAGGGAAAATGTACCGTAAAGGATATAGCTGAAGATGCTATTACATTTGACGGAAAATTCCCCCAGCCAAAGAGTATCTATTATTTACATGAATGCGTAATGATATGGAAACACCTTCAGCACCTTGAAAGAACTGGAGAAGTAGTCTGTCAGGGTGATACTTATACAGTGAGATAAATTCTTATTTTTTATCTTTGTCGTCTTCGTCTTCACCGCTTAGAGCTTTTTTGAATCCCCTGATTCCGCTCCCCAGATCCTTTGCAATTGTCGGAATTTTTCCTGCTCCGAAAAGCACAAGAACTATCAGAAAAATTATTACCAGTTCACCAATACCCGGCATACTCATACAAAAACCCCCGTGAAATTATTATTAAATATAAAAGATATAATCAGCAAAAGAATGTTACTGAAATTGTCCAGTAATATTTAGAGAAACTGACTCTAAATATAATTACCGCTCTTCTTCCAGTGGGAAATCTGCTGAACCGTCATAATCTTCAATGTTCTCTTCTGACGGAAGATTTTCAGGCAGCAATTGCTCATCCTGTAAATCATCAGGGAGAAACTTCGGAACAGATTCAACCGGTATATTCAGCTGTATTGCAGCATTTATCCATTTACCATCAGATAAAACGTAAACATATGCCAGGTCAACGCCGCTTCCATTAACCAGAACTTCATAGTATTGTTCTCCGGGATTGCTTCCTGCTGCTTTCAGGGCTTTCACTGCATGCACATTCTCTCCTCTGAAAAAATTGTCTCCGCATGGGGAACAAAAATGTCTTATTTTACCTGAATTTTTTATAAGAGCCGCACCTCGCTCCGCCTGATCTTTTGTTATCCATGCTGCCTGGTCTGCGTATAAAAAGCAAAAAGATAACATTATAAGTGCTGATAAAAAAAACTTTTTCATAGTATTAACTCCGTTCAGAAGATAAATTCATTAAATAAGAAATTAAAAATACCGGCATTTTCAAGCAAATAAAATCTTATTGAAAAAAATAATCGGGATAGAGTAATTGAAATTAAAAATATACAGCAGCGGGGTTACTAATGACTGAGGAAGAGAGATTTGTTGATCTTGAAACAAAAATTGCATATTTAGAAAATTTCATCAATGAACTTAACGGTGTTGTAATAGAGCAGGAGAAGACCATCAAAAAACTTTCGATGGAATATGAAGATTTAAAGAAACAGATTTCCACGGGTAAAGGGGCACTGCCTGAAGGAGAAAAACCGCCGCATTACTGAAACAGTAACAGGTCATAAAAAGCAATGAAAAACAGGCAAGTGTCCGATCTATCAGTTTTTACAAGATTCCAGAAAGTCTGGTTATCTCTTTTTTTAATACTCTCAGCTACGTCTTTTTCATATTTATATGCCGGCCCTGTCCTTCCTTTCAATTACAGTAACGGTATAGCGGATCTTAGCTCCCACGATTTTAATAATGACGAGAATGTTAATCTGGACTGCCTCTGGGAATTCCGGTGGGACAGACTGCTTGTCCCGGGAGATCCGGGATGGGGTGATACCTCCGGTATACAGGGATACTATCCTGTTCCTCTCTTCTGGACAGGATACAGAGGACTTAATCTTCCATCCTGTGGTTTTGCAACATACAGGCTTAAAGTTAAAACCAGGGGGGACCTAAGACATTACGGTTTAAAAACTCCGGAGATCTTCACTGAATACAGGCTTTGGATAAACGGGGAGCTTATTGATCAGAGAGGCACCATCGCTGGTGATAAAGTCCGCTTCATGAAACCCTCTGTCTTTACATTCCATGTCAATTCTGATTTAATTGAAATTATACTTCAGATAAAAAACAGCTCTCACGTAAATGCGGGAATCGGGCAGAGCATAATCCTTGGAACTGAAAAACAGGTATACAGAGAACATATCATGAGCATTATCATGGAGATAATACTCATTGCAATATGTATATTTGCCGGGTTTTATCATACAATAATTTATATTTTCAGAAAAGAGGAGAAGGAACTGCTTTATTTCGGTTTATTCTGCTTTGTAATTGCGCTGCGGACATTTACAACCGGGAACACATTAATAAGCCAGGCATACCCTGATTTAAGCTTCAATACCGGTTCACGGATCGCCACCGCAGTTATACCGCTTTCAGTGATAACATTTCAGGCATTTGCCTACTATTTCTTCAAGGAAATCGCTCCAAAAAAAATATTTGGATTAATAACATTGCCTCATGCATGTTATTTCCTGCTTATTTTCTTAACATCAACAATGTATTATACAACAGTTTACACATATTACCTGACGGCAATACTTGCGAGTATAATCTATGTATTATGCGTCAGCATGTATGCTATTATTAAAAGAGTACAGTATTCCGGTATCTTCCTCGCAGGTTTTCTCTTTATCTTCGCAGGTGCGGCCAATGACATGCTTCATTATCTACAAGTGATAAATACAGGTTATTACCTTGCCCTTTTCTTTTCAGCTTTTATATTCACTGAATCAGTCATGCTGGCTGTAAAATTCGCGAGGGAGCATAGAATGATTGCCGAACTTTCCGGAAAGCTTCAATCCCTCGATAAACTGAAAGATGAATTTCTTGCGAACACTTCGCATGAATTGCGTACACCGCTTAACGGTATTATAGGTGTTGCGGAATCTCTCATGGATGGAGCCGCTGGTACTTTAGGAGTAAAAGCAATACAGAACCTTAAACTAATTGTTTCCAGCGGAAGAAGGCTCTACAGCCTCATAAATGACATACTTGATTTTTCAAAATTAAAAAATAATGACCTTGTTTTACAGAAGAGCGCTGTTGACATAAGAGAGATGGTTTCCATCGTTCTTACAATCATAAAGGCAACTATGCCTGAAAAAGATATAGAACTTATAAACTCGATCCCTGAAAACTCACCTTTTGTCGAAGCTGATGAAAACAGACTTCAGCAGATCCTTTATAACCTGGTAGGTAATGGAGTTAAATTTACCCATAAAGGTTATGTACGAGTTTCATCAGAACTGCAGGATAACAGGATGGAAATCAGTGTAGAAGATACCGGTATAGGGATAGCAAGCGGAAGGCTTGAAGCAATTTTCAAAAACTTTCAACAGGAGGATGGTTCTATTTCACGGGAATACGGAGGTACAGGGCTTGGCCTTTCAATCAGCAAAAAGCTTATTGAACTTCACGGCAGTGGTATAAGAGTAACATCTGAACCGGGGAAAGGATCAACCTTCAGCTTCACTTTGCCTTTAATTGACGGACATATAAATATTGAGAAAAAAAATAAAAAAGAGTCAGTAACACCGCTTCTGCTGAATTACAGCGAACAGAACATTCTTCCGGTGCAACAATTCGCTGATTCATCACGCAAAAAAATTCTTATTGTTGATGATGAACCGATTAATATACAGGTGCTTCTTAATCATCTGTCAGTACGCAATTATCTCGCAGACTATGCTCTAAACGGTCTTGATGCCATTTTAAAAATTGATAATAACCATTATGATTTAATACTGCTCGATATTATGATGCCCCGCATGTCAGGATATGATGTATGCAAAGATGTACGCAAAAAATACACACCATATGAACTACCTGTAATAATACTTACCGCGAAAAACCGTTCCGATGATCTTATCACAGCTTTTGAAGTGGGAGCTAACGATTACCTTATTAAACCTTTGGACAGAACAGAATTATTCGCGAGGATTGAAACTCAGCTCTCTCTGAAAAACGCTGTCAATGATGCAATAATAAACGCGAAGCTCGCCAACACTGATCCACTGACAGGGATTTATAACAGGAGATATTATATTGAGGCCGGTAACCGCGAGTTTGAAAGTGCGAAACGATACAACACCGGTCTGTCGGTAATAATGCTTGATATTGATAATTTTAAAAGCTTAAATGATAATTTCGGTCATGATACAGGAGATATAGCCATAAAGTTTCTCGCATCAACGATACGTAAAAACCTTAGGGGAATCGATATACCGGGAAGAGCGGGTGGAGATGAATTCATAATTATACTCCCCGGTACAGGGATGGACGGAGCGGTTTTTGTCGCTGAAAAAATACGGGAGATTATACACGACAGTTCAATAAATAACTCAGATAATAAAGCTTTAAAATTTACACTGAGCCTCGGTGTCGCGTCATATAAAAAAGAATCCGGTTCGTTTGAAGAGATTATCAATGAAGCGGATGACATGCTTTATCTTTCCAAAAAGAAAGGAAGAAACCTGGTTACTGCCTGTGAGTAATAACCGGTTCACATACTTCTAAATAACCCCGGTTAAACGATTAATCAAGCACAAACCTGATAGCAAGATCATGCACCATCTTAACAGGCACACCGTCTTTATAACCGGGGAGAAACCTCGCCCGGTTTAACACTTCAATTGCAGCCTCATCAAATCCATAACCCGCCGCAGATGAAACTACTGATGATGAATTAAGTTTTCCTGTATCATCAACCTGTACTCTCACCACGACAACCTTGTTTGTGATATTTGCTCTTCTCGCTTCGTATGGAAAGAATTTTCTAAGGTCAAAATTGAAAACCGGCTTTGGGGGCCTGTCCCCTTTTACTGAGAATAAATATCCGTCTCTGTCTGCCCCTGTTCCGGAAACAGCTTTTTCGTTAATATCTTTTTCAGCCGGGGGATCTTTTTTCTTATTCGTACCCTCGATCCATTCCTGTATCTCAACAGGCGCAGGATCAGAATAGCCTCCAAGTAGTTCAGGAGCAATTTCATTAAAATCAATATCCATATTCTGAAAATTGAGATCTTCACTGCTTACCGGAGGTATAATCATGTTTTTCATATACCAGGCACAGAACAAAATCAGGTGAAGAGCGAAAGAAAGCGATATGCATATATCAAAGAGAGATCTGCACCTGAAATAATCCGCAATATTCAAAACAATGGTTTTCATAATCAGTTATCTCTTAACAGAAAGAGCTATCCGGTTTACCCCGGAGTTTTTTATTACTCCCATTACTCTGGCAAGGGCACCGTAGGAGATAGACTCATCTGCAGAAAGATTAACCCTCATGTTCGGTCGGATTTTTGATTCACCTGAAAGTTTCGAAATAAGACCTGCTTCATCAGTTTTGTGACCTTCAAGAAGAACATCACCCTCCCTTGTTATAGCGACCATGACAGATCTGCCTGTATCAGGATCTGCTGCCGCGACTTTCGGAAGATTAATATTCACTGATTCTCTCTTTATAAAATTAGCTGTGACCATAAATATAACAAGAAGAACAAGTATTATATCCACCATGGGTGTGATATTTATATTTCCGATTTCGCCATCATCACTTGAAACATTGAATCCCATAATAATACCTCACTCCAAAGATTTTTTATGTGCCATGCTGGCCATGAACTCCATAGATATTATCTCAAAATTGTGCATAATGATCTTCACGTTTTTAGTGAAGTAGTTATTTGCTATAACAACAGGTATCGCTACAAAAAGTCCCGCGGCAGTGGCAAGGAGCGCGGTGGAAATACTCTTCATTACAAGCTCGGTGCCTGTATCACCCATAAGCCCGAGATTATAAAAAGCTTTAATGACACCAAGCACTGTACCAAGAAGCCCGATAAACGGCGCATTATTACCGAGAGTATTGAGAATTGAAAGTCTTTTCTCAAGGTAAACTTTCTTTTCAATAACTTTACCCTGCAGAAGTTCACCAAGGCCGTTATGACCTTTCATGTAATATCCAAGAGCAAATCCTGCGAACTCGCTGTAGATACCGGAACTGCAGTTTTTTATATATTCATCAGTCTTTTCCAGATCATGAGTTCGAAGAGTTTCCGAAAAACCGGATATGAAACTGTAAGCGCTTTTTGATTTATTTCTTCTAAATATCACTGTGCGCTCAAAAATCACAGCAAGCGCGATGATGCTTGCGATGCCAAGAGCAGCGAAAATAAATTTTTCACCAAGTCCTATGTACTTTATCATGCGGCAGCTCCATATAAACAATTTTCATTTCTTATGATAATAATTTATTTTTACTTCGTGCGTATATATATGAAGATGTTGCCACTACAGCCCAGATCAGGAGAAACGCCTTGATCAGTTTCTCTTTTCTGGCTTCACCCCATGAATTGACGGATTTTGTTCCGGTTAGATCTTCAGTGATATTGATCTCAAGTTCCTTCCCGTGAGACATCCCATCAGTAACAGAGATTTTCCATAATCCTTTTTTGTCAGGAACAAAAGAGAGGATCCCTCTTGCATCAGTTCTGGAATTCAGGTATTCAATTTTCTTATTATCAGGTGAAAAAATTTTTGCCTGCGAATAGCTGAAAGGTTCACCGTCATCATAACGGATTTCAGCTATTACCGCCATGCCTGTACTTACAGTTCCTGTAACACCGTGGCCGAAGGCGGCAGTAATGGGTGAAGTGATAAATAATATACACAGAAGCGTTATGATTATTTTGTTTACATTAAGCATACAATACCTGCCTTTCTAAAAAAACGGTTTTTATAATTTCTGAATATTTAATCATGATAATAAATCTTTACAGATGCAGATTCTTAATTATTTTTCCCTATAAATAATACAGTTCTCTGCCAGTGTATGTATACTTGATGTCAGAGAACTGTCAGTATGGATTATAAGGATTACCTGATACTGAATGTCAGAGTTGCAGTATATGACTGTTCATCTGCTTTTTTTGGATCGCTGTAAGGGACTTTATTTACAGTACGGAGAAGCCATGCACCATTATTTGACAGTTTAATTCTGCCAACACCATTGCTGTCTGTTTTAACTTTCTGCGCAAAAGCATTTTTCTCTTTTGAATAAGTATCATAAGTCGCATTAAGCTCTGTTTCATAAGGTTTTCCATTTAACAGGACTTTGACTGATAACTGATCGCCGGTTTTAAGAAGAGCCGGATTTTCAAGAGGAATTATTTCAAGTGCCTGGCCCGTCACCTTGCTGAAAGCGGAACCTCCGGCATTCCCCACGCTGATTAAAGATTTAGTAAATTTTTTACTATATGTCCCTTTTGCAGCATTACTGACTTCATCTTTAGGTTTCCTTTCAGATTTTCCGTCAGTTGTTTTAGTGTAAAATCCGCCATTATTACCGGAAACTATCAGATAAGTCCCCTCTTCATTGAGTTTTCTGCTCTGAAGAGTATCCTCTTTCCATGAACTCACTTTACCGGATTTACCTTTAGGGGTTATTATTGTTGTGTCAGTCATAGTATCTTTTTTTACATATTCCTTGTCAGTCGCAGGGAAAACATGCGCTGAGGGGAATGTAGCTTTTAATGCTTCACCTTTTTTCAGGTTATATGATTCCGGTGCAATCCACATATCATGTGCCGATGCTGAAATAAATGCTGTTGCTATTAATAATGCAGTGAAAACTATTCTCTTTTTCATATTAATCTCCTTAAAATTATTAATTACCACTTCATGCTGTATGAAATCCAGTATGTTCTCGGCGGCCCAACTGCCCATGATGAACTGCTTGCAGATGAAGCATACTCCTTATCAAAAACATTTTTAACATCAAAAGCAAGTTCACCTTCTTTACCATTATCTCCGAAGGTATAAAAAACACCTGCATCAAGAAGATTGAAACCTGAGTATTCATCCTGATTTGTATCATTCAAATAGTATTTGCCTGTATGTGACCACCGGGCTTTACAACCTACACCGATAGGAGACGTAGCTATGAACCCGATATTGCCGGATGTCCGGGGTATACCGCTGATTGATTTTGATACGAGAGCGTCATTCGGATTTTCCAGTATCTCCGAGTCGATCCATGAAAACTTACCTGATACTTCAAGCCATGATACCGGTTTAATTTTTGCCGCTGATTCGAATCCTGTGCGTCTTGTTTTTCCTGATGTTTTATATTCGCCTGAGCCCACAGGATCTTCTTTCAGCTCATTTGTCGTTGTAAGTACAAATCCTCCAAGATCAATCATGAGCCACTTACGGCTTATAACAATGCCTGCATCGTATTGCCATATTTCCGATTCCTTCTGCTTATCCTCTGAATATAGCACCTGATTCGGCAGAACAAATCCGTTTGAGACACTGCCTCTAAGCTGAATCATTTCTTCAACAATTTCAGAAGTAAACCCGATCTTTGGACTGATATGATCAAAATCTGTTGCGCCGAAATCTCCACTCTTTGCAGGTGTAAGGTTATTGGTGTATTCTCCAATAAACATGTCATATCTTGCACCAATTACAGGCCTGAATAAGGGGTGAACATCAATCACAGCTTCAGCAAATATTCCGTAATTGTCCAGTTGTGAATCTTCATCACCTGTAGCGCTCCCCTGTCTTACCCTGATGAGTGTATTATACTTTAAAGCTTCAGCTTCATCTCTTGTAAAATCCGCGCCAGTGGTTAATGTTATAAAATCATTTTTATAGATAGCTTTAAACACTCCACCTGTCTTCTCAACATCCCTTATAGTTTCAGTCTGTTGAGATGCAGAACTTGATGAATAAAATCTTGTAAAATCCGACTTGAACCTGTAAGTATCCAACTCAATCTTTAAAGAGTTACCTGCCTGATATTTTACTGATCCCTTTGCAGAATAGAAACCCCTGTCACCGCCGTCATTTTTACCATTGTAAAAATCATACTTATCTACTGAATCATACTCAGCCTTTGTCATGTAACCGGCTATATTCCATACATCCCGGTGCCCTCTGAATGCAGCATTAACTTCAAGATCTTTACTGATGTCTAATGTGAATGATGTTGCAGCGGTTCCATATAATTCATCAGAGTTAGCAGTATGGCCGTCAGTTTTAAAAACCTGGAATGATGTATTATTCCAAAGAGATTCTGACATTCTGTGGCCAGTTGCACCCTGCAGATCTATTGTTTTATTTGAACCGTATGTTGTGAGAATATCTGTATATTCCCCTCTCTGCTTCGTATTGTAAACTACAGCTCCACTTTTAGCATAGTTCCCGTATAGAACAGACGAAGGCCCTTTAAAAACCTGAACTTTATCAATTTCAAGTGGAACAATTACATTCGGATTTGACTGACCGCCTGATGATCCGTAAAATTCATTAAGAGACATCCCGTCCAGGTATGCAGCAGTATCCCCTGAATGGAAACCGGTTGTAAAACCTCGCATACTTATTGCATTTGATACACCACCCTGGTTGTAATTTTTAACTTCAACACCAGGGACTTCAAGAACTACTTCAGCAGATTTACTGATCTTCTTTTTCTTAATCTCATCTGAACCCACAGTATTTACTGTAAACGCAGACTTATTAACATTAAATGCTTCACCCCGTACTACAACTTCATCACTCTGCTTATTTTCTTCTGAATAAGCACTTTTTTTCTCATTTTCAGCAGTTTTCGAACCGGAATCCTGTGCTGAAAGGAGAGAAAATGGAATGATAATCATTGCATAAATTAAAAACAACTTCCTCATTTTAAAAATCGCCTCCTCAATTTTTAGTGTTACGATTTTTAATTTTATATTACAAGTCAAGTTCAATACATAAAAATTTCTAAAAAATAACACAAAAATAGTTTATTTTCTAAAATGGTGCCATATTGTATTATTAATATCAGGTTAACGCATTTATATCATTTTTATAAGTACTTACTCACACCAAAACTTTAATAATTTCTGTTTAATATCTGACGTTATATTATATTCTTTCTACATAACCATAAAAAATATTTTAAGATGTAACTTGCTTTATTCTCTGCACCACATTATAATATTGAATAAACTTATTATGAATAACTTCAAGTTCAGGAGGATGAAAAATGAAAGGGGACCACGAACATAAACATCTGCATGATCACAAACATACACATCAGCATGAACACGAACATGAACACGACGGGAAAAAGCATACCCATGCTCATATCCACGAACACGAACATGAACACGAGCATGAGCATAAACATCCTCACTCACATGATGTGAGCGATAAAACTCATACTCATACTCACGATGGGGATCACGGAGCGCATGAACATGTACATCCTGCTCATGAAAATGAGAAACATGAGCACAGCCATTAAGACAGGAACTCCAGGTTTTCGGCCATTCCAGTAATTGCTCCCTTTTGATGGAGCAAAAGCTGGAAGTATGATAAATTCATTAGTTAATTAGATATTAGAAAAGAACAGAATACCCGCACTTTACTGTTCTTCCGGGTTCATTAAATACATAGCCTGTTTTGGAAACAGAAAGATAATCGTAATACCTCTCATCAAAAATATTGGTGCATACAATATATATTTTATTTTCAAATCCTGAAGTATTGAATTTTACATCAGCACCTGCATCTATTCTTAACCAGCTTTCCGATTCCTCCATATTATCCGGAACCCTCTTCTGCGCAGATGTCCAGGTTCCATCAGTGAAAGCAGAAATTCCGGAAGGTGCTTTAACCTTCACCCCTGTCACCACACGCAGCGGTGCGATTGACGGAAGATCCTCTTTATCCTTTGTATCTCTCCCCCTTATATAAGACAGATTATTATAAACTTCAATCCAGTCCGCGGGCATAATTGCTATATCGTATTCATATCCCCATATACGCGCCCTGTCAATATTCCGTAGCCTGTATTCTGTTGATGATAACTGCTCTTCGGCTATAAGATCCTTGAGCTGATTCAGATATGCTGACGCATTACCTTTAAACAGGCTGTTTTTATAATGCAGTGAATACTCAAAGAACCATGACCGTTCAGGCTTCAGTTCAGGGTCACCCCATTTCTCAACTCCCCCTCCAAGAGCGATATATTTATACCGTTCCTCAAGTGATGCTGCCCTGTAACCGCTTGCAGCAAGTATCGCTGTTGAGAATCCTTTAAAAAACTGATAATTTACCCCTGCGTGGCCATTCCATGAATAGTCACGGACCCCCTTTTCCTCCCATATAACAACTGTTGAAACAGGATATTCAGATTTATAGACTTTCTCATTTCCGGTAAAAATTCCATCAAACCTTCCTCCGAAATTAAAAGTCAAATCAGCAATCTTTATATCATCCTCGGCAAAAATCCCTGATGAAAGATAATAAGCATCAGGTACAGGAGTATCATCAGTCACAAGAACACCTGTATTTATATTTGTTTTTGTTCTGTCTGTACTGATTGTCCGCAGCCATGAATCAACACCAGCAACAAGTCTGTTGTTTTCCCATATAAAAGTATTAGTCCATTGTGCACCTGTAGTCCTGTTGTCTGATTCAGGTTCAATTTTCAGAGGTGAATTTTTTATACACACTTCCCTTTTAATATACATCCAGTAAACATGAAGTCTGGAATCAACCAATACAGAACTTCCGGGGATCAGCTTATAGTCTAATGAACCCAGCGCTCTCCTCATCCTTTTATACTCAGCCTCTGAAGCAGTAAGCGGTACTGAATCCCGGGCACCGGGGATACCGATATCCCACCCTTCATAATACTGACTGCGTAATTCAATAGTATGACCCGGGGCAGGTTTTAATCCCATATTAACAACTCCCTCTGCATCATTGAATCCGCTGTTATCTACTTCATCTCCATCACCATCACTGTAATTATCATGATTTCTATAACTTCCGCTGCCGAAGAGGTAAAATCTCTCAGTATTATAAGATGTGAATCCGTAGACATTCCTTCCGGATGTATTATCTTCATAAGAAACATTAATCCCGCTTTTAAAACCTGCTTCTTCCAAAAATTCCCCTGTGCGTGTATAAATGTTTACAACTCCGCCGATTGAACCTGATCCGTACAGAGATGAAATCGGCCCCTTCAGTATTTCAATCCTCATAACAGATGCAGGATTCAAAGTCCCGAACTGTGCCCCGATATCTGTTGATGTATTCATCCTGCTGCCGTCTATAAGCATAATAACTTTATCACGTCCTGTACCGCGAATACTGATCTCTGATCCCCACCCCGAGTCTGAGCTTTTATAAACTCCTGTTACACCCTGAAGTGCATCACTTACGCTTACAGGGCCGGTTTTCATTATAGAATCTGAAGTCAGTATTCCTATCCCGCCTGTGGTTGATGTGAGCGGTTTACCGTAACCGTCCGCACTGATTATGATCTCATCAGTGATGTAAGCAGAATCTGTTGCATTTTGAGCCCACACGCTGCATGTTATTAAGATTAAACATATTATAACAGCTATTAAAGAAACCGGTTTTATTTTCATATCTTCCTCATAAATTAAAAATATTTTTATCTGTTATGCTATTCTAAAAGCCGTAACTACAAAATAAATACCAAAACCTGAAAGCAGCACTCCGCATATAATCGCAACAGCAAATCTGTATCCGCTCCCAAGAATAGTATATCCTTTATAGCTGAGAAAAGAGAGAAGATATAGCCAGATAAAGTTCATGGATATATGCAGCACATAAAAAAGAATAGTCACCATAGGACCGAATTCCATACTGCGGATTAGTAGAGAACTCCCCACCGTCCCCCACCATAAAAGAAGAAAGGGATTTGCCAGCGTCATAACCATACCGGCAGTAAACGCTGAAGAGGCGATTTTTGAACCTGGAGCCGAAACCATCCGTCGGTTCCTGAAAGTCTTCCACGCGAGATAAATCAGAAAAATCCCCCCGGTAAATCCAAGAATAAAGCGCACAGCAGGTTCTTTAGCAAACCTCCCGAGTCCGAAATAAAGAAGTACTACAAACGGCAATTCCACAATAAAATGACCAGCCGTGACAAATGCCCCGGCATGCGGAGAACGCGTTCCCCGTTCGATTGTTATCGCCATAACCGGGCCGGGTGTTAGTAACCCCGGAATTGTAATCAAGACTGACTGCAGTAGAAAAGAAACTTCATAATTTATAAAATTCATAACCCACTTCCAATACTTTTTAAATGAAATAAAAAACGCCTGTCCGGGCGCAGAACAGGCGTTATACCAAGTCGCACCCCTTGCACTCAGCCGAAGCCTTGTAATCAGGACACAGAACAGCTATAAACTGGTTTACAGTTTAGTTTTATCAATTACGTATTGATTTATTGTATTGACATTATTACCTTTTTTATAAATTTATTGTTTTTTATTAAACTTATAATCCTGATCTCAATGGAGCATATCAGAATGTCAGATAAACGCCTCGGAGTAATCGGCATAGTAATCGATAACCGCTCTTCAGCAGCAAGAATAAATGAAATACTCAGTGAACACGCTGAAATAATACTCGGCCGTATGGGCGTACCATACAGGGAAAAAGATGTCAGCGTCATATCCCTCATTGTTGATGCTGATACCGACAGCATAGGTTCACTTACAGGGAAACTCGGCGCAGTCCCTCATGTTACAGTAAAAAGCGCCTTGACTAAGCCTAAATAGACGCTTACAGTTTATCAGCAAACCGCAGCGGCAAGCGTTACATCAACAGCCTTTTCCAAACTGTCCCTGACTCTCTCTGTAAGTTCTAAAGAACATCCTGAAACATCTTCAGGGACGATTCCTACAAACTCAACTTCAACATCCCCTGATACTGCATGCAGTTGAAAAATTATCTCCCTCAGTTCCGGACTTCTGCTGAGGAGATTCCAGTATCCATCCCTGAAATCTTCAGCAGGCACCCTGTAAATACTCCCGGGGATATCATCAACATTGAGTGCGTCAACAATTATTACTTTCCTTCTTCCCATCATGACAGGAAGAACATCATAAATAGCACAACCTGCATCAATAATATCCACATCATCAGGAACAGGCTTATCTGAACTGATAATTCTTTTTACTACATGAACCCCTGCTCCATCATCCATCCGACCTATATTCCCTATACCTATAATCAGTACTGATTTTACATCCATCTGCTTCCTCTGAAAAACTAAATTTATATGTATTTATAAGAATGATATTAAAAATATCCTGCAATGAATTGAATGTCATATCGAGATTCTTCACCGCACCTGGAGATATTTCAGAGTTAAACCCCCATTCGTATCCCCTTATACCTACCATATATCCTTTAACATCTGTATCAAAAAAATCAGAGCATATGAACAACAACATCTCAGGTGAGAATAATGGAATTGAAAAATTAATTTTATTATGCGCATATACCGGATAGATGGAGAATGGCTCCTCTCCATTTATTGATGCGTCAATAAAAATGACTACATCAGGTTTAAACATGGCTATATCATAAGCATCATCAATTGAAAGCTGATGCTTTTCAACTGCTGTTACACCACTGATACTACCCTTCTTCAACATAGCAGCCAGTTCTGGACCCAGACAGTCATCCTGCCTGTTCCTGTTTCCGTATCCTATGACATAAATGTTTGGTTTATTATTTATCATATAATTTTAAAAAGAGGGGTTAACAGGCATTTCTGACATAATGCCTGTACCCCATGTAATTTGTCTTAAAGTAATTATACTTTCAAATTTATTTAACATTTCTCCTTGGTGTATAGTGAGTATGAAGAAGCTCATGTGAATGATGCCCCAGTGGTTCATGCAGAAAATCCTTATAAATCATCTGTATTTCAGGATTTTCATGCGATTTCCTTATAGGAAGTTCACTGTCAGCCACATATATAGCTTCAGCCCGTTTTTTCCTTATTTCCGGAGATGTGGGTATAGGCTGGCCGCCTCCTCCGATGCACCCGCCAGGGCAAGCCATGATTTCTATGAAATGATACGGAGACTTTCCTGCCTCAATCTCTTTCATCAGTTTATCCGCATTGACAAGGCCGTGTGCTATCGCAACCTTCAGTTCAGCCCCTTCAAGAAAACTCCACTCAGGTTTCACTTTTTCTATTTTAACAGCAGCACTTTTAATTCCATCCATGCCCCGCACAGGTTCGATATTAAGATTTGCGAAAGGCACTTCACGGCCTGTAACTATTTCATAAGCAGTACGGAGAGCCGCTTCCATAACTCCGCCCGTTGCACCGAATATAACTGCAGCGCCTGTTGACTCGCCCATGATTGTATCAAATTTTTCATCCTGAAGATTTTCGAAATCAATACCTGCCTGACGTATCATGTGCCCCAACTCCCTTGTGGTAAGAACATAATCCACATCCTGGAAGCCGCTGCTGTTCATTTCAGGCCTTGCAGCTTCGAACTTCTTTGCTGTACATGGCATTATTGATACAGAAATCATCTTTGAAGGATCAACCCCTTTCTTCTTCGCATAGTATGTTTTTGCAAGTGCTCCGAACATCTGTTGAGGTGATTTACAGGTGGAGAGATTATCAAGGAGTTCCGGATATTGATGCTCAATAAACTTTATCCATCCGGGTGAGCATGAAGTCATCATCGGCAGTGCTACGTTTTTCTTCTCAGCAAGAGCTTCTTTAAGGCGCACCAGCAGTTCTGTCCCCTCCTCCATTATTGTGAGGTCTGCCGAAAAATCTGTATCAAGAACAGAATCAAAACCCAGCTTGCGGAGTGCAGCCGCCATCTTTCCTGTTACAACCCTGCCAGGTTCCATACCGAGTGCTTCACCAAGACCGACTCTCACTGCCGGAGCTGTCTGCACAACAACATGTACTTCAGGGTCATCGATGGCACTCCATACATCCTGAATATAATTTCTTTCAGTAAGAGCGCCTGTAGGGCACCTGTTTATACACTGACCGCAGTTTGTACACACAACATAGTGCATAGGTTTACTCATGAAAGTGGATATCTTTGTATGATTACCTTTGTTTATTGCCCAGAGAGCCGATACACCCTGCAGTTCAGCACAGGTACGCACGCATCTTGTACACTTTATACATTTGCTGTCATCCTTCACTATAGCCGGTGAAGATATATCGATTTCAGTCATATCCGCTACATCTATAAAAGCATCTCCATCAGCAAGATACTCCTGTGCGATGGCCTGAAGCTCGCAGTTTCCGCTCCTGTAGCATGATGTACATTCACCTGCATGCTCGGAAAGAAGAAGTTCTATTATTGTTTTTCTCGCTTCCCTTACCTTTTTGGTATTAGTATAAATCTGCATCCCTTCTGCTGCCGGAACCGCGCATGAAGCCTGTAGAGCCCTGGCGCCTTTCTGTTCAACAACACAAACGCGGCAATTACCCGCCACACAGAGGTCTTCATGATGACAGAGTGTAGGTATACGCACACCAACCTTTTTTGCTGCATCAAGTATTGTGGCCCCTTTCTCCACAGTTACTTTTATATCATTTATTGTTAATGTTACATTATCCATAATTATTTCTCCCTGTCTCAGTAGCATATCTCTTCACGGAAATGTTCCGTGATTGAATTAAACGGGCTCGCCACAGACTGTCCCAGTCCGCACTTTGATGCCACTGACATCGTCACTGCCAGTTTGCGGAGCTCCTCTATGTATGAAACCGGTCTCTCACCGCTCCTGATCGCTTCTATCCCTTTCAATAGCTGCTGACACCCTACCCGGCATGGAGTACACTGCCCGCAGGACTCCTCTTCAAAGAACTCGAGATAATTCCTGAGAGCATTAAACATTGATCTTTTGCTGTTAAAAAGCATCATAGAACCGCCGGTGGGCACTCCTTCAAAACCGATAACTGTGGTAGCAAAATTTTTCCTCGGAACACATGTCCCTGAAGCGCCGCCGACCTGTACAGCTTTTGTGTCGCCGTCACCGAAAAGATCAACGAACTCCTGCATAGTCATTCCAAGAGGGAGCTCATATATCCCCTTGACAGCGCAATCACCGGAAACTGAAAACACCTTCCCCCCCATGGAGTCCTTTGTCCCGATAGACTTAAAGTAGTCAGCGCCTTTATCAATAATTGTTGCAACATATGCAAGTGTCTCAACATTATTAACAACTGTCGGTTCATTCATATAACCGGCGCCAACCGGAAATGGCGGTTTATTGCGGGGCTCACCCCTCCTTCCTTCCATTGATTCAATGAGAGCAGTCTCTTCACCGCAAACATAAGCACCTGCTCCTGATCTTACGTTAACAGTAAAATTCAGTTTTTTTGATTTAAATTTATCATTCCATTTATCACATTCACCCTGGAGTTTATCCTTCATAAAATTATACTCCCCCCTGAGGTAAATGTATCCTTCAGATACTCCAACCGCATAAGCGCAGATTGCCATACCTGTAATTACCTTGTCAGCTTCCTCTTCAAGGATCCTTCTGTCCTTGAAAGTACCGGGCTCACCTTCATCCGCATTGCAGATTATATACTTTATATTTCCTGATGCAGCCGCGGCCCCTTTCCACTTTAAACCTGTGGGGAAACCTGCACCGCCTCTCCCTCTTAATCCGGAATCGGTAACACTTTTTATTATATCGTCCTGCTTCATCGTGAGGGCTTTATCCAGTATAGCTGAACAGTCTGAGTTTTTAAAAATTAAATTAACCCTTTCCTGCATTTTATTCAGGATTTCATTTTTATCTGTATTTGACATTTAGATCTCTCCTTACTACGGAATATCCCGGCAATTTCTGATATCCCTGATTTTTCATTGAACCATATCGAGCAGTTCATCCGGACTTACCGGTTTTGACATTGCCCCGTTAAAACCTGTCTCATGTATATCTATAGTCCCAGCTGCCTCATCACCCACAGCACTAAGGAGATATATCTTTACGCTTCTGCTTTTTTCACGGATTTTCCTGCAAAGAGTGATCCCTGACTCCATGCTTTCCATCATAAGATCAAGAAAAACTATCTCAGGTTCTTCGCTGTTAAATTTATCCATGCATTCTTTTTCATTCCCGGCAACAATGACAGTATGTCCTTTGCTCTCAAGAATTGCCTTCATGGATATTGTGATATCCTGATCATCATCCACCACAAGTATTCTTTTACCCGCCATATTCAGATATCTCCTGTAATTTACTGTTTTGATTTTTCTCTATACTCCTGAATAACAGCAACAGCTTTATCCGGAGTAAGCTCTGTAAAAACATCATCATTAACAAGCATTGCAGGGCCCTTATGGCACCATCCCATGCAGTTTGTTTCAAGAAGTGTGAACATTCCGTCCGGTGTTGTTTCACCTGTTTTAACGCGCAGTTCGTTCTTAAGAGATTCAATTATCTCTTTTTTACCAGCCATGTCGCAGGAAATTGTTCTGCAGACCCTGATAACATACCTGCCCCGGGGCTCTGTATCAAGGAATGAATAGAAAGTTGCAACTCCATAAACTTCTGCAGCAGACATACCGAATGCTTTAGCTACCTCTTCCATAGTCTCTTCTTTCAGCCACTGTTCTTTGGAAATAACATACTGTAAAACAGGAAGCAGACTATCCCGGCTGACGCCATGTTTGTTAATGGCCTCAGAAAACGCCTTATTAGGGGTCATAAAATCCTCCAATATTATTGAAATAGAAATTTTTAGAATTTTTGAATATTTTTAATAAAAAAGCGAACCGTTAATAATACTAATTTTTTTTTTGTAATACCGGTGTAGTTATAAGCGATTATCAAATCAACATCTTTAATTATTTCCGCTACGCAGGATTGTTATATTCAAATAACAAATCCGTTATAATTAAATAATAAGATTGTTAATACGAAGAGCCTGCACAGTCTGCTGCACAAGGTAACTTTTTTGTTTTACAGTCATGATAAAAAAAAAGGGCACAGGCATTGTGTGAAATACCTGTACCCATGGATTATATGTCGTTGTTAAACAAACGTGCGCTACAAAACCAAACAATCAATTTTTTTAATACATTGTAAAAAAATAATTGAACAATATTCAGTTAAATATCTGAATATTACCGATAAAATATTTAGTCAACTAAAATAACACGAATCCATAAAAAATATTCAATAACATATATTTGATTGACTTATTTATTACAAAAACTAATATTATGCCTATTTTAGCATAACGGTTTTTTTTCAGGAGGAGAAAATGGATGTCGACAGAAAAAAATTTTTGCAGATTGCCGGGGGTGCTGCAGCCGGTATTATAGCAGCACAGACACTAACATCATGCAAAAAAGATGATCGTGTAGAATATATCTACACATCAATGGAATCACCGGACATAACAAAGTACGATAAAACTTTTTTTATCCAGGTTGATCAGAATAAGTGTAAAGGATGTCATACCTGCACAATCAATTGTCCCACAGGTATAATTGACAGTAAAGAACCTGGCGGCCTTCACAGGGTTTACAGCCCGGATGGTTGCGTTAATTGCGGGCAGTGCCTTGTAAATTGCCCTTATGGAGCAATTGAAGAAAAGGTCTCTTTCATCAATGATGTTTTTGATGCAATAAAGGACCCTGATACAATTGTTGTCGCATTACCTGCACCGGCAGTTCGCTATGCAATAGGTGAACCTTTCGGAATGAAACCCGGAGAATTCGCGGGGGGCAAAATGAATGCCGCGCTAAAAGCCCTTGGCTTTGATATTGTCTGGGATGTTGAATTTGCCGCAGATCTCACAATTATGGAGGAAGGATCTGAACTGATTGCAAGGCTCACAGGAAAAATGGAAAGGCCCCTTCCACAATTTACATCCTGCTGTCCCGGCTGGATTAAATATGTTGAATCTTTCCATCCGGAAATAATCCCTAATTTATCATCGTGCAAATCACCTGTAGCAATGATGGGTGCACTTTCAAAAACTTATGGAGCACAGAATAAAAAAATCGACCCGAAGAAGATATATACTGTCTCCATAATGCCATGTATTGCCAAGAAATATGAAGGTATGCGGCCGGAAATGAATGACAGCGGATTCAGGGATCTGGATGCTACAATCAATACCAGGGAACTGGCGTACATGATTAAAAAGAAAAACATAAATTTTTACGCGTTGAAGGATGAAACCGCTGATCCGCTTCTTGGTCAGTCAACAGGAGCTGCAACAATATTCGGAGTTACAGGCGGAGTAATGGAAGCTGCACTCCGTTTCGCTTATGAGGCTGTTTCAGGCCGGAAACTTGATTCTGTTGACTTTGCAGCAGTACGCGGTATGGGTGGAGTTCGTGAAGCTTCGGTAAAAATACCTGGAGGACCTGAAGTTAAGGTATGCATTGTTTCGGGGCTTAAAAATGCCGAACCCATTATACGGGATATTAAAAAAGGTAAATCCCCATATCATTTTATAGAAGTGATGACCTGCCCCGGGGGATGTGTAAACGGAGGAGGCCAGCCATTAGACCCGGAAGATGTATTTATCATATAGTTTAATGAATAAATAAAACGGAGAATATAATGAAATCACTATTAACACGTAAAAAATTTATACGGACTTTAACTCTGGGAATTGCTGCAATTTCATTTGTTTCGAATCCTGTAAAACAACTTTTCGCGGGTCTGACAAAAACAAAATCAAGAACCGATGGCGTTTACGAGCAGGACAGAAAAATGGCTTTGCGGAAATCACAGGATAATCCAATGATAAAACAGATTTACAAAGACTTTCTGGAACACCCTAATTCACATAAAGCGCATGAACTGCTTCACACAGAATACATAAACAGATCTGCCGGCGTGAACAGGCTGAGACAGTCAGGTATCAGGATATAATTTAATATGTTAGCATTTTCCCCGGATAATTAAAAGTCCCGGGGGAAATGTTAAGTCTATGAAATAACTATTCAGGAATTCATATAAAATTTTATTAAAAGAACAATAATCAAAACGTATATATAATAACAAATTTTCTGTAAAACTAATATTTATGAACAGGAAGAGTATTATTATGGCAAAAGTAACTCTTAATCCGGCATTTGAATCATTCAGCGGCCATATAGGAAATATTGTTTTTTATGAAAGATTTAAAAAAATGTATGCAAGGGTATATGCAGTTCCTCATAACCCTGATACCGGAAAGCAGAGAGCCAACCGTAACCTCTTCAGGGATGCCATGACTGAATGGAAACTCCTTTCTACTGAGGAGAAGCATCGTTACAATAAAAGGGCCCGCAGACTCCCGATGACCGGGCATAATCTCTTTATTTCTGAATATATGAAAAAGCACCTTGCGGCCGGAGGTATTGACAAATCCGGAGCAGCGGCAGAAAGGTGTCAGAGAGCATTCAGCTCCTGTTCAGCTTCTACTCAAATAGCAGATCCCTCCGTCATAGCTCCGTACATGCTCCTATCCGGCTTATATACAGCTTCTATCCCTGCCGGATTTGATGCCGGATAGATTTATTTTCTGCTTATACCACTATAAAAAGCCCATATTTAACATTTCTCCCGCACTGTAAAAACCACAGCCCGGACTCTCATGCGCTGTTTTTTTTATTGCAAAGCAGCTTAATAATTTTTAAATGACATGACATCACAATAAAGGAGGTATAACAACAGGAAACAGTTTTTAATATTCACCTTAACTGTCGCATGTGGGGAAGTCCCGTGAGAATCGGGCACAGTCGCGCTACGGTATTGAGAAGCCTTTAACGGCACGCTCTAAGTCCGAATACCATGACAGTTATAATAAATTTTTGTCGCGTAAACAAAAAGGAGAAATGATGAAAACGAAAACATTAATTACAGGTTTCCCCAGGATCGGGGAGAACCGTGAGCTGAAAAAAGCTCTTGAAAACTGCTGGAACGGTAAAATTTCACCTGCAGAACTTAACATCACAGCATCAGAACTCAAAAGAAAACACTGGCTGCTTCAGAAAGAAGCTGGTATTGATCTCATAAGCTGCAACGATTTCTCTCTCTATGACAACATGCTCGACACAATTGTCATGCTTAACGCCATACCTCAAAGATTCAGAAATATACAGGATGAAACTGAAAGATATTTTGCCATGGCAAGAGGTACAGATAAAGCTCCTGCTATGGAGATGACAAAATGGTTCAACACAAACTACCATTATATTGTGCCTGAATTATGCAGAAGTATGAAATTCACCCTGAATGCTTCAAAAATTATTTCAGAGTATAAAAGCGCAACCGGCCTCGGTATAACACCGAAGATAAACATTATCGGTCCACTGACATTCATGGGACTTTCGAAATGTCCGGACGGCGG
This sequence comes from Spirochaetia bacterium UBA5763, assembly GCA_002418835.1. Taxonomy (GTDB): domain Bacteria; phylum Spirochaetota; class UBA4802; order UBA4802; family UBA5550; genus UBA5550. Next base: position 309,453 of record DIEX01000031.1, on the reverse strand, counting down.
TGACAGTTTCGAGTATTATCAGCAGATAATATCAGTTTACAGGCACCTTATCATGGAGTTATCAATACTTGACGGGGAGGTTTATCTTCAGATAGATGAACCGGTACTTGTAAAAGATCCTGATGAAAAGATCCTTCTGCTCCTTGAATCAGCATACAGGACACTCCCCATCGTGCGGAAAAACGTTAAAATCATTGTAACAACTTATTTTGAACATTCATGTGAAGCAACTGCAGTTCTTGCCGATACTCCGGTGTGGGGGCTTGGCCTTGATTTTGTTCACGGCCCGGAAAATTTTAATTCTCTTGATAAAATTAAAGGGAAAAAACTCATTGCGGGAGTTGTGGACGGGAGAAATATCTGGATAAATAACTTCGGGGAGAGCGTGAATCTCCTTAACAGGATAAAAAATTATATCCCTGCTGATGATATTATTGTATCAACATCATGCTCACTGCTTCATGTTCCGTTCTCAGTAAAAAAAGAACCTGCATCACAGATCAAAAACTGGCTCAGCTTCGCCAGCGAAAAATGCCATGAAGCTGCCTTAATATCAAAGATTTTCAGAGGCGACCAGCTTTCAACAGTGGAGCAGAAGGATGTAGACATGAATAACATCTACAGCTTCGAACGAAAGAGTTCAACTATAATTCATGATAAAGAAATTCAGATCCGCGTAAATCAGATGAAAGGGAGAATACGCGAGGGTGAATTCACACTGAGAATTAAAACTCAGAGAGAGATTCTGCAACTCCCCCCTCTCCCCACAACAACAATCGGGAGTTTTCCCCAGACACCTGAACTGCGCAAACTCAGGCAGGAGTATAAAGCATGGCAGATATCTCTTCAGGAGTACGAAAACGGGATTAAAAAATATATTGATCATTGTGTATCATTCCAGGAGGAGATTGGTCTTGACATTCTTGTACATGGCGAACCTGAAAGAAACGATATGGTGGAATATTTCGGCGAGATGCTTCGGGGGTTTATCTTCACATCTAACGGCTGGGTTCAGAGCTATGGAAGCAGATGTGTGAAGCCTCCTGTAATTTACGGTGATATTGAAAGGCCTGAACCTATGACGCTGCACTGGATTAAATATGCTCAGAGCAGGACTGAAAAGATAATGAAGGGTATGCTTACAGGGCCTGTTACAATACTTAACTGGTCGTTTGTGCGTGACGATATTCCCCGCTCAGAGGTTTCTGCGCAGATTGCTGTGGCTCTCAGTGACGAAATCGCAGACCTCCAGTCTGCCGGGATAAAAATTATCCAGGTTGATGAGGCGGCTTTCAAAGAGGGCTATCCGCTTAGGAAAAAAAATATACCTGCATATGAAAAATGGGCTGTTGATAATTTCAGGCTTGCAGTGCATACTGCAAAGATGGATACCCAGATCCATACACATATGTGCTACAGTGAATTCAATGATATCATCGGCACCATAGAAGCAATGGATGCTGATGTTATTACAATTGAAACTGCGCGCAGCGGCAATGATCTCTTAAAAGCATTCAGTGAAACAGGCTACAGGAATGAAATCGGGCCCGGTGTTTATGATATACATTCACCCCGTGTTCCGTCTGTTGAAGAGCTTAAGAAACAGATAAAAGCGCTTGTGGAAGTACTCCCTCCCGGGCAGTTATGGATCAACCCGGACTGCGGACTTAAAACGAGAAAGTGGGAAGAGGTTAAGCCATCTCTGATTAATATGGTTGAAGCTGTAAAACAGGTGAGGACAACACTCAATCATTAGTATAATTGCTACTGAATTATTTTGTATAATGTTTCGAAGCCCTCTGTACTTTTTTACAGAGGGCTTATTCTAACCGGCCTTCTGATATATGAAGATGTTTCAATTATCATCTCCTTTTTTAATTATTATTGACATTATTACTTCATGGATATAAAAAATATATAACACTTCAAAACCACGAGGGGACAATGAACACCGATAATACTTCCGTCCTGCGAGAGAAACTTATCGCATTTTATAATCAGACATTTACAGAGTTTCTTCAGAACTCAGAGATTAAGTCACAGGATGAACTTGTATCAGCCTGGAGAGAATTTCACAGCCTGCATATAGAAGCTGCCGGTTCAGCCTTTATCGGGCATGTTGATAAGCCTGGATATGCTGACTCCTTTCAATCAATTGAAAAGATTGAATCACCGGCTGTTGCTGTTGAAGTTATTGATCGGGAAACCGGGATGCTATTCAGGAGAGAACTCCCGCTTAACTATCTTGAAACAGACAACGGTATAATTCTGTCCGGCGAAAACAGTAACGGAGCCCCGTCAACCATTGCTTTTTTATCTGACACAGCTCTGCACAGGATTAATGATCTCAGGGGTAAAGGCCCCGATGAACATGCCTGCGACCATTAAGAGACTCAGGATCCCTGTGCTGACTTTTTCTTAATCTGTCAGAATCAGTCTCTGCGACATACCGCACTTCGGGCATTTATAGCCTGAAGATGTTTCAGGGCATTCTTTACAGTACACTGTAAAACATCTCACACATTTAAAAAATACTTTATCTTCAGGTTCTTTACCACATGTGGGGCATTTCCCTTTATTCATTTAAGTCTCCTATACTATAGTTTTCCTGTATCATTCAGCAGTACTACACGGAAGTTTGAGATCCCTGCGAATATCCTGTTTATGCAGCCGTAATCCTGCGGTATATTGAACATTTTTTCATAAGGGAGTCCGAGTATATGACAGAGTATAATCCTGTTTACACCCGCATGCCCGGAAATCACAATGTCTCCGGAAGCTGAATCAGCGATTTTAAGAAATGCAGGTATAACCCTCTCTCTCAGATCCGCGAAACTCTCTCCGCCGGGAGTCCTGTAGTTTAAAATATCAGCACCCCGTTTTTTATACTCATCAGGAGACCGCTTCATTATTTCAGCAAAGGTAATACCCTCCCAATCCCCCATGGATATCTCTTTAAGTGAAGGAATAATTACAGGTGAGAGATTATGATGCGCTGCAATAATTTCTGCTGTCTCCACAGAGCGGATTAAATCACTGCATATGATATTCGAAATATTAATCTCCTTAAGTCTGCGCCCGAGATTTTCAGCCTGTTCTCTACCATCTCCATTAAGAGGGATATCGACCTGGCCGATGTAAGTCTTACCATCGGCATCTCTGCCGATCTTCCCGTGTCTCACAAGATATATATTTTTAAAATCCATGGACTCTCCGTGAATAATATTCATTTATGAATAATAAATCGATAATAATTATAAGACATTTCTTTAGACGTCATACCGGCTGGAGTGAAACGCAATGCCGGTATCTCATACAGCCCATCCAGGGCAGGTTTATCCCCGCTACCAGGTTCTATGAGATGCCGGCACTGCGGCCGGCATGACAAAAACTCAAAATTCCATACAATCAACTATGTTGACAAACCCAGATTCCTCTTAAATCAGATGAATAATTCTTTTCCCTGCAGCAGGAATATAACTGGAATCAGATAAACTTGAATTTACAGAAAGTTCAAGTTTTCCGGCCTTTACCTGCTCTTCTATTCCGGGAATTATTTTTATCTCATCTGTAATTATTCCGGCTTTTATCTCATTCTTTACTGAACGCACAGCAATGGCAAGTCTTGACGGATTCTCTCTCCTGAAATTTACACTGAAATCAACAACTCCGGGTATAGCAAAAATTTTCTCATCCAGTTCAGACAGCTTAAGGTAATGAACATCAGAGATCTTAATGTTCGCTGAAATCCTTCCACGGATATAATCCATTCTCCGCAGCACTGTACCGCATCCGCACATTCCCGGAATAAACCGCGATATATCTCCAGTCCTGTAGCGTATAAGGGGCATTCCGCGCCGCGTAAGAGTGGTGAACACCACTTCCCCGTATTCCCCGTCAGGAACAGGCTCCCCTGTATCAGGATCTATAATCTCGAAATAGAGGTCCGCCTCACGTAAATGGTACCCTCCGTGGCTGCGGCAGTCAACTCCTCCGCCAAGCCCCATCTCTGTCATGCCGTAATGGTTGAAGACCTCACAGCCGAAAATCTGCTGTAGAGCATTCATTATTGAAAGAGGAACATTATCTGTACTGAGGAGTATTCTTTCAATTCCGGCATAACTACCCCCTGCTGCTTCATGAAACCTTGCCAGTGCAAGGAGCTGCACAGGTATTCCGACTATTACATTGATCCGCTCCTGTTCGATCTTAGCCAGCACTTTATGTACAGATGTAACGACTCCATGTTTTACGGGTAGGGCCCCGAGCCTTTCAATAGATGAAGCAAGAAGGTCACCAACAGAGCCGGGGAGTTCACAGGGGAGCAGGATAAGTACCCTGTCACCGTGATTTGTAAGCACAGACATTCCATGTCTGAAAAAATCTAATGTCAGTTCCTGATCATCTGATGTAAAGAAGATCCTTTTCGGCACACCCGTTGTTCCTGAGCTGTCAAGTGTAACAACACGGTTAATCTCATCCTGTGAAACGCAGAGCATCTGCCCGCCATGATTTCGGATGTCTGATTCATCAATAAAGGGGATTCCCCTGAAATCTTCGATGGAAGAGATATCTCTGACGGTAAAGCCCTTAAGATGCTTCCTGTAAAAAGTGCTCTCTTTACCGGCGTAATCAATAACCTCCTGTATTTTTTTTAGCTGGTACAGGGATAGTTCTGCGGGGTCAAGGCTATCCTTACCGGAATTAATTTTGATCTTAATCCATTGTTCAAGTGGAGTTTTTATCTTCTCTATTTTATTCACGATTATGATCATCCCCTCTGTAGAGACTACGGCCGCTTTTTGAGGTAAGATTATAAGCGCAGAAAGGTATTAGCCTGCCGTCCCTGCTTAACACGTGAACAAGGCAGTCGCGAAGCCGGTCAATCTCAAGGGTCCAGGCATCCTGGAATGCCATCCCTGATATACATATTGTCCTGGTATTTATGTTTTCAAGAAAGAGATCAATACTATCTGTATTAATTCCCGCAGAGCTATATACACAGTTGTTGTCTGCCGCTTTAAGCATTTTCCCCGCAGAGAGATCGGAAGGGGACCACTGCCTTGCAACAAAGTTCCGTTTATTCACAGCACCGGCAGCCGCTGGTCCGGGTTTCGCACAGCACCTATCGGTCTGCCGCTCTGCCAGCGGTTTAAGCCTTCCGTCAGGCATACGGAGAAAATTGCAGTGGAAAGAACAGTAGGAGTTCTCACCTCCGGGAGGTTTAAAATCTTCAATTTTAATCAGGCCGGAAGTCTGCTTTTCTATTTCATTCAGTACTTCAGGGATTGTTATCCTCAGTGCAGGCTCTTCAGGGAAACGTCCGAAGTAGCTGATAGGCTGGATGTGGACTCCTCTGACAGCAGGCATATTATCAATAGCAAAACTGATTATCTCCCCGAGATTTTCGCTGTTCACGCCCGGGACCACTGTTGGTACAAGGACAATACCAAGCCCCGCTTTTTTGCACTCCTCCACGGCTTTGAGTTTTATATCCATGAGGTCTGCACCGCGAAGATATCTCTGGATGCTGTTATACATACCGTCAAACTGGAGGAACACGCAGCTAAGGCCTGCGTCTCTCAGTTTCACTGCGTACCCCTCCTCTGTTCCGATACGTTTACCATTAGTGTTAAGCTGGATATAGCTGAAACCTTTACTGATGCCGAGATTTATAATCTCAGTGAGATCATCTCTCACAGTGGGCTCTCCCCCTGAAAGCTGTATATTAAATGGCCCGCCGAAAGACATGAGTCTGTCATACCAGCTCTCAATCTCTTTTATGTCAGGGTCCCTGTCAGGGGATACGCCTGACTCCGCGAAACAAACAGGGCATGACTGGTTGCATCTTTCAGTAATCTCAAGGAGGACACAGCATGTATGCTGACGGTGCTCAGGGCAGAGTCCGCAGTCATATGGGCATCCCTTTGAAGTTTCAGTGGCAATATACTGAGGTTTTGACGGGAGTTTAACTTTATTCCACGCGGCATATTCAGGCTTACCCTCCCATATTTTAACACTGAATACACCATGTTCAGGGCAGGTTTTTTCAAGTATAACGCTGTGCCCCTCTTTTATTTTATATGCAGGTATACGTTTAAGACATTCAGGGCAAACGCTCCATGTATCAGGATGGTTTTTATTACCTGTCATCAGTTTTCTTCCTTTTAACCCTGTGTTACTTCTGCGGATTAAATCTATTCTCAGGGGTTACAGCCGCAGGTCCCGGCTTTCTGCAGCACTTCTTCAAGATCTGTTAATCCGCAGATTCTTTCGATACTCTCTTTAATTATAAATGCTTTCTTTTCACGCATCATAATATTTTTCATAATTTCAGGATCAGACGCAAAACGTTCCACTGATCCGTTGAACCTCTCCTTAAGGGGGACCAGCCTATCATCCTTTGTCATTTTATCAGCCAGGTAAACTATTGCTGTTTCATTAATAACCGGTGATTCCTCATCTATATCAATCTCCATATGCTCCGCTATAATCACCGCAACATTGTGATACCCCCACCTGTCCATAAGCAGGGCACCTTCATCCGCGTGGTGAGGTTTCTCCCTGGCAATATCGTGAAGCAGTGCCGCTGCCCTGACGAGATCAATATCGAGAGAGAGCCTTCCTGTTTCATTAAGGAGCTCCGCGATCCTGCATGAAATTTCAGATACAGCTTCCCCATGCCTGATTACTTTTTCCGGTGTTTCGTATTTCATCAGCATTGCTGTACATTCTTCATCAGTGGGGATATCTCTTCGAATATAATATTTTACCATTTCACGAAAATCTTCAGGTGTGTCCATATCCATAAGCACGCCCTGGTCAGTTACCTCAAGGTCAATTGAGTCATTCTCATGTCTTCTTAAAATTTCACGGAGATTATATGTTACATCAGAATTCAGTATCTCTTTGAAATAACGGGACGAAACATATGTCGGATGCCCCCGCTTCCCGAGGAATGAAGGGTATATGATACCCGGGTTGCCCATGCATGCCGCTGCTGTAATGGCTTCCACAGTCATCTCTTTCACAGCAGGGATATCCCCGGGGAGGAGAAGAAAGCCTGAGGAGAATGATGCAATTGCATCAACTCCCTTAAGTACAGATGAAAACATCCCCTGATCAAAATCCTCGTTCAGAATATAACCGGCGTCCAGTTTATCCAGTATCTCAATCACCTCGGTCGCCCTGTATCCCACGACAACCATAATGTCAGAAATCCCGGCACCCTGAAGCCCCCTTACCGCGCTTTCAATAACAGTAATTCCATCAAGTTTCATCAGCGGTTTAAAATCACCCATGCGTGATGAGTAACCAGCCGCAAGTACAACTGCAGCTATTTTATTCTGTCCGCACATCTTCCGTTCTCCGCTCTTACCTGTATCAGTTCAGCAACTATACTCACAGCGATCTCCTCCGGGCTCTCAGCTTTTATGTCAAGCCCTATGGGGGAATGGATACGCGCGAATTCCTCATCCCTGAACCCCTTTTCAGCAGCAAGAGTTTTATACAGCAGATCACGTTTTGACCTGCTGCCGATCATACCGAGGTATTGTACAGGTTTTCTCATCACCTGAGCAAGAACTGTCTTATCATACATGTGGCCCCTTGTGACAATGACAATAAAGCAGTCATCATCATAGGGAAATTCAGGCAGAGGGTCATTGAATGTTTTGAGGAGAACAATTTCAGATGTGGGGAACCTCTCCCTGTTCGCGAAATCAGATCTGTCATCGATCACTACAGTATTAAACCCTACTGATTCCGCGATAGGTACAACCTTCTGGGACACATGGCCCGCTCCAAAAATATATACAGTGCTTGCATTTCTAATCGATTCAACAAGTATCCTCTGTCCGTCCCTGGCCTCTGAATGAATTGTTATTTTAGCCGGGCCATTAATAAGCTTAGCAAGAAATTCCCTGTCTGTTTCAAACTCTCCGATCATGGTATGATCCTGTTTTATCAGGCACTGCTGTTTCCGCCTGTTACTGTTGCTTCCGGTTCCAATGCCGGTAATAAGCCATGCTTTCTCCCTTTTTTTTCTTACTTCAAGTATGCTGTTGTAGATTTCAGGATTAACCGGATCATCTACGCTGATATAGTCTAAAAAAAGTTCGCCGGAACCGCCGCAGATCATATTCATATCAGCAGCATCAGCACCTGTAAGATTAAATGGCGCAATAACGGACCCGCCTGTTTTAAAAAGCTCAAGGGCCCCTTTAATTGCTTCAGCTTCCAGTTTTCCTCCACCTATTGTTCCGGTAATTGTCCCATCTTCTCTCACCATCATCTTCGCACCCTCTTCGCGCGGTGCTGAGCCGGACTTACTGAAGACTGTAACGACAACGATGCTCCTGTTTTGATTCAGTGCTGAAGCTATATCATTATAAACACTATGCATTACTGGCCCTCGTAACCTGATGACATATTGTACTCATACTTTAACAGAATTTCACTGACCTTTTCAAAAGTAGCAAGTACCATTTTAGGGCACCGTTCCTTCATGTTCGCGGGATTATTCTCAATCAGGTCACTGCAGTTAATCCCGCCATAAACTGAACCGTAAGTCTCTTCAAACCATTTAACGAGTTCTGAAATCATTTCATTAACGCGGCTGTCCGCTTTTTCCTCAGCTGTACCTTTACCCACGTAAAATGATATAAGGCATGCCCCTCCTGTCATGGCGCCGCAATTCTTACCGCAGAATCCGAGACCCCCCGGGAGCCCGCCTATTGCCCTGATTAATTCAGGATTCTCCTTACCCCGGGCATCCAGCCCCATTTGAAGCAGGATCTGGCTGCAGAAAAATCCCTGTCCTGCCAGTTCAACTATTCTGAATAAACCTTCATTCATATCATCCCTCCCGCATTATATTAAATTTACCGCTTCTCAGCAACAATAGAGAAATATCCGGGTCTTGCTTTTACAATCTCCGGCATCATAATACTGCTCTTTCCCGGTACTGAACAACCGCATAAAATTATATCACAGATATAGTCATTATTCAATATAAGATTTGCCACAAATTCTTTCCAGAGGTTTGAATGCTCTTCATGAACAAGCAGATTAAACCCGGTATCAGCAAGTATTGAAACCAGTTCATCATATATAAATGCTCCCGCGAGGCACCCCTTCAGCGGCAGTTTTCTTATACTTTCAGCAAATTCAGGCCGACGCAGACAGACATCCGACATGGCAAATTTTCCTCCCGGTTTAAGGATGCGGAATATCTCATTAAGAACCGGTGCCGGATCATCCATGACTGAGAGGCTGCACTCAGCAATGACCCCGTTGAATGAATAATTACGGAAAGGGAGAGACTCCCCTTTCCCTTTTATCAGACGCAGGTCCGGCACTCTGTCAGTCCCTGCCTTTAAAAGAAACTCAGACAGATCAACTCCCGCTGTTTCAAAATTATATTTCCTCCGGAGATGCTCAGCAGTTAACCCGTAACCGCACCCTATATCCGCAATAAAGTCACCTTTATTGAAGCCGCACAGCTCAACGAGATGTTCTGTAAGAGAGATACCGCCTGGACGTATGCCTCCGGGTAGCGCTGTGAAAGAACTGTTCTCATATAAGTTTCTGTTCTCTGTATACGGGTCAGGACGACAGCACACTGTTTTCATCTCACACCGGATATCATCATTTATCTTCAAGGGCTTTTTCAGCCATATTCATCTTTCCCAGGGCCAGATCCTCGGGAATATAGACAAGACCGCACTGCGGACATTTATAGAGATCAACAGGGAAGCTGTTCCCCATGTAGGCAAGTGTCACCTTGCCTATGGTAAGTACAGCGTTACATTTTACGCAGATGATGTTCATGTCAGACTGTGCAGTGTTATCTTTCATCTCCGCGCTCCCCTAATCTGTAATCTCAAGCCTGTGGCTGTATGTGTTGTGAATAAGAAATGAATCTCCATCAGGTGAATACTCCACCCAGTAGGTCACCCTCTGAGGCTGAAAATATGCAATATAATTACCGGTTAATGTATTCTTAAACCTGTTCCCGGTATTCTCCGCATACGCGACTACTTTCGAAATATCAGACGCGAGGATCATTCTATCCTCCATGATGGACTGCACTCTTTCAGGTATAGTCAGTTTCACTTCAGGCAGTTCATCCTTCACTTCCTCTCCCCATAACTCTCTCAGAAGAGATGTTTTCAGCCTGGCCCTGCTCTCCTGTCTCTGAGAAAGGCCGGGCATTTTCATAGTCGCGCTGCTGTCATCTGTTTCTGAGAAGATGAGATCCAGTATATGATATGACCTCTTCCCCTGTGAAGCGAAATTGTCACGGCACATTGAGCAGTAGGAGATGTAATCGCTTTCACTTTCATTGATCCTTCTGCCTATCACCCTGCGTGCCACCTCCCTGTCCGCGTAGATCATAAGCCCGCCGTAACCGCAGCAGGTTGTCTTTTCACGGTTTCCCGGGAGTTCCTCAACTTCGAAACCTGATTTACGGATAATGCTCCGTACACTTTCATGAAGATCTTTATCATAACGGCTTACGCAGCTGTCATGAACTGCAAGTTTTCTGCCGCTGCCGTTGCGGGATATTTCAGGAAGGCCGGTGCGATCAAGGTATGACCAGAGCGATTCTATTTTAAGATCGGGGATACCGAGTTTCAGCATATACGAACATGACGGGCATGCGGTGACAACTGACGGATTACCCAGGCTCTTCAGCCTCTCACTGAAACCGGAAATTGTATCCTCAAAAAGTTTCTGCTGACCTCCCCAGAATGCCGGCGCTCCGCAGCATCCCAGCATAAGCCCGATTCCCCCTTCAGTTTTTTCACAGAGGAACTCATAGATCTTTTTCACGTAGGAGGGGTATGTTGCCCCCAGCTGGCATCCGGGGAAGAAGACTATGCTGCTCGAATTCATCCCGGGCTGATGTTTTGAGAGGAGAAAGCTTTCGCTGTTGCTGAATGCCATGTCGCGCAGGGGAAAGTCATGAGTTGACGGTGGCATCTTACCTCTATCCACCATGAGCCTCCGGGCATCTATGCAGACCTCCCCCATATCAAGGCTGTTCGGACATAGCTCTTTGCATAGCCCGCAGAGCGCACAGGAATTTATCATCCTGTTGGCATGATGTATCCCCATTACAATGGAGAGGTTATTGTATACTTCACGCACATACTTTTTCGGATAAGCTTTATAATTTGCAAGATATTCGCACTTCTTAACGCACTCAAGACACTGGCAGAGTATACACCTTTCAGCTTCTCTACGCGCTTCATCTTCGCTATATCCACGGCCGGTTTCATAAGCTTTAACTGCCGGAGATGTTTTAACTCCGCTTATATCTGTATAAAGGATGCTGTTATATGAACCCTCTTTCCCTCTGCTCGCAGTAAGCGACGCATTCTGAAGAAACCTGTTAATTGAGTTGGCGGCAATCTTGCCGTCAGATATTGAATCCACAGCTGTCCGTGATTCCCCGGTTCTCAGACTGCCCCCTGCAAATACTTTTGGAATATTGGTAAGAAGTGTACCGCTGTCAATTACCAGACGCTTCTCCGGTGTCCCGGAAAACCATGAGTCAGCAGCAGTCCTGCTTTCATAACCGGTTCCGATATACACAGCATCATATTCATTGCTGATCAGCTCAAGTGATAATTCATCTTTTCCGGCTGCAGCGTTAAGCTTAATTTCCACGGGGAGTTTATCGAAGATGGAGAAGTCGCTCTCCATAAGTCCACGGGGGAGGATCTCCTCGCTGAATTCAAGGATACTTCCTCCGATACCGTTTCCAGCTTCAAATATAGCCACAGGGAATCCCTTCCCTGCCATATCAGCAGCAACAGTCAGTCCGCTTAAGCCCGCTCCTATCACTGCTATTTTCTGCGATTTAAGAGGCGGTAGTAATATTTTCTGTTCGGCGGAACCGCATTTATCAGAGCAGCTCCTTTCAAGTTGACGCACTTCAATTGATTCATCCAGTTCGTTTCTTTTGCAGGAATTTTTACATGGCTCTGTACATATCCGGCTTATAATTCCGGGGAAAGGTACGGTTTTTCTCAGAATGGCGAAACCCGCAGGGTAATCTCCCTTGCGGACTGCGGTAACTATGCCGCGCACATCAACATGAACAGGACACCCTGCTGTGCATCCTGGCGGGCATTCCTGTATGCACATGCTCTCCAGTTCGTAAAGCCGTTCCTGATCCATACTATTCCCCTGTACTGTAGGCTGGATAAATAAACCCGGAGCAGAAAGGGAGATTTTTATTTCCGCTTCTGCTCCAGGCCGGTATTTTAATTCAGTAAACCGGTATTAATATAATTTACTTCTTTTTATCAAGCCCGGCTTTAATTTTTTCCGGCAGTGCCGGTACGTCATAGATCCTTACACCGCAGGCATTATAAATGGCGTTAAGTATCGCCGGGTGAGGCGCTGTAAGAGGGCCTTCACCAACACCGGCTGAACCATTCGGCCCCAGAGGCCTTGGTGAAATAGTATAGATTATATCCATTTCATCAGGGATATCCTGGATAAACGGGAGACCGCAGTTCACAAGGCTTGTGTGCTTTTTAAGGTCTTCAAAATCCTCTGTAAGGGCAAGTCCGATCCCCTGCGCAAGGCCTCCGTAAACCTGTCCGTCAACAGTTGCCTTGTTTGTCAGTGTACCGAAATCACCTACTGTGGTAAACTTCACAACTTTTGCCTTCCCGGTCTTAATGTCCACTTCAACTTCAGGCATGAATACTTCATACATATAAACTGGGAATGGATCACCTTTTGCGGTATCAGGATCACATGGCGTACATGCTGCTGCAGCCCATTTACCGTTATAGCGCAGAGGAATATTCTCTTTCACCATCTCGTCATAAGTACGATATGTACCATCGGACTTTTTCATGGCATTCAGCAACATTTCGCATCCGACTTTGATAGCGTTACCTGTCATTACATTCTGACGGCTCCCCCCTGAAGGTCCACTTGCAGGTGTAAGTGCCGTATCATTCATGATAAGCTTAATCTGCTCAGGTTTTATACCGATAGGCCTGAGTGCTTCATGAGCATGTGTCAGTGACGCAAGGTCAGCGCCCTGGCCGTGGTCCTCCCATGCTGAACCGACGATGACGCCGGTCGGGGTGAGTTCAATGAATGCCTCTGATCCGTCCGGACCGTCAAGACCGCAGCCGTATATACCGAGAGAGAGACCAACACCGCGTTTCTTTTCAGCAGTGGAGAGTTCTTTACACCTTGCTTTTGCCTCATGCCAGAGCGGACGCAGTTTATTGAACATATCCTCGAAACAGAAAACCTCAGGAACCTGCTGTGTCGGAGTTGTTGCGCCGGGCCTGTATATATTTTTGAACCTCAGTTCAAGCGGATCCATACCGAGCTTTTCTGCAAGTTCATCCATTGCTATTTCAGAAGCGAGGAAAGCCTGAGGCGATCCGTAAGCCCTGAAAGCCGAGCCCCATGCATGGTTTGTACATACCGTTCTCCCTTTCCCGCGGATGTTAGGTATATCATAGCCTGCACCTGTAAACTGCGCCTGTCTGAGTGTCAGCAGATCTCCGAATTCTGAATACGGGCCGTGGTCTATTGTCCAGTCTGTTTCCATCGCGAGGAGTTTCCCTGTTTTATCAGCCGCAAGTTTACATTTTACAAATCCGGGGGAACGTTTACCTGTATATGTAATGTGCTGATACATGGTATAATTCAAAGATACAGGCCTGCCTGTCGCGAGGCATGCAACTCCAAGCAGGGCTTCCATTGTCGGGCTAAATTTGTAACCGAAGGTTCCTCCAGCGGGATTCTGGATCAGTCTCAGTTTTTCAGGTTCAACACCAAGTCCGGGACAGATCATCGCGTGGTGCAGGTGTATACCGATACTCTTTGAGTGAATGGTGAGGCGCCCTTCATCATCGAAATAGGCATTACCGCAATCCGGCTCTATCGTGAGGTGGGGCTGCCTGCTGCAGTACGTATTAACCTCAACGGTTACAACATCCTGCTTGCTCATTATTGGGGCGGTTTCGTCACCCTTCTTTATCCCCTGCTCAAAATAAACATTCGGAGTCCCGGGGTGAATCTCAATGGCATCATTTGCCATTGCTGCCGGAGCACTCATGTATGCAGGAAGGATTTCAAGGTCAACCTTCACTTTCTTTGCCGCTTCTTTCGCATGGGCCTCAGTATCCGCGCACACAATCGCTATTGCATCACCTAACTGGAAAACTTTCTTATCACATAGTATAGGCCTGTCCCATCCGTCACCCTTATTCGTCGGGAATGTGATAAGACCTGTTATACGGTTTTTCCCTTTCACATCCTTGTGCGTCACAACTTTGAAAACGCCCGGCATCTTTTCAGCCTCAGATGTATTGATCCCTTTAATGTTGGCATGTGAAACCTCAGCCTGAACAAGCGCAAGCCGGAGTGTTTCCGGAGGCATCTGCAATGCAACATCAGCACCAAAATCCCATGTCCCTGTAACTTTCTGCATGGCTGAAGGGCGGTGATATGTTGTACTGTAGATCTTATTCCCGGTAGGCTTGAACAGCAGATCATCCTTACTCATTTCGCCGCGCAGTACTTTTGCCGCAGCCACTACAGCATCAACTATAGGTTTATATCCTGTACACCTGCAGGCGTTACGGTTTTTCTGGAACCAGGACCTTATCTCATCTCTTGTCGGGGAGAGGTTCTTATCAAGGAGAACCTTTGCGGACAGTATAAATCCCGGGCTGCAGAAACCGCACTGGGCGCAACCGTAGGCCATCCAGGCCACCTGCAGAGGATGCAGATTGTTCGGTGTTCCAAGACCTTCAATAGTTGTGATCTGTGTATCATCCTCAACTTTTTTCATCTTGAGGATACATGAACGGACGATCTCGCCATTAACGATTATGGAACAAGAGCCGCACTGACCCTGATCACAACCCACCTTACAGCCTGTCAGCAGCAGTTGTTCACGAAGAACACTCGCAAGACTGGCTTCCGGATCGACGATCAGCGTACGCGGCAGACCATTGATTACCAATACCTTTTTCAGCATTACCGATAAACCTCCTATTAATATTTTAAATAAAAGAAATAATTAACACGTTAATTCCCTTTTCCGAAAGAGCAGTTGGGGAAATGGCATACTTTACACCCGGCGCATAATCCTCCATGAGCCAGTTTGAGAACATCTCTTCTCTGCACCTCCTCGCCAGCGAGGATCCTTGGCGCGACAAGATCAAAAACCGTATTTTTATTATACATCACACATCCTGGAAGGCCCATTACCGGTATCTCACCGATATAGGCAAGCATGAACATCGAACCCGGTAGAACCGGAGCTCCATAAATCACGACACGTCCTCCTGAAGCCTTTATAGCTGCCGGGGTGATATCATCCGGATCCACAGACATGCCCCCTGTCGCGGCAATAAGTTCAACTCCATCATCAAGCAGCTCCCTGACCGCGTCTTTGAAAAGCTCGACACTGTCAGGAACAAATATCTGGCGAACAACTTCGCTACCCATATCACTGAACTTCTTTTTAATTACAGGTCCGAACTGATCTTTAATCCTTCCGTGATAAACTTCGCTCCCGGTTGTAATTACACCGACCTTGTGATACTTCAGCGGTTTAACTTCAATAAGAGGATAATACTCACCGCATAGCTGTTCAGCTTTCTCGATTTTAGCGGTTTCAATGACAATGGGGACTACCCTGCAGCCGGCCACTTTACAGCCTGCAGGTATAAGCTGATTATTATGGATTGTAGAGAGGACTACCTGATCTATATCATTTACAAGATCCAGGAGATTGACATTAATTTTAAGAAGACCGGGAATTTCGGCAACCAATTCTACTTTCCCTTCGGAGGGACCTTCAAGCCTGAGCCCATTCCCCCCTGCAGCCTTTGCCAGCCTTAAAGCTGCATCATCCTCATGCACAAATCCGTTATTTATATCCCAGACATAAAGATGCTCTTTACCCAGATTAAGGAGTTTAGGGATATCCTCTTTAGTTATTACATGCCCTTTTTTAAAAGCACGCCCCTTGAATTTACCTGGTATAATTTCAGTGATATCATGACAGAGAACCATTCCTTCAGAATCATCGATAGAAACGATTTTCATATGGAATACCCCTTTTCATAATAATTATTGAATCAAATGAAGGAATACAGCTTTTACTGAATTTAAATTACACTATGCACGTACAAAAAACTAATCGAAACTTAAATAAATTAGTCATTTTATCAAAAAAAAGTATATATTTTGTCATTTTATTATATGTTAATTTTAACTAATAATAAAAATAGTTGTTTTTTTATTTATAACATCCCAGAATTATCCCATGAATAGATTTGACCGGAATATT
The DNA here is from genome assembly GCA_002418835.1 of Spirochaetia bacterium UBA5763. Lineage (GTDB taxonomy): Bacteria > Spirochaetota > UBA4802 > UBA4802 > UBA5550 > UBA5550. The sequence goes on along the minus strand of DIEX01000031.1, from coordinate 293,102 downwards.
GAACTATGTGATGGTCTTGAAACTGACTTCATTAAGGTTCTCTATTATGAATTCCCTGAATATTATAAAGATATTTACAGGTCGTATGAATACTATCGTGTATGTACAATAATTGAAGGGAGCAAACTTGTCGAAGTTGATAACATGGAGAGTTTTGTTTACGATAAAGATCAATTCATTGTTCTCCCCCCTGAATCAACTGTTTCCATGGAAATTGCAACCCCAACCAGGGCTCTTGTTCTTGAAATAAGTGATAAGCTTATAGATGATATAAGCAGCAAAGTCTGCCTTGAACTTGAAATCGGGGAAGGCTCTCTCGAAAAGGATGAACAGCCTATATTCAGAAAAAATTCAGATTTTATAAAGGATGAACTAAGTAGAATAACACTAACCGCTTTAGGAAACCGGAACAATAAGGAATTTCTTATTGATCTATATGTACAGGAGATGACCTACAAGCTGCTGAACTGCATGGGGAGTCACATGATTGTACAGGGATGTACAGATAACCCTATAGGAAAAGCAATAGAAATCATGAAGACTTCCGTAGATAAAGATATTGATATATCCGGGATCGCGCGTATGCTCAGGATGTCTCCTCCGCACTTTTCAACAAAATTCAAAAAGATAACCGGGCTTGCACCCAATCTCTATTTCACTCATATAAAACTTAATGAAGCAAAGAGGATGCTTAAAAATAAATCAGTTACTGAGGTATCACTGGATCTCGGGTATGACAACATATCACACTTCATAAGACTATTTTGTGATAAATTCGGTGTTACACCAAAACAGTACCAGATGCAGATGAATAAAAGAGGCGAATTATAGATTGAGGTTATAAGTTATAATAAAAAATATATCTTCTCACTAAATCTCATCCGCAATTGAAAGATCAGATATAACAATCCTGTTCCTCCCTGATCCCTTGGCCATATAAAGCCTGTTATCTGCGGTCTCAATTATCATTTCTGTTGTAAGGCGCCTTTTTTCGAATTCAGGACTATCAGATATACCGGCACTGAAAGTGAATTTAATTTCAATATCATTATATGCGAATACTTTACCCCGGACAAGTCCAAGTATTCGTTCAATTGTACTGCAACTCTGTTCCCGTTTGGAATTTAATGAAACAATAATAAACTCCTCACCACCATAACGTCCGAAAAGATCATAGGGGCGGAGATTGTTACTTATAATTGCCGCAAACTCCTTTAAAATAAAGTCACCGGCGATGTGACCATATTCATCATTTATTTTTTTAAAGAAATCAATATCAAGTATGGAAACGGAAAAAGCTTTCCCGTTTCTCAGAAATTCCGATATAACACCTTCAAGCCTTTCAAAAATATATCTTCTGTTGTAAATATTTGTAAGGGGATCGCGGATTGATATCTCCTTTATCCGTTCCTCATTTTTTATCCGTTCAGTAATGTCCCTTGCGGCTGCGTATATCAGCTTACCATAAGGGTGAGAACGCCATTCAATATAGTGGTATGAGCCATCCCTGCCCCTGTACCTGTTTACGAAATTAAGCACTTTCTCCTGACCATCAAGCCTGGACATTGTCAGCAATGTCGCATCTATATCCTCCGGATGTACAAAATCGAGGAACTTACTGTTATCCAGTTCATCACTTGTATAACCGAGAATATCCTCCCAGGCCTTATTTGTTTTGATAAAATTACCTTCTGTATCAGCAATACAGAGAAGGTCAAGGTTCACGGAGAAAAAGCGTTCGAGCTCATTGCTCCTCTCTTTCTCTTCAGTAACATCAAGGTTTGTACCGACCCAGCGATACGGCTTTCCAGCCTCGTCTTTTAACAGGGCGCCACGGCAGAGAATCCATCTCCATTCACCATTTTTGTGAAGGAGCCTGTGAATTACCTCATATGAATAAGTTCTCCCTTCTAGATAATCTTTAATAGCCTTCTCTATATCCCGGGCATCATCCGGATGCCACAGATTCTTCCATCCGTTGAAAGAATTCTCCACTTCGCTGTCATTATACCCGAGCATACTCTTCCATAGCGGTGAGTATATTACCCTGTCTTCCATCATATCCCAGTCCCAGAGACCGGCTTTTGTGCCCTCCAGTGCGAGATTAAACCTTTTTCGCTGTTCCTCAACTTCCTGCCTCAGTCTAACCTGTTCAGTAATATCAACCATTACGGTAAGAAAACTTTTAATACCGAAGTTATCGATTAATTCACCGGAGAACAATCCATTTATCAAGTTTCCGCCTTTACACCTTATAACAACTTCAACATCCCTGACGTGCCCCTCCTGTAAAAAAAGCTCAACAATAGACTGACGCTGTTCAGGAACAACAAAAAGCCCGAGTTCCCTGTTTGTCTTTCCGATAACCTCATCCCTTTCATATCCCAGTGTATTCAGAAATGAAGTGTTTACATCTGTAATGATATTATCCTCAACACTGCTTATTGCCATAAGAGCCGGGTTGTTTTCAAAAAGTTTTGTAAACTTCTGAAGTGCTTCCTGTTCTTTGCTCAGGTCCTTTGATATGCCAAAGATACACTCCTCTCCGTTCCATTTCCCCATCCAGATCCTTGTTTCAACCGGGAACCTGCTCCCTTTTTTATCCTGAAGTTCAAGGGGACAGCTGCTTCTCTCCCCCTTAAACATTGCTGTTAAAATTTCTGCAGCTTCATCTCTTTTATCAGCGGGATGGAGTTCTAATATCTTCAGTGTTTTCAGCTCTTCAAGGGTATATCCCGACTGGCGCGAAACGGCATCGTTAGCATACAGGATATCTCCTGTAAGACTCCCTATAATAAAAAGATCATCGATGGTATCAAAAAAATTCCTGAAGTTGTTTTCAGACTGCGCAAGTCTCTCCTGTAACAGGTTCCTCTCCATTGAGGACGATATTATACCGGAAATTGTTCTGAGAATTTCGAGTTCAACATCAGACCATTTTCTATGCTGTCTGCATTCATCAAATCCTATGAAACCCCGCATCTGATGTTCTATAATCAATGGATAAACAATCAGAGATATTATCTCCTGCTGAGCAAGTATTTCTACAAGGTCAGATGGCAGTTCATTTATATTCTCTGAATATATCCGCCCCTCCCTGGTTAATATCTCTTTCCATGAAGGGATCGACTCATAAGGAATATCCTGAAGTTCGCCCATCTGCGGTTCAATTCCAGAGTTACACCATTCGTAAACATTACTTGTTGATGTGCTTTTTTCATCATCCAGAAACACATAGACCCTGCTTACATCCAGGTGTTTTCCGATTATATCAAGGGAGCGATTCATCTGCTTATCAAAATTATCCAGCCTGATGAATGTAAGGGCTATCTCTGAAAGAAGTTCAATATTTTTCATATTTTAATTATAATCACAAAAAAAGAGGATGGCAATATTAAAGAGGTCAAAAAAAGCGCAGATTATCAAGGAAGACGTGTGTGAATATCAAGAAAAGCATCAAAGTGTTTAATAAAAAGCGAAAGGAGTTCAGGGTCAAAAATTAAACCGGAATTTTCTCTCATAAACGTCAGTGAATCATCCATTGTCCATGCTTCTTTATAAACACGTGCATGTGTTATTGCATCAAACACATCGACAACAGTGGTTATTCTTGCGGAGAATGGAATTTTATCACCTGCAATACCATTTGGATACCCCTCTCCATTCCACTTCTCATGATGATTCAGAGCTATTTCAGCTGCAAGCTGAAGTACCGGCAGTGAAGATTTGTAGAATATATTATATCCCATCACTGTATGCTGCTGCATCAATATAAACTCTTCATCAGTCAGTTTGCCCGGTTTATTAAGAATAAGATCTGATATACCGATTTTTCCCACATCATGCATCGGAGAGGCAACCTTCAAATCTTCAGCTTCATCATGGCTCATACCCGCAAGCTTCCCAAGGAGAGCCGCGTGTTCAGAAACCCTGAGTACATGGTTACCTGTTTCATGAGATCGTGTTTCAACAACATCGCCTAGCCTCAGAATAATCTCTTTCTGAGTAAGGATCAAAGAGCGGCTCATCTCAAGTACCTGTTCAGTCTTTTTGCGCACCTCATCCTCAAGATGCTCTTTATAGAGCCTGTTCTCCTTCAGAAGTCTTGCCCGCTCAAGCGCTCTGTTCAGTGTAAGACTCAGTACGGAGAAACTCTCTATAGGTTTACCGAGAAAATCCCAGGCACCTTTACGGATTGCCTCCACAGCTTTATCAAGTACACCGACTCCGGATAATACAATAATGGGCATCTCCGGATAGCGCGGGAAAGTCTTTTCTATAACACCGAACCCGTCAACGCCTGGCATATTAAGATCAAGGATCACTGCATCGTACTCTTTAACAGCAAGCTTATCAAGAGCTTCCACACCATTGGAAGCAGTTTCCGGGAAGCAGCCGGTATCCTCAAGGTAATCAGCAATAGATTCCCTTATAGCCATTTCATCATCAACAATGAGTATTGCTTTACCCTCAGATTCCATAAATCACCCTCCGCATCCGGGTTTAAACTCCGCGGCCTTAAGGAGCTCACTTAGATTTTCAGCAGGTTTATGAACGACACACTCCTCCGTGATACCTATTGAACGGAGATTTTCTGTTATATTAAAATCAACAGAGCCTGTATATATAACATATTTAAGGCCTCTCCTGATACTATTTGCTTTATCTATAAATTCCAGCCCTGTCATTCCGGGTAGTCTCATATCAACGATTATACAATCTGCGGTATCAGTTTTAAGATATTCAAGAGCTTCCTCAGCGGAATTGAACGGATTAACCTGCCAGCCGTTATCCTCAAAATAATCCTGTATCGGAATTCTTATATATTCCTCATCATCAATAATCATCAGTCGCCCGGGCATTAGAAACCTCTCCTTTCTACCGGAAGTGATATAATGAACCCTGTACCTTCACCAGGTTCAGACTCAACAGTGATAGAACCTCCATGCCCTGTTACGATTATATGGTAAGACACAGAAAGCCCGAGTCCTGTACCCCCGCCGACTTTGCCTGCTGTGAAAAAAGGTTCAAATACCCTTTTCTTTGTGATGGAATCCATGCCTGGGCCGTTATCCTTAAATTCAATTTTTATATAACCGTTATTCTGCGCTGTCTGAATATTTATATGATGTTCCTTTGATGCAGCACTGTTTTCAAACATCGCTTCAGCAGAATTTTTAAAAAGGTTAAGGAAGACCTGTTCAAGCTGTGTTTCCGCGCAGGGTATATCAGGGAGTTCGCCGTAATTTTTATTTATCTTTATATTTCTGAAATCATAGTTCTTCATCAGGTCATAATCATTTGAAGCAAGGTCAAGCGCTTTATCAATTATGTTATTCACATTCAGGTAATCAAATTTTGATTCAGTCCCCCTGCTGAACTTAAGCATATTTGCCACAATCTTCGCAGCCCTTGCTCCGGCATCCCTTACAGCTGTGAGATACTGATCTACTCTCCTGGCTCTCACATAATCCTGTATTTTCTTCAGCTCAGTGCCTGCTCCCTCAGCAGCAGCGATATTCCCCGGCAGATCATCAAGCATACGGTGAAGGGCATTTTCTGCGTTCTGCATAATTATGCCGAGCGGATTATTGATCTCGTGCGCCATACCTGCGGCAAGACCGGCCACGGTGATCATCTTCTCCGACTGTATAAGCATCTCCTGTGTCTTTTCACGTTCAGTTACATCATCCACAAGCCCTTCAATAAACTGAGGTGTACCGTCAGGCCCGGTGATAAGACGCATATTCAGTCCCCCTCTGAATTCCGAGCCGTCACTCCGTTTCAGAGTTACTATTCCTGAAAAGGAATTTGTGCCTGACATCATCCTTTCTCTTACCATCTGCCATTCATTTCTGGATGCATAAACTCCGGCAGTGGAATTGTTAAGAGTTGCCCTTGCTTCTTCAACGCCGGAAAAACCAAAAATTTTCAGGCATGCGGGATTTATGTCTATGAGGCTACCGTCAATTCCGGTACGGAAATAACCCACTGTCATGTTAAAGAATATGTTTCTGAACTTCTCCTCACTTATCCGTAGGGCCTCTTCAGCCACCTTTTTATTAGTTATATCTTCAATGATTATAACAATATTATTGATTCTGCCTGTTCCGTCTTTTAACGGATAAGCTCTCCCTGTTATCCAGAGATCACCCCCTTCTCTCCCTGCAAGTGCACGATCATAAAAATATTCAGGGAAATCCAGGGCCTCCCCTGTAAATGCCCTGTGAAGCAGCGGCTTTATACCTTCCAGATGAGGGTCTTCAAGTATATTGTATTTACCTATGGCAACATTTACATCAGCGCTCCACATCTTCATCCATGATTCATTGGCATCAACCAGTGTACCCTGCATATCAAGTATAAGCATGGGAAGAGTGGATTGTTCCATCACGGCCTTAAACTTCATCTCACTTTCACGAAGCGCATTCTCCGCACGGTTTAACTCGGTAATATCATTAAGTGTGATGCATGCACCGGCAGAAAAATTCCCGGGATCAACGGGAGTGAGGCTTATAAGGGCGTCAAGAATATCGCCGTCTTTATGCCGGATGCGTGCATTAGAAATGCCATGCCCCTCCCTGAGCATCATCCCGTAAAGTTCACGGCCCACACGCTCATATTCCTCATCATCAACATAGATACTCTTTGTGAGGCTGCCTATTAATTCACTCTCTTCATAACCGAGGAGATTACAAAGATATCTGTTGACTTTTAAAAACTTCCGGTCAACAATCATACCAACACCCACAAGCAGTGCATTGAATAAACTTTTCAGCTCAGATTCACTCTTAATTAAATTCTGTTGCGTGTCTATGAGTTCCTGATTAATCGCCTCCATCTCTTCTATGGCCGCCTGCATCTCCTCATTGGCAGCTTCAATCTCCTGCTTTTGAGAGATTACATTCATATTCGCTTCATAAAGTCTGAAAGCCATTCTGATGGATGCCAGCAGGAGAGCATCCCCGGTATTTTTTACCACAAAGCCGTATGAATTTATCTTTTGAGCTTTTTCAACAATATCAGCACCTGTATGTTCCGAAAGGAACACAACAGGTATTTCATTGTTTTTTAAAATAATCCCCGCAGTATCTACTCCGTCAATATCACCATCCAGGGTAATATCAGACAGTATCAGATCTATACTCTTGTCCAGTTCAGCTGTCCTGATCGCTTCCTCTCCTGATGATGCGCGCACAACTGAAAAGCCCTCTCTCTCAAGTATAGAAATATATACCCTGGCTGTAATATCCTCGTCTTCAATCAACAGTATTCTTTTGGAGGTATCTTTCATAATATTTCTGATATGCTGTTCTCTGAATTATTAACATAAACTGTTATTAGCTATATTTACACAGGCATTCCATAAACTGCTATAGTGTAAGTGCATTATTGTTAATATAATGAAAGATCTGATAAATAGCAATTTATGCCATCTTTTTATTATTGTGCTGTATAACATGGGTAGTCAGCTTAATTTTTAGAGGCAGGGGGCTTACAGGATAATTATACCCTGATACAATGTTTGAGATGATAATTATGGTTCAGAGTTATCTCAACTTATTCATTATCGTCCATAAGATCGGGATAATACTTTTTTGCGCAATCAGGGCATATCCCGTGGCTGAACTCTGCGTTGGAATGCCTCTTTACGTATGATTCTATCTGTGTCCAGTAGCCCCTGTCATCCCTTATTTTTTTACAGGATGAGCATATAGGCAGGAGGCCGCTGAGTGTTTTTACTTCAGAACTTGCCTGCTTTAACTCTTCAACATTTTTTTCAAGTTCATGTTCTGTCTTAATTCTTTCATCAATATCGTCAAGGAGTGCCCGCTCTGTTTCCGATCTTGTTGTTTCAAAATGATAGGCAATCCACGATATACATAACATGAATAAAACGATATTCATCACTGCTACAAGAGGTATGGCATTCACACCGGTGCTATGGCTTACCATGTACAAGACTGTGGAAATCGGAATATAAATAACGGTTATTACAGCACCTTTTTTTTTACCAAGGAGATAAAAAGCAAAAAACGGGCTGAGAGAATTCCATACGGCAAAAGTTGGATGTGTAGCGCTGATTGCTGAGCCGAACAATCCCAGGGAGCAGCTTACGCAGATGAAGATAAAGCTGATAAGCCTGAGCCGTTCCCGCTTTCTTATATAAAACAACATCCATAATGATATAAAAAAAATAAATAACTCAGCAACAGCGAGATAATAAAGACCGCGAAAATAATTAATAATAGAAAATGCAAAACATACAGCGGCCAGAAGAATAATAAAAGTACGGAGAAGATCATATCTTCTGTTTAAAGTTGTGCTCCAGCTATTTGGGTCTCCTGTACCGGAAGTATTCAGCATTAGATATAATCCATTAAAAATTCTGTTTTCAAATTTCATCAGTTTTTAACAGAAAAAATATAATCCCTCAGATTTCAAGAAAATTTCTTCTAAACAACCTTAAATACTCCCATTCAGTAATTACGTTCCCTTTATAATCTCTTTAACTTTCCTTGAAAGCTCACCAAGAGAATATGGCTTCTGAATAAAACCTGTAACACCAAGTTTTATTACTTCATCAACACGGTAATCCTGTCTGAATCCTGAAGCGAGGAGAACTTTGACACCGGGATTAATATTTTTTAATTCAGCATAAACCTCTTTACCTGACATACCGGGCATTGCCATATCAAGAAGCACTGCATTAATTCCGTTGTATCTGTTTCGGAATATTTCAACTCCCTCTCTGCCGTTTTCAGCAGCAATTACACCGTATCCGCATTCAATCAGAATATTTTCAGCCATGAGTCTCACTATATCTTCATCGTCAATTACGAGAATTGTTCCTTCACCTTTTTCCATAACAGATTCATAACCGGCATGTTCAGGCTCCTCCCCTTCAGCAATTCCGGGGAAATATACATTAAACGTTGAGCCGATGCCCTTCTCTGAATAAACATCAATAAATCCATGATGATGGTGGATAATACTGTAAACCATTGCAAGCCCGAGGCCTGTACCCTGATCCCTCTCCTTGGTGGTAAAGAACGGGTCAAATATATTCTTCAGTATATCCTCATCCATACCTACACCAGTATCGCTATGGCTGACTACCCAGTAAGAGCCCGGTTTAGCCTCCGGATGTACAGAACAGAAATAGATATCCGCTTTTATATATCTTATTGAAACAGAGAGAGCCCCTCCATGTTTCTCGCCGGGAGATCTCATGATTGTCATTGCATGCGATGCATTTACGCAGAGATTAAGTAAAATCTGTTCAACCTGTGAAGGGTCTCCATTTATTAATGCCTTTTCAGGGGCGAAATCCGCTTTAATTTCAATAGATTTATCAAATGTATTATGACATATCTGCATTACGTTTTTTAATGAATTATTGAGGTCAAGGGGCCTCATTGCAACTTCATATCGACGTGAAAGAGTGAGAAGCTGCTGCACCATCTCCGCTGCCCGTTTCCCTGACCTGTCTATTATATCGATGTAGTTGGTAAACTTTTCACTGAGGAGATTCTCTTTTGTCATAAGATGTTTAATGAGGCTCACTGTGCCCACAATACCGCTGAGCACATTATTAAAATCATGCGCCAGCCCCCCTGCAAGATTACCCACGGTTTCCATCTTCTGTGCCTGGCGCAGCTGTTCATCAATGCGCCGCATATCAGTTACATCCTCAATGCGGACAACAGCTCCTTCAATGCTGCTTGCAACAAGAGGATACAGCATCAGGTTATAAAAACGCTTCTCTCCGTTTTTTTCAAGGAGAAAGTCCGGAGTTGAATAGCCGCGTTTATCTATTATTGCATCTTTCATCTTATTTATTGCGGGAGCAAAATCCTCAAGGACCTTTGCCAGAGGGGCACCCACAGCCTCTTCCATTGTAAGGCCGGAGGCTTTTTCAGTTTTCCTGTTGATCAGTGTTATATTCATCTCCGGATCGACACCAGCCAGCATGTCAGGGATTGAGTCAATAATACTTTCAAGGTAATTTTTGAGAGTCTGAACCTCCTCTTCAGCATTTTTGCGTTCAGTAATATCAATAAAAGTTGCAATAACTTTTATAATTCCCCCTTTTGAATCAAATTCGGGATATGCATCACATAGTATCCATTTATCAATTTTGCCATCTGCTCTGCTTAAACCTACGACTATATTGTTTACACTTTTTCCTGTATTAAAAACTATTTCTACAGGCAGATCCTCCTGTTTTAATAAGTTCCCGTCACCTCCCCAGGCAGACAAACCGGTTATTCCCGATTTAACCCCGGTCATCTTTTCACCGGCAATACCCAGAATATTTGAAGCGCTCGGATTAGAAAGTATAATTGATCTATCGCTGCTAAAAACAATAATACCTGATGAAAAATTTTCAACCAGGGTCCGATACTCTTTCTCACTCTCCCTTAGCATCTTCTGCGCTTGCTCAAGTTCAAAATTTGATGCAATAAGCTCTTCATTCTGAGCTTCAAACTCCTCGTTTGTTGCCATCAGTTCTTCATTGGCAGCTGTAAGTTCCTCATTCAGACTCTTCAGTTTATCCTGTGCTTTTTCAATTTCAGTTATATCAGAGTTTGTGCCCACATAACAGATAACATTTCCCGCCCTGTCAAACACCGGTACAGCAATGGTATAAGTGATTATCTCCTCTCCATTTTCCAGCTTAAACCTGAATTTTGAAGATGTGCCGCTTTTCTCTTTAAGGGCTTTTGTCCAGGTATCAAAAACATTTTTTTTGTCATCCGGATGTATATTTGCAGCCCATCCGGCACCCAGACTCTCTTCAAAATTTACACCGGCAATCTTCTGCCATGCAGGGTTGGTATATATTACATTCCCTTCAGCATCAGTAAGAAATATTCCGATAGGAGCTGATTCAGTGAGGCGTCTGAACTTCTCCTCACTTTTACGGAGGTTATCCTCAGAGATCTTCCGTTCAGTAATATCCCTGAAATACCATACCCTGCCAAGGTATTCCCCTTCACCTGTTTTGACCGGCGCTGAATACCTCTCAAGAGTTCTACCGTCTTTAAAAAGAATTTCATCACTGCTCTTTTCATGGATATGCACGTACAGATAATCAACTTTAATCCTGAATTCACCGGGATCCTCAAGCATACTGACAGCATGCCGGAGCAGCTTTGCATCGTCGCTTTCAGAAAGAAGTTCATCGGGGACATTCCAAATTTCGGCAAATCGTTTATTAATAGTGAGTGTCTTACCGTTCTTATCAACTATGAGAATACCGTCAAGTGACACCTCCTGCTCAGCAGAAAGAATAGCATTTTTCAGGCTTAACTCCTCTTCAATATTTTTTCTTGCTGTGATGTCTGTAACAATACCTTCAAGTGCAGCGGGATTACCATTTGCATCCTTAATCAGAACATTCCGCTGATGAATCCACTTTTCTGTTCCGTCAGATGTGATCAGTTTATATTCATAATAAGGAGAGGCTTCTCCATTAAGAACTTTACTCCACTCTTTTTGAAAATACTCCCGCCACTCCGGATGAATTGCCTCAGCAATGAGCATCGGTTGAGCATATACTTCTTCCGGCCTGTACCCTATTACTTTCTCTGCGGAGGGACTCATGTACTCATATATACCTTCAGGGAGCTTCATCCTATAGATAACATCCGGCGCATTTTCAGCAAGACGTCTGAACCGTTCTTCGCTTTCACGCAGAGACTCCTCAACTGCGCGCTGCTCTGTCAGGTTAATGCCGGATGACAGTATTACCTTTCTCCCGGCGACTTCAACCACTTCCGAGAAGAAAAGTGATTTCTGAATTTTCCCTGTTTTTGACACAAAATCAATTTCAAGATTAGCTACGAACCCGTTCTTCATTATAGATTCAATTATGCGGTTTCGATCCTCGATGTTTCTATATATGTTTATTTCAGAGGGGGTGTGCCCTATTACCTCATCTCTCTCAAATTCAAGAGTTTTTAACCATGCATTATTTGCTTCTATAATTCTGCCGTTTGAAATTTCAGAAATAGTCATGTTGCACGGATTATTATAAAATGCCTTATTGAAAAGATCCTCAGCCCGTTTCCTGTCAGTGATGTCCCGGACAACACCTTCGACACCGGCGATGTTACCCATTTCATCATAATAAAAATGGCTGCTGGTTGATACAATGACAGGGGAGCCATCCTTTTTTTTCAGATAAGTTTCATAGTCGGTAACTTCGCCTTTCTCCTGCAGAATTTTAACAAGAGTTTCCCGATCCATCTGGTTATAATATAAATTATCTGCTATATTTATTCCTGTAAAATCAAATTCGGGGGGGTATCCGAGAACTTTATACACCGAGGGACTGATTAAAATAATATTACCATCTATATCACTCCTGTATATCACATCCTGGGTATTCTGTATTATACTCCGGTAAAGCTTTTCACGTTTTTTATGTTCAATTTCTTCCAGTTTATTTTCGGTAATATCAACCGCGAATCCGCATATCCGAATCATCAATCCGTTTTGGTCTCTGACAGGGAAAATCCGTGTAGCTACCCATCTAACAGAACCATCCGGTTTAATAATTCTGTAATCAGGAAATTCATCAAAATAAGAATCACTTAATTTTTCAGATGCTTTTGTATTTACTTTTTCTCTGTCATCAGGATGGATCACGCTGAATATGGCGCCGGGTTTTCGATAGAGTTCATCAATACTTTTTCCGTAAATCTTTTCATAAGCGGGGCTTAAATAATAGACCTTCTGCCAGTCGGTACTCATAACAAAAAACGCTTCACGTAAAGTTTCAGCAATATAATGAAGCGATTCACTGTCTTTACGGCGTTTCCTGCTGAAGCCGGATTTTAACCATACATCAAACAACGCCGCGCCCGCAGCAAGCGAGAGAACTACAGCTGTCAGGATAGTTATTGTGATAAACAATCAATTCTCTCCGATTTGATTTTCCCGAAAGCGTCGTAGTCAGGATTTAATAAATCAGTTATCATCCATACCTACAGTAAATTTGGATACCTGACCGTGCAATGAAACAACCATCCTTTTTACCATTTCATCCAGATCAATGGCTTTCTCTGTAATCTTAAGATTACCTTCTGCTGCTTCATGAATCATTTTCATGGCATTATTAACTTCAGCGAGATTGGATGACTGTTCTTTTGATGCCGCATTTATCTCTGAAATCTCAGATGAAATCTTTTTAGCATAATCAGTAATAATCTTAAGGGAATCAGCAGTCTTAAGAACAAGATTATTCCCCGCCGCAATTTTCTGTACTGTGTCATTCACAAGTTTCTGAACATCCGAAGAAGCAGAGGCGCTTCTCTGCGCGAGATTTCTCACCTCCCCCGCCACAACAGCAAAACCCCTGCCATGCTCACCGGCCCTTGCCGCCTCAACTGCGGCATTAAGAGCAAGGAGATTTGTCTGGAAAGCAATGCCGTTTACTATGTCTATAATTTCATTAATTTTTCTACTGCTTAACGAAGCCTCCTCCATAGCCCGAAGAGTTTCAGAAACAGCTTCATCTCCCTTCATTACAGCATCAAGTGTAAGTTCTGCGTCATGATTGGCCTGTTCAGCACTATGTTCATTTGAAAAGACTGTTGAACTAAGCTCGGAAAGTGATGTGAATCCTTTTCCTATCATTTCAAGCTGTGAAGCATTGGCAGTTGAAATGCTTTTAAAAATCTCCATTATATCATCAAGATTTTCAATAAAAACAGTTGCAGAGAACCTGATATTTTTTATAATCTCATCAAGTCCCTCTGCAGTTATATTCATCATTCTGAAAATCTCTCTATGGCCGGAAACCTTCTCAAGCTTAATTCTGTATGTCAGATCATTACTATGCAGGGAGTTTATACACTCAACAAGCAGATTAAGAGGTTTAACAAATGTATTATAATTCTTACCGGCAGCCAGTAAAGCCAGAAGCAAACCTGCAACAAAAAGTGCAGCAGCCAGCTTCAATAGCTGAAAACCCTGCAAACCTATAAAAAGCCCCATAGGATAAATTATCAGGGATAAAAGCAGCTCAACCCGCAGCAGAGTTTTAATAACATACCTTTGTTTTGATATTATTCCATTATCCATAATTATTATTCAATATACATATAAATAACTGAATACTCCAACAAAATAGACAGGAAATATGAATAAGCCCTGAAATTTCTTTTTTCACACCATAGTATGTATATTTATTTTTTTCTTGACTCCTATTTGATCTTAAATATTATATATACAGACAGATAGAATTTATTAAAATTATTTTATGCAGATTGGTATATGATTATATCTAAGAGTTCCCAGTTATCAGATCAGGTATTAAATGGTGAAAAGGTCAGGCTGACCTTCCATTATAATAACAGAGAAATTACCCGCTTTGTTAACTCTGTATTCACCAAGATTCTTGCAAAGACCGATATGCTCTACCTTCAGGGTCCGGTAGAAAACGTAACCAGGGAACTGATAATAAATGCCGTAAAGGCAAACTCAAAACGGATATATTTTAAGAAGCAGAACCTCGACATCAGCAATCCTGAGCATTACGAAGAAGGGATGATAAGTTTCAAAAACTTCATGGTAGAACAGATGGAGCAGTTGCCCGAGGAACTTAAAGAGAGCGGTTACCGCGTTGAATTGAATCTCCGCAAAGATAATGACGGTTTTATTATACTGATTAGAAATAATACAGGCCTCCTCCCTTTTGAAGAGGAGAGAATCAAGATGAGACTGGATAAAGCCCGCGAATACACAGACTTCGCTGATATATATATGGACGTAGCTGATGACGATGAAGGTGAAGGCCTCGGTATACCCCTGACAATGCTTTTTCTCAAAAACTCAGGTATCGGGGATTCTTCCTTCAAGATTGTTTCCAATGGAGCCATTACACAATCATCTTTCCGCATCCCCTTAAAGACGCAGGCTGCGGAGATGACAAATATAATAAGGGATAAGCTTGTCAGTGAAATAAACGATCTACCCACATTTCCTGAGCACATCATGGAGCTTCAGGCTATGTGCAGGAATAGAGATATATCTCTGAACAACATAGCACATAAGATAGCGCTTGACCCCGCACTGTCAGCATCTGTACTCAAACTTTCCAACTCTGCTCTTTTCATGTCACCGAAAAGAATAGAAAACATAGCTGATGCACTGAAAATAATCGGGCTGAAGAATCTTAACGCAATTCTTGTGGCAAGTACTACAAGGAAAATTATGGATGAACGTTTCTCTTCATTCAGAGATATATGGGATCACTGCAACAGGTGTGCTTTCTACACAAGACTTATCGCGCAAAAAGTCGGCCTCCCTAAACTTTCGGATATGGTTGTACTTTCAGGGCTGCTGCATGACCTAGGTAAAATTGTACTGCTTTCAGCCAACGCAGACCTGACACAACAGATTGAAACAATATCAGTGAACAGACAGATGAGGACTTCAACAGCTCTTGAGGAGCTATCTATGGGGATAAGCCACTCTTCGATAGGAAGAATGATTGCTGAAAAATGGAATTTTCCTGAATATATAATTGAAAGTATAGCCTACCACCACTCACCGTTAAATCCTGAGATAAAAAACAGGGATGCAGTGTATATCACCTATATCGCCAATTCAATGTGTTTAATAGAAGAAAACAAATTTGATTTTCTATTCATGGAAGATGATGTACTGACAAAATACGGACTGAATAGAAAAGAAGACTTTGACGTTTTCCATCAGAACCTTAAAAAGCAGTATGCGGAACATCCTGACAACCTGAAAGTCAACTGATCAGGGGTTTAGCCCCTGATACTCATTGAAATAAAGCTCTTCACGCCCGGAATAAGATCATCAATCATTCTGCTGAGTTTAGTTGCTGTTTCTGCCTGGGAGTCTGACCTGGTTGAAAAGTAAAACTTAATCTTAGGCTCTGTTCCCGAAGGCCGAACTGTTACAGTTGATCCATCTTCAAGAAGATATTTAAGCACATTTGATTTCGGAAGCTCTTTTTTCCTGTCATCACTGTCATAAACGGTATCATTTTTATAATCTATAACAGATTTTGTTTTAACTCCGCCAATCTCTGCCGGAGCTTTTTCCCTGAACTTTTTCATAACATCATTGATCACCTCGATCCCCTTAAGTCCCTCAGCATCAATGGAAACATTCCTGTCATCATAATAACCGTACTCTTTAAAGATCGAATCAAGATAAGCTGTTAAAGTTGTATTCCTGTTTTTCAGGTAAGCGCAGCACTCAGCAATCATCAATGTCGCTGCGATGGCATCCTTGTCCCTTGCATAAGTTGCTGTAAGATAGCCGTAACTCTCCTCCCCGCCGAAGACATATTCATAACTGTTCTGCTCTTCAAATTCGAGGATCTTCTCACCGATATATTTAAATCCGGTCAGCACATTGAACACCTTCATTGAAAATGACTCGGCAATCCTGTCCTGAAGATCAGTTGTTACTATGGTCTTAACAACTGCTCCATTTGCCGGGAGATCCCCCTTCTCTTTTCTCCTGGAGAGAAGATAGTGCTCAATTATTGAACCTATATGATTACCTGAAATAACATCAAATTCACCATTCTCTTTTTTTACAGCGATCCCCATCCTGTCAGCATCAGGGTCTGTTGCTATAACAATATCAGCATTCTTCTTTTTAGCGTATGAGATTGCCATGTCAAGGGCATCCCTCTCTTCAGGATTCGGCTTTCTCACAGTGGGAAATGCCGGGTCCGGCTTCATCTGCTCTTCCACGTAAATCACATCAGTAAAGCCAAGCCGGGAAAGAACAACCGGTATAAGCGTGCCCCCTGTTCCGTGAAGAGGACTATATACAACTTTAACATTGCTTTTTTTAATCTCTTCAGGAGCAATGGATAGAGACATAACTTTGCCTATGTAACTCTCTTCCACTGATGAATCGATCCATTCTATCAATCCATTTTTTACAAGAGACTCAAAATCATCTTTTACAACATCTGTAATCTTTTCAACAGAGCGGACCTCTTTTATGATATTTGCATCATGGGGAGGAATTATCTGACCGCCATCCTTCCAATAGACCTTATATCCGTTATATTCTTTCGGATTATGGCTTGCGGTTATAACTATACCTGTAACACATCCCAGTTTGCGTACCGCGTAGCTTAGAAGAGGCACTGGGCGAAGCTCTCTGAAAATATATGTTTTAATTCCATTGGAGGCAAGCACTGCCGCTGTTTCCATGGCAAACTCTTTTGAATAGAGCCGTGAATCATAAGCTATTGCGGCCTTAGGCTCCTTTTCTCCCGACTTTTTAACATAATTAGCCAGACCCTGAGTTGCCCTGGCTATGACATATATGTTCACACCGTTAGTCCCGTTTCTTATGAGCCCGCGGAGCCCACCTGTTCCGAATTCAAGCTCTATGGCAAAACGCTCATTGAGCTCCTTTTCATTATTTTCTGCAACAAGCGATTTTATTTCATTTATGCATTTTTCATCATACGGTGGCCTGGTCCACTCATCAATTTTTTTAAGAACGATTTCAGATAATGCCATTATCAACCCTCCGCCATTTTATCTTTCAGATGATGGATGAAATCTATCTCGCCGGGGTCCTTTTCGTTTAAGAGTGCCAGAAAATAGGATATCCAGTCGCAGAGATAAACCATTTCTATAAGTCTCTCTCTCAGACTCTCTTTTTTACCATCAATTTTAATAATATCGATTTTTTCGTTATTCAGCAAATTATTAATTATTTCAAATCTTCTTTTAACACGGGGATGCATCTCTTCGTCATAAAGATTTACAATCTTATATTTAACACCCTGCGCCCCGAAAGTCTCCCAGCCCACTATTTCATTATGATTCATCTCCGGGTATTCCGCTGACCAGGCATGAAGCTTGCTGTTTTCATTAAGCTGCCCCTTGAATCTTCTCCCCGCAGCTTCATTGAAATCGGTTGCGGAATATATAACGGGGGTAAACCCTTTAAGCTCAACTGCTGTTTTAAAAGCCAGGCCTGATTCAGCAGACCATTCCTCTCCAAGGTCTTTCAGCATTGATATAAGATTCAGTACTTCCGAATCGGTGATCGATGTAATCCCCAGCTTCTGAAAAACCCTCAGCAGCGTAAAGAAGGAGTTATAAAGTGCATATCTTGGCTGAAACCCTTTCTGAAGCGGTACAGTATGGAGACCATTCTCAATTGCGATTCTGCCTGCTTCTCCGCCTGTAGTAAGAACTATTATTTTACATCTTCTGGACAAAGCAGTATTCAGAGCCGATATAGTCTCCTCAGTATTACCGGAATATGATGAAGCAATCACAAGTGTATGTTCATCAGCAAATTCAGGGAGAGAGTATGTCCTGTTAACAATCAGAGGCTTTTTAAGCTCAGCACCCAGGAAATTCTTCATGAGATCTCCACTGATTGCGGAGCCCCCAAGGCCGGTAATAATGATATTCGAAATTTCTGAAGCATTTATATTAAGAGAAAAGCTGCTGTTCCAGCCGCTTTCCCCCTGCTGCCATGAATCTTTAATTACAGAATAGAGATTTTTCGGATCATAACTGCGTAAACCATCTAACATAATTCACCTTTTGCTCAAACAGAATATATTTAATAACTTATTTTTAATATTAAAACAATTTATTCAGAAAGCAGAATACAGTCAATCAAAACATGATGTCTTAAACTTATCATTTTTAAAGCAGAGGAGATTCAGGGGATAGAAGGGATAAAGAGACTAAAAAAGGCTGATTTAACAATCAGCCCCGTATGCAGTCAGTTTTTATAAAGCTTAATGCTACATTGCAACTGCTTCTTTAAATGAAGAGTGCCACATCATTTCTGCTTCTGTGAAACTGTTGCTTAATCCCAGGTCTATATAATAATCCTTAAGGATTTTGAGATGGATGATCTCCTGCTCCTCTTCCGAGAAGTTTTCAGATTCCTCTGAAACTATATTATAAAAGGTTTCTTCAATCCAGTTATAAAATGATTCATCTTTCCCTTCAAATATCAGGTAACTTGAAATCATATCAAACTTTACAGTGTCTACTGCGCTGAAAAAGATTTCATCACTCATCTCACGGAAAGTTGTGCCCAGTTCGGCCTGAAAATAGTCCCCCCAGGTGGCCACATCCGGTATTACGCCGTACCTCTGCTCAAGTTTTGTAAGGTCCTCCATGCTGAGATAATTTTTTGCGGAAACCCTGTCAATAAACTCTTTTATATGTATAAGGCAGCGAATTCTTTCTATTGTCATACCGTTTTCATTTATAACCGGCATAAGCGCCCTGTTGATAACTTCATTCATCCTGATACTCCTTAAACTCATCTATTTACATTTTATACCTTTAGTTTCGGCATATGCAAAGCAGGCTGGTGAGTTATTTTTTTAAAAAATTTTTTTATTTTTTTTAATTTTTTTTGGTTTTCCAACTTAATTATTATTGACAATTGGTAAACCAATTATTATATGGTAAACCATAAAGAATAAAGTTCGCGGAGGAACATATATGGAAAGTCTTATTTTAGCAGCAGGTTTAATCCTTTTTTCAGGTACAGTATCATACGATCTGTCCAACAAAGCTGAGGTAGCAAAAAACAGCAACAGCACAAATGCAACTGTACAGGTTGAGAAGGGATTCTTTGACCAGGACGTAAGGAAATAATTCTTAAAACAAAAATTTTAATAAAAGGAGAACAGATTTATGGAAAGCTTTATTTTAATCACAGGTTTAATACTTTTTTCAGCAACAACAACATATGACCTTCACAACAAGGCAGTTGACGCGCAGAAAGCAAACACAGTTAACACAACCGTTCAGGTTGAAAAAGGATTCTTCGATCAGGATAAAAGGAAGTAGTCATTCCGGCGCACCGGGACAAAAAAAGGAGAGGGGACTCTCCTTTTTTTTATTTTTTTGGAATATCATTTATCTCCTGATTCTTTCAAAAACCTCATAGGGAATCGGTTTGGAGGGCATATAGTAACCGATCTTTTCATCTTTATCCCCGTGGTAGTCGCTGCCGCCTGAAGCAATCAGATTATACTTTTTCACAAGTCTTAAAAACTCCTCAACTTCAGCAGGCCTGTGCATGGAGGAATAAACCTCAATACCTTCAACACCTGAGTCTATAAATACCTTCAGCATTGTTTCGAAGTCATCAAAGCTTTTATAATTCAGAGATACGGGGTGAGCAATTACTGGTATACCGCCGGCACCTTTAATCAGTGCAATGGCTTCATCCAGATCGATTCTCTCTTTAGCCACATATCCCGGCTTACCTTTGACAAGGTAATTCCGGAAGATTTCATTAATTGTATTCGCATAACCATGTTTTACCATCACTCTTGCGACATGCGGCCGCCCCATTGCTCCGCCATTGCTTTCGTTCTGCACCTCCTCCACCGGTATAAAAACTCCATGAGATTCAAGGTCATCTATAATCCTGTAGATCCTGTTATCACGGACATCCTGAAGGTGGCGGGTTTTTGTTATTATTGGAACATATGTATGGTCAACATAAAGGCCCACAAGATGGAACGAGCCCCCTTTGTAGGTGATACTGAACTCTATTCCAGGTATTAAATTAAAATCCTTACCCGCGCTATAATTTATCGCCTCTTCAAGTCCGTTTATTGTATCATGATCTGTAATTGCAAGAACAGTTACCCCTTTCTCAACAGCAAAATCTATGAGTTCCGAGGGTGTTTTTATTCCGTCTGAGGCAGTTGTGTGACAATGAAGATCAATTTTTTTCATAATTAAACTATTTAAACAGTATATTTTGTGTCTACAAAAATATCAGGCTGTGCAGTTTTTTTAAATGATTCGGGGCCGGGAGGAGATGAAAATCTGATACGCTGTTAAAGTTCCGTTTTATCCGGAGTATTGCCGCTTTTTAATCCCGGATAAAGCTTTACTACACAATCAGGGCAGAGACTGTGAGAAAAATCTGCTTCAGAGTGATCCCTTATATAGACTTCTATCTGGTTCCAGTAACCTTTATCATCCCTTATCTTTTTACAGCTTGAGCATATAGGGAGGAGTCCGCTCAATGCTTTAACATCAGTAAGGGCTTTCTGTAAATCCAGTATTATTTTCTCTTTCTCTTTTTCGAGAGCTTTTCTTTCTGTAATGTCAGTCAGTAAAGCCATAACAGCGTCACCGCCTTCCCATGAAATCTTTGTGGCGGAAATTGTAACCCATACCTCCCTGTCTGTAGTGCTCAAAATCCTGAAATCATAAATACGCGGAACAGATTCACCTCTGAGGCGTTTTCTATAATTTTCCATGACCGTTGTTCTATCATCCGGATGTATAATTTCATCCGCTCTCTTCGATGCTAAAACTTCATACAGGATACCGGTTATTTCGGACATTCTTCTGTTGGCAAAAACGAACCTGTCATCCTTTATAATTATAATTGCTTCGTTAGCTCTTTCAACAAGGGTACGATATTTCTCTTCACTTTCCACAAGCATTGCGTCATAATTCTCCTTCAGCATAAGCAGAAAACCGATACCCCCGATAAACATCAGCGAATAAGCCTGCAGAAAAGTCACAGTCTGAACAAAACCTGAAGTCATAAGTGAAAATTCAGTATATGAAAAAAAACCGTACCATGAACGGAAAATGAGGATAAATGAAAAAATACCGCATAAAATACCGAGTGTCAGCCTGAGCCGCGAACTCCCCCTGCTTCTTATCATCTCAACTGATGCAGATAAGTATAAAACAGATACCGCAAGAGACGCTACTCCGACTCTCATATTTGGCGAGGAAGCGAATATCCAGAATGCTGTTATGCCTGACAGAGTAAAAATCATATATGTATAGTGCCACTTTATGCTGTTTTTTTTGACAGTAATCAGGGCAAGGGTTTCCAATGAAATTCCTGCTATAAGAATAGTATTCCCTATATTGGCTGAAAGAATATCCGGAATATGACCACGAAAAGCGAGCAGTGCCCAGGCAACAGACTGAAACAGTTTTCCTGTAATAAATTCTATATATGGAAGCCCGGCTGTTTTGCCGTATTTATACGCTGCAAGAATAATTACAGCGAAAAAATTTCCTATTATCAACAGAACAATAATTGTATGTATGTCGAGGTTAAATATACTCATCCCTGTTTTCTCTATATTCCTATTATGAACATCATCTTCATCATTTGGAGATGATGTTCATAATATAACCGGAATCAAGGTATATTAAACTAAAAAAACTTTGAATTTCTATAACAAAGCTTCAGAAGTTTTATCTGAACGGATCTTTTTAACAGCAGTTGCTGCAAAAATCAGTTTAGAGAGGATTGCGAAAGTAATTATATAAGGTGAATAACCTGCATAAACAGGATGATGTCTTATAATTATTCCCGAGTAAAGTATGGCAAGACCTGAAATAAGAAAAAGGACTTCATATCCCGGCCTGTATCTGCCGCTCTTTATCAGAATTATTATAAATGTAATTTTACAGAGCCCCCCTATTGAAAAGAGAACCGGGGCAAACCCGGCACCTGAATATCTCGCCGCCCCCCCTGCTGAAAGGAAAAAAATCCCCGCATATAAAATCCATCTGCCGTAGTTCAATTAATTAACCATACCATTCAATATCGATCAGTAATCCTCATCAGCCCAGCCCACATCTTCAAGGAAATCATCGTAAGAGCCTTCGTATACACGAATTCTGTTATTATCAAAAATTACAAGTTTTGTGGCAACTGCCCGCAGATGCATCTCGTTGTGAGTTACCATTATTACTGAACCGTCAAAATCATCAATTGCCTCAATGAGAGAGTCACATGACTGCATATCAAGATGGTTTGTAGGTTCATCAAGGTAAATCAGATGGCTGGGGGTTACCAGTATCTTTGCCAGTACCACCCGGCTTTTCTCCCCTCCGGAGAGAATTTTAATTTTTTTGAGAGCACTATCGCCGGAAAACATGAGCCCGCCGGCAATTGCACGTGCCTTCTGCTCGTAACACTCCCTGTCCGCGCTGCGTATCTCCTCAAGCACAGTTCTGGTGTCATTGAGATCAAATTTGTTTGTCTGCCCGAAATACCCCTGCTGAAGTGACGGATGTTTTGAAATTGTTCCGCTTACAGGATCAAGCTGACCAGCCAGGAGTTTCAGAAGTGTGGATTTACCCTTACCGTTTTTCCCTATAATACAGATCCTGTCTCTCTTACCCACATCAAGTGAAAAGTTTTCTATCAGAAAGGGTTCTTTTTTATTGTAGGAGAAGGTTAAATCATTTACTGTCATCATTCTCTGTGCGGCAAATGGTGCGCTGTTAAAATAGAGATCAAGATCCTCAATTTTATCAAGAGCTTTCATCTCACCCTGTTTTTCAAGTTTCTTCACACGGGATTGGGTACGGCTTGCAAAGCTCGCTTTTGCTTTAAAACGCGCAATGAATATCTCCTCCTGTTTCCGCTTTTTCTCTTCATTCAGGCGGGTCTTCTCATAGATCTCCTCTTCCTGATTAATCATACTATACAGCTTATCTGTGTCACCTTCTATTTTTCGTGCTTTTGTACGGTGTATAGCTGCTGTATGAGTGACAACCCGATCCATGAAACTTCTGTCGTGTGTGACGAGTATACACTCCCCCTCCCACTCCCGGAGGAACGCCTCAAGCCATCTTATTGCAACTATATCGAGGTAGTTATTCGGCTCATCAAGCATCAGCATGTCAGGTTCAGAAACAAGGAGCTTCGCGAGATTCATACGTATCTGGTATCCGCCGGAAAATTCCGCTGGAGGGCGCTCCATATCCTCTTCGGAAAAACCGAGGCCCGAGAGAACTTTCTCAACCCTCCAGGTTTCATACTCCTCACCTGCCGGAAGCCCCAGTGAGCACTCCTCAAGAACAGTGGGCTTTGTAAAATGCAGGTGCTGCTCAAGGTGCCCTATTTTATAATTTTTCGGTATCTGAATCAATCCCGAATCAGGTTCTACTTTGCCCAGTATCATCTGGAAAAGAGTTGTCTTCCCGTGACCGTTTCTGCCTACAAGGCCGACTCTTTCTCCACGGTTTACGCTGAAATTAAGATCATCAAAAAGCACCTGCCCGCCGAATGCTTTATTGACTCCTACACAACTGATCATTTAATGCTTCCTCATCATATTTTTATCCGTTTTGAAAAAAAACGGAACCGGACAAAAATTGTTTTTCTATTAAAAAAGGTCAAGTCTTTAAGGCATTATCCGCTTCATAAAAATTCATTAAACATATTAAAGTAACCTTCTTGACACATGAATTTATTCATATTTATATTTTACACTGCCCGGATGCCTGACGAAACGATACCGGTTGAACAGTTACATTAAACCGGATTAATACTGTAAAAATGGATTTTAAATGAACCGGATTTTTATTATTTCCGCCGCATGCTGCATGATCCTTACATGTCTTCTCATCCGGCATATTCTAACGTCAGATGAAGCGGAGTGGCTCGCAGTTGAAACACCTTCATATGCATCGCCAGGTCTTAATTTCAAAGTAAGAGTACTACTTAAAGATACTGAACCCGGCCTGAGACTCAGTGTTGACCTGCACAGGATTAATGAACACAGTGAATCTTCGGTGTGTATCTCTGTCAGCAGACCTGTTGAAATTACATCAGAAAAAACTATTTATGAGTTTTCATTACCAATACCACACAATACTCAAGCCTCATATATATTCCCTGTTATCATACTGTCAGAAGACGGGACCTGGACCAACAGAATAAAAGCAGCTGAAAGTGAAGCTATACCTGTTAATTTTTTACCGGAAAAAAACACACCCGTTATATTAAAACAGAGAAAAACTCGTAATACTGCAGAGCAGACCATGCAGATTCAACAGGAATCAGGAAAACTTAGTTTTCTGATATCAGTACTATGGTTAGCAGTCGCTCTGACAGCATTTATTAACAGGAGAAGATACAGTCAGATAATTCTATTTTTAACTTCCATTGCATCTTCCGCCTGGGAAGCTCTTGACAGCAGCACAGCAATTGTTAATACACTTCGTCATATTGCGATGCAATCCGGAATTTACGATATAAGACGTGAGCCGCAGCAGATATTGACGATTGTTATAATAGTGACAGCAGCGGGCTTTTCATTTTATATGCTGCACTCAATGAAAAATTTATTTAAAGCAGTTCCATTAATATGCATCGCCATCTTCTGGAGCATTGCACTTCTCCGGACACTGTCTCTTCATGAAATCGACAGGCTTCTTTCAATAACAATTGCAGGGGTACAATCCGGTCAGATTATAAGACTTTCAGCATCTATAACATGCCTTGCTGCCGTAATATGCATCATAAAAATTCAGGGTAAGAGTGAACAACATCATGGAAGTGATACTGTACATACAGACATTTAAAAATCCGTTTTTAGATTATTTTTTCCAGTTCATCACGATGTTCGGGGAGCAGCCGTTCTTTATAATACTGGCATGCTGGCTGACATGGTGTTATGATAAAGAAGCGGGGTGGAGAACAGGCTTCATCTTCCTCACAGGTACCGCATTAAACGCTGTACTGAAAGATATCTTCTGCATACCCCGTCCAATCGGCCGTGATGAGATATCTTCGATGCGGACACACACTGCAAAGGGATACTCCTTCCCTAGCGGACATACACAGAGCGCCGCGCTTTTCTGGTTTTCACTATTTAAGATCTACAGGCAGAAATATCTCTTCATTGCGGGAACAGCAATAATTATTCTTGTGGGGATATCAAGATTATATCTCGGCGTACACTGGCCATCAGACGTAGCAGGTGGAGCGCTAATCGGAATCGCCTGGGTTTTTGCAGCAGATTATGCATGGAACAGGTTCAATGCTGCGGGCAATATCAGGTTCACAATCATTATACTTGCAGTTATGATTACAGCATGCGTCATTTTCCCCTCCAATTACATGGTCCGGACAACCGGTGCAGCAGCAGGATTTCTGACCGGAATTATTCTTGAAAAAAAATATCTGGATTATCACCTTTCAGGAAATATTATCAATTCAATAATTAAATTCATTGCAGGTATTGCTGTAGTGGTTTTACTATTACAGATGACAAAGCTGCTGCTCCCGAAAGGGGCTGTCACAACCGGGCTGACCTTTACTTTTCTGGGATTATGGATAACTTATGGCGCACCTGCTTTTTTTAAACAGATTGAAAAATGGATTCTTTCAAAATAAATTGACATATCACAAATTCTGCTTATTATAAAATTTACAGAAGAATATTTTAAAGAGGAAAACATGTTTGCAGGTTTCGATATCGGCGGCACGAATATAAAAAGTGTAATCACGGATGAATCCGGGAAGATCCTTAAATATATGGATACTGCTACTCCTGCAACTGCAAAAGGGATAGATAAAACACTTGCAGATATTATTCTTGATCTTGCCTCCTCTATATCTGCTTCTAAAGAACAGATTCTTGCAATAGGTATAGGTGCAGCAGGATCAATTGACCGGAATAAAGGAATAGTCATCACTTCACCCAATGTCCCCTCGTGGAGCAACTACCCTATCTGCAGAAATGTTGAGAAACTTACCGGTATTAAAGTCTTTCTTGAAAACGATGCCACTGCCGCATGCGCCGGAGTCTGGTGGCACACCATAAAAGATAAATACAGCAACTGGATCATGCTGACCCTGGGAACCGGCATCGGAGGGGGCGCTGTTATTGACGGCAGGCTATTCACAGGGCAAAGCGGCAGTTCAATGGAAGTGGGTCATGTAAGCCTTAATCCGGATGGTCCGCTATGCCCATGCGGCAACAGGGGGTGCTTTGAATTATACTCATCTGCAACAGCGCTTGTTAAATATGTCAAATTGAAGATGAAGAGTTTCCCCTCCTCAACACTTAAACCTCTTGATGTAAAAGAGATAACCGCAAAAAAAATTTACGAAGAAGCTCTTTGCGGAGATACCCTTGCTCTTGAGGGGATGAATTACGTATCCACATACCTCGGCATAGGCATTGCAAACCTGATAAACATCTTCAACCCTGAAGCTGTAATCATAGGGGGGGGGCTTTCGCAGGCAAGTAAACTCCTCTTCCCTAAAATGAAAGAGATTGTAAAAGAACGCGCTATGAAAGGGCTTAAAGAGAACGTAAAATTCATTGCTGTTAAAGAGCAGTCGATGATTGCAGCTCTTGGCGCGGCAAAAATAGCAAGAGACAGATATAACATCCCCTGAACCTATATTTATTAATTTATCCGCACATTTTTCTTGACTTTTAACCCCCTGAAAAACCTATTTATAAGTTGTTTTTACAGAGTTTTTTCAGGTGAAATTCGGGATTTAGTGTCCCGTGATGCACCTTCTGTAATCTCAAAGAAGCTATATCAACTGTAATGAAATTTTATTGTAAAACTATAAATACCAGGATTATCTTATGGAACAGAAACTAAACAGCATCAGAGAGGAAACCCTTGATTCCATTAAATCCTCCTCAAAGCTTGATGAGCTTGAAGAGATAAGGGTCAGGGTCCTTGGACGCAAAGGTCTGCTTACACAGATTCTCAGGACACTTGGAGAACTTTCACCTGAACAGAGAACAACTGTGGGAAAACTCTCAAATGAAATTAAAAAGACAATTGAAGATGCTCTCGATTTTAAAATAAATGAGCTTGAAACATCAAGCTTCGGTGAAATTGTTTTAAGCGAATGGATAGATGTAACACTGGATCCTGAACTCTCCATCAGAGAAAGGAAAGCGGGATATATTCACCCGATTGCAAAAACACAATACGAAATTGAAAAAATACTAACTTCAATGGGATTTCAGATACTCGACGGCCCTGAGCCCGAAACAGAATATTACAACTTCGAAGCTCTGAATATTCCTAAATTTCACCCTGCCCGCGACATGCAGGATACATTCTGGACTGAGGATAACAACCTCCTCCGCACACACACTTCGGCAATCCAGATTCGCGGTATGGAGAAGATGACTCCCCCCTTCAGAATTATGGCCCCGGGCAGAGTTTTCAGGTATGAAGCAACAGACGCATCACACGAGCATACTTTCTACCAGGTAGAGGGTATGATGGTGGACAAGGATATATCAGTAGCACATCTTATTTATGTAATGGAAGAAGTTTTAAGCGGTGTATTCAAGCGTGATGTAAAGGTCAGGCTCCGTCCTGCGTACTATCCCTTTGTTGAGCCGGGATTTGACCTTGATTTCAACTGTCAGATCTGCGGCGGGAAAGGGTGCCGTGTATGTAAGCATTCAGGCTGGATTGAATTCCTGGGGTGCGGACTGGTTCATCCAAACGTTCTAAGGGCTGGCGGTATTGATCCTGATATATGGTCAGGTTTCGCCTTCGGTATGGGGCTTAACAGGCTCATAATGATGCAGGCTGAAATTAATGATATTCGCCATTTTATGAGCGGCGATATCAGGTTCGTACAGCAATTCTAATATTCCGGGGAAAAGAAAATGTGGATATCACTTAAAATAATTGGCAATATTGTAGATATAAAAGGTTTAACTCCTGAGGTAATTGCGGATAGGCTAACAATGTCCACAGCGGAGATTGAAGGTATTGAATATCTGAACAGTCATTTCAGTACAATCTATACAGCAAAGCTCACAAAAGTTGAGCGTCATCCCGACGCGGACAAGCTTACTCTCTGCGAAGTTGACACAGGGAAAGAGAAACTCCAGGTTGTATGCGGAGCTTCAAACCATAAAACAGGAGACATCGTTGCTCTTGCCACAGTTGGTACTAAATTCAGCGATGAATTCATCATAAAAAAATCAAAGATCAGAGGGGTGGAGTCTAACGGCATGCTCTGCTCTCTCAGGGAACTCGGTCTTTCCGATGATCACAGCGGGATAATAATATTCCCTACTGACACAAAGATCGGCGTACCCTTGAGTGAAATATACAGCGACCGGGTCGATGTGCGCCTCAATATAGACAACAAGTCCATCACACACAGGCCTGACCTCTGGGGACACATAGGTTTTGCCAGGGAGATCTCGGCTCTCATGGGTAGAGACTTTAAAAGCCCGGTTAATGAATCACTTCGTGCAGAATTTCAAAACAGTGACAAACTGAAAGTGACTATTAAAAATCCTGAAGCTGCTCCACGCTACAGCGGACTTGTTGTTAAAAATATTAAAATCAAAGAATCACCCGAATGGCTTAAAGCAGCAGTGACATCTATCGGCATGAGGCCCATAAGCAACATCGTTGATATCACAAACTTTGTTATGGCCGAGATCGGTGAACCGATGCATGCTTTTGACAGAAAGAAGCTCACAGGTGATGAGATCTTTGTACGTTATGCGGATAAAGGTGAAAAAATCACAACTCTTGACGGACGTGAGCACGGCCTTACGCCGGAGGATATAGTTATAGCTGACGCAAGCGGCCCCATCGCATTAGCCGGTGTTATGGGGGGAGGCAACAGCGAGATAGATGAATCCACTACAGAGATTGTTCTTGAAGCTGCAACATTCAATCCTGTTAATATCAGGAAAACAGCACAGAGGTTTGACTCTAGGACTGAGGCTGCAATGCGTTTTGAGAAATCACTCTCACCTGAAATTACTGTGGATGCACTCATCAGATGTTATGACCTGATAAAACAGGTAATACCTGAAGCTGAAGCAACCAGCGGTATAGTTGACGATTATCCCGTGAAACCGGAAGCTGTCAGGATTGAGGTGACAACTGAGTACATCAGGAGAATGATCGGCGAAGAACTGGATGATAAACATATTATCGATGTGCTTACTTCACTTAAATTTGGCGTTAAAAATAATAACGGTACTCTTACAGTTGACGTTCCTCATTTCCGGGCCACTAAAGATATCTCTATGAAAGATGACATCGTTGAAGAGGTGGGCCGCGTTTACGGTTACAGCACAATCACACCGAAGCCTCCCATGGTCCCATGCGTACCTCCTGCAAGGAATGAATTCAGATACTTCGAGCGTGAAGTTAAAAATATTCTCAGTAATGCTTTCTCCATGACAGAAATTTTCGGATACTCCTTTGTCGGAGAGGATATTCTGAATATGCTTAAAATCAATGAAGACAAAGAGCTCCGCCTCAGGAACCCTTTATCAAGGGATCACGACCGGCTCAGAAGGAGTATGATTCCCAACATCATCAATGCAATACGTTACAATCAGAGATTCCATGACTCTTTCGATATATATGAGTTTGGCCGTGTTTATCTTAAAGATGACCGGAAATCTACAGAACTTGTTTCAGAAAACTTCAGAACTGCCGGTGCCATCTTTATGAAAAAACCCTCTGCACCGCTTTTCTACGAGGCAAAAGCTGTTGCAGCAGGTCTTATGGAGAGATTGAGAATAAAAAACTATAAACTTATCCCGGAAACAAAATCACTTCCACCATACGCGCACCCCGGAAGATCCATGAGAGTAGAGATAGATGGAAAAGATTCCGGATTAATCTTTGAAGTGCACCCTGAGACTGCAAAGACTTTTGAATTCACAGGTAAAGCTGCAATATTCGACCTTGATCTTGACGCCATATTCAACGCGGAGAAGAAACCTGTAAAATTCAAAGAACTTCAGAAATTCCCTGAAGTGCCGTATGAATTATCTCTTCTTGCGGATAAATTTATATACAGCGAAGAGATTCTTAAAACCATAAGGAAGAGTGACCAGAATAGAATTAAGGAAGTTTCAGTCGTTTCAGTTTACCAGGGAGCCCAGATTCCGGAAGACAAAAAATCTGTTTCAATAAAGATTGTATTTGCTTCCAGGGAAAAAACTCTTGAACCTGGAGAGATCGAGGAACTTCAGAAAAAGGTACTCGCTGATCTCGGCAAAGCAGGTTATGTGCTGAGGTAGAAAAACATCCTTACTCCCCTCTCTTCAAGGAGAGGGCCGGGGGTGAGGTTACGAAAAATATTTCAGTTCCAGGTATGATCTTCTCTCAAACTTTGTAAGTCCGAGTTTAGCTGCTGTATCAAAAAGCTCCTTCTCAATCTCTTCCTTAAGCTCGCCGATTATTTCAATTTCAACAAAAACACCGAGTCCTTTAACATCATCAATGCTGATCTCTGATTCACCGAGAGAGTAAATTTTTCTTTCCTTCTCTATCACACCACTCTCAACAAAACCGAGGCTCAGAATTATATTCCTTATTTCATCAAAATCACCCGCAGTAGTTTCATGCTCAACGCGGGCCTTTGTTGTTTTACTTAACTTCGGTCCTTTGTATGTAATTTTACAGCCGTCATTAACCCTGCGCAGGCGGAGAGCTTCATCTGTCAGAGCAAAGTCCCTTGCCGGGTGATTGAAGTATACATCCGACTCTGAACGTGTCTCAACATACTCAGCACCGGTTGATTTAATTCGGGACTCGATCTCTCCGGGTGAATCACAATAGCATTTTATTTCGATTTCCAGCTTATCACTCATCATATTACCTTTTCAGAGGCCCGCCAATCGAGAAACCGTCACTCCCCATACTTTTCCTTCTCTGCCCGTTTATCTTTATGATAATACTGTTCACCGAGTCAAACTGTGTTGATGTATAAACTATCTGCTGCACCCTCTTCAGAAGTATGTCACCGGCTGCACCCTCCTCTATGGCGCTGTTAAAATCGATTTCTGCAGTTTTACCGTTTACCGCAATACCGCGTATTTTCAGCCCTGCCGGTACAGCTGTTATAAACCCCCTCTCCTTCTCATACGGAGTGGGACCTTTGATAAGATTTTCGAGAGCAGATGCAAGTATATCTTTTTCTGTGACAGTTCTTTTCACAGGGCTCAGATATATTCTTTCTGTTTTCTCGTCAAGCTTAAGGAGATAAACTGACACATCCTTCCGGATATCAGCAGGCTTATCCCCCCTTCTGTCTTCCCCATTTGCCGCAGGGTCTTTTAACAACTCATCTTTTCCGGTTTGCTCTTTCTGTTCAGGTTTGAATTTTTCCGGAGTTTTCTCTTTCTGCGGTTCAGCTTTTTTTTCTTTAGGATCATCCGCAGCAGGGATCATTTTGGCGAAATCGGGAAATTTAAGTTTCCCTTTATCATAAAACCTGTTAAACATCAGAACAATAATAGTCACCAGAATTATGATAACAAGCATAAAAAAAGCTGTATTATTACCACCCGAAGCGGCCTGTTTTTTCTGTACCTGGCTCTTTTTTGAACCTTTTGCGGCTGCTGTTTTTTTTACAGATTTACTTTTTTTTTCCGCAGGCATCTTTATCCTTTCCAATTAATCACTTGATTCTTTTTATTAATAATTAAAACTGTATTTTTAAATAGGGTCTACGCTAAAATTAGATTTAATCAACAGCATATGAATGTCAATATAAAATATATTATCTCTTCAGCCCTGTTAACACTTATAGTTTTTTCAGTTCAACCTCTCCATGCTGAATTTGTATTAAGAGACTCTATGATTGGCAGAGCATTAGCTGATTCCATTCTTTATTACGAGGACAAGGAAAGCAGTAAAACTTTTGAAGAGATAAAAACTATCCCCGAGTCCATGTTCAAAACCCTTCATGAAGACTCCGTAAACATCGGATACTCAGATTCATCATTCTGGTTTAAGCTGAATATTCTGAATAAATCCGCAGAAAAAAAGAAATGGCTTTTTGAATCTCAATACCCCATCCTTGATTACATTTCAATTTATATACCTGCAGAATTCGGTTACGAAGTAATACATTCCGGTGACCGTCTTCCATTTGCTAATATGCCATACGAGTATTATAATTTTATCTCACAAGTGATCTCTGATCCCGGCTCATCAGCAGTTTATATCAGGATTAAAAGTGAGGGATCCATTGTAGCTAAATTCAGAGCATGGGATTTCCAGTCTTTCGGCAGAATTGCTTTTCAGACTGTATCAATACTCTGGCTGTTTTACGGAATAATGCTGGCTCTCCTTTTTTACAGCCTGATTATTTTTATATCAACAAGGGATAAAGTATACATAGCTCTTTCCTCGCTGATTTTTTCATGCCTGATGTTTACCTTTGTACACAACGGACTGGCAAAAAAATACCTATGGCCGGATATGCAATGGTGGGGGAATTTCAGTCATCCGTTTTTCATATTTTTAGGAATAATCAGCATGCTATGGTTTACAATCCTTTACTTTAACACCAGAGTTAATCTGAAAAGATCCCATTTTATACTAATGACACTGCTTTTTATTTCAATTCCGATGTCTTTAATAATCCTCTTTCTATCATATTCCGTATCTACACGAATTTCTGTATTTATGACATTTGCCATTTCTCTGTTTATAATTTTCTTTGTACTTTTCCCTATGTTTTTTATTAAAAGAAGGCTCGCTCTCTATTTTTTTGGTTCATGGTTCTTCTTCTCACTTGGGGACATTCTTCTCTCCCTGCGGAGTTTCGGATTTATCAGTGAAAGTTTTATCGCTGCATGGAGCTTTCAGATAAGTCTTGCCACAGGTTTATTTTTCTTATCTGTAGGAGTTGCTGATAAACTCAACTCTCTCCGCCGTGATAACGAGATGGTGCTTGGAACGTTGAAAGAATCTGAAGAACGATACAGGCTCTTTTTTGAAACAGCCCACGATGCCATCGTTTTTTATATTAATGGAACCCCTGCATACGCGAATAAAAATATGATAAAGATATCCGGGTATTCAGAATCAGAATACTATGCCACAAAACTTTTTGATTTTTTCCCTGATAATACGGCATCAAACACAGATATGCATAGAATAATAAATGAGCTTTCATCAGGGAGTATTAACCACGCAAGATTCGAGCATACGTTGCAGACAAAAAACGGCGACAGAGTCTCTGTAATTGTATCTCTCTCCCCTGTATCTGCGGGGAGGCATCAGGGAATTCTGATGATATTATCAGACATCTCCTCAATAAAGAAAGCCACACTTAAAATACAGGAACAATACATTGAAATCCAATCACAGTTCCGGAAGGTTGAAACACTTAACAATGAACTTCTTTCAGCCCAGAATAATCTTGTTGTTGCAAACAGTGAACTGGAAAAGGAGAAGGAATACCTCTCTGCGACTCTCACTTCAATCGGTGATGGTGTAATATCCTATGACACCGGCGGTAAAGTATTTTTAATAAACCGTGTCGCAGAGGAGCTTACAGGTATAAAAGTTCCTGATGCAATAGGGAGGCACATAAGAGACATACTGAGACTCAGTGACGAAACTTCAAAGGAACTGTTGTTCGAAACCCTCGGCTCTGTAAGTGATAAATATAATTTCTCAAATATCGGTGTCCCGTTCAAACTATATGACAGTGAAAATAATGAAAGAATTGTTGAACTGAACAGTTCAGTGATCAAACTACATGAAACCCCCATTGGAATTGTTCTTGCTCTCCGTGATATTACAATAAAAAGCCGTATAGATAACGAGCTGATAAAAATGAGCAAACTTGAATCCATCGGGATACTGGCAGGAGGGATAGCTCACGACTTCAATAATCTTCTTACAGGTATATCAGCCAATGTGTCTCTGCTCAACAACACCTGCGACATCCCTGCCGGTGTGTCTGATTCGTTAAGCGACATAGGCAGAGCTGTTGAAAGAGCAACCGGCCTCACTAAACAGCTGCTTACATTCGCGAAGGGCGGTACGCCGGTTATGAAACCATACCCGCTTGATGAACTGGTAAAGGAATCCATTAAATTTATTGTAAAAAATAACACCATTAAAACTGAACTTCAAATAGATGAGAACCTCCCGACAGCTCTGATTGATCCGAACCAGATGAGCCAGGCAATTAACAATCTGCTTATCAATGCAATACAGGCGATGCCTGACGGCGGCACACTCTCAATCGATATAAAGAAATCAGGTTCCCTGCCGCCTGAAATACCCCTTAAAACAGGCCAGTTTATCCTGATAAAAATTGCTGATACCGGAAGCGGTATACCCCGTAAAAATCTGAATAAAATATTTGACCCGTTCTTCACGACTAAATCGAACGGCACGGGCTTCGGGCTTACAAGCACCTATTCAATAATAAAAAAACACAGAGGCTATATCCGTGTAGAATCCAGTGAAAATGAAGGAACAACCTTTGAAGTCTATATAAGAACTTCCGGCGAAAAACCTGATGAAACTGAAATCAGTATTAAAACTATTAAAGCTGCGTCAGGCGGTTCCGTTCTTATTATGGATGATGAAGAGTACATTCTCGAAGTTCTTGTAAAAATGCTGAAGTATCACGGCTTTACAGTGTCCACCGCAAAAACCGGTGAAGAAGCCATCGCCTTATACAAGGAGAATCTCGAATCAGGCTCACCCTTCGATTACATAATTCTTGACCTCACAATTTATAACGGTATGGGAGGGAAAGAGACAGTTAAAATTCTTCGTGATATAGACCCGAATGTAAAAGCAATCGTAAGCAGCGGTTACTCAGACAACCCGGTACTGGCGAATTACAGGGATTACGGATTCAGCGGCATACTCTCAAAACCCTATGTTATTGAAGATGTGCTGAAAGCCATCAACGGTTTATAACAGCTTCCCATACAGCTATTTTCTCTACCACAATTCAGGCTTATAATTTTTTAAACCGGAATATTAAACTTGACACATGATTTATCGGGATTATTTATTTTCACGTTAAAAAAAGTAAAATTTTCAACTTATATAAAGGAGCCCCTCATGAGTATACAATTAAGAAGCACAGTTTCCACACAGGGGAGACGAATGGCCGGAGCGCGCAGCCTGTGGCGTGCAAACGGGATGAAAGAGGAACAGTTCGGAAAACCGATCATTGCAATTGTTAATTCATTCACCGAACTTGTACCGGGACATGTGCACCTTAACGAAATGGGCAGAATAATTAAATCATTAATCGAAGCTGAAGGCTGTTTTGCGCCTGAATTTAATACAATCGCAATTGATGACGGTATTGCTATGGGACACAACGGGATGCTGTACTCTCTCCCCTCCCGCGAACTGATCGCAGACAGCGTTGAATATATGTGCAATGCCCATATGGTAGATGCAATTATATGTATACCTAACTGTGATAAAATAATTCCGGGGATGCTAATGGCAGCCATGAGAATTAATATTCCCACAGTATTTGTATCCGGCGGCCCTATGGAGGCGGGGATTCATGATGGAAAAAAATACGATCTTATTGATGCGATGGTAATGAGTGCAGATCCATCCGTACCGGACTCCTTTATTTCTGAACTCGAAAAAGTAGCATGCCCTACATGCGGATCCTGTTCCGGAATGTTTACCGCGAATTCAATGAACTCCCTTACAGAAGCACTGGGCCTCGGTCTTCCGGGAAACGGAACTGTAGTCGCAACACATGCCACTCGAAGAAAAATGGCTGAAAAAGCGGCAAAACTTATAGTGAAAAATGCCTATGAATATTATGAAAAAGGAAATTCATCTGTACTCCCCCGTTCTATAGCTACAAAGGAAGCTTTCCTTAATGCCATGTCCCTCGATATAGCCATGGGTGGATCAACGAATACTGTTCTGCATCTTCTTGCAGTTGCTGATGCTGCCGAGGTGGATTTTACTATGCAGGATATAGACAGGCTTTCACGTAAAGTACCGAATCTCTGTAAAGTCGCGCCAAGTTCACACTACCACATGGAGGATGTAAACCGCGCAGGTGGTATAATGGCTATTTACGGCGAGCTGGACAGAGCAGGGCTCATCAACACATCTGTAAAACGTGTGGATTCCGGATCTCTCAAAGAGACCCTTGATAATTACGACATTATGAGGAACAGTGCTCTCCCTGAAGCAAAAACAATTTACAGCAGCGCCCCAGGCAGAAAAGGGAGAAATCTTAAACTTGCATCTCAGGACACGGTGTTTGAAGCCCTTGATACTGACAGGGCTAATGGCTGTATAAGGAATATAGAAAATTGCTACAATAAAGACGGAGGCCTTGCTGTTCTCTTCGGAAACATAGCTCTTAACGGATCTATTGTTAAAACAGCGGGAGTAGACCCCTCAATTTTTAAATTCAGCGGTACAGCAAAAGTATTCGACTCCCAGGAGGATGCCTGTGACGGTATCCTTGGCGGAAAAGTTAAATCAGGAGATGTAGTTGTAATCAGGTATGAAGGGCCCAAAGGGGGACCCGGTATGCAGGAGATGCTCTACCCTACTTCATATATAAAGTCAATGCACATGGGTAAAGAGTGCGCACTTCTTACAGACGGAAGGTTTTCGGGAGGCACAGCGGGTCTGTCAATAGGACACGTCTCCCCCGAAGCAGCCGCAGGGGGCAATATTGCGCTAATAAAAGATGGAGACATTATCGAGATAAATATTCCGGAAAGGAAAATGAATGTTCTTGTTTCTGAGGATGAGCTGAACAAAAGAAGAACTTCTGAAACTGCGAAAGGCAAAGGTGCATTTAAACCTGCCGGAAGAGACAGACAATTATCAAAAGCACTTCAGACTTACGCGCTGCTTGCGACCTCAGCTGACAGGGGTGCTGTCAGAAAGCTTCCTGACGAACAGTAAGCCGGTTTTCTCTGCACAATGGCTGAGCTGTTTTTAAAACTAAACGGGATTGCGGTTCTGGTAATTCTTCTGAACCTCAATCCCCTTATAAACATTCTCACCACAGAATATTTAAACTTAAACGGTCAGAATAAAAGCGAAGTCGCAGGTAATATAACAGATAACGCGTCATCCGCTGTTCAGGTTAAAAGCAGCACAAAAAACCTCAACATCAGCATTCATCCTAAACAGAAATCTTTATATACAATATGTAAACCATCAGACAGTATCTGTTATCGAACAGAAATGTATTTAAATTTCCGTTCACTTAAAACAAAATTTCCTCGCTGGAGTAAAAGTACCTTCACCTGATTCTCCATCTTTTCATACCCTCATCTTACAATATCAGTTATTCAACAGGATAACATTCCGGCAGAGGGCCCGATTGATATTCGGTATTTATCTGAAAATTTAAAATTATAATATGGAGAACTTATGAGTCCAATGGGAGTTGTTTTATTCACATTAGCTTCAATCACTACAATAGTTTTTATGGGAAACTATTACACAGTTTTTAAAATAAGCAGAACAATATGGCTTGGGATAACGGTGTTGACTATAACCGCATTTATTGTGATTTATATTAAAGATTCATTTTTTACCAGGAATGAAGAAAATGAATAGTAAGGCGTGATAATAAAAAAGCTCCGGTCTCCGGAGCTTTTTTATTATCACGGCCAGGGTTCCCAGTCACCCCAGTTGTCATAATACTCTTTAAGAGCCGGCATTCTCTGAATGTTGTTTTCGACAAACAGCCTGGTCATCTGAACAATCTCCTGCTCCCTCTCAATTGTTATTTCACCAAGAAGAACTCTCGTTCTTAAAAAAATAAAATATGTATCGAGAACATCGTGAATGCAGTAATCATTGATCTCTGTTATCTTCCCTTCAAGAAACATGTCATATACTTCACTACCCTTTGTTGACATTTTCCCCGGTTTTCCCAGAACCTTGGCGAACAGATTAAGTCCGCCATTTAGTCTGATAGCGTTATAATTAGAGAGCCAGTCCTGCAGATCCACATGCTTTGTTCCAAAGCGGTTTCTACCTGCCCATTTATCTTTAAAATGTCTTTTAACAACATAACCGTATCTGAAAGCCATCAGTTCAAGCAGAGGTATATCAAAACCGCGTCCATTAAAAGTTACCAGTGCCGCGTGGTTATAAAGATTTTCAACACCATGCCAGAAAAGCCGCACCATCTCAGCAGGTCTGAAAGCAGGCCTGTCAAGACTTACAATATCAACGAGGGTAAAATCTTCACGTATCTTAGCAATACATACAGATATAGGGTATTGAAAAGTTACAGGTATAAAATCAGAAGTGCCGTTAGAACCTTCCAGAATCTCAGCCTGGTATTTTCTAACGGCAGCATCATCTTCTAAATCTTCATGCGGATATTTGACTTTTTTAATTAACTTCGGATCCGGAACTGATTCAACATCAAAAACAAGATATTTTACTTCATCGTATTTAGAACTCAACTATCACTTCCCGTTTGCTTTTTCTTCCATTTTTGCCAGAAAATCTTTAATATAAGGATCTGTTTCGCTTTCTTTTGCTTTCTTCCATGCCGGCTCTGATTTTTCCCTGTCGCCGATTTTTACAGTTGCAAGAAGAGCCGCATATCGTACTGTCGCATTTTTATCTGACAGCAGAACATTATTAAGAGCCTCAACCGCATCCTCCTCTCCTATATAACCGAGAGCCATAACAGAATGCAACCTTACCATATCCCGTGAATCCGTAAGAAGAGCCACGAGCTGTTTTACTGCGTCATCCTCTTTTTGCTCTCCGCACCAGTCAGCAGCCTGCACTATAGTATTCTCATCTTTTGCAGGATCAAGATTTGCAAGATAAGTTTTTGCATCCTGTGCAGATAATGCCGAAGAAACAAGTAAGAATGTCAGAAAAATAATGGCTTTTTTATTCATATTAATCTCCAGATTGATATTACTCACTATCGAATAATCATATTAAATAATGAGTACAGTGTCAATACTTTTATCGTCAACTTTACCATGTCAATACTGTTAAAAAAAGCGGCTTTTTGTAAAATATTCCTGAAAAACAGATTCAGTCAGATTCAAGCATCCTGGACATCAGGTATTCCAGATCATCTATATATCTTTCATCATTAGTTATCCGCCACATTGTCGCAGCACCCTCATAAAGATGAACCATCCTTCTGGACACCTTCTCAACATCAATATCAGCCGGAAGCCTGTCGTTTTTAATCATTTTCTGAAGAAACTGCATTACAACATTTATCCAGCCGTCAATAATCCCTTTAAGAAGGGTCATCATGTCAGGATCTTCTGTATCCAGTTGAAAACAGGCCTCGGCAATGGGGCATCCGCGATAGCGAATCTGAAAATCCTCTTTAATTGCTGAATTCCATTTTTTTATAAAGTTGCTGAACGATGTACTATCAAGTACAATATTAACCAGTTTCATCTTTATATAATTATCATATTCCATCACGCATTCCTTGATAAGGTCTCTTTTTGAAGGGAAATACTTATAAAATGACGCTTTCGCGACATGAGATTCATCAATAATCTGATTTATACCCGTACTCTTAATTCCCTGGCTGTAAAAAAGCCTCATGGCAGTTAAAAGCACCCTTTCTCTGACATTAAATTTTTCCGACATTTTTTACTCTCCGCGACTACTTTTTTATTGACAAAAGACTATACAGACGGTATTTGAAATCATACAGACAGGTATGTCTACTTGTCTACTACTTTTTAAAAAAGACAGACAAGTCTGTATGATTTTTCAGCTAAATTAAATAAATAATACAAGCAGGGAGGAAGCTGTGATTTTTGATTACAATCAGGAAGCCCTAAAGAACTTAAAAATTGAGGATACGTCAGTCCTTGACAGACTTGTGGATTACAGATCAGCAAGAGATGCTCACCTGAAAAAAGATCATTCTCAGAGAGACAAAAGATTATCTCTTCATGAAGCTATTGCTGAATATGTCCATGATGGTGACATCTGGTGTGACAGCAGTTTCAGTTACGTGAGAAGCGCTCTTCAGGGATGGTGGGAAATTATCCGGCAGGGCAAAAAAGACCTTCAGGCAATAGGATCACCAAATACAAACCAGACTTATGGTGTATTGTACGGGACTGTAAAACATGTTCATGCATCTTATTCCGGAGCAGAAATGAGGGGAATTGATAAAATGTTCTCCCGAAATGTAAAAAATGGAAAGGTCAAGATTATTTCAGACTGGAGTCATGGACTTATGGCTCAGGGATTCAAAGCTGCACAACTCGGAATGCCTGGATGTTTTTCGAAACAGGGGCTCGGTTCTGACATAGTAAATCACAACCCATATCTCAAAGTCATGCAAAACCCGATGTCTAAAGATAGTGACCCATGCGTATTTGTTCCTGCGCTCTTCCCGGACGTGGTAATCATCCATGTTAATGCTGCAGATAAATTCGGAAATGCCAGATTCTACGGTCCGGCAGTAAATGATATCGCTACAGCAGCAGCCTCAAGAAAAGTAATTATTACTGCTGAAGAAATTGTTTCCAACTATGACATCCGCTATCATGCGAAAGGCGCTCAAATCCCATTTAATAATGTTGATGCAGTCGTTGAACTACCCTTTGGTGCTGCACCAGGTTATATGCCCAACGAATACTACTGGATGAGATACTTCTGGGAGAAATTTTTCGGGTGGGCCGCAGAAAGTGATGAAAAATGTAAAGAATTCTTTGATGAGTGGATAATCAATACCAAAGATATTAATGGACTTATAGAAAAAGTCGGTGGATTAGAATGGCTCAAAAAGAGCAGAAGAAGAGCAAGAGCAGCCGAAGGGAACAACGAAACTGACGGTGTAAGCTTTACTTATAAAATCTGGGAAAACGGGATGGGAGACCAGGACCTCGAATAATAATTCCTTTAATCTTTTAATTCTGACAAAATAAGGAGAATAAAATGACCAACGACAAACCAATGAATCCGCTTGAAATGCTTGCCTTTATTATTTCAAAGCAGATAAAAGATCATGAAGTTATATATATAGGTACCGGAATTCCAATGGTTGCGGCAATACTTGCAAAAAAAACCCACGCTCCTCATATAACTTTTGTGTATGAATCAGGCGGACAGGATCCGGAGAATCTTGAAATGCCATGGTCAGTAGGCGGGCCAATGACATGGAGGAAATCACCAATAATCATGGAGATGGCATACTCATTCGGCCAGGCTGCCTGCGGTATGGTTGACAAAGGTTTCCTCGGTTTCGCACAGATAGATATGTATGGCAACGCAAACACTCACCAGATAGGGACTGAATTTACTAATCCGAAAGTCCGTCTTACAGGCTCAGGTGGAAACAACGATGTTGCATCACTCGTTGATAAGCTGGTTTATGTAGGACTTCAGGATCAGAATAAATTTGCTAAAAAAGTCGATTTTATAACTTCACCGGGATGGATGGAGGGGGGTGACAGCAGAAAGAAAGCCGGTTTATTAAATGACGGGCCCTGTGCAGTAATAACTTCAGCAGGAGTTTATGATTTTGAACCTGAATCAAAAAGGATGAGAATCAAGACACTTCATCCTGGGGTACCTGCTGCACTTGCGCAACTTGCATCCGGATTTGAGCTATTAGCTCCGGAAGGTGAAATTCCAGTAACAGAGACTCCATCAAAAGAGATAATTCAAATTCTCCGAAATGAAGTTGATCCTAGCGGAATATTCATCAGCATGCCGTCATAAAAAAAAGAAAAACTTGAAGGCTGTCCCGCAAGGGCAGCCTTTCTTCTATTACATCTTCACACCGGAAATTTATGCCTTCTCACAATAACTCTATATGCAAGCCTGTATAATTTTTCTTCAGAATATTCCAGTGCTTTTTCTATACTTTTTAATGCTCCATGAAAATCTCCTCCCCTGAAAGAGTATTTTGCCATAAGATAATACATCAGATGGAACTCCGGATCGTTGAGACTCCCCTTCTTTAATATCTGAACTGCCTCATGATATCTGCTGATTTTTGAATAACAGAAAGCAAGATCAATATAAGCATACATAAACCTGCTATTTAACGAAATAACATGCTTTAATGATTCAATAGCCTTAAGGTATTCCTTTTCATCAAGCCACTGAGAACCCATTTCATAAAAATCTTCAGCTTCAATAAAATCATTTTTATTCATTTTGCAACTCACAAAATATCAATTTCAGTTCGTACATTAAAAAGCTATTGAGTTAAAATCAACATCTTTTATACAGGTAATTTATCTGACTCAAGGCTTTTAAATGATTAAAAATTAACATTAATATTACTTAAAAGACAAGATTATTCTTGAATAAAAAATATCTTAAGATTTTTTCAGGATTATTCTTTCGGATGGAGTTATACTAAAGATGAGAAATAAATTCATTTTTTCAATCAGGCCATTCATTCATGACGACACAGAACAGGTAGTAAATCTCTGGCGAGAATGCGGGCTTCTGTTCCCCGGCAACGACCCCTACAATGATATCAGGCTCAAAACAGCATTTCAGCCGGAACTCTTTCTCGTAGGGACAGCAGATCAAAAAATAGCAGCAACATTGATGGCTGGATACGATGGCCACAGAGGCTGGCTCAATTATCTTGGAGTTCTCCCGGAATATCAGCATTCAGGTTTCGGAAGT
Organism: Spirochaetia bacterium UBA5763; assembly: GCA_002418835.1. Lineage (GTDB taxonomy): Bacteria > Spirochaetota > UBA4802 > UBA4802 > UBA5550 > UBA5550. The sequence goes on along the minus strand of DIEX01000031.1, from coordinate 249,900 downwards.
AAAATCATTTCCCACGCCATCGGACTGCTTAAAACTCTCGAGTGCCCTAAAATAAATCTTCAGATTAGAAACACGAATTCAGAAGTTATACAATTCTACAAACAACTCGGCTTTTCAGAACATGAAGTGTCATCCATGCAGCTTAGATTATGAGAATCATTCCTGATTTTTTTTGCGAAGAAGAAATCTTCAATCAATGTAAATTAAAATAAAAAAAAGTTTACAATCACCAATCAATTCTTATATATGATCCAATCAGATTTTTCCTTTATAAACTACCGATTAAACGTTTGATGGAATAATGCTTTTGTATTCGAAGCGAATCAGCCGTGTTGTTTTACAGGAAACCTCTGAAAATCAGAACCTTACCGGAAACACGGTTCAATAAAAAGAATGTACTGACATCGTATTATTTAATCTGTACTTTCCGGATTCTACAGGGTAGATAAATAAAATATAAAAAATCAGGAATTATTATATCATGACAGATTTAGAGAAAGAAGATTTTGAAAAGCTCCTTGAAGAGTCGCTTAAATCAAGAGACGATTTTACCTCCGGTGACAGGATTGAAGGGACTCTTGTACTTATCGGCAAAGAAAGCTCATTTTTAAGTATATCAGGTAAAAGTGAAGCAATCATTGACACAATTGAACTTAAGGATAAAGAAGATAATCTTTTATTCCAGAAAGGTGATAAAATTACAGCCTATGTAGTATCAACAAAAAGAGGCGAGATAAAGGTCACAATGAAATTAGGTTCGGGTGGAGTAAATCCCGAACTCCTGCTTCTCGCCTATCAGAATGCGATGGATATTGAAGGTACTGTTACGGGTGAAATCAAAGGGGGCTTTTCTGTTAATGTTTCCGGGTTCAGGTGTTTCTGCCCATATTCCCAAATTGATATAAAGGGCGGAGAAGATAAAGAAAAATACTTAAATAAAAACTTCCAGTTTAGAATAATCGAATATAAAGAAAACGGCAGAAATATAATTTTATCAAGACGGGTTCTCCTCGAAGAGAATCAGAAATCCAGAGAAAATGAACTCAAAGAATCCCTTAAAACAGGAAATATCGTGGAAGGAAAAATAGCATCCATCCATGAATTCGGAGTATTTGTAGACTTAGGGGGAATTGAAGCCTTAATCCCCCGGTCTGAATTATCCTGGAGCAGATCCGCTGAATCAAAAGAATTCACCGAAGGTAAAAACGTCCGTGCTAAAGTTCTGACAATCGACTGGAACACAAACAGAATAACCCTGAGCGTAAAGCAGCTTAGCGAAGAACCATGGATCTCAGTGAATAAATATAAAGAGGGAGAAACCCTTAATGGCAAAGTTGTCAACATAATCCCGCAGGGAGCCTTTATAGAACTTGAGGCCGGTATAGAGGGTTTTATTCACTTATCAAGAATGAGCCAGACTAAACAGATACGAAAACCTGAAGAAGCAGTAACCAGAGGAGAAACGGTTAACGTCAGAATTATATCAATTGATAAAGAGAACCGTAAAATCGGACTTGAACTTATGACCGGTGAAGCCGATCCATGGGCAGCCACTACTGATGACATTAGAAACTCCGCGCAGACAGGCATAGTCGAGAATGCAAAAACTAATGGAATATCAATACGTCTCGGAAACGGGATGCTTGGTTTTGCCCCGAAAGGTGAACTTCAGCATAAAAATGATTTATCTAAACACTACCCCGCCGGAAAAGAGATAAAGGTTTCGGTAAAAGATTTCGAACTACAAAATAGAAAACTGATTTTAAGTGAAACCGGAGCAATAAAAAAAGAAGAAGAGACTGAATATAAAGATTTCATGAACAGTTCAGACTCCAATACAGGCTCCAGTCTTGGAAATCTTTTTAAAGATAAATTTGATAACATTAAAAAACAAGTTAACACTAAATGATAAAACTGATTAACGGCTTCGAAGTAGAATATTCAGATGACTTTGACAGGTTTTTCCAGAACCTGCTCGAAGCCGTTATCCGGGTATCACGTATATCCGCTGTTAAAAAAAAATCTCTTAAAGATGAAAACCGGTCAGAAAGAGATATTTTTCTTCAGGAGATAATGGATAACTGCATCTTCATAACTCATCAGCTTTTCACCTTATACAAAGATAATGAAAAATTTACTAAATTTATTATTACCGGTTTTATCTTCAACAGCGTAATAATTGCCCTCAATGAATTTGAAAACAACTCTGAGGATGGCAGCAGGAAAGGTGGCGACGAAGGGGAAATACTTCACTGATACAAAAATTATAGCAGGGAAAGAAGTTCATCAATCTTTTTAGCATCGAGTCCGGATGCCAGTGTAGCGATTTTACCTCCACTGTCTTTACTGTTTATTGTAATTCTGAATGAAATAGTATCTTTTTCAAAAAATTCCGGATAATCAATCGAAACTCCATGACCTGTCAAAAGAGTAATTATCTTATCAGCTTTTAATCTTTTTTCAGAATATTCCGGATACCGTATCCTGAACACATAATCATAAAGTGCTTTATCATCCATCTTCATCAGAACATCATCTTCGATAGCTTTAAAATGTCCGTCGCGTTTCCTTATATCAAAAAGAAAATCCACAAGCATCTTAAAAATATTAAGACGAATCTGCATTTTTTCAATCCATCTGTTTAATTCAGAAATGATTTCATCATCAAATAAAACCATATCCCTGATTATTTTAAAGGGTATATCTTTTGAGTCAATATAATCCTTAAGGAATTCAGGAAGACCCATAATTCGGCTAAGTATTTTTTCGTCAGAAAAAATCTCATACGGTATTTTAAGAGTTTTTCTTGCTAAATCTGTTAAAGCGGTTCCATTAACCCCGAATTCATTCTGTACAATTTTAACTGCCTTAATTCTTCCTATAGGACCGCATTCGTTTCTATAAATTTTCATATAAAGATTTCTCATGAAAACTTCATATGAAGGAGTCTCAAGTATAAAAGCTTCCACCCCCGCTATATCAAGTTCTGATATAATTGAGATTCTATTATGACAGGTTAAGGGATAGAAACTATCATTATTTTTTATTAGGAAAGGTTTTTCAAGCATACCAAAATTTTTTATAGAAGCTGCAAGTTCAGCGTTTTTTAAATTTTTGCTTATTTTAAAACAATCATTATCAGTTATATCTTTAACACTTATAAAATCTATACTATTACCGTTAATCATCATTGTCTATGCCTACACTACCCCTTTTAATAATTTAAGCATCTCTTCAGGGTATATAACATTAACCTTCTCCAGATTTTTCAGGATACTTTCTGCTGAACCGGTTAACGGTGAGGTAGTTATAAAAAAACCCTGTTTTGCCTTCGCATCATTTATAGCCTGTGCAAAATTTCTTAATGGTATTTCACCAACACTTGTCCCCTTCCATCTTCTGACCCATACAAGAGTTTTAATTTTACTATCTTTCTGATAAGCCAGAAAATCGACTCCGTCTGACTCCCTGTATGTGGTAAGTATCTCATCAATAACAAGTCCGAGCTTTTCACACAACCTGTACGCTGCACTTCTGAAATTTTCAGAATCCAGCTTGTATAAAGAATCAAAATCAAGTTCCTTTGAAGGAGAATCACTTCCCTCATGTTCCTTTTTCTCCCGAACTACAGGGGTCCGGCCCGTACTAATTATCATCCCGATATCAACACGGGTCTCACTTTTTAATCCGCATATATTCCATACAAAATTTTCCGGGAAAGCGCGTTCCTTCCAGAGTGAGGTTTCAGAGACAACCGGTTTCTGTTCCTCGAACTTACTCCCTTTGCTATCCATCTCCTTTCTGAGCCTTGTTATGAGATCCTGAATATTTCTGAAATTTCTATCGAGCTGATACAGCCTGTTCCAATGCTCATAAGCCAGTTCGATTTTATCGTCAAGGAGAGCAGCAAATCCGAGATCATAAAGCGTAAATCTAAGTTCCTCCTCCCAGTTATGGTCACTGCAGAATTCTCCGATTTCATCAAACTGTTTTACTGCAAGAGAAATTTTTCCTGCTTCAACGTAAATAAATCCGAGAAGGCGTTTTGCTATAAACATTGCGTTTTCATCATTTGAATTATCAACTACAGGTTTAATGCTGTTCATTGCACTTTTATAATCACGCTTTTTGTAATATGCGAATGATAAAGCAATGTTTGTAATATCTGAATCAGGCTCTACGGATAATGCGCTTTTAAAAAGATTAATTGCTTCAGCAGATCTCTGACTCTGTAAAGCAGAGATTCCCGCGCCAAAAAGTATTTCGTAGTTATTTTTCTCCTGTCGTGACAGCTGCTCAAGATATTTATAGGCTGTTTCAAAATGTTCCTGACCCAAAGCAATAAATCCGACATAATACAACGATTCAGAATCAGCAGGATACTCTTTGAGAAGCTCGTAAAATTTTTCAAAACTTTTATCTATCTGACCTTTTTTTAAATACATCCTTGCAAGATGACGATATATATCCCCTTTTACTATATCATTATTAAACCTGTTGATTTCAACAAGTCTTTCAAAATGTTTAGCGGCAAGTTCATCCTTATTCTGGCTCTGGTAAAGGTCGGCAAGTTTTTTATGTGTATATATATCATAAGGGGCCGCATCAAGGACTTTCTGTAATTCAACAATGGCTTCTTCAACTCTGTCCTGCTGGAGAAGAATTTCGGCTCTATTTACAGGATTAAGTTTTGGCGCGACAAAATACATGTAATAAACCACAACGCCAAGAATTATAACCGCAGTTATCAGAATAATAACAAGCATATCTCTCCGGGGAAAGAACATATTTTAAGTCTTATTTGATTAATCGGCATAACATACATCTAAATCAATTATTCTTTAGGATTGACGAAGGAATATTTCAGGAAGCGGTATTTTAAGAGATTGTGAATCTCACAGAGGAAGGCCATCCGCTGATAATATAGTTGTGACCTGTTTTTTTCTTAACAATAAAATCATCACCCTGTATTATATTCGTATTATACGGAATGTTTATAAGTATATCAGGGGGAAGATACTTGGGTGAACCGCTGAACGAAAGCCGGAGTTCATCATTAAATATCTCCATATTGAAAGATATTAATCCATATCTCGAAGTGGCATCCTCCACCCTTATTCTGCTGCCGGTATTAAACCATCGGGAATCAGCAGCAGGGAAAAGCTCAAGCCGATCCGACCCGTCTATAAATAACCTGTTTCTCAATATAGCGAATAAAACCGCAGTGACTATTTTTGAATTACCCTCACCCCAGGAGCCTTTTCCTGATGCCGGGTCAATATACTCCGGCACAACATGAAAATCATCGATATAATCCGCCAGTCTGTCGAAATTGAAATCTGCCTCATTCATACCTGATGTAAACATATGGTTCAGGATTACAGCACTTGAAAACATATCAATACCGTAAAGAGGGTGTTTTACAGGGAAGCCTGCTTCAGACAAATAACCTGTAATAAGATCTTTGTATTCATCATACTTCAATGAAATCATCACTTTATCAGGTAATGAAAAAAGTGAACTTACAGCAGAAAGTTCAGAAGATGTTTTCTCTCTGTTCAGAGAATCTGTTATTAAAGATTGAAGCCGGATTGATTCATTTTTGAATTTTGATTCATCTCCGAAAATTCCCATGCATCTGGCCAGGTAGGAGATATTTGAAACAGCAGAATAGATATAAACAGTTTCAGTAATATTACGCGGTACGGCAAAACTATGGATATTTGTACTATGCCTGATACTATCAGCCTCGTGCATATTGACTGAAAATCTGTAAATAAAATCAGCTACACCTCTGAGAGCGGGATAATAGACCTGAAGAAAACCTGTTTCACGCTTATGTATAAAAATTTCATAACATGAATTGATGAGGAAGCATCCTTTTACAACATCTTCTATTGAAATGTTTTTTTTCTCAAAAACAAAAGATTCAAGCTTCTGCTTAAAAAAAGTCTCACCGGCATCCAAAGCACCTGTTCTGCAGAAAGAATAAATAAAAAAATAGAGCTTCCTGTAATCCTCAACATCATTACCTTCGATGTCGCTTTTATTGATATTAAGAATTGATAACCTGGACTGTAAAAACAATGCCTTAAAATCAGTATCTGTCAAATCCGCTTTTATCCCCTCAGAAAGTCTCATTTCAGAAAACAGATTAAACTCTCTAAAGTGATTAATGTAATTTATTTTTACAGGAGGGAGGGCTGCGTTCTCATTGAGAGATATTCTGAAATTAAATATTTTTTTACCTGATTCAGCACTGTATTTTAAAGCTGCTGTAGACATGCCGGATCCGCAATTTACCCGGTTTTCACCTGTTTCCAAAGATTTATCAATATCACCCGAGACACCGGATCCGGTTAATACTTCTTCCGGAGCAGTATCAAAACCTATAAGACATTTACCGTTAACAGAAATAAGCCCGTTACCTTTATCAACATCAATAGAAGTTACCCTGCCAAGAGTTCTGTTATTATATGGCCTGACTACCGCGAGCAGGAAACCCGACCTGCCCCCTTTCCTGATATTAAGTTCAACAGAAATGAGAGCTTCATCAACACTGCTTCTTGAACCGGCAATTTTTTCAGTAAGAGAAAAATTCTCAGTATCCCATACGAATACAATTTCACCAGTTGCTGTATTTCTGCGGATACTATTATTATCATGATCATATTGGGGTCTGTGAAGTTTTCCGCCATTAAAAACCCAGAATTCAACAGACCATCCAGCCGAAGAGGGGCCGGAAATCATTCCTGCACGATCAATTGTTATTTCACTGGATGATAAATAATTTGTAAAACACTGCCATTCACGATATGCAGTATTGAGTAAAAGAGGATTCGGGTATGCACTGCATCTATCTGAAGAGGGATTTGTAGTACATTCAAGCCATAAAGGCCAGTGAAAATTATTGAACTTTTCAAATAATATTCTGTTGGATAATCCTTCTGAGAGAAAATCAACAATATTCCTCTCTTTGGAATCATCCACAATATCTTTTATACCGGCAGTTATTTCTTCGAAAAAACTGCCTTTTGTTTTCCTTTTTCTATCAATAAGCTTCAATTTAAATCACATGTCAGAGATTTTTAAGAAACTCCAGAGCTTCGTTTTCATTATTAAAAATATCAAACATGTCTGTCAATTCAACCACTTCAAATATTTTCCGGACAGCACTATTCATGTTACAGAGAACAAGTTTGCGTTTTCTCTCCTTTAATATTCTCATAGTTGAAACGAAGATTCTAAGGCCGGAACTGCTCATATACTCTACATCTTTAAGGTTAAGTATAAAATGACTTGTAGATTCAGTTGATATCAGCTTATTAATCTCCTTTTCAATGTCAGCCGAGAGGTGAACATCAAGCCTTCCTTCCAGATAAATTATTATAGCATTCCCATTCTTTTTTAAGTTAAGCTCCATTTTTTAATCCACCCTGTTAAATGTCTTTTTAATAGTATAAACAATATTCAAATAATAATCAATTAAAAAAAATTATTCCTTACCCTCTTTCGCGTCCTTCGCGGTCAAAATAAGCATAATTGTACTGACCAGGAATATTGCCGCAAAAACAATCCCGATAATAACAATGAGTTTATGCGTATAATCCCCCTGAAAAAGCGATTCCTGAACAAGCGTTCCTCTATCTTTCGCAAACAATCCGTTTTTAATCAGTATAAAAGAAGAAATTAAGGGGAAAATTACTCCATTTATATACACTATACCCCTGTATTTCAGGGGATCAAAAAGAGGCATAATCATCAGAAAACCTGAAGTTATAAGTAAAACGGAAAATGAACGTACCATATAAAAAAGAGGCGCCACCAGTTCATGATCTCTCACAAGATCCAGCCAGTTTTCAGAAACATTTTCTGCGAAGAGCTGCAAAACGAACATAGGTGTTAATAAAAAAGCAGCCCCCATTACAATATAAATAATACCAGTAAGAAGTACTGAAACCTGCAATGCATTAGTCTTTTTAGATCTCAAGAGACCCTCCGGTAATTTTCAGACTATTTTTGTCAGCAGCAGCTGAGATGCTTTTAATGTTGAATTAAAAATCCTGTCAAATTTAAACTCAGTTTCTGAAACATCAAGTATTAAATTTCTGCCCTGCTCAAGATATTCCTCACCCGGAACTGAAAGCCGTTCCATTGAGCGCAAAGAAGCTGAATAATATTCGTTGTAAACGCCGTCCGGCACTTTCAGTTTATCCCTGTTAACAAGCGAAACTGAAAAAATATCATCAGCTTCTGTTCTGAAAAGATGAGCAGATCGCACGCTGAAACCCGGGAAACCTGAAGTATAATCACACCCGTTAATATTGACAGGCTGATATTCGTGCAAAGATGTGAGGCTTGCAGCCATGGTTTTCCCCAGGGGACCTGTACTCATAATACTGGTCACACCACCGGTTTCAAGAGAGCATAAAGGCAACGGATGAAACATTTCAATTCTGCGGGATGAAGCCAGTTCAAAGGAATATTTCAGGAGTCTGTTATTGCTGAAAATAAATTTCTCAGGAAAAACTATATCAAGATTCTTTGCTGTCTGCTCAGGAGAAAAAAATCTTTTCATATTCTCTTTAAGTTCATCGCCATTATCAAAAAGAAGAAATAGCGAAATCAGAAAAAAAGTATATGATGACGAATAAAGATAATCGAACTTCTTTCTGCCTTTATCCAATTCATAAAATAAAGAGCAAAGTAGAATAGATTCAAATCTCGATGTCGGAAGAACAAGCGCACTGCTCCTGCCTGTTATCATTGAAGTGAAGGATGAAAGATTACCGTCGGCAATAAACTTCTCCATCACTTCCTGAACGCCCGGATTATCGGATTCGCAGATGTTAAGTATAAGTCCGCCGAAGAAACTCCCCTTATCCTGATTCACATAACTGTTTCTTACATAAACGATCCTCTGTCCCTCATTGATATTATTATCAAATGTTTCCTGACATTTATCGATATCTTTTTTTCCGCCGGTAAGGGCAAATATAAAATCAGACAGTCTGAAAAGACAATTGCGGAGATCGTGATCATCATCAGATAGATCCGCAACTATATATTTATATGTTCTTGAAAGATAAAGAATAACAGGTTTAAGGATCTCCGGGTCTGTTTTTACTTTTGAAGAGAAACTTATATTCAGCAGGTGTATGTTATCACTATGTTTTACAATGCGGTCATTGATCACAGACTCTGCACCATCTTCAGTTGAATCCTTGACAGAAAGCGGAATCGTTATCCGTTCATTAAAAAAATCAAAAACAGTCTTCCCTCCGTATGAAAGGTCAAGAAGAATCACCTTTTCTCCGGAGAGCGCAAGCGATAGCAGCGAAGCAAGATAGCTCTTACCTGAGCCTGGCGAAGAACTGTACACAGTTATGAGCTTACTCCTGATCGCGGAATAATTTTTACCCGACGCGTTAATATCAAAACCCATATTACTGATCATTCTCAGGTAGCCCCTGAGCGCTTTATGAGATTTCAGGAAAAACCTGTAAAAATCATCTTCATTAATAATAAAAATTTCAGCTTCCGTAAGGGCCCGGACATTTCCCTTAATTCTGTTTTCAGCAAAAGGTAGAAAACCGAAGAAAGATCCCGGGGAAAGGTAAACAACATCTCTATTCGCTATCGCTTCAATTTCAAACATACCGCTGATAACAATACTTAGTGAACTGCTTTTTTTGAGATCAACATTCTGCCCGGGTTTTAAAGATGAGACTCTCCCGGTTTTGAAGAACAGTTCATGCTCTTCATGGTTGAGGTGAACAAGGAAGGGGATTGTCCTGAGAAGTTCTCTGACTTTTTCCATTTTCAGTTATATCTTTTTAAGAAGCTCTACGAGCTCAGCTTTCCCTTTTATTTCAATTGGCCGTGTATTTGCAAATTCAAGAGCCTTCGGCGATATATCTCCGGTAGTGATTACAAGTATCCGCGTTGCGTTTCTCGGTTTCATCGATTCATGAATCTTTCTGAAATATGAATCCGGCAGGCTTTCAGTGGTTCTTATGACCCTGATTATTCTGTTGGACTGCCTTGTGTTTCTCCACTTACCTTCATTTTCAGTTGCAATAATTTCAATTTCTGTATCACTTATAATTTCAATATCAGTGATGTTGTAATTCATGCTTGCAACAATTTTACGGGTCATATGCTCAAACTGGGCAAGACCTGCGATCATGAAATCCTTTATCCTGTCATCCTGCCTGAATTCGGCATAAGCGGCAAGTTTCTGCTGAATATCACGGAATTTTGGATTAACTTCGGCTATCTTCTCCCAGTTAACTATGGCCGCGTGAACATCCCTCACCTTCTCCTGACATTCACCGAGAAAATAACGGAGGTTAAGCTCCATATCACTCCCTTTTTTGGCGAACTTCACACCCCGTTCAAACTCCATAATTGCTTTCGGATACTGTGATTTCTCCATAAAACATGTTCCCCTGGCAAGGAGACTTTTAACTTTAAGATCATCACTTTTCATGGAAACTTCAAATTCTTTAAGCGCCCATTCGTAGTCTCCCTGCTGTCTTAAAACAAGGCCAAGGTAATAATGAGCCTGGTAGTTCGAGGGATCAATTTTTATTGTATTCAGAAAGCACTGCTTGGCATCAACGTGAACGCCATTCTTATAATAGATCTGACCGAGATAGAAATATGACTGATCATGCTTTGAGTTAAGTGAAGCGCTTTTGCGGAAATAGTTCAAAGCCTTGTCAAGCTGTCCGAGATTATAGGACATTACTCCAAGCTCATAAAAATTTTCAAAGCTGGAGGGATCGAGCTTGGTAAGAATCAGGTATTCCTTACGGGCATCTTCAAAAGCTTTCTTGTCTTTAAACAGTTTTGCAAGAACAGTTCTAACATGAACCTCTTTAATCTTATCATCAAAGCGCCCCATTTTAAGAACCTGTCTGTACTCAACAACTGCATACTGACTGTTGCCGTCAGCAGCATAAGCTTCAGCAAGAAGAAAATGAGCATAGGGATTTCTGTCATCCTTCTCAAGGATCTCATTCAGTTTTTTTATGGCGAGTTTTACCTGGCCAGACTCGATCATCTTCTGGATCTCTTCTATTTTGCGGGGAAAAACATAAATACTCAGTAAATAAAGTATTATAATTGTCAGTATAATAAAAAACAGAAAAACCAGAATATAAGTAAAGAGCATATACAAGTCCTGTTATCAGTAGTTATGAATGAAAAACAGCAATATCACTGCACATAAATTTTAAGTTCGGCACCACATATATTCAAATATAATATCGCACTTTTTATATAATAAATCAATTCTTTTATATTTTATCCGAGAGAAGCGCCGTTCCTTATATTCCTTTCCGGCACAGCCAGAACAACATGGCCGTTTTCATCATAAAAACCGGTGAGGAGAAACTCAGACATAAAAGGCCCTATCTGCTTCACAGGAAAATTTACGACTCCGATAATCTGTTTACCAAGCAGTTCATCTTTTGTATAAAGCTCTGTAACACGGGCGCTGGTTTTCTTAATACCGATATCATCTCCGAAATCTGCTGTAATCCTATATGCAGGCTTTTTGGCTTTCGGAAAATCTTCAACTGCTACAATAGTCCCGGACTTAAGTTCAACTTTTTCAAAATCATCCCATGCAATAAGGCCCATAACAGCTCCCCTCTAAAAAATTAAATTAAAACATATCTTTATTTTTATTAGATGCATGACATGATGCCAATCATCAATAAATTATTCAACCGGATATTATTTTATTGACAAAAACCTCATCAAAAAAGATATAGAAGACAGATGGGGGCGTAGCTCAGCTGGGAGAGCGCCTGCTTTGCAAGCCGGGGGTCATCNNGGCATTCAAGAGGCCAGGGGTTCGATCCCCCTCGTCTCCACATCAGAAAACTTACTGAATTTAGCCCTCATGAACCAGTTCATTTCCGTGAATAGTTGTAATTTTTTTGACAAGATACTTTCTCTTACCAGCCGGTATTACAACTTCAACCACATCACCTGCGGTTTTATTCTGCATTGCTGCTCCGATTGGAGACGAAACAGAAATCTTCCCTTCTGAAGGATTTACTTCGTTTGAAGAAACAAATGTAAAAACAATCTCATCATCAAGATCAAGATCAACAACAGTCACAGTGGAACCGTAACCGACTTTATCTTCAGAAATATCTGTTATGTTTATATCATTCAGTTTATTCAGCTGATCAGTAAGCTGTGCAATCCTCGCCTGCACAAAAGACTGTCGTTCTCTTGCAGCATGGTATTCGGCATTTTCTTTCAAATCACCATATTCGCGCGCTTCAGATATCCGTTTAGGGAGTTCAACCTTGAATTCGTATTTCAGCTTTTCAAGTTCGTCCCGTACAATCTGCTTTTTTGATTCGAGTTCAGCGCTCATTAAAAACTCCTTCCAATTATTCTCTATCCGTTAACCGATTCGTCGGTGTTAAGCTTTATAAGCAGTTTTACTCTCTTATCTCCATCTTTTTTGAGAGTAAATCCATTCTCCTTCAGAGTTTTTTCAATTCTGTAGGTCATTAAATCAACAATTTTTTTTGTCATAGGTTCATCCTTGAACTATGGGATATGACTTCCTTGTCACAGTAGAAGACAGCAGTCTATAAATCTATTCGGTAATTAAAGGTGTAAATTTGAGCCAACTATTAATTTAAACAATAAAAACTCCAATTCCATAATATAAATAGACATATTTGCATAAAAGCTCAAATATTACAACGATTTTAACTTATTTATTCCAGAATAATTACATTTCCCTGTTTTTTAAGAGAAGCTTCAAGATTCCTGTTTCCCACTACTACAGTAATAATTCCATGCCTGAAAAGTAAACCGCTCTCCCTCTTAATGTCAGCAGGGGTAACCATGCTTATATTTTTCAGATAATCCCTGTAATATCCTTTGTCAAGGTTATTAAACTCAACCTGAAGATAGTTATCCAGTATATCAGATGTTTTCGCAAAATTAAAAACATAACTATTAATTACTGACTCCTGCGCCCAATCAAGCTCCTCATTTGTAACTTCTTTTTCTGCCATCCTGAATATATTCTCTTTCATTAATGAAAGAACATTTGCCGCCTCATCATTCCTTGTCTGAACAAAAGACATGAATACCCCGGTTTTATACCTGTTCCGCACAAGAGAGAATACTGAATAAGCAAGCCCTCTTTTGACACGTATCTCGTTCATAAGCCTGGAATTAAAGGAACCACCGCCAAGAATATAATTCATAAGGAAGAGTGAATAATTCCCCTGGTAATTTATCTCCGGAGCTATTGTGCCTGTGATTATGGTTGCCTGTTCAAGTTCTTTTGGAAGAAGATAAATATTCCCTGATTTTAATTTAAGTTCAGAGATAAGTGCTGCATTATCGGGGCTGTAGAGTTCTCTTTCACCTTTCGCAATTTTTGACAATTCCTCAGATGCAATTTTAAAGATTTTCTCATTCTCAAGCGAAGATGATACAGCTATAAGTATATTACCACCTCTGGCAATTCTCCTCCATGTTTCACTGAGAGTATCTGCTGTAATTGAGTTTACACTCCTGTCACTGAGAGTGGCGCCATACCCCTTTCCGTGAAAGATGATCTCCCTCACTTTCGTAAAACCCGCATTAGATGGATCGTCCATCTCTCTTTTGAAGTTCTGCTGCACAAGTTTTTTTGAATAACCCAGATTCTCTTTACTGAAAACAGGGTTTTCAAGAATGTCACCCAGGAGGTCAAAGGCGAACTCTGAATGCCTGCTGAGAACTTTTATAACTATGGTTATATTCTCCCAGCCTGCATTTATACTTATATCACCCCCGAGAGCTTCGAGCTTTTCATTCAGTTCATTTCCGGGATACTTTTTTGTACCGGAAAGCGATATCTCTTTCGCCATGATTTCTGATAAACCAGCGTTTTCTGCATTCTCATAAATTTTTCCGAATCCGATAGAACAGATAATTTCAGTTCTCGGCAGTTCATCCATGATTGTCAGAAGTCTGATATTATTTTTAAGATCAAGTGTCTCCACCTGAGGAAGTCCGTCAAGGGAAGGGATGCTTCTGTTTTCAGCATCTGCTGCAAGGGAGAACAGCATAAAAAAACCGCACAATATTGGAGCGATAACCTTTTTCACATGATTTATTTTCATTTTGCGCTCCTGCTGTCTCTAAGTATTGCTGTTGTCCTGTTTCTATCATTGATATATTTATCAATAACACCTGTAATATCCTGCGGTGTTATACCTGAAATTTTACGCATGTAATCAGCAACATAACGCCAGTTCCCTGATACAGTCTGATAATAGCTGAGCTGATGGGCAATACCGTCATTATTATCAAGCATAAACACGAAGGATGATTCCATCATATTTCTGACTCTTTCAAGTTCATCAGGTTTTATTTCTTTTCGCAGTCTGTTAATTTCAGCAAGTATCTCCGCTTCAACTTGTTCAGGTTTTACACCCTCTGCCGGTGAAGCAAAAACAATGAACATGTTATCGTAACGGGAGCCCGGTGCTCCGTTCCAGACAGAGACGGATGTTGCAGTTTTCTTATCCAGCACAAGCGCTTTATGAAGCCTTGATGAGCTTCCGTCACCGAGAACAGATGACAGCATATCAAAAACATAATCATCTTTATGCGGAGCAGCGGGTTTTTTCCATCCCATCATCAGGAGCGGCTTTGCATTAAAGTAAACATCCACTCTCTTTTCTCCGGCCTGCGGAGGTTCTATAACCTTCACTTCTCCGGGTTCCGGTTTCACTTCAATGTTTTCAAAATATTTTTTTATTGTCTGATATGTTTTTTCAGGATCATGTTTACCTACTATGGTAATAGTCATGCGTGAAGGTATATAGTGTTCATTATAGAAACGCTTAATATCATTAATTGACATAAATTTAATACTGGATTCCCAGCCGATTACAGGATGTCTGTAGGGATGAGCTGAATAAGCGGAAGCAAAGAAAGTTTCATTAAGATACCCGCTGCCGTTTGATCCGTAACGCATGAGCCTCTCTTCAAGAATATTATTTCTCTCAAGATAGTACTCCCTGAAAACCGGTTTACGAAGCCTCTCAGATTCGATATCAGCCCAGGACTCAATCCTCTCCGCCGGGAGTTCAATATAGTAACCTGTCATATCCTTTGATGTCGAAGCATTGAACCCCACCCCGCCCATTGATGTATAAAGCCTGTCATAGGGTGAGCTTACCACATACTGTGAGTGCTCCTGCTGAAGATTCTGCAGTTCCTTTTCCAGTCCGGGGATCTCACTGCTCCCGGGATTCTGAAGCTTAAGCCTGTCCAGAGTCTCGCCTGTGGCCTCTATTTTATCAAGGAGCATCTTCTCACCGGCATAATCTTTTGTGCCGAGCCTGTCAGTCCCCTTAAACAGCATGTGCTCAAGGATATGGGCCGCTCCCTGTGTATGATAACTCTCTTCTGCTGAACCTACTTTAAAAGCTATATGTAGAGACACAATGGGGGAATACCCCCTGTTCATCATTATAAGTGTGATTCCGTTCTTAAGCTTTCTTTCCACGACATTTTTTTTAAAGTACACACCAGGGTCCGATATATCCGCAGATGCACCTGCACCGCAAATTAACGGAAGAAGAAGTATACCCGATAGCAGTTTTATGATTCTTTTTTTATTCATTACCTTTATTATCCCTTAATATCTCTTCAGCCAGAATCTTCAGCTTCGGATGAACCTTAACTTCAATCTCCGTGTTGTCCGGAACTTCCTCTTTCTTAACAGAAGTTTCAGACAACAACCTGTTAAAAGCATACATTATCCTGGCATTTATCTCATCAATTCTGTCTTTTCTGTTTATAAGCCTGTAGAATTTCAGAGCAGTCAAAGGCTGTTTCAAATCATAATAATAGAAATCAGCGACCCTCATAATCCCATCCATATATTCAGCTTTGAGAAAAAGCTTTATTGCCTCATCATACTTTTTCTCATTAAAAAGCTCATTCCCCTTACGCATAAGGAGCACCCTTTCATTCTGATCCATTTTATACCTTCCGGATTACAGTTTAAATAGGATATCTCTGCCCGGGATTTGTTTAAAAAATTTATCTCTTGACAAAGATACTTTTAATGACTTTTTCTTAATTTAATTTTGCGACATAAATCTATGCTTATATAGCATTCTCTGTTTTTTTGTCAACGTTGTTTAATTGAGGAGATAATAATGTATCCCATACTTTTTAACTATAAGATAATAACCATCGGCTCTTACGGACTTCTTCTTGGAGCCGCTTTCTACACATCTTTTCTTCTTTGTGAAAGAGAGTATAAACTGAAAGGGATAAATCCTGAACTTGCATATAAAATACTTATTGCAGTTATCCCGTCCGCAGTTATCGGAGCTAAACTCTTCCATATTTTAGAAAATCTCGATGAATTCATGGCATCTCCGTCAGACATGATATTTTCAGGAGCCGGGCTGTCTGTTTACGGCGGTTTTGTTCTGAGTTTTATTGTGGCGACATTTCTTATCAGAAGCAATAATGAATCTGTTCTGAAAGTTTTTGATGCATCCTCCCCTGCAATGGCTCTTGGTTATGGCATCGGGCGGCTTGGATGCCACGCTTCAGGGGACGGCTGTTACGGCATAACTACTGATTCAATTCTCGGGATGGCTTACCCGAATGGAATTGTTCCTGTAAGTACAACAGTTTATCCCACTCCGCTGTTCGAATCTCTGCTTTCATTTATATTCCTCTTCATCCTGTTGAAACTGAGAAAAAAAGAGACCACACCTGGTTTTATATTTTTTATCTACCTCATAATGAACGGCTGCGCCAGATTCTCAGTTGAATTTATCAGGCTTAATCCTTCAGCCGCTCTCGGACTTACACAGGCTCAGCTTGTTGCAATTATTTTCGTTGTGATTGGAGGAGCCGGATTACTCAGGATAAAACAGACCGGCAATCAGTCAGCTGCCTGATTTTCAATGAAAACCGGTGCAGTACTGCTGTTGACAGCGGAATTTTTATTCGCCCTGTCAACAGTATTTGTTAAATTTGTAACCAGCGGAACTACGATATCCGGAATCGAGATTGCTTTTTTCAGATTCCTCACCGGTTTTATACTGACTTTTACTTACATACAGACTTCAGGTAAATACCATCCCATGGTAAAACCTTTTAATGTTTACATGCGCGGACTATTCAATACAACCTCGGTAATTTTCTTTTTCCTTGGCGTACAGTACACCACTGTAAGCAATACAAACCTGCTGAACATGACTTACCCTGTCTTTGTGTTTCTGATATCACCATTTATCACAAAAGAAAAGATTCCCCGGGATCTGTTATTCTTTCTGATTCTTGTACTGGCAGGAATTTATTTTGTAGTAATACCCGAAGGGAGCAGCCCCGGTTCTGTAAATAAGGGTGATATATACGCGCTTCTATCAGGGATAACCGCAGGTTTCGGGATTTCATTTTTACGCGAAGCGCGAAAAACCGATTACACGCAGACAATTCTTTTATACATGTTCACAATTGGTTCAGCAGTTGCCGGCATTATGCTGATAAATAAATTTGTGATGCCGTCCGGAATTTTTATACTGCATATCTTTACAATTGCAATCCTTTCTTTTATCGGGCAGGTACTTCTTACGGCAGGATATAAACATATAAGCGCCACAGCGGGCTCTTTAATATCATCGGCAAGGATTATTTTTGCAATTTTTCTCGGGGTGATTTTCTTTTCTGAGCCCGTTACTATACGGATTATTTCAGGCTCAATTCTTATTATGATATCATTGGCAGGTGTTAACGGATTTTTCAGGAATCTGAAGTTTATAAAAAAAAGATGAACAGTTTCCCGTTCATCTTTCCTGTTATTATTACTTGATATTGTATTTCTTTTTGAATTTCTCAACCCTGCCGGCTGTATCAATAAGCTTCTGCTTCTTTGTATAAAAAGGGTGACAGTTTGAGCATATCTCAACATGAAGGTCCTTTACAGTTGATCTTGTATGGATCTCATTGCCGCATGCGCATTTTATTGTTGTTTCAACATATTCCGGGTGTATACCAGGTTTCATAAGATTTTAACTCCTGTATATTGAATTATTTCAATTTTCCGCATTTATCAGGCTGTATTCATAGCCTTGAAAAATGCCTTATTATTCTTGGTTGCCCTCATCTTCTCTACGAGAAGTTCCATGGCCTCAGTTGCACTCATTGAAGCGAGAGCCTTCCTTAATACCCATAATTTATTTAGTTCCTCTTCGTCAAGCAGTAATTCTTCTTTTCGTGTCCCGGATTTATTAATATCGATAGCCGGGAAAATCCTCCTGTCAGAAAGCTTTCTGTCAAGGTGAAGTTCACTGTTACCTGTACCTTTGAACTCCTCAAAGATAACCTCATCCATCCTGCTGCCGGTATCAATAAGTGCCGTAGCAAGTATTGTGAGGCTTCCACCCTCCTCTATGTTACGGGCAGCACCGAAAAATCTTTTAGGTTTATGAAGAGCATTTGAATCAACACCACCGGAGAGTATCTTACCGCTTGTGGGGACAACCTGATTATATGCCCTTGCAAGACGTGTTATTGAATCAAGGAGTATGACAACGTCCATTTTCCTTTCAACAAGCCTTCTGGCTTTATTAATAACCATCTCGGCAACCTGGACGTGCCTTGTTGCCTGCTCATCAAATGTAGATGAAACGACTTCTCCTTTTACAGATCTCTCCATATCAGTAACCTCTTCAGGACGCTCATCGATAAGGAGAACAATAAGATAAACTTCAGGATGATTTTTTGTAATTGAATTCGCAATTTTCTGCAGAAGTACAGTTTTACCTGTTCTTGGGGGAGCAACAATTAATGCTCTCTGCCCTTTGCCTATAGGAGTCATGAGATTCATGATACGCATCTCTATCTCATTGGTCTCTGTTTCAAGTACAATCCTCTGCTGCGGGTAGAGAGGCGTAAGATCATCAAACATAACCCTTCGATTAAGGTTTTCGGGGTTTTCAAAATTTATTGCTTCTATTCTTAAAAGAGCAAAAAATCTTTCATTATCTTTTGGAGGCCTGATCTGACCTGCAATTGTGTCTCCTGTTTTAAGACTGAATAACCTTATCTGCGAAGGAGAAACATAAATATCATCCGGCCCTGGGAGGTAATTGTAATTTGGAGACCTCAAAAATCCGTATCCGTCAGCAAGTATCTCAAGAACACCTGTTGCAAAAATAAGCCCTTTCTGCTCGGTCTTACCTTTAAGTATTTCGAAAATCAGATCCTGTTTTTTAAGACCTGATACTCTTTCGAGCCCCATGTCTTTGGCAATGGTATATAATTCGTTGATAGTTTTCGATTTAAGTTCTACAAGATCAAGTCTGTCTCCTTCACCGGAGCCGCTTTTAACAGTTGCAACTTTCCCATCATTCTGAACATCATCAGAATTTTCATTCAAGTTATCATTCAATTCATTCGCTTTCGGCATAAAAAATCCTTTTTTATTTTTATGTAATTAGATTACTAAGGGGTAAATCCGGTAATGCCTTTGCTTCTTCTGAAACTTAATAATCATATTGTTTGATTATACAAAAAAAGAGGTTTTCGGGTGTGAGACTTCAAAGGCATATAAGATATAATACAATAATAATGTAAAAGTAAATTTAGTCAAGTAAAAATATCATTTAATTACTGACGCGATGATTATATTGCAAGCTACTTTTTTTCGTTATAATGAATGCCGAATTTTTTAATTTTTGCGGTAAGGGCCTGTTTTGTAAGCTTCAATTTTTCGGTGGCATTTTCCAGGCTGAGACTTGTCCTGATTGCATCAACAATGAGATGTCTTTCAACAGCTTCAAGTATTTCAAGCAGAGATTTATTACGGAGGTCAACTCCGGGTATCTTAAATTCATTCTCTCCGGGGCTTTTTTTGTCACAAAAAATAAGAAAACCTGATTTTTTCCCGCTGCTGGTCATTGGAATTTTTTCATAAAAAATATCGAGATCGCTGTTATAAAAATGAAGATCATCCTGATTTAGGCCTGAAAAAAGTTCATTCCCGGCAGGATCACTTATTGTTTTTTCAACTGCTTCAACATCAACTTCTGAATTCTTCTTTTCTTCATACAACTCTTCAAATAGGCTGTTATAGAAAATAGTTTTCCCTTTCTCATTCAGAGCATATAAAGCCCGCGGGACATGTTCCAGAATGTGATAAATCATCCATTCAAGAACCTGATCCTCCTGCTGCTTTTTAATCTCATCTTCATGGTGAGAAATTTTTGCATTATCACAGGCAGCAAAAAGCTGTATCCTGCTCCAGCGCCCCTGAAGTTCACCGAATATATTAATCACAACGAACTCTCTGATTTTACCGTACTGAAGGAGATCATCGAGGTTCATTTTTACAGCGAGGCGGGTTATAAACTCATCTATTTTCAGTTTTTCAACGCGTTCAATATCACTTAACTCAGATATTACAGACTCTTTACGGAGGATACCGATAAGCATCCCCCTTTTAGAAATTACAGGGATAACAGGAACATCATGAATATAAAAAAGGCGTACCACATCCTCAGGCCGCCTGTTCTGATGATCAAAGGGGTTCTCTGTGAACTCCCTTGTCTCTGTATCCTCTTTTTTAATCTCGTCAGTCATTAAAATCCCAGAACATCATACATAGTATATAAACCGGGGGCTTTACCGGCAAGAAATTCCGCAGCAGAAACCGCTCCCCTGGCGAAAACATCCCTGCTTGAAGCTCTGTGAGTAAGTTCCAGTCTGTCATCCATTCCGACATAGAAAACAGTGTGCTCCCCGACTATGCTCCCCCCTCTCATGGCATGCATTCCTATTTCATTTGAAGTTCTTTCGCCTGTTATACCCTCTCGGCCATTGACATCTATGGCGCCGGAAAGTCCTTTCATGTTTTTCATTACTTCTTCAAGGAGCCTTTTTGCAGTTCCCGAGGGGGCATCCTTCTTGAATCTATGGTGAGCTTCAAATATTTCGACATCATAATCTGTTGAAAGCGCTTTTGAAGCAATCTCTGTAAGTTTAAAAAGAAGATTTACTCCCAGTGACATATTCGGTGAATGAATAACCGGAAAATCAGAGGATGCTTTTCTTATAATTTCTGACTCTTCAGGGGAGAGGCCTGTGGTTCCTATAACCACAGGTTTCTTAATTTCTTTCAGTATTCCCATCAGCCTCATTGTAGCAGGCGGTGAAGAAAAATCAATAATACAGTCTACGTTCTTTAAATCATCTGAATTTATTCCGTGAATTATACAATCCGCATAAGGAGAATTAACGATCTCCTTTGCATTTTTTGCAATATTTGCCGAGTCATCAGCATCAAAAGCCGCACCAAGATGATGTTCTTTCTCCTCCATCACCCGGAAGACAGCATGCCCCATCCTTCCGCTGAAACCGCATATTCCGAATATCATTTAAGCTTCACTCCATAATTCTGAAGGGTTTTCCTTAAAATCTCCCTGTTTACGTCACTAAGGGGAACCAGGGGAAGCCTCAATTCTCCACCACAGAAACCGGCCATCTCCATGGCTGCTTTTACCGGGATCGGATTTGTCTCAAGAAACATCGCTCTGCATAGCGGCAATAATCTGTAGAAAGCTGTTCTTGCCTCTTCAATTTTATTTTCATTATAAAGAGTAATTACTTTTTTCACATCTGCGGGGAGTATGTTGGAAAGAACTGAAATTACACCCTTACCCCCGATAGAAAGAAGCGGAAGAAGGAGATTGTCATCGCCAGAAATCAGAGTAAGCCTGTCGCCGCAGATTTCGACAAGTCTCATCATCTGGTTAATATCGCCGGACGCTTCTTTCATTGCAACTACGTTGTCAGTTCTCTGAAGCAGTTCATTTATGCTTTCAGGCAGAAAATTAACTCCTGACCGCCCGGGAATATTGTAAAGGATTATCGGGAGTTTGGTTGATTTGGCAATTGCTTCATAATGAGCAATAAGTCCCTTCTGTGTCGGTTTATTATAGTAGGGGTTTACAGAGAGAGATGCATCAACTCCTGCATCCTCCGCCCCCTTTGTAAGCCAGATCGCCTCACTTGTTGAATTGGCTCCTGTCCCTGCAATTACCTTTACCCTTTTATTTACGATTTTAACAACTCTTTTGATAAATTCCTCGTGCTCTTCGAAAGAGATAGTCGGGGATTCACCTGTTGTACCCATGGGGATTACACCGTCGATCCCTTCTTTTATCTGGTACTCTATATGCTTTTCAAGCGAATCATAATCGATTTTATCATTTTTAAAAGGGGTTACAAGCGCTGTATATGCTCCTTTAAACATAGATCAATTTCCTCTTTATAAACTTATTTTGTTTTTTTTGCGGATTTTTTCTTCTGCTGAACAGGTATAGAAACAGAAGAATCATAAGGTTTTGCGACTTTTGCAAGTTCTGTATCAAGAAGTTCATGATTGAATTCCTCACCTGGGAAATCATCAAGAAACATATATACAAGAATCTGCCTCCTGGAAGTGAGGAGCTCCTCTCTTTTATCAT
Organism: Spirochaetia bacterium UBA5763; assembly: GCA_002418835.1. Classification (GTDB taxonomy): domain Bacteria; phylum Spirochaetota; class UBA4802; order UBA4802; family UBA5550; genus UBA5550. Next base: position 227,362 of record DIEX01000031.1, on the reverse strand, counting down.
AGGCATAAATCTTTACCCATTCATCGCCAGCGACAAAAGTAAGTTTTACAACAGTCCCTTTCTCAAGGGTTACGTCATTTCTTATTACATCCTGAAGCAAAACATAGTCACTCGACTGGTATTTAACAGTAAGTTTTTCCACATCCTCATCAGGTACAAAAGTGGAACATCCCGCACAGAAAATGACGCTTATTAAAACAGTAATTAGTATTTTTCTCATTATTTTATATTTTTCTTTCCCGGATTTTTTTTAAAATCGCATACCGATTATTATTGTCAAGGAATTATTCTCAGACATGGAAGAGATAATACTATTCCTGAAACACCATTTATGTATAGAGATAAATTCACATAATGGCGGTTCCCGGGAACAAATCACTCCCCCTTTTCTTTAAAAGAGGGGGTATATATACCCAGACCTGCCGGATGAGAAGATCCCCCCTCAGGGCCGTATTCAGATGCGACTTTTTTAATTTTATCAAGCTGGTAACCTGTTCCGGATAAAACAGAATTTTCCGGAGGAACCGACTCAATATGCAGAGTTTGAGTCGGGAAAGCGAAACTTACATCAAGATCATCTGCAAGACGGAGTATTTCAAAAAGTATATTCTGCTTTTCGACAAGTTCAAAAGACCAGTCAGGTACTTTAAGAAAAAAATAGATAAGTATATTAAGACTTGAGCTGCCATAGCTGTTGAAAACAACATGAAAATAGTCTTTCCTCGTATATGGATTTGCTTTGAGAATATTTTTTATCCCCTCAAGAAAAGCTTCAATTTTTTCAGGCGGAGTATCATATGTTATTCCAAGCTCTTCCCTTACTCTCCTATATTCTCGCCGTCCCATATTATCGACCTCTTTAGTGGCAAGGTCGGCATTGGGAACCGAAATCAGCGAATTATAAAATGTACGGATTTTTGTTGAGCGGAAACCGATCTCTTCGACAGTCCCCTCCGCATTTCCCACCTTGATCCAGTCACCCACCTGAAACGGTGAATCAAAAAGAATCATGAGAGAGCCAAAAAAGTTTGCCACCATATCTTTGGCAGCGAATGCGACAGCGAAACCGCCGATCCCAAGACCTGCAAGAAGTGAAACAACATTTACACCGAGATTCTGTATTATTACAAGAACTCCGAATATTATGACAAAGATCTTCATCGACTTGCTTAGAAGCGGCAGCAGCTGGTCGTCAAGTGTTGACTCTGTTTTTGAGGCAGCTTCAATAAAAAAATCAGAAAGCACATCAAGGAGTCTGTAAATCAGCCAGAGAAAAACACCGCTTAGAGCAATTTTCAGCACCACTCTTATTATCGTTAAAGCACCTCCTTCAAATCCGAGGAGATAAACCGTAATATACCAGAAGAGTATGGCAGCAAGCCACCCTGTGGGGCCGGAAAATGCGTTAACAAGAGCCCTGAGCCACCGTACCTCTCTTCGCTCCGAAACGAACCTGAGGAAATCTATAAAAAACTTAACCAGTACCTTGACCGCAACACCTGTAAGCAGGGATATAATGATACCGGCCCATTGCCATATATACAGAAAAATAAACTTATGTTTCATAGACGATGGCACATTTTCCTCAAACCATCCGGAACTGTATAAAGCTCCCCCGCCTGAACCCTTAAGATAAGGAAGATGCCTGACCTTCTGATAAAATTCTTTTACTCTGAGTGTTGTTTCCGCAGAAAAAAGATATTCACCGGCCCTGTCGCCTTTCTCCTGCACAGTAATAACAATTTCTGTACCTTTAAGCCTCCATCTGACAAGCTTTTCACCCGGCAAATCGCTCTTCTCCGGAATTTTATCAGAATCTATTACAATCACCCGGTCAATCACTTCTTTGAGCAGGATAGCGGCCTCTCTCCCCCTCTGATTCTGTTCAACGAAAGCAAAAGGGCTCAGGTCGAAACATCTCACTGCTCTGTCAAGATATGCTTTCAGAATTTCATCATCAGATTCCACACCCGACTTGTATTTATTCATAGCATCCATAAACGTCGTCATGGTATCACGCGGTGAATCAGTTTTAACAGGCTCAAGAGGATTAACCTGAATATCTTCTGCATAAAGATTCAGGCCGGTAACAGCCAGCAGTAAAAAAATCACAAACCCGTTACTGAAAATTTTTTTCATTATTTGCTCCGATTTGCTGTTTTGATTAAATTGAAATAAACGTGAAATGTATTTATAGCTGTAATTACTTTTAAAATGGATTCCTGATCATTGCAAGAATAAATTTTTGCGTCGTTTTCAGGTTAAAATTTTTATAACCATGAATTTATATGAAACAAATAGAATTTATAATCTCCGGTGAGACCTCTGAAGAACTCGCTGATGAACTTATAATCGTATATAATAAATGGCGAAAGAATCCGGGCAGTCTAAACGGGAAAAATAAAAAGAAACGATTAACAATCAGGGTGTGCATTACCGGCATCAGGCGTGAAACAAGCATCGAACATTGTATCAGATACGCATGCGGAGAGATTAGAGATGGTATTATACAAGCAGGAGGAACCATCTGGGATGGCACCCACGTTCAGATAATGCTATATGAGAATCGATGGAAGATATAATTAATTCAAAATAAAAAAATAAGGGCTGTTATTCTTCATAAAACAGCCCTGCAAGGAATCTTTAATCCTTAAATTATACAGAGGTAAGACACCCCGTCACTACTTATTCAGAGCTTTTTTGATTTCAGCTTTAAGATTTGAAGGATCTACCGGTTTCTGTAATACTCCGTTAAATCCTTTATTATTGATATCGATGTTAATATCAGTGACGCTCCCTATACTGCTCAGCAGATAGATAGGGACATCTTTATTCTCTTTTCTGATACTTTCAGCAGCTTTCGCGCCTGCATCAATTCTTTCCATCATCATATCGCAAAGCACAAGATCGGGTTTTTCAGATTTAAACTTTTCTACACCCTCCTGGCCATCCATTGCAGTAACGACTATGTAATTCTCAGATTTCAGGACTATAGAAACAGCATCAAGAATATCCGGATCATCATCTATTACAAGTATCTTCCTGTCAGACATAAATATCTCCTTAATTTATTTTAGCTATTATTTCATGTTCAGCATATCATTTATTCTCATAACAAGATAATTATATGCCGCATCAAAATTAGAGATAGCTTTTTCAGATAAACCCTCGAACATCTCCCACTCATAACCTCTGATTGCCAGAACATAAGCATCAGGAATCCTACCGTGTATATCACCGCAAAGAGCGATAACTGATTCAGGAGACATTGAGTGTGTGGTAAATGTAATCTCCGCCGAAGGTTCAATTTTTCTGAAAGAAAAAGGTTCATCAGTATCAATTGATGCATCGACAAAAATCACAAAATCACTTCCGGCAATATTATCAGCGTCTTCAATATTAAGCTGATAATTACTGTCAGTGGTTATACCCTCAATATTTTCCTTCTCAAGTTTATCTATAATCATTGGCCCCAGGCCGTCATCCTGACGGCCCGGGTTCCCGAACCCGTATACATAAATACTTTGATCTTTCAAAAGGCTTATTTCCTCATCTGATCAATAATTTCGCCATTTGAATCAACAAGAGTGAGTTCCATGGGCATCTGACCCAGTGCATGTGTTGCGCAGCTGAGGCATGGGTCATAAGCCCTTATTACCATCTCTACCCTGTTCATCATCCCTTCTGTGATCTCTTTTTTACCTGTAAAGATATCCTTGGCAACAAAATTAACCCCTCTGTTCATCGGCTCATTATTGTTTGTTGTTGAAACAATAAGATTAGCCATTTCAATTTGATCATTATCGTTAATTCTGTAATGGTGGAACAGTGTACCCCTTGGAGCTTCAAGAAGGCCTACACCCTCTTTCTGCTTTGTACCCTTGACTACAAGGTTATCTTTCTGGAGATCCGGATCATTTAGAAGATCTTTAATAACTTCTGCTGAATGGAGTAACTCGATAAGCCTTGCCCAATGCATATGCATAGACATATGATTCGGTTTACCATTTGTGTATGCTTTAAATATTTCGAATTCCTTCTGCGCAAGGGGAGTCGGTATAAAATCAGCTGTATTACATCTTGCAAGCGGACCCACTGTATACCATCCGTTTTCCATACCAAGTTTCCTGAGGTAAGGGAACTTCATGTAGCTCCAGCTCTTAACCTCTTCACCGATATGCTTGTAGTAATCCTGGTAATCGATATCATCAAGAAGCTTATTACCGTCAGCATCAATGCATCGTATAACACCATGATAAAAATCCATAGCACCGTCTTTACGGACAAGTGAAAGGTGACTTGAAGGGAACACTGAAAAATTATCGATATAATCTTTATTCTGCGCATGGTAGCCTTTAAAGAAATCAACAGCTGCCTGAGACCATTCTATCATTTTATCAATATTCAGGGGATCTGCACCTTTAAGGAACTCATCCCTTTCTGCTATTGAAAGGTTTTTGTTAATTCCGCCGGGTATTCCCCCTGTACCATGGATCTTTTTACCGGCTGTAGCTCTTATTATTTCCTGACCGAACTTCCGCATCATAACGCCCTGTACCGCGAGATCTTTGTGTTCAAGGGCAACACCTATGACGTTTCGTATCGCCGGATCACCATCAGCTCCGAAAAGAAGATCAGGTGATGCAAGATGAAAGAAATGAAGGGCATGTGACTGAAACATCTGTCCGTAGTGCATAAGACGTCTCATCTTTTCACCAACAGGTGTAAGACCGTCACCAGTGCCTGCTCCTACAATAACATCAAGAGCTTTTGCCGCAGCCAGATGGTGGCTCACCGGACATATACCGCAAAGCCTCTGCACCAGTACCGGCGCCTCCCAGTATGGACGCCCCTGTACAAATCTTTCAAATCCGCGAAACTCAACAATATGCAGCCTTGACTGCGCTACATTTCCCGCGTCATCAAGCTGAATGGTTACTTTTCCGTGACCTTCAACCCTTGTTACCGGTTCTATAGTTATTTTTCTTCCCATATTAGGCGCTCCAATTAATCAAACTTTAATACTTCATACGGAATTTTAAGCTCGTTACCTGTTACAAGAGCCACAAGCGCTTCCCATATAAGGTCAGCCCTTGGCGGACATCCCGGAATAAAATAGTCTACTTTAACTATTTCGTGACAGGGATAAACTTTATCCAGAATCATCGGGAGTTCTTCATCATTAGGAATGATCCTTGCTCCCTTTTTGTTTTCATCAACTGTGGGACCATCAAGATAACCTTCTTCAAGACACTCCTTAACAGGAATACCGTTTCTCATTGCGGGCAACCCGCCCATTATAGCGCACTCACCGAGAGAGATAAGTATTTTACAATTCTTCCTGAAATCCTGAAGCACATGGACATTTTCGCTGTTGCAGCATCCGCCTTCAATTATTCCTATATCGCACATCTTTGAAAATGTTTTTATATCGTCCACAGGTGATTTATGAAACTCCACCAGGTCTATAAGCTGTAATATTCTATCGTCGATGTCAAGTAATGACATGTGGCATCCGAAACATCCTGCCAGCGACGTTGTGGCCACAACCGGTTTACTCATTTTAAGCCTCCAAATTAACTTTTAGCTTGTTATCTGCCTTCGATTTCACTACCGATAGGCTTGCTGTCGAATTTCCTCTGACCGATAGGAACCTTGTACCCAACCTCTTTTCTGATAATACATCCCACAGGACAGATATCCATTGCCCTCATAGCCATATCATCACTAAGTCCCGCAGCAAGTTTTTCATCCATATTGATAGTGGTTTTACCGCCCCTTTCCTTAACAGCGAAAACATTTTTACCGTCAGTGGTTATGATTTCTCTCACGCAGCGGAGACACTGTACACACCTGTTTTTATCAAGATAAAGTTTAGGCGCATTGGCAACAACCTCCCTTTTCGGCCATAGGAACGGAAATCTCGGGACCATCATTTTGTATCTATACGCAAGAGCCTGAAGTTCGCAGTTACCGCTCTTTTCGCATACAGGGCACATGTGGTTCCCTTCAACAAAAAGCATCTCAATAATCTGCTTACGCATATCCTCAATCTCGGGAGTCATGTTATCAATACGCATCCCTTCTGCTACCGGAGTTGTACATCCGGCCATGAATCTTCCGCCTGTTTTTACTGTACAGATTCGGCATGTTCCCGCAGGTTTGAGACCGTCAAAATGGCAGAGAACCGGGATGTAAATACCGTTTGCTTTAGCGGCTTCAACAATTGTCTGTCCGCTTTTGGCAGTGCACTCTTTGCCGTCTATTGTAAATTTTATATCACTCATCTTAGTGCCCCTCAACATTTGGTTTTCTTCCGGCAACGGCACATGAATCCTTAACAGCCGCAGCCATGTCGAACTCGGAAACGAAGTCTTTCCCTTTCTGGATTTTAGCCTCGTATATTCCCCTGAAGTTTTTCAGTGTTGTGTAGATTGGATTTGGAGATGTCTGGCCCAGACCGCAACGGCTCATACTCTTTACAGTTACACACCACTGTTCCATATCTTTGAGGTCAGCTTCTGTTCCATGCCCATGCATAACTTTCTCAAGTTTATGCAGGAGGAGCTGGTTGCCCACCCGGCATGGCGTACACCATCCGCAGGATTCCTCTTCGAAGAACTCCATAAAATTGTGAACAACCTGAAGTATATCCCTGTCCTGACCTATGACTATTATTGAACCCCCTGTTGCGAGATCATCATAGCATATCCTCTGGCCGAATTTGGTTTTATCCACACATGAACCTGAAGGGCCGCCAACCTGGACAGCTTTAGCAGTCCGGCCTTCGCATTCTTCAAGAAGTGTCTGAATTGTTGTACCGAATTCAATTTCATATATCCCCGGTTTTTTACAGTCTCCGGAAACACTGAGAAGTTTTGTCCCCCTGGACTGAGCGGTACCCATCTTCGCGAACCATTCGCCCCCTTCAAGGATGATCCTTGACGCTGAGCAGAAGCTCTCCACATTATTTACAGATGTGGGTTTCCCCATATAGCCTCTCTGCGCCGGGAACGGAGGCCTGTTCCTCGGTTCACCTCTCTTACCCTCTGCGGATTCGATCAATGCTGATTCCTCACCGCATACATAGGCTCCTGCACCCATTTTTATCTTAATGTCAAAATTGAATCCCTGCTTTCCGCCGGCGTTCTTTCCGAGCGTACCGGCCTGTCTCATTTTTGAAAGTACATCTTCAAGGTAAGTTTTGAGGTACATATACTCCCCCCTCAGATAGAGAAGGCCCTCATCAGCACCAATGGCGTAACCGCCGATTGCCATACCTTCAAACATCATTTCAGGTATCTCTGTGAATATTACCCTGTCTTTAAATGTTCCGGGCTCACCTTCATCACCGTTACAAACGATGTATTTCTTTTCACCCGGAGACTGTCTTGTATAGTCCCACTTCATACCTGTAGGGAAACCGGCACCGCCTCTTCCCCTGAGGTTGGATATCTTCATCTGCTCAATTACCTCATCCGGGGTCATTGAAACAGCTTTATTAAGAGCTGAGCCGGGAGAAAATGGAGCGAAGAGAACCGCGCCTTTCTTCTGAATATTGTTTTTAACCATAGATTTTATAAGTTCAGACTGATTTTTACCGTCACCGAACTCCTTTACTATGTCCCTTGCCGCTTTACCGGATTTCATGTCAGCAACAATCGCTTTAACCTTATCAGCTGTGAGGCTTGTGAAGATAACACCGTTAATGATTGCAGCAGGTTCCTGATCATTCATTCCGATGTCCGCAGTATAGTGAAGACCGATTTTACCATCAGAGGAAACTTCACCGAATTTACAACCCGCTTCTTTTTCAAAAGCCTTTGCGATTTCATAGCAGCCCATCATTACAGACACTGCGCTATTATTCAGATAAACTGAATACTGCCCAACCGGATCTTTTGAAAAGAAGTGATAGAAGGTAACAACACCTTCAACATCCACAGAAGAGACATTCATCTGCCCGGCTATCTCAGAAATAGCCGCATCAGAGACCTGACCCAGCTCAGCCTGAACATCCCGGATGACATCAAGCATTCTGGCGGGGTCTTTCTGATAATTGTTCACACACTTTTTTACAACTTCAGACATATTACCCATGGGGCCCTCTTTGTTAATAAATTTTGTATATTTTTTACTTTTAAAAACGCAATAGAATCCGCATGATGCATCAAGACATCATGCGGTAATTTAAAGATTTTTCACTTTTTGTTTCTGAACCGGCTAAATTCAGATAATTAATGCAATATATCGATAATTTAAGAAATTAAAGCATTCATGTTTATAATATCTAAATTGACATAATAACTATTAATTTTTATAGTCTGTTTATGATTTTGAAAAATAGAATATGATTTGATTTCATCAACCTTTAAATTAATTTTAATAAACATCAATTGTTATCTGAATATAACAATGTCGTTATAAAACTATAACAAACCTGTTATAATCAGATAACAGAACTAATTTTACTTGCAATAACTGAATCAGAATATAATTTCATCATACTGCTTTCTTAGAAATACTGATTCCGGTTCATTGAGCTATTCTAATGATATAAGTTTTAAAAATTTAATGTAAGATGGTTACTTGTTTTGAAAGATCTGATTACTATTTTAAACTATCAACAGTTTCTCGATACTCTTGACAGTTTATACCTGATACTGGATGCAAAAGGTATAATACTTGCCGCAAATGAAGCATTAAGGAAATTCGTTATTGATGATCTTAACTCTAAACTCCCTGAACGGAAAGGCGTTATTGAAGGGATGTCGTATTCTGAACTTATACTGACCGGGAACTGGGGTGACATCATTATTGATGGAAGAGTTAAAACCTTCACAGATTGTGTCGTAGAAAAAACTAAAAAACGTTTTATTGATGTAAACCGTGATGAAATATTAGAAGGACTGATGACCCCTATCCTTGATAAACATAATAATGTGCGCTATGTTACTGTAAATATTGAGATAGTTACCGGGCAGAAAATTTTTGAATTAAAGAAGAATCTGTCTTTTTTTTCTCTCAAAGAAGTCCTTTTTCTGAACGAAATAGTTAATGCTAAATCTGAATTTGAAATTTATTCCAATACTGATTCATTTCTGGATTTTTACAATCTCGGCTTTTCTGAATCAGCTAAAAGAAAAATCGACAGAGCCCTTATGAGTGATTCAGGAGTTTTTAACCGAAGCGAATATGTTAAAAGAATAAATTTTAAAATAGTAAAACATGTAATAAATCTTAATGAACTTCTGCTGTGCATGAAATTCAACAATATGCGGTTAGAAACTGAGTCAGCGCAGTAATAATAAAACAGGTTTATAAAGCAGATAAAGTCAGATCCAAAACGATGAGGTCATATGAATAAACGCCGAGTACTTGTAGTTGATGATGATTATGATATTCTAACATCAGCGTTTGTGATATTAAAAAGTAAAGGTTTCGATGTAGTCACTGCCGGGGGGAGTGAAGAGGCTATAGAAAAATATGATGATTTTCAGCCGGATATAATACTTCTCGATCTGATGATGGAAAAATTTGATTCAGGAGTTACAGTTTGTAAAAAAATACGGGAAACTGATAAGGATGTAAAGATCTATCTCGTAAGTGCAGTCAGTGAAGGCTCCGCAGACATCCCCGAAGCGAGTGGAATGGGTTTCAACGGCACAATGACCAAACCGATTACTCCGGAAAAACTTCTGAAACTTATTGAATAAACAGTTATACACAGACTACAGCTGGATTCAATACATCATGTATCTTCAGTAATACTTCAGGATCAATCCCAGTTCATAAGATCAACAATCCCGTTTATTATTGTCAGTGGATGTGGAGGGTTTCCCGGAATATAAAGATCTATTTTATGCCTGGCTACAAAATCCCTTTGGAGCGCACTGCTCTCCTTAAAAATCCCGCCGCTTATGGCATCAGTTCCTGCAAGAATTATTATCTGCGGATCTGCCGCAGCTTCATAGCAAATTTCAACAGCCCGCGCCATATTCTCTGAAACAGGACCGGTTATCAGGATACCGTCAGCATGTTTAGGTGATGCTACGAACTCAATACCAAAGCGGCTCATGTCGAACTGGACATTACCAGACGCTGTCATTTCCCATTCTGCGCTGTTGTCACCTGCTGCGGAGATCTCGCGGAGTTTCAGCGATCGGCCGCATATTCGCTTTATCTCCGGTCGTATCACGTCACGGTCTGTTCTCACAGGGAGTTCATCACCCTCCTTTACGACAAGGCGTTCGCGGATATTTGTGGAAATAATATGATCGGATGTAAAAGATATTTTTTCAGGGAAAGCGAAGGCACACTCTCCGCAGAATACACACTTGCCGAGATCTATGGAAAGCGGCGCAGTGCTGATTGCGCCCACAGGACAGAATGCCGCAATTTTTTTATCGTCAGCCCTGACTCTCCGTATTACGGGGAGCCCTCTGAATGGAGGTGCAAGCTTTGTTCCCCTGATATCAGGGATAAACTGTTTTCCGTTGTGAAAAACTATTGAAAGCGATCTGAACATCACCTACCTCACAAATCGTGTCCGCAATATGAAAGATTGAAGCTTTTGTTGCAGAGCGGAAAATCGGAGATCTCCTCACCACGGACAGCCATGGCAAGGGCAAACCAGTTATGCATTGACGGGTCTTTAATTTTATATAATGCAATATTTCCGCTTTTATCAGTAATTGCCGCATGGCAGATTTCACCTCTCCACCCCTCAACAAGTGAAACGGACAGAGATTCTGCTGCGCATTTTTTATCTGAGAGATCAACATTTTTATCAGCTGCAGGTATTGAGGCGATCATCTTTCTAATCAATGACATAGACTGACGGATCTCCCTGCCCCGGATGTAAGCCCGTGCATATACATCCCCCTGGGGGAGAAGAACAGGTTCATGTTTAAAAGATAAATAATAACCATGCGGATGAGTTGAACGGATATCCCGTTTAACACCTGTTGAACGTGCAGGAGTTCCAACTGCGCCCATTGACAGAATATCTTCTTTAGAGAGTACCCCTGTTTTTTCAAACCTCGCCTGAACACTTGGACGGGCAAATAGAGCATCAGCCATTTCAGCAAAATGTGGTTCATATTCATTAAAAATTTTATCCAGAGACTCAGCAAGCTCAGCTGTGTATGGGAAGTTTGTCCTTCCCGGACGTATAAGCCCGCGCCCCAGCCTGTTTCCTCCCCATGATTGCGTATAGTTAATTATAGGGGTTCTGAGCCTTCCAAGAACAGCATTCCCCAGCTGATATGCGACATCACCGGCAAGGGCGGACAGATCACCTGTATGAATTGCCATTCGCTCCAGTTCAAGGGCAAGTGTTCTCACAAAAGAGAGATGCTCTCCAGCTTTAAATCCGCATAACGATTCATAGAGCAGAGAAAATGCTGTTGCGTGGCCATTTGTTGTATCACCTGCAATAGATTCTGAGAGAATTATTCTCTCAAGGAGCCTCTTCTTTGTGACAAATAGTTCCTCAACACCACGGTGCTGGTAACCGAGCTGTATTTCGAGGTGAAGAACCTTCTCCCCGTTACAGATAAATCTGAAATGGCCGGGTTCAATAACTCCTGCGTGTATCGGCCCCACTCCAACTTCATGCAGATCCTCCCCTTCGAATAAATAAAAGGGATAATCAGCAATCTTCTTTTTATCTTTTATCCCGGCAGGGAATCTCAGCGGTTTAAGCCAGGGGTGGTCTGTATATTGAACACCGAATTTTTCATGTATATCCCTTTCAAAAGGGTGAAATGAGTGATGGAGAGCCGTTACTGACGGGAGAGGTTTCTCTGTTGAGATAATTGAAGATGAACATATAATATCACCCGCAATATCATCCGCAATAAGAGAAAATAATCTCAGTTTTTTACCTGAAGGAAAAGCAAAAAAGTGAGATACATGTTTTGTCCCATCTTTTAAAAAGAAACTGTTTAAATCAACAAAACTATCATAATCAAGAACAGGAATTCTGTTGAGTTTAACCGTTTCACAGTTTTTTATTCTCACAATATCTTTTCTTTTTTCAATCATATAATCCATCCATTACCGGGATGAAACTATAGCCGCAGCTGCGCGGATATAATCAAGTATTGGTTCCGGAGGAAAAACCCCCATGAACATGACAAACAGAATTAAGGCAAGTTGAGAAAGCGATTCAAAAGGACTGGGGCGTTCAAGAGATTCAAATTTAACATTAGGCGGAGCTGTAAATACAAGCCTGAAAATATTTCTTCCAAGCGCCCAGATAATCACTGTGAGCAGCATCATAATAATTGCCATAAGCCAGAGATAGCCGCCAAGATACATCTCCCTGAAGATCATGAACTCACTGATAAATAAACCTGACGGCGGTACAGCAGTGACACAGAAATACCCGAGAATAAACACCAGTGAACCTGCTACACTCTGTCTGAAATACCCCCCGGTCTCTTCAATCATCTTACTGCCGAAAACCCTGTATGCTATACCTGTCTGATAGAACAGGGCAGGCTTGATGAATGAGTGGACCAGAAGATGAAAAATCGCGGCAAAGACACCTGCTCCCCCCATTGCGAGGCCCAGCATTACAAGGCCCATGTGTTCTATGCTTGAATAGGCAAGCATCCTTTTATAATTGGCAACTTTCATTATGTATACAGAGGCAAGAAAAATTGATATCGTAGCGCTGAAGAGCAGAACAGAGTTAGCCCATGCAGCGGAGTCGGTCAGCCTTATTATACCATAAGTCCTGTAAATACCGCAGAAACCGACATTCATAAGGCCGCTCGCAAAGATTGCCCCTGCCGGAGAAGGTGCTTTATCCTTCGCATCAATACCCGCTGTATACATCGGGAAAAGAGCGGCTTTGGCGGTAAAACCGGTGAAGATAAAGATAAATGCCATCTTTGTCCAGAAAGGATTCAGGAGATATGCATTAGCCATGAGCGATGTATAGGACATATCAGTAAGGCCGGCATGCTTCATAGCTATACCAAGGAATAATATCCCGATAAAAACAAAAGTAATACTTATTGTGCAGACAAAAATATATTTCCAGGTAGCTTCAAGTGTAAGTTCAGTGCGCCGGTAATAGATCAGAAATGATGCCGCAATAGTTGTTATCTCCACAAACATCCATGTTATAGCAATATGATTTGCGCAGTAGGCACAGTTCAGTGCAGCAACAAGTATCACCATGGCCGCATAATAGAAATTATGTTCCCTCTCATTTTTCTGCTGCCATTTAAGATACGCGGCGCTGTGATAGATTGAAAGGGATGATATAATAAACAGAACTACGATAAAGATAACAGCAAGATGGTCAGCTGTAAGATAGCCGTAACTGCTCCCTGTATTCCTGATAACGAATAAAGCAAAGCTCCCCTGTAATATCACAAATGAAAGAAGAAGGAACACTTTCAGAATATTATTTCTGTTAAAAAGAAGAGCTCCACCTATGAGAAATGATGTTATAAAAAATATACTGTACATAATTTCAATCCTTCAGTCTCCTGAGCTGTGTAACATCCCCGTCCTTAAAAACATCTCCGATTTTATTAAGGAAGATACCCAGAGTCAGTACGCTGGCAAAAACGTCGAGAAGTATACCCATGTTAACCATCATAGGCATCTCATTACCAACTGCAAGTGATAGGATGAACACCCCGTTTTCTATTACCAGGTACCCCATCATGTGCGTAATAATCTTTCTCCGTGTCATGATTATGTATAGTCCGGTAAACACAGTGGCCAGAGAAACAACGAAAAAAAGATTATCGAAGATACTGAAGCCGGAAGCATAAGATAGAAAAAAGATCAATATCACTGAACTTACCATGAGTACAAGAGAGATAAAAACAGGGACAAGAGGTTCCGCCTCTCGTGTTATATTATTTCTTTTTAATATATATCCGACAAAAAAAGGGATAGCCACAGTTTTTACCACAACTGTTTCAAGAAGAATAAAGGCAAGGTTGGCTGTATGCATTGATGAAAGTGAAAAAAATGCTGCTGCAAAGAGAAGAACCCCCTGAAGCGCAAGAATCTGAAGATAAGTTACAAGCCGCCATGCCGTAATAATAAAGAATAATGTTGCGAGAAAAGATAAAAGAATAAGGTTTACCACGGCATTTTACCCCCCGCTATGCCAGTTGCATGCACTGCGCCGATAAAGATCAGAAGTGTTGCTGCAGTAATTGTATATATAAACTGAGGATTGTTTTTCATCCTGAACCTGGCCATAAATGATTCCATGAAACCTGTGAATACTGCATAACAAAACTGAACAAGAAAAAATATTGCGGCATCAGCAAAAAAGCCCGCTCCCGGTTTCATAAAAAGCCCAGCTGCCACTCCCCCGAAAACCGCGAATTTGAGGCATGACGAATACATTATAAGCCCCAAGTCGAATCCGCTGTTGTCAAGGATCATCACTTCATGGATCATAGTAAGCTCGAGGTGGGTTTTAGGGTCATCCACCGGCATCCTGCTGTTTTCAACCATACCCACAAGCATTATCAAAATTGCCGACAGCACTGCCATTGTATAGCTCACTGCATTTGAAATCCCGGAGCCATGAAGTGCCGCAAATATCTCCGAAAAGGAGGTTTTCCCTGTGAGGATAGCAAAGGAACCCATAACCATGAAAACAGCCGGCTCCATAAGCATTGAGAAAAAAGCCTCGCGGCTCGCGCCCATACCCTCGAAGCTGCTACCTGTATCAAGAGCGGCAACTACCATAAGGAATTTACCCAGCGCCAGTGTGTACACAAAAAACACAAAATCCCACTGAAAAGAAAGAATACCGGGTCTGTCTCCAAGGGGGATACATAGAGCCGCCGTAAGAAGTGTACCCGCATATATGGATGGGGCTATTCTGAAGATCAAGCCCGAGGTCTCACTATATACAGAGCCTTTCTTCATATTTCTTAAAATATCACGAAGAGGCTGTAAAATCCCGGGACCTTTTCTCCCTGCGGCAATACTTTTAACGCGTATAACAATACCGGTAAAAAACAGACTTGCTGTTACAATTAAGATTATTGATTCCATATTACCCCAGCGCCAGGAAGGAGATTATAAAACTTATAATAGATTTTCTGAATGTGAAACCCATTACAGCAATGATAAAAAAAACGCCATAAAGAATATAGTACTGTATAAGCCCGTTCTGCAGAAAAGCAAAGAGTGTCATAAAATTACCGACCCTGTTGAGGTTGCTGTCTATAAGCTTCTCTTCAAGCTTGTCATACGTCCGCACATGAAATTCACCTTTATCAGGGAACAATCCCTTAATTGCCGACATGGTGGTTTTAATTCTCAGAAGCGGCGAAGCAATTTCTGTGTAGCTCTTAACAAAGGATGTTGCTGTATACTGCAGCCTGGGACCTGCGCCTGTATATCCGCACCCCCAGGTTGGGGATGTTCTGTCTACTGCCTTTCTGGTAACAAATAGTTTCACTGCGTAAACAGCTCCGCATATTACCGCAATCATGATCGCTCCGGTTGAAACTGAAAACATTGTGCTGCTGATGGGAGCAAGTATTTCAGCCGGATTCTTAATTCCGGGTATAAGCGTAAGTGCCGGTTTACTTACAAGTTTAATAAAAGGAACAGGAAAAAAACCGATGAGCAGAATCATGGCGAGAATGGCAAACTGAGGCACAAGGCACCACCTCTCCACCTCTGCGCAATTTTCAGGGATATGATGCCTTGGAGTTCCGAGGAACACTATACCGAAGGCCTTTGTAAAACAGAGGAAAGCGAGCCCCCCGACCATAACAAGCGCGAAAATGCAGCAGAGAAAAATCATTGCAAAGGAGAGATCACCTGTTGTCATCCCTGTGTACATAGAACTGTATATAAGAAATTCCGATATAAATCCGTTAAAGGGTGGGAGACCCGTTATTGCAAGCGCGGCAATAAGAAAAAGCGCTGCTGTATAAGGCATTTTTTTAGCAAGGCCCCCGAGTTCCTCAATGTTAAGCGTATGGGTTTTCCTGTAAACAGAACCCGCAGTAAAGAAAAGGAGAGATTTGAACAGTGAGTGATTGAGAGTATGCAGAAGAGCGCCGCAGTATCCCGCGAGAGCAACCGCATTGTTACTCATACCTGTTCCTATAGCGCCGAGACCAATACCCATCCCGATAATGCCGATATTCTCAACGCTATGGTATGCAAGAAGTCGTTTCAGATTATGCTGAATTATGGCAACCATAACTCCATATAGAGCAGTTGTAGCAGATATAATAAGTATAAGCCTTCCAATCTGAAGCATATCCCCCTGGTAAACCGGGAGAATTCTGAAAATTCCATATATACCCATCTTTATAATGACACCTGACATCACACCGGAAACATGCGAAGGTGCAGCAGGGTGCGCCCATGGTAGCCAGGTATGCAGGGGCACGAATCCCGCTTTGAAAGCAAATCCTGTAAAAAGGATCATGAAAGGCCACGGGCCTATTGTAATAGAATTATTTTTTACCGCTGCTATAATTACAGCCAGATCGAAAGAGCCCGCTGCTGAAGCTGTCCAGATAAAACCGATTATAATAAGAAGAACACCTATATGAGACTGCACAAAATAGTTTAATCCCGCTCTGATTGTATTAGGTGTTTCATAATCATATATAACAAGAAAAAAAGCGGCTACAGTCATGATTTCCCATGATATAAGAAAACCGAGAATATTCTGCATCATGCATACTGACATCATCCCTGCCTGAAGGAGCAGAAATGAACACCAGTGGACTGACTGCTTCTCAGGTTCATCATCATATTTTGACATATAATGATATCCGTAAACCACACCTGTTGAAAGAGTAAATGTTACCACAATCATGAAAAAGGCTGAAAGGTTGTCTATCCTCACAGGTATATCCCCGAAGGGGAACCCGGCATTTAATGTAAAATCAATTATCTCTCCGGATAACACTTTTGCTGCATTGAAGATATGAATAGCGCCTGATGACAGTACAGCAATGACTGCGATCAACTTTTTAAATTTAACCGGGAGAAACGGGATTAATAATAATCCGCATAATGATATGAGAAATGCAAGCGCGATAAGACTCATAGCTGAATCACCGCCAGAACATATTTAAAGTAAAATATTACAATTAAATCGCCGTATTTATAGACCCGGCTTAGGAGTTTGTCAAGGAATTATTAAAATCATTACCGGCAGGGTTCAAAAAACTGATAGCAATTCAGTTTTAAAGCACAAATCACTCCAAATAAAACAAATCCCCGTCTGGAAACAGACGGGGACAGTGTAATAAAGAGTAATACCGGTTTATTTCTAAACCAGAGTATTATTTATTTCTTTTCAAACGGTTTGTTGCTGCTCAGGAAGCTGATCAGTAAACCGAATGTGAGTATACATGCGCCAAGGATAAATGTCCAGTATGCAGCCATTGCAGGAGTGTCCTTGTAAGTATCTTTAAGGATACCAACTATCTGAGGTCCTACTATACCTGCTGCTGACCATGCGGTAAGGATTGTACCATAAACAACAGCAAGAATCTTCGGTCCGAAAACATCAAGAACGAAGGATGGCATAGTGCCGAAACCACCACCGTAGCAGAGGAGTACATAGCAGAGAACTATTGCAAATACCCATGGATTTGGAACATACGCCAGAACTATAAATGCAATAATCTGAGATCCAAGCATGATTCTAAAAGTCTGAATTCTGCCGATTTTATCTGACATAGCAGCCCAGAAGAAACGGCCAAGACCATTGAATATTGATGTTACAGCGATAAGAGTTCCGCCGTATGCAGCGAGAGTCATCTTATCGAGTGACGGATTAACTTTTGCCCAGAGATCCTGAAAAAGAGGAGACTGGAATCCGATAATCGCAATACCCGCTGTGATATTACAGAAGAATACAAGCCACATAATGAAGAATCTTCCGGAAAGAAGACTGTCTTTAGCTGTAAGAGCTTCCATCGCAGCAGAAGCAGCTGCTGAAACTGCCGGTGGTGTAAAACCTTGAGGCAGATAACCAGCCGGAGGATTCTGAAGCATATAACCTACTGGCAGTGTGAGAACAAGAAAAATCACACCAAGGTAAAGAAATACATTAACAAGAATAGACTGCTGGGCAGCAACATCTGTTGCAGCAGCAAAGTTGAAATAGTTCATTAGCATTGGAGCAAATATTTTTGACATAAAAAGTGCACCAAGACCGAAACCCATAACAACCATACCTGTAGCAAAACCCTTTTTATCAGGGAACCATTTTGAAACTGTTGCAACAGGTGTAACATAACCGAAACCAAGACCGCAGCCTCCGATCACACCATAGGTAAGGAAAAGGAGAGGTGCACTCTGAGCTTTAAGAGCAAATGCTGCTGTGAGATAACCGAGAGCGAAAAGAAATCCGCCGAACATGGCAAGCTTTCTGGGGCCCACTTTAGGAAGAAGAACTCCACCAACAGCTGCAGAAAGACCAAGGAAACAGATTGCAAGGCAGAAAGCCCATGCTGTCATACTCTGAGACCAGCCGAAAGCAGTTGCAAGCGGTTTCTGAAAGAATGACCAGGCGTAAGCAGTTCCGAGACATATCTGAAGACATGTTCCCGCGATTGCTATTATCCATCGTTTTGAGTCGAGATTTGCGTTACTCATTACTCAAATCCTCCATATAAATTGTTTTTATAAACTGTTTTTATTAATAAGTCATAGTCATTTTATTTAATGACTTAGTGACCTTTCGCGCTAAAAAAAGTTTTAAGCGACCTGTCGCACTCAGGACATTTGTATGACGGGTCACAGTGCTTCTCGAAATCCTTCCTGAAATATTTCAGCATGGTTGTTATAGGTAATATCGGAGACTGCCCCAATGCGCAGAGAGAGGCGCTCTTCATTAACTGCGCTTTTGCAATCATTGCATCAATATCTTCAACTTTAGCTGTTCTTGATGCGAACTTCTTCGCGTAATGGTTAAGGTGACTTGTTCCGACCCTGCATGGAACACACTGGCCGCATGACTCATGCTCAAAGAAATCGAGTATCTGGAGCATATAATCCACGGGACATGTATCCTCGTCAGCAATCATCACAACACCGGAACCAAGTGTAACACCTGCCTTGGTTGTTGAATCTATATCAAGAGGAAGATCCATAAGATCCTCGCCAAGAATACCACCCGCTGAACCACCTACATGAGCGAATTTGAATTTCTTTCCGCCTTTAATACCTTTGCCGTACTTCTCGATAAGCTCTCTCATTGTTGTTCCCATTGGGAGTTCAACAAGTCCGGTTTCATTAAGTTTACCGGAGAGACAATACAGCTTTGTTCCTGTACAGAAAGATGGCCCCATCTCTTTGTACCAGGCTGCCCCTTTATCCATGATCATAGGAACAGACATGTATGTCTCAACGTTATTTACATTTGAAGGGAGATTGTTAAATCCTGAACCTCCGGGGAACGGCGGTTTGAATCTGGGGTAGCCCCTCTTCCCTTCCATGGAGTTAATGAGAGATGTCTCCTCACCGCAGACATAAGCTCCGCCACCCTCTTTGATGAATACATCGAAGTCGAAACCGCTTCCGAATATATTCTTTCCAAGGATACCTTTTGCGCGGGCCTGATCAATAGCTTTCTGAAGACGCATAATCGCTCTTCTGAATTCACCCCTGACATAAATATAGCCTTCGGTTGCCTTAATTGTAAAACCGCAGATCATCATACCTTCTATAAGGAGATGAGGATTACCCTCCATAAGGATTCTGTCCTTATATGTTCCCGGCTCACCTTCGTCAGCGTTACAGATAACATACTTCTGCATGTCCCCTTTAGTAACAAAAGACCACTTCATACCTGCGGGGAAGCCAGCTCCCCCTCGACCCCTGAGGCCTGAATCTTTGACTATGTCAATGATGTCAGCAGGCTGGAGACCTTTCATCGCTTTCTCCGCAGCCTTGTAGCCCCCTGCCTGAATATAACTGTCCACACTGAGAGGATCAATTTTACCTATATCAGCAAGGAGTCTCTTTGTCTGGCCGTCGTTTTTAAGAATACAGGCTTTCTCTTCAACTTCAGGGCCGCACTCTTCGCCGAATACAGGCTCTTTCTTTCTGTAGTCATCAAAAATCTTTTTAAGGCTATCTTTAGTCAGGTTACCATGAATATCATAGTTTACCATCATTGCCGGAGCCACTGAACATACACCGAGACACTCGCATCTTTCAAGAAAGAACATGCCGTCCTTGGTTGCTTCCCCCGGTTTAATCCCCAGGATATCTTCAACTTCATCAAAGATTGTCCTTGAGCCCATAACATGACAGGGGCCTGATTTACACACCCTTATGAGATACTTTGCCCTGGGATTCTTCTTGAACATAGTGTAGAAACCGAGAAATCCGGCCAAAGCGCTCTTCGGTATGTTCATCTGCTCTGCAACTTCTGTCAGTGTATCTGCATCAAGAACATTTTTACCTGACTGAGCTTCAAGGTCACGGAGGATAAGCATCAGATGCTCCCTGTCGTTACCGTATTTATCTATCGTTTTAGTAATAGCTGTTGTATTCATTATCCGCCCCCTACGCATTCACTTTCTCAATTTTACAGGCGCATACCTTGTACTCAGGAATCTTACATGTAGGATCCAGAGCGTCAATGGTCAGCTTGTTAGCTGCTGCTTCTGCAAAGTGGAACGGCATGAATACAACATTAGGTTTAGGCGTTTCTGTAACTTTTGCCTTCATCCTTACGCTGCCTCTTCTTGTTGAGATGGCAACAACCTCACCGTCAGAGATGTTATAGTTGCTTGCGTCATTGGGGTGAAGCTCAATAAAACCTTCACTGACGATCTCATCAAGAATTCTTGAATTACGGGTCATTGTACCTGTATGGAAATGCTGGAGAATCCTTCCTGTAGTAAGGATCATCGGATATTCAGGATCAACATCCTCCGCAGGAGGTGTAAACTCTATTGCAGACATGAGTCCCAATCCCCTGTTGAACTTATCTTTATGGAGGAACTGTGTTCCGGGATGACCCTCCGTGGGACACGGCCACTGGATGAGCTCCTTCTCAAGCCTTTCATAAGTTATACCCGCGTAAGATGGTGTAACTTTTCTGATTTCTTCAAATATATCTTTCGCGCATGTGTAATCCCATTTCGCACCCATACGGTTAGCTATCTGCATAAGAATCCACCAGTCATCCTGGCTCCCTTCAACTGGTTTAACGACCTTATGCATCGGCTGTACACGGCGCTCAGTGTTGCTTGCTGTACCCTCTTTTTCTATAAACGCGCGTCCGGGGAGTACCACGTCTGCGTGTTCCGCTGTTTCAGTGAGAACTATATCCTGCACAACCACAAATTCAGCATGTTCAAGAGCTTCAAGTACGTGATGCTGGTTAGGATCGGACATTACCGGGTTTTCACCGAATACATAGAGAGCTTTAACCTGGCCTTCAATTGCAGCATTAAGAGACTCAACTATTGTGAGGCCCGGTTTCATAGAGAGTTCAACAGGAGTTTTCCATGCTTCCTTAAACTTCTTCTGGTTATCTTCAGACGCAACAGGCTGATATGCCGGATAAACAGCATTCAGCGCACCCATATCACAGGCGCCCTGTACGTTGTTCTGCCCGCGAAGCGGATTAACGCCGCCGCCCGGTATTCCGAGGTTACCGAGGAGCATCTGTAAATTTGCACAGCATTTAACGCCATTAACACCTGACTTAAACTGAGTGATACCCATACAATAGTAGAGTGCCATAGGCTTGCTTGCGGCAAATAGACGTGCAGCTTCAACAATCTTTGAAGGATCATCAAGTCCGCATATCTTTGCAACATACTCAGGAGTATATTTTTCAAGGGTTTTTGCCATTTCGTCAAAGCCTTCACATCTATCCTTAACAAACTCTTTATCGTACAGGTTTTCTTTTATAAGGACATGAGCAAACCCGTTGAGTATTGCAACGTTTGTACCGGGCTTAATCTGCAGGAATACATCAGCATATTTCGCCAGTTCTATTTTTCTCGGGTCTACCACAACAAGTTTTTTACCTTTGTTAATTACTTCATTTTTAATCATCGAACCGATAACCGGATGATTCTCGGTAGTGTTTGAACCGATTACAAGGAATGACTCTGTCAATGGAATCTCTCTTATTGAGTTTGTCATTGCTCCTGAACCGAATGTAGCCGCCAGACCGGCGACAGTTGAGCTGTGTCAGAGCCGGGCGCAGTG
>DIEX01000031.1:0-205136 GCA_002418835.1 Spirochaetia bacterium UBA5763 | reverse complement strand
TCTGCATCAGGTAGTTCTCTTCATTAGTACACTTTGCTGAAGAGAAAGCCATTATTGAATCAGGGCCTGATTTTTGTTTGATTTCAGAGAGTTTTTTTGCAACATAGTCGAGAGTTTCTCCCCACTCAGCTTCTTCAAGTTTGCCGTTCTTTCTGATAAGCGGCTTGGTAAGACGCTTTGAACTCTGAACAAAATCAAAACCGAAACGCCCTTTAACACAGAGATGTCCTTTATTCGGGCCATCTTCATTACCCATAGCTTTTACAAGTTCACCTTTGGCATTGGTGTAAAAATCTATCTTACATCCCACACCGCAGTATATACATATACTGGATTCCTTTTTGAGTTCCCATTCCGGGCCGCGTCCGAGGACTGTCTGGAATGAAAGAGCTCCTGTAGGACAGAGCTGTACACATGTACCGCACTGAACACATGATGAATCTCCGATCTTTTCAAACATATCAGCTGTGAGGCACGCGTGTGAACCCCTGTTGTCAAACTGCCATACATTGTTTACCTGTATCTCAGCGCAAGCTTTCACGCACCTGCCGCAAAGTACACAACGGTTCTCATCACGTCTGAGGCCCTGGCTTGAAACCACATCCCGCTGTCTTTTGTTTTTCGGAAAATCGAGACCCGGATTTTCCACACCATAACGGTAACAGAGTTTCTGAAGTTCGCAGTTACCATTGGCTTCACAGTAAAGACAGTTGTGATCACCTTCCGCAAGGAGCATTTCAAGTATCCCCTTTCGCAGACTTCTGATTTCATCATCTTCCGTGACAATCTTAGCTCCATCAACAGCCGGTTCAGTACACGACGTTTTTATCATTACATCGTTTATACGAACAATACAGAGCCGGCACGCACCGGTCTTGCTGATCCTGGGATGATAACAGAGATAGGGTACATCAAAACCATTCTCAAGAGCAACTTCGAGAATAGTCTGACCTTTTTTTCCCGTAACTGCCACCCCATCAATCGTGAGTTGGATTACGTCCATAAAAAGCTCCTTCATTTTTTTATATTTCTATTTTGTAACAGGCAAAGAATGATAATAATCATCCGCATAACAGGATGAAAAACCTCATTATAATAATGAGTATCAAAGAACCGGATTGTGTATTCCGGCGACGAACCGGGCTGGTCAGGTGAGATTTTTTATACATTCCCGGATTTCGGGAAGTATATTTCATTAAAACAAAAAGCTTTATGCCGATTTCTACAGCACAACAACGGAAAAAGCTCAAAAATTGTATCTTACCCAAACAGTCTTTATATATATTTTTGATAAACAGTTTAAACGCTTAATTCTCTATATATACTTATTTTTTTTCAACCAAAAAATAAGTATTTTGCAGCTAAAATTGAACAATATTTATTTAAATGTAAATCTGTCACAGAATAAAGAGTTATTATAACCGGTTTCACAACGATAAAGAGAACAACTGTTATACCTGCAAAGAGGGGAAAAATTATTTACCCGTTAACTAAAATTGACTTGCCTTATAAAAATAAGACTTTACGTTTATGTATTACTTATTCAAAAAAAATGGTGTAGTAGCGTAATTAGCGCAAAAACTGCGCCAAGGGAAAAACAGATTATATATCAAGGAGAACAATATGCCCGACAAAAAGATACTCGTAATTGATGATGATCCGGATATTCTTGAATCCATACTCGCAATTTTACAATCTGAGGGTTATAATGTTGTAACAGCTGTTGATGGTAAAGAGGGACTGGAAAAATTCAAAAGCTCCAAACCTGACCTTGTACTTTGCGACATGATGATGGAGAGAGTTGACGCTGGCAGTAAAGTTGCCGAGATGATCAGGAAGGAAGACAAAAAGACTCCTGTATATCTCCTGAGCAGCATAGGAAACGCAACAGCAGGAAACATCAGTATTGACGAGCTCGGTTTTAATGGAGTTTTCCAGAAGCCGGTTAATCCTGAAAGTCTGCTCAACCAGATCAAAAAGACCCTTAACGTTTAATCCGGAATCCTTCGTGTGTATCAGTCAGAGTCAGGCCGGTTTCCGGCTGATATACACGAAAGCCGGATCTACTACCCATTGTTTAAAAGCTTCAACATCTTCTGATACGCTTCTCCATCTTCACGCCACGCATAACATGTGTTTTTAAGCATATGACCCATTTTTGAAGCACGGCTTTTAGATTTTTCATTTATTTCATGTTTTTTCTGATAAGAAATTGCCCAGAATCCCTGCATCACCGCAGGGGCCATTGTACATAACAGATGTGTAAGATGAGTGCACCCCTTCACTCCGCCCACAAGCTCTCTCACCTTTGAAGTGAATCCGCTTTTTACCGCAAGACCTTTTACAGGTTCAAGGGATTGATTTATCCTGTAACAATCCTCCCGTGGCAACGTGCCTGTGATTACCTCTATATCTTCGATTATCAGCTCGGGTATTCTCACAAGGAGAAGTATCTCAAGATTATGCAGCGGGCCACCCTCCACCCTTTCACCGGTAAATTTATAGTATGGTTTAATTCTCTCTTCTATAAATCGCCCCCTGGAGAGTATATGTGTTTCATCAACGGGATATGTTGACATCTCAATACGCCTCTGGTGAGCACAGTCTTTTGCAAGTACAGAGAGTCTGCTCATTTTATTCTCCTTAACTGTTTATACATATAAAAAGAAATTTATTTTATCTGTCGTAAAATGTACATTAATTTTTTCGATATAATACAATTGTACAAATTATTATTTAAGTTTGACGATTTTTTTAAACCGGCTATATGCCCTTTGTCATGCCGGTTTTTTGCAAGGCAAATACCGGCATCTCATAGTATGATTTTATGAATCCCAGTTGTGAGACCCCGGTATTTGCCTTGCAAAACCGGGGTTACAATCAGAAGGTTTTTTGAAAATAAGTAAAAACCTGATTTTTTATTCCTGAAAAAATACTACATTTAAATAGTTTACAACCTGTTTTAAGGGAGACGAAGCCTGAGATGCTGAAAGAAAACCGGATACTTATAGTAGATGACGACAGTCATATTACCTTTATACTGGACAAGATACTTGCCGCAAGGGGATTTAAACCAACTGTTTGCTTTAACGGCCTTGACGCATTGAACGAATTCAGAAAAGAGCCTTTTCCCATAGTGATCACTGACATAGATATGCCTGTGATGAATGGCATTGAGCTGATCGAAAACATGAAAACTATAAATGACGAAGCAGTTATCATAATTTTATCCGGAATGGAAAGCTCATCAATAATCATAAAGACCATGAAGCTCGGTGTTTATGATTACATAGTCAAACCTATGAATTTAGATGATGTCTGCCTTAAAATTCAGCACGCAAAAGAAGCAGCCATACTTAAAAAGACCGAATGGATAATCCAGAGAGAAAAGCAGATACGCCTCGAACTGCAGTTGGAGTGGTACAGATGGCAGGAAAGAATAATTTCAAGAAAGCTCGATGTAACTGATGCATCTCTTTTTGAAGGGGTAAGGAGAAGTTTCACGCAGGGTTTAGGATTCGGAACACTTCTTTCACTCATTGACATCATCTGTTCTAATGCTGTAAACACAACAGACGGCAGTTCAATAATTGATAATAACATTATCTCCCTTTTTAAAGAAAATATAGATTTTGCCAAGCAGGGACTTAATGCGTTTTCAGATATTGAAAATATCCACAAAAATGATTTTAACCTGTCCAGGATAACAGTTATGGATCTATTTGAAGAAACTGCCACAATCATCCGCTCTTTTCATGAACAGAGTAAAATAAAAAACAACACTTTCCTTGTCAGCGATCCCAAAAAACATTTTGTAAACAGGTTTATTAATGTTGATAGACATTATATGGAAAAAATGATCCGCGAGGTTATTCTTAATTCATTGAAGTTCAGCCCGGGTAATTCCCCGGTAACTATTATCATTGATATTATCAATGATAACTTTGTTATGCATGTTATGAATATTCCTCTTAAAAATGACAGGGGGATTATAGGTATACCTGAAGAATATGAAAACATTATTTTTGAACCATTTATACGTATTTCAAAGATAGTTTATGAAGGATTCGCGACTCTTGATTACGGAATCGGTCTGACAATGTGCGATAAAATTGCTGAGAAGTTAAAGGGAAGTATAAAATTATTCAACATCAATGATTATTCTAATCTTGCTGAAGGTTCACAGATAAAGGTTTGCTGCGAAATACAGATACCACTTGTATCGTAAACCTGAAATTTTGCCATCCGCTGATAATCCCGCATATTCTGTTTACAGACTAACTCTGTAGCGTTCCAACCTCACTATGGAAAAAATTATAATATTTTATTGACAAAAACCCCTTCTTTCTGAAAATGGTTGTATTTACAACTGTTAAATTTACAACTTTTCAGGCTTTTCTCTTACAGGGGGGATTATGTACAGGGACAGAATAACGATTCTCCCTCAATTTGTTAAAAAAGTCTTTTATGATCACGACATATCAAAACTTGGTCTCAATATCAACAAAACCCAGATAAACATAATGATGCTCATTGATGAAAACAAAAACAGCTCCATGTCTGAAATAAGCCAGATGACAGGTATTGAAAAAAGCTCCTTTACCCGTTCAGTGGACTGTCTCGAAAAAAACGGGTTTATCACAAGAAACGCTATTGAAAACGACAGAAGGATTACAAAGTTATCCCTCACTAAAAACGGGGTTAAAGCAACAACTCTCATAAGGAATGACTTTGATAAATACCTGGAATCATTGATACACGGTTTTTCAGAGGATGAAAAAAATGAATTTCTTGGTTCTCTGGAATCAATATCAAAATACATGCATAAAATACTGGGAGGGAAACAGAAGTGAACACCACTAAAGATGTATCCTCAGACAGAAAACAGGAAGCCATTGAAAAGATGAAGCTTTCCAAAACAATAGGCGACTGGGTTACCAGAAACAAAAAGGTTTTCTGGAAGTATGAAGTATCATGCTATCATAAAACCTATATGCTACGGGTAATCAACCTGCCTGAACCGGAATTAAAGGACATTCAGCTTTCAGCAAACAACAGGCTTCTGAATGATCTGCAGAGAAAGCAGCTATGCGAAGTCATATCGAAAACCTGCACTAAAGCTAAATCGTTCCATGCGTCATCCATTGATGTACAGATTGATTATGACAACGGAACAGTTGTAGCAGAAGTTATTTAGCTGTGCCATAAATACCGCTAAGTAAAATTTTGCACTTTAAATTTTGAAAATCCGGGGACGGAGATGAAAATATATCGCAGTGACAGGCCGGGTTTCTCCGGCGGGGGGAAGGGAAAATCTGCCCGTAAAAATCCGGATTCCGCGAAAAAATATGTCAACGAAGCCCATGAATGGATGGATAAGAATATACTTCATGGAAAAAACCCGGATCTTTACGGATTTCTGATACTTACGGAACACAGTATCCCCGCAGAGGAGATATGGGACCAGCTTAAACTATGGTCTGAGCAGTACAATGAATTCGGCGAAAACCGCACACGTATTTGCCACAGGATAATTGACAAGATAATTGAATACCAACTCGATATTGACAGACAAGAGGGTTACCGTCCTCCTTACTGCCGCAGGGGATGTTCAAACTGCTGTTTCCAGCCCGTTGCCTGCACAGATGAAGAAGCTGCACTTATCTACAGCTACTGCATAGAAAACAGTATTGATATAGACTTCGAAAAACTTAACCGCCAGCAGAAATATATGGAGTTCGACTCATCGGGGAATTTTACAGGGAGAACGGAGTGGGACGGTCAGCCGGATGAGGACAGATCCTGCATATTCCTTAATATGGATGACCGGAGCTGCAGGATCTGGGAGGTCCGCCCCTTTGTATGCAGGGTACATCTTGCAGAAGAGACAGACGAATATTGCAGATCAAACAACGGCATACCTGATACACGGGCGAAAGGTATTCATTACCCTGAATGCAGCTATATTATGAGCGCTATATTTACAATACATAATGATTCAATCGGAAAGATGATGGGGAGATTACTATCTGACCAAAAAAATAAAGCATCAGATTCAAATACAATAAAAGATTATCAACAGCACTGATAACAGAGGAGAAAAAGCCGCCATGATTAAAATTTCAGGCACATGCAAATGCGGATGCACACGAAACATCGAGTGCGATGATCCGGGTGCTTTACAAAAAATAAAAGAAATTCCATGCCACATCTGCGGCGAAAAAATCAACTACAAATCCGACAATACCGAATGATGGTCCACCGGGGAGTTATGATTTAGCGGGCTGCTTAATATATAAAGACTTCTATTGATGATTAGCTGCTTCACTTCAGAAGATTATCGAGATAGATAACATTGCTGTCGTTAAGAACAATGCTCTTCTCTTTACCTGTCTTTGCCTTTACCGGTATAAACCACACAGCAGGCCTCCCTTTTATCACAGTCGCCTTTGTAACCAGGTAGTACTTCATGTCCGGTTTATTTGACGAGAACCCGTTTACGTCACCCTTAACAAGCAGATAAACCTCGTCGCCATTTATTTCCCTGAACTGTACGTCCCATGCAACCAGTTTAAGGGAGAATTCACTATCTGCATCATACCTCTTCTCCTGTATGGAGCGGTCCTTCAGTTTTTTATAATCTTTACGGAAAGAGTCACGGGGATCTTTCTCTGTTATTGCAAACTGCACCGCTCCCCCCTGGACATTTTCACTGGTGAGGTTGATGTTGAGCCTCCAGGTTGTTCTCTCCCATTCACGTATCTGATTTTCATCAACAGGATATGCGGATACAGCGAGAAGCAGAATCATTGATGCAATTATTTTTTTCATGGTAATCTTTAACCTTCAGTTTATATGAATTTCAGGAATCATTTAATATTGTAGTGTTCTTTTAAGTTCAGGATGGTGAAATATTATCATCAGTCAGCCTGCAAATTTCCTGTATTTCAACCACTCTATCAGCATTAATGATCATATGGAGCGTTTGATTCAAGCCTCCAGACACCTCAGCACCTGTACCTTTTTTTAAATTTTTATTACTTCACGGAGTCCATAAGTTCATAAAAATATTTTGGCTCTCTGGTTCTGTTTAAATTATACCAGGCTTCCAGTGTTTCAGGTTTCATTAAACCACTTTTTTTGAAAACCTGATACGAAAACTCAAGAGGTGCAAGGCCCGTTGCAGTTATCAGGCTGCCGTCAGTAACTGCCGGTTCCTCAAGGTAATAATCAGAACCTGTATACTGCGGACAGAACATCTTAAGGTACTCCAGGTCATTACTTGTGTGCTTCCGGTTATTCAGAAGGCCCGCTGCTGCAAGGGCACCTGTAGCACCGCATATTGCTGCAACAGTAATATTTTTATCAGAAAGCTCACAAGCAATATCTATTGCTTTTTTATTTTCATCTCCCATCCATGTGTCAGCACCAGGGAGTATGAGGATGTCATCTTTATTAAATTTAATTTTATCAATTGTGATATCAGGGGTAATGGAAATACCACCCATTGTGGTTATAGGCTCTAAAGTATTGCCGGCTTTAATAAGAGAGAAAGGCTTATCTTTACCGGTATAACGCCTGCTGTTCAATTCAGCGGTGATATATCCGATCTCCCAGTCAGAGAGTGTATTTAAAATGTAAAGGTATATATTCATAGTTATCTCCTCAAATCAGATTTGCTTACTCCACTCTTTAAAAGTCACGCATTTCACGCCAATATTCATCAGATCCCTGATATTTGAAACTTCAATTTCATCATCAGCGCCAGCAGTAGCATCAGTAATCACGGTTGTACTGTAATCATAAGAAACACTGTCCAGCGCAGTGGCCCTGATGCAGTTGGGGTACTGAACTCCGCAGATAACAATATCATCAATTTTGATACGCTTCAGTATAAGTTCAAGTTCAGTGCAGAAGAAGGCGGAGAACCGGGGCTTTACGATGATATACTCACCCTCCGCAGGTTTTAGTTCAGAAATTATCTCAGCTCCCGGTGTTCCCGGCACAAGATACCTTGCGTTTTGCAGAAACCCCTCTCTCCTGAAATTCTCGATGTCACTGCCGTCATATCTGTACTGACGTATTACATGGAATACCGGGATTTTTCTCTCACGGCAGAAATAAAGGAGTTTCTTTACTGCCGGTACAATCTTTATAGCACCGGAAATCTCAGCAGGTGCGCCGGGGAGGAGAAAATCATTCTGCATATCTATTATCAGTAGTGCAGGTTTCATATCTTCACCATTTATTGTAATATTACATTAAAAGCAATATTAAAATAACTACTGCTTTTAAAGCTATACTATATTTTTTTCTGAAAGCCCCTGAGCAGCATAAAAAGAATTTTGCAGGACTCATTCGCATAAACCTCTTTGAATGGACTGGAAGAATAATATAAGAATATATATTGACAATGCTTTTTAAACATTAATGCTTATAATATTACCTTTTATAATTATTATAAGTAATGAACATGACAGAATGGAAAAAAGAAATAATAAATACTGCTGCCCGTTTTACAGAGAGCTCTGCTGATAATTTTATTTCAGATTCATCAGCAATCACCCCGAAGCTGGCAGGACTCAGGATTTTTCAAGAACCTCTCATCGCATACGGATCTGCTGATGACCCTCTTTTCTCCAGGTTGAAAGATGAAAACATTATAGGCCGGCATTTTATTCTCCCGGATGAATGGCTTCACGGTGCGAAAACAGTAATATCCTTTTTTCTGCCGTTCACTGAACAGATCAGGAAAAGCAATAAAATGAATTTCTCATGGCCCTCAGATGAATGGCTGCACGGACGCATTGAGGGACAGGTTTTTGTTAACAGGCTGGCAAACCACATAAGGGGAATGCTCATTAAAGCAGGATATCAAAGTCTTGTCCCGTCAGTTGACAGCAGGTTTACAGCAAGCACAGGCGACCCGTCAAAATCAGCATATAAACAGACAGGTGCCGGTGTCCCGCCATTTTCCAGCAACTGGTCCGAGAGGCACGCTGCATTTATCTGCGGACTCGGGACATTCGGACTTTCGAAAGGTCTAATTACTGGAAAGGGGATTGCCGGGAGATTCGGAAGTATCATTACAGAACTTCAGCTTGAACCGGATCAGAGAAATTACAGCGTAATATATGAATACTGTACCATGTGCGGGGCATGCGTGAAAAACTGTCCGGCAGGGGCCATTTCTCTTGAGAAAGGGAAAGACCATTATCTCTGTTCAAAGTTTCTTGACAGGACAATGGAGGAACATCATCCAAGGTATGGATGCGGCAAATGTCAGGTTGGTGTGCCCTGTGAAAACCGCATACCTGTGAAGAAAAATTTATAACATCATAATTCCTGTATTCATGCAAAAAACTGCACATCCCCGCCGAAAATTTTTTCACAAAATCTCCTCTTCTGCCGTATATATAAATACAGATAAAATGGAGAAAGCAATGGCAAAAGCTGAACTCAACCCCACATTTATGAATTTCAAAGGAAATATCGGAAGGCTTATTTATTACAACAGGATGGGTAAAACATGTGTAAGGTCACATGTAATCCCCCGCAATCCCAGAACAGAAGCGCAGCAGAAGAACCGTGACCTCTTTGCTGAAGCTGTAAATAGATGGAAATTATTAACAGCAGAAGAGAAGAACCTCTGGAACGTAAAAGCCGCAAGGAAACAACGCACAGGATATAATTTCTTTATATCATCATTTATCCTTAATGCTGCGAGAGAATCAGATCTGACATCAGCTTTATCTCTCCTGCCGGCTGTTTCCTGTATTGCTCCTATACCGCTTCGAATTTTATCCGATTCCTCTCCGTCAAACTTAGCATACAGCTCCGGTAAGGCTGCTTTTAGACATAAATCGGGTTTTATATAGCATCATAACATATAGCATTACATAATTTCATCATAGAATTCATTAACTCCTGTAACTCCGCAGATTATTAACAGAATCTGAACATCCCCCTTATATTTTCTTAACAAAAACAGGGTTTATTCTCCGCAGAAGAATAAATTATAAGAAAAGAATAAAGAACCGGAGAATTTATGAATTACAGAGAAACATTTTTTGAAAAGATCAACAGGGAGATGTCGGTATTTAATTACGAGCAATCCCTGAGGTTTCCGGAAAAAGATGCTCTCACCATTGACCTTCACTGCCACGACAGAAACAGCAGCGAACCTGATGAGATTGTGGGGAGGATGCTTAATATCCCGGAGACATGGCTCCCCCCTGAAGACCTTATAGCCACACTGAAAGAACACAAATGCGACACCTTCACTGTGACAAATCACAACAACGCCCGGTCCTGCTATGAACTGCAGGATAAAGGATACGATATTCTTACAGGGGCTGAATTCAGCTGTACTGTCCCGGACTATGACGCGAAGATACATGTACTTGCCTACGGATTTACACCGGCGCAGGAGGAGAAGCTCCTTAAACTGAGACATGATACTTACAGGTTCCAGAGATTCGCTCTGGAAAACAATATACCCACAATCTGGGCGCACCCGCTCTACCACTACCAGGATAATGAACAGCTCCCCATGGAGTTCTTTGACAAGATGTCCATTGTCTTTGAAAGGTTTGAGGTTATTAACGGGCAAAGGGACACATGGCAGAACCTCCTTGTTAAAAAATGGGTGGAGTCCATGACCCGGAACTCCATTGAAAAGTATGAAAAGAAGTTCTGCATTCAAGCTTCAGACTACTGCCGCAACCCGTACACAAGGAGAGGCTACGGCGGCTCAGATTCCCACATGGGGATATTTACCGGACTCACAGGCACAAGGCTTTACGTGAAAAACCTGCAGAAAAAACTGAAGGACAAAACCGCAAGCGTACTGGCGCTTGAGACACTCCTTGACGGTGACGCGGCGCCCTTCGGTGGTTACAACAACACGGAGAAGATGACTGTCTCTTTTCTCGATTACTTCTGCCAGATTGTGATGAACATGAAGGACCCCGGACTTCTGAGGCTGCTGCTTCACAAAGGTTCCACACAGGATAAGCTCCTCTCTTTCATGGTAATCAACGGGTTCTCTGAACTCCAGAGGCACAAGCTCACCGTGAACTTTCTCACACTGTTTCATGAATGTCTGCTGGGAGATGCACCCGGCTTTGCAAAGAAACTGATGGTGCCGAAAGACTACAAGCCTATATTCACAGAGGCGGCCTCAATGGCTGACGTACGGAATAAAACTCCGGAGAAAATGGCCGAGGCCTTTGATAAATCAATTGAGGAGATACACAGGTCTCTTTTCAACCTGATGTTCAGCAGGCTTAACGATAAACTTAAAGCGCTCAACTTAAGCGGTGAGGACGCGCTTAAAAGCGCGGAAGGATTTATAAGCACACTGGAAGTACCTGGCCATGTAAGACGGATATTCGAAAGCAACGGGAAGAAAGATAAAGGTGTCAGAAACGGAATATCAAGCATCAATGCCCCGGATTTCCTTGACGGGCTCACCTTCCCGTTTCTTGCTTCAACAGTTATTTCATCAGCAAGTTATGCTTCAAGCAGGGTGATGTACAAAGCACGGGGGATGCTGAACGCCTTTGCCGAAAAACTTGATGACCTGAGGTTCCCTGAGAGGATGCTCTGGCTCACAGACACACTCGAAGACGGGAACGGAGTCTCAATGTCACTGCGCCACATGCTGGATGAGATACAGGAGAGGGATCTCCCCATTGACCTGCTTGTATGCAGCGACACACTTAAGCCGGAGGAGCACCTTGTGGTGGTAAAGCCTGTTGCGGTCTACACTCCCCCGTTCTATAAAGACCAGCCTATAAGGATACCGAATATTCTCGATATACACAAACAGTTCAGACAGGGGGAATACGACAGGATACTCTGCTCCACTGAGGGGCCCATGGGACTCATCTCAATCTTTCTGAAAAAAGCATATTCTGTGCCTGCATACTTCTTTGTTCACACTGACTGGATCACATTTGCAAAGGATACTCTGAACTTCTCTGACCCTGCGATGAACCGGCTGCGCAGGATACTTCGCGGTTTCTACAGGTCTTATGACGGAGTGCTGGTTCTTAACAAGGAACAGAAGAAGTGGTTCAGCGGGCCGGAGATGGAGTTCAAAAAAACAGAGGTTAAACTGACTTCACACTGGGTTGATGAGAAATTCAGAAAGACCGATGCAACGAAGAAGAAGATGTTCGATATTGACGACAAAACTCCTGTACTCCTTTATGTAGGGAGGATCAGCGAAGAGAAAGGCGTGAACGAACTCCCCTTTATTTACAGCAAAGCAAAAAAAGCAATCCCCGGACTCAAACTTGTCATCGCAGGGAAAGGCCCGGAAGAGGAAAAACTGAAGAAGGAGATACCGGACGCAAAATTTCTGGGATGGGTTGAACACAACTCTCTCCCCGATATATATTCAGCAGCGGACCTTCTTATACTCCCTTCAAGGTTTGATACATTCGGCAATGTAATAGTTGAAGCCTTCAGCTGCGGATGCCCGGTTGTATCATACAACACCAAGGGGCCAAGAGATATTATCGAGAATGAAAAATCGGGATATCTTGTTAACACTAAAGAGAAGATGGCTGATGCTGTTGTTATTCACTTCAGCAAAACCGGAACAAGGGATAAGATGAACATCGCGGCACTGGAGCGGTCTAAATTCTTCACTGCTGACAGCATAATCGGGAAGCTCCTTAAAGACACGGGGCTTGCTTAAAATGTCTGCCGCACCGTGGTGGAAGAGAGGTGTAATCTATCAGGTCTATCCCCGGAGTTTTTATGACAGCAATGGCGACGGCGTTGGGGATATACCGGGGATTATTGAAAAACTCGATTACCTCTCATGGCTCGGAGTTGATGCTGTGTGGCTCTCCCCTGTTAATCCTTCACCGATGTATGACTTCGGTTACGATATATCTGACTACTACGATATTGATACATGCTACGGGACTCTTAATGACTTTGACAGGCTTATCGCCGGAGCGCATTCACGGGGTATAAAGATTATAATGGATCTTGTGGTTAACCATACATCACATCTGCACAAATGGTTTATTGAATCACGGTCATCGCGGGACAACCGCAGGCGCAACTGGTATATCTGGCACGATCCTGTAAACGGAAAAGCCCCCAATAACTGGAAGTCGGCATTCGGCGGCAGTGCATGGGAGTGGGACCCGCGCACTGAGCAGTATTACCTTCATTCTTTTCTGAAGGAGCAGCCTGACCTGAACTGGCGCAACCCGGACATGAGAAAATCGATACATAAGATGATGCGGTTCTGGCTCAATCGTGGTGTTGACGGCTTCAGGCTCGATGTTGTTAACTGGTTTGTAAAAGATGATAAATTCCGCAGCAATCCATTCACTATTAAACCACTTGATCCTGAAAAGCATAAATACGACCGGAACCGCCCGGAGGTTCATGAATATCTCAGGGAACTCCGATCTGCTGCTGATGAATATGACGCGCGGATGACAGTTGGTGAAGTATTCACTCTGCCGCCGGGGAACCCGGAGCTTGCTGCTTCGTTCATGGGGAACGGTACTGACGAGCTGCATATGGCTTTTGATTTTTCCATCATGTACAGGCTCTGGAGCGCAAGACGTTTTTATAGCTGCATCAGAAACTGGTACAGGGCAATGCCTGAGAACGGATGGCCCTGTAATGTGCTTTCAAACCACGACCAGCCCCGCAGCAGGAGCAGGTTTCTCGGCGGAGCTGACTCTGAGAAGCGGGCGCGCTTGGCTGCGGTGTTTCTCCTTACAATAAAGGGGACACCTTTTCTCTACTACGGCGAGGAGCTGGGTATGAAGAATACGCGGTTAAGCAGGAGCGAGATTGTTGATCCGCTGGGGAAGAGATACTGGCCTGTGTACAGAGGGCGTGACTGCTCACGCACACCGATGTTATGGAACAGTAAAGAGCACGCAGGGTTCACCAAAGGGAGGCCCTGGCTCCCTGTTGACAGCGATTACAAAAAACTCAATGTAAAAGCGGAGACTGCTGACAGGTATTCAATGCTCAATCTATACAGATCGCTCATCCAGCTGAGGAAGAAACACAGGGCATTAAGCGAAGGTGAATTCATTCCGGAACTTAAGGGCTTTAACAACACTCTTGGTTATTTCCGCAGTTATGAGGATGAACTTTTTTTTATTGTTCTTAATTTCTCGGGCAAAGAAAGATCTGTTCACGCGGGCGGCAGGGGACAGTGGAGAGTGATGTTCTCAACACACCGCACTGTACGTGAGCACTTCACATCTCTGTCTATGACACTTGCGCCTTACGAGGCAACTGTTGTTCTGAGGATCGGGGAGCTGTAGAGAGTTCAGGAATCTTTTTTTCAACTTGACAGAGACTTCGATACAGTTATATTTTATATTATTATATTTATTGTGGAGTTTCTTTTGACTGATAATATTGACTGGATGGCTGTTACAGCTTACTGGCTTGAAGAAGCGAAAAATGACTTAAAGGTAACCGGAGATCTTTTTGAAAAGGAAGATTATTCCTACTCTTTATTCTTCGGGCACCTTGCCCTTGAAAAGCTGCTCAAAGCATACTATGTCAGACAACTGAAAAAACACGCTCCAATGATTCATAATCTTGAAAGGCTCGCTCAATCCGCAGGACTTGAATTATCACAGGAACAAAGGGAGAGCCTGATTAAAATAAGCACCTTCAACATAGAAGCTCGTTATCCGGATATCAAACAAAGCTTCCGCAGGTTATGCACGCGGGATTTTACTGAAAAAGAGATCACAGAAATTAGAGGATTCTATCAATGGCTCATATCAATAATGAAATAATAGCTAAAGTCCGTAAATCTATTAAACTGCTTCATGAAAACAATATTTCAATTAAACAGGCTTATTTATTCGGTTCATATGCAACAGGTTCCGAACACGAATGGAGCGACATAGATCTGGCCTTTATATCTGATGATTTTTCTGAAGACCGTTACCAGGAAAGGTTGAGAATCTTAAAAATCTTAAACGCTATTGACGATCGAATTGAACCTGCACCCTATAGGACTGATCAGTTTACAGAAGCAGATCCGCTTGTATGGGAGATTAAAACAAATGGAATCGAAATTACAAATTAAACATCACCCCCTGTCTGTTAAACAATAGGCTTTTTATTTAATGAGCCCGCGATTCCTCTTTCAGAGGGGAACTTCCCTCTGAAAGAGTCGGCGTTCCATCTCCGGAAGAGATAATTACTTCATAAATCAGGATAATAAGATATTTTTTGGCAGTCTGAACTGAACGATCCCCCGCCTGATGACAGGCTACCCCCTTGGAAAGGGGGCTTTTTTAGAATTCCCGTTCCGGGAAAGCAGCCGCAGGGATGGAGGGAAATTTCGTTTAATCAGGGAACAACTGATTGATCCGGTTCAGTAGTCAGATGCGGCAGCTCCGCCTCTCTCTTTTTCTCCGGCAGCACCTGACTCCAGAAGTTTAAAGGCTTTTTCAATGGATATCTGAATGTCCCCCTGCGGATCAGTTGAGACCTCACCATGTCCCGGATAGACTTCATTAATCATCCTTGTCTGTAGAGATTTCAGTGAATTGATATAATCCCCTGTACTCCCTGACTCCGCTATTACAGGGAGCACACCACCTGCGAAGAGTGTATCGCCGGTAAAGAGGATTCTGCGCTCCGGGTCATATATACATATTGATCCGGAGGTATGCCCGGGCGTATGAAGAACATCAAAAGTGAAACTTCCCAGGTCGAGCCTGCTGCGGCTCTCAAGCCAGAGGTGCACATGGAGCCTTATATCATTTGCATCACCGGATTTATAGAGCGTCACATACCTGTCATCAAAGGACATCTTGTTGGCCGCGAATCTGTGTGCTGCAATTATTGAACTGTCCTGAAAGTAACGGTTGGCGCCTATGTGGTCAAAGTGTTCATGTGTATTTACAACGATGTCGATGTCACGGACCTTCATGTTGATGCTGTGAAGCGATTCCTTGAGGCCGGGGAAATTGCTGTCAAGCCCTGAATCTATAAGCATATTCCCTTTGCTGCCGCGTATTACGTAACTATGGCTCCCTCTGCTTCTGCCCCGTATTCTGAATATACCATCCTGAAGCAGATCAACATCTCTGGAGTTCAAATGATTCCCCCTCTTCAGAAGGCATTATCCGCGGTTCATCAAAGACAAAAAGTCTCTCAAGGCCGGTCATGCTGAGGTAGCTTCTGATTGATTTCTTTTCAGCCCGTATCCTGAATAAACCGCCCCGATGTTCTATCTCCTTTTTTATCGTATTGATAATCGCGGCATGATAAAACATCTCTCTTGCGTCTTCAAGGCCGTCAACATCGAGCACCACGGTTTCGGGATGACTTATATCAAGATCTCTTACAACTGATGCCGCTGTCAATACATCCACACGGTCAACTTCTCCGTACACCTGAAGCAGAATATAATCCTTCATTGTGCTGATTGTGTAATTCAATTCTTTACTCCCTTTTCATTTTTTTCACTTATAATGTGCTATAACAGCGTCAATTTTTAATAAGGTAATTATCAAATAATGGTGAAGTTTATACTTTAAACACCGCGACCTTTTCTCTCAACCCCTCTGCCATTGATGTCACCTCCCCTGCTCCTGTAGCAAGCTCCTCGGACCCTGCACTGATTGCCTCAGTCCCTTCATTGATGCTCTCCATAAGTTTATTGATCTCCTGCACCGAGTCTTTCTGGTCGCGCGTGGTTTTTCGTATCATGTCAGACATGTCACGGATCTCCCGCACCTCAACCTGGATACTCTCCTTTGTACCTATCTGATCTTTAATCTGAGAAGAGAACTCCTCGATCCACTGACGCACACCGGTGAAACCTTCAAGTATCGCTTCAATATTTTTCACAGTGTTTTCAACATGGCCGAAGCCTTCTTTCAGTTCCTTATCATTATCAGTTATTATACTGCTTATCCTGTTTATACTCCGGGAGGTGGCGTCAGCGAGTTTTGATATTTCATCTGCAACAACAGCAAATCCGCGCCCCGCGTTACCGGCCCTTGCAGCCTCAATTGCGGCATTAAGCGATAGAAGATTTATATTGTCTGAGATTGAATTAATCATGGTTACAATCTCATTCATGTCGCCTGAACGTTTCCCGATGCGTGAAAAGCTCTCCAGCATCCTGCGCAGAGATGACTCACCGTCCATTGCTCTCCCTGAAATACTACTGATTGTATCAAGGGCACCTGATGCGCTCTTATCAAGACGATCTATAATGTCTGACAGTGTATTGAGTATATCAATAAGATGACTCATCTTCTCAAACTCAACGTCGATCTGCGAAGCTATTGTTTCAACTTCATGGGTTATATCTGCAACAGTGCGCGAAACTTCAGCGGAGTACCTGTTCTGTTCTTCCGACTGCCCTGCGAATGATTCAGAGAGAGAGGAGAGTTCCTCTGATGACTCCGCGAGTTTAGAAGTTGTATCTTTTATCTCAATAACGATCTCTTTAATACTGCCGGTAAAGGCGTTGAACCTCCCCACAAGGAGCCCCACTTCATCCTCAAGTTCAGTGATTAACACAGTATTCAGATCACCATCAGATATACCATCAGCAATCTTTCTGAGCGGTTTAACTATTCTCCCTGAAGCTATAAAAAGAAGCACCAGTGAAAGTACAGAGATAATCAGTGTTGCACTTATTACTTTAACGTATAAAATGAAAATTTCATTTCTTATATCTTCAATGTATATAGAGGCACCAGCTACCAGATTATACGGTTCATAGAATTTAACATAAGATATGACAGGGACAATTTTTGTTGCTTCAGATTTATATTGAGCTTTATATTCGATGAATCCATCGCCGTGCTTTTTGCAGAGATCGAGCATCTCTTTATAAACATTTCTCTCCCCCGGTTTTGCAAGTGAGGAGATATTTTTACCAACAAGATGCTCCCTGAAGGGCATTGAAAATATAACTCCTTCTCCATTGATAAGCCATACGGTGTCCATCTTCTCAGCGCCATACCTGAACTTCCCTGTATAATAAACAGCTTTGTTAGCTGCTTCATCTTCGCTCATCCTTCCATTTTCAGATTCAAACTTAAGCGCATCCATGAGGCTTATTGATATTTCAACAGTATCCCTGAGAGCATTGCGCTTTTTATTAAGGCTGTCAGTTTTTATTGAAGGGATAAAGAATAAGAGAGTCACAGTAACAAAAAAGAGGAGAGATGCGGTGCCCATGATCATTATCTTGCTTCTTAAGCCGATTCGTATCCAGAACTTTTTCATTATACTACCTGACAAATAATTTTTACTTATAGCAATTTACGAAATGATTAGTGCATTGTCATACCGGCTGAAGCGCAGCGGAATGCCGGTATCTCATAAAAAATATCCCATGAGATTCCTGCCTCCGCAGGAATGACAAAGATGGAACTAATGCAAAAGTAAAATGCTATAACCCAGGCAGTATTTAAAATCAGTTATGTTTTATATGTGTAAAGCCGTGTAGGTTTTTCATAAAATTTCTGTTAATTTTTTATCGGAGTCCGGTGAATGCGGAGCGGTTGTGTATATAACACCTCCGATTATCGCAGTGAGCGGCGCTACTGCAACAAGTCCGAAGCTCCCCACAAGTACATTCAGTATCTCAGCGGATACATACTGTATATTCAGAATATTGGTATACGGCACACCCTGTGCAATAAACATCATAAGCATTGTGGAATAACCGCCGGAATACGCCAGAAGAAGAGTTGTCGTCATTGTGCCGATTACAGTCCTCCCCACCCTGAATCCCGATATAATCAGGTCCAGCCGCGATATCCCGGGATGTTTTCGCACCACCTCATCCTGAGATGCGGCAATGTCAGTTGTAATATCCATAATTGCTCCTGAAGAGGCAATAAATATTCCGCTTAAGAAGATGTCTGAGAGCCTGAGGTCGAGAAATCCGGTATAAAGCAGAGTTTCAGCAAAGGGCTTGATCTCACCCGGAATTTTAAACAATGCACCGAATATAATAGAAAGTACACATGTTAATAACACACCGGAAAAAGCTCCTAAAAAAGCTGTCACCCCCTTTCTGTTGAAACCGGCAACAAGAAAAATTATAACGCCTGTCATAACAGTTACAACAAAGAGAGAGAGCATTACAGGGGGGAGGTTATTCAGGTATCCGGGGAGAAGTACCTTCCATATAAAAACCGCTGAGAAAGCGAAAGAAACTAAAGCTTTAACACCTACCCATCCCGCGTAAAAAATAAGAAGCAGCATAAACATCGTAAAAAGAACCCACTGATAATTTATTCTATACCTGTCGATAACCATTACTCCAGACGGCTGCCCATTATCCACCTGTATAACTGAATATACAGTCTCACCCGGCTTGTATATTTTATCAAGATCCATCTTCCCTATGAGATGATTAACAGTATTAAACTCCATCCCTGAAAACTCACCGGATACAATTTTAATATCCAGTGTCTGTTCCCCGGTATGAACAATTCCTATTGTATGAAGACCGCTGTTATCCACCTCAAGTACAACAGCTTTAGCAGGGTGAGCATCATCAACCAGAGCTTTTTCAAATCCTGTGGGCATCATGAATAATGCCGCAGTGACCACCAGAGATGCAAGTACGAATACAACTTCTGATTTCTGAATTTTTTCATTCAGGAGGTAGTGTATATAATTTTTAAATTTCATTTTATTCTGCCTTAAAAAAATCCCTTTCGAAGCTTTTAAATAATTCCGGCTCCGAAAGGGTAAATACTATTTGCTATTGCAGATTCATAACAGCGGTAAGTTTTTTAAAAATATCAGTATTGTCATAATAGCCGTCAAAAATCTCCTCCCCGGTACCTTTAGCATAAGTGGGCACGGGAACCCCGGTATGTGAATAAGATGTCCAGCCTATACCGGCTTTTCTGTTTAAGATATGAGTTACAGTAACAGAGAGGGGATTATACTCTCCATAAAGAAGATACAGGGAATCACTCTTCTCTTTATTATTCACCTGTGCAAATGCATCTTTAAGAAGCTGCATTTCATAATCGGTGAGTCCCATCTCTTTATCATTTTTGTCAGTATTGAGGCCGAAGTGTTTTGAAACAAGATTTACAACTTCATCAAACTTCAGTTCACTATTTTTCTTTTTGATTTCATCAAGCGTTTCATCAAACTTTATGTATGACATATTCTGTTTCTTAAGCTTCTGAAAAAAAGTGTCATACTTTGTACCTGCAAATCCCACAGTCATGCCGCCGCATTCATGGTCACCTGTAACAACTATAAGTGTTTCATCAGGGTGGTTTTTAGCGAAGGCAACTGCTTCCCTTACAGCATCGTCAAAGGCATATACATCCTTTATGGCGCTCATGCCGTCATTTGCATGGCAGGCCCAGTCGATCTTTCCACCTTCAACCATCATGAAAAAGCCTTTTTCGTTATCAAGAAGCTCTATCCCCTTTTTTGTAAAATCTTTAAGAGAAAGTACACTGGAACTTCTGTCTATTTCATAAAGCATTGCTGAATCATCTGCAACCTGTTCAGTTATTGCCCAGACTTTGCCGTTGCCGCTTTTAAGACGCGAAAATTCGCTTTTACTCTTAACAATTTTATAACCCTTATTTTTTGCATAATCAAAAAGATTACCCGGTTTATTTTCCATCTTGCTTTTTTTCCCGTCCGGATCAACAACAGATCCCCCGGCAAAATAGTCAAACCCGCTGTCAAACATCTGAAGGCCTATCTCATACATCATCTTTCTTGAGGGCACATTAGAATAAAAAACCGCAGGGGTCGCGTGATCAATTGAAACAGAAGAAATAATACCGACCTTCATCCCTTTCTCTTTAGCCATTGTGGCAATTGACTTCAGCTTATTCTTTTTTGCGACATCCATTGATATTACGCCATTCAGAGTTTTATTACCGGTTGCAATTGCAGTTCCGGAGGAAGCTGAATCTGTAATAAATGAACTGGCGTCGTGGGTTGTTGTTATACCCTGTGCGCCGAATGATGTAAACGATAGAGACCTGGGAGCATCGGGATACTTTCCACCCTTCATGGAACCGGCGAATATCTCCGCGCTTGAGACCTGAGGGAGCCCCATCCCGTCACCGATAAAAAGAAATACATATTTTG
Organism: Spirochaetia bacterium UBA5763; assembly: GCA_002418835.1. Lineage (GTDB taxonomy): Bacteria > Spirochaetota > UBA4802 > UBA4802 > UBA5550 > UBA5550. Next base: position 184,007 of record DIEX01000031.1, on the reverse strand, counting down.
CCGGTTTTCCGCTGTACGAATTATTCACCGGACCTCTTGAAGAGAGAGCTCCGCTTACACTGTATGCGGCCCCTGTAATAATTAAAAAAAACATTACGATAAAAGCCGGTTTAACGGCTGATTGTTTTAATCTGAACATGAAATCCTCCATTTTTAAATTCAGACAAGTTAAACCTTAACCTGTTGTTCTTTTATAATGTTTCTGTTAATTTTCCGTAAAGTTGTAAAAGAAAAGAGCTGCCCGGTTGGAACAGCCCTTTTTGAATAGGAGTTGCTTCATGTAAAATTCATAAAGTCAGTGCATATAACACAGCGACATAACAGCCGGCATGTGCTACTTGATTGTTATATAACCTGCTTCAACAACAAGCTTCTGACCCTCTTTTGAAAGAAGATAGTTTACGAATGCTTTTGATTCTGATGAATAGTTCTTTTCATTCACATACATATAAAGCTTTCTTGAAACAGGATACTTTCCGCTTTTACCATTTTTGATTGTGGGGACGATGCCATTAACATCGAGTCCTTTAACTGCATTATCCATGTAACCGAAACCGATGTAACCGATTGCTTTTTTGTTATTAGCAACTGTACTTACAACTGCGCCGTTTGATGCCTGCATAAGAGCATCTTTTCTTACATCTTTTTTAGACATTACAAGTTCATGCCAGCATTCAAATGTACCTGAGCTTGAATCCCTTGATACAACAACGATATTCATGTCCTCGCCGCCTACCTGGTTCCAGTTTGTTATAGAACCTTCGAAGATACCTTTAAGCTGATCTTTTGTAAGGTTCTTAACTTTGTTTGACGGGTGTACAACAGGGACGATCATATCAAGAGCAACAGCTATCTCTTTAATCTTCTGCCCGCCCTGTTTAGCCTGTGCCATCTCCTCCTTTTTCATCTCACGAGAAGAGTTTGCTATATCGCAGTTGTTACCGATAAGAGCTTTTATCCCGTTACTTGAACCGCTCCCTTCAACAGAGATAGATACTTCAGGCTTAATAGATTTATAAGTGTCTATGGCCTTCATTGTAATAGGGAGAACTGTTGTTGATCCCTTGATGCTAATTTTACCCTTCTCTGCTGCTATTCCTGCAGCCGCTGAAGCTGCAACTGCCGCAACTGTAAGCATTGATATAACACTTTTTTTGAAAGACATCTTTAGAATTCCTCCTGGAATATTTTATTATAGCGTGTTACGATTGAGTAATCACACAGTATGTCATTCCCGCGAAGGCTGTGGGCGACCGCAGGAAGAGCTGGAAGCTAATCTCATTGTAATAATTTTATGAGATTCCGGCACTTCGTTGTCACTACGGCCGGAATGACAACGTGATAATCATTTCGTTATTTGCTATAGTAACTAATCTTAAATATATTCATGTAAAAATTATATTAAGAAATTATGTGATTATTATCATTTTACTCTGAGCAATAAAAGCGACATGTCATCGCCCTGGGCATTCCCGATTCTCCATGAGTTGAGCTCTTCGGCAATTATACCCTGTATCTGGTTCAGAGCACTGTTTCTGTATTTCATCACAAGAGATAGGAGTTTCTGTTCGCCGAAACTCTTATTGGACATATTGCACTGTTCAGGCATTCCATCGGTATATGTAATAATTATATCCCCCTTTTCAAGCCTGATAGAGGATTTCACCGGTACTGTATCTTTCGATATCCCCAGGGGGATATTATCTTTCTGCTTTGAAGGTGAGCCGGCCTTCCCGTCTCTCAATATATAGAACATTGAGTGGCCCATATCATACACGGTAAGTTCGCCATTGTTTTCATTGAACTCCATAAAAATTCCCGTGAGAAATATCTCCCCGCCGAAGAGATCATTTATATACGAATTGATACTCCTTATGAGTTCACCAATTCCGCGTGTAAAATCGTAAACTGTGTACATACTGCTCACAGCCACAGATATAAGCCCGGCATTCAATCCTTTACCTGACACGTCGCATAGAGAGATAAACCATCTCCCTTCACCGATCTTTTTTATATATTGGAAATCACCGCCGGTTTCACCAGCCATCAGAGTGGAACCCGCTACATCAAACTTCTCACCGAAAATTTCTATTTTACCTGTAATAATAGCGGAATGTATTCTCCTTGCAGCTGCCAGTTCCCTTCTCATCATCTCGGAAAGAAAAAGGACAAGACTGGATGTCGAGATAATACCTCTGTACCTGTTCTCACTATCAACAAGAACAAAAAACCTGTTGGACTCTGATTTCAGCTCATCAGCAAGTTCATCAATAACAGAAAAGGTATTTCTTTTGTAGTATACAGTTGCCGGTGTGACTAAAACTTCTCTGATGCTTTTATTGAGATAAAGTTCCCTGCCGAACTTCTGACCTATAAGTGAAAAAAGCTCGTTGCGGATAATAATTCCTGCTGTTTTTTCATCATCATCCACAACTCCCACAGCCTGTATTGAAATGTCGCCAGTAAATACTTCTGCAATCTCTCCAATATTATGTGAATCAGAGACGTAATAAGGGGAGACCACCCTTTTAAAAATTACCTCATGGCTGATCTTTTCATATTCAACTGACTTCAATGGCCTGTATTTCGCCGAATTCTCTACTGCTTCCATTTTCATCAAAACCTTTATCTTTATTTAAATGCTTAACCAGAAGCACCTGGTTACCCCTGAAGTTATACCGCACTTCATCAAAAATATTCTTCACCATGGCAATACCCCGTCCGTGAGCAAGTGCCACATCACCTGTTTCATCACTTGAAGCCGCAAGAAATTTTCTATGATTAAAACCCTTACCCTGGTCAGTTATCTTATAAACGGCCTTGGAATCTGATATCATGTATTCAATCCTTACACGTTTATCTCTATACTCAGGATTATTCTGACGTTCATTCACAAATTCAAAATACCTGTCTGTAAGTATTGCCTCCGTTTTATCCTCAAAAGATATATTAAGATTACCATGTTCTATCGAATTGATGATAATTTCACGAAGTCCGATCCTGATCATATTGATGTCAGTTTTATCCATATATTTCTGGAGATTGTTTGTTATCCTGTGAGAGATATCATCAGCTTCAAAAAGAAGGTTCCGGATAAGGTACTCACACTTTTCGCTGATGAATGATTCAGTAAACCTGTCGTCCGCAAGGCGCACGGCTTTTCCTATTATTTCGAGGTTACCTTCAATTTCTATAAATTCAAGGGTGATTTTAAATTCAACAGGTTCAATAAGATTCGGAGTCTTAAGCTGCGCATTGAATTTTATCTTCTTCAGTTCTTTTTTAGACTGCTCAAGCTTTTCACTTACAATACGCCGAAGCATTGTGGCTTCAGTAAGTTCATCACATATAAGGTCCACAAACCTGAATTTCGAAATTGCATCCTGACTGATCTTGAGTTCCTGTTTAATCGCGTCATTTGCTGTTTTAAAATACCAGTTGTCATCAAGTGTAAATATAATTTCTTTTGTCCCTTCAACTATAAGTCTGTATCGTCTTTCTGACACAGTGAGAAGCCTGTTCTTATCCTCTGTCTCATTCCTTGAAGCAATAAGTTTCTGCTCAGTCACCTTATGTTCATCAATCTCTTTCTGGAGAGAGATGTTGGCCTCAACGTATTCCCGGGTCCTTTCGACAACCATCTTCTCAAGGATATTATGTGTTTTAATGAGCCTTATGCCGATCTGTCTTCCATAGTAGATAATCAGAACGATAAATATTACAGCTGATACCGATGCTATGACAAGATACCTGACACCGGTGTTCCGGCTCCTTATCTCCCCCGCGTTCTCAATTTCAGCAGCAACTCTGTTCAGTGATTCAAGAAGAGAATCCTCCATACCGCTGGTAGCCTTTATCTTTTCCTCAACATTTCTGAATTCCTTATCTCTCATATCAACAATGTGATTTGTGAATTCACCGGTCATCGTCTTATGTTTAACAAGAAGCTTCTCTATGTCATCATGGATAATTTTATCATGGGCATTCTGTATCTTCAGGTTCACAAGAGTATTCTGAACACTCTCAGCTTTCCGGGAAAAGAGATGATAATTTTTCTGAAAGTCAGGATAGTTTTTACCTGATATAAGTATATTCTCCCAGGCAAGCACCTGTTCGTGAAGGGTAATCTGTGCGTTTCTTGCCATGTTGACTCCGGAAAGATTTTCCGTAAGGTCAGTTGAAATCCCGAACACCGAATAGAGGCCAAGCATGGCATTTATCAGGAAAATTATAAAAAAGCCGGTTAACCCTCCGCTTATCAGTATGTATGTTTCGCTCACTGAATCGCTGAAGAGTCTTTTTAAGAGTTCAAGCAGTTTAAATTTCTTCATATTATATATCCGAACTTATGATGAGTGGATATAATCCCCGGCAGATGCAGTTTAGATAAGATTTATGTTAAAATAATGTTAAGAATTGAAGCATGAATGTCAGGCTGAATTAAAATAAAGAATTTTACACAGATAGACACAGATGAACGCAGATGGATTTGCCGACTATAGCATTTTACGAAATAATTAAGCTTTGTCATCCCGGCCGGAGTGCGAACAGAGGCAAGCATCGTTGCTGCACTGCCGGAATGTTAAAGTAAAAGAAATTACCCCCTGTTTTCAGAAATTAATTCCTATCATTAAGATTCCGGTATTTGTCTGCGACAAAACCGGAATGACAAATTAAGTACTAATCCAATCGTAAACAGCTATAAATAGAAGCTTCCCGTGATATGCTTTTCATCTGTGAAAATCCGTTTTTATCAGTGTAAAAATTTTTCTTTCTGCATAGCCAATGATACCAGAGTACTTTTAAACAAAAGGATATTCATAAAATCTTAACCTCAAATTTATAAAAACTAAAAAGGCTTCGTCTAATGTCCTGCACGAAAGTACGGATGATTATATCATCTCTACTATTTAAAATTTAAATTTTAAAAACAGGAGTAACAAATGAAGAGATTTTTTACGTTATGCATGGCTCTTCTCTTTGCCGGAAGTGCTTTTGCACAGGAGGTGAAGCAGGAGGAGAAGAAAGGGCCTGAATTCAAGTACAGTGCTAATGCATGGGTATATGGTGCAAGCGGCAGTCAAAGCGACTATGAGTATGATTATGCTCATGTAAGAGTAAGGCCTCTATTCAGTCTCGGAAATGAAAACATTAAAATTGTAACCCAACTTGAGATCGATCAGGATTTCGGAAGATCATCAAGCAGTAAAGATTATGCTGTTTATGACAGTACTGATACTGCAACAGGTGATTACATCACTATTAGTGATGATTCAGCAAGTGCTGATCCAGGAACGGACAACAAGGTTGTAGAAGTAAAACACGCTTATATTGACGCTAAGGATGTTATCATTCCTAATCTTTCACTTATGGGCGGACTCAACGGATACAAATTCCCACTTGTTGTTGATAACGATTTCGCTTTATTCAAAGCTGGATACAATTTCGGAATGGGTCAAATCAACCTTAGCTATATCAAGATTGACGAGTACGATACAGCATCAAATACTGAAACAGATGATGAGCTTGACGATGACGCAACCGCTTATGCTTTTGATCTTCCTATCAAATTTAACGGAATTACAGTAAGACCTGGAGTTATCTACATAAAAGGCGGTGAACAATCATCAACTTTTTCTGAAACCAAACTTACAAACTACGCCCTTAATGTTTCTGCAGATTTCGGAATGGTAACATTTGGTGCAACTGGTGCATACATGACTGGTGATTTAAACTCGACTAAAGAAACATCAGCTTACGGTTTCGACCTCGGTCTTGATATCAAACCAGTGGAGGGAGTTAAAATAGGTGCATTCTTTACCTACGGTACCGGTAATGATGGCAGTGATGCAACTGAAGACAACAGCTACTTTTATAACCTTAATAAAGTTTTCGGAAAAACATCCAATAAATCAGGTGCGCCTGACGGAAGACTCTTCCTTCTTGAAAATGCTACAGTAACATCTTCTGCTTATAACGATTTTGATTCAATGGACAATGCGCTTGGGTATATGTCTTATGGTATAAACGCTCAAGCAAATTTTGACAAAATTGTTCTCTTTGCTCAGTTCGGGATGGCTTCAACTGTTGAAGACAATGCTGCAGGAGACAGCGGTATTGGTTCAGAAATTGACCTCAAGGCATCATATGAAATCGCTCCAAAATCTACTATATTTGTTGAATATGGATATTTTATGGCTGGCGACGATATGGGTGTTGGTCTGTACACAAAAGCAGAAAACGCATCTCAGGTTGCTTTCGGTATGACAGCAAGTATCTAATCAAGCCTAAACACCGGGGTGGGACAACCACTCCTGTTTAAACTTCTTCATTCTCAAAAGGGGTCTCCGCGAGGAGTCCCCTTTCTCTATAAATAAGCACTTCACACCTGATAAATGATTACCTCATCAGGAAAAATAACATACACAGCATGTGGAAAATCCGGATGTTTCTTATTATATTTAATTCCAAAGGAACATTACTTACACTTATAATAACTGACTTTATAAATAAAAGTAACCAGTTATTTTTCCACCGGAGAAAACTCTTTTGAAGAGACTAATTAACCTTATTAAGCGTTTACAGATACATAAATCACCGGGGAACTGGATTGTAAGATTCGGCATACTTTTTCTTCTTGGAACATGGCTGATCTCAATGCAGATTGTTTTTGAAGACAGACGTCTTGAACTCTCCAGGGCAAAAAGAGAAACGACTAACCTGTCAATTATACTCGAAAGGCATATTTACGAGACTTTTTCCCGTACAGAAGTCTTACTTTTTACACTGAGACAACGGTGGGAAAAAGGAATAAATAAAAGTGAAATGACAGCATTCCTGAATAATGCCGTAACGTCAAACCCTGAACTTTTTAATCTTATTTCAATTATTGACAAACAGGGGAATGTCCTTCTCACTGATAAATCTGAATTTACCCCTACATACAGCGGAGACCGGCCATTTTTTATCCATCACAGGAATAATTCCTCCAGGTATCTCCGCACCGGGAGCCCTATACTGGGGCGTGTTACAGGCAAATGGTATCTGCCTTTCAGTCTCCGCCTTCAGAAAGCGAATGGAGAATTCGACGGAGTACTCCTTGCCTCTGTAAATCCATACTATTTTTCAATGATATTTCAGGAGGTTAATCTGGGTAAAAAATCCCTTGTATATCTTGCTGATTTCAACGGGACTATATACAGCGGCATGCTTGGCGGCAAGGATATGGGCCTTGACAAGACCATACCTGCTGAAATAGTTTCCGGTTTTACTGACAATAAACATTCTCATCCTGAAACAGTTCATACCTGTATTGACGGAATTGAGCGCATTTTCAGCCGGGCTTTTATCAGGAACAGAACCATGTTCGTTTCTGTAGGTATAGGACTGGAGGAGTGGCTCTCTCCCTGGCGAAGCAGAACCCTCTTCATTGTAATGGCTCAGTTTTTCATAACATTGATTATTATGTTAATAGTATTCCGTCTCCGCCAGGCAATAATCTCAAGGGACGAACTCAATGAAGAGCTTAACCAGTTTTTTTCCACATCACTTGACCTTCTATGCATAGCTGATGCGGAGGGTAATTTCAGACGGGTAAATAAAGAGTGGGAAAATATACTCGGATATTCAGCAGGGGATCTCGAAAAAAGAAGTTTCCTTGATTTCGTCCATCCGGATGACCTCCAGGAAACAATTGATAAAACAAGGGAGAGTTCTATTTCCCCTGTTTTTAATTTCATCAATCGCTATCGCTGCAAAGACGGCACCTACCGTTATATTGAATGGCGTTCAACTCCTCACGATAAACTGATTTACGCTGCGGCCCGGGACATCACTGAAAGAATTGAAAATGAAAAAGCTTTGCGTGACAGTGAAGAACGGTTCAAGGCACTGCATAATGCTTCATTCGGAGGCATTACTATTCATGACAAAGGTATGATTATTGAATGTAATTTAGGCCTAACAGAAATGACCGGATTTTCAAGAGAAGAATTAATCGGCATGAACGGACTGCTACTGATTGCTGAACACTCGCGCGATCTTGTAATTAAACATATCAATGAAGGTTTTGAAGAACCGTATGATGTTTTCGGTATTAAAAAGAATGGCGAAGAATACAATCTCCGTATTGAAGCACGCAATATCCCTTACAAAGGGAAGACCGCAAGGGTCACGGAATTCAGAGATATTACAGAACAAAAAAAAGCTGAGGATGCCCTGAGGGAAAGTGAAGAAAAGCTGAAAGCAATATTTAATGCCGCGAATGTCGGTTTCAGTATCACTGATGAACAGGGTAGATATGTAATGTATAACAACTGGTGGCTCAATTACTTAGGATATAAACCTGAAGAATTAAAACAGAGAACAAACCTTGATATTACACATCCCGATGACATTGAAGCAAGCCGCGATAATTTCCTTAAAGTTGTTTCAGGCGAAATATCCAATTACAGGATAGAAAAGAGATTTATCACAAAATACGGAAATACTGTATGGGGGGATCTTTCCGTTTCACCTGTAAAAAACAGGGATGGCCGTGTACAGCTTATGGTAGGCATTGTGAATGACATAACTGACCGCAAGTACTCTGAAGAGGAACGTGAGAAACTTCAGGCACAACTTAATCAGTCTCAGAAGATGGAATCAGTCGGACGCCTTGCAGGGGGTGTTGCCCATGACTTCAATAACATGCTTGGCGCCATCTTCGGATATACAGAACTTTCACTGAGGAAAATTGATCCGGAACACCCGGTGTACGCCTATCTCCAGGATATAAAAAAAGCCGCTGAACGCTCAGCCAGCCTCACTAAACAGCTCCTTGCATTTGCTCGAAAACAGACTGTGGCGCCGAAGATTCTCGACCTCAATGAAACAGTTGAAGGTATGCTTAAGATGCTGAGGCAGATTATAGGGGAGGATATATCCCTCGAATGGCTCCCCTCCCCAAATCCTGTAATGATCAAAATGGACCCTGCACAGGTTGATCAGCTTTTTGTGAATCTCTGCGTAAACTCCCGTGACGCAATTATAAACACAGGAAAAGTAATCATAGAGACCGGTAGTATTTATTTTACTGAAGACGACACAGTAAGAGATGAAAACATTTTACCCGGTGATTATGTAATGCTGACTATAAGCGATAATGGCACAGGCATGGACAGAGAAACGCAGGAACATCTGTTTGAACCGTTTTTTACAACTAAAGAAACAGGCCGGGGTACAGGCCTTGGGCTTGCAACAGTATACGGAATTGTTAAGCAGAACAACGGATTTATAAACGTCTACAGCGAACCGGGCCTTGGTACGACTTTCAGAATATACCTGCCGCAGCACTATGCAACAGCCTCGAATAAAGAGCCGGAATCAGCAGTAAATGACCCGGGACAGGGACACCAGACTCTTCTTTTTGTTGAAGATGAGGCAATGCTTCTTAATATAAACAGTGAAATACTTGAGCAGCTGGGATATACAGTACTCACCGCAGCGTCCCCGGCAGAAGCTTTAAAAATTGCCGGAGAGCACCGGGGAAATATCGATCTTCTTATTACAGATGTGATTATGCCCGGAATGAACGGGCGGGATCTTGCTGAAAAAATTTCGGCTCTCTGTCCCGGGATCAAACTGCTTTTCATGTCAGGCTATACTGCAAGCGTAATCGCACATCACGGGGTTCTTGAAGAGGGTGTGCACTTTCTGCAGAAACCGTTCTCTCTGAATGATCTTGCGGAGACGGTTAAAAAGATAGTGGTGCCTGATTAGAAGCCGGGATTATTCAAGTAATGATTTAGACAACACCAGAGATAATATCTCTTTTACTGGTATAAACAGGAATTTTACATCACAAACATTAGCTTTGGTTTAGATTATTTTTTACTTCAGAGGATATCTATCAACGGGGGGTATTTTAATTCGGTAAGATTTTCATTCACAGAGTTCCGCTCACCCTTTTCATTTATATATTCGCAGCGGAATGTATCTGAGATTGCTGCGCCGTCTTTCAGTTCAATGATTCCATGATCTATGAGTGACTTAATGTAAGTCCTGATTATTCCGAAGCACATCTTCTGTATATTCATGTCAGAGTGGTGTTCGTGGTCATAGAGCCCCAGGTTAACATCGGCAACTTTATAATCACCCATAGCTGTATCAACAAGCATACCTGTCTCAACGCCGTATATCTGCCAGAAAGTCATGCTGTTGAAAAATTCAAGAGTAGCTGCACATTCACCTGAAAGGGGATATGAATACTCAGATAAAGATTTGAGAGCCGGATGTTCTATTACAGAAAATAATGGCTGGGCAACAAACTTCTTCACGCGCCCCATTGCACGCCAGAAACCGGCCTTTGCAAAATCCGCTCCTTTCAGTACAGCTCCCGCAAGTGCCGTGACAAAATGAGTCCCGAAGTATTGAGGCACAACATCCGCATCGAGAAATACTACAACTGCATCACGGGGATCTACATCTTTCGCGAAGTCGCGGTTTATCACATAGAGAGACCTCCGCATGTCGCTTCCCTTACCTTTCTCCCTGCCCATGCCGGGTACAGCGAGTTCATTTGCTACAACGATATCCACTCCGCAGTTGAGGGTAGAGACTCCGGTTTCAGTGCGGTCATATTCTGTTCCGGAACGCCTGTGATTAAGTATAATCCTGTCGATAAATCCCGCAGGGAGTGTATTCAGCAGAGTAATCTTTTCACATACCAGGTCAGCCTCCCTCTCTCCGAAAGTGGAGAAAACAACAAAGATTTTTCTGCGGCCTTTCAGCTTCAGAAGTTCATCGATGCTGAAATCTGTGTGATTATATTTTGTCAGGTTCATTGACATTCCCCTGACCTCACCCCCCGCCCCCCTCTCCTTAAGGCGAGGGGGAGTCTTTTCCCGCTTCTCCACCATGAAGAAGGGAGTCAGGGGGATGAGGTCTTAATTTACAACTTCATCTTTTTTCATGAAAATAAGAGACAGCACTACTGAAAGAAAAAGAATAGAGAATATTACAGCAAGCGACACTGATACAGGTATCTTGTAAATTTCGGAGATGAGCATTTTAACTGCAACAAAAAGAAGTATAAGCGCAACTCCATGTTTAAGATACCTGAAAAGATTAAGCATACCTGCAAGAACAAAATAAAGAGCCCTGAGGCCCAGAATCGCCATTATATTTGATGTAATTACTATGAAAGGATCATGTGTTATTGCAAGAACCGCCGGAATAGAATCCACTGCAAAAACTATATCAGCAGTTTCGATCATTAAAAGAGCTATAAAAAGCGGTGTAAGAGCAATTTTTCCGTCAGCCCTTGTAAAAAACCTTTTGCCGTTATAATCTGTCAACACCCTGAAATGCCTGTTTATAAATTTAACGAGCCTGTTCTCTGCAACATCGATCTCCTGTTCCTCCTCTGAAACAGCATCACGGATCATTTTGAATGATGCCCATAAAAGTATTGCGCCGAACAGATAAATCGTTGCGTGAAAATAAGTCAGAAGGCTCACTCCTGCCATAATAAAGAAAATCCTGAATACTATTGCCGAAAGGATACCCCATTTAAGAATATGCGGCTGATTTGCACTCTTTATATTAAGGGCATGAAATATCATTATAAAAACAAAAAGATTATCAACGGAGAGTGATTTTTCAATAAGGTAACCTGCGAGGAACTCCATAGCCTTCTCATGCCCGTTGTCATAAAAAAAGTACAATGACGCGTTAAACGTAAGAGCAACACATATCCAGATAACACTCCATATTACGCTGCTTTTAAAAGACTTTTCACCTACCTGGTGATCAGTAATATAAAGATCGATATACAGCATCGCTCCGACCATAACGGCAAAGAGAATCCAGAAACCGTAATGTATATCCAAGGAGGCCTCCTGTCAGTATAAGTATATTTACCATACCGTTTAATGTTATTCATATTCTCAACTCTTTTCTGGTTGACTAATGCCCTGAATATAATTTTTTTAATACTTTACTTAATCGTGGTTTTTATTATCTTTAATAAACACTCTTTATAATGGAGCCGGTTATGGACAAAAGGATTACTTTCGGACTTGTTATATTTTTTATAATCTACTTCCTCGCAAAGTATATTTCGGGATTCTATATTGACTACGAATGGTTCAGAATTAATGACGGGGTACAGGTATTCTGGGTCATGTTTATGACAAAGTTCAATGTGCAGGCTATATTCGGCGGGATTTTCATATTTCTCTTCCTGCTTAATTTTGTGCTCATCAGGCTTATGGGGGGGAGAGGGAGATTCTTTTCAGAAAATTTTCTGGACAGGATACAGATTCCGGCAATCGGATCATCAAGAAAATTTCTGCTGATCCTGATGACAATAGGCATCGTGCTTATCGGATTCATGATGGGTGGGGGCGCATCGGCTTTCTGGAAGGAATACCTGATGTTCCAGCACGGCGCTCCATTTGAAGGATACCCCGCAGACCCTGTCTTCGGAAAAAATATCGGCTTCTATGTATTCTCTCTCCCGTTCTATAATTTTCTCTACGGCTGGACAATGACATCACTTGTAATAATTACCATATTTACAGCAGTTCTTCACCTTTTTAACGGCGGAATATCCCTGAAAAACACCGGCATTGAACTGTCACTTTTCTGCCGCGCCCACCTTTCAATACTTCTGGGCCTCATGGTTATATTTTACGGGCTCAGCTATCAGCTTTCAGCTTATGAGCTTCTCTTTTCACAGATCGGTAAATTTTACGGAGCGGGCTACTCCGCAGTTAACGCTAAGCTTTTTGCTTTCAGGGCCGCTGAGTTTATTTCGTTTATTGCAGCAGCTCTTCTCTTTTTTAATGTATTTAAGAGGAGTTTCAAACTGCCGGTAATTGTCATGCTCACCCTTATTCCGGTATACTTTCTCCTGGGAACAGTGTACCCTGCTTTTCAGCAGAAATTTGTTGTTGTGCCAAACGAGCTCGACAAGGAGATGCCTTATATTCAGAACAATATAAATTTTACACGACTTGCCTACGGCCTCGACAAAGTAAAAGAGATCCCCTTCGAGAATAAAAGAGACCTTTCATATAATGATCTTAAAAAGAACAGAGAAACCCTTGATAGCGTCCGCCTATGGGACTGGCGCCCTCTACAGCAGACATACAAACAACTGCAGGAACTTAAGCGGTACTACTACTTCAATGATGTTGATGTTGATCGCTATACAATTGACGGGAAAAAAACAGCAGTAAACCTCTCCGCTCGTGAATTATCGACAGAGGGGCTTCCCGGCAACACTCAGACATGGCAGAATAAACACCTTATTTACACACATGGTTACGGCACGGTAATGAGTCGTGTTGACAGGGTAACGTCAGAGGGCCTGCCTGAATTTCTAATTCAGGACATCCCCCCTAAAGCAATTGTTAACATAAAAATTGACAGGCCGGAGATATACTACGGTGAACATGATGCTCCTTATGTAATAACAAATACATCAATTAAACCCGGTGAATTCGATTATCCGTCGGGTGATGAAAACATGTACACCACATACCAGGGTACAGGAGGCATTAAACTCGATTCATTCTTTAAAAGGCTTATGGCCTCTGTTTCATTCGGAGATATAAACCTGCTGATATCAGGAAACATCGGAAAAGAGAGTAAACTTCTTATAAGAAGGAATATTGTTGAGATGGCGAAAAACTTTGCGCCTTTCCTTGAACTGGACGATGACCCCTATCTTGTAATCTCTGATGGAAAACTATACTGGATAATAGATGCATATACCCAGACAGATATGTTCCCCTACTCAACACCAATCAATGTAGGGAACAAGAGACTGAATTATATCCGTAACTCGGTAAAGATCATTATTGACGCATATAATGGAAAGATAAGCTGCTATATAACAGATCAGAAAGACCCTATTATAAAAGCATACGCTGGAATCTTCCCCGGGATTTTCAAGGATTTAAAAGATATACCTGAAGGCCTGAAAAGCCACATCAGGTATCCTGAAACAATATTTAATATACAGAGCCATATTCTGCTGAAGTACCACATGACAAATCCCAATGTATTCTACAACAATGAGGACGCATGGGCAATCCCTACTCAGATATATGAAAGCAGCGAAACGGATGTTCACAGCTACTACCTTGTGACAACGCTTCCCGGTGAAAAGAGGAGCGAGTTTATACTTATCCTTCCATTCACCCCTTACCAGAAAAATAACATGCTGGCATTCCTTACAGCCAAATGTGATGTACCTGATTATGGAGAGCTTCAGCTCTATCTCCTCCCCAAGGAGAAACTAAACTACGGGCCGATGCAGATCGAGGCAAGAATTAACCAGGACCCTGAAATTTCAAAGCAGCTCGCTCTCTGGAGCCAGAAGGGTACAAATGTCATAAGAGGGAATATGCTTGCCATACCTATAGAGGAATCAATTATCTTCATTGAACCTTTATATCTTAAAGCTGAAAAGAGTGAGATGCCTGAACTACGTAAAGTAATTGTTTCATTTGCTGATAAGGTTATTATGGAAGATACTCTCACCGCTTCACTTGAAAAACTCTTCTACGGCGGCGGATTTACGGCAAGTGAAATAAGGGAAGGCGGAATTACACTGAAAGAACTCGCCGACAGGGCTTATATGCATTATCTTAAAGCTGAAGAGAGCATGAAAGCGGGTAACTGGAAAGCTTATGGCGAAGAGCTTGAAAACCTGAGGCGTGTACTTTCGCAAATGAAGAGCCAGGGTAAATAATGGAATTAGGACGATCAGCTGGAATACTTCTACATATAACGAGCCTTCCGGGAAAATACGGAACAGGTACACTGGGGGATGAGGCTTATGAATTTGTAGATCTCATTCATAAAGGGGGATTCCGCTACTGGCAGATTCTCCCTGTGGGGCCTGTGTCTCCATCAATGTGCTGGTCGCCATATTCATCAATATCCTCTTTCGCAGGGAACGAACTCTTCATAAGCATAGACCTGCTTTTCAGAGAGAACTGGTTCAAAAATAAAATAAGCTGCGATGAATTCCCCGAAGATCATTTCTGCAATTTCGACAGGGCACGGAGGTTTCTGCGGAAGGTTGTGATCCTTTCTTTCGATGAATTTCTTCTCCATGCCACTGAAGAGGAGAACATGGAATTCCACAGGTTCTGCCTTCAGCACAACAGCCTCTGGCTCGACGATTACGCGCTCTATATATCACTTGTACACGAATTCAACTCATTCAACTGGATGTCATGGAAAAAGGATATTGCTGTACGCGATCCGGAAACAATAACTACTCTGAACACAAAACTCGCAGAAAGGGTGCTGCTGGTTAAATACGCACAGTTTATCTTTTTCCGGCAGTGGAAAAGACTTAAAGATTACGCCAACAGCAAAGGAATAAAGATAATCGGTGATATCCCGATCTACATATCAATGGAGAGTTCCGATGCATGGATAAACAGCAGCATCCTCGACTTTGACATAATAAATCTTAAGCCGAATAAAGTTTCCGGTGTCCCGCCTGACTATTTCAGTGAGACAGGCCAGCTATGGGGGAACCCTCTGTATAAATGGTACAACAGCAGCGGGGAACTGAACGAAGATACTTATCAGTGGTGGAAGAAAAGAATACTCCATTCAATCTCTCTGACTGATATTATAAGGATAGACCACTTCAGGGGTTTTGAGTCATACTGGAGTGTTGAGTATGGTGAAGAGACTGCAATAAATGGTGAATGGGAACATGGCCCCGGCAAACCGTTCTTTGACAGACTGAGCAGTGAAACCGGAGCTCTCCCTCTTATAGCTGAAGATCTGGGCGTAATTACCCCGGAAGTTAAGCAGCTCAGGGAGATGCTTCATCTTCCGGGAATGAAGATACTGCAGTTCGCATTCGACTTTAATAACAAAAATGAATATCTCCCGCATAACATATATGAGAAGAACTGTGTTGTCTACACCGGGACACACGATAATGACACAGTGAACGGATGGTTTTATGATCCTGAATTTCCGCAGGAATACAGGGATTATGTAATGGATTATCTCGGCATGAAGGATTGGAGCGATTTTCACTGGCGCATTATAAGGGAAGCCTACGCGACTCAGGCTGACCTTGCTGTTGTGCCGGTGCAGGATATTCTGGGCTACGGTACGGAATTCAGAATGAATACCCCGGGCACCATAGAATGCAACTGGAAGTGGAAGCTGACAAATGGCGCGCTGACAGAGAAGATGATGAAAAAAACCGGGAAGCTTGCTAAAATGTTCTCGCGAATCCCTGACATTGAAGAAAGTAAATCAGTTTAACTTTAGAAACTATATTCAGGGACAAACTTTTTTATAAATTGGCGGACATCTTCACTGGTCATACTATATACTCTTTCACTCACCGCTGCTATAATCTCATCATAATCAGAATCTGACAGACTTATGTTATCATTATGCAGAGTATAAATGCTGCTGTTGCCTGTCTTATTCATTGCCCCCCTGTTATAAAAAAGCTCCTCGTACATCTTTTCTCCAGGACGGAGGCCTGTGTATTCAATCTTTATATCCCTTTCCGGTGTAAAGCCGTAAAGTTCAATCATCCTGCGGGCGATATCGTCTATCTTATACTGCTCGCCCATATCCAGCACGAATATCTCACCACCGCCAGATAGTGCCGCAGAGTTTATCACAAGCAGTGATGCTTCAGGTATACTCATGAAGTATCTTGTGACATCAGGATGAGTCACTGTAACAGGCCCCCCCTTCTCTATCTGTTCCATGAAGAGCGGTATAACCGAACCCCTGCTCCCCAGAACATTGCCGAAACGCACAGCAGCAGTATTAAGGTTCTTCCTGTCATGATAATATGAAGTAATAATTTCGCAGAGTCTTTTTGTTGCTCCCATGACATTAGTAGGCCTCACAGCCTTGTCAGAGGAGACAAGGATGAATTTCTGCACATTGTATTCCGCTGAGAGGGAGAGGACATTCTCAGTGCCCAGAATATTATTCTGAAGAGCCTCATGTTCATTCCACTCCATAAGCGGAACATGTTTATGTGCAGCAGCGTGGAACACTATATCAGGCTTCTCTTCCATGAAAATGCGGTCAAGCATTCTCCTGTCACGGGTGTCGGCAATACGGTAAACTGTTCCGGGCATACGTCCCTGCATTAGCCTTCTGTATTCATCCATACCTTTCATAAGATTATAAATAGAGTTCTCACCGCGTCCCAGGGCTACAATCTTTGACACATTAAATTTCAGAAGCTGCCTGCATATCTCTGAGCCTATACTCCCACCGCCGCCGGTAATCAGAACAGACTTCCCCTCGAAAAACTTCTCCATTACATCGAGGTCAATTGAAAACTCCTCACGCCCCAGGAGGTCGGAATAGGAAAACTCCCGCAGAGACGGAAAGATCGGCACAGTATCAAAAAACCTCTCAGCTGACGGAACAAAGAGTATATTAATCACTCTGTTATACGACAGCACCTTTGATGTGATTTTATTAATGAGAGAGGCTTTAGCAGAGGGTATGGCTATTATAACATCTGTTATACTGTAGTTAGAACAGATACCCGGCAGATCAGCCGTGCTTCCCTTTACTTCAATACCGGCAACGGTTGTTCCGATTTTTGACTGGTCATCATCTGCAAAGGCGGCTAAGCCGTTACCAAGCCCCCGCTGGCGCAGATCATTTACAAGGGCTGCACCTGCTTCGCCGGCTCCGACTATTAATATTCTGTTTAACTTTTTCATCTTTTATTTCTTTCAAGTATTTTAATTACAGTATCAATCACATAATCCGTCTCTGCTTCACTCATCCCGGGCCATATAGGGAGAGAAACCTCTCTTGAATACATATCCTCACAATTCGGAAAATCGCTGATTTTATTTCCTGAATCCTTAAATGCAGAAAACCTGTACATCGGTATATAATGGACGCTTGTACCTATTTCCGCAGCTTTCAGGTCATTTATAAATTCATTTCTGCTGATCTTTAAAGAGTCAGTTTTAAGCCTCACGGGGTATAGATGCCATGCGCACTCATCCTCATCTCTCACGCTCCAGAGATCAAGAAGCCCGGTGTTACTGAAAGCGCTGTTATACCTGCGTGCTGTCTCACGTCTCATGATGTTCATTGAATCACATCTTTTAAGCTGTTCTATTCCTATTGCAGATGCGATATCAGTTATATTATATTTATAACCCGGCTCGGAGACATCGTACTCCCATGAACCTTTATCAGAATACCTGTTCCAGGCGTCCTTTGTAATGCCATGAAGTCTGAGCCTCCTGATCCTGTTGGCATATTCACTGTTGCCGGTTGTAATCATCCCCCCCTCACCTGTTGTAAGTGTCTTTGTCGCGTAAAAACTGAAACAGGTGATGTCCCCAATTGTTCCGATCATTTTCTTTTTATAAAGAGTCGGTAGAGCATGGGCCGCATCCTCAATTACAGCAAGCTTATATTTCCGGGCAATATCCATAACAGCATCCATATCACAGGACTCGCCGCCATAATGGACAGGAATAATTGCCCGTGTTCTGGAAGTAATCTTTTTTTCAACATCCTCAATACTTAAAAGAAAGCTGTCTCTATCAACGTCACACAAAACCGGCACAGCATCAAAATACCTGATAATCTCCCAGGTGGCTATAAATGTCATTGCAGGGATAATCACCTCATCACCCGGGCCTATACCTGCTGCTTTCAGTGCAAGATGCAGGGCTGCTGTACAGGAATTCACAGCTATGGAATCCGGTGCTCCTGTATATGCCGAAAAGTTCTTTTCAAATTCAAAAGTCTTCTCACCCATTGTGAGCCAGCCGCTGCGTATTACATCTCCTGCAGCGCCGGCCTCCTCTTCTCCGATCAGGGCTTTGTGAAATGGAATTTTCATAAATTATTGCTACCTCTTTATCATTATCGGCCTGGAAGAGACCGTGTTGGAGAGAATTACTTTTCGACGAAGTCTTTTAAGCAGAAAGATTATAAAGAATACCTTGCAGCTCCCTCTCTATAACATCAGCAGCTTCATCAGGTTTCTCAAGGGGGAAGAGGTGTCCGCCAGGGGATGTACATAGATTAAAACCGTGCCGTTTCGTAAACTTTATCAATGTAGGAAGATGTACCGCATGACTTGTCTCCCCGTAAATAAGTGCACCCGGAATATCAAGAGGCCTGCTGTATGAACCGATATTATCAGGCATTGTCTGAAAAATTTTTACTTCAGTGGAAACGTCATAGGAGAGGCATAAACCATCATCGCAGGGGTTAATGCCATGTTCGATATAATCGTTGAGTGATGAAGGATGAAACTGCTGAAAAAGTTTTTTCGACATAAAATAAGCTTCAGCTTCCCTCATGTCTCTCCAGACCGACCTTCTGCCGCTGGACTGGCCTGCCGGCGTTATCCTGTCTGCAAAACCGGTGAACTTGAGAAATCGGAAAATCAGCCCCCATACCCCTGTAACAAAAGGGGGATCCAGCATAATGAGCGCTTTGAAAAGATCAGGCCTTTTATATGCTGCAATAAATGTAACAAGGCTCCCAAGAGAATGCCCCACCCCTATAACAGGTGAAACGGAATTGTTTTCGAGAAAAGCAATCAGCTCATCCGCAAGGTTAGTCCAGTTGTTATTCACGGGATAATCAGGATTATGACCCAACCGGTCTATGGCAATAACTTCAAATTTTTCCCGGAAGCGGCTAAGCAGCTTATTATAACTTCCGCCGGGGAATCCGTTCGCGTGAGCGAAATGAAGAATTTCCTTGTTCATAAAATTAATCCTGTTATTTCAGTCATTGATACGGCAGGTTTGTTCCGCTTATTCCGAAACAGACACCCTGAAATAATGAAAGTCAAGTTAATAATTGAATGAAAAGCAACTCAGGGCATAATCAGGGTCCGGGATTTACTGAATAACAGGCCCCGGGATTCACTCCCAAAATAACAACAATCTCAACTGAAATAATTTTTACAATAAATAACTTGCCAATCATCCGCATATGCTTTATAATTATGAACAGTTTTATTAAAATTTACCGACTCATTTTTTCTGACAATTGTAGCTTTTGTCAGTGGCATAATAAATTCAAAATCACTATTTTATATCAAAACTAAAAGGCCGCATAAATGCTTAAAAAAGGTGAACAGACCAAAGAACACATCCTCATCTGCGCAGAAAAAGCTTTTTCCAGAAAGGGATACTATGAGTCCCAGGTTTCTGATATTTCAAAACTCGCGCAGATTGCAAAGGGTACAATATACCAGTATTTCAGAAACAAGGAAAGCCTTTACATATCTCTTATTGAGAAATATGTAGTCGAATGGGAGAACAAGGTCGCGTTGAACCTTAACGACTTCATGGGCCAGGGCACAGGTCAGGATTACGCAAGAGCTTACCTGCGGCACAGGATAGCTAAAACTATGGCTTTCTTCGCTGAAAACCAGGACAGGGCAAATATAATTCTCCGCATGAGCAGCGGCCTTAATGATGTTATTGAACATGTTGTACGCATTTTCGAGGATTCTGTAATGAAAGCCATTGTGGATGACATTAAAATCGGACAACAGTTCGGACATATTAGCAGCAGCCTGAACATCGATTTTGCAGGAAATGTAATTCTTGGCGGTGTTTTAAGAATCTCCTACTTTTACTTCGTCCTTAAAAAACAGAACTACAATATTCATGACATGGACAGCCTTACAGATGAAATGGTCAAGGTCATAGAAAATACACTGAATATGTACCAGCCTGAAAAGAACTGACAGCCGATAATTATTCTTTCGTAACACTCCACCCCCGCAATAGTGCTGTTGACACTTAAAAAAATATGTACAGTTAACATTATGAACGTCGTTTTTTAGACAATCAAAGATTCTACAATATGAAATCTTATCACTAATAAGAATTTAACATTAAAAGCTTACATAATCTAAAAAAAATTATAAAAAATTTGACACGAAAACGATATATTAGTATATTTTCAAGAACTGACGAGTCGGTTTTACGGAGGTTTTATGAATAATATAAAACGGATTCTTATGGCAGTATCATTATTAACCATAGTAGCTCTTACCGGATGCGAAAGCAGCATCGGGGGCATGCCGGCAACAGAAATTGAAGATGGCCTCAGCTCCGACTACTTTATAAAAAGCCTCTCTTTTTCTGAGGGAACACTAAGATATCCGTTTAACTCCGAAGACTGGATTAACTACCTCGAAGTCCCTTACACAACAGATTCAATATCTGTTACAACTGCTGCAAATCACCCGTGGTCCGAAATCTTTATTGGTGATGAAAAACTTTATGATAACTCTGCTTCTAATCCAATATCACTGGAAGTCGGCTCAAACACAATTCATATAAAGGTAATAGCTGAAGATGGCCAGGAACTTATTTATACCATCTACGTTATAAGATGCTCAGAAAATTACTCAGTCGCAAAACTTTCTCAATTGTCAATATATGGAATTTCACTTGCACCGGAATTTGATGCATCAGGTTCAAACAGAAATTTCACAGCAATGACTACGGCATCAGTAATTTCATTAGTCGCGGTGCCTGCCGTTGAATCTGAAGGGGCGAAAACCGAAGTAAGAGTAAACAATATAAAAATTACTGATACATCAGCAATCAGTTTAAACCAGGGAATAAACATAATAAAAATAAAGGGGATAGCTCCAGACGGCAAAACAGAGGATACATACACCATTACCATAATACGGCAGAGCGAATCAACGACATCATCAGGACTTGCGGTTCTCTCCATTGCCGGAGGGGAATTTGACAGGATTTTTGATCCTGATATAACATCGTACAATATCGATGTATCTTCAACAATGAATCCTGTTAATCTTTCTGCTGTTGCTGAATCTGCAAATTCAGTTGTGAGCATTAAACTTAACGGCTCTGATGTCAGCAACACCTCCCCTATCCCGCTTCCACCCGGAGTTATAAGCGTAATCACTGTGCTTGTCACCGCATCCGGCGGAGGCTCAACCACTTACACGATCAACGCGAACAGCCTGCAGGGGAGTGATAATCCCAATCTTTCAGGGATTACGGTGATGATGGGCACAAAGAGTTACAGGCCGCTATACCCCGGATCATTTGTACGGGGCGCATCGTACCACAATCCGGAACAGACAGGCTTCAGCAGCACTGTAAATGAATACTGCACAGTGATATACGGCTTTGACTCAATCAAGATAACTGCGACTGCCGAGGACAGCACTGTAAAAGCTATCAGTTTTGCAGCTGACGGGGTTTCAGTTTCTTCAGACTTCAGTAGCGGTACATCGGCAGCAGTTATACCACTCAAGTACGGACTGGTCACAAAGATTGATATCACTGTAGTGGCCGGTGATAATACAACACAGAAAAAATATACAGTTTATGCTAAACTTCTGAATATTGACGAGTTCTACTGGGGAATATATGCTCCCTCTCTTGATAAATCAAAGTCCGGCAGATGGGAACCTAAACCATCCGCAGGGGGTAATTCCAAGAAAGTAAGCGGACTCGTAAGCGGCACTATGAACTGGTCTATCACTCTGTCGCCAACAAGCACCATTGCTCTTACAAATTACAACGACGGTAAACTCGGTTTTAAGTATAACGATGGCGGTTTTATCGCGAACGGTACTCAGGAGGCGAAATTAGACGGAGTCGCTACAAAAGACGGGTATAACTGCACCAAACCGGGAACAATATTCTACGTAAGAACTGCCGAGGGTGAGGACGCCGCAACCCTGGGATACCACATAAAGGTTGATGGAGGAGAAACCGTAGAAGCATCAGATTCCTATACTGACATTACATATATGGGAACAACGAACAGACAGATTTTCAAATCATCTAAACCTTATCCATTCACTGACAGTTACGACTGGAGTACAAGCTGGAATGACGGACAGTAAAAAATAACACGGAAGGTTAATAAATGAAAAAACGAAGAAAACAGTTCCGCGGCAATTGTACGACAGCTTTATTTATAATCCAGATATTAATAATACTTTCGATGGATACGGCAGGAAGTGAACTGCATCAGGAGGATGGGATAATGACCAATCACTCCGCTGAATATGTACGGACACTGAACCGGAATACATCAACAGATCCTGATGCAGCATTCTACAACCCTGCCGGACTCGCGTTTATGACAAAGAACGGACTGCATATATCCTTTTCAAGCCAGACATATTACGTGAAACGAACGCATAGCATGGATTTCTACGGACTTCAGAAACTTAATACTGAAACTATACCTGTGTCCCCGCCACATAAAAAAGCTGATTTTAATAATTGTCTTACTGAAGAGTATCCGGCGGAACTTACAGCTCCTATAGTTCCCGGAATTGACATAGTCTGGAAACAGGAAAACCTTGCCCTGTTTTTCGATATAGCAGTAATGCAGGCTGCCACTGACATGACATACCCCGATGGACTTGCTGTCATGGATTGGGGCAACCTTCTTAGTAAAGAAACAGAATTTGATCCTGCCTACAAACTCATACAGTATACCCGGAATGCAGAAGCCGTCAGAAACGAAATGTATATAGGAATCACTGTCGGCGGCGCATACCAGGTTGCAAACTGGATTTCCGCAGGAGGCGGCTTGAGATTTATTCACGCTGAGGGGAATATGAAAGTTGGCATAAATAATATCAATTTCGTTGTAGACCAGGGCTCCGGGCCTGTACTGGAAAGTATTCCTGTTACTGAAAACAGATGGGATATAGATACAGATACATCAGGTTTTGGTACAGGCCTGATACTTAGCACTCACTTCAGGGCCGGGACGATCATCTCCGCACTTAAAGGTCTGGAAGCCGCATTCAGATTCGAGTATTACCCTCCAATGGAACTTGAGAAGAAAACCAACAAATTCATTGCACCCTCCCTCATAGAAAAGAGCGGAAATCTGAACATATTTAAAGACGGTTCATCGGGAAAAGATATGACTTACGAAAAAGGGAACGGAGATAAAACCTTGAAGGTTACATACCCCTCTACCCTGAACTTCGGACTGTCATATATGCTGTTTGACTGGCTTAACCTCCTCTCATCAGCCCAATTGTCCTTCCGGAAAAACCGTGATCTCGGCGGAAGAGAGAAAGATTACAATACCGGTTATCAGGCTGGTGGAGGTGCTGAGTTTATCCTTAGCCCGAAAGTCACACTTAGTATCGGTTATTTATATAACGAATTCGGAATAAAACCTGACAAAAGAACTGAAGCTGATCCGCTGCTGAATTCACATCAGATTGGAGGGGGAGCCCTATTCCATGTTGATGATCAAATAGATTTAAACATAGGAGCCTTTTACCAGATATTCATCCCTGCAACCGCTTATACAACAGAATATGTAAACGTAAGTCAACCCACATTAAGCTACCTGCGTAAGGATTACGATGAAAAACGATACAGTATTGCTATAGGAATTACATACAGGATTCAGGAAAGCAGTTACTCTGAAGAAACAAAAAACAGAACTGAAGAGAAACAACCGGATAAAAGTAAATCCGGCAATAAAAAGAAGAGTAAACCGAAAAATATAAATGCTTAAAATGAAAAACTGTCAGCAGGAGAGGGATTTATGAAACTTATAAATTTTAAAATATTTCTGATGCCACTGGTTGCAGCAGTTGCCTTATCCTTTTCCTGCGGAGGGGGAGAGAGCGGTGACAGTGCAGATCCCGGCGCGGGGAGAGCACCTCACACTCCCTCCAGAATCACAGCAACTGAAGGTGAATTTAACTCCAGTGTTAAAGTTGTCTGGGATGCCGCTGACGGAGCCGAATATTACGTCATTTACAAATCGGTTGATAACAGGGACCAGTTCCGCGTAGTGGCATCGAACATCAAAACCCTGTATTACATAGATAATAAAGTTACACCTAACAGGGTTTACTACTACAAGGTTGCCGCAGGGAGTGGAACAACATGGAGCTCCCCCAGTATCGATGCCATGGGATTTGCTCATACAGGAAAACCATTTTCACCGGAAAGAGTAACAGCATCATCTGATAAAATAGGATATATTACAATAGACTGGTCTTCTGTACCGCAAACTGATTCATACAAAGTGCTGAGGTCAGATTCACCTGACGGTACATATACCGGACTTGCTGCGGATTTACCATCGACACAGACAGAATATAAAGATGAATCCTTACTCACAAGAGATAAAAAGTATTACTACCAGGTTATAGCTATAAATTCTGAAGGTGAAAGTGACCCCGGTGAACCAGTTCATGGCATAGCTCTTGAGGATGTACCGGCTTCCCCCACAGGCTTAAAAGCAACTTATGGAACTTACGGCAACAAAGTCGAAGTCACATGGAACAGATCACTAAAAGATGTAACCTATAATATTTACAGGGCGCCGGATGAAAAGGGCACAGCAGGGGAATATGCTATCATTGCTGAAAATATCACAGAACTTCTCTTTGAAGATGTAACAGCTTTACCTGATGTAACGTATTATTATATTGTTACAGCACTTAGCTCCGGCGGGGAAAGTGAAAGAAGCATTGGCGTTTCAGGTAAAATAGAATCCGGCGCACCTGTTCAGACAGCTGCTCCAATTAATGTCGCAGCTTCAGATGGAAACTACGACACAGTTACTTTAACATGGTCTCCCGTAAACGGAGCTTCAGGGTATTCTGTATACAGGTGCGAAACGATAAACGGCATATATACACTTGTATCCGGTGTTAATAAAATATTAATGACATCTTTCATTGATAAACCGCCATATCCTGTTACGCATTATTTTTACAAAGTGACAGCATGGAGTTCCGGAATTGATTCTGTTGAAAGCTATAAAAGTATTTCAGATGAAGGATATGCCATGCCTCAAATCCCGGCAGTACCGGCGGGATTTGAGGCCACAACAAACAGAACTGATGCTCTAATAATATTAAACTGGTCTTCAACAGCAGGAGCTGAGTCATACAGACTCTACAGGGCAGAATCCGCAGACGGCACATACAACCTCATAGCATCAGGTCTGACAGGATTATCTTATACAGATGAATACCCGTCAATCTTTGTGGGTAAAACATATTACTACAGGATAACTGCTGTAAATGTCAGCGGTGAGAGCGACAGGAGTTCGTACGCAACGGGTAATACTGTTTTCGCAACACCAACCGGTTTAACTCTGAACTATGATAAAAGCAGTAAACATATTACTATCAATTGGACTGCTGCGAAAGGTGCAGTTTTTTATAGAATCCAGCGTAAAATTGATGTTTATTCCATTTCGTGGAAAGACCTTACATCCACTGATGGTATAACATTTACTGATTCAGACTTAAGATGGGGTGTAATCCATCACTACAAAGTTCAGGCATTTAATGAAGTAACATCCAGTGCTTTTACTTCGGCAGAAGATATTTATGTAATCTGGTAGACTAAAAATCATGCACAGGAGCATTCATATGAACAGCCGCAAGATTCTCTCTTTCAGTAAAAAACCTTCATCACTGGCGAATTACGCGAGAATAATTCTTACCCGCAGACCGGGAAAAGTTTACGAATCACCCCTCCCCCGTCTGCTCGGGAGAATGGAGAACATAACACCTGATCCCGACAACCTTATACGTTACAGGGAGGTCTGCGGCCTGAAAAATGACGGGAAACTTCCGGTACTTTACCCCCATGTTCTTGCATCACCTCTGTATATGCATCTGTTGAGCCGGAAAGAATTTCCGATCCCGCTTATCGGTTCACTTCACCTGCGGAATCATATTATTCGTCACAGGCCCATTGATGATAATGAGCCATTAACACTTGAAGTCATGACGGGTGAAAAACGTATTGTTAAACAGGGAATCGAATTTGATTTTATAATTCTGCTGAAAAGTGATGGTGAAAGGCTGTGGGAAAGCATAACAACATGGCTGAAAAAAGGGAATTATGGCACAATGTATTCACCATCACCCCATTCAGAGATAATTAAACCGATTTATGACGGTAAAGAACACGCCGAATCATACATTCCTGAAAATATTGGAAAGCGGTTCGCGCGAATAACAGGTGACTACAATCCGATTCACATATCCAGGCTTGCAGCACCCCTTTTCGGGCTGAAACGTGATGTAGCACATGCAATGTGGGTCTGCGCTGATACAATACGGCAGCTCCCCCGGCATGAAAAGGATTCACCGCTGCGGATCGACCTTGCATTCAAAGGCCCGCTCTTTCTCGACAGCAGATACCTGATTAAATTAAAAGTACAACATAACAGGCTGAGATTTGACACATATTGCGGTGATAATCCGAGACCCTGTATACAGGGGCAGATTGAAAATTTAAAAGCAAAAACAACTCTATGCCGGAACATCTTCTTTCCAGAATCATGATTATGTATAATCCGCCGGACAATTGATTAAAGAACTTATTGCTTTTTTTTAATATTTGTATAAATTAAGTTATATAGCGTTATTATATTCCGGAATCATAAAACTGAATGCTGACAGAGATAATTAAATTTTTCACGCTTTTCGGAGGGTGTTTATCTCTCGCGATGGCCACTGCCCATCTGGTGGAAAGAAAGCGCACAGATGCGCATTTTCTGATTTTCGGTTTTTTATGCTCTCTTGGAATCTGGCAGATATATCACGGGTTTATGATTTCCGGATTTCTCTTCATCCACCCTCACCTGGCGCTGGTACATGTACCATTTCTCTATCTTTCGGCACCTTTTCTTTATTTCTACTACCAGATACTCACAAGGGATAATTTCAGGTTCAGGAGATCCTCTCTCTGCCATTTTATCCCTGTAATAATCATATTGATAGTACTGGCCCCTTTTTATATTAAAAGCGGGGATGAAAAGCTTGAACTGCTTCAGACTTTTGTAGGCCTCCGTGGTCAGTCGAAAGTCTTTCCCCCATACCCTTACATAGTTCTCTCAATTGTGACAATTATATGCGGATATGCCTTTGCCGTCGGGAGAGATGCTGTCAGGATCTACAGAAAAAAGATGCTGATCGAAAGGACTACTACATTATATTCAATAATGATTGTGGCATTCAACTTTGCCATGATCATTATTTATATAACAGGATTTCTTGTTGTAAAACTGGTTCTGCAAAGCGGCACATATTATCTTGTAATTATTAAAACAATTTCAGCGATTATGACATGTGAAATTTACATAATACTTCTGCTTAAATGGAGATACCCCGGATATATCCGTCATATTAAGGAAGAGGCGCTGAAGATCCGGTACTCAACATCCCGGATTGACAGAATAGATGTCGAAAGCGTGCTTGAAAGGCTGACATACCTTATGGAGAATGAAAAAGTTTTCTGCGACGAGGAGATAACACTGGGGAAACTTGCTGATGAACTTGATATCACACCATACCAGTTGTCTCAGATTCTGAATGAAAGGCTTAATAAAAACTTCAACACATTCATCAATGAATACCGTATACGTGAATCAGAGAATTATCTCCTGGAAGACCACAAACGTTCTGTACTCAGTGTTTCTTATGCCGTGGGATTTAACACAGTAACCTCGTTCTACAATGCTTTCTATAAATTTCACGGAATGACCCCCGCGCAGTTCCGGGATAAAAGCAGAAAACATGCCTGAGCATCCATCTTTATAAAAAAATACCGCTTAACAACAGTTAAACTATGCATAATCATAATTCTGGAATACTTTCCGGTATATAAAATCATAATTCAATGCGAAAACAGCATCAGTGACCCGTTACTTTTATATTAAAAAATAATATAAAAGGAGGTTCAACTTGTTACTGAATAATATTCCGTTATTCATTGCAATGCTGAGAAATATACGGGCTGAAAGAATCAACAGGGGAATGATCGGCCACAGGATCACAAGCCGCATAGGGCCCATTACCCGCAATGACATATACTCTTACGTGGAAGCCACCCTGGATAATCCAGTGAGATACAGAGGTGAAAACTGCACTGTTCCTCCATTCTACCTCTCCCGTCTATTATACCCTATGTTCAAATATTTTCTCGTAAATAAAGAACTCAAGCTGAACCTCCTGAAACTTGTTCACGGCCAGCAGACAATTGAGTGGCTTGGTCACATACATGAGGGGGATATCATCGATGTGGATATGAGCATAGATAATATAACAGATTCATCAGCAGGCGAGATGATTGATCTTAAAACTATTGCTTCTGTCGGTAACAGCAGAATTGCCGAGGCACATACAGTTTTTATAATCCGGGGGAGACGCAGAGAGAGAATCGGCAGAAGAAACGAAAAAATATATGACCACGAACTCTTCAGAAAAAAATTCCGCACGGTAAAGAAACAGCCTCTTCAGTATGCAAAAGTTTCCGGTGATTCCAACTTTATTCACACAAGTCCGTTCCTTGCACGGCTTGCAGGTCTCCCCGGAACAGTTATGCATGGCGTATGCATAGCAGCAATGACAGCAAATTGTCTCCTTGATGAAGTATGCAATGGCGACATGACAAGGATGAAGGGTATTTCGATGCGATTTGCCACTCCGGTACTTCCGGGGGATGAAATCACGATTATCGGATACGATTCCGGCGAGAAAGACCGTATCGTGTTTAATGCGATCAACAGCCTTGGAAAATATGTTCTTAAAAACGGCGAATACCGTTTTACACCGCAGAATTAAATATAATAAAGGAGGAATATATGTTTATTAATGAATCTATAAATACAGCAATAGCAGTTGTTAAACTCCTGAAATGGAAAAAGAAAATAAGCAACTTTAATTTCAACTATCACCCCGGTGTTGATAATCCTAAATTCATGTGCGCCAGCGATGCTGTGGCGCTTATTCCGGATAACGCCTGTTTAATGGGGATGGGTATGACTGTTTCCGCACGCCCTGCGATTCTCTGGAGCGCAATAGGACACAGATACAAATCCATAGGTTCGCCGAAAAATCTCACTGTGATAACAGCAGGTGGAGCAGGCGCCCGTGGAAAGATACCGGGAAGTGTGGAAGATGTGGGCCTTAAAGGTCTTAATACTGAATTTATTTCAGGCCACCTTGAGACAGCAAGAGCCCAGCTTGCTCTTGCCGAAGCGGGCGAATGTATACTTGGCGTACTCCCGCAGGGGGTAATTGCTCATCTCGCAGAAGCCCAGGGCCAGGGTAGAGATTATATCACAACCAAAGTCGGAGTGGGCACATTCATGGACCCCCGTGTTGGAGCAGGATCACAGGTGATCCCGGGCCTTGGAGAACAGCTTGTTGAAGTAGATGGAGACAGGCTGAAGTACAGGATTCCCGCTGTTAATGCGGCAGTGGTTATTGCCCCCTCAGCAGACATAGAGGGCAATATCTATGTTAAGGAGGCCGTGATATATTCTGAGGCAAAAGAGGCGGTGCTTGCTGCGAAGAGAAACGGCGGAGTTTCAATTGTTACGGTTACAAAAATTATTCCGAAGGATGAATCAGCAATTTACATAAAAGCGGAATACATCGATGCAATTGTAGTCAATCCCACAAACGATATAACAGGAACAGTGGAGCAGAGAAAACCGTGGAAGGAACTTGTTCCCGGAGGCGAAGGCAATATAGAGAAAGCCAGAGCTAAAATAAAAGCCCTCAATGCTGTTCTAAAAGCAGATCCCGAAAGGAGTGAAAAAGACCTGATACTTGCGAGACAGGCAGCTTCTATATTTTCTGACATATCACAGCCCGAGGCTCATTGTGTAATAGGTTACGGACTCCCGCAGGAGGTGAGCAGACAGATAATGCAGTCAGGTATCGGGGACAAACTTACTTTCATGCTTGAAACAGGGATTTATGGAGGCACACCGGCTCCCGGTTTTTTCTTCGGGCTTGCATTTAATCCGAAAAAACTGATGAGTTCAGCTGAGATGTTTCACCTTGTTGAGAGGAATCTCGACATAACAATTCTCGGGACACTTCAGGTTGATGAGGAGGGGAATGTAAATGTTTCTAAAAAAGCTGAAGGAGCAAAAAATTACATCGGTCCTGGAGGATTTCTGAACCTCGTGGCTAATGCGAGAAAAATAATATTTGTCGGAGCCTTCATGGCAAAAAGTAAAATCAGGATCAAAAACAATGAGCTTACTGTTATTGAACCAGGTATTCCAAAATTTGTGAAAAGAGTGGATGAAATAACCTTTTCTGCGAAGGAGGCGCTGAAAGCAGGAAAAGAAGTTTATTATGTTACACACCTTGCAGCATTCAAACTGACAGAAAAAGGCCTTGAACTTGTAAGTGTGGCTCCCGGGATTAATGTTGAGAGAGATATTATTGCGAACAGTGAAGCCAGGATAAACCTTCCGGAAGATGGCATGGTCGAAATATATGACAAGGCTGTAGTTTCCGGTAAAAATTTCAGACTGAACTGGATCAATAGTATGAGGAATTAATAATCTGTTCCGCGCCTTTAAAACATGGAGGCGCGGAAACTTCAGATACTCCCCGTCTCTATGAGATTCCTCACTGCCAGCGCCAGTTCTTCAACAGTATATGGTTTCTCAATAAAATCCGCTCCACCAGATAAAAGTACTTCATCCACTCTGCTGTCCTGCCTGCATCCTGACGCAATCAGCACACGGACAGAGGGCGAAATTTTCCTCATTTCACTGAAAGCCACAAACCCTGACATCACAGGCATTGCCATGTCCATGACAACTGCACTTATTTCATTGTATTTCTCTCTGAAAATTTCAAGTGCGCTTTCACCGTTATCAGCACAGTAAACTTCATATCCGCAGTCTTTCAGTATCTCCTCAGCAATTTTCATAATCAGTAGTTCATCTTCAACAAGCAGAACTCTGCCGCTCCCTTTTAAATCACCCGGGCTTATAACGGGCGGCCTGTATTCTGATTCACCATAATAAACCGGCAGATAAATTTTAAAAGTTGTCCCCACACCAGGTTCTGAATATACATCAATAAACCCCAGATGCTCATTTACGATTTTCTGAACCATTGCCAGCCCAAGTCCTGTGCCTGAACCTTCACCTTTTGTTGTAAAAAAAGGTTCAAATATCCTGCTTATCACCTCTCCGGACATCCCTGTTCCGGTATCGGCCACAGATATACTCCAGAATTCTTTTTCAGATGCTTCAGCGTGAGTCCTTGAAATATACCTGTCAGGAAAAACTTTATTTATCATAATGCTCAGTGAGCCGCCCCATTGCTCATGATTCGCCCTCATTATGGTCATGGCATGTCCGGCATTTATGCATAGATTCAAAAGCACCTGCTCAATCTGCGCAGGGTCCCCCATTGATAAAGCCTTATCTTCGTAATACGAAGAGTTTACGGATACGCTCTTATCAATCACACCCGTCAGCAGTGCTACTACTCTTTTTACAACCTCATTTATATTGAAAGACCTGTAATCCGAATCATTCTTTCTTGCAAGAGAGAGGAGCCTTTTAACCATGGAGATACCCTTGTCCCCCGATTCTTTCATTACCGCTATATACTCAAGCTGCTTCTCCAGAGTCATTGGTATACCGGTACTGAGTTTATGATCCATGAGACTGACGGCGCCAATCAGGGCACCCAGCGCATTATTAAAATCATGAGCAATGCCGCTGGCAAGAGTCCCTATTGTATCCATTTTCTGGGCATGCCTTATTTCCGTTTCCATCCTCTTCTTTTCAGTTATATCTTCAAGAATACCATCAACGTAATTTATTGTCCCGTCTTCATTAAAAACCGCGCTCCCGGTAACAGATACAGATATCAGCGAACCATCCCTCCTCTTCATCTGCTGTTCAATATTGTTTATTGTTTTTAAATCTTTCAGGTTATTTAAAAAATTATCTCTTCCGGAAGGGTCCTGGTACAGGTCTCTGACTGGAACTTTTATAAATTCTTCCCTGTCATCATATCCGAATATTTTTATCATAACAGGATTAACCTGGATAAAGCACCCATCAGGAACCCCGTTGCTCCTGAATACCCCGACATTAAGGTTGTTCACAAGTGTACTGTACTGCTCAACACTTTCCTTCAGCGATTTTTCCGCGATATATCTCCTGCGAATATTTAACACCAGCACCACTGAAAAAATCGTTAATGCAAAAGTTAATGCTATAATAAAACTGAAGATCTTTTTATTCACAGAGTAGAAAGACGAAGGCTCATTTATTACCGTACTGGCTGCGGGGATCAGATCTCTTCCAATCCCGAACCTCTTCATCTGAAAAAAATCGAACATGTAAGTATTGGGACTATCCAGAATCACAGGAATGCTTTCCACTGACTCGCCATTAAGTACCCTTAAAGCAATATTCCCGGCTGTGATGCCCTGCGAATATCCGTTTGCCAGGTTACCCCCGAGAATTCCGTGGCCAAGATAAAAATCCCACAGGCCGTAGACCGGAACTCTGCTATTACCGGTTATAATTTCAGAGTATTCATTGTACTCAAAAAACTGCCCGGAACCATCCCTGCTGAAAATAGTCAGCAGGACAAGAGAATCACTTTCAATGGAAGAGACCCTGTCAATAAGAGTCTTCATTGGAAGGTCATACAAAGGTATTATCTCAATCCTGCCGCTGTACTGAGGCATTATTTCAATGAGTTTATTATATACTGAAATCCCTGTTGTTGTGGAATCAATTATTACATATATCCTCTTTACTTCAGGATGAATCTTCATCATAAGATACAAATTTAGTGAAATATCAGTAGTTTCGTTAACGCCTGTGACGCTCCCCATACCGCTCAATTTCCCGGGGGTTACCCAGTTAAGTCCGCAGAAAACTACCGGTACTCTACCGAACACACTATCACGGTATTTTTTAAGAAAATTAAAAGCATCATCATCTGTAGATACTATTACATCGAAGTTTACCTGGTTGAACTTTTTTTTATACAGAATACATAGTTCTTTTAAGTATTCGCTGCTGAAGTTCCATTTTGTACCCATGTACTCAATATATGTTTTAATATTGTCCTGTTCAGGAAATAGGCCATTGACAATGCCCCGCA
The DNA here is from genome assembly GCA_002418835.1 of Spirochaetia bacterium UBA5763. Taxonomy (GTDB): domain Bacteria; phylum Spirochaetota; class UBA4802; order UBA4802; family UBA5550; genus UBA5550. The sequence continues at coordinate 150,046 of DIEX01000031.1, read as the reverse complement.
CTTCATCATCTGTCCATTTATAACCCTGGTGATATGAATTCAATATCAGAACATTCTTTTTTTCTGAAGCATGAACGCAACTGTGCGCCATTATTAACAGCAGCATGGCAAATATTATTTTCTTTAAATAAGTTTTAAGATCCATATAATTAACGGATAAACCCGACTCTTAAAAATAAAATTTATTAAACAAATAAATCATACTTCCTTCTCTGTTTTGAACATCTTCATCTGCTCCATAAGGTTCATTGCCTGTGAAGCCATCTCCTCACTGGCGGATGCAGTCTCCTCAACAAGTGCCGCATTCTGCTGAGTCATATTATCAAGCTCCATTACTGCTGTATTAATCTGATCAATACCGGACTTCTGCTCATCACTTGCTGCTGTAATCTCAGAGATAAGCCGTGTCACATTTTTTACTGATTTAATGATTTCATCAATAGCATCACCGCTCCTGTTTGCCTCTTCAGTACCCTTATCGATCTTTTCAATTGATTCTCTTATAAGCTCACCTATCTGTTTCGCGGCAGCTCCCGATCTTTGAGCAAGGTTTCTCACCTCCCCCGCAACAACAGCAAAGCCTCTCCCCTGGTCCCCTGCCCGTGCCGCCTCAACAGCAGCATTGAGAGCCAGAAGATTTGTCTGAAATGCAATTTCATTTATTACAGAGATAATCTCTCCGATCTTTTTACTGGACTCACTGATTTCATTTATTGATGAGACAGCAGCATTTACAAGCTCTCCCCCCTTTTCAGCGAATTCATACGATGCGATGGATGTGGTGTCTGCATGTCTTGCATTTTCAGTATTCTGTGTAATTGTTGCACTTGTTTCCTCAATAGTTGAAGCAATCTCCTCCAGTGCAGAGGCCTGTTCTGTTGTGCGCTGTGAAAGGTTCTGGTTCCCCTGGTTTATCTGATCAGTAGCATAGTAAAGGCTCTGCATAGCTGTTGCAATTGAAGTGATCATCTTCTCCAGTTTTTCAATTGCAGCATTGATACTTTTTACAAGTGTACCAACTTCATCTTTTCTGTTTTCATATTTTATATCAATTCTGCCGGTGAGATCACCCTCTGCCAGTTTATTCGCCACCTTTGCTGATTCAACAACAGGGCGTGAGAGCGAATTACCGAAAAATACAGACATGATGATAACTATGACTGAAATTGCCCCTCCCACTGCCAGAACGACAAAAAATAAAGTCCTTATATACCTGGCATTTGCAGCTATCTGCTCCGCTACAATTTTTTCCATATCATCAACATAATTCCCTGTACCCACTACCCACCTATAAGCATCAAAAGATTTTGTATACCCTCTCTTTCTGCTTGCATCTTTTTCTCCGGGGCGGGGAAACCAGTAATCAGTGTACCCCCCTTCAGGCAATTTTCCGTTTGCTATCAGTTCCTTAACCATCTCCTTTCCATTTACATCCCGGAGATTAATCCTCGATTTACCTTCACCGGCGGGATTTGGAGGGAGCAGAATATTTATCCCTTCAAAATCATCAATCCAGAAGTAGTTTTCTTTATCATATCTCAGGTCACGTACAAGTTCTCTTGCCAGTAATTTCCCCTGCTGATCCGACAGGTTATTTGCAATCTGGTATTTTCTTACAGCTCCGATTAAAGAGATTACATTCTCCACCTGATTATTTATGTTTTTATCATAGTCTTTGAATATTATATCCTCATTCAGCTGCAGCAACTGGCTGCTGTTTCTGTTTATGGCGAATATACAGATAGATATAATAAGAACAAGAACACCTAAACCTGTTCCCAAAGTAAGCATTATAACTTCAAGCCTTAAACTCTTCATATGAACCTCCGGAGATGAACTTGTATATAAAATAACATTATTTTAAATTTATTCAAATTTTATATTAAAAACTGATATTAAACAGATTCTATGCAGAACAACTGAAAGAAGTTTTAATGAAAAACTTGACTATTTAAAGCATCAGATTATAATTTTTCCATTATAACATGAGGTATTGACATGAAAAGAATTACTGCTGTTTTACTTATTATACTTACTTCAGCATCCATTTGTTTTGCTAAAGAAAAGATGCCTGCTGACCTTAAAGCTCTCACAGATAAAATCACAAAAATATCATCTGATTATTATAATGCACTTACAAAAGTCAAAAGCGCCAATGAACTTGCTGCGGTTATTAACAGGTACGCTGATCAGATGGAAAAACTAACTCCTCAGATAAAAACTATGGAAAAAAAATATGCCTACATGGCAGAAGAAGATGATGAAAGTGAAGATGATTCTGATGATATGAATGATTATGAAAGAGTCCAGAGAGAGTGGGCAGAGCAGATGTCCGGAAGTGATAAGAATGCCGACTTTCAGAAATTCGCCCAGTACTATAGCGATCCCGCAGTTCAGAAAGCCCTCGCGAAACTAAACAGAATAATGGAAAACATCGGAGTATCTGATGATGCCGAAGATAACAACTACAATGAAGAAACCGAAGAGTGAGAATAAATCACGAAACAATCAGGGCTGTCTTTTTTAAGACAGCCCCTATGTATGGCAATATCAGCTCACAAGCACAAGAACATCATTAGTCTGCACCTGGTCACCCTCTGACACAAGAAGCTCGGAAACTGTTCCGGACACAGTCGAATTTATCCTGGTCTCCATTTTCATAGATTCAAGGATAAGGATTGTATCACCTGTCTCAACATGCTCCCCTATATCACAAATAATTTTAAAAACTTTTCCGGGAAGAGGGGACTTTATCTCTGTACCGTCAGGAGTACCTGAAGCCATCTGAACCGGATCGTTTACCTTACTGCTCTCCCTTATGCTTGTACTGTAGATCTTACCATTAACAATTGTCTTTCCATGATCAAGTGTAACAGTATAGTTTTTACCGTTCACAGAGACTGTATATGAAGCCCCTGCTGATAGAGGATTTGAAGCTTTAACCTCCGCTTTTTCATTTTTCCTGACACCCATTTCACCTTTGCCCAGCAGAAAAGCAATACCCTTCTCCTTACATGCGGCAGCGATAAAGATATTTTCATCTGATTCGAGGAGCCCGGCTTCCTTAAGCGCGTTACGTGCCGGTGCCATACCCTTAGCGGGATTGGAATTATCTATTTCGATGGGGATATTATCAGCAGGCGCCATCCCTAATTTCTCTGCGGAGATCTTCAAAATTTCAGGATCAGGTTCAACGGGAGTTTTACCATAGTAACCGAGAACCATTTTACCGTAACCTTCAGCAATTTTTTCCCATGGCCCGAACATCACGTTATTAAAAGCCTGCTGGAAATAAAACTGCGACACAGGGGTAACAGAGGTACCAAAACCTCCGCGCCTAACAACCTCCTCCATTGCTTTAATTATCTGGTTATACTTGTGCATCAGGTTATTATCGCGGAGCATCTGAGTATTTGCCGTAAGCGCACCCCCCGGCATAGGACTCCAGGGGATAAGGGGATCAACACGCACAGCTTCGGGAGGAAGAAAGTAATCCTTCATACTGTCCTGAAAAAATTCCTCAACACCAATAACTTTTTCGACATCAACATCAAGATCATATTCACTTCCCCGGAGAGCGTGCCACATGGTCAGTATATCGGGCTGACATGTACCTCCTGAAACAGGAACCATTGAAAGGTCGATAAAATCAGCACCGGCTTCAATTGCCGCCTTATAACAGGTGACACCGATACCCGCTGTCTCATGAGTATGGAAATCTATAACAGTCCCTTCCGGGAGCATCTTCCTTGCGAGCTTTATTGTTTCATAGACCTTGGAAGGAGCTGATGTACCTGATGCATCCTTAAAGCATACAGAGTCATAGGGTATTCCCGCATCAAGAATTGACCTTAAAGTCTTCATATAAAATTCAGGATCATGCGCTCCCGAACAACCCGGAGGGAGCTCCATCATGGTAACGCATACCTGATGCTTAAGTCCTGCATCAGCTATAGACTTTCCGCTGAATATCAGGTTATTGACATCATTCAGCGCGTCGAAATTCCGTATAGTTGTTACACCATGCTTTTTAAACATCTTCGCGTGAAGTGCAATAATATCAGCCGGCTGTGAATCGAGCCCCACAACATTAACACCCCTTGCCAGTGTCTGGAGGTTGGCATCAGGCCCGGCAGCTTTTCTGAAGGCATCCATAACGTCAAAAGCATTTTCACGGCAGTAGAAGAAGAGCGACTGGAACTGCGCACCTCCCCCCGACTCAAAATATGAAATGCCAGCGTCACGGGCAGCTTCGACTACCGGAAGATAGTCTTTTGAGAGCACCCTTGATCCGTATACAGACTGGAATCCGTCCCTGAATGCTGTACACATAAACTTTATTCTTTTCTTACCCATCAATTTCACCAATTATATTTTTTTAACAAAACAATTATGTGTTTGCATGGCCCCATGCGCGCTACTTAACCAGCAGAGACCAGAGAAAACCGGCAGCAATAGCGGAACCTACAACACCCGCAACGTTTGGAGCCATGGCATGCATAAGGAGGTGGTTGTGCGGGTCCTCCTTCTGCCCTATAATCTGGGCAACCCTTGCGGAATCCGGTACTGCCGAAACTCCTGCCGCACCGATCAGAGGATTGATTTTATCTTTAATGAATAAATTCATAATCTTGGCAAAAAGAACTCCACCGGCAGTAGCGATTGCAAATGATACCGCCCCTAGAGCAAAAATCAGTATTGACTGTTTCGTAAGGAAAGTCTGCGCCTGTGTACTGGCACCCACTGTAAGCCCCAGGAGTATTGTTACTATATCGATAAGGGCTGTACGCGCAGTCTGGGCAAGACGCTCTGTTACAAAACTCTCTTTAAGAAGATTACCGAAGAAAAGCATCCCGATAAGTGAAAGTGAACCGGGAACGATAAGAGCAGACACAAGAAAAGCAATGATAGGAAATAATATCTTTTCGCGCTTTGATACAGTGCGCGATGGCTTCATTCTTATAAGCCTCTCTTTCTTTGTTGTAAGAAGATACATAACCGGAGGCTGAATTACCGGCACAAGGGCCATGTAAGAATATGCCGCAATGGCAACAGATCCAAGGAGATGCGGAGCGAGCTTTGCAGTGAGGAATATCGCAGTTGGACCGTCAGCTCCACCGATTATACCGATTGAACTGGCCTCCTGCGGCGTGAACCCCAGGTACAGCGCCCCGATCAATGTAAGGAATATACCAATCTGCGCAGCAGCACCAAGCAATATCAGCTTCGGATTGGAAAGCATCGTAGAGAAATCTGTCATCGCCCCTATACCGAGAAAAATAAGCGGAGGAAAAATCCCCTGTGTCACACCGAAGTATATATAATTCAGAACGCTCCCCGCGTCATAAACTCCAAGCGGCATACTTGCTATTGAAGGGATATTCCCCACTATCATACCGAAGCCGATAGGGAGAAGAAGAAGCGGTTCGTAATGTTTTATGATTGCGAGACCTATAAAAACAAGCCCGATGATAATCATCATAAGATTACCGGGTGTCATCAGGTAGAAACCTGTGGTTTTAAAAAACTCAATAAAAAATTCCATCTAATGTACCATTTTATCAATTAATTAGAAGACTTCATGTTGTGACAAAGAGCCGCGCTTATTGCCGCAACAACCTCTGTTTCAGAAACCGCCTTCACACCTTTCTTTGCGAATTCCTCTTCCTCTTCAGGGAAATACCTTTCAACAATTTTCAGGAAATGCGGCATTGAAGCGATAATTAAACTGATTATAGAAAGTGAAAAAAACACAAGAAGCATCCCTACAATAGTAATGGATATTCCATTGGCATTGATTATATTGTGCCACCCGTGTCCCATATCTGATAAAATGTGCATACTCTCCTCCTGGCGATAGGATTTTTTTGCGGGAAGAAAACCCTCTGAAGAGATTTTTATATATGTGACAATCCGATCCCCGGCGAAAAGGGATTTTCAGAGCGATAAAAAAATAATGGTAATTCTGTCCGGCAAAAATTAATCAAAATTTTCACACCGGAAAAAGTTTGTCAAGAAAGAAGTATATGTCCATAAATTTTAGATTAGGTAGAAAGTCCGCTCCACCATTTTGAGCAGAAATTTTACCTGGATGTAACAAATGCTCTTATTGCTTCATTAACCTCATCAGGTTTCTCAACCGGGGAAAAATGCCCGGCCCCTGGAATTGTGAGGAATGTTGACCCGGTCACTCGCTCATGAATAAACCTCCCGTACTTCACAGGTGAAAGCTTGTCCTCTTCTGCTGTGAGTACAAGGAGCGGCACCTTAATGTCTCCGAGTCTCTCTGTTACATCAAAAATGTTGCATGCGGTGAAATCACTAAAAGTTATTTCAGGCCGGCTTTTCTCAGCGTCTGCTATTACTTCTGCAAGCTTCGAGGGATCACACTTATCTGAAGCACCCATTGCCGGGAGTGATGAAACATAGCCGCTGTAGTTATTCTGTATAAGTTCAAATATTGCAGGCATAACCTTAAGCCGTGCCCCTGAATTTAAAATTATCCCGGCTTTATATTTAAGTCTCCCGTCAAGCAGCAGTTTCTGTACAATGCCCCCCCCCATGCTGAGGCCGCATACAACGGGTGTAACTATACCTGCTTCTTCTATGAAACTCTCTACAGCATCCGCATAAGCATCCACTGTATCAAAGCCGCTGCCGCTGTCATCTCCATGCCCGGGGAGATCAACAGCAATGGGATTGCAGCAGTCAGAGAGACCGCTCACCTGCTCTTTCCAGAACTGCTTTGAACCCGCGGCGCCGTGTATAAAAACAAGCGACGGGAGTGACGGATCAAGAGGCCACCTCCCTGCAATAAGACCTGTATTGTTTATCTTCATCTTCTGCATCACGATTCCCCCTTTATTTTATATTCTTATGCCACCATGTTCTGAGAAGGGCTGTTTCTTTTCCGTCAGACTTACGCGTGAGCCTGTGCAGAAATATACGGGTATCACTGCATGTTATCTCCTCCGCTTCGGAGAGTATAACATCATCAATAGATGTTTCAGAGCGGAAGTTTATTTCATGATCGCGAAGAGTCCAACCTTCCCATACACTGCGGGGGAGTGTTTCAACAGCCCATTCAACATAGACGACATTATTCACGTGACGGTACATATCCAGGTCAGCAAGGCGTGTAGTAAACTCCACAGAAAACTCTGCAACAGAGGGACGGGGTATTGAATCAAATGGATCGTCCAGTGCGCGGCTGCGGGGCGGCACAGGAATATTATGCATACGCTGTGATGCTGGTATCACCCTCTTCTCTTTGAGATCATAGAAAGATGCTGAATTAGTGGCGCACCCGATTACCTCTCCGGCAGCATCAATAATTTCGAATTCACGGACAGCATATTTTTCTATGCGGGGATCAAGCCATGTATTTACTGTTATTGTCTCCTGCCATTCAGGGTAGCGGAAAATCCTCACCTTCTGCCGTGTAAGAAAATATGCGGTGGATGGATCGTGAGAGAGCCCGCCCGATTTCCGGAGGATCAGTGCATGGTTAAATCCGCTGTTCTGCAGATAATTAACCATTGTCTGAATTGTTGCACGTGCATTAACATCTGTTTCATAAGATCGGACTGTATATGTTTCTGTAAGAGTGAAAACTGATTGTGTCATATAGCCTCTAGTGCCGCTGCCGCAAATAAAGAGCAGCAGATGACTGTTTGTATTATTCCAATAATCAGTTCAAAGAGACATCAGTCAAGAAGTTTCAGAAATAAAAAATTATGCGAAACAACGGGAATGTATATATATTAAGTATCAGTAATAATTCCTAAAAGAATTATAAAGATAAAAAACTCTAAAAAAAAATTATGCTATATAATTATTATAAGCTTAAATTTTTGTCATTCCGGTTTTGCATCATCAGTTCGTGCAAATGCCGGAATCTCATAGAACAATATTATGAGATTCCGGCATTTTACCCCAAGGGTACTTCTTCGCTACGCTCAGGGCGCGCACGCTACAGCCGGTATGACAGAAAACTAAATTTATAGCTTTGCACTAAAAACTATCTTTAGGAATAAACATTGATTAAGTATTATAAATGGAGTGACATGATGAAGCAGAAAAAGTTTATACCAGTGATTATAATGATGTTCGCTTTTAATTTGACATTATACGGTGCTGACAATCCGGGGAAATCACAAAAAATAGATTTTGATAATAGAGAGAAGAAGCATTATGGCGATTTTCACATTGATCTCCCTGTCACCTGGACTCCTGCGGAAATGGAGAATCCGCCTGAAGACAGCAGAATTATCTCATATACAGCAGGGTATAACACTCATACTGTTGATCTTAATGTTAACTATTACGCAGCCGGTTCAACTGAGCTTGTAAAAAAGGAGACTGATTTTTACAGGAAAAATAGAGTTCAGGATAAAGTTACGCTCCATTTTCTCAGATCAGACGGATATGAGGATGCGACACACAACGCCCGGTTCTTTTATCATCTATTTGAAGATAGAAAAAGATCGGGCTTTTCAGTGACCGGTGTATTATCATCAAAAAACGGAGAAAAGATGGCGGTTGTCAAGCTGACTGTCTCTTTCCCCAAAAGGAGCCCCCTGGCAGGGAGCGCAACTGAATACCTGAAACAGAGCACTGACATAGTCAAATCATTCCGCATTGAGGGTTTATGAATTATACAACAAGCACTATATGGATATCACAGACATTAGTCCCCGTGGGGCCGGTCTTCAGCAATCCCCCTGTCTTTTCATGATAATGGTACGAGTCGCTTGCAGTTATAAACTTTTCCGGATCAAGACCAAGTTCTTTCCCTTTCCTGAAAAGCTCCATCGACGCGAAAGCCCCGGCAGCATCAGTGGGCCCGTCGTTGCCGTCAGTGCCTGCTGCAAGAAAAAATATTCTGTCAGCAATAAGCGGGGTCTTCCTCAGATTATCAATGAATGAAAGAGCCATCTCCTGGCATCTCCCTCCAAGGCCATCCCCCTTCAGTGTCACAGTGGTTTCCCCTCCTGCGATAATGCATATCGGGAGGTCACAGCTGTCCCTCCATGTGCAGGCATCACGCCCCATTGCAGCGAAAAAATGGGCTATCTCCCTGGCTTCCCCTGTGAGCACAGATGTGAGCACTTCAGTTTTACATCCGAGCCTCCTGGCTTCTTCAGCAGAGGCAAGTAAAGCATGGTAATTGGTGCCGATAAGTATATTACGCACCCTGCTGAATATGGCACTGCCTGGTTTAGGCGTATCAGGTATTTTACCCTCTGCCCCGGCATGAAAAATCTTCATAACATTTTCAGGCAGTTTATCTCCAAGAGAATACCTGCTGACAATATTTATAACATCGCCGAATGATGTGCTGTCAGGCACAGTGGCCCCGGAAGCTATTGCATCGAGGTTATCACCCACAACATCAGAAAGAATAAGGCTGAAGCAGCGCGCCGGATAGATCATCTCGGCGAACCTCCCCCCTTTCACGCCCGAAAGATGTTTTCTTATACAGTTAATTTCATGTATATCAGCGCCGCATGCAAGCAGGAGTTTTGAAACAGCCTGTTTCTCCTCAAGGGATATAGACATACCACCCTCACCGGAATACGGTAAGCTCATTACAGATGAGCCGCCACCTGAAACAAGGTTAATCACTATGTCTTTATCACCCGCGCCTTTTACATAGGATATAATCTCATTTGCAGCATTGATTGAACCACGGTCAGGAACAGGGTGCCCCGCCTCCATAAGCTTAATCTTTTTAAGAGTCTCAACATGCCCGTACTTAACAGCAATAATTCCGCTGTCTAACCTGTCTCCAAGTACCTGTTCCAGTCCCAGCGCCATTCGAGCTGAAGCTTTCCCCATTCCCGTAACAAGTATACGCTCCACATTTCCCAGGTCAACAGAATGCCGCTCTGTACCTGTATCTATAGTTAACTCATCACCTTTCAGTGTGAGCTGATTTTTCATCATCAACAGGGGGTCTATCCGTTTGAGACCGGCCCTGAAAACAGACTCAAGAATATCCATGGCTTTCCGGTTTTCCATCACTTCACCCCGTTCTTCTTAATCTTATACTCCGCCAGCTCGAGATTATGTTTAACAAGCGGAATATCCGCGAGATCCAGAGCTTTCCTGAAAAAATTCCTTGCCTGCTCGTAATCTTTTATGTTGTTCATGAGTAGTGTCCCTGCCGCATTCATTGCCAGATAAGACGAGTTGTCACAACGAACAGCTTTATTATAGCTATGAAGGGCTTCGTCATAATCACCTTTAGCATACAGAGCTGCACCATCTTCATAATGCTTCATACCTTCCATAGCTTTTTCATAAGATAAATGCTCACTGCAGTGTTTTATTCTTCTACGGAGGAATCTCTCTGTACTCTTATCTCTGCTTCCGTTTTGCAGAAGGGTGAGAGCTTTACCATAGAAACGTCCTGCCATATCCCTGTTGCCGCTGACATAGTAAAGATCACCAAGCACCCTGTCCCTTATCTCCGATTCTCCATAGAGATCTATCTCTTTCAGCAGGTATTTCTCCGCCTCTGAATGTCTGTTTAAAGCAATATAAATTACACCAAGGTTATGAAGCACCTCAAGACTGTCCGGTTCAAATTTCTCAAGTTTTTTATACCACCTTTCAGCTTTACCCGGTTTACCTGCTGTCATAAAGTTCAAAGCCATTCTCCGGTATAACCATTTTTGAAAATCTGCAAACATCTCCCCCCCCCCTTAGCGAGGCTGACCTAAAAGTAATTTCTTTGTCATACCGGCTGTAGCGAAGCGAAATGCCGGTATCTCATACAACTGATTTAATCAGGAGATTCCGGTATTTGCACGAATTGAAGTGTGCACGCCCTGAGCGCAGCGAAGAAGCACTCTTGGGGTGAAACCGGAATGACAAAAACAAGAAAATCTGACTTTTTAGACAACCCCAAGTTATAAACTTTTTTTCAAACAATAAAAAATCCGCCTTTACCTCAAAACTCCTTTCCCCATCAATGAGGAAAGGAGTAGGAATAAAGGAGCGGTCACAAAAATAGACTGATTATAAAACATGTCACAAAGGCCACAGTACCCTCAATGGCCGTTGCAGTTGTGTAAATCTTATATGCCGTATTAACAGGCATATTCGAAAACTGCGATACAACCCAGAAGTAAGAGTCATTGGCATGAGAAACAACCATTGAACCCGCGCCTATTGCAACAACAGTGAGTGCCGGATTAAGCCCCAGTGTGCCAAGCAGCGGTGCGAGGATCGATGCTGTTGTAATAATAGCCACAGTGGATGAACCCTGTGCTGACTTAAGTGCTGCCGAAATTATAAATGGAAGGAATAGACCGAGATTCAATCCCCCCATGTTTATCTTGATAAACTCGACCATAGGCGAGCCCTGGAGAACTTTACCAAAAGCACCACCTGCTCCTGTAATCGCAAGGATAATAGCGGCATCTTTTATACCATGCCCCATCCATGTTTCAACAGCAGTACCAAGTTCCTCTCTCTTGACAAGGAAAAGGCTCACAATAACCCCTATCATAAGAGCAGTCACAGGGTCCCCTATAAAGTTGATCACAATATAAGCGGTGCTGTCCTTAGGCCCGAAAGGGAGAGTCGGAAACGCCGAAATAGATTTAAGGAGAATAAGAAATATCGGAAGAGCCAGCGGCATAAATGACATGAATGTGCTGGGGAGCTTACCGTACTTCTCTATAAGGTGAGTATAACTCTCCTCAACCTCAGGCTTAATATCATATTTCTTTCCGATATAATTTGCCCATAGCCATCCTGATAATGCAGCAGGAATAGACGCAATAAGACCGAAAACAATAACTGTACCAACATCAGCGCCCAGTGCGCCGGCAGCAGCGATAGGCCCCGGTGTAGGCGGAACCATTGTATGAGTTGCATACAAACCTGTTGAAAGAGCTACAGCCATTACTGCCATTGATTTACCCGTCTCATTTGACAAAGCCTTGTTGAGAGGAGTAAGAATAACATAACCTGAGTCACAGAATACAGGAATAGATGTGATATAACCCGCGATGTTCATCGCAAGAGGAGCCTGATCCTTCCCGACAATCTTAAGGATTGCTCTTGTCATTGCGAGAGCTGCGCCTGTTTTTTCCAGGATATACCCCATGATTGTACCGGCAATGATAACTATACCGATACTGGCAAGAGTACCGCCAAAACCATCTTTAATCGCCTTGATTACATCCATAGCCGGCATGCCAATGGAGAGGCCGTAAATAAAGGCAATCATAATGAGAACAACAAAGGCATTTATCTTTGCCCTGCCTGTGGCGTAAACAATGAGTATGACCGCAATAAGCAGAAGCAGTAAAGCAATACCGCCTGAAACCATATTTTACCTCCGTACTAATATTTGATTATTGCAAAACCGATTAATACTAAAGGGGTATAATGGGCATAGCCCCTTAAAAGTCCCCGCAGGTGCCACCCTGCAGGCACGAGACGCAGTTTCGCAACAAGCATACTTCATTCCTATCAAATATATACAAAAAGATTGGAATATTCACGTTAAATATAAAAAAATTTGAAGAGATGATAAACAAAAAGCAGATTATATATTTAAGATAAATGGTACGTGTGAATAGAGAGGAAAAATAATTGACTATTTGTAACCATTGGTTACAAATATTACCTGAGATCATCAATAAACACCTCCGGAGGCCCTGGATGTCTTTCCCCGAAAGAAATAACCCGTACAATTTCGATGGATTCCTTGAATGGAGAGAAAATGTCGATTACTACACCGATGACCCCTTTATACAGAAAGTTGTAAAGCATTACACCGGGGGCGCAGCTTCACAGATTGACTCCGAAGCCCGTGAAATTTCGAAGAAAGCTTCATACAGATGGAGGAAGATGGCTGAATCAATGGCATGGCCGGAGAAAAGGCCATACATGATGCACTACGACGGTCATCACAACAGGATAGACCGCATAGTGAGGCCCCGTGAAACAGAGATCATGGAGAGTGAAATCTTCGGCGAGAAGCTCTTTTCTAAAGAGAAATCTCCATGGGTGAAGCTCATAAAAATGTTTATCATATACCAGAACGGCGAGGCCTGCGTTGCCTGTCCCATGACATGCACAGAGGGCCTTGTGAAACTCCTTGAGAAATACTCCGATACACCGGAAACAGACAGGATACTTAAACACTGCCGCGACGGCATTGACGGCCATGTTGCAATAGGGGCGCAGTACCTCTCCGAGATACAGGGGGGATCGGACGTTCCTTCAAATGTCCTTGAAGCTGTAAATGAAAACGGAACATGGAAATTATATGGAAGCAAATTCTTCTGCTCCGCAACGCACGCTGATTATGTTGTTGTAACAGCAAAGCCGCAAGGCTCTGAGGATGTGGCGCTCTTTATAATGCCGTCATGGCTTCCGGGTGATAAAGAAAGAGAGCGCCGCAACGGTTATACAATCGACCGCATCAAGTGGAAGATGGGAACAAGTGAACTTACAACCGGTGAACTGACCTTCAACGGGGCTGTTGCATATCCTGTGGGGCCCCTTAACAGAGGTGTTGCCAATGTTGTGGGGATAGTGCTTACATATTCAAGGCTCACAGTTGGCCTCTCCGCCGCAGCATTCATGACACGTGCTGTGAGAGAGGCAAAGAAGTACAGTGAATTCAGGGATGCATTCGGTGTAAAGATCGGGGAGTTCCCAATGGTAAAGGGACAGATTGCGGAGATCGAAAAATTCGCGAAACGTACAACCGCCGGGGCATTCAGGCTCTACCGTGATTTTCTCGCACAGGAGGGGACAGACTCCGCAAAAGACACTCCCGGAATGAAGAAGAAAAGATTCGCGGTGCGCGAACTTATAATGCTTCAGAAGATCACGGCATCAATGGATTCAACTGATGTAATACGAAAAAGCATGTCAATATTCGGCGGACACGGGATCATGGAGGACTTCTCCTCTCTCCCCAGACTCTACCGCGACTCTGCGATCAATGAACTGTGGGAGGGGCCGAGAAACGTGCTCCTTACACAGATGCACAGGGACTTGCAGAAAGCTTCTGAGTGGTATTCACCGGAGGAATTTGTTTCAGATATACTTGAAGGTGCTGATTCGACTATGGTGAAAGATTTTTCTGAAGAATTGAAGTTTATTCTTGCACACAAAAATCTCTTCACACCTGACGAAGAGACAATCCGTGTTTGCGGGGAATGGGATGATTTCACAAAAAGATTCTTTCACGCATACCAGGATTTAGCTCTTGCGGAAGTGGAGAGCAAAAACTTATAAACATCCAAAATTTTAAAATGCCGAAACAGTGTTTCACCACTGAAACACTGTTTCATTATAGAAGCAAATGTTTCAACAATGAAACGACATGTTATTTTACACATAATCCCTATATATGCTACATATAAATGTTTCTTAAAATTTTATTTACCATCAAAGGAGTTAAAATTAGATGAATCTATTATTGTGACAATTATAAAATTTCTATTCTTTTTTTTATATATTTAATAAATTGTTTTTTGTTTCACAATTGGAACAAAAAACATAAAATAAAGATATTTTCATGCTTTTACTCCTACAATAACCTAATGTTTTATCAAAAATAAACACTCCAAATCATGAAAAAAGCTAATTTCGCTGAATAATCACCAATGATTATTCATTATTACAAATAAAAATCATAATAGACGGTTTTTTTCTATTAAAAATATCTATATGCAAAATCAAGGCACATTTAATGCGTCTTATTCATCTAAGCATACGTTTCATTTTTATCTAATAATTCATTCTCATACAATCATCACTTTATAAAAAACTAAGGAGGTTGCTATCGTGAATAACCCGATCACGGGCTTCAACAAAGAGAAGTTCCCGCTGCTGAAAAGAGAGTACGGGAAGGAACAACCCTATATCCCTCTGGGAATTTTCAAAATGAGACTCCCCTGGATACATCATGAGATACAGGTAACAGAGGCTCTTGCAGCTATGTTCCTGGGAGTAGCATGTCTTGGCGCAGGTGTTACAATTACAATGACAACACTTGGTGTGGATAATTTTTACATCGCGCTCACTTTTGGTGTATTAAACGCAATGTGTTATTATCTCCCTGCACTTCTCGGTGACCCTGTTGTACCGGGGTGGATTACCCCTGCTCTGCCGCTTACAATCACTTATCTTACAGCTTATAACATTGGCCCGGAAAGGACACATGCAATGATTGCCCTGCAGCTTCTTGTGGGTCTCCTTTTCCTTATAATGGGCACAACCGGTCTCGGTAAAAAACTGGTTGATAGTATACCCACATCAATAAAAGGCGGTATAGTACTGGGTGCAGGTATAGCTGCAGCGATGAACGTTCTCAACGCAAGAATACCGGTTGCCCCGGTGACTGTTGTCACATGTATTGCAATAGCCTATTTTTTCCTTTTTTCTGATTTTTTCCTTAAATTATCAGAAAAAAGCCGAATGTGGAAGATCATCAGAAACCAGGGTATTGTTCCTGCACAGCTTTTTGCAATTGTGCTTGCTCCGATTATTTTTAAAGAAATACCTGTTCCTAAAATTGAATGGGGATTTACACCTTTAAATTTCGGTTACGTTATGGAGCATTACACAATTTTCGGTATTGGTTTCCCTGACATCGCCTTTTTCATAAAGGCTATACCTATGGCGTTAACAGCTTATATCATCGCTTTTTCAGATTTCGTCCTTGCCAAGGAGATTGTTACTGATGCTACTGCAAACAGGCCTGATGAAATAGTTGATTTTGATGCCAGCAGATCCAATCTTGTGAGCGCCATAAGGAACTTTATTATGGGCATCTTTGCACCATGGGTTCCTATGAATGGTCCGCTCTGGGCATCAGGATTACTTACAATTACTGAAAGGTATAAAACAGGATACAGCACCATGAGAACATACTGGGGCGGTGTAGGCACATTCAGATTCTTCACTATTATCGCAGTTCTTATGCTCCCGCTTGTCACACTGATTAAACCTGCTTTCGGTATATTCTTCGGACTCACAATGGCAGTCCAGGCTTATGCTTGCGGATTTATAGGTATACGTATGCTTTCAACGAATGCCCATAGGGGTATTGGTCTTGTTATGGCAGTAGTGCTTGCCGTAAAAGGCCCGACACTCGGTCTTGTTACAGGTTTCGTTCTCTGGATGCTAATTGAACTCCAGAGATTACTACCTAAAAAAAGTACCGAGCAAGAAAACTCTTAAACTCCCCGTGTTTTTAAACGGTGAGCAGCGACCAGGGCCGGCCCTGCCACATAAGGGCCGGTCTTAAAAAAGGAGAACGAGTTATGAAAATATTCAGCCTTAAGCCTGATATTCATAAGTTTAAAACATTCGGAGAATTTGCCGCGGAGTTTTCCATCGGTAAGAATGATTTTATACTTACGCATGAATTTCTTTATAATGATTACATGAAACCGCTGAATCTGCAGTGCGCTTTTATCTTCCAGGAAAAATACGGCGGCGAGCCCACTGACGGAATGATAAACAAAATCATAGCAGACATGGGCCGAAGCGACTATAAAAGAATATTCGCCATTGGCGGCGGTTCAGTAATTGATATAGCCAAAGTACTGGTTCTTAAAGACGCGAAAGTCGCGCTGGATATCTTTGAAAAAACAGTACCCATTATAAAAGATAAAGAACTGATTGTTGTACCAACAACATGCGGAACAGGAAGTGAAGTTACAAATATATCAATAGCTTTTATCGAATCAAAGGGGACAAAGATGGGTCTTGCTGTAGATGAGCTATTCCCGGATCAGGCAGTCCTTATACCTTCAATGCTTGAAAAACTCCCATTCGAATATTTTGTATACAGCTCAATGGATGCACTTATACATGCCTCAGAATCATACCTGTCTCCCAAGGCAAGCAACTACACAGAGACCTTCAGTATCAGGGCCATTGAGATGATCATGGAGGGCTATAGAAAGGTTATTGAAAACGGCAGAGAGTACAGGAAAGAGATTATTGAGCAGTTCCTTGTTGCAAGCAACTACGCGGGTATTGCATTCGGCAACGCCGGAGTCGGAGCTGTCCACGCCTTATCATACCCTCTTGGGGGAAATTATCACGTTCCGCACGGCGAGGCAAACTACCAGTTTTTCACAGAGGTGTTTAAAACCTACAACAGGCTACAGCCTGATGGCAAAATAAAGGAGATAAACAGACTCCTTGCTGACATACTTAAAAGTTCAGATGTAAACAGCATTTACAATGATCTTGAAAAATTCCTCGGGAACCTTATACCCAAAAAAAGCCTGAAAAGCTACGGCATGAAGGAGAAAGAGAAGGAACTCTTCACTGACGGTGTTATAGAAAAACAACAGAGGCTACTCGGAAACAACTACGTATTCCTTTCCAGGAATGAAATACTGAATATATATTCAAGACTTTATTAGTTCTGCATTCCATATATATTTCGGATTCCTTTTTAAACATCCCCTCTACTAAAATGGAAGAGGGGATGTTTTTACAAAAAAATTCTTTCACGCGTACCAGGATTCAGCTCTTGCGGAAGTGGAGAAGTAATTTTATCTGTTATACTTATCACCTTCATCAGCGATTGAACTTACCTCCTGGAACTCCTTACCCTCAAGGTAAAGTGTTTCAGGAGCAATATCCTGTTCATGGGGCCACTGAACCGTTCGCCCTGATACCCTCACCTGCCTGAAATAATCCCACTCCTGAAGCTCCTTAAAAAAAGAACTGTTCCAGTATGGAGATACATCGAAGTACTTAATCTCGTTTGTTTTAAAAGTCAGTTTTAATATCGACGGTTTTACAGGTTCAACTTTTATTACATCCATCACTTTTTCTCACCTTAAAAGGGGTTGTCTAAAAGTAATTTCTTTGTCATACCGGCTGTAGCGTGCGCGCCCTGAGCGCCGCGAAGAAGTACCCTCGGGATAAAATGCCGGTATCTCATACAGCTGATTCAATCAGGAGATTCCGGTATTTGCACGAATTGAAATTGCAAAACCGGAATGACAAAAACATGAAAATCTGATTTTTTAGGTCAGCCCTTTATATTTGATTACTGCTCAATTCCAATTCATCATAATGTATTTCAATCCATACTGCAAGCAGATAAAAAATTTCCGCATTTTATATACAATACGGAAAATTGCTCATTTTTTTGTTGCATTTAAAAAAAAGAGGGTGTAAAAAACTGAGTCTACATGAAAAATATATAAAAATAGAAGTCACAACCCCGAAGGGAGCAGCGATTTGAAGTTAAATTCGCTAAAAAGGGGGAATCAGACGTGGGCTACAAATTCAGAAACAGGTTGAGTCAGGTCAACCTCACAGAAAAATTCAAAGCTGAAAAAGCAAGTCTTGAAAAAGAATTTCAGGAGGTACTGGACACTCAGAAACATTACGCACTCTACATACTTGACCTCGCAAAAAAATACGGAGGCAGGGCCGTACTGCATGACAAAGCTTACGGAAGCTGGCAGGAGACTTCATGGAACCAGCTTGCTGAGCAGATGCACGCTGTTGCCTCAGCACTTCTTGAATCCGGCATAAAAGAGGAGGACAGGGTCGGAATATTTTCGAACAACAGGGCCCAGTGGCATATCGCGGACCTCGGTTCAATGCTCATCAGGGCTATAGATGTCCCTGTCTACCCTACGAACTCAACAAAGGAAACAGAGTATATCGTAAATCATTCAGGTTTAAGAATTCTTTTCCTCGCAGGCCAGGCACAATACGACAGGGCATACCCGCTTCTGGATAAATGCCCCGGACTTGAAAAGATTGTTGTATTCCACCGTGGTACAAAGATTGCCAGTGATCCCCGCGTCATGATGTGGGATAACTTCCTTGATATGGGGAGAAAAGCCGGTCACAAAGATAAGATTGAAGATATTAAAAAACGCTGTCACTATGATGATGTCTGCACAATAGTATATACATCAGGGACAACCGGCGAGCCCAAGGGTGTTGTTCTTACTCACAAAAATTTTATGCATAACGGCTGGTCTATCGGCAAATATACACAGGGCCCATTCAGTCCTGATGATTCCACTTTCTCCTGGCTCCCCCTTAGTCACGCGCTTGAACGCTCATGGGATTACGGCTTCCTCACATCAGGGGCACATATCTGGTACTGCGATGACCACACAAAGGTCATGGAGTATATCCAGGAGGCAAATACCACCCATATGTTCAACGCGGCCAGGCTCTTTGAAAAAGTTTATTCGACTTTATTCACAAAGATCCTTGAAGCCCCTAAAAAGAAACAGAAGATATTCTTCTGGTCAATCAAAGTTGCAAAGGAAGCAGGGGATATGGTGCTTGCAGGTCAGATGCCTCCTCTCACACTCCGCTTCAAACGGGCAATAGCTGACAAGCTTGTACTGCACAAGGTACGGGATCTATTCGGCAAAAACATGCACCATGTAGGGAGCGGCGGTTCATCCCTCAATCCTGAAATTGAAAAATTTTTCTTCTACTGCGGTATGCTTGTAACTCAGGGTTACGGGCTCACTGAAACCGCGCCGGGAATAATATTTAACGGCCATGAGGTTTTCAGACTCGGCACAGTGGGGGGAGTTGTCCCTCTTTCTGAAATGAGGATTGATGCTGCAACAGGTGAGCTTCAGTTCAGGGGACCCAATGTATTTAAAGAATACTACAAGAATCCCCAGGCAACAAAAGAGGCTTTCACGGATGACGGCTGGTTCAAATCCGGGGATGTGGGGGTCATGGATAAGGATGGATTTGTTGCCATAACAGACAGGCTCAAGGACCTCATAATCACAGCCGGAGGGAAAAACGTAGCTCCGCAGAAGATTGAAGTTCTTTTATGCGAGGATCACTATATAGAAAACGTTGCGGTTGCCGGTGAAGGTAAAAAGTATATCACTGCTATCATAGCACCTGATTTTATAAACCTCGCTGAATGGGCATCTAAAAACGGCATAAAGTATTCTTCTAATGAGGAACTTATTGCAAAACCTGAAGTTGTCGCTTTATACAAAGATATAATCGACAAAAGACAGAAAGACCTGGGCCAGGTTGAACAGATTAAGAAGTTCACCCTGATACCGAGAATTTTCTCACAGGAGGCCGGTGAAGTTACCCCTACCCTTAAGATCAAGAGAAAAGTGGTACTTAACAACTATAAAGCTCTTGTGGAAGCGATGTACGCGGAATAGAACAGGAAAATTTTTATTTTATCATCAGAGAGGACAGCTTACTCCTCTCTGATGATCGATAATTCAGCCGGTTATCATGTAATCGCAATGGGCTGAAGCAACAAGTTTCTTCTCCCTGTTATACGCCTCCCCCTCCATGTGGACAATTCTTTTACCTTTAGTCTTCACACGGGCAACAATAGTAAGCACGTCACCGGGGAAAGCAGGCCTGTGAAAGCTGGTATTTATATGCACCATTGAGGATGCCGGTGTTTTTGTTGCATCATAGCATAGAGGACCAAAAACATTATCAAAAGCCGCAGTAATAAATCCCCCCTGCATTGTACCAGCCGGATTAAGGAATGATTCAAGAACAGGGAATGCCACTGTAAGTTCAATGCCGGGCTTATGCCCTACAAGTGTTGCGCTCATGGCTGTGTAGCATGGGGGAGGTGACGGAAGGTCTATATCGATTCCTCCATAAGGATTATATGAATCGTTACTGTCTTTAATGTTCATAGCGTCTCTTCATTATTAAGCATACTGTAGAATCACGCTCCCGGCATCTGTCGATACTACGGGCATGAGAAGTAAATTCAGCCGGTCTACAAACTGAATGAGTAAGTGGCTGAAGCTGTAATCCCGTAGAATTTATGTTCCATGTCTGAATTACCAGCACCATCATCATATGAATCATAATAATAATCAGTTTTAAAATACTGGTATCGTCCTCCGATACTGAGAGTAGTACTCGCAGCCTCTATATAATAAGCCAGTGCAAGACTTCCGCTTGCGCCATATTCATGGTACTTCGACTTAATAGTAAGGTTCATATCCTCCTGCTCATTCTCTTCTCTTCCGAAGAGGAATGCTCCTGAAACATTACCAAGCAGATAAAAATTCATGCCCACAGGAATAACTGCACTAAAACCGGCACCGGGCCCGACACCCTGATGATCCACTGCCCCTGCACTATCTCTTTTATACGCCATATACTTTGCACCTGCAAAAATTTTAAACCAGCTGTTAACCCTGTAGTTCAGTGCGAGATCACTATCTATTCTTTTAAAAACATATTTATGTTCTTCACTGTCATAAGTATCAGTCCAGTCGAACTCCCCGTAAAGAAACTGGAATGTAAAATTGAAATCATCATTAAATTTAACCGCCATGGAGGGCCCGTAAAGAAATGCCGGATCAATTTCAGACTTGGAATCGTCATTTTGATCGTCAAATTTCCACCATGTATACCATGTTGCAGCGCCAACACTTATATCAGCAGCTTTAAGTTCACCGGGAATAAAAAGAATCACAGAAAAAATTGCTGTAAATAAAACCGATAATACTTTTTTCATACATAGACTCCAATGATTTATATGGTTAATTTTACTTCCATATATTAAAATTCATTTGTCAAGAATGATTAAAATTTTTCCACGACCAGATTTATAATTCTGGTCGCCGTATAACTGAAGCATATTATATACTTGCAGAATCAAAATGATTTATACAGATTGAATTCATTCGCCGGGGGGATTACATAAAATGAAAAATTCCCGGACATGGCATGCTGACAAAAGGAGAGTAATTTTATGAAAAAGTTTAACGTCTTCACATTAATAATTGCTGTATTGATCATGATGAACACTTCATGCAACAGCAATATAACCAGGAAGGGGGAAACAGAGGGTGGTGCCTGCGAGTATTCAAAATTTGAAGGTTACGCTGTAATCAAATCAATTAAACCCGCACCGGCATCGGAATACAACTGCCCTGACAATCCGCAGAAGATAGTTTGTGATTTCACCCCTCTTAACATATCCGACAGGAAGAGTTACAGGTATACAAACCGTTCCGATTCAGGGGTTGAACTGAAGATTAATGACGGTGCCAATCCACCTCTTTCATGGGTAAAAAAGAACGGGATAACAGCAGGGAAAAAATTCAAATGCTTCAGGACAGAGCTTAAGAAAGGGACGTGCACCCCTGTAATATTTATTTTCACGGAACTTAATTTATTCCCGGAAACCGGATGTAAATAAATTAAAAGAAGTATCCCATTTCAGGAGATTTACAGGTGAATTTTAAATTATTTCCCATTCTCACGGTTTTACTTATGCTCTGCATCAGCCCCCTGTATGCAGAAATTAAATGCAGCATTGAAGGTGAACAGCTTGTTATCAGTTATAAAAGCGTTGAGTACAGGACACAGGTTACCGGAAATTCTGTAATGCATCAGTTTCAGAAGAAAGACAGGGCATACTTCGAGGTGCATATAAATCCCTCGCTCTGCGAACTTGTTATCTTTAACCTTAAGACAAAAAAGTTTGAAACTTTTCTTTATACACAGTATTTCATCAACAGCAGGAGGGATATCCTTACAATTCTTGATCCTCCGCACTTCTCTTCAGATGATGAGGGCCAGGCAAAGGAGATATCTGTTAACGGAGTTTCAGTCTGCAGTTTTAACAAAGCAGATGATATTGATGTTAAGATCTCAGCAGGTAAATTTGAGATACATTCAGACAGCAAAAAACTCGGTTATATAACCGGAAGCAAATCCGGATGGATATATACTGAATACAGGCACAAATAAAATCTTAAATATCAGCAGCAGAAACCGGCTGGGAACAAAGGAGATTATAATGAAACGCATCACGTCCTATGCGGTATTAATGATATTTACATTTCTGGTCTACGCGCAAAGTGCTTCGCAGGTTACGGTGTTTACGATTCCTAATTGTTCAAAGTGCGCTTACATGATTAACTATCTGAAGACAAATAATATTCCATATACAGAGATAGCATCAGCTGATCCGGAGAAAGGGAAGAAGCTATGGGCAGCACTTCAGTCAACAGGAACATATAAGGGGGGAACTGTTTACGGCCCCACTGTAATAATCAACGGTAAAACATACTACAGCATACAGGACCTGCAGAGTTTTACAGCTTCAATCCCTTCTCTCCTGGCAGGGGGGGACTCCATATCAGACCGGGATCAGGATCAGAACCTGAACCGGACAATCACAAATACAGATTCCCAATTTGTAAAAAACATCACTGACAGACATAACTACTACAGGCTGAACCACAATACACCTGCATTAAAATGGAATGCATCAATTGCGGAATTCGCGCAAGCCTGGGCAGATAAAATTGCCGCTGAAAACAGGATGTACCACCGCCAGCCGAACCGGTATGGTGAAAACATTTTCTGGATGTCAGGCGGAGAAGTAAACGCCAGCACGCCGGTTGACAGGTGGTATGACGAGATTAAAAGCTATAATTACAGCAAGCCCGGATTTTCGATGGCAACAGGACATTTCACCCAGGTTGTATGGGCAGGTTCAACTGAAGTGGGGTGCGGCAAAGCAAAATCAAAAAGCGGCGGAACATACGTTGTTTGTAATTATAACCCTCCGGGAAACTACACGGGGCAGTTCCCGAAAAATGTACTCCCCCTTAAATCAGCAGGAGGAAATTCTGATAATTCCGGCAATACAGACACCGGCAATAATGCAGGATCCGCTACAGGTAAACTGTCATTCACCAGCGGAGCAAAATATGAAGGCCGGATTATAAACGGGAAAATGGACGGTGCGGGAATCTACACATTTGCCAACGGTACCCGATATCAGGGCGCATTCAGTAAAGGTAAATTTCACGGCAAGGGAGCCATGTATTATACCAACGGGGACGTCTTCGACGGCGAATGGAAAGAAGGTAAGCAGAACGGATACGGATCATACCAGTGGAAAAGCGGTTCATGGTACAGGGGAAATTATAAAGACGGCAAATACGAAGGACAGGGTTCTTTGTATAACAGTAAAACGCAGAAAACACAGACCGGAATATTCAGGAACGGAAAATTCGGCGGGTGATAAAAATTTATAACGCCGGGAGGGGGTATTCCCCCCTTTTATCGTTTTAACGTTTTTTCAGCGAGATCGAATAATCTTTATTAACAGTAAAATCCAGTTCTTTTGTATGCTCAGGGATGTACGCTTTCCGGTCAGTAAAGAGTTTATCAAGCTCTTTCGCCTCGGCAGAACCATCCGCGTAGGCAATATCAAGGTAAACCGGTATATGAACCAGGTCCCTGAATTCAACTGTATAATGCATCATAGTGTACCAGGAATCTTTACTCCGCATCCTGTCACCGGACCCCTCGGTTGTTACAGTCTGACTTTCGTATCCCTGGAACCTTCTGATAACTGTTCCTGTCACAGTATCCCCCGGTGAAATTTTATGCAGCAGAAGGTTCTTAAGCTTCTCCTGCTGCGAAGTGTATAATCCCGCATAATGACTCTTGATACTATGCACAGATATAATCCCCGCAAGTGAAATCGCAGTAATCAGAACAAGGACAATAATCAGCGCCTTAAGCGGTGAGATGCCTGTAACCTCATGGAACCGTGAAGCTATCAATCTGTGACTCAAAGCCTTACCCTCATCATAGTAACATGCAGCAATATTATAAAGTATAATGTAGAGTATACAAAGCATCAGGGAACCCAGTATGATCTCAAACAGTATTGCCGCCAGGCTCATGGGGGCTGTGTCGTTATAGTATTCAGATGTTGATGCCTTATAAAGTACCTTAATATTAAATGTATCTGTGAACTTTGATGCGGGGAGAGATGGTGAGAGCTGCGGATACTTTATATATCTGTTTTCAGAGGGATTATATATAGCTGACTGAAGGCCGTGATCCATGTAACCATGCAGACCGCCGACATGATTTTTATTAACTTCGTAAATCTGAACCGGGTTCTGGAAGAAAACAAAAAAAAGGATATAGGCACAAAAGTAGATTACAATCCCCACAATAGGGAGAACCCGTTCAGATGTTCTCCCGAAAGCATCTGCAGAAGCGGAGAACATGCTGAAGCCCGCAAGTTTACCGAAAAAATACAGTATCAGCCATGCGACAACGGGGAAAAGTATCAGCATAACTATAAGCCGAAAGCTTGAAAAAGGAAGTGTCATGGCTGCCTCCTCTATATTTGACATCAATATTCAGGCAGAACTCCCCGAACGAACATGATAAATATAAGAGAGGTTGTATTAAAAAACAAAATTATATATTAAAAATGTATACAGCTGAGACAGTAACACCGTAAAACCTGCTATTATTACTGAAACCATCATCATATTTTGTTTTAATATACTGATACCTTCCGCCAAGACTTAATGTTGTTGAAGCAGGTTTAATAAAGTAAGCAAGAGAGAGGCTTGTATTATAACCATAGTCAGTTATATCAAAACTGCTGTCACCAGCAAGAGAATCCCTATATTTTTCTTTACCCTTGAGATAAAGACCACCAACGTTCCCTATAATAAATGTATTTTCGGCTACGGGAATTGTTATGGAAATTCCGCTACCAGGGCCGAAAGTTTTATGTTCAAAATCTGAATCAGCAACATTACCGTCAAGCTCATAGTTAAATGCTGAATATTTCACTCCCAGATATACTTTGAAATAATTATTCAGTTTAAAGTTAATAGCTGTATCACTATCATACCTTTCTATATCATACTTGTAGTAATTTATCGGACCGAGAGAATTAACCACATAAAACGAACTTTCACCTTCAGCATGAAATTTACCATAAAGAAAAACAAACGTCATGGTACAGAATTCGTTAAAACTCACAGCTAATGTCGGCCCATAGACTAGACCGGGATCTGTTTCAGTATCTTCATACTGATCCTCCGGTAATTCCCACCATGAATACCAGGTATAAACACCGGCAGACAAATCAAGAGCAGTTCCCGTAGATGGATAAACGAATGTAAATAGTACTAAAAAAGCACAGCAAGCCAGTATGTTTTTTTTCATTTTTTCTCCCTCATATAGTTTTTTATTTCCGGATTCAGGAATAATTTCTGAATGAATTATAAAGATTAAAATCTTAAAAAATCAATATCTATATATTTTTTACAAGCATAAAATTTTGCATTTCGAACTTGAATTCCCTGAATTCAGGATTCAGGCCCCATGATTAGTTCTTCGCTGTGATCAGGTCGAGTACACCACATCCTGCCTAATCAAAACAGGTATTTTTTAAATTATAAGAAATCCCGGTTGAATTATAACAAAAGTGTATTATATTTATTTTAATATAGTATTCTACGGTTGGATAATGAAACATTTCAGATTGCAGACTAAACTGACAGCGTGTATTATGCTTACAAGCGCTGTTCTTATTATACTTTCTTTTTATCTCCTGAATAAAGCCTGGCAGGAAAATCTGAATGCCGGGCAGATAACGGAAATGAGTAATGGAGCCGGGTATTTTATTACTGTTCTGAAAGACCTTTCTTTTGAGAGAGGGAGGACTAATGTTGTCCTTTTATCCGGAAAAACTGTTACAACTGCGGACAGGGAATTTATTGATGCCCGCCGTAAGTCAGTAGATGCATACATGGCGCAGGGGATCGCATGGCTGGAGGAGATGGATAAGCACCTTGCAGACGAGATCTGTTTTCTTTTCATGGACTTCAACAGTCTCCGTCAGCAGGCTGACAACCTCATTAACCGGAACCTTCCGGATATAAACAAAACTGAAAAACTTTCGAAAGAGTGGTTCAATCAATCTTCACATCTGATTAAAAGGATTATTCAAACCCTTGATATTGTTGCCGAAAGAGAGAACCTCCCCGGATACTTCGAAAACTATTTCCGCTATCTCATAGATATACTTGAATTCCGTGACAGTATTGGGCGTAGCGGCAGTATGATTACAGCATCAATCGCCAGAGGTAAAAACATGGTCCCTGATGAATACAGGGAATGTATTACATATATCGCGCATGCGGATTATCTCTGGTCCAGGATTGAAGTTGTTGCAGCAGCAGTCAATGACCAGGGCATTAACCGTCAGAAATCTGTTGTGTACAATAATTATTATAAAATATACAGGCCGGAACTTGAAGATATAATAAAGGAAAGCAGCACAAGGAACATTCCTGTGCAACGTGCAAAGAAACTTCAGGAACTTTCAGTATCCGCTTTTGATTCAGTCTTCAATTTAAGAGAGCAGATAAAGAGCACGATCCTTACAAACATAAAAAAACAGAAACGGAATGCCATGGTATATCTTGCACTTTCAACAATTCAGTTTATTTTTGGAGTATCCATAATCACATTCACAATACTCTATTTCCGCAGAAATCTTTTCCTCCCCATGAGGAATATTACAAGTGCCCTGGATAAGATACGTAACGGTGAGACAGCTCAGGATCTTTCAATAGAAATCAGCAGACCGGATGAGATAGGGCTCCTTGCTGAAGGTGTAAAGATGCTTCAGATCAGTATGCACGAGGAGAGGGAGCTGCGTATACTCACAGAGGAGATGGCTGTAACTGACAAACTGACTGGTCTGAACAACCGGCATTATCTTGAAAAGATAATAGATAGCATACTGACAAAATCGGATCGCTATGATGAGAAAGTATCCCTTGCGATATTTGACCTTGACTACTTTAAGCAGGTAAATGATACCATGGGTCACCCTGCGGGTGATATTGTGCTGAAGCAGACTGCAAATATAGCCAGAAGCCTCATACGTAATTCAGACATTCTTATCAGATTCGGCGGTGAAGAGTTTCTGATCCTAATGCCGCACACTACGTCTGAAGGGGCTGCTTCGGTTGCAGAAAAGATACGCATGATTCTTGAAAAAAACATTCACCCGGGAATTGGTGCAGTCACAGCAAGCTTCGGAATCTCTGAAAGAAGGAAAGATGAATCATTTAACAGCTGGTATTCCAGGGGAGACCAGGCATTATATAAAGCAAAGGAGTCGGGGCGAAACAGGGTTGAAACTGTTAAATAGTATAACCATACTATTACAAAAAATTTGTTTTATAAAACTTTATAGCTATATTCATAAAATAAACCATTCAGGCAAAGCATCACTGGTATATTGAGATTTCCTTCTTAAGGCTGTAACCGGGTTAATACCGCCGCATGTTGTATACCCGGCCTACTGCAGGGCTGAATAAGACTTTCATGTTAGGATAAAGTCATGGTAAAAAAATTTTCCCTGGATAACCTTAAACTTAAATTTGACGAAAAGACAGAACCGCTCTTCCTTGATGATTACTTTAACAAGAGCATCATGATAATGAGGATCTCGCTGTTGCTGGCGATTATACTCTACGGAACATTCGGGCTTCTTGACATCCTTATTGTCCCGGCTTCCAAAAAAATAATCTGGCTGATACGCTTTGCCATAGTAATTCCTCTCCTTATTGCCTGCATATTTCTATCATTTACGGAATTTTTCAGAAAATATAACCAGTTCGTTCTTTCATTCATAGGTATAAACCTGGGAGTATGGATAATAGTGATGATAGGGATAGCAAGACCGCACGAGCTTGGATATAATTTTTATTTCAGCGGGCTCTTTCTTGTTATAATCTGGTTTTACACCCTCAGCAGGCTCCGGGTAATGAACGCGTTTGTATCATCATTAATAGTACAGGCAGTGTATATAACGGTTGAGATAATTATAAACAAACGCCTCGCCGGGGGGCTGGAGAACAACGACCTTGCCATGTTTATCAATAACAACTTCTTTTTCATTTCAGCCAACGTAGTCGGAGTTCTTGCCTGTTTCACCATTGAATTTTATCTGCGCAAGGACTACCAGCAGAGGAGAATCATTCAAGATGAACAGATGCGCACTCTGGGCCTCCTTAATACAGTTGATGATACAGCACAGCAGCTTATATCCGAAAGCAGGGGGCTTATTAACTCCAGCGAAAAGATTGATGTGATTATAAATGAACATACGCGCCTCATGGGTGAGGTAATGAATATCTCCGCCGGTATCTCAAACAGCATTGAAGAGATACGGAGCAAATCAGGTTTCCAATACCGCACTGTTGAAGAGAACTTCAACAAGATACAGGAGATATCCATGCTTATGGAGAACATCCATAACGACAGTACAACACAGAGCAGCAGGGCCAAAGAGGCCCTTGACCTTGCCACAATAAAAGAACAGAATATAAGAGATACAATCGCCTCCATGCGGGAGATGAAAAACAGTTCAGCGAAAATTGGCGAGATTTCAAAAACCATCAGTGAGATCGCAGACAAGACCAACCTGCTCTCCCTCAATGCCGCAATAGAATCCGCAAGGGCCGGAGAACAGGGGAAGGGTTTTGCTGTTGTTGCTGACGAGATATCGAAGCTTGCCACCATGAGTGTGGATTCATCCAAGGAGATTGCGCTGATAATAAAAAATACCGTAAGCAATATTGAACATGTATCATCAATGATCGACGGGCTCGCGCAATACCTGGACGAGGTTATATCTTTCGTGAAAGAAAACGCCGGATTCATGGCAGGGCTTAAAGATAATACATATAAGGAATTCCAGGAGAGCAAAGTGCTCTACTCCTCAACTGTAGAGGTGGATAAAGCAGCCCAGGATGTACTTAACTATTCAGACCAACAGGCGGAGTTCGTCAGGAAGATAGTGGACTGGATGGAAAGGATGAAAAGCCTCGGCGAGGAGGTACCCAGAAATCTGCGTGACATACAGGGGATTTCCGCCAGCCTTGAAAACCGGGCCGGAAGCATGAAGGAATTGCTTGAAAAAAAGGGTCTGGATAATTAAAAAAATTCTACACCTGATTTAACAGAAGTAGAATCTTTTGTAATTATATATTTTATATGATTATGCTGCGTTTATTCGCTCTCAGTTTTTTTCTCAGCCAAAACTTTATGTATTGCTTTCGAAAGCTGGATATTTGTGTAAGGTTTCTGTATGAAAGAATCAGCCCCCATTCCAAGGACTGCTCCTACACGCTCATCCATGCCGAATCCCGATGACATTATAATTTTGATGGATGGATTAATTTTCCTCAATTCACTGAAAGTATCAATACCGGAAAGTCCGGGCATTGATACATCAAGGAGCACCATATCAACAATACCGGAATTCCTCCTGTAGGTTTCTATCCCCGAGAGTCCGTTTGGCTCAGTTATAACATCATACCCGATCTGTTCAAGCATATCATGCGCAACTGTTCTAACATAACTTTCATCATCTATCACGAGTATTGTCCCGTGACCTGGTATAACACTCTCCTTTTCAACATCTGCGCCCTTACCTGCGAAAGTGCTTTCCGGCAGATATACATTAAAAGTAGTTCCCGAATTTTTTTCTGAATAAACTTTAATAAGGCCATTATGCATTTTTACTATGCTGTATACCATCGAAAGTCCAAGCCCGGTTCCGGATGAATCACTTTTTGTAGTAAAAAATGGATCGAATATTTTACCGATTTTATCTTTATCGATACCGCAACCGTTATCCTGTACTGAAACCATGAAATAATTTAATCCATTAACTGCATCGGGATTTATTCTGCAGAAAAGATCATCAGCATACTGTTTATCAATTTTCAGTGATATATCACCCCCTTCATTTTCAGATTTGTCCCTCATTATTGTAACCGCATGAGAAGCATTAACCATAATATTCAGGAACACCTGATTGAGCCCTGAGATATCCGCATCAATCATAGCATCGCAATCATAATATTTTACCATTATTTTAACTGATTTAGGAAAACTGTTAACACATATATCAATGACATCCTTAATAATATTATTCAAATCTGCCTTCCCTATCTTCAGTTCATTTTTTATTGTTATTGTAAGGAGCTGTTTCACAACTGAAGCTGCTTTAAGAGATGCTTCTTTTATTATATTGATATACTTAAGCAGCCTGTTCCTGTCTAAACCGCCATCAATAAGATGTTTCTCCGCAAGATTACTACTACCCAGTATACCGGTAAGAATATTATTAAAATCATGAGCAAGACCACCGGCAAGTGTACCAACAGCTTCCATCTTCTGAGCCTGGGTAAGCTGATGTAGCATCTTTTCCTGCTCATCTTCAGCCTTTTTCCGCTCGCTTACGTCACGGATTACAATCATAATCCTTTTTTCACCATTTATTAAAACTTTTTTAGCTGTTATATCTGCCCATATTTTCTCACCTGTATTCCTCATGAGTAGCCATTCAAACATAACTGTATTTTCATCTGTCATCCCTCTTAAGTATTCTTTCACCTTTTTTGCTGAATAACCTTCATCCGTTGCGCTGAAATAATCTGCGTTTTTACCTTTAATACTTCTATAATCCAATTGGAACATATCAAGCATAGCACGGTTTGCGTCCAGTACACAAGATTTTTCAGAATCGAGTATACATATTGCATCATTGGTACCATTGAATATAGATCTGTATGCCTCCTCTCTCTTTTCAATCTCCCTGTAAGCATTCTGAAGCTGATTTTTGAAAGTATTAATTTTATCAGCAAGGGCAAGTGAAAACATAATAACAAGCCAAGCTGATCCGAACTTGGTACCACTTATCACAATAAAAAAGCCTGGCAGAATATTATTATGCACTAACGCAGCCATAACATTCCCCAATACGTTTACTGAGAGAGCTATAAAAAGAAATATTGCAGGCCTGCTTTTTTTAAACATTGCATAAGTAATGCATATAAGGTTCAGCGGAGGGCCGTACAGAAGAACATACATAATATATCGATATGCCTTCTCACCGGCGAAAATAGAGTATATAAGAATGATGGTATAAGGAATCAGATGTAGGTATATAAGATAGTGGATAACAGGGAACTTTTTCTTTGTTTCAAGAACTTGTCTGATAAAAAGACCAACAGAAATTCCAATTAATGAAGTAAAGAAAGGATATGCCCTTTCCTGTATCGCCGGGTAATCCGGCCATATATACATGAATCCGAATCCTGTTGAACAGAACTGTGACATTACCCATGATATAATAACCAGGATAAGATTAAGGTACTCTCTTTCTCTGATAGAAATATATATCAGAATATTATAACATAGCAGCGCGAAAAGAATTCCTAAATAAAACCAGTACCCAGGGAGCAATTTAAATAACCTGTTACTTTTATCCTTTTCCCTCCATATCGCGGGCGACAACACTATTATGTAGGTTGAAAGCAATTTAACATAATATGTTGCCTCACCATCTATATATGGGATACTGAAAACAAAATTTTTATCGATGATTTCACGCTGGCTGAATGGGAAAGTGTCACCGGCATATTTTACGTTATAGGCACCTCTGGAATCAGGGGTATAGAATTCGATCCTGTTTAACTGGGGATTATTAATCTCAAAGAAAAGATCTTCTCCACTCCGGTTGTCTATCGTAAATTTCAGCCATACAGCAGATCCGGTATAACCGAGGTTAAGCGTGCCGGAGTCAGGCTTCTTCCAGTTTAAATCTTCATCGCGAATTGCGGAGAGATCAAGGTCAGATGCGTCCACATAATATTCAAGGCTGCGGGCGAACTGCAGCGGTTTAGTTTCTTTATCAACAGTTATTACAGAAACCGGTACACTGTTGATAAAGAATAGAGATATAAGAAAAAGTTTTACCAAATGTTACATCCGGATATTATTTTCTTTTACAATTGCCTGGTGACTTACAATCCATATCTATTAATGAAATGTAATGCAGAAGCAGATAAAAGTCAAATTCTGTTAAATCACTGCAATGACGAATACAGAATTTTAAAATCCGGTATAACTATATATTCTCAGAAAAGAATACCTATTCAACAATTTCGAAACATGTTTTAAGATCCATCCCCGGTTCAAGGAACGGCATTACATCTTTAAAATTCTCCATGAAATTTGCAGAGTGTATTTTAAGAGCTTCTTTATCCCGGTACTTTTCGTAAAAGATAATCATGTTATCTTCATTTTTAACTATATGAGGAATATATTCAAGACACCCGCTCTCTGTCTTTTTTACATATGGGACAATAACCTTCAGTTTCTCTTTTACCTCATCCATCTTACCTTCTTTTACTTTCATTGTTGCAATCAGTGTAATCATCACGCTCCTCCATTTTTTTAAGTGTTATCATTAGTATTAACTTCCAGCAGTATTAAAGAATATAAAAATACGGCTCCAGGACACTGAATACTAAAAAATAGAATCCTTCATTCCCTGCAAACATCATCTGACATTACTACACAATTCCGCCCTTTCTCCTTTCCATAGTAGAGAGCGGCATCAGCCCTTTTAAGCATATCAGCCATTGACTCACCCGGTACGGCAACAGAGACCCCAAGCGTTAATGTCACAGGAATTAAATCACCTGAACAATCATACCTGTTTTCTGAAATTATTTTTCTTATACGTTCAGCAGAGCTGACAGCGTGTTCTCCGTTTGTCGCGGGGAGTAAAATAAGAAACTCCTCACCTCCCCAGCGTGCAACAGTATCATTACTCCGCACTGCTTTACTGATGTCTTTCACAATCTCTATGAGTATTTTATCACCAGAATCATGCCCGTACCTGTCATTGATATTTTTAAAGAAATCGATATCTGCTATTATAACAGCAAATTCAAATCCGGTTTTCTGATAACGTCTAAACTCTTCTTTGATTCTCCGCTCAATATACCTCCGGTTGGAAATACCTGTAAGGCTGTCTGTATTCGAAATCACTTCAAGTTCCTGCTGACGTCGTGTGGCTTTTATTGAAACAGACATCAGGTAATACGTAAAAAAAATCAGCATGGTAGAAAGAACCAGCGTAATAAATGTTGATACAGTAAAATTACCCTGCAATGCGTAATATGCAAGAAGCAGAAAAGAAAGTATTGGAAATAACGTGAACACCGGATACTGACGGCTCAATGTTCTGATAATATCTCTTACAGGGGCTTTAAAACACCGGTTTATCAATGGCAATGCTGCAAGCTCCAGGCTAAGGCCAATCATAATACAAAGCTTCGGTATCCCTGTTTTAATGAATTGATCCAGATATATGAATATAAGAAAAGTAAGCTGGGTTAAAGAATAATTCATAAAAAAAATAAAGATCTTTGCCTGATGAGATTCTTTAAATATCAGGACGCAGGGTATGAGAAACAGAGTCCCAAGCATATAGCCCCGAAGCAGAAAGCGCGGATTTAACAGATCGTTATAAGGATAACAGAGATAATAAACAACAAGGCTTGTTATTATTAATGCAGCAGCCTGGAAGAGACGGGAACGTCGCGGAGTCAGAAAAATATAGAGGAGAATCAGATTCACTGCAAGGTATAAACTTCCGATGAAAAGCTGCAGTATGCTGAATGAATTCTGCATTGTGTCTCCAGTTAAAAAACTCTGCAAAGATTAATTTACGAGTCTATTCAGTCAATATAATAATTCCGGATAAATTTACTACATATGAGTGTGATTTCTTGATCTTTACCGGGCCTATGATTATTATAAAAAATAGAATCCCTATTTTTACAAAAAATAAAATCAGGAGGCATTATATGACCGGTTTTAATGATTATGATAAATATGACGCATTGGGGCTTGCTGATCTCGTAAGCAAAAAGAAAATTAAGCCGTCAGAGTTATGTGAAGAGGCTATTTCAAGAATAGAGAAACTCAACCCGTCACTTAATGCCGTGATATATAAAATGTATGATTCAGCCCGCGAAGCCGCAAAGGGGAAACTCCCTAAAGGCCCTTTCACAGGGGTTCCGTTTCTTGTTAAGGACGCATTGCACAGGGTTGCAGGTGTGCCTTATACTGTGGGCTCCAGGTCACTTAAAAATTATATCCCTGACAGGGACAGCGAGGTTGTAACGAGATATCGGAACGCAGGTCTGGTCATCGTCGGAAAGACCAATGTACCGGAGCTTACACTTACCGGTTACACAGAACCGGAACTTTATGGCCCATGCAGGAATCCCTGGGACAGAAAAAGAACCTCAGGCGGTTCAAGCGGAGGTTCCGCATCAGCAGTTGCAGCAGGGATTGTACACGCAGCGTCGGGTAATGACGGCGGAGGCTCAATCCGGATACCCGCTTCATTCTGCGGCCTCTTCGGTATAAAACCAACCAGGGGCCGTACCCCCCTGGGGCCATTTGCCGGTGAAGTATGGCAGGGGGCCGCCTGCGAAGGCGTGCTAACAAGGAGTGTCAGGGACTCCGCAGCACTACTTGATCTGCTTTCAGCACCGGATCATGGCGCACCATATATTATCCCCTCCCCTGAACTCCCTTATATTAAAGAGATACAGAAAAAACCGGGTAAACTGAAAATTGCTTTCAACACAGCCACGATCTATAACAGCGAAGTTGATCCTGAATGCGTTAAAGCCGTAGAAGAGAGTGTAAAACTATGCAGAAAACTTGGGCACACAGTGACCGAAGATTCGCCTGAACTTGACGGGCCATCAATAGCCTTCAGCTACATGATGCTTTACATGGGGGAGGTCTCGGCAGACATTGACATGATAGAAAAGCTTACCGGGGAAAGAAGAAAAATGAAAAACTACGAGCTCCTTACATGGTTCCTGGGGCACCTGGGGAGGACTTACAGCGCCGGGGACTTTGTAAGTGCAAGGCGCACATGGAACAACGTGGGGCGTTCATTCAGTGATTTTTTCCGTAAGTACGATCTCTATCTTACACCTGTTACAGCAACACCGGCATTTAAAGTAGGTGAATTGAAATTCAAAACATCAGAACGTGTACTGGTGACAATAGTGAACAACCTCCGGCTCGGCTCTCTTATTAAAGCTTCAGGGGCAATCAGTAAGCTGGCCGAAGTAAATATGGTTAAATTCCCATTTACACAGTTCGTAAACATGTCCGGACTCCCTGCCATGTCTGTACCGCTGCACTGGACAGAGAGCGGGCTGCCGGTGGGTGTGCAGTTTATCGGCCGATTCGGCGATGAGGCAACACTTTTCAGGCTTGCCGCGCAGCTTGAGAAGGAGAAACCGTGGTTTGATAAAAGACCGGTTTTGTAATACAGAGATAAACTCCGGCAGTGACACAGATCATAAAAGAGCGATTCAGGGCTTCATTTAAACAAAATGGAGGCTAAGGCTCATACCCCAGCCTCCATTTTGTAATATCTCAGTCCCACTTACCAGCTGACTTAAGTTTTTCCACCAGGGGTTCAGCTTCTTTAATCATTGCAGGTACATCTATCTTACCTACACGGTTAACGTGAAAACTTTTATCCTCCGGCCAGAGTTCAACATGAACAGGCCTTTTATAGCTCGCAAGCCCTTTGCAGTGTTCATGTATATCATCCGGTGACACCTTTACTCCCGGTTTAGGTTTAACATATGCAAAAACTCCATCAACGTTAGTCCTGTGAGGTAGCCCCACAACAAGAGCCTGAGCCACATCGGGATGCTTAGTAATGAAGTCCCCCACTTCATCAGGGAACACAAGGTAGCCTTTAGGCTTTATGACAAACTTCCGGCTTATTTCAAGGTAACGCAGGTTCTCTATTTTCTCCCTAAACTGTATCTTGTATTATTCATGTTTTCAGTTCTTAAAAACATGACTGGTATATGGAGAGAGAAGAGAAGCGATACAAAAAATGTAGTCTCAAAAGCAGGCTACATTTTCGCGCTGAACATATTCCTTTCAACAGCTTTTACCGGAACCGGGGATCTCTTCTCCACTGAGCTTATTACATGGTCTGTTCTATATGTTAATGGAACATTCATATCTGTTTTCCTTTTCGGACAGCGGAACCCCGATTACAACAGGGTTATCAGAACTGAGAACATTAAACGGCACTATATAAAATCGAAGATCAAAGACCTTGACATTGAAAAGGTTATGAGCGAACTGCAGCAGATGATGGAAAATGAAAAAGCATTCGCCTCTGAAGATATATCGCTGAAGATTGTAGCTGAAGAGCTCAGCATAACTCCGCACCAGCTCTCGGAGTTGATCAACAAGAAGTTCCGCAAAAATTTCAATACATACATAAATGATTTCAGAATAAACGAAGCTAAAAAGATGCTTACAGAGGAACCGGGCCGTTCCATAACTTCAATAGCAATAGCTGTGGGATTTAACACCAACACCGCATTCAGCGCAGTATTTTCAAAATCTGAAGGGATGAGCCCGAAACAGTATAGACAGAGTTTTAAAAAAAGGTGATTATGCAATCACGATGCCCTTTTGCAGAGGTTCATAAACTATCTCATTAAAAGAAAACTGAACCTTTTATGTAATACTCCCAGAATATCTCGTTTCTGTCAAAATCGAGATCAACCCGTTCGCCCGCATAAAAGGTATATGGATCTCCCTGAATATCTGCTGTTACCATATCCTGTTTCACTTCACATTCCTTATAAGATAATGAAGCGAATGATATATCAGCTCCAATACCGGTTTCTATTCTGAAATTAGAACCGGTAAAATTGAGAGAGTACCCTACAGAATAAACTCCCGAGATAGAGAATGAATCAAACGAAAGAGGATTTTTATAATTAATATCAAAATAGCTGCTTTCAGGATAATAAAAAGTCAATAGACTCCCGGATACCGAAAACAGACTGTAAACATGTTTCCCTTTCTGTTTTTTAATTACCACGCCGAAATGTATGTCTATTATTTCATTTTCAGTAAAGAGTATTATTCTCCCGGTTTCAGGAGAATTAACTTTGCTGAGTTCCACTTCAGTCGGGGCATCAAACATCATGTATGACGCACCCAAAAAAATAACAGAACCGCTGCTGAAATTATACTCCCCCCTCATCTCATATTTTGTATACTTAGTAGACCATTCAAATTCATCATCCTGTTCCAGTTCAACCATCCCGCTATTTTTAGTATAATAATACATTTTATCCGGCTGGTCTGAACTGGCAGTTGTGACATACTCCTGATGTGAAGCTGCGAAATAGAGAGAAAAAGCTCCAAACCTCATTTCATTAAAAAGTTTTAAAATTTCAGCAAAATGATTTTTATTATCATTGCCATTACCGGAAAATGGATTATCAGTAAATGATAATGTTGTATTGGAATATTCAAGCCCAAGTGACACAAAAGAAGCAGAGGTTCTGATTCCAATCTGTTTTACTTTATATGGATCATTATCATAAATAATATCCTGGAATATACTGGGCACAATTGTCCAGTAAAAGACATCATAAGCCGCATATACATTAATAACTGCATTATTCTCTGTAAGAGTTCCGCTGTTATTTTCATCTGTGTCCGCTTGTAAAGGGATTAATACAGAGAAAAATATTATCAGAGATGATATGACGATTGAAAAATATTTCATCGTTGCAACCTGCTACATAATTGAATTAAAACCGGAAAAAATGAAGTTAAAAATGATTGATTATAAATCCCGCTTATTAATAATCCCGGCCGGAATAAAAGCATTGTTTAATCCGAGAACCAACCTTTACAATAGCAGGTAAAATTCAAGGAAAAAACACCTTCCATGGTTTTAAAGTTAATTCTATCCGCTATTACTCCGCCAAAAAGAGCTGATTCATCGTAACTCAAACCGGAAAGAAAACCGCTCATTTTACCCGGTACATTTTAAAGAGATATACATTAACCGGATAAAGGATTTAAAATTTTTTTGCAGGAGTAGAAAACATTGTATCAAATTAATTTTCATATTTACAAAAAAATTGTTTATTATAATACATATTAATTTATCATATGTTTATGAATACGAAAAAAATTCTTATTAACGAAATTGAAAAATTACCCGAACCTGCATTAGCAGAGGTTCTTGATTACGTACGTTTCCTTGAATATAAAACTAAAGGTGCTTTAGAAACTTATCTCCAATCAAAATCATCCCTTGAAAAAGAATGGCTATCCCCAATCGAAGATGAAGCATGGAAAAATTTATAAAAGGTGATATAGTTGTTATTCCGTTCCCCTATTCGGATTTAAGTAATGCTAAAAAAAGGCCCGCCCTCGTTCTTGCTGAATCGTCTCTTGGAGATTTGATTCTATGTCAGATAACCAGCCAGGAATTTAAAGATTCATATGCTGTTTAGCTTTCACCGGAAGATTTCAGTTCAGGCAGTTTACCGAAAACAAGCAACATACGCCCCAATAAACTTTTTAGAGCAGATTCAAAGATTATTCTCTATAAGACCGGAACTCTGAAATCCATTAAAACTAATGAAGTCATTGATAATATTATCTCAATTTTAAAGAATTGAAATGGGAATACGTGAACAGTGATAAACTCCGGCGGGGGTCCACTTCTTTTAATCCAATACGGTTTATTCACACCT
Organism: Spirochaetia bacterium UBA5763; assembly: GCA_002418835.1. Classification (GTDB taxonomy): domain Bacteria; phylum Spirochaetota; class UBA4802; order UBA4802; family UBA5550; genus UBA5550. The sequence goes on along the minus strand of DIEX01000031.1, from coordinate 110,759 downwards.
GGCGAGAAGTCCCCGCCCTGTCATTGCGAGGAGCCCTTCGACAGGCTCACTTCGCAAAAGCTCAGTACACCGCAGGGTAAACATCCTGTTCGTACTGTCGGCGACGACATGGATGACAGGGAGCTTACAGCTTACTTTTTGACAGCCGTCTTCGGATCCACACCCAGCCCGTAACGGCACAATTCGCAAAATACGTTCGACTTGTATTTGTAATTCATGATGCAGCCCGGCGAGATGTGCCGTGAAAGGTCTGACGAACCGCCGCGTTCGTCAAAGTGATGCATCAGACTGAGGGAATGCCCCAGCTCGTGAATAATTGTCCAGCGCAGTTTCATCCAGTCTGTGCCGTAAGGGCCGCGCGACAACGGATGGGAATACTGGCTGTCGATTTTCTGCAGCCATTTCCTGTCCGTGAAATAATAAATGACAAGGGTTCCGGCCGGAATCTTAGGGTGAACATCTTCGTTCATAATATTGTTCATATGGGTCAGGATCGGAAATCTGCCGCAATCTTCTATCCGTTTATAGCTTATCTGCAGCGGCACCACATTCACTGTACACGCCTTGCCCAGCGCGGTCTCCAGATCGGTTTTCACCTGCTTCCCCAGCGCATCACCACGCAGCATCTTTTCCTTTGACAGAGGCTTCTCAATAGGGGAAAGTTCAACAACCACTACCGGCACCGGATTGTTATCGCGAAAAGCGCTGTACCCTTCGTTGGCTGCCGGCACATACGCTGCATCATGCTTGACGAAATATGCCTCCATGCCGCCGGCGGTAACCATTTCCTTGGCGCGCATTTTTTCGCCATTGAGTTCATTCTTCTGGGAGATGGGCTTGAAATGCTCCATCATGATGCCGATGACATTGACACTGTGATTCCTGCCGTAGGCAAATGGCCGGCTGGCGCCGCGTTTTCCCGGATGGTTTGCCGCACGCAGGTAGAAGTCCAGAGTGGATGCCGGTGTGCCCGCCAGTTTACACCACGATATAAATGCACCGAAGCGGGGATCATTTTTGTAATCATAGGGACCGGTTTCATCCACGGAGAATCCGCCAAGTGATTCCGTTTCCGGCTTCGGACGGTCGAGCGTGGTCTTTGACAGGTCAATTTTCCGGAATATTTTCTTCAGGTCTATTTTACTTTTATCGAAATTTTTGTCCGTCCATTCCCAATACTGGAATTCCCAGTCATAGCAGGCGGCGCGCAATAGCGGTCTCTCTTTATCCGTCCCGAAGAACATAAACGCGCCGACTGATCCAATCTGCAGAGTGTACGGCCCCATGGGCTCACCGTTCAGCTGGTAATTAATCTCGGCCTGCGGGTCATATTTCAATCCGGGGGGGATACCTTCTGTGCGGCGGTTAAGTTTCCCTTCGACTTTCGGATAAACCGGCGCCATCTTGTTCATTTCAAGTGCTACCGGATCATTGCCGGACTTATCACGATCAAGTTTTGTTTTGGTCAGATCTATTTTAGTGTAGAGTTTGGCCAGGTCAATTTTACTGCGATCCATATTATTTTTCAGCCACTCCCAGCGCTGCAGTTTCCAGTCGTAGCAGCCGGCTCGCATGAGCGGTTTGTCCGGATCGGCAAAAAAAACATATGGTGAAGCCGGATTTATCTGCAGACGGTATGGCCCCATCATTGTCCCGTCTAACGAGGCATTAATCTCGGCAGCCGGGTCATAAGGGAGAACAAGGGTTTCTGCGGCGACCAGCGCGATGGATAGTATAATCATTAGAACAAACACAAACTTAAGCCAAATTTTCATATGTACCTCAATAGATAATATATTTTCTTTTCAGTTGCTTTCCAGGAAACTGCTATATAACAGAAAGAGTTTTAACACTAGCCCCGATCTGTAAATCATACGGTCCTATCGGGGTACCATTTTTATCAACTTCTGCTCTTATCCTTCCACATATTTCTGATACTGTTTTATCAAAATATCTGTCTGAAAATATGTATGTCATTGGATTCTATACGCTTATTTATCTTTATTACGTTCATACCTGCTTCCGCGAAACTATTCATTAGTTTAATATCCTTTGTTGTTATAGTCAAGTATCTTTACTGATACCTGATAGATATACGTTTTCAAGATAAAGGATTTAAATTTTTTTTGTTGGAGGTGGGTATTATCCGGGATTTTTTTCTTCTGTCACCCTCTCGAATGCGGGGGTCTATTTTATTTTTTATCTTTCCTTTACATTTTGTTGCAAGGGGTGGTCCCGCCCACCCCTTCGCGAACCCGGCGGCTCCTCAAGCGGCAGAGGGCCTTGGCAGCACACATACCAACGTCCTGTTGGTGTGCTGCACTTGCGCCTCCATGCGCGTCGCTCCTCCGGCGCCGGAGCGGCTTATTCCGGCGACCTGAATTTTAAGCATGAGTCTATTTTCAATTGCAGATATTTATCCTTGGCAAGGTCTACAATATAATGTTGCAGGGCGTGAAGCCGCATCGTGCGGCGCACGCACCAGTCGCTTACGTCCTGTAAGCTCTCCAGGGTATGAAAAATGTCTTCTATCCGGAAATGTTTGCATCATCCAAATTTTAATTTGACAAACCGCTACCTGCAGTCTTTCATCAAGAATCATGGCAGGAGATAACCGGACATGGGATCAACTGATACCTGCGTTTAACCTTTGACCTCACCCCCGCCTCCGGCGCGCCCCTCTCCTGAATGAGAAGGACTCTGAGATAAAAAATTTCAGATTTTAAATGAAATATCAAGCATTGCAAATGTTGAACCACTTAACTCCAGCCACATAATCCCCTGGCGTGTTGATACTTCAAACAGACTTAATCCACGGAATTGTATTTGCTTTCATCACAGGGCTTTTGACCGTACAATTGATGATGATTACATGGTCATTATTTTGCCGTTTTCATTGAAGCGAAACAAGTAGTAACAACTGTATATAGCACTTTAATACAGAACCCCAAGGTAAAGTTGATCAATCCGGACAAAACGCTGGCCGGCTTTGGCAAGTATGCCAATACCGGCCGAATTCGCAATAGTTAAACAAAGGAACGGTTAAAAAGTCCTGACAGCCCGGACATGGATATTGTCGGTCTTATTTAAGATAAACGCTACGCCGCCGGACCAAAATTGCTGGCCATACGCGCCGTTCCCGGCGGAGCACTCAGACGAACTCCAGTAGCTGTACGCAGCGAAACCGCCCACAGCAACTCTATTATCGAATAGCTTGCTGAGCTCGCTTTTTGACGGCAGATACCAGTCTGTATAACCGTTTCCTTCATTTACTGCACATACTCCTGCCGCATATGAAGTCAGTCCTGAATGTGACGGGTCACTCTGTTCTACGATCGCATTTGTGTTGGCGGATCCTGTACCGATATCCGTGCTGGTTGTCCCGAGACTGTTTGTATTTATAGCCCATGGGATCATAAGAGCCTGATCAGCTGCAGCAGCGATTAGGCCGTGAGTTTCACCTGGGACATACCCGGTGTCGCCTGACACGAAGAAATACGCGATCTTCCCTCCAAGATAATCCATTCCGATAGTCAAAAGCCTGTACACAACAGCTGTCTGTGGTGATCCTGATATTCCGGAATTTTCGATTTTCACAGAAACTGTCGCTCCATCGGCTACTGTTATATCCGAGATCTCCAGTGTTCTTGTTATTCCTGTACCCGTTAAAGCCCCCTTTGCTGCTCCGGTAACGGTAATGTTGTCCGTTGTCAATGTTGTCGGGTCAACACTAAATGTCAAAGTCAGGCTTGTTGTGTCAGCAGTGCCGGATGTTCCGCCTGCCTGTGTTACGCCGGAAAATATAACTGATGTACCATCTTCTCCGCCACCACCACCGTCGCATCCGCCAAACATGGCGGTCAGTATTAAAATCAACATGATACCATAAAATAATTTTTTCATTTTCTGCATTACTCCTCTTTGAATTCATTCTCATAATTTCTTCAAATTATACTTTATCACCATAAAACAGGGGAACTTCAGAATTCAAGTCCGGGCGGAATGGGCATATACTGAGAAGGAATGAACAGCAAGTTAAACATCTTTTTTTATTAAATCTTTTCTGCTTGCAAGACCGGATATATAATGTTCTTATGAGATGAAAGCTCTATTATGAAAAAGAACCTGTTATATTTATTTATTTCTATTATAATCCTGATTGCAGTTGCGCCTCTTTATTCCAGCAACAGGGCGCTTCCCGTAGTCATCGACGGTATAAAAGAAGTTTACCCCATAGGACTCAACCTGGAAGTTCTTGAAGACAAAACCGGCAGTCTGGATTATTCCACTGTGAGTTTACCTGGCTACTCCTCAATGTTCATCCCTTCGGAAAGATCAATTCTCAATTTCCGGTTCTCAAGGTCTGTCTACTGGGTAAGGTTCAGGGTCAGTTTCACTGAGACCGGCATTCGGGAAAATAATACCTGGTTTATTAAATATGGATGGCCCAACATATCGTCCGTAACCGCCTATATACCGGAAACTGAAGGGGACTACAGAAAGACTGAAACAGGCGCATTTTATCCTGCAAATTCAAGAGAGGTTCCTTATAAATCATATTTATTCAGGCTAACCGCGCAACCCGGTAAAACTGTCACGGTTTATATGCGTATTAAATCCGACGGGGTAATCATCATACCGCTTTCCATTTTATCCGAAAAAAAAGCGTTCAGCGAAATGGAGCTGGACTTTTTACTCAGAGGCGCTTTTATCGGCATAATGCTTTTAATACTCTTCTACCACCTGCTTCTTTTCACCGCAATAAGAGACAGGGACTATCTATATTTCACGCTGTTCATAATCTCCCAGATACTCTATTACGTTCTGAACGAAGGGCTTCAGTATTTCTTTGTTCTTCCCGCGGGAGAACAGGTACGCACTGTCATTATAATGCTTTTATCATCAATAGCTGTAACATTGGCTACGGTCTTTTCAATCAACCTGCTAAACCTCAGGGAGGACCTCCCTGCTGCAGCAAGGTTATTCTACACGTTTATCTGCATAATTATGCTTCTTGCTTTTGCGGCTATCCTGCTTCCCCCAAAACTGTCATGGAACATTTTCTTCCTGCTGACAATAACAGCCAACCTGTTAATGGTAGCGGTAGCGGTAATAAGGCTAATCCAGGGATACGATATAGCAGTTTATTTTGTTATAATTTATCTGATCAATATGGTGAGCAATTTTTCGAATACCCTTGTGAGGATCGACCTTATGCCGTTTAACATGTTTACCGAATATGCCCGGCCGGTTTTCTCGATCATATCAGCTTTTATCATGTCGTACGCCATAAGCCTCCGGATAAGAAGGATGGAGAAAGACAGGATTTCGGCCCAGGCCCTGGCTATAGGAAGTCTTGAAAAATCAGAAAGGCTAAAGGATGAGTTCCTTGCCAATACATCCCATGAACTTAAAACGCCGCTTCATGGAATTGTGGGACTATCGGAGCTCATGCTTAAAAACAGAACTGAAAAGCTCAGCGCGAAGACGAGGGAGAACATTTCTCTCATCTCCGGTAACGGAAGGAGGCTCATGTCACTGGTAAACGACATACTTGACTTTTCCAGCATAAGGACCGGAAGCCTGGCTATCAGTGCAGTACCGGTTGAACTGCGCGGAACTGTATCCTCCGTTTTCTCGCTTCTCCACCCGATGATTGAGGGTAAGGCTATAGAATTGCGCAACAGCATCCCGACAGACTTCGCATCTGTATCTGCCGACGAGGTACGAATACGCCAGATTTTAACTAACCTTGTGGGAAACGCGCTCAAGTTTACGTCATTCGGCGTTATCGAAGCTTCGTCCCAGGTAAACAGTGAAGGCATGGCAGAGATATCTGTAAGCGATACAGGTAACGGCATCGGGCCAGAAGATCTTGAACGCATTTTCGATGCGTTCGAACAGTCGGGAGATTCTGTATCCCGTTCCAGGGGCGGCACGGGCCTCGGTCTTGCGATTACTAAAAACCTTGTGGAACTACAGGGAGGTACCATCAGCGTGAAATCCGAACCCGGTCAAGGTTCGACCTTTACCTTTACACTTCCTATTGCTAATTCTAACGCGTCACAGTATAATATACGCCCGGTACATGAAGACATTCTACCCGGCAGAATTACAGGACTCCGGGCCGCAGTTTCATCTGATTCCGGTTTTGAGCATGTTGACAACGGGCAAAAAACACGGCCTACCATTCTTGTTGTCGATGATGACCCTGTCTCTGTGAAGATACTTAAAGATTTTCTTTCCGGCCTGGACTACTGCATATATACCGAAGCTGAAGGGAGGGCTGCCCTTGAAAAACTGCAGGGTGAAATAAAATTCGACCTGGTTCTCCTTGATGTGATGATGCCCGTCATTTCCGGTTATGACATTCTAAAGAACATACGGATGAACCGGTCACGAGGAGAGCTCCCGGTTATACTGATAACCGCTAAATCGCAGCTCGATGATATCAATAGAGGATTTGAAGCAGGAGCAAATGATTACATAATAAAACCATTCAACCTGGAGGAGCTCTCTCTCCGCGTAGAGAACATACTGAAACTGAATAATGCGCTCCCCCCCGAAGAGCCCGGCCTCATATTAAGAGAGAGGGGGATAAGCCGCATCATTCCATTCAGGGACATTGTATACCTTTCCTCATCTGGGAAAAAAACTGTGATCCATAAAACCGGAAGCGATGAGGAGGTCAATATGCTGTTGAAATATATGGAGCGCAGGCTCCCGCGCACATTCGTGAGGATACACAGACAGTGCATAATAAACACTGCATACCTTGCCAAGGTAACACATATCGACAGCGGCCGCTACGAGGCATCCCTGAATGATGCTGACGATACGCGTCTTATTGTGAGCAGGGCATTGATGCCTGACCTGAGGGAATACCTGGCTGGAAAGGGATGATAATCCATATTTTGAATCAATGTATACGTCTGTAGTTGAGAGAATTTAACAAGGGGTTGCAACCCCTTGTTACTAATTGAGCGAGGGTGTTTTACGGGATTTTTCCCTTCTTTCACCTTCGCGTACCCCGCACTCTTTCATCATCTATTATGGCAAGAGATAACCGGACAAGAGAACAACTGATACCTGCGTTTAACCTTTGACCTCACCCCCGCCTACGGCGCGCTCCTCTCCTGAATGAGAGGAGCTATGAGATAAAGAATTTCAGATTTTAAATGAAATTTCAGGTATTGGGAATGTTGAACTGCTAAACGCCAGCCATATTATTCCCCGGCGTGTTAATGCTGCATTTCAAATTTACACAGGATTAAGTCCTGTGAAATAATTCCTGCCATAATGTATTTCCGGGCAGGTTATACCGGCATCATTGAACCGTTTTTCAATTTCTGATTTCTTTTTATCAGGCTCAGTAAGATCGAGTGTAGCGATTACACCATCAACTATTGAAAAAAACATGTTATACGGAAATCCGATAATAAGTTCATCATCATTCCATGCGGCTTTATACCTTGTACCTGCACACATCATCGATACGTTTATATCATTGTTTTCAAAAGGAAAAGCAGTACACTCAGAACATACTGCCTGGTTGCCTGATATTTTATAAGAAACATTATAACCGTAAATATGAGTATAGCCCTGAACTATTCTCATGCAGTTATATGGATTTGTGACAACTAAAATCACATCCGGTTTATCGATAAACTTTTCAAGAGGCTTAACCATAACACCATAAGCCCTATGCCCGCAGAATGTTGTATTCTTCTGAACATTCTTGGAAACAGTAAGATCCTGGTACAACCCAAGGCTTTCATAGAATCTCCCTGACGTTGAAATCTCTCCAGGCTCAACAACCCCAAGTGCTTTAGCGGCACCATTACAGCCGAAATTTTCAACAGATGCTTTTGTACCCTTTCCGGCCATTGCCGATTTAACCATGACACAATACGGGATCTTGCCGGTTATAGGTTGCGCATCAGCAGCTCTGTATTCATCTTCTGTAAAAATAAATTTTGCACCAACAACTTTTCTTTCAAGTTTTAATGCGCAATTTAGTAGTTTAACATATAGGCCTTTATCGTTATTATTCATTTATTTTACCGGACACTTTATAAATTGAAAACGTTTTATACAGCATAAGAATCTACGAAATATTCTTATGCTGTAATTGAAGGAATTTTAATAAAGAGTATATTTATTCTTATACTGTTCAGCAAACCTTGCTTTGTTTTTATCCGACCTGAGCACTTTAACTGCTTCTTTAGCCCACGGTGATTCAACATCTTCGGCTCTGACAATCAACCCTAATGGAAAATCTTTATTCTGGCGGTCTTCAAAGAGAAAGACTTTAGGATCGACATTAGCTGCGGATGCAATAAAATATGCTGAAGAAATTACAGCATCAACATCCTGAAGACTGCGTGCCACCTGGGTAATCTCAGCTTCAATGAGCTTAACTTTTTTCGGGTTATCTTTAATATCTATTACGGTATAAAATGGTCCGTTTTTAGGCCCGAGAGTTATAATGCCCGCATCCCTCAGTATTAATAAACAACGTTCAAGGTTGGTCGGATCACTCATAACAGTAATCTTTGCATTTTCCGGCAGCTCTGAAACATTTTTATATTTTGCAGAATACATAGCAAAAAATGAATAAAAATGATATGGCTGAACCATCTTAAGATTACTTTTATTCTGGGCATTAAAAGTGTCAATCCAGGGTTTATGGTTAGCTATTACACCGTCAATACTTCCATCTTTAAGAGCTGTTGCCGGAAGCTGATTTGCATCAAACATAACAATCTCAACTTTATAACCAAGCGGTTCAAGACCTTCTTTAATCCATTGAAGCATCGGTTCGGAATATGCAAGGCACCCTAATTTTATCTCTTTCCTGTCAGGATCTGTCGACTTGCTGCATGCTGATAAAGAAATCACAACTGCCAGCAGAAAGATAATCAAAATCTTTTGTTTAAACTTGCTTAACATAAAAAATCTCCATTTAAAATTTTATATTACTGCATCCTCTTATACAGCCAGTCACCGGCCCACTGTATAACAAGAACCATAATAAACAGAATTAGTACCGAGGTATAAAGAACTGTATTATTAAAACTCTGGTATCCATAATTTAATGCAACTGCTCCTATTCCTCCACCACCAACAGCTCCGGCCATTGTTGTCGCGGAGAGAAACGTAATAGTTGAAAGAGTAGTGCCTGCCACGATCATCGGAACAGATTCCTTAACCATGACCTTCATGATTATCTGATAATCTGACGCACCGAAAGACCGGGCTGCTTCAATCAGCTGTCTATCAACTGACTTTAAGCTGTTCTCAATTATCCTCGCCATGAAAGGAGCAGCAGCAAGTGTTAAAGGAAATATTGCAGCCTTTTCACCGATTGATGTTCCTACAATAATTCTTGTTAAAGGAGATATTGCAACAATGAGGATAATTATAGGGAAAGATCTTACACTGTTCACAATGAAATCGAGAATTTTGTATCTCCTTTTATCCGGCTTTAATCCCTGGGGCCCGTATAATATAAGAAAATATGCAAGGATGAATCCTAATATAAATGATAAAATCATAGAAGCGGAGAGCATCCTTAAAGTTGCCCATATTGATGGCAATATTATATTTTCGAAGAAACGCCACCAGTATGAGGAATAACCATCACCAAGCATTAATCGTCACCTTTTTAAACAGTTCCCGGCTGAGTCATAATTATATCGGGATCATACACCGCATCACTCTGTATTGATCCTTTTTTACCATAATCATTATCATATTTCTCAATTACAACATCATGTGCCAGAAGATAACCGATCACCTCTTCTTTATTCTTTTCAGAATAGCTGATAATATATTCATTCAGATTATCAGAAGTGAGGTCTTTATTGCCCCTGATAATCAGATCAATGCCAAGTTCAGCAGCCAGCCCGGGGATAATTGCTCCGTTATCATACCCATTCAGCTTAACTTTTATTGTTGTCATATCATCTGTTACAAATGAATCTTCACCGGTTAAGTTAGTGAGTGCAGCATGCTGATTACTAAAAACTTCATCAACACTACCCGCAACTGCAACTCTCCCATGTTCTATAATAGCCATATCATTACATAACTCTTTTATTACCTGCATCTGGTGAGACACAAAGACTATGGTAATGCCAAGCTGACTATTAATCTCTTTCAGGAGTGATATAATTGTTTTCGCTGTTCTCGGGTCAAGTGCTGAGGTTGCTTCATCACAAAGCAGGATATCGGGCTCCATTGCAAGGGCCCTCCCAATTGCCACCCGCTGCTTCTGACCGCCTGAAAGTTCCCGTGGTTTATGATTTATTTTATCAGGAATTCCTATTACTTCAGTTAGCTCACGAACTCTTTTATCTATATAACTCTGTTTATATTTCCAGCATCGAAGTGGGAGAGCTATATTTTCATATACAGTTAGTCTTTCGAGAAGGGAAAAATGCTGAAATATCATGCCGATATTTTTTCTAAAAGACCTCAGTTCTTTTGATGAGAGGTTTTTAACATCCACACCATCAACGATGAGGGAACCTGAGTCATAGCCTTCAAGGCCGTTTAAACATCTGAGCAGGGTTGACTTCCCTGCTCCGCTTCTCCCGGCGATTCCATATATGCCGCCGCGTTCTATATCAAGAGAGAGTCCGCTAAGCACAGAGGTTTCTCCGTATGATTTTATAATATCAGACGCTTTAATCATCATATTTTCCGGAACAGATTTTCTAATGAATGGTTTATTTAAAAACGATGATATTTTCAAAGCATGTGCAGACATGTCAAGAATTAAAATAATTAATACATTAAATTAAAAATAATATACAATATACCAGGCATCGTATTTATTGATGAGGATGCTTTCCGGGATTTTTCTCGCTGAAAGTAATTTTATTATTTCTTTACTTTCTGTTCCAAGGGGGGCTGCCGTCCACCAAACTCTTTATTCTTCAATTATGGCAGGAGATAACTGGACAAGAGAACAACTGATACTTGCATTTAACCTTTACTGTAAGTTGCCTTTTGGAAGATTACATCACCGTAATCTGCAGATTATATAAACATTGCAGAAGTATATCAGGCTGCATATTTTATAATTTCTATTTCAGCACCTTTTTTAACTGCTTCGTTTGCAATTCTGAATACTTCTCTTGTCATTTCAAAAGAGAGATAGTATTCACCACAATTGGCACAAACCTCTGCCGGTACATCTTTTATAATAATGGTTGAGCCACCTCTTGTCAGTACTACTGTGGCAAAACCTTCTGATGTTTCTGAATGTTTACAAATTACACAGTTCATCTTTTTCTCCTAATCTTGAATGTTTCATCCCATATTTTAATGTCCGGATAATAAGCTGTTATCAGATAAAATGCAGCGGGTTATTACCTGATTTAGTACCTGATTAAATAGGTATTACCTTATTAATATTTTTTACACCATTTCGCATCACGACCTTTGCCTTTGCAGACAAGTTCACCGGTCTTCTGCTTTTCTTTAAATATTTTCCGTACCATATCGATACTCACGCCCGGGCATTTATCTAAAATTTCACTTATGGAAAATTCACCTGTTAACGACTTAATCGCGTCATCAACCATAATACTTTTTGAACCGCGTGGAGAAGATATACTGGAAACTCTCGCTTCAAATTCATTACATGCTGTTTTAATTGTGTAAAGTATGTAATTTATATATGGCCAGGGATCGTGTTTATCTTTATGCCAGCCATCCGAACTTATTTCAAGAGTTTCATAATAACGATCTTTAGTTTCTTCGATTATTCTCTCAAGACTTATATATCTTCCCACCTCGTATCCGAGATGATAGAGCTGGAACAGAAGCAGAAGGTATCATAAAAGATGATGAAGAAAAAATTTTAAAAGTCCCCATTATAACCTCATAAAAATACTTAACTCTTAACTTACACTAACACACATGAAATCTGACCTTCTTCAGTCATGCAGATACTTCAAAATGATTCTCTCTTTTCAAAATCACCCTGCGGGCCACGTTCAGGAAAATCAGGTATTGAGCCATAAGTTTCATCAAAAAAATTGTCCGGCCAGGATGAAACCTGCTTGCTGTCTATCAAAACAATAATCTCCGCATCTTTCCCTATATATTTCTCAAGTCCGTCGATATGTATGTCATTGGATTCTATCCGCTTATTTATCTTTATTACGTTCATACCTGCCTCCGCGAAACTATTCATTATAGCATTTTACGAAATGATTAGTGCATTGTCATTCCGGCTGAAGCGAAAGCGTAATGCCGGAATCCATTTTTTTTAATAGAAATAGATTTCCCGCAAGGGGACTTCCGAAGGTCGCCCGCCTTCGCGAATTGCTACATAAAAGGATTTATTATTTTTAAGCTATCAACCATCTGTTGATGTTTTAAATCTTCAGTATAAAGAACTACACAGTCTGCATGAATTGCTGCAGCAATAATAAGACTATCCCAGAATGAATACATGTATTTTGCTTTTACAGATAGCGCTGTTGTTATTGTATTGATATCTACCATCCGAACCCTTTCCAACGGGAATGTAGAGATAAACTCAGAAAGTTTTCCTTCCGGGACACCAGGTTCTATCTTTTTTAAAACAACGTTGCAGAACTCCTGCACAACCTGGGTACTCAGGAAATAATTGTTATTATTGTAAAACTCATTCAGAATGGATTTCGCTTTTTCCTGTTTAGCAACGTTTTCATTATCAAGAGCATATACAAGAACATTTGTATCTAAAAATATCCTATCTTTCATGAAGCTCTTCCCTATCCCATTTTTTTATTTTACCGGAATATGAAGATATGAATTCTTCAGCCTTTTTTTTATTTAATGCGTGGTCATCATTTTCAGGTTCTTCTATCAGCACAATAATCTCCGCATCTTTCCCTATATATTTTTCAAGCCCCTCAATATGTATGTCATTGGATTCTATCCGCTTATTTATCTTTATTACGTTCATACCTGCCTCCGCGAAACTATTCATTAGTTTAATCTCCTTTATTTTCTTAGTCAAGTATCTTTACGGATACCTGATAGATATACGTTTTCAAGATAAAGGATTTAAATTTTTTTTGTTGGAGGTGGGTATTATCCGGGATTTTTTCCCGTTTATTAAATTTTTATCTTTCCTTTACTTTATATTGCAAGGGGGGCTGCCGAGCCCCCCTTCGCGAACCCGGCGGCTCTTCAGACGGCAGAGGGCCTTACTCCTCAGGCGCCGGAGCGGCTTATTCTGGTATCCGGAATTTTTAATGTTATAATATTTTTGACAGCTTATATTTATTGTGGTCTTGCTTGACCATATATTCTTGCAGGCTCGAAGCGACTTCCGTGTCGCTCTCGCCGGTCGCGTACGTCCTGTACGCTACAGGGTACAGGGAACTTATTCTGTCCTGAATCCTTGAAGCTGCCGGGATGATTGAACGCACCCCCTACTCTTTCACCTGTGTCCCCAGCAGAAGAACAATCCTCTCATCATTATTAACAAGAATCGGTTTCATTCCCTGTACAAGTAATTCAGCTTTTTTTATTGCGTCTTTAAGGATATATTCAAAGCCTGAAAGTTCATCCTCCTTAATGCGGTCCATGTACCTGAGGCCGTTAACTGCAAAAGAAAGGGCATTAAACGCGGATAAAATATCGTAAAGCTTATATTCCACACCATCAGTTCTGAAAGCAAAGATTTCCATGATACCCTCCGTAAATTATTAATGTTGCAATTATAAAGGCTTTTTAATAAATAAAGAGTCAAAATCTAAACATCAGGGTATTTACGATAATCGTATTTGTCAATAAATTAATACGATTATCGTAAATAATTATTAAATAAATGAACTATCGTTTTAAAGAAATAATTGCTGCCATAGGATTAAAAAATAAAGAACTGGCAGGAGAGTTAGGTATTACACCTGCTGCTGTATCTGATATAGCAAATGGGAGAGTAAAAAATATATCAGGCTCTTTACTTATACTTTTGCAGTTAAAATTTAACATAAATCCCTCCTGGCTCCTCACAGGTGAAGGTGAGATGTTTAGCCCTCCCTCTGATGTTAAAGAAGGTAAAGTAAGCTATACCGCAATATCTGATATCAGTGATATAACCAGAACCAGGTGGTTTAAAAACCTCACGAAAGAACAGAGGGAGATTATAACACACCTTGCGTCTGTTAAAGACAGGGAGATATTGAAGAAGGTATCAGATATAATGTCCCGCCAGTCCGCCAAGGAGAAAGGTGACCGGGATCTTGATGATCTCGATAGGGAGCTTCAGAGGAAATAGGGATTGGATTTTATCTCATCTTACCACTTGCAACATATATTTAACATAATCGATCTTCAATATATAGCAAATAACGGCATATCAAATGCTATAAAGAATAAAGCTTGCCCCTCTCTTATCCTTTCATCATCAAACTCAGCACTATGATATCTGGCTCCAATTCCAAGCGAAATTGGTAATTCATTGAAACCAATTGCACAAAATAAACCGGGATAAATTACATCCTGATAGTTGAATGTCTTATTCCTATTGTATAATTGAGAATTAACGACTTCTCCAACATCAACTATACTTAATAGGCATCCAAATGACGAAAAACCACATGATTTTATGATTTCACTATCAAAAGCCATACTGTATTCGAATCCCACTGGAGCAAAAAAACCTATTCGATATTTCTGATAATCATCTTTTTCAAAACTATCAGAATAATCCATTGGATTGGAATAATATAATGTACCACCAAGGTATGAACTGATACTGAAATTAAAACTTCCATTCCTCTTACCTTCAAAACTGACAGGAGGTAATATATATGCATTGATTAATGCTAATTTTTCATCCGCAGTGTTTGTTTCAGAAAGAAGTGTCATGAAGAGAGCAAATTTTTTAAACTTCGCCAGATAATTATATTTACAGGTTATTTTAGAATTACTTTTAATTTCAAACTCATCAAAGAACGATAACAGATAATTAATTATACTGATGTTATCCATCCGGATATCATTCTTTATTACTTCAACGTTTTTTCCAATATTCACAATTGCAGAAAAAAGGTAGTTAATCTTTTTAATCACCTTAATATTATATATAAATTGTTCATCATCCTGGAGATCCTGTTTTGATGAGTATTTTGCAATCAATGCTTCCATTTTTTCAATACATGGTTCAATATTACTTCTCTTTACATTAATGTCTTTGATGTCTTGAATCCCGGCTAATTTCTGAATGATACTATTGATATCCTTCAGAACTGAACATAAATCATTATTAAACAGGATAATTGATGATTCATCTGAATTACCCGAAGATCTGAACTGTTCATAAAATAATGCAGATTGATATATTCTTGTGGAATTCAAATATTTTATTTTCTTCTCACTTTCCACACCTACAGTATTACTATCGCCAGTTTTATCACATGTTGTATAACATGCTATAAACTCACTGATTGTTTTTTTATTATTTGGCGCATCCGGAAAAACAAACCTGTAATAGCCATCATCAGTAAAAACATCCTTGATGAGTGCAAACAGCATATTCTGAAGATCATCTTTAATGCATTTTTTTAACAATTCTTGACTCGTTATTAAAGCATCAAAACTGATCCGGTTAAGCATCCTATCAGTATTTATAAAATAATGTTTAATAAAACTGTTATTCCTAATGGATTTTTTATAAGCATAAAGATAATTCTCGTTAGCTCTATTCATTAAAAACTTTGCAAGAGCCTGAACATCAGCATTCTGATCAGCCTGAGATGACGAAAAGCTAATAGACAAAAAAACAAAAACTAATATAAGACCCGTTATTCTTTTTTTCATCCGGAAGCCCCCGTTTCAAAATAATGATCAGATTTAATTTTACCGATATTTCTTTTTTACTTCACTGCGACCCCGCCCAAATCACCATCCAAGAGCTGACTTTATCTGAACTTCATTCTTTTTAATCATCCTTTCACCAGACATGTATAAAGCCTTCTGCTCTTTCTCGTTGATTTTAAGTCTTGTCCCGAACTGTCTCATGTCATCGCTCAGATCTGAATCATCTCTCAGGTTAATAAATATGTACTTGATGCCGCTTTTGCTGCACCTGTACTTGATATCCTCTATTGAAAATAAATGTTTTGAGATCACAGTAGATTGAAGATACCTTTCAGCAGCAACAGTAATAGGCGGCCCCTCTTTTCTATCATAGGGTTGAATGTTGTCGTTGAAAACATCTATTATTATAAGAACTTTCTGCGGACTTCTATCCTTGTTTAGCAATTCCAGCGCAGTCCTGTATCCAAGATTATCACAAACTCCGCCATCAAGGATATGGATATATCTATATTTATTGTAGTTAATGTCACGGTTATAACGTGCGCATCTGAATGTTGTTTCGGCAATTAAACCTGGAAAGCTCGCACTTGTTTTCAACATCAGGGCATAAGGGATATTATTATAAAAATCTTTAAACTCAGCTTTCTGTTTGATTTCATTAAATGAAAGTTCATCTGAGAAGTCTTCCACTGGAACTTTATGTTTTCTATGAGTATAACCGACAACATTATAGTATTCAAAAATATCCGGAGTAAGCGGCACGAGTGAACAGTTCTTCTCAAGAGTTCCGTTTGCCACCCACATTGGCAATACGGGATTCTCTGTACTATTCCTGGCGATAAAAACATCACCAAGGATAAGCTCTTTCTCGTTTAAAAACCTGAAGAGTTTATTATCAATTCTTTTCTCTAATACATCACCTCTGTCAAGTGGTGATGACCAGCATTCAGGCTCAAATACCAATAATGATAACTCCAGGTTTGTACGTAATGCCTTCATCATATTATCACTATACTTAGATAAACTATATATAGACTTTTCTTTGCCTGAATGCAGTTTTAATGTTGAAAGATAAGCAGCGGCAGCAAAACCTCCGCCTGATACTGTTGAAAGATAATCAATCTCCATCAGACCATTGACACTTGCACTTTTTTTTGCTGGTGTTATCGATTCCAATCCTTTTAAACAACCCAGTCCAAAATTTGCCGCCCTGTAGCCCCCTCCCGAGATAGTAACAGCAAAAGCAATATTATTATTCTGATTATTTCGTTTCTGAACTGTTTTATACCTGTCTAAATCAATGCTTACCGGAGGAGTTTTGACATCCGTTTTGGAATAATCCATTACAACATAACTATCATGGTTGCAAGTCAGGAACGATAATGTGAGCATCAATAATATAATCTTTTTCATAAAAATACCCCCACCTGAAATTAATTCTCAGGCTGATTCTATCATAAAAGCTCTTATTTATCAACTTTTTTATATTGAAACGATAAAAATGTACATTTTTTTAAACGTATGGTACTATTATATCATACTTATAACATATCAAAATAAAACCTGCTATCTAATCCGGCGCGTGATTTCAATTTGACAAACCGCTCCCCGTAACCTTTAATCTGCAATCATGGCAAGAGATAACTGGACAAAGGATCAACTGATACTTGCGTTTAACCTTTACTGCAGGCTACCTTTCGGCAGGTTGCATCACCGCAATCCGCAGATCATTGAACTTGCCGGAATGATTGGACGCACACCATCCGCTGTTGCCTTAAAGCTTTCAAACTTCGCAAGACTTGACCCTTCCCTTCAACAAAGAGGTATCAAAGGCGCCTCTCACGGCAGTAAAGCTGATGAAGTTATATGGGATGAGTTCAATAATAACTGGGACAAACTTGCCATAGAAAGCGAAGCCCTTTATGCCAAACTTCTTGGCAAGCAGGTTCCTGAACATGATGATATTGATGATTTTTTTGAACAGGCTGAGGGGAAAGAGGCTCTTCGTCTCTCTAAGGTGAGAGTCAACCAGGCTTTCTTTAGAACTGCTGTATTATCTGCTTACAATAACCAATGTGCCATTACAGGTATTGCAAATGTTGAACTGCTTAACGCCAGCCATATTATCCCCTGGCGTGTTGATACTACTAACAGGCTTAATCCAAGGAATGGGATTTGTCTTAATGCCCTTCATGACAGGGCTTTTGACCGTGGGCTTATTACTATTGATGATGATTACAGGGTTGTTGTCTCTGATACTATTCTTAATAATGATAGCCGGTATACTGAGGAGTATTTCAGTAAATATCATCTTAAAGAGATAACTTTGCCGGAGAAGTTTCTGCCGGATAAGGGGTTTTTGGAGTATCATCGGGGGGAGGTGTTTGTGGGGTGATAAATAAATAATCTCTTAATTTCACCCCGTTCTTCTAAAAATATCATATCTCTTTTCAAGTGACTTAATATCTGGATAACAATTCCGGTGCCTTGGAAGTATTATCTTTTTATCATGCATCTCTTTTATTCCATGCTGAAGCATCGGACCGTCATTCTCTTCGAGAATATCCCTTCTTACCTCGATAGAATAATCAGGTCGAATGCCGATTATATTATTATCAAAAGCAGCATGATGAATTTTGCAAAGAGATAGACCGTTAGTTACAACTGGCTCCCCATCAGGATCAGAATCGGGGATTATATGTGCTGCGTCTAATAATTCACGATGTTGCAATCTACACAGCGTACATCTGCAATCGTAAGCTTCCAAAACTCTTTCCCTGAATGAGCTTTGATGAAGCCTTACTTTTACCTGTGATGTGATATAGCTTCTTCTGGATATATCAAATACTGGATCTGCAACACTTGAATAATTGAATTCATTAACCTGCTTCAGATAGTTTATATCATCCGCAGATACCGTAAATGTTAGAGATTGAGGGTCATCCCCTGAGATATAAACCGGCCATACAGCAAGATATCTCCCTTTAGCGACGTTATGAAAATAAACCAACGGTATCTGATGTTGCATTAATTTACGCAAGCCAACATTATCGCGGTGATAGATATCTGTTCCTCGGTATTTATACAACAGTAAGCCATTTTTAGAAAAACTATCACTGTAAGGACCATTAAGCATTGTTGTTATCGTTAATGGCAATTCCAATACTCTCGGTTTCCATATACCTTGTGCGCCCTGGAGTATTACCTGCTGGCCATTATAATTAAATCCATCTTCAAGGAGTTTTCGAGGCAATACATCGCCGTGAAAAGCTGTTTGCTCTTCGAGCCATTTAAAAGCGGCAAGACGGATGGAGGTATCATCTGTGGTCATATCTTTTAGTTATCCAGCTACAACATCCATTATAACTTGATTTGATGTCGTCATTCCGATTTGTAATTTTATAGCACCGTCAGACCTTGTTGTAACACAATATCTTTTTTCATATTCACCACCGGTATTTCTATATCTTACTGGCCATCCTTTGGATATACTTGAATAAAATGAACTTGCCGTAGTATTAACAAAACTGTCATCAGACAGAATAGTTAAATTAGGATGAATAAAATCAAAAAGCGCTTCACAAATCCCGGACTCTCTGCCATGATGTGGTGCAACAAATATATTTGTTCCAGTTATTGACTTTATAAAATATGGATTTTTTAGAAGTTCAATCCATGAGCTATTTTCATTATCACCTGGTATTAATACTTTTTTACCAAGATATGTTATAACAGTTACAAGGCTATGGTTATTTAAATTACTTGCGGGTGAAGAACTAGGGGAGAAAATCTGTATTAAAGCATTATCTATCGAAATTTCTAATGATTTTACACCATCACTAAACTTATTAATGTATCTTTTATTGTACTCTAAATATTTATTTAAAACATAGATATCTTCTTTTCTATTTCCATTTATAATATCACTGTCTGTTAAATGAGCTGGCCTGACAAAAGATTGTACTCGAAAAGTTCTAAGATTTTCAATATCATCAAGATGATCTCTATGTGGATGAGTAATAATTAAATGATGGATATTATTTATCCCATATTTAGATCTTAAATGCTTTAATGGACTGAAATTCGAATCTACGTATGAACCAGCACCGAGATCTATTATGATATTTTTATCCTTAATTTTAAAATATGCCGCACTACCATGATCCACATCCCAGAATACAGCTTTCATTATTTTAAATCATCCTTATTTATATTACAGATAGATAAAAAATCTGAATAAACCGTCTTCGCTAAATAATACTTAAATCGTTTATTTCGCAAGTAGAACAATTGAGCTATAACTACCGCGCATAAAGCAACCACTAACGTTATCATTTGACATGAATATATAAAAGCAAAGGTATAAGATACTGCAATAATATAAAAGCCAGTTGCTAATCCTCTATAGAATCCTGAAATATTTAAGAATGTCTGTGTAAGCGATTCCTGTTTTGAATTTGTAACATATGAATAACACAACCAATATGAATCCTTGATAAAATTCTCATCACTATAATTCTCTTGAACAGGGATATTAAACTTTTTATTTATACAATCCTTAAGTAACGGGACCATTACAGAATTAAAATCATTTTTAAATATATTCGGGAAATAATCCCTTGGCGGGTATGCACCGGAAGCAAGTTTATCTATTGTGGAATTAGCGATTGAATGTAATAGATGACCGACAGTATAACTCGTCACTACCAAGAAACCGATCTTCACAACGATGTGAACATCATTGATTAAAAAAGTACTATAATCAAAATTTATCATGTTAGCTAATTCTATCCAACACCATAGGACCAATGTACCTGGAATAAAATAACCTACTAAATCATAAATGCTATATTTTATTGAATTCATCGTATATTACCTTGTACTTGATTTGATTTTAACTCTATGATCTTCCCCCGAAAAAGTCGAAAAATATATTATTTAAAGTCTGCGGCGTCGCTCATTCCGTGCAGAATGTTCGCGGCTCCCCATAGGTAGTCTTCGAGTTGCTTCTTGTCCATTTATTGGATTCGTTGTTGAGTTCTGTATTTATTTCATAAAAATATAATTATTTAAACTGTTTTACGATATCTGCAATATTCTTTGATTTACCAAAACTGTTATCAATTCGCCAGTCTGAATGTTTTTTCTTTTCGACAAAATAAAAACCCGTTTTATCTTTAGTAATTCTATATGATTTATCTTTTTTTAGCATCAAAGCTTCGCCTTCAACAGACCAATCATTGATCTTATCTTTTATTTTATTGATATCATTCATCATACTAGAACAATTAATATATCGTTTACTCGGATTAATATTAGTTGCCTTCTTGATTATAGAAACAATTTTAGGTGATACCCAGCATGGTATCGAGTCAAAATCAAGCAGTTTGCCTTTAGTTATTAATTTAGATAATACACCATCAACATAAAGGGATTTATCACATTCATCAGTAAGCTCTTCATATTCTTTTTTTTGCGTTCCGTTTAAATAATCATCTTGATTATAAGAAAGTTTACCACCTATTAATTGATACAAAACAATTCCTACTTGATATATATCAGATTGCATTGTGTGAAGTTTTAAATTGAATGACTCTGGCGGTCTATAAATAATTGAATGTCCACTGCAATCACTCACGAACTTTTTATTAAATCTTTTTACAGAACCAAAATCACCGATCACGGGTTGTTTTTTATCGTTTATTAGAATATTTTGCGGTTTAAGATCTCTGTGTACTAATAATTTACTATGAAGATATGATAATCCATTTAAAATATCATTTATAAATCTCAAAGATGTCTTCACAGAAAGTTTAGATTTAGAAATACAATAATCATCCAAATCTCCATGTTTGCAATAGTCAGAAATAAAATATGACCACTCATCACATACTGCTTCTGCATGATGAATTTTTAAAATATTTCCATTTGAAAATTTAGCTAAAAATTCCGGTTCGGTATGGTACTGTTTATCCCCACCCCAATAATAGTATTTAATTGCTATCTTTCTATTTAAAATACTATTCTCACCGAAAAATAAAAAACCATTACTACCTTTTTCCAAATATTGAGTAATGGAATATTTCTCACTCAATGATTTAAGTGAACTTATTACTGATTGAGGTGCATTTTGTAATTTTAATTTCTCAAGCATTTATATATTTCTCTATGCTCACATATGCAACTTTATATGCATCGTGTTGATATTTATACAGAGTTGAAGGTATTTCAACTTCATTTCTTTTGATAAATGCTGCTATTGTAATTGCCGAAATTAACTGAACAGGTATGTCAACCATTTGAATAATACCTTCAATTTTAAAGCTTATTGGCCCCGATGCATGATCACCTTTTTGCGCTCTTTTTTTTATATAAATCCTATCGATATTATAATCTCTAGTAATGGCGCAGAATGTCTGGTTAAACGCTTTTACACTTTCTTGATTGTCATCGTTCTCCAATTCAATCTTTGGAGTACTTTTAATTAATTTCATAGTAGAAGAATCAATTATGGCTAATCTTAATGATTTTGATTCAATAGAAATTCCCGCAATTATCATTTAGTTACCTTTTTATGTCTTGTTATCACAAAACACTATATTGAGCATATCCGATACGATCAAAAATATAACTGAAAGTCAAACATTAAAACATGTATATATTATTTAAACCATATACCCTTCACCCTTCCCATCTCCCGCACCCTCTCTGTATCGCCGTAAACTCCACAGCCTCCACAACAGCAGAGAAAAGTACTTCATGCCACCCATTGTTACGCTCATCGAGAAGAGCCGAACCACCTGTAAACCTCTTCACCTCGTAATCAAACCTTGCAGGGTAGCTCTTCGCAATTATATTCCAGTAATCCTTAATTATATCTCTCCGCTTATTAAGAAGCCCCCGTGTTGGCAGCATATCCCTTTTGCTGTTATTCACCTTCGGGTCTGCTGGCAGCAGGTTCCACAAATCATTGTTATGCCTCAACGAATAAGGAATAACATGATCAATATCGAACATCTTTTCTATAGATACACCAGTCCAAACACATTCAAGGGTCTTCACCCCTGAAAAGAGATCCCTGCATACAGTTGTGTCTCTCTCCGGGTCTGCCCGTTCTATAAGAAGGTCAATAATCTCCGATGCCTTTATCTCACCCTTTGATATCCGTGATGTCAGCTCCCCCCACCTGAGTATAAGCGCATCCCCTATCCAGTGCCACATGAGGCACATCTCTCTCCATATATCAGCAGGGATTATAACTGTTTTATCTTTTGTATTATACCCGAAAATCTTTTCTTCTCCACCGGCATACTGCACCGGGCCTTTCTTTATTGTTTCCTCTATTTCCCGAAGCAGGCTTTCAACTTCACCAGCGAAATCTCTGCCTGTCTTTACATTCAGATAACTGTTATAAAAAGAACTTAGTCCACCCTGCGGCCTGTACTGTTCAATGATTCCTGTTAAACTCTTTCTGAATTTTACAGGCATGGCGCAGGTTTCTTTTTCACCGTTTATCTGAGGTATAAACCTGCCTGATTCAAAAAGCGGCCAGTAATAAACCATCCACTTCTCTGCTATACTCCTCACCGGCACACCAACAGTTCCATCAATATACCATTTAACACTGTTATATTCAGTTGACGCAATATCAGTAAGCGCCCTTATTAACGCCAGTTTATATGTCGCTGTCTTTTTATCCCTGTTAAGTATCCCCTCAATCTTATCAATAGACCTTGTTCCATTTGCCGCTTCCAGGTGAAACAGAATCACCCCCCACTTCACCCCTGCTCTCCCCAGGCTGTCAGGCTCTTCATAATAAGCAATCTTCCTGAATCCAAGCCGCTCAAAAAGAAGTATATAATAATCAGCCGTACGCATAATAAAAAGCCTGCCATCCGGCACCCGGCTGTCTGCACCAACATCAGCCCGTTCCACAGGGAAAGAGAGCAGCAGTCTTCCATCCTCTTTAAGGTTATTCCTTATGGTAAATGCCGCGTCAAACAACCTGTCTTCAGTTATATGCATAAGGAGAGCCGAACAAAGAACACAGTCAAACTTCCGGTTAAAGTAAGGGGCATCAGAAGGGAGCTCCCCTGTAACAACACGCCCCTTAAACTGCGGGAACCGCTTCACCGCCTCTTCACACATTTCAGGGGAGGCGTCCACTCCATACACATCATTCCCCGAGTCACTCAAGACAGACATATCGCGTCCGGAGCCGCATCCTATATCAAGCACAGATGAGCCCGCAGGGAAAGCAGTGCCAAAATATCTGCTCACACCGCTGCGTGTTGCGGAGTTGTAAAGTTCCACCGCGTCCTTTACGTGGGATGTATAGTATTGTGATGTTTTGTTATCCATAGATTTGTCGTTTTATAAAAACTTCTACATACTATATACTTCGCGCCCTCACCCGGCCTGTCGGCCACCCTCTCCCATGAGTTACTGGCTGCATACATCCGATACTTTTTTTCCGGGAGAGGGTTGTTCTACAAAAATTTACGTATTAAAGAAACCCTCTCCCCTTCCACGCTTCAAAATGGGAGAGGGTGCGCGACCCTCACGACGAGGGAAGTGCCGGTGAAGAATGGATGTCGAGAACCGGCCAGTAGTGCGGGTGAGGGCATTTGTTTTTTCCGGGCATTTATCTCACATATATTCCTTAATCTTCCCCAACAGAATATTTACATCTCTGTTTACTTCCTCATTCTGTACTCTTATAAACCTGATCCCTTTATCTTCAATCAGTGATTGTCTTAATTCATCATAATCTTTCTGCCTGTTATGTACTCCGCCATCCACCTCAATTGCCAGCCGTAAACCCCATTTACACCACCCTCGCCCGGGCGAAGCCTGGGAGAGGGTGGCCGGACGCCAGTCACGGCCGGGTGAGGGCATCGTTAATTACAATACACAAAAACTCTTATATGTCAACACCTGAACACCTCTGACTCACCGGTCGAAGTGAAAAAAATCACTCTACCTCCTGTGTAGTTCCTATGTTCCTCAATAGTAAAGCCTGTGCAGCTCCTGTGCAGCGCCTGTAAACATTACAAACACCATTATATGTTCAGAAATTTAAATACAAAAACCGCCACCGGGCAGGAGGGTATATCCGCTTTTATGAAAGAATTATCCCCGTTTGTACGTCGCACCTTCGTCGCTGGTTCGTCGCTGGTTCGTCGCTCTTTACCTATATCTCTTTTATATCTCCTGCTCTGATTGCGCCCTTTCTCAAGTGTTACCCATGTGCCCGGTTTGTACCGGAGATTTTTTAATCTTTGCCCCCTTCGGGCGCCCGAGCGCAGCGACAAAGTACTCCTGGGGTAGGTGCGGGGGCCGTTGGGTTCAGGTTACCGGATTCACATGTTTTCTATTCTTTCATTTACCACGGAGTTTTTTAGAAAACTCACCCCCTTTACAGCAAATCTCTTCAATAGACATACCTTCAAATACCGGAGTTTAAAGGATATTTAACACGAAACAGACTAACTGAACTTAAAAAATTTTACTTGACACTGCTTAAGAGCGGAGGTGTATAACTCTCCCCTATAAAACGGTATTTAAAAAAATGGCAAAGGTAAAATTCAGGTCACCTGTACAGTCCATTCATGGACGCCTCGGGAATATTATATTCTATAACGTAAAGGGGAATAATTATGCCCGCTCCTGGTCCATACCAACAAATCCCCGTACTGAGGCGCAGCAGAAAAACCGCGTAAACTTTGCAGATGCTGTTAAGCTGTGGCAGGTGCTCACAGATTCCGAGAAAGCTGAATACAACCGCATGGCCGCAGGGAAACCGCTTAGCGGTTATAACCTGTTTATATCAATGAAGATGAAAAATATCTCACCGGAAGTTTTAAATATATCTCATAGAGGACAGGTACAGGAATGCTGTATACACACTCCATATATACATGATATCAACTCCGTTTCAGTTCGATCAGAGATATTTTTAAATAAGAAATATCGACTTACCGGGTTAGAACATCGCAAACTTCCGTTAAAAAAACCGCCGGGGCGCTTATTCAGGGCTGCGTAATGGGAAAATTATGCATGGAAAAGCGAAATATCTATCAGCACTATAATAAATTCTGCAACCTTTCTATCAAATAATTGTTGTATTTAAAAAACAGCATATCTGTCATTGCAAACGCAGTGAAGGCCTCTCCTCTGCATCCATGCGGCCGCGTCACTATCGTTCCTCGCAAGGGCAGAGGCATTAAACTTAACATAAAAAACGCCTGATTTGTAATCAATAAACCGCAGGGACTCACATCCCCCGGTTATAAATATAAAGGAGACATTTTATGCTGCTTAAAGGTATTTTCTGGGAAAACAACAGAAAACATGGCTTTATCAGGGGGACTGTGGGGGGATATATAATGTACCCTTCAATAGTAATATTCCTCCTTTTCCAGGTTCTTTTTCTCAGAATTTTAAACAAAGTGCTGCTTATTTTCAAAACTGAACCTCTGAATCGAAAAGACTATGTCGATTACGGAAGAGTAAACCTTCCGGATTACAGCTGGTTTGACCGGATGAACTGCCATTTCTGTGCCTATGCAAACGGGACCACTCACATGGTATCAGCAACACTGGATTCCATAGGTAAATGCGACTTCAATACCCTTGATGACCGTCAGAAAAAAAGGGTCAACCGCCTTCTTGGCAGGGCGTTTTTCTGGGCCAGGCCTGTTGGTGTACTGGGCCTTGGATTTGTCATATCCTTTGAAAAAATACTGAGGTACAAAAGGGCTGATCTGAACGCCATTAAAGACGACCTGAAAAAGAACAGCTACGGCAAAAGCCTTAAGTCCGAAAACTACAGGCCGGTTTATCAGAACGCCTTTAAACTCCGCATACTGTTTCAGTCGTTTCAGACTTTCCTCTCTATAATAGAAAGCAACTGGTGCCCCCTTACATACGCAAACAAAAAACTTCTTCTTGAACACCAGGAGAAATTTATATCAACAGGTTATGATGATGTTGCTGATTATATCTACACAACCAAGTTCTCTGAAATTCCACC
Source organism: Spirochaetia bacterium UBA5763 (assembly GCA_002418835.1). Classification (GTDB taxonomy): domain Bacteria; phylum Spirochaetota; class UBA4802; order UBA4802; family UBA5550; genus UBA5550. The sequence goes on along the minus strand of DIEX01000031.1, from coordinate 83,893 downwards.
TGCAAGGGTAGTGAAAAAGCAGGCTGCCGAACTTTCAGAAGAAGCCGAATAAAGAGAGCGGTGCCCGTTACATAATGCTGCTATATTTTTTGATTGATTAATATACTTCCCTGTTACAGAAGTATTTGCAGCAATTAATAATTCCATTAGACCTTGTCATTTCGAACGCATGTGAGAAATCTCAGATTTTTCAGTCACTACTGCTTCTTCGGAATGACAAAAGATTAAAAACAATAAACTATAAACAATCTTTTCCCGGCTGATTATTATATGAAGAAATATACATTACTTCTGCTTATTACAGTGTCACTTCTGAACTCCTGTTCCACAACGGAAAAAGTGCAGCAGAAAAGCCTTGTGGTAAGGGATACAGAGGTCAATGTCCTGGCTAAAGCCATTAACCTCTCTTTAGATGATTTAAGCGGAGCAGATCTCAGGGGGATGGATCTGCGAAACTCCGATTTCGAGAATAAGAACCTCTCAAGGGCAAACCTCTCTGACTCGGATCTCTCAAACGCCAACATGAAAAACGCGAATCTTGAGAACGCCATTCTTGAGCGGGCAAACCTTTCCAATGCTGACCTTACAGGTGCCAACCTGAATAATGCGAAGCTTAAAAGAGCCAATCTTTCAGGTGCAAAGATGACAAACGCAAAGATGTCTGGCACAGATTTAAGCAATGCGCGCATGGTGCTCTCTGCAATCAATAAAAGCAACTGCAGCGGCGCCACATTTCGCGGAGCGCAGTTTCAGGAGACAAATTTCACCGAATCAATAATGATAAAGGTGGACTTCACATTCACCAACCTGGGTAGTGTAAAATTCGACGGAGCCTCAATTCACGGTTCAACAATAAACAAGGCATACAAAAAGATGCTTGAGATGCAGCATGTAAGCGGCGTGAATGAGGTTATATGGGTTGATTAACTCCCGGCACTGTTTATAAACCTGCCCCTCGCCGCAAAACGGAACAGATAAAAAAGCAGCGGCGGAATTATTACAAGGAGCGCCAGGGGTCCGGCACTTACAAGTTTTGCTATAATAAAAAGAGAAACAAACACTGTGAAAAGCGGGTGCTCCATCATCCCCTTCTCTATTCTGTTGAAACGCACAATGTAAGGTTTAATCCCCGGCTTCCGTTTTATTACGCGTACGGTTTCACCTCTCCTGTAGATCCACCTGAAGTCACGTATTTCGTTTATATCATCAATCTCTTTTAAAATCGAATTGATATATGCCCCGTTAATTTCTCTGTTTATGTAATTCATAAATTTCCTCCATCAATTAATCAATTTATCTGAGTCAGACATTTTTTTTGAACCGGTTATATGTTCTCTGTCATGCCGGTTTTTTGTAAAAAAATACCGGCATCTCATAGCAGGAGTTCATGAATCTCATGTATGAGATTCCGGTATTGCCCGGCGGGCAAACCGGAATGACAAATTGAAGCTATCATTGTAACGCTAACTGCTATAATAAACATTATACACATAAGCTCTGTAAAACATAGCCCTCCCTCGTCGATGTCAGAAAAATTTTTCGCTTGAAATCCAAAGCGGATATTCAGGATGATTCTGTGAGGGGGAAGTGTATGTTAAAGGGTGAACTGGCCGCTTTTGCTGTGGCTTTATGCTGGACTGTATCCGCTGTCTCTTTTGAAAACGCTTCAAAAAGGATAGGCTCTTTCCCTGTGAATATTCTCAGGCTTGTCCTTGCTTACATTTTTCTTACTGCATATAACGCCATACTATACGGCAATTTTCTCCCGCACGCGGATTTGGAAAGGATAATCTGGCTCTCTCTTTCAGGCTTTGCGGGTTTCTTTATCGGGGACCTCTTTCTATTCCAGGCCTTTGTCCTTATAGGCTCAAGGGTTTCAATGCTCATTATGTGCACATCTCCGATAATGGCGTCAATTGCCGGTTTCTTTATTTTCGGGGAGAGGCCCTCACCTTCAGATGCAGCTGCCATGATAATAGTGCTCACAGGGATTGCCCTTGTTGTTCTGATCCGGGACAGCAGCGGTGATATAAAACTCAGCCAGCCGCTCCCTGGTATTCTCTGTGCATTTGCCGGTTCAGCGGGACAGGCAGGGGGTCTGGTTCTTTCAAAGATAGGAGTTAAAGATTTCGATCCCTTCATTGCAACGCAGGTGAGGATTATTGCAGGGCTTGCAGGATTTCTCATTGCAGTTCTTTTTATGCGGAACGCCGGGAGAGTTATAACATCCTACAGGAACCTTAAGGGTTTTTCATTTACCGCCCTGGGTGCTTTCTTCGGGCCCTTTCTCGGTGTTTCACTTTCGCTCTACTCTGTTAAATATGCAGATATAGGGATAGCTTCAACTCTTATGTCTGTGGTTCCGGTACTTCTTATTCCGGTTTCTTTTTTTCTTTACGGCGAGAGGGTGAGAAAAATGGAGATTGCGGGGATAATTATATCCATGGCAGGGGCTGCTCTCCTCTTCCTGTTATAACAGGCTTTTCAGCTACATATACTCCTGGTCTGTAAGTTCAATCCCTATATCAAATTTACCGTCAGCAGCTACACACCTTACTATATTACCCGAACAGCCCACAGTGACCTCACGTTTTCCGATAGGTATTGTAAGCTGAAAAGTAACAGATGTACCGGGCTTTATCTCTACTCCCGAGCGGCAGAGAATGCCCCCTTCACTTATATCAACTCCGTTTGTACTAATAACTGTTCCGTCAGAAGTCTTAAGTTCAACACTCTGTGCAAGGGGGAAACGTTCCCGTTTACGCCTTTCTTCACCCATAGTTATACCTGCATATTTCAAATTAAACCGGTTTAGTTTATTATCAGGGAATTACACAGGAAAATCCATTACTTTTTTAATTATTTTGCTGGAAATTGAGGTTGTTCACCCTTAAACCTCTCTGCAACAACCCTGCCGAGCCGGAGCATGTGCTGTGTCACATCTTTTCTGTTTCTTCCGGGGTAATTTCTGAAAGATATTAGTATGCCGTTCATGGCAGAGAAGAAAGCGTGTGCCTGTAAGCGGGCATCTGATGCGCGATTTGCGAAGAGTCTTTCAAGTTCACCCAGCATCCTTCTTTCCATGGTATTAAGGCGGTCGAGCTGTTCAGGATTCAGCGTTCCATCTAACATAAAGTGTGTCATCATCCTGAAGTACCTGTCATTATCTATCATATGCCTCAGAAATTTCTCTGTGACCTTTTCAATGTTCCCTTCAGGGTTCTCATCAATGAGTTTATGGAGAAAAGCCACTATCTTCTCAGCGCCGCGCAGGAATGCCTCTACAAAGAGGGCCTGCTGGTCAGGGAAATACCGGTATATCAGGGCGTGAGATATCCCCGCCTCACGGGCAATATCCCTTATGCTCACCTGGCTGAAGGGCTTGGAGGAGAAAACCCGCTCCGCTGAGGCTATGATTATATCACGGCGGGCCTCGCGCTCCATCTCTTTGAGCGCGTTAAATGATTTATCTTTTGCTGTCATCTTTCCTTTTTATGCTCCCCAGATATTCAATATAAACAGTTTTTTTTGTCAAACAATACTTGACCTGATACCCGCTGAAGCAATCTTTGAGTATACTGTAATAAAAATTTTTGCGGCTGGTGAAGTGAATAATCAACTGAAAATTCAGCTGAAAAACAGATATAAAAAAACAGGGAGCATAAGATTATGAAATTTAAAGCGCTTGTTATTAGTGAGAAAAACGATTCATTCATACGGGAGATTACAGAAAGAGATACAGCGGATCTCCCTGCGGGTGACCTTCTTGTGAAGGTCAAATATTCTTCTCTTAACTACAAAGACGCCCTTTCATCAACAGGGAACAGGGGCGTTACAAAAAAATATCCTCACACACCCGGTATAGACGCAGCAGGTGTTGTTGCTGAAAGCAGTAATCCCGGGTTCTCCACCGGTGATGAAGTTATAATTACAGGGCATGATTTCGGGATGAACACATCCGGAGGATTTGCTGAATATGTAAGAGTCCCCTCCGGATGGGCGATTAAAAGACCGGGGAGGCTCACACTTAAAGAGGCCATGATATACGGCACAGCGGGATTTACTGCCGCACTCTCTCTATACCGTCTCTCTGAATATGGCGGGGTTAAGCCTTCTCACGGAAAGGTGCTCGTCACAGGTGCACGCGGAGGTGTGGGGAGCCACGCTGTGCGCCTTCTTGCAATTGCGGGATATGATGTCACTGCTGTTACAGGGCTTCACGCAAACCCCGAGAGGGATTTCCCTGAGGATGAAAAAGCCATGAAGGCACTGGGAGCTTCAGAAGTAATACCGGCTGACGCGGTTAATGACAATGAAAACCGACCCATGCTTAAAGCAAAGTGGGCTGGTGTAATCGACACAGTAGGGGGCGCAGTTCTCTCTACAGCAATAAGAGAAACAGCATACGGCGGTGCTGTCACCACATGCGGTAATGCAGCTGGAGCGGACTTCTATGCCAATGTGTTCCCCTTCATTCTGCGCGGGGTCAGTCTCTTTGGTATTGATTCAGTGGAGTGCCCGGATGATCTCAGGGAGGCAACATGGAACAGGATGGCGGACGAATGGTATAACGAAAACCTGGTTAATCTCGGCAGCGAGTGTACTCTTGAAGAGATTAAAGATAAATATATTGATATTATGCTTAAGGGTTATATAAAGGAGAGGAAAGTTGTAATCCTCTGACAGTAAACAGCTTCAAATAAAGGACAACTCTTTGAAAAAACTTAAACTTATAATAGTATCAATACATATTAAAAACTCGCCGCAGGCTATGCCACTTGCAGCAGGTCTACTTAAAGCACAGATAGATTCAGATCCCGGGATTAAAGATAAAACCGGTGTATCTATTCTGGATTTTTACATGGGGAGTTCAGCTGAATCCATAGCTCAGGATATCTCACTGTTATCACCGGATATGATCGGTTTCTCAACATACTTATGGAACAGGCAGCTCACAGAGGATATCTGCTGTATAATCAGAAAAAGACTCCCCGGTATAATACTCTTTGCCGGCGGAGCAGAGGCAACAGCTCTTCCGCAGAATCTTCTCAGCAGTGCCCCCTTTGACTTTGTTATAAAAGGGGATGGTGAACTTGTGCTCATCGAAGTTATAAAAAGGATAATAGAAAAGAAACCTTACAATGATATTCGCGGGGTACATATTAAAGGTCAGGGGAGCAGCCCTGAAAATGATCAGTCCCCGGTCATGGAACCTGACACACTCAGTTCACCCTTTTTAACCGGGGTACTGGACCCCGGATTATACCCCGGTGTTTTGTGGGAGCTCTCACGGGGATGCCCATTCAAATGCAGCTTCTGCTTTGAATCACGGGGCGTTGCAGGGGTAAGACAATTCTCTTTAGGCCGTATTCAGAAAGAACTTGAACTTTTTGAATCAAAAAAAGTCAGTCAGGTATTTGTACTGGACCCCACATTTAACCGTGACATTACACGGGCGAAAAAGATTCTCCGCATAATACAGAAGACAGCTCCTTTGATACACTTCACCATTGAAGCAAGAACTGAGTTTATCGATAGTGAAATGGCTGAACTTCTTGCAGGTATAAACTGCAGTCTCCAGATAGGGCTTCAAAGCGCAATCCCTGAAGTGCTGGCCAATGTAAACAGAAAAATTGATCCTGACAAATATGCTGAAAAAATAGCCATACTTAACTCCGCAGGGATTATATTCGGTCTTGACCTGATATACGGCCTTCCCGGAGACACCCTTGACGGGTTTAAACATAGCCTCAACTACGCGCTGCTGCTCCAGCCGAATCACCTTGATATTTTCCCCCTTGCTGTACTCCCCGGAACAGAGCTGTATGACAGGGCCCGCTCTTTCAGCCTGAATTGCCTCAGTGAAGCGCCATACACCCTTATCTCTTCCCCCGGATTTTCAGAGGCAGATATGTCTGCTGCTGATATATTACAGAATGCCTGTAATATATTCTACAACAGGGGGGGTGCCGTGGGGTGGATGTTTATGGTATATGAAACACTGGGGATTGAACCTGTTGATCTTATAAGTAATTTTGCTGAATTCATCTCTTCAATTGATAAAAAAGCCGAACTTTCGAAAGATAGAATAACAGAATTACAGATATCCTTTGTAAAATCCGAATTCAACAAGCATAGCCTTGCGGAACTATACCCTGTTATGGAGGATATTATTAAAATTCACGGGGCATTGAACAGATCTCTCTATACTGAACCGCAAACCGGGAGGATCAATACACCGTTCAATGACGACACAATTTTCAGGCTCTCCCCTGGGACTATACTCCTTTCACTTAAATATAATTTTAATGATCTCATGGCTGTGGGTGAATTAACATTAGAAGAATTTATTAAGCAGTACCAGCCTGAAAAAACAGAAGTTGTAATTTATAACAGCGAAGGGGAGGTTAAACCGCTTATTATAAACAGAAAATTAAGTAAACTGCTTCAGTATTTAACAGCGGAACATACCCTCAAAGAAATCATAGAAAGCAATTCATCATTGAGCCGTGATGAAGTTTATGAATTCATAAAGCATGCAATTGCTGAAAGGATAGTTTTTAATGTTTAAAACTAAATTATTGACTTTTTTATCATTTAAATGTAATATATTAATTGTTACATTGATATTCAGTTTCTGATTCTTCCATATTAAAGAATTGAGGAAAGGGAAAATGCCAATAGAGATGTCTGATAAAGTTATTCTGATAACAGACAGAACACGGATAACTTCACCGATTAAAATTGCTTTGAACAAGTTTAACCTTGAGATCGTGACAGATTACCCTGCCCTTACCTCAACTTCGGTTATGAGCGCCGGTATTGCCAAATCAGGAAAAACAGCCTTTATCCGCACAGAGCTGCTACGCTTCATAAAAACAAAGGGGTTCCCCCGTGCAATAATAATGGACAGTCAGATAGACCTGGGAAGAGAAGCGGGGCCTGACCCCGGCATGCTTAAGATATTCAAGACATTCCTCATTGCATGTGTTATCCTCCGGAAAGGTTCGGAGTTTAAAAACCTCAGGGGGAACTTTATACTCCTCACAAAGGGGAAAGAGTTTGAAAAAGAGTTCGGCATCGGAAATGACCCGTACTCTGTAATGAACCTTCTCTCGTCACAGAATCCTGAAATTAATGTTTTTATTGATGAGCTTAAAGAGAAGCGTGAACTTTTTGACGCAATATTTTCCATTGAACTGCTGGATACCGGACTTTCATCTGACGTTATAACAGAATCAATAGTAAAGTTTCTCCAGAAGACAGCCAAAGGCGCAGCAGCATCTGCGACACCGCAGAGTGCGGCTCCTGCTGAAACAAAACCGGTGAAAGAGGAAGCATCTTCTGATGATAATTCAGTAGAGGGGGATGATACTCCGGCCAGGATAGTTTATCGCATTAATGCTGAGTCAGTATACGACGACGGCGAAGTTTACACTGAACTGACAGATGAACATGCAGCACTTAAAGAGAGAGAATTCTATATTATCGGTTCATGGAACAGTAAAACCGAGCTTGAGGTTTCAAAGAAGATTGCATCTGTGGTACAGAAGGGTATCAATGAAAATGCCCGCTTCGGCTACGGTGATCCCATCACCTTCAACTTTGATGACCGCTGTATTATAGACAAAAATACAACGCTCTCCATCGCGCAGCTTTTCACAAAGAACCTTTCGGTTTTCAAAAAGATCACTCTTGCTGCAAGCCCTAAAAACAGTGAGCTTATGCAGAAATCCCGCGGGTTCCCCATGATTAAGGATATTTTCAAAATCGCGGAGCCCGCTTAGCAGATCTCCTTTTACTTAACCGGCTACTCTTTAACTCTATTCATCTTAAGCGCTGCGCCCATTGCCAGCAGTGTCTGGTTTCTGTCCTCCATGTTAAGGGCCTGTTCCATGCCGCATGCGTCAAGGTTCATGTTAATTGCCTCTTTTGTTAAACGGAGCGCCATGTGGTTCTTGCTCATAAGTATCTTCGCGTACTCCATTGCCGTATCATAAAGTTTATCCTTGTCAACAAGACGCGACGCAAGCCCGAGACTCATGGCTTCCGCTGAAGACATGAACTTACCTGTGTACATAAACTCATACGCTCTCCCTGCCCCTATCATCCTTGGCAGAAAATAACTGCATGACATATCAGCCCCACCCAGTCCGATATTTATATAGGCCGCACAGAATTTCGACTCAGGTGAAATTACACGGATATCCGAAGCAAGCACAAAGCTGAACCCCTGCCCTGCCGCAGCACCATGCACAGCTGTAATGATCGGCTGAGGCGCTCTCCTCATGTGAAGATTGATGCGCGCAAGCCTTGCCTGGAACCTGTAAAGCTCCTCAACATTGAATTTGCCCGACATCTCAGCAGTCTCCTTCATGTCAAGCCCTGCGCAGAATCCCTTTTCGCCGTTACCTTTCAGCACTACAACACGCGTTTCAAGATCATAAAGCCTTTCACGCCAGAAGTGTTCAAGCTCCTCCATCATAAGATGGTTCACGGAGTTATACACCTCCGGCCTGTTAAGCGAAAGGACCATTATCCCCTTTTCAGGGGTTGAGCATTCTATTGTTTTGTATTCCATGAGTTATCTCCATGTTATTTATGTCATTGCGAAGTCCCCGGCCCCAATCGACTCCCGGCACTTTTCACCCCACCGGCCCCCGCACCCCCGGAGGGGGCAAGGCATTATTTTTTTATTCAATATAATTTTTGAACATCAACAAACTCAATCTTTGCCCCCTCCGGGGGTGCGGGGGTGATAAGTACGATGGAGCCGGAAAGTTCATGCGCAATCAATCATTATATAAACAGCGGCTTCCCTTTGGTTGCCATGTGCTCTGCCATTTTTTGTGAATTCTCTGTTTTCCAGAGTTCAACAAAATTTTCTCTTTCAAGGGAGAGCATGTAATCTTCAGATATCTCTTCACCTTTATATGCAGACCCGCCTGAAATTACATAAGCCACTCTTCTTACAATTGTGGATATGTGAGGAGCAATCTTATACCCTGCAAGCATATCCGGGATGTTGGCGTCAATTGCACCCATTGCATCCTGTCCGAAAACTTTTATCGGAAGGTTTGCCGGAGGTGTATATCCGTCTTCAACCATACGGAGTACTTCTTTCTTTGCTTCTCCGATGAGGTAGTCCCTGTTGAATACTATTCTGTCCTGGGGTCTCAGGAAACCTTTTTTTCTTGCCTCCTGTGCTGAACCTGTTGGCATCGGCATTGCTATTGTCTGGAATGCCTGAAGGAATACTGAAAGCCAGTCAGTTGGAGTTACAGCCTGCTCGCTGAGTCTTCTCCACATCTGAACGCATCCCCCGCCTGCCGGAAGGAGCCCAGCTCCGACTTCAACAAGAGCCATGTAGAGTTCATTATGCGCAACAATTTTGTCTGCCCATAAACAGGCTTCACATCCGCCGCCAAGTGCAAGTCCGAATGGTGCTGCCACAACCGGGAACGGTGCGTATTTAACCATCTTCATACCTGAATGAACATCTGCTATGAAATTATTGATCCCTGCGAAATCACCTTTCCTGGCCATGCCCAACATGAATTTTAAATCCCCGCCTGCGCTGAATGCCGGAGGCATACCTGTGGCTTCGTTTCCATTTATCATACCTGCGCCGTTTTTCCTGACAAATTCAATTGCCTTGGGAAGAGTATTAACTATCTCTCCATTACCCGCATTCATCTTTGTATGATATTCAAAACAGAAAACTCCGTCGCCGATGTCAACCAGTGAACATGACGGGTTATCAATAACTATCTTTGCTTTATCCGCTTTTATATTTGCGAGGAAAACCATGTTAGGACTGTAGGGGATATCTTTGTATGAGCCGGAAGCGAAATCCCAGTACTGTTTTTTGCCGTTTTGTATTCTGTAGAAAGTTGCAGCGCCTTTATCAAGCATGGTTTTTATTACAGCAGGAACCTTGTAGCCCGATTTTTCAATCCCTGCGAGAGATTCCTTAACACCTATGGCGTCCCACATTTCGAAGGGGCCGTACTGATAGGCGTATCCCCACTTCATTGCATTATCTATCTCAACAAGTGTATCGCATATTTCCGGCACCCTGTTTGCGGAATAGACCATCTGGCATGAAAGGAGCCTCATGGCGAATTCACTGTTGTTGAAAATATATTTTATCTTTTCAGGGATTGTTTTAAAATCTTTTGTTGCTTCAACTACAGGGTATGCTGCCTTTGTGTCATAGTCAACATGCTGAAGTGTTTTAATATCTATTACTTTCTTGAATTTCTTTCCGTCAGCTCCGCGTCCTGAAAGATAAAAACCGCCGATACCTTTTGCCTTGTTGCCAAACATCCCCTTTGCCATCATATCTTTGAAGAATTTCGGTAGTTTATATTTGTCCCTGAACTCATCATTTACAAGAAGAGCATATGAGTTATCTGCAATGTGGTCTGTTGTGTCAGCCCCTACAAAGTCTGTAAGACCGAATATCCCTGTTCCCGGTATACCCATGGGCTTGGAGAATATTGCGTCTGCTTCAGGTATTGATGCGTAACCTTTTTCTATGAGCACCAGGGCTTCGCAGATAGAGATCATACCTATCCTGTTCCCTATGAAGTTAGGAGTATCTTTACCCCATACAACCCCCTTACCGAGAATCTGCTCACCCCATTTTGATATGAAGTCGCAAACTTCTTTTGATGTATCAGGGCCTGCAACGCACTCAAGAATTTTCATGTAACGTACAGGGTTGAAGAAGTGGAGAATAAGAAAATTCTTTTTGAAAGCGTCACTTCTACCCTCTGCCATCTGGGCAATTGGAAGACCCGATGTGTTTGATGCGATTATTGCACCGGGCTTCATTACTTTCTCAAGCCTTCCGAAAAGTTCCTGCTTGATTTTAAGATTTTCCACAACTACTTCAAAGATAAGATCGCAATCTTTCAGTTTGTCAAAATCATCTGTAAGGTTCCCTGTCTCTATTAAAGAAAGGTCATGTTTTTTGTCCATAAATGCAGCGGGTCTTGCCTTAATCTGAGCGTCAAGTCCGCCTTGTACTATCCTGTTCCTTGCAGCCTTATTGTTCTTTTCCTCCTCTGTAAGATCAAAAGGAACAATGTCCAGCAGTAGAGTCTTAACACCGGCACTTGCACACAGGGCCGCAATACCACCCCCCATTATACCTGAACCGATAACAGCAACCTTCTCAATCCTTCGTGTCATAAAAGCCTCCTGTTTTGTTTATACCCGCTGAATGTATATATTTCATCCCCGGGTGACATATATAACGCATTTAATCGTTATCATTACAATAAAGCTGTTTTTATATATTGCCTTGTGTATTAAATAACAGGGTCAAGGCGCAATAAACTAATTGAACATTCATTTAATTAAACCGCAATATTGTTTTGTCAATTTTTTTTCAGAAAACCTGAATTAATCCTTAAAAATTTAAAAAAGAACCCGCTGCATCCTTAAAAAGGTATTGACAAATTCAGTTAATTGAACATTCATTCAATTAACTTGGAGAGCAGCAGTACCGTAATGTCATGCCGGTTTATCTGCGATAATACCGGCATCTTAAGGACTGCAAACAATTCCGGAAAACCGCATATACTTCCGGCATCCTTTAGATTCCGGCATTGCGCTGCCGCTCCAGCCGGAATGACATATTATAGAAATCATTTGAAGTATACTGGAGGAACCACATGGCGGAAAAATTTTTCAGCGAAAAGAATCTTAAATTCACACTTTATGATGTCCATAATGTAGAATCACTGCTGAAGCACGAAAGGTTCAGCGATTATAATAAAGAAAGTTTCGACATGGTGCTTGACACTGCAAAAAACATCGCAGTGAATTTCATGTACCCGTTATATTCCGAAATGGATAAGAATCCCCCTGAATATACCGGATCAACAATAAAGGTAAACAAGGCAGTAAAGGAATATATGCTCACATCAGGTGAAGGGGGATGGATAAACGCGACTTTCCCCCCTGAACATGGCGGGCAGCAGATGCCGCTTTCACTTTTCAACGCATGCATGTTTATTTTTGCTTCGGCAAATTACTCTTTAAGTGTCTACCCCGGGCTCATTTCAGGAGCTGCAAGCCTTATATACAATTACGGAACAGAGGAGCTTCAGAAAAAGTATGCTGAAGTTATGGTTACAGGGAGATGGCAGGGTACAATGGCTCTCACAGAGCCTGAAGCAGGGAGTTCCTTAAGCGATGTGAAAACCTCGGCAACGCCAACAGATAAAGGATACTATCTTATAGATGGCGCCAAAACATTTATCTCCGCTGGTGATCACGACAATGCTGAAAATATCGTTCACCTGATGCTTGCAAGGGTCAAGGGTGCACCTGCGGGAGTTAAAGGCCTCTCACTTTTTGTTGTTCCTAAATACAGGCTCACAGAATCAGGGGCCCTTGAATTCAATGATGTTAACTGCGCGGGTTGCTACCATAAAATGGGATACCGCGGTGCACCTATAGCACAACTGAGCATGGGTGAATCAGATGACTGCCGGGGATACCTGGTGGGGAAAGAAAACATGGGGCTTACATACATGTTCCTTATGATGAATGAGGCCCGCATAAATGTAGGTCTTGGTGCTGCTGCCATTGCATCCGCAGCATACTACTCCGCCCTTGAATACACAAAAGAGAGGACCCAGGGTAGAAACAGCCTTGAGAAAGATCCTTTAAAACCGCAGATCCCCATCATAGAACATGCTGACATAAAGAGAATGCTCCTTCAGCAGAGGGCTATTGTTGAAGGTTCACTCTCCCTTATGGTCTACGCAGGGAAGCTTGTTGATTTAAGCCGCATATCTTCCGGCGAAGAGAAGGAGCATTATGAGCTTCTGCTTGAACTACTGACACCCATAGTGAAAACCTACCCCTCCGAAATGGGAATAGTTTCTACAAGCCTTGCAATCCAGTGCTTAGGTGGTTACGGGTACAGTTCGGAATTTCCTGTAGAGCAGTATATGAGGGACGCGAGAATTCACCCGATACATGAAGGTACAACCGGCATTCAGGGGATGGATCTCCTGGGACGTAAAGTAACAATGAAAAAAGGGGCAGCTGTAAAGATATATCTCGACGAGATAAAGAAGACAACAGATGAAGCGTCTCTCTACAGCGATCTCAAACCCTATGCGACACAGTTAAACGATGCGCTAACTTTGTGGAAAACAGTAACAAACGGCCTGCTGGGGATAGCGGCAAAGGGAGAAATTGACCTTTTCCTTGCTGACGCCACTCTGTACCTGGAATTCTCAGGGATAATCTGCCTTGCATGGCAGTGGCTAATACAGGGAACAGCTGTTCTTAAAATGATCCAGAATTCACCGTCAGGGAGCGACCTGAATTTTGCCGAAGGGAAGCTATTCACTATGCGCTATTTCTTTGAATATGAACTGCCTAAAATTCATGGGCTTTCAATACGCCTTAAAAATGCTGACGGCCTTACACTTAAAATGAAACCGGAATTCTTCGAGGATTAATATACAATGCAGGAGTGAAAACCTCCTGCGGAAATCTGTTGATTTGAATCCCGGGGGACTGCTCCGGGATTTTTTTATTATAAACTTTTATTTCTTGACCTGTAATAAAAATGGTTATTAAAATTATCTTAAAATTGAATTGCAATATACTGTTGTTATTTAAACATTTATATCATATAATACCAGATCACGGAATGATTACTTAATTGTCATTCCAGCTGTAGTGACAACGGAATGCCGGAATCTTAAGGTAAGAACATTTATCCTGTTTCAGGGACAAATTTAAGTCATAAAGATTCCGGTATTACCCTTGGGGTAAACCGGAATGACAAATAGCGGACCAAAGCAATCTTAATCCAAATTATCATTTCGTACCTCGCAATGACTCATCATAAATTATCAGTAAAACATAGAGACAAATGAAAAAAAGACAGAACGCGGAACTACGGAAACCGGATATACTTAAACATTACTACCAGGTTATCCTTAAAGAGGGGATCGAAGGAGCATCCATAGCAAAAGTCGCTAAACGGATGAAGATAAACCCCAGCCTCATTATCCACTACTTCATCAGTAAAGACAATATGACAGTTGCCCTTGTTGATTATATGAGTAAAATCTACAACCGCCTCTTCATGGATATGAAGATAGAGACAGATGACCCGCAGAAGAGACTCGACCGCCTGGTGGAGATTTTCTGCAGTGATGAATGGTATAATAACACGGATATATCAGGGGACTTTTCAATATTCTCCATAAGTTTCAGAAACAAAAAAGTCTTTAAACATGTACAGAATATGTACCTCGATTTTATAAAGCTGATACAGAAGGAACTGGAAATCGCAGTTTCAACAGGTAAAGTTAAGCTCAGCAACCCCAGGAGAACAGCTGAACTTATTGTTTCAGCCCTGGAAGGGTACAGGCACTTCAAACACTTCTACATAGACCAGTCCGATTCAGAAAGCTACAGGCAGGAGATGATGAAAACCCTGCGGCAGATTATAAAAAACGGGTAAAATTCCGAATTGCTGTTGACAAAATGAATGTTATGCGGTAAAAGTGAGTAAGTGCTCACTTTTATAATTATTCCGGGTCAGACTTTGTCATTTCGAACGCATATTAGTCCTTCGACAGGCTAAGGAGCCGGTATAAACGTTCAGCAGGCCGAAAAGCTGAAGGGTCACGTAATGACATCTTACAACAGGAGGCATAATGAATTATAATCTGGTGAAAGCAGGACTGAATCTTCATGCAGTTCTTAAAAATCTCGAAGATATTGTTGAATTTGACAGAGAGATGAAAGAACTGACATCCTCATGGAACACCTCTATAAAATTTATCGTTAAAAGGGGTCCCTCTGCCACGGTAAAATTCAGCGGCGGCAGATGTACTGTTGAACCGGGAATAAAAGGGAAAGCTTCTATTGTTCTCTGGTTTCTCTCCCCTGCTCATCTTAACAAAATGTTCGATGGAACAGCAAACCCTATACCCCTTAAAGGTTTTACAAAACTGGGCTTTCTTTCGAAGGAATTCCCTAAACTCACAGATCGCCTTTCATACTATCTGAAACCTGATGATAAACTTATGAAAGATAAAAACTATCTCGAAATGAATACCCGGCTCACACTGAATACCGCGGCCTTTGCAGTGCCGGATATTATTGACGGAGACCCTGTGGGGAAAAAAATATCATTAAAAATTCCTGATGGCACAGTTGCAATGCGGATACTCCCCTCTTTCCATTCTGTGAGCATAACATTCAGCAGCGGATCTGCTGTTGCACATAAAGGGGATACAGATAGACCCTCCGCTGTTATGGAGATGAAGAACGTCGCACTGGCAAACGGTTTTCTCAATGGAAAGAGTGATGCATTTACTGCAATCGCTTCAGGTGAAGTTGCGATAAAAGGGATTATACCTATGCTCGATAACATGAGCCTGCTGCTTGACCGCATTCAGCATTATATTTCCTGAAGTGTTTTATAATAAGGAGAAATTTTAATGAAGATATATAAATATAACGCGACACAGAAACTTTTCGGGAAAGCTTCAAAGGTTATACCCTGCGGTATTTACGGCCACTACTCCCCGGCCCCACTTGTACCGGCCACGGACTACCCGTTCTTTACATCAAAAGCTAAAGGGAGCCGTATATGGGACATCGATGGTAATGAATTTATTGATTATATGTGCGCATACGGCCCCATGGTCACAGGTTACGGAAATCCGAAGGTTGACGCTGCTGCACAGAAACAGACTAAGCTTGCTAATTGCGTCACTGGTGTTCCCCCTGTAATGGTTGAACTTGCTGAATATATGACAGACCTTATCCCGTCAGCTGACTGGGCATTCTTTGCTAAAAACGGCGGTGATGTAACAAATTACGCAGTGATGATTGCCCGTGCCGCCACTGAACGTAAAAAAGTAATCATGGTTTCCGGAGGGTACCATGGTGTTTCACCCTGGATGCAGGGTGAAGGGCATCACGGTGTTATGGATGACGATAAAAAAAATGTGCTGGTTGTAAAATGGAACGATATTACCGGATTTGAAAAAATTGTGTCAGACAACCGCGGAGAGGTTGCCTGCTTTATATCATCACCCTATCACCACCCCACTTTTGCAGACAATGAATTTCCCGCTGAAGGTTACTGGCAGAAGATAGAGGAGATCTGCCGTCGGGAGGGAATTATTATTATAACAGATGATATACGGGCAGGATTCAGGCTGCACATGGGGGGTTCATCAGAATACTTCGGGTACAAAAGCGACCTCACATGTTTCTGCAAGGCCATGGCAAACGGTTACCCCATATCTGCACTCACAGGGACTGAAGCTCTCAAAAGCGCTGCGTCTAAAGTTTTTTACACAGGGAGTTACTGGTTCTCAGCAGTACCCATGGCAGCAGCGCTCGCAAATCTCAGGGAGATGAAAAAGATTAATGCCCCGAAAATTATGATGAATACAGGGGAAAAACTCCTGGAGGGGATGGTTAAGATTGCCTCATCTTATGGTTATAACCTTAAAGTATCCGGTGCACCTTCAATGCCGTACCTCCGCATAACCGATGACCCGAGCCTCATGCTTCACCAGGAGTGGTGCGGTGAATGCACAAAACGCGGCGCATACTTCACCTCACACCACAACTGGTTTATCTCAACAGCGCACAATGAAAAGGATATTAAACGCACATGGGACATCGTTGACGATGCGTTTAAAGCAATAAAGAAGAAGTACGGAAATAAGTATTAATTTTTCATCAGTCGAAGCAAGGGGTTGCAACCCCTTGCTTCGACAATTGCAAATAAAAATTCTGGAGGCGTATATGCCAATAACAGAGAGTGAAATAATTAAGCTTAAGGAACAGGCTAAAAGCATCAGGCATGATATCATTGATACCACAGTCTGGTCAGGTGGTGCACACATAGGTGGGGCTCTCAGCATGGTGGAGATCATGACAATCCTTTACTTCAAGTACCTGAACATTAAGCCTGAAGAGCCTCACTGGGAGGAACGCGACAGGGTTGTTCTCTCAAAAGGTCATGGCGGAGTTGGATACGCCCCTGTACTTTCTGCACGGGGATACTTCCCGAAAGATGAACTTAAGGAGTTCAACCACTTCATGTCAAACTTCGGAATGCACCTTGACAGCCTCAAGGTAAAGGGAGTTGATGTTTCAACAGGTTCCCTGGGGCACGGTCTCCCAATGGCTGTGGGACTTGCCCTTGGAGCGAGACTTCAGAATAAATCATGGAAGACATACTGTATTCTGGGGGATGGTGAATGTAACGAGGGCTCAGTATGGGAAGCGGCAATGTCTGCGGCCCACTTCAAAGTGACAAATCTTATCACATTTGTTGACCGCAACAAGATGATGATAGACGGCCGTACTGAAGAGGTTATGGCCCTCGAACCCTTTGCTGACAAATGGAAAGCTTTCGGTTTCATTGTAAAGGAGATCGACGGCCACGACTTTAAAGCACTTTCTGAAGCAATAGATTATGCGCACAGCGAGACAAAAGCTCCGGTTTTAATTCTCTGCAATACAAAAAAGGGACGCGGTGTTGATTTCATGGAGGACCAGGTCAAATGGCATTACGGCAGCATTGACTCTGACCTTGCTGCAAAGGCTCATGAATCGGTGAACAGGGGATAAGGGGGTACAACAATGGCTAAAGAAGTTACCGGAACAACATGGACAGTTTATGACGCCAATACAATGACACAGGCTGAAATTTACGGCTCTGTACTCTGCGAGCTTGGTGAAAAATATCCGAAGATTGTGGGCTTATCTGCTGACCTTGCAAAATCAACAAAGATAGGCGTATTCGGCGACAAATTCCCTGACAGGTTTTTTAATGTAGGAATTGCTGAACAGAATATGTTCGGAGTTGCAGCAGGTCTTGCGAAGTCGGGGCTCCTCCCCTTTGTATCAACAATGGCAGCTTTTACCGCCATGAGAGGGCTCGAACAGGTGCGTACAGATATATGCTACCAGAACCTCAACGTAAAGATAATTGCAACTCACGGGGGAGTATCATTCGGCGCGGCAGGAACAACTCATCACTGCACAGAGGATATCTCTATCATGCGCTCCATTGCCAATATGACTGTAATAGTACCTGCTGACGGTATAGAAACAGCCTGTGCTGTGCGCGCTGCTGTTGAATGGCCGGGGCCAGTTTATATCCGTATCGGCCGCGGATTTGAACCCACATACTACCAGTCAGAGGATTACGGATTCAGAATCGGCAAAGCCCAGACAATATCAGAAGGTACTGATATTACACTTATATGCTGCGGCATAACAGTTCTCCAGGCTGCTGAAGCGGCGAAGATGCTGAAGGAACAGGACGGGCTTTCTGTACGGGTGCTTAATATGCATACAATAAAACCCCTTGATGAAGAGGCTATAATGAAAGCTGTTCTTGAAACCCGCCGTATTATAACATTTGAAGATCATAATATTTTCGGCGGACTTGGAAGCGCTGTTGCTGATGTTATCGCGAAGAGCGGAAAGGGTTGTGCATTTGAAAAGGCCGGTATTCCTGACTGCTACTGTGTTGTGGGATATCCCGAAGACCTATACTGCCACTACGGGCTCGACTGCGACAGTATTGTGAACAAAGTACGCGAGGTTATGGGACGCGACTTCGAAGAGGATGAAAGCTGGGAGGACGAGGTATAAGCTATGGCAACAGAAAGAGAACTCCTTGCTGCCCGTCTCTTTACCCATGCCGTATTCCCTGTAATGAAGGTCATTCTGAACGATGATCCGAAGATGAAACAGAAGTTCAGCGATGTTGAAGCACGGGTTCAGTTCAGGGCAAAGGACGCTGCGGGAGATATCGGCGCATGGCTGGTCTTCAATAAGGGTGAATTCCATGTTGAACAGGGGATTTGCGAATCTCCTGACATCACCTTTTCATTCAGTTCAGTGAAGAAGATGAATGACATGCTTGCCGGAAAGCCTGTGATACCGGGGATTTCCGGTTTCAGAAACTTCGGGGTGCTTGTAAAAGTATTTGCGCTGCTCCTCTCCCTTAAAATAATGATGCCCGACGCACGCCCTAATACAATGGATAAAAAAACATTGAAAGTAAAGCTTGCGTTTTATATGATCACTACCGCCCTGAGCCAGTACAACAAGGGCGGAGACCCTGACATGGTTAAATGGACAACGAAGCAGCCTGACAGGATATACCAGATTACAGTTGACGGCACTGACATAGCCGCTTACCTTCGCGTGAAAGCCGGAAAAAGCAAAGCAGGACGCGGAGTATATACAAGGAAGAGGCCATTTATACACATGCAGTTTCACGGCATAGAGGGAGCACTTGCAGTCCTTCTTCGTGACGTGGAGTTTGTCGAGGGTGTTGCAAAGGGCTTTGTCACAATTGAAGGGGCACCGGAGTACGCAGCGCAGCTGAATGATTTTATGCAGCGGATACAGGCGATGCTTACGTAAGGATAAGAGTATATAATCTATAGCAAATAATAAAATGATTAGTACATTCCGGCTGAAGCGGAAGCGTAATGCCGGAATCTTAAGGTAAACAATAATTACCCCTTTTCAGAAACATATTTCTGTCATTAAGATTCCGGTATTGCCCGATGGGCAAACCGGAATGACAAATAGAAATTTGGAAAACTTAAAGTGTATAATTACCACGGAGTCACGGATGGTTAACAGATAAGATATAATATGGAAAAGAAAACAGAATCAGTAAAAAAGACCAGGCAGATAAAGAAGAAGTATCACACGGATCAGTTTGAGAAGATTGCGGATGATAAGCGCGGCAGGATTATTGAAGCCGCCCTTATTGAATTCTCCTCCATGGGATATAACGCTGCCAATATAAACATAATTGCCAAAAACGCAGGTATCAGCATAGGTTCCATGTACCAGTACTTCGAGTCAAAGGAGAACCTCTTTCTTACCGTTATGGATGAGGCATACAGCCTCATTGAACAGTCACTTGCTCAGATAGATAATCTCCCCGGTTCAATTTTTGACAGGCTTGATACAATAATCTCCTATGTCCAGAAATATGCAAGGGAATACAGGCTCCTGAACCAGATCTATCTTGAAGCCACAACACAGGGCCTTGCAATGATATCAAAAAAACTCTCCCTGAAGATGGAGACCATATCGTCACAATACTACAAGAGCATACTTAATGCTGCAATAAAAGACGGGACTGTTGATAAAAAAATCAACCCCGGTATTGCGGCCCTCTGTATTGATAATATTATTCTGCTGATGCAGTTTTCATATTCATCTGAGTATTACGGTGAGAGAATGAAGATCTTTGCAGGTGAAAACTCCCTGAAGGAGGATAAATCCATCAGGGAGGGTGTAATGTATTTTCTTAGAAAGGCCCTGTCTCCGGATTAATGTTTATTCCCTCTCCAGAACACATATATTCCCATTCTCATCAAAACACTTATTGCATGACACACAGCGCGGCTTGCAGCTTTTGTCTTTGCTCCATTTATTAATGAGATCAGGTTCACTGAGCAGAGGTCTTGCTATAGAGAAATACTCAATGGCTGAATCATTAAGAATATTCTCCATTATTTCAACAGACCTGTTTCCACCCACGAGTATTACAGGGACATCAACTGCACCTGCTATTTCTTTTGCATAAGCCGCAAAGTAAGACTCTTTACCAATTCTCTCCACCGGAAAGTCTGAGGGATCTTTCTCCGGTTTCGGAGCCCTGAAAACCGGCCCGCCGCTTATCTCTATTGCGTCAATTCCCCTTGCTGCAAGGTTTCTGCATATCTCTTTGCAGTCAGCAAAAGTAAAACCTTTATCTCCCATAAAATCCGAGCAGTTCAGTTTAATGAGGATGGGGAACTCCTTCCCTACCTTAGCCCTTGCGTTATCATATATATCATAAATAATCCGCGCCCTGTTCTCCGCGCTGCCGCCGTACTGATCCTCTCTTATATTAAAAAACGGTGCCAGGAACATATTAAGCAGATAACTGTGTGCTCCATGTATCTCAACCCCGTCGAACCCGCTTTTTTTAGCACGCAATGCCGCATCTCCGAAGGCTTCAATGAGCATCTTTATATCTTCAAGGGTCATCTCTTTCGGAGTTACATTTGAAACTTTATTAGTAACTGCTGACGGCCCCCATATAACCCGTTCACCTGTTTTATACCATGTAAACGATCCGCCGTAAACGGTCTGAAGGATGATCTTACTCCCCCTCTTATGTACCGTGTCAGTGAGCCTTTTATATTCATCAATAAATGAATCATTATATATACCCATCATACGCGCGTTAGGCTGTTCATCTTCGACAACAAAGGCATACCCTGTTATTATTGCAGCAGCACCGCCATCAGCAAGTTTCTCATATACATTCAAAAGCCTGTCAGTAAGATGTCCCTTGTCATCAGCCATCCTCTCCCATGTAGCGGAACGGATGAATCTGTTCTTAAGTTCAAGTCCGTTAATCGATGTTTTTTCAAAAAGCTCTTTCATTATGATTCCTCTTATAACGTAATACAGAGAGACACCTTAAGGGTGTCTGTCTATTTTATTAAACTATGGCAATTAATTTTATAACTGTAAAAGATGCAATAACTATTGTCTGGCATTGACGCAAAAGCTTATTAGAAATTCCGGCTTTTTTTGCGCAGTATATCTGAGATATATCCCGTGCGGATTATAAGTCTTTCAATTCCATATAGATTTTTCCAACCCTGCCGCTTATGTTTCCGAATATATCAACAACATCCGGATCAAACTGAACCCCTGATTTACCTATTATATACTTCACCGCCTCTTCATGTGTCCACTCCCCTTTGTAGGGCCGCCTGCTCCTTAGAGCATCGTACACGTCAGCAACAGCGGTAATCCTTGCCGATAGAGGTATGTCAAGTCCGCTAAGCCCTTTAGGATATCCGGAGCCGTCATACCACTCATGATGAGCAATGGTAATTGCAGCGACCATCTCAAGTTCCTTCTTCCCTTTTACAATATTATGCCCCAAAATTGTATGTGTTTTCATTATTTCATATTCAGATGGTGTAAGGTTCCTCTCCGCAAGGAGGAGTGAGTCCAGTATTCCAACCTTGCCTATGTCATGGAGCGGCGCGAACACCTCTATATCATTACAGTATTTCTCAGGCATATTATATCCGCGCGCGAGGAGCTTGGCATATATACCGACACGGCGCATGTGGTTGCCAGTCTCATTATCTCTCAGTTCAGCCAGTGCTGCAATGGTCTGGTAGAGTTCAATCCTGGTAATTGTCTCTTTCTGTAGTGTACCTGTTATATCAACAGGGAGAGCTATATAATTGACAGGCGTATGATTATCATCATAGACAGCATTAATAATGAGCTTCACCCAGATTAATGAACCATCCTTTTTTCTATTAATCAGCATCCCTTCCCAGGTGCCTTTATCCGGATTTGTGATCGATGCCCACATTGTTCTGAACAGATCATTATATTCCTCTTCTGAATATCCGAAATTAAGATAAACGTCTTTACCCGGATTCAAAAGATTGGGGTTACCGTCTCTCAGCTCTTCATAAGTAAAACCATACATTTTTATAAATGCATTATTTACACGGATTATATTGCCTCTGCTGTCAGTTATCAGAAGAGGCTGATCAACAGACTGAATAGCCCTGAAGTAAAGCTCAAGATCTTTGTGGGTTTTTTTCAATCCGGTTATATCCACAAGAGCCCCTACTATTCCACCTACATTTCCACTGATATTATTGAAAGTGGCTTTATGAAAAATCACATCGTGAGGCTCTTTTCGAAAATTTTCTACAGTCTCTTCATAAATCTGAATTCCTGGTTCACTGAAGAGCTCATTATCCTTTTTATTGTAAACTGCCGCCAATTCTATAGGAGCAACATCAAAAACTGTTTTCTCTTTAATAATCTCTGCTGTAACTCCGTAAAATTCACTGAAGGCTCTGTTAATTCCGAGATACTTACCATTGATATCCTTGTAGAAAACAGGAACAGGGATAGTATCAAGCAGAGTTTTGTTAAATATGGCGAATTCCTCAAGTTCAGTCTCCGCTTTTTTACGGTCAGATACATCCCTGCAGAATCCCATATAAGTTCCATCAGGAAGGCGTACAGTCTTAAGAGAAATCCAAATTTTTTGCCCACCATTCTGCTTAAGGAGTATCTCCCTCTTATCGCTACCTGACACAAGAAGATTCCTTATCCCATCGAAACTGCTCTCGCGGCTTTCATCCGGAATAAAATCTGTTATTGACTTATTTCTAAGTTCATTCTCCCTGAAGCCGAGAAGCCTGCACCCTGCGGGGTTTACGGAGACAAACTTACCCTGGTTGTCAGCAATGAAAATACCATCGGGAGCGTATTCCATATACTGCATCAGCTTTGATGTGCTCTGTTTAAGTTCAGTAATATCTGAGAAGATAGTTACAAAATAGAGATCATTCTGCGGCGACACTTCAACTCTGTACCATTTTCTGAAAAATTCACTGTATTGTTCTAATACAATCGTCTGTTTTTTTAAAACCGAATTTCCGTAAAGCTGTATCCTTTCTGCTGTTTCATGATCATCTCCGGGAAAAATTTCAGTTGCCCTCCTCCCTATAACTCTTTCCCGCCTGGCACCTGTCATCTCCTCAAAAGCTCTGTTGACCTCGAGAAAAAAATAATCAGAAGGCGCACCTTCTTCATCGAGTATAAGCCTGTAATAGGCGTAACCGAAAGATGACTCCAGAATTATATTCTGATAATCTATTTTATCCATTTTTATAAAACCCGGTGATTGAAACTCATAATATAATATTTTACGAAATAATCAGGACCTCGTCATTCCGGCCGTAGTGATAACGAAGTGCCGGAATCTCATAAAACCGGTACTACCGGATTGGCTTCCGGAACTTCCTGTGATTACTCTCAGCCTTTCCGGTAATGACGGAAAATAGACTATAACATTTTACGAAATAATTAGAGCAACGTCATTTCGAACGTATGTGAGTCCTTCGACAAGCTCAGGAACCGGGATTAATGGTCAGTGAGCCTGCCGAACTGCTCAGTCGCTGACGCTTCTTCGAAATGACAATTTGATGTTCTAATTCAATCGTAATCTGCTATAATTCAATCATTACCAGACTCAGATTTAATATAATAAAGATCCCGCTGATTTTCTATTTTAAAATTGATACAACGATATAAAAGCCATAAGGGGGGTCAATTCAAATCCAGAGTTATTTTTTCAGGTGCCTGTTCCGGTATTCAACTGGAGTCACGCCTGTACTCCCGGCAAAGACCCTGTTAAAAGTCCTTACGGAATTGAATCCCACAGTCATAGCTATCCTGATAACAGGAAGCTCCGGCTCATCCACAAGCATCTTCTTCGCATCAGAGATCCTGAAGTCATTCACAAAACTGCTGAAGCTTTTGCCAAGCTCTTTATTGAGAATTTCGGAAAGCTGCTGGTGATTGATATCGAGAATTGCTGCCGCATCATTCAGTGACAGCTTCTCTTCCAGGTACAGCCGGTCCTCATTCATCAAACCTGTAAGCTGCTCAATAACTGACATTACATCAATACCGCGTACCTTTGATACGGCGTACTTCTTTTTCTGACGCATGTGTTTAAAAATGGCATAATATTCCGGATCATACTGCGAAGCAAGAAAAACTCCAAGAGTAACAGTATTTACCATAGCGATAGCGGCTTTGCTGAACTCAAAATTTACCACATCACCAGCCAGTCCAAGTACAGCAGTCAGGAACATCATAATTGTAAATATATAAGCTATGTGCGCCTGCATACTCCGCTCCTTCTCTATCTCCTGCCACAGGTACATTGTTTTAATGAGAAGAGTAAGGAGCCCCGCGCAAAGTATTACTTTACCGGAAAAATTGATCAGGTGAACTGATTTATAATAAGCAGGGAGATTTATAAAAGATTGGTCAAAGAGCGGTCTTAGTTCAGCATAATTCCTGCTGAAATTCATCACACCTCCGAATATCGGGCCGCTTACAATGAAAAGCGTGATAAATGAAAATATAACCGGTATCGCGGGATGTACCCGGATAGTAACACCCTGTATAAGGAATCTGAACCTTAAATAGAGAAAAAGCGGCGTACCGAAAGTGAAAGGTACAAGGAGATGAGAGACATACCAGTAACCGGGAAACGGTTTCATCGAATAGCTTATGACCTGAAGCATACCAAGCCCCATGAACAGATAAGACAATGAATAAAAATAATTTATCCGCAGCCTCTGCTTTGATACAAGTTTAGCCAGCGCCAGCACAAAAACAAAAATGGGCCCGAAGTATATATACTGCTTATAGATCAAACTCAATATTTCCATTGTTAATTTTCCTGATTCAATAATAAACCATTCATACCTGTCAGTCAATTCCTCATGGACAATATATATAATGTACATCACTTTTTATGGACAGAATATATATTAGCGAGACATTTTGTATAAACCGTCTATACTTCCGGTAAAACAAAGAGAGCACCGGAGGAAGCCGATTTATGAATTATACAACATCTAATTTAGTTACAAAATACAGAAACAAACTTATCACTGCTGAAAAGGGAGCTGAGCTTGTAAAAAACGGAGACAGGGTATCATACGGATGTTTCCACACAAAACCTATTGCTTTTGATATAGCACTGGCCAACAGAATCGCAGCAGGAGAAATAACAAAACTGGATACATCTATAGTGGGGACAATTCTCCCTGTTCCCCAGGTACTGCTTAAGATGGCGGAAAACGCGGACAAGGGGGACTTCAGGTATAACACATCATGGTACGGCCCCATTGAAAGGATGCTTGCATCTAAAGGTGTTACAGCTTTTGCCCCTCTTCAGTTCCAGGATGTATGCAAAACAAGAACAGAGCCCCTCTGGCACAATTGTCTCGGAAGAGATGTTGCTGTAATACAGTGTGCACCCATGGACAGTTTCGGAAACTTCAACTTCGGTATTTCAAATTCACTGACACGCCGCGACATGCTGAATTCGCCAATCAGAATTGTTGAAGTGAACACAAATTTTCCTGTAGTCTATGGCGGAGCTGAAGAACACATGAATATTGAGGAGATAGATTATATCATCGAAGGGACAAATCCTGAGATGTTCTGCATGCCGCACATTGAAGCATCTGAAGAGGAAGTCAGGATCGCACAGAACATCATCCCGCTCATCAGAGACGGCGCATGCCTTCAACTCGGTATAGGGGGAGTCCCTAACGCAATAGGGAAAATGATAGCTCAATCAGACCTGAAAGACCTGGGAGTGCACAGCGAAATGTTCTGCGATGCGTTCTACGACATGTACATGAGCGGGAAAATTACTAATAATAAAAAAAGAAAAGATATCGGAAAGAGTGTATTCACCTTCACTCTCTGCACAAAAGAGACCATGGACTTCATGAATAAAAATCCTCTTATGGCGTCATATAACGGCGAGTATGTTACAGAATACTCAAACGTCAAAGCCGAGGATAACATGTTCTCTATTAACGCGACACTGGAAGTTGACCTCATAGGACAGGCTGCATCTGAAACTATAGGGCAGACACAGTATTCAGGCACAGGCGGAGCACTGAGTTTTACATGGGGCTCTTATGAATCAAAAGGGGGAACAGCGGTGCTCTGCCTACCGTCAACATTCAGAGATAAAGAGGGGAAACTGCACTCAAAGATCAAACCGGCCCTGGCCCAGGGAGCAGTTGTAACAATCCCCAGGTCTGTAACAAGCACAATAGCCACTGAGTTTGGAGTTGTGAACATCAAGGGTCTGTCACTATGGGCAAGGGCTGAAAGCCTCATCAACCTTGCACACCCCGATTTCAGGGATGAGCTTGTAAAAGAGGCGGAGAAGATGAACATCTGGAGAAAGTCCAACAGAATTAACTGATAATGCTTAAGTTTGCCGTTTTCATATAATCACTGAATACTCATTCTTAGTGGCGCTGTATCATCACATGGTTACTGATGATACAGCGTTTTTTTTATTAATAAAACTAAAATATTTTAATACCCTGAATCAGTGTATGATTTTTACTCAACATACAGATCTATTTGTTGACACACAATAAGCCCCTGAATAATGAACATAATAATTGATTCAGTGATCCCATAACAGGCAATATTATAATGAAAAGTAAAAAGATATCCTCCGGGAAATATTACATCATCTTTATTCTGATTCTGATGCTTACCGTTTTTCCCGGTTTTTTTCATGATAAAGCAGCATTTGCAGCAGATAAATCCGGCAGTTCCAAAAATGTCATGAGGGCGCTCTATATTCCCAACCATAAAGGGCGCAGCCTTGAATTCATGAAACAGCTTATTGAAAAAGGGAAGCCCCTTGGAATCAACATGCTTGTAATGGATGTTCACTCTTACGGGAGTACAAATTTCAAAGTAAACAGCAAAGTCATAGACTATCTTAAAAGCGAAAATATCTTCATTACAGCAAGGATGGTCTGCTTCCAGGACGGCATAACAAAGCTCCCTGTTCCGCAATCACAGATAGATGCTCTCCACAAACTTGCTGCTGAATCTGCTGATGCCGGATTTAATGAAATCCAGCTGGATTACATAAGGTTTGCTGACGGCGGCGCACCCTACCCTCTAAAAAAGAAATATGCTTTTATTGAAACGCTTCTTGCTGATTTTAAAAAGATAACAGACGCGAAAAAAGTTAAACTCTCTGCGGACCTCTTCGGCAGGATTGTATATAATCAGAATGACTACATCGGCCAGAAAGTTGAAGTCTTCGCTCCATACATGGATGCGATCTACCCCATGCTCTACCCCAGTCACTATACAGGTGATAAACAAAGGATGTCAGCTCCCGGCGAGACTGTAAAAGAGGGAACCCTGAAGGGGCTCAATCGCGTTGAAAAAGGTAAAGTAGCAGTACAGCCGTATATCCAGGCATTCCCGTACAACATTCAGCATGCAAAAGTCAAACTCGATAAATATGTTCAGCTTCAGATCAAAGCTGTTGAAGAGACAGATGCGCGCGGATGGGTTGCATGGAACCCCAACGGTGATTATTCATCTGTTTTCAGCGCTCTTGAGATGAAAGATGCAGTTGAATAACGATATACAGAAAGGCTCAGGACCCAGTTGATCTTTCAAAAAAATATAATTCCACAGAAAAAAAATTTAATCTCTCACAAAACAGGATCGTTCTGTCTTTGTAACTCTTGTATAAGGAGACCATAATGCAGAATGATATTCAAAACCGGGCATCGGCAATATTAAAAAACATTTTCGGATACGACACCTTCCGCCCTCTTCAGGAGGATATAATTACATCTGTACTCAAGAAAAAAGATGCACTTGTAATTATGCCCACAGGTGGAGGGAAATCGATATGCTACCAGGTTCCATCACTTATATTTGACGGGCTTACCGTGGTTGTATCTCCGCTGATCTCTCTCATGAAAGACCAGGTTGACCAGATGAAACAGCTTGGCATTGAGGCAATTCTGCTTAACAGTTCACTGGAGAGAGATGAATATACTGAGAACATGAATCTTATCAGAAATAAAAAAGCAAAACTCCTGTACGTGGCGCCTGAAACTCTTCTGAAGAATGAAATACTCTCTCTCCTCACATCGGCACAGGTTGACTGTTTTGCCATTGATGAGGCGCACTGCATCTCGGAATGGGGCCACGATTTCAGGCCGGAGTATCGGATGATCGCGCAGGTGCGGAAGAGATTCCCCGGTGCAGTATGTATAGCTCTTACAGCAACCGCAACAGAGAGAGTCCGTGATGATATAAGAAAAAGCCTTGAACTCAAAGCTTCATCCACATTTATAGCAAGCTTCAACAGGGGGAACCTCCTCTATCGTGTAACACAAAAAAACAATCCCCTTAAGCAGACTCTTGATTTTCTGCAGGAGCATCAGAATGAATCTGGAATAATTTACGCTTTCTCCAGGGACAGTGTTGACAGACTTTATCTCAGCCTCAAAAAACATGGTTACTCCGTGAAACCATATCATGCAGGACTGTCAGATCAAGAGAGGCGTAAAAACCAGGATCTCTTTCTCAAAGATAAAGTGCAGATAATAGTTGCAACAATTGCCTTCGGTATGGGGATACATAAAACAAATGTACGTTTTGTAATTCATTTCGACCTCCCTAAAAGTATAGAGGCATACTACCAGGAAACCGGGCGAGCCGGCCGTGACGGAGTTAACTCCACATGCTTACTCCTTTACAGTTACTCTGATGTACATAAAATCAGATTTTTCATAAAAGAGAAAACAGATGAAACAGAAAGGAGAGCGGCAGAGATGCAGCTCACCGCCATGGTGGATTACGCGGATTCAACCACATGCAGGCGTATACCACTTATATCATATTTCGGGGAGGAGTACAGTTCCGCGAACTGCGGGATGTGCGATAACTGCATTTCACCCCCTGCAATGAATGATGATATTACTATTCAGGCGCAGATGTTTCTTTCGTGCGTAAAACGCACAGGGGAGAGATTCGGCGCAGGGCACATCATCGATATTCTGCGCGGCTCAAAGTCGAAGAAAATTGATGATTTTCAGCATAACAATCTTTCAACTTATGGCATCGGTAAAGATATTTCAAAAAGTTCATGGCAGAATTTAGGGCGCCAGTTTATCAGGAACGGACTCCTCTTACAGGATATGGAAAGTTTCGGTGAACTGAAAATCACGGATAAAGGATACCGTGTAATGAAAGGTGAAGAGAAAATTACCGGTGCTCTCCTTGAAAGCAAACCGGAAGGGAAAACCTCTGCCGGAAATGATTATGACATCGAACTTTTTGAACTGCTCCGTGAAAAGAGAAAAGAACTCGCGGCAGAGGAGAATGTTCCGCCCTATATAATTCTTTCAGACAAAACTCTCATGGCAATAGCCTCAGCTTACCCGCAGAGTCACGAATCCCTTATTCAGATACATGGTATAGGAAACAACAAACTTCAGAAATATGGAGATGAGATCATCGCTGTTGTGCGGGAATACTGTTCAGGCAAAGATATTACAGAAGAGAGGATTGAACCGGTTGAGCAAAAACCACGGGAATACCTCAAAACACCAAGACATATACAGATCGGTGAGATGTACAACTCCGGCATTTCTGCCTCTGAACTGGTAGAGAATGAAGGTATAACACTTAAAACAGTTTTATCCAACCTGCTTAAATATGCGCAGGATGGATACACATTTAAACCAGACGGTTTACGTTCACTGCTCCCGGATAATGAAGATTTACTTCAGGCAATAACAGCGGCCTTTGAAAAGCACAGTACAGAGTATCTGAAACCTGTTTTTCTTGAGTTAGGAGGAGCAGTTGATTACGAAACACTTGAAGTGTGCAGGCTCTATTTTCTGAGTAATTAATAATAGATACTATTGAATTATTACTCAATTTGTCATTCTGGCTGTAGCGTGCGCGCCCTGAGCGTTGCGAAGAAGTAACCTTGGGGTAGAATGCCGGTATCTCATAAAAAAATCCTATGAGATTCCTGCCTTCGCAGGAATGACAAAGATGGTACTGAATCAATCGTAAACACCTATAATATATTTTCCGGATCAAATAAAAAATTGCAACTTTTATCACCTGACTGATGTCCTTTTACTTAGTCTTTAATACATAAATATACTAAACAGAGAGAATAACTTAAATGCACCGATACCTCCCTCCAAGATTCACCGCAGTTTTTATGCTTACACTGCTTGTGATTAATACTATATTCTGTGCTATACAGCTCTTTCCCCTTGCTTTAATTAAGTTCATCATACCTTTCGCATGGTGGCGCAGACTCACAGGAAAGATTCTTGTAAGAGTGGCGAATAACTGGGTATTTTTAAATTCATACGTGATTCATCTTGCTTTCCCTGTTGAATGGAACATTCAGGGAACTGAAAAGCTCAACAAAAACGACTGGTACCTTGTAATATCAAACCACCAGTCATGGGTTGATATAATTATACTCCAGAAAGTCCTTTACGGTAAAATTCCTTATATAAAATTTTTTCTCAAAAAAGAGCTTATATGGGTTCCAATAATGGGTCTGGCATGGTGGGCTCTTGATTTTCCGTTTATGAAGCGTTATACGAAAGAGGAGGTAGCGAAGAATCCCTCGCTGAAAGGTAAAGATATTGAGATCACCCGGAAAGCCTGCGAAAAATTCAAGACTGATTATGTTACAGTCATGACCTTTCCTGAAGGTACAAGATTCACACAAGCTAAACATGACGCGCAGAAATCACCATATAAACATCTTCTCAAACCTAAAGCAGGTGGGATCTCCTTCACCATATCAGCCATGGGTGATAAAATTCATAAACTCCTGAACATGACAATTGTCTACCCCGAAGGTGCAGGAACCATGTGGGATTTTTTGTGCGGAAGAATACGGAAAATTGATGTATTTGTTGAGACAATGCTGATTCCAGATAAATTCGTTAATGCTGATATAGACGATAAAAAGTTCCAGGCGGAATTCAATGAATGGCTTAACGGAATCTGGAAAAAGAAGGATAAACTGATAGATTCACATCTGGAAAAAAAATAAATTTATTCAAGCGGAGTACCGAAGTCGTATCTCCGCTTGATATACTTCATTATAACCGATGTTTCAATCTGCTCAATACCGTCAATATGACTTAGCCTGCTGTACACAAGGTCGTTCAGCGCTTCAAGGTCCCGCACAACAAACTCCGCATTGATATTGAAGCGCCCTGTTGTAGCAACAATATACCAGAGCTCCCGGAACTGCCGGAGTTCACTGATGACATGATCCATCTTCTTCATGTCAACAGTGATGTACAGGTCACCTGTAATTTCAAAGCCTAACTTCAGGGGATTGCTTACAGCAACGATCTGTATAATCTCATCCTCTGTAAGCCGTTTGACCCTGCCGCGGATTGTGGCTTCAGAAACATCCAGAAGTTTCGCTATATCCGTGTTGCTGGTCCTCCCGTCCTTCTGAAGAATGGCGATTATATTCGAATCCAGTTCATCTATGTTGCGCTTCTCAGACACAGTTTCACCCTACTCGTAAGAGTGTTCCTTGTCAGGGAAACTCCTACCCTTCACTTCGCTGTCGTAAGATTCAAGTGCATTTTTTGAAATCGTGTACAGGTCAGCATACTTCTTCACAAATTTAGGATGGAACCCCTGGTCCATGCCCAACAGGTCATTTATTACCAACACCTGACCATCGCATCCGTTACCTGCACCTATACCGATTGTTGGAATTGAAAGCTGCTTCGAAATTTCAGTTGCAAGCGAAGCCGGAACTTTCTCCAGCACCAGAGAAAATGCCCCCGCCTCCTGTATTGCAATTGCATCCTCAATAAGCTGCTTCCTCTTATCCTCTTCGCGCCCCTGAACGGAATAGCCTCCGAGTTTATGCACAGACTGCGGAGTGAGACCCAGGTGGCCCATAACCGGGATTGATGCGGCAGTGAGAGCCTTTACAACGGGGCAGAAATCCTTACCCCCTTCAAGCTTCACTGCGTTAACACCGGTCTTCTTCATCATCTCACCTGCATTACGGAGTGATTCTTCCACAGAGACATGATAGCTCATAAAAGGCATGTCAATTACAACAAACTTGGATGGAGCACCACGCTTTACAATTTCCGCATGATAGATCATCTGCTCAACAGTTACAGGGATGGTTGTCTCGTACCCTGCAATAACATTGCCGAGAGAATCACCAACCAGAATTGTATCCATCGGTGTCTCATCAACTATGCGGGCTAATGAATATTCATAGCAGGTAACCATTGTGATGGGGATACCCTGCTCCTTCCTTGTTCTGAAATCGTTTATTGTAAATGCCTTTGTTTTTGTATTGGTCATTGTGCTCATAGAATTACCTCCGCAATAATATTAATCCTTATAAACGATTAATCAATAAAAGTCAATATTTTTCACGATTTTAGCAAAATTTTTGATAATTTTTACGAATTGCAATATATAATAACTATTCTATATAACTCATGATTCAGTGAATAATCACTTTTCCCTTTCCGCCTGAACGGATTTTTTTTGTTTTTCTTTTCTTGACAAAAAAAATGTATTTTGAGGACATAATACAGTCAGAGGAGATATCTTTAATATCCCCGTATAAATAAAAAAAATCCTGACGGAGAAAAAATGTGACTAAGCTTGAAACATGTTTAAAATGCCCCAACCATGTGAGCTACAAGCACGGTTTTGTAATATGCAAGTACTGGAAACAGAACCAGCAGCACGTAACCTCGCAGGGTGAAGGGAGTGCAGTATACGTTGTCGGATGTTCAATGAAAGCAGACAAAAGAAAAGTCAGCTGACTATTTTTTTATGGACGGGTTTAATCCCGCTTCCATAATCTGATGCAGAAAAGGCTCATTATGCATAGGCATAGAGCCTTTTTTTGTTTATACCATTGCTCTATTCATTCCGTTAACCGCCATAGTAATCACAACAAAAATATTTTGATTTACACCGCCTGCTGACATTTATTTTTAGATCAGAACAGATGAAGAATAATAAAGTTTCAGCAGCAGAAATAATATCCTTGCTTTCTATGCTGATAAAACATGATGTTGTTATTGTCCGCTGTTTTCTATATTCCGGAGGGGCTGTATGTTTGGAAATCTTTTACTCCCTGAAATACTTGAACTTATTGAAGCAAAAGATTTCAGAACTCTGAAAGAGATAATGAGCGAATGGCACCCTGCTGACCTTGCAGAGCTTATATCGGACCTTCCTGAAGCCACCCAGTTTGTAGTTTTCAGATTTCTCCCGAAAAAACTGACAACACCTGTATTTGAATACCTCTCTGTTGAGTCTCAGAAGACAATCCTTGAATCCATGGGGAATAAGGAGATAGCGGCAATTATTAACGACCTATCCCCTGATGACCGTACATCACTTTTTGAAGAGCTCCCCCATTCTGTTGTAAAGAATATGCTTTCGCTACTTTCAAAGGAGGAGCGGGATATTGCAAAAACTCTTCTGGGTTACCCGGAAGAGAGCGTCGGGCGGCTCATGACTCCGGAGTATATCTCTGTGAAAGAGGATGTAACAATTGAAGATGTCCTTGAAAAGATCAGAAAATACGGTAAAGACAGTGAAACCCTTGATGTAATATATGTAATAGATGAAGACGGCAAACTTGTGGACGATCTGACGATCAGGCAGATACTCCTCTCACCTCCGCAAAAGCAGATAGCAAAACTGATGGACTATAAATTCTCTTCACTGAATGCAACGGACGACCAGGAGATCGCTGTTGATATTTTCAGAAAGTATGACTGCTACGCGCTTCCCGTTATTGACAATGACGGCTGCCTCATCGGTATAGTCACCATAGATGACATACTCGAAGTTGCTGAAGAGGAGACAACAGAGGACATCCACAAGATAGGGGGTATCGAGGCCCTTGATGACTCATACATGCAGACATCGGTGTTTGACCTCATCAGAAAGAGGGCGATATGGCTTATAGTCCTCTTTTTCGGGGAGATGCTCACTGCATCTGCAATGAGCCACTTTGAAGGGGACATTTCCAAAGCAGTTGTACTCGCTCTCTTTGTTCCCCTTATTATCTCAAGCGGAGGTAACTCAGGCTCTCAGGCAACATCACTTATTATCCGGGGACTTGCACTTAAGGAGTTCGGGTTCAGTGACTGGTGGAAGATAATGAAGAGGGAACTCGTCTCCGGTTTTATCCTCGGTTTTATACTGGGGAGTATAGGTTTTATAAGAATATGGCTGTGGCAGTCTATAAGCGGCATCTACGGGCCATACTGGCTCAGTATCGGATTTGTTGTTATGTTCTCTCTTATAGGTGTTGTTATGTGGGGAACTCTTTCAGGCTCCATGCTCCCTCTTTTATTGAAGAGGCTTAAACTGGACCCTGCGACATCCTCAGCGCCATTTGTGGCAACCATAGTCGACGTCACAGGGCTAATTCTCTACTTCAGCATAGCGCAGATGCTTCTTGGAGGGAAGCTACTGTAATTTTTATTTCACATTAAGTACCCTCTCCGCAAGCTCCCTGACCTCTTTATTGCTGTCGTGAAGTGCGATGCCTACAGCTTTTTCAGCCCGTATCCCCCCTATTGCAGAAAGGGTATAAAGAGCCTCCATCCGGACATCGTAGAATTTATCTCCCAGCAGTTTTTCGGCGAATTCAATTGAAGCCTGCGCTTTAAATACTGACATGGATTTAAGCGCTTCCATTCTCACACCTTTATATTTGTCCCTGCATGCCCTGTGCAGAAGAGGTAGCCCCTCCCTGATCTTCTCAGCGCCGATCCTTTGGGCTGTTTTTTCACGTTCAGGAACCCTTCCTCCAATGCCTGCAATGAGATGCCTGAAGTCCGCATCATGAAGAGCTTTTTTAACGTAATCAATTTCCATAACAGAGAGAAAAGACCTTGCAAGGGTCTGTACATCTTCATTTTTATCCGCCAGGAGCCCGATGAGATAATCAGCACTCTCTTCACCGCCTATATCATGAAGAGCCCGTGCTGCTTTCATTCTGATCTTATGGTGTTTTTCATGAAGCAGATCGCCAAGGTACTGCATCAGATGCCTGCTCTTTGTGGCAGCCGCTGCTTTTATTGCAGCCATTTTCACAACCTCTTTCCTGTCACCTAATGCAATGACAACAGACTGAAGGATACCCGGATCTTCGGTTGCCCCCTTGGATGCTATGATTTTCATAAGTTCAATCCTGTTATTTACAGAACCCTCATCCATGATGTCAAGGAGTGAATCTGATACCCCCTTATCACCGAGTTCTGCAAACTTAAGCACTGCAAGAGTTCTCACCCAGGGATCAGAATCATGCACCATATTTTTGAGTTTACTCATAACTTCTTCGCCAGGTTCCTTGTTATTAGCAAGAGCCACGAAAGCACTGTACCTGACATTTTCATTATCATGTTCAAGGCATTTAAGCAGTCCGCTGATGTTGTTATCTTTTTCGAGTCTGCTGACATTCGGTGAAAATAGTCCCATGTTAATCCCCCCTTTTGGTATTAGTAAAAACCGGTATTATTTTATATTTATTCCTGAT
This sequence comes from Spirochaetia bacterium UBA5763, assembly GCA_002418835.1. GTDB lineage: Bacteria > Spirochaetota > UBA4802 > UBA4802 > UBA5550 > UBA5550. The sequence goes on along the minus strand of DIEX01000031.1, from coordinate 47,823 downwards.
ATATATAAAATAATATATTTTTAAAAAAAAACGACTTTAAAAGACGAACAACTGTAACAAATTATGTTTCAGTTGTTATATTTAATATAGCTTTTAACAACTGAAACAGAGCTTATAAGTCATTTCGAAGAAACGACAGCAACTTACATAAAAGGAGAATAACATGAATAAACATATATTACCATTACTCCCTTACTCTTTCGATGCCCTTGAACCGCACATTGACGCGGCAACAATGGAGATCCATCATGGAAAACATCATGCTGCATATATAAGCAAACTAAATGCAGCACTTGAAAAACACCCTGAACTTTTTCAAAAAGAACTGGAGGAGCTGCTTACAGATATATCTTCATTACCTGAAGATATAAGAACAGACGTACGGAATCATGGCGGCGGACACCACAATCATTCGCTATTCTGGAACATACTTACACCGGAAAGCGAAGGGAAACCCACAGGGATGATAGAACATCTGCTGAATACTGAATTCGGCTCATTTGAAAATTTCAGAGCTGAATTCGAAAAAGCAGCCACACAGAGATTCGGATCAGGCTGGGCATGGCTATCTGTTGACGGATGCGGAAAACCTGTAATCCATTCAACAGCGAACCAGGATTCCCCGCTCATGGAAGGGCTTGTACCGATTCTGGGGCTTGATGTATGGGAGCACGCATACTACCTTAATTACCAGAACAGACGGCCCGATTACATAAGCGCGTTCTGGAACCTGGTAAACTGGAAACAGGTTGAAATAAATTATATCAACGCGTTAAATACACTGAACAGGTGCGGAGAGGAGGAACTGCTCCGCATGATCTCCTGAAAATTTCTTAAAATGTATTCAGGCGGCATAAAAACCGCCTGAATACATAAAACTGGCATCAGAATTTGAATAAATAATTCTTGAATATTTCCCTTCCAATTATAGAATTAAAACAGAGGGTATTATCTAATGAAAATTCTGAAACACGCATATCTCACTTCATTTATTATACTTTTATCTGCGGCATTTATAATTTTACTCCCCGGAGAAAACAGAGCTGATGATGCACAAAGTCTGACAACTGATTTCCTGACTTCAGGCTCATGGGGCCCGGAGAACCTTCTCGGCATGAAGATAAAATTTACCCGTGACGGAAAATTTGAATCTGACATTAACTTCGGGCAGGCAGGCACAGAGGCCGCGGGATCATATACAATTGTAAAAGGGAAGCTTAATCTCTCTATCGAAAAGTCTGAACCGGAAAGATCCATTGCAGGGCTGATACTGAAAAACGGGACATTAATCTCCGAACCCGGATCGCCGAAATACAGAACGTACATTCTATTTAAAGGGAAAGAACTTGAACAGCTCTATTTCAAAAATGAACTGAAGATATGGGATTACAACTCACTTGTAAAAGAGGGTGAACCCTTAAAAATAAACGGCAGGGATGCAGTTGCAATGGGGGCGAAAGAGGGTTCAACAACAGCTGTGCTGAAAATGAGAGAAGCGCCCTCCTCCACCGCAAAAGAGATACATTACACGTACGATGATGTTGAGCAGACATACACAGTGAAAGCTCTCCCGAAAGATACATCATTGATTATTCTTGCACGCACAAAGGATACAGATAAAGTCGGCAAATACAACAACTACTGGTACTATGTTGAATTCGAACGCTATTTTGATTACATGCGGGCCTGGGTTTACGGTGAATTCGTGAAAATAAAATAGGAGCGTTGGCAGTATGAATCCCGAATCCGTCTTATGCAGCATCTGCTCTCAACTGAAGGACAGGGAAAACGGCTTTCAGAAATACGGCAGCAACTACCCTGATACATATCTCCCTGCTGCCGCTAACCAACTTGATATAATCATAGACTTCAGGCCATTAAGCGAGAGAATGATTCAGCTCCGCAGATGCCCTGAATGCGGCAGGTATTATCTTTACCAGACAGATTATGAATACCTTACAAACGGTACAGAAGATGAACAGGAGCTTATCCGTCTGAGTGATGCAGAGGCTGAAGAATATATCAGAAAGGGTACTGAACTCTTTAAATCCTCATAAAAAATCAGCCGGATTTATGAAAACCCGTATCCCGAAAATAAAAAATAAATGCGAATTCTGCAGAAAAACCGGAACTCATTTTTCAGTAGATATAGAGCACGATCAGATTGTACCGGATGAGTTTCATAATTTTAAAAAGGTGCTTTCATTACAAATAGGATACTGCAACTTCCCTGATGAAATAATCTGCTGCCCTTACTGCGGAACATATTACTACAAAAAAAGAAGAATTGATAACGAAATAAACAACTGTTCTGATGAAATTGAATTTGAAGAGATTACAGAAGATCGCGTTAAAGAACTGATCATTTTTCAAAAAAATAATAAATAGTAATGACATTCACTTTTCTGAACAACATGAACTCTTTTCCGTTTTTAACTTGACAATAAATATATATAATTCTGTATTTTATATGCAATCTGTTGAATATCATCTATATCAAAATGCACCATTAAAGCTGCGGCGGTAAAAAACCGCTTCTCCCTTTTTTGCGTGCTTTTTATCACAAGGTTTCATCTTTATAACTGATTATTAAAGCGGTCATCTGACCTGATTATAAAAGAAAGAGGTTATTTTTCATGAAAACCAGAATCACAAAAACATTCGGAATCAAATATCCTATTATTCTTTCAGGTATGAGCTGGATAAGCACACCTGAACTCGTCGCAGCAGTTGCAAATGCCGGCGGCCTTGGAATACTTGCAACAGGAGTTATGAGCGCGGAGGAGACTCTCGAAGCCATAAGAAAAACAAAGTCCCTGACGAAAAAACCATTTGCCGCAAATGTTACACTCTACTTCCCCGGCGCAGAGAAAAACGCTGAAGTTATAATTAAAGAGAAAGTTCCCGTGGTTAACTATGCGCTCGGAAAAGGTGACTGGATCTGTAAAGCTGTTCATGAATACGGCGGGAAAGTAATAGCCACAGTAACAACACTGAAGCACGCCCTTGCCGCTCAGAAAGATGGAGCTGATGCGATCATTGTTACAGGACATGAAGCAGCAGGCCATGGCGGAGCTGTGACATCTCTTGTACTAATACCGAGTATCGCTGATGCAATCGATATCCCGATTATTGCTGCCGGGGGATTTGCTGACGGCCGCGGACTTGCCTCTGCCATGATCCTTGGTGCTGACGGTATATCAATGGGAACAAGGTTTATGAATTCAGTGGAGAGCCCTGTACATGAAAAACAGAAAGCCTTCTCTAACGAAACAGATGTATATAAAACAATCTACACTGATAAAGTTGACGGAATGCTTGCCCGTGTTATGGACACAGAAGGAGCAAGAAAGCTCATCAAAAAGAGACTCAATCCATTAAGTTCACTCATACTCTCAAGAAAGATCGCTGCTATGCTGGGCTTCCCGTGGATGAAGCTTGCTATAGGGATCATGTTCATGGGGTACAAACGCTCAATGCAGATGGCCCGCATGGCAATCGGATTTGACGCTTTCCAGGCAGGAACAATGGATGGCGACAACAAAAAAGGTGTTCTCCCTATCGGCCAGGTTGCCGGCATCATGCATGAAACTCTTACTGTAAAAGAGATTATAGAGAAGACAGTAAAAGAGGCAAAGAAATGTCAGGATGTTCTTGCCGCTAAAATGAAGTAAATTTTAATTGCTTATAAATGCTGCCCCGCTGACTGGCGGGATACAGGATTCAATATAACACAAGAATTCAGATTTTATAAACCCAACTAAAGGAGGATTTATGGCTATAGTTGAATGGAAAAAGGACGAAACTGTTGCTATAATGATATTGAACAACGGCGAAAACAGACACAATCCGGATTTCGCTGCAACATTCATGTCAGTCTACAATGAAATACTCGCAGACAAAGAGATCAAAGCAATAGTACTCACATCAAGCGATCCGAAAAACTTCTGTCTCGGCGTTGACATCGGATGGATGATGAAAGAACAGCAGGCTCAGAATTTCCCCGGTATTACTAAATGGCTATATGATATGGGAGAAGTATTCAAAGCAATGATCATGTCTCCTGTGCCCACAATTGCCGCGATTAATGGACACGCATTCGGTAATGGCGCCATGCTTGCAGGCGCATGCGACTTCAGATTCATGCGGGCGGACAGGGGATTTTTCTGTTTCCCTGAAGTTGACCTCGGGATACAGTTTGCTCCTTCAATGATCGAGTGGATGAAAAAGATAATGCCGTATCACCTCTTTATCAGGATGAAATGGTCCGGAGAGAAAGTAGGCGCTGCTGAACTTGAAAAACATAATGTAATACTTAAAGCATGTGCAGATGCAGATGAAACTCTTAAAGAAGCAGTTGCATTCGGGAAGACATTCAACAAATCAAGAAACACTCTTGGTGAGATGAAAAAAAGAACATATAAGCATATCATTGATAAAATGGAAAAAGAGGACCCGGAATACTTTGATTACAAACCTGAGCAGGTTAAAGAAGGGAAACCGCCTATTTTCATGTTTACACAGGGTTAATAGTACTATTATCCGGCAATAAAAAACCGCCTTCAAGGCGGTTTTTTATTGATATTCTAAAATAATAATACATTTTCATTCAAAAAGTCTATTTTTTTTATTTAATTGAGTAACATAATTATGTAAAATTTACCCGTATTATATGATTACCTGATAAACTCATTGACTTTTCATTTATAACATGCTTTAATCCTAACGTTATGGCTGGCGAAATGAATTACAGGCTTGATTTCTGGATTGAGAATAAATACAGGCTCCAAACCCAGTACGAAAGGAACCGTAAAAAATTCTATAAAATTCTTGATTTGATGACCAGGAAGTTTGAAGGACTCCTTGAAGCCAGCGGCTGCAATGCCCAGGTCAAGGGGAGAATAAAGAGCTTCGATGCTCTTTACAGAAAACTTCTCCAGAAAAGCCAGAAAGACTCCATCGAATTCCCCTTTGACTATATAACAGATGTCGTAGGGATGAGGATCGTTGTACCATTTCTTGAAGACCTTAATAGTGTTGAAAAACTCATAAGAGACCACTTTGAAATTGCTGATACAAAATATAAATCACGTGAACTCTCAATCCGTGAATTCGGGTATGACTCCATACACCTGCTGATAAAACTCCCTGAAGAGATTACAAAGAAAATAAAAAACACACAGAATATGAAGATCGAGATTCAGCTCCGCACAATTCTTCAGGATGCATGGGCTGAAGTTGAACACGAGCTTATTTATAAAACAAGTATCGACAAAGTTGAAGATACAATCAGAAGAAAGATGATTGCTGTTAACGCCACACTCTCACTTGGAGACACAATATTTCAGGAGATCCGTGATTACCAGCGGAGAAGATACAGGGACATCCAGGAGAGGCATAAGAAGCTAATGGATAAAGTTTCCACTATACCGGAAAAGATGGGGAAACTAAAAGAACCTGCTCAGCCTATAGAAGTCGAGAGGATCGAAACACCGGCAGAGGAACCGAAAAAGAAATTTGCATCAGTTAATACAGCCGATACAAAAGATAAACATCAGCTGAACGATCTCCTTGTTGAAGCGATGAACGCTCACCTTGAGAACAGGCTGACCGACGCAGTGGGACTTTACACTCAGCTTATACTTGTTTCACCGAATCACTTTATTTACAACCACAGGGGACTTGTATATTTCACTCTGTCGGAATATAATAAGGCAATAAGTGATTTTTCAAAAGCAATAGAGATAGAACCGAGAGATATAAGGGTTTACACGAATAGGGGACTTGCATTCAGGATGCTCAAAAGGTACGATGATTCATTGAGGGACTTCAACAGGTCTCTTGAACTCAATCCGCTCTGGCCGGACACATTCTACGGAAGGTCACTCACCTACTACGATCTCGGCGATATACAGCACGCCCTTGAAGACTGCGATAAGGCCATAAGCCTTAAACCTGACTTCAAGCAGGCACAGAGATTCAAGCAGTTTATATTAAATCAACAGATGAAGTGAGAAGCATATGTCAATTTATGAAGTCAACAACAGACGCCCTGTAATAGGGCGGGGAACATGGATTGCGCCCACAGCGCAGATTATTGGTGATGTAAGAATAGGTGATAACTGCTATATCGGATATGGCGCGGTTATCAGGGGTGATTACGGAACAGTTATTATCGGTAACGGTTCAGCAGTTGAAGAGATGGTGATGATGCATGCCAGGCCCGGCGGGCTTACAGATATAGGTGAATCAGTAACAATCGGCCACATGGCAATGCTTCACAACTGCAAACTGAACAATTTCTGCATAGTAGGGATGAATTCAACTGTTACTGATTTCAGTGAAGTCGGTGAATGGGCCATTATCGGTGAACAATCCCTTGTAAAACGCAACCAGAAAGTTCCTGCTCACAAAATCTACGCGGGAGCACCGGCAGTAGAAAAAGGGGATGTTCAGCAGAAGCATATGGATGAATGGGGTGCGGCAAAAAAGATTTATGTGGCATTGGCAAAGCTGAATATTGATACAATGAAGGATGTTACAGCAGAGTATTGTTAAAAATACCCATGTTTCATCAAACGAACGATGTAGATGCAGATGTAGAGACNNGTCTCTACATCTGCATCTACATCGTCACCCGATCCTACCCCCTATTCATATCTCAGCGCCTCAATAGGATTGAGCCTGGATGCCTGCATTGCCGGCCAGATACCGAAAATTATCCCCATTACTATTGTAAATAAAGCCGCGCCGATAATACCTGACACCGAAACAACAACAGGCCACCCTGCCGCAGCGGATAGAACCAGTGAGACCGATACGCCGAGAATTATTCCTGTGACTCCCCCGATAAACGTCAGCAGCACAGCTTCGACAAGAAACTGAAGAAGTATATCCCTCCTCCGCGCTCCTATGGCTTTTCTGAGTCCAATCTCCTTTGTACGCTCTTTCACTGAAACAAGCATTATATTCATAACACCTACACCGCCAACCACAAGAGAAATTGCTGCCACGGCACCCAGCAGCGCACTCATTGTACCGGCAGTACTCATCAGCGCATTTCTGATTTCAGCCATGTCACGGACTTCAAACATGCTCTCCTGTCCGGGTAGAGGTTTATGCTTTAAGTCCAGTGTTTCAATAAGTCTGACCTTGACCGACTCAGTTACTGCCGCATCTGTAACCTCAACATGCACCTGATCAAGATAAAGTTTTCCAAGCAGTCTGTACATCGCTGTTTTAAGCGGCACAATAATCAGGTCATCCTGGTCTCTCATCATTGCCGCGCCTTTTGCAGGGAGAACTCCTATCACGGTAAAATTTACTTTATTAATCTTGATTGTCTTTCCCAGGGGATTCTCCCCATTAGTAAATAGATTCTTTACCACGGTTACCCCGACAACAGCAACCCTGCTGCGCGACCTGTTCTCCGCCTCCGTAAAAAAACGTCCAGCAGTGGGCACTGATGCCCGCATAACAGCATAATCAACATCCGCACCCATGATCTGTGTATTGCAGTTATTCGCACCAAACACTGCCTGAGCGCGTTCATTTACGCTGCCGGAAATTCTTTTAACACCGGATATTTTGAGAAACGATTCCCCATCCTGTACAGTGAGGCGGCTGCCGGCACCCATCTGAAGCCTCACTCCGCCCGATCTCCGGAATCCCGGCATCACAGTGAGAACATTGGTGCCCAGACTGTTCAGATTAGTCTCAATGGATTTCTGAGCCCCCATGCCAACTGCAAGCATGGAGATTACAGCCGCCACACCAATCAGAATACCGAGCATGGAGAGGAGCGCCCTCATCTTGTGTGACAGGATCGACATCACTGCCTGACGGATATAGTCGGCAAACTCCGCGCGCCCGAATGTAGCGTTTGTCTTTTCGAGTGCACGTATTATTATGTCTGAATTACTGTTGTTTTCAGATTTCAGCCGTTTCTTCCCTTTTTTCTCATCGGAGATAATCTCCCCGTCACGTACCCTGATTATCCTTGAGGCATGAGAAGCTATATCCTCCTCATGAGTAACCATGATTATGGTCTTCCCCTCTGAATTAAGTTTCTCAAGAAGGGCAATGACCTCCTTCTCGCTTCTGCTGTCAAGGTTCCCTGTGGGCTCATCAGCGAATATAATGGCTGGCTCATTTATTATTGACCGCGCAATAGCCACACGCTGCTGCTCTCCGCCGGAGAGTTCATTGGGGTAATGCTCAACCCTGTGCCCCATACCGACCCAGTATAATTTGTTCTCCGCACTCTCCTTCATCTCTCTTTTCCCTGCGTAAAGAGTGGGGAGGAGCACATTATTCAGAGCAGAAACTTTCGGTAAAAGATGAAACTGCTGAAACACAAAGCCCGCTATATGATTCCGCAGAATTGAAAGGTTATCCTCATCAAGCCCTGTGACATCATGGCCCATTATCCTGTAGCTCCCCTGCGTAGGAGTATCGAGGAAACCGAGTATATTAAGCATGGTTGATTTACCTGAACCGGAGGCCCCCATTATAGCTACAAACTCCCCGGATTCTATTGTAACAGAAACACCGTTAAGGGCATTAACTTCGGTGTTCCCCATCATGTATCTCTTTTTTACATCTTTAAGTTCTATGAGAGGATTCATCTTTTCCCTCTGCCCGGCCTTTGCGGCATAAAGGGATTTTTTGATTCATCGCCCTGCTGAAGAACAAAATTCTCTGATTTAACCAGTACCACATCATCGGGACTCAGTCCGGATGTAATCTCTACAAGATTGTCATTGGCAATACCTGTTGTCACAGGACGCTTTTCCCCTTCACGGGATCTGCTGCTCTTTACAAGTATATATTTTCCGCTGTCATCAGTTAATACAGCCTCCTCCGGGAGCAGCATTACCCCTGACTTCTCTATTTCAATAATTTCAATTGTGGCACTCATACCTGAGCGGAACTCTGGAGGTATCCTGTCCGGAATTATTGACACGTAGTAGACTGTGACGTTATTCACTGTTGCTGATTCATAATAGATATGGTCAACTCTCCCCTTCACCAGTATCTCAGGGTGTGAATCAAGGGATATACGGGCCCTGAGCCCCACTTTTACCTTTCCCACATCAGTCTCATCAACCTGGGCCTTGACATTCAACATGTCGGAAATTATGATAATACTGTCAGATGTTGCCACAGTCTGTCCCGGCTCAACTGAACGAACAATTACAGTACCATTGATTGGGGCTACAACCGGTATCGGTTTGTAAGCGTTCTCCCAGTATTTAAGTGACTGACTCCCCTGCAGTCTTGCCGCGTCAATGAGCGCTGCCCTGTCAGTGGAACTCATGAGCGCAAGGATCTGACCGGCTCTGACCTTGTCCCCCTCCTTAACCATAATCTTTTCAATGCGCCCTGCGACTGACGGCTTCAGTTCAAGCCTGTTTTTCGGAAGCACGGTCCCTGTTGTGGAAACCACAAGACTTATATCCCCTGTCACAGGTTTTATCTCTTTATATGCCTGCTCATTTTTCTTTGATTTCCCGCCCCCTGATATCAGAAAAATTACTGCGGCACAGACCGCCAGTGTCAGCCCTGTTATAATTTTAGTTTTTGTTTTCATTTTCAAGTGCTCCCCCCTTAGATTGTATCCATGCAGCTTCCGCAGTGAGAGCCGAGGCGCAGGCATTAATATATGATTTTCTGGCGCTTGCCAGGTTATTTTCAATGATTGTCCAGTTGTCAAAGGAGAGTGTGCCTATTGAATACTGCATCTCTCCGATGCTGGATCTTTCAGTGGTCGCCTTCAGAGAGAGTTTCTGGACTTCTACTGTATCAAGGCTGTTTTTCAGGGTATTCCATGATTCACGAAGATTCAACACAGCGCTGTTCCTTGCACTTTTTTCATCAGCTTCAGACTGCCTGTGAGCTGCGGTCGCTTTTGACACAGAGTAATATGTCCTCCCCCCTTCGAAGAGCGGAGCAGTGACCTCAAAACCCACAGACCACTGGTCTGACATATCACTCATGGTTTCACCTTTTCTTCCTATGCTGGCGCTACCGTAAAGTTTTGGGGAGTAATCAAGTTCCGATGCCTTCAATGAGTAGTAGGCTGAATTTTTTGCTGATGATGCTTTAAGTACAGCAGGGGTACCGGATGCCATAAGTGCAAAATCCGGTTCATCCCCATTCTGTGTCACTATATCAAGAGTCCCTTCAATAGATATTTCAACAGATGCATCGTATCCCAGTAGATGGCAGAGTGTGGTGTTCGCAAGAGCGAGGCTCCTTGCTGCTGCAATGGAATCAGCTTTAGACTGCATGAGATCCGCTTCGGTTGAGTGGAGTGAACCTACATGCTCCTTACCCGCATTATACCTCAGTTTAACCAGATCATATATATGCTTCCGCCTTGACTGAATTTCCTCAGCAATATTAAGCATCTCCCTTGCCTTGATATAATCTATATAAGCGCTGCGCAGTTTATATCTCACCTCTGCGGATTTTACCCTGTAGTTAAGCTTTGCTGATTCAAGTTCAGCACCGGCGCTTTTAAGTTCATACACTGATTTGAATCCGTCAAATATAAGCTGCTTTGCCGAAAGCCCGTAATAATAGCTGTTTGATGTCTCCCCGCCCGAAACGCCGGTTTCGGAATAACTCTTCGCGCCTGAAGCTGAAGCTGATATCTGCGGAAGAAGGTCAGCCCTGACAATATTCCTGGCTGCCGCCACCTGCAGGATGCTCTCCCTTGCTGAAACTATATCCGGATTATTCATCTCCGCGATACGGACACACTCCCCCCAGGTGAGAGATTTTATTTCTCCTGAATAGCCATTAACAGCGGGAACTGTGAAGATTATAAAAGCCGCGAAAAATATCGATAGACTTCTTTGCTCCCTCTTTTTATATTTAATCATTATGCACCTCATTACTCAAATTCTACATGCAGGGTAATATATTACTATTAATAAAGTTTTTTCTATTAGTAAAAAATGAAAGCTAAATGTAAAAAAAATGTAAAAAAATTTCCGGAGACGTATGGATACAAAAATCCTTATTATAGATGATGACTCAAAACTCAGAGAACTCATCACCGAGTACCTCAGCAGTTACGGCTTCATCGTACTGAGTCATGACACAGGCAAAGATGTGCTCCCTGCCATTGAAAAGCATACACCTGACCTGATACTCCTTGACTACATGCTCCCGGTGAATGACGGCATAGAGGTACTGCGCGACATACGGGGGAGTTGCGGACTCCCTGTAATTATGCTCACAGCCCGTGGTGATGAGACAGACCGGATTGTAGGCCTTGAACTTGGAGCTGACGACTACATTGCAAAGCCCTTTAATACGAGGGAACTCCTTGCCAGGATAAAAGCAGTGCTCCGCAGGTACAACCCTGAGTCCGGTGAAACAACAGGCGGTGAAAGCATCCGCAAAATCACAGTTGAAGGCCTTACAATTGATCCATCCACCATGACAATTGAATTCAACCGGAAAAGTGAAGAGCTTTCAAAGACAGAATTCCGTATCATGAAAGCCCTGATGAAAAATCCTAACACAGTCCTCTCCCGTGATACAATAATGAATATTGCAAAAGGGAGAGACACAATTGCCTTTGAACGGAGCATCGATGTCCACATAAGCAAGCTCAGGACAAAACTTGAAAAAATCTGCGGAGACAGGCTGAAAATTAAAACCGTATGGGGCACAGGGTACATGTTCACATCATGAAAATAAATAAACTATACATCCGGAATTTTATCACTGTCATGGCCATAATAATCATGGCGCAGTTCACCATTGCCGGACTCTTCAGGATTGTTGGTAAAGCCGCGGGGAACAGGGGATTCAGGGCGGACCTTGCCGGTATGGCATTTATGCTCAATGAATCTGTTAAGCATAATTATAAAGATGGTGACAACAGTTACCTTGAAGCAATGATCCTGGAACTGGCAAAGACCTGGTCAACTGATATATGGATTGAAGACAGCGCAGGGAAAACAGTGGCATCAAGCACAGCAACTCCCCGCCCGCAATTTCCGGAAAACATGGAGATAATAGATACTCCCGTCGGATATACTCTATACAGAAACCCCGGAGGCCCGCCGACAATCCTCCAAAAAATAGTATCTGACGGAGGCTGTATAATATATGTGAGACGCAACCGCCCCTCAACATATATTGATGAGCTTAATTTCTGTATCGGCCTTGTACTGATTACAATGATTGTCGCCATTGTTCTTCTCCCCATATCAAGAAGAATTACAAGCCCGCTTAAAAGACTTACAGAATCAGCCAATGCCATCGCACGCGGTGAGTTTGACCGCCGTGTTGATGAAAGCGCCCATGATGAGATTGGAGAACTTGCCAGGGCATTTAATATGATGTCCGGACGCGTGCTCCAGATGATAAATGGCACAAAGGAACTCACCGCAAACATCTCTCACCAGGTACGCTCACCTCTTGCAAGAATATCTGTTGCTGCAGGGATTCTCCGCGATAAGATCACTGCGGGGGACTATGCGGGAGCTGAAAAGAATATCTCTTTTATAGAGAAAGAGATTGAGGAGATGGATACACTTACAGGTAGGATCATTGAACTGCTGCGTGTTGATACTGTACACCGGACTTCCGACTTCATAAAACTTGACCTGCAGAAGGCTGCTGCTGATTCTTCAGCTAAATATTCTGACATGTTTAATAAAGGTGAGATAACATTCAGTTCGGAGCTTACAACTATACCTTGCGTTATTTCAGGAGTCCCCGGGGATATACAGCAGCTTTTTGATCTGCTTTTCGACAACGCTGTGAGGTACACACCGGCAGGGGGATTTACCAATATAGAGATGCACCCGGAAAAAGGGGGAGTATCCCTCAATATTTCCAACAGTTCACACGACATGACCGGGATGAGACCTGAAAAATTATTTGAACCCTTCAGCCGCATGGCTCCGGAGCATATTCCAGGCAACGGTCTGGGTCTCGCCATAGCAAAGCGTATTGTTTCTAACCACTCAGGAGATATATCGGCTGAATATTCGGATGGAGTCTTTTCTATCAGAGTGAGGTTCCCGGCGGGGTAATACCTATGCTGATTTAAATACAAAAATCATTCCGGAAACTTGTTTTTATTTAATTTCATGGCTATCCTGATATTAATGAATGAATAGGGACAAGGCACTATATCCCTATTCTGAATACGCAAAAGAAGAGTATTGATAATGAATGGAACTACCAGAGTAATGAGACACCACGGACTATTCTTGATCTGGAAATTGAAGGCAGGGCAATAAGAATTTAAACTTTTGCTCCTGAAATTCTCGATTACTGCAACTATTGATTTAATTGTTATTTCCATCCCGTGTCTTCCCTTTTTTTTCACTTCTGTTTCTCATGGACTTGAACATAAAAGATATCAGATTATTATTTCACTATTCTCCCTTTATTATATTTATACCTCTGATGAATTTCAAATTTTAAAAAGATTCACAGATAATAAACTGCCGGATTTTCTACGATTCTTCGTTAATCAATACCCTCAGATCTTCAGAAATTGATTTCAGTTTATTGTAACTGGAATTAAGGTTTTCCGCGTGTCTTGTATTTTCCTGTACAAGGCTGTTTGTGTTTTCTATTGATTTTGCGATCTCCAGAATTGCAACTGATTGTTCTGACGACGCGTCTTTTATAAATTCTGATTTGTCAAAAACATTTTTATTACGGTGAATCATATCACCCTGGAGTTCCTTCTGACTGGCAATTATCTTCATTGTGTCACCGGCCTTAATCTGGACATTCACAAGGCTTGTATTTAAAGATTCCACAAAACCGATAATTTTATCTATTATCGCGTTAGAAAAAACAACATCGCTTTTCCCTGATTCAATGAGGTCCTTTATCTTTTTCAATTCACTGGAGGAGTTGTCCGCAAGTTTCCCGATTTCATCAGCAACAACAGCGAAGCCTCTCCCATGCTCACCCGCACGCGCTGCTTCTATTGCCGCGTTGAGAGAGAGAAGATTTATCTTATCAAAAAAATCATCTATAATTTCAGCAATCACCTGCATGTTCTCAGAGTTTGCAAGTGTCTTTTTGTTTACCTCATTAAGCGAACCGGATGACTCGCGCCCGGCAGTTGACATTTTCGCGATTGTTATGAACTCCTTCTGCAGATCCTGTCCGAAAAGCTGGAGCGAATCTATAAGCTGCGAAAGGGAACTGATGCTTTCACCAAGATCATTGACAGAGCTGTTCTGATCTTTTGTGGCATTCTCAACACTGGTGGTGCTTGAAGATATCTCTTCAATTGACGCAACCAGTTCTTCAATAGTTGCTGCTTCTGTCTGAATATTCATGAATATATTTGATATGGCTTCATCCGTAACGCCCATTGCGCCTGTGAGCTCTTTATATGATCTGCGGATAGTCTCAATAAGTTCCATGATATATACGTTTTTATCTTCACTCTTCCGTGTCTCCTCTTTACTTATACTCAGGGAAAGGTTCAGGGAGCGGACAGTAACAACAGCTATAAAATAGAGAAGAATAAAATTTGCCACAAGAACAATAGATCCCCTGAGAGTAAAATCCCTTGCTGCCTGAACAGAGACAAAAACAGTAGTGGTATCAAGCCTGTAAAAATTCACCCCTACAGTTACAATGACAAGTAATACTACTAGTATACGTACCCACCTGAACGAAAAAACTGTTGAAAGAATAATTGTGGGGAAAGAGAAAAGCAGAACTGTTACAAGGTTTAATTCCGGCATTCTGATAAAACTTCCGGCTATAATAATCAATGTCTGGAACAGGGAGATCATTACACCGGCTGCCCTGGCTTTCCCTTTTACAATAAGGATGAGTGCAATAGAAGTGGATACGCAGGAAGTCCCGCTTGTGGCAAATGAACTCAACAGGCCTGATTTTTTATATGTATAGAAGAAAAGGGCTGCCATTAAGAATACAAAGAATGCAGAGAAGAAGAAAAGAAATTTCGCGAATGCTTTTGTGAAAGGATCGGCATCATCATACCTGTAAAAAAACTTTGAATCGAAAAATTCTGAAACTGACATTATGTTCCCCCGGTGTACAATCATATTTATATTTCTGATAATACACGGTGCATAATATGTCAGTCCCGTATTAAAGTATAATTTAAATACAGGAAATTATCTCTGATCATAATATTACAAACCAGAACTTATCCATAAATGTATTGAAACAAAAAAAGACAGATTAGAATGTAAAGTTCCGGAACTAAAATTCCTGATTATTTTGAGTTTTAAACCGGCATTTATATATATTATGTTAGCTTATAACATACGTTATATAAAATGTCAAACATTTTGCTTTGCTTTGTATAGTATTATTTTTAAAATGTAACCTTTTACTTTATTCGTTTAACAGAACCTGCAATTAAGATATACCTGAAACCTTTAAACTATTTGTTCAAAAATTTTTCTATAGGGTTATAATTATACACAGCACCTGTTCCGATTTCATAATACCAGCCGTATATATAAAGCTCTCCTTTATTAAATCTATCTTCGACAAACGGTATGTAATCGGTTTTGCTATTTGAACACCTCACCTGCCTCCTTGTACCATAAAACAAAGTCAAGATGCTCCATCGGAATTCCCGACTCTTTTGAATATGCTTCAAGCTTCTCCTCAAGCTCAAGATAGACCTTACCTGTTATTGTGTCCGGGATCTTGTCTATTACTCCAAGCAGCTTCATGTTCTTAAGAATATGCCTGTCAAGAATTGCAAGGTTCTGCCCCAGGCCGATGTTGCGGAGAAAGTGGCTCGCCTCCTTGTAACCCATACCTTTAATGTTACGCGCAAGCCAGTTCCTCCTCTCCCGCGCGTCTGCATGAAGGTCAAGACATTCACGAATACCCTCACCGCAGAGGAACCTGCCGCGGGCCTCCACAAGATACTTCGCCTTGTTGTTACGGAAACGGACAATGTTTATCTCCCGTGCGATATCCTCCCAGTGTCCATCAAAGAGAAGATCTTTTTCAAGGAGTATATTCACCGCCTTCCAGCACTGACGGGCACTTGACTGCGGAGTGAAGAGGCAGAAAGAAAGCTCGGTAAAGAGAGCATCGTTGTCTGCCTCTTTCCATATTTTTCTGAATTCGGAGATTCGCTTTGTAATTTCAGGTTTAATCTTTTTATAGAGAGCAAGAATCTCTCTTTCATATTCATCACGGTTGTGGTTCTGCATAGATGTTCCTTACATATTACCCTCCACCGGCCCCCGCACCCCCGAAGGGGGCAAAGATTATTCAAGGAAAAGATAATATTGAATAAATTTGTATAGACCGGATAAATTTCTTTTATTATATTATTTATGCAACATAAAATTTAAGGAGAAAAGACAATGACCGAATATAAAGAATTAAAGATTGGAGCAAAGGCCCCGGCATTCAAGCTGCCTGATGCGGAAGGGAATACAGTATCACTTGCTGATTATAAAGGGAAATGGCTTGTGCTTTACTTTTACCCGAAGGACAGTACCAGCGGATGCACAACTGAGGCTGTTGATTTCACAGGTAGCCTTCCGGAATTCAGAAGCATGAACGCTGAAGTAGCAGGTATAAGCCCCGACTCATGTAAAAGCCACCAGAAATTTATTGTTAAGCACTCCCTCATGGTAACACTTCTGAGCGATGAAGAGAAAACAGTGCTTGAGAAATACGGAGTATGGCAGCTTAAAAAAATGTACGGCAAAGACTACTACGGTGTTGTGCGGACAACTTTCCTCATCGATCCTGAGGGTAAAATCAGACATATCTGGAACAATGTTAAAGTTAACGGACATATAGATGAGGTAAAAAGCAGACTCAAAGAACTACAGGGATAGCCCTTAACTCAACTCCAGCCTTGTTAATCAAATCCAGGCTGGAGTTAAAATATCCCAAAAAATCCTTGACTACTTTGAATCCGGTGAAAGCTTTTATTAACTACCCTCAAGAATAAAGGTGCCGGTGAATATCATGAATCAGAATTATAACGAAAAATTCAACAATATGGCCCACGAAATGAAAAATGCTGAAGGGCTTACAGTCCCTCCGAAATGCTTTGTTGAAATGCAGGGTAAAATTATTGAACATGTTGAGGGTGAATCAATAAGGATATCCTTTCCTGTTGACCCGAGGTTTACAAATCCTGCAGGCAATCTTCTTGGCGGAATGATTTCTGCGTACTTTGATACAACATTCGGCCCGTTTTCATACATGGAGACAAAGTGCCCCACGACCAGTCTTGATCTTAACATAACATTTATAAAATCTATACATCCGGACGAAGGGGAGCTGATCTGCGAAGCAAGGATTGTCAGAAAAACGAAAACTTTTATAATTTTTGAAGGTAAAGCTTATAACCCGGAAAATCAGCTTATTGCTACAGCTACCTCAAGGATGATGATCCTGGGGAGATAGTTATTCAGTTACTATTGCGGGGATAAATTATAAAGTCCTCATGAGAGTATAAATCTTTACTTCACCCTCCTTATCCTTCAACTTCAACGGTTCATGTTCAATAAACTCAGCGCGTTTAACAATATAATCTCGAGAATATTCCGAGACAACAATAGTATTCCGCCCAGCAATCGCGCATAACCTTGCACCGAGATTAACTGCTGCACCGATTACAGTTCTGTCCGCCCGGTCAATGGACCCCATATTCCCTGCAATCATATCCCCTGTATTAATACCGAAAGCTGCAAAAACAGGTGTCACTGAAGTTTCATTAATCTTTTTAATCCCGTCCCGGATATCCTCCGCAGATTTTGCGGCACGGTACACCATATTCTTTCCGCCGAAAACCGCCATAATCTCATGGCCCGTATATTTCTGAATCTCTCCGGCGTTTTTATGAATTATCCTTGCCTGAAGGCTCATCACAGTATTAAGCATCTCCATCACAGTTTCAGGATTTCTGGTTTCGGCATACCCGGTAAAATTTCTTATATCTGTAAAAAGAACAGT
Source organism: Spirochaetia bacterium UBA5763 (assembly GCA_002418835.1). Classification (GTDB taxonomy): domain Bacteria; phylum Spirochaetota; class UBA4802; order UBA4802; family UBA5550; genus UBA5550. The sequence continues at coordinate 29,850 of DIEX01000031.1, read as the reverse complement.
AAGATTTTTCTTTTCACCTGCGGGATTTATATCGATCTCACCTTTTATATGCTCCAGAGCCGATTTAGAGACAAACCTTGAGAACATAAATCGCTCCCTGAGACCGTCTATCATACTGTTAATTTCATTCCCCAGTTCACTTATCTCATCATCAGAGTTTACTTCTATTTTGCCTATGAAATCTCCACCCTCAACACCCTTGATAACCCGGCTAATCAGAATAATTCTACGTGTTATATAATACCTGATAAAGAGAGTTAAGATAAAGGTCACTGCGATGAGTTCAACTGACAGGAAAACCATTGTAAGAATTAAATTATCCTGGACTACGGGGTAAAATTTTATTGTACCCCATAGTCCAGGGAAAACTGCCGCTGCAGTAAAAAGCGAAACACGGAATGTAATGCTTTTAAATAGATCCGGCTTATTTTGCCACCGCAACTTTGATCTCCTTCATAACAACAGGCTTGATTTTTATCCCCTTAAGCTGTTTCAGGCTGTCAGCTTCCTTTTGAGAAATTAGACTGTACATCACAGCAGCTTCAACAGTAAACCTGTCACCACCTGCACTGAGCTTAATCTTCGCAACATGCTCCTGCATAGGTTTGAGCCGTTTATCACGAAGTATCTCCTTAGCTTTTGCGAGATTTCCTACAGGATTCCCCTTCCCGTCACCAAAAACAGTACCGAATGTAACAGCATTGTCATCAATATGACCCTTTTTATCGGGAACTCCGCTCTTATAAACAACTTTCCCTCTTGCATCCTTAACAATAACTTTAAGCCAGACCTGACGAATATTGGAAACACCTGTGGGCACATCATGCCCGGCGCCGTTATTAATTATCCTTATAATAATATCATCACCGGATAATTTCCCGTCAATTTTCAGGTCAACAGCATTTTTAAGCCTCTCTTCACCCATCTTCACCCGGACTTTATCTTTCTCAGTTGCAGGGATTATTGTATTGGCACCTACAAAATAATGTGTGAATATATGGTCACGCTCAGGACCGCCATATGCCGCAACACCGGGATTCTTTTCTCTCGGAGTAGAGCCTGTTGCAGGATGACCGGGCCGCTGGTACATATGGCAGCTCTGACACTGCACACCCTGTTTTTTATAGGGGCTCGCCTCCCACTCCTCATAAGTAGTTTCAAGCCAGGTACCGTAAACAACATGCTTCACATTATGGCATGTGCCGCATATCTCAGACTTTGTATGAAATTCGGAGTAAGCGGTCTTATGAAAATCAGTTACTGAATCCTTGAACGGGCCCCGCTTGACGCCGGGATTATCATAGCCATTACCCGGTTCATAATTATAATGAGCATTATAATCTTTATATGCTCCGGTTATTGAATGGCAATAATCACACTGTACTCCCTGTTTTGCAGGCTCTTCTATTTTAGTTATATCATCTGACATCTTCTTCGGGTAACCTGAAATATAACCCATGGGTACATGGCATTTCTGGCATGATTCAGCCTCAGCAAGTTCATCAGCAAGAGTTATCCCCTTCAGGCCATCCTGAGCCACTGCAAGGTAAATCTGGTCCTTAAGAGAAAGGTGATGTAAAGAACCCTTCCACTGTTCATAAATTTCGCTGTGACACCCTCCGCACACATCAGGAGAGAGAAACCTTGACAGTTCATAATGTGCGATCTTCTCGGATTTACCGGCCGCTATAAGAAAAACCGATAAAACTGCAACAGCAGAGATGATAAAAAACTTTTTCATGAAATTAACCCTCGGCAGACTTATATTAGAAGAATTCTGTATTTGTTAAATTTTAAGTAATAATCGGAATTATTACTAATAAATGCTTTACTTTTTAATTAAATATATAAACTCTGCTTATACTAATTTAAATTAAAAAAAATACAACCAAAAAAGTGTCTTAATTACAAGTTAAAGAAAACCTGAATTATTAAGGAGGAGTTAATGAAACCTGTAAAAATTACTGACAATATATACTGGGTGGGAGCCGTTGACTGGAACCTGCGGAACTTCCACGGCTACCTTACACAGAGAGGATCAACATATAACGCCTATCTCGTAATCGATGATAAGATTACTCTCATTGATACTGTAAAAGAAGGATTCACCGGCGAAATGCTCGAAAGAATAGCTGGCGTGATAGATCCTTCAAAAATCGATTACATAATTTCAAACCATTCAGAGATGGACCACTCCGGCTCTCTCCCTGAGATGCTTATGAGAGCTCCGGGAGCTGAAATCATTGCATCTGCAAATGGTGAAAAAAATCTTAAAGAACACTTCAAGTGGGACTGCAAAGTCCGTGCTGTAAAAGCCGGCGATACCCTGAACACAGGGAAATATACATTTACCTTCGTACCTGAACCGATGGTACACTGGCCGGACTCAATGGTGACATACCTTGAAGCGGAAAAGATACTCTTTTCAAATGACGCCTTCGGGCAGCACCTTGCCACTTCTGAAAGATTCGATGATGAATACTCCCCGGATATAATCATGGAGGAGGCGCGTAAATACTATGCGAATATAGTTCTGCCATACTCACCCCAGGTGCAGAAAGCGCTCAATGATCTATCCGGCCTGAAGATAGAGACCATTGCCACAAGTCATGGCATAATATGGCGCAGGAATATCAGCAGGATCATTGAAGCATATAAGCAATGGTCATCAAACGAAGTCCAGAAGAAAGCTCTCATCGTTTATGATACGATGTGGCACTCTACAGAAAAAATGGCAGAAACAATTGCAGCCGCTTTCAGCGAACAGGGCTATAATTACAGGATACTGTCTCTTCAGCAGAATCATATCTCTGATATTATGACAGAACTTCTTGAAGCGGAATATATATGCGTCGGCTCACCTACTCTGAATAATAACATGCTCCCCACTGTAGCGGCATTTCTTACCTATATGCGGGGCCTTGCACCTAAAGGGAGAAAGGCCATGGCATTCGGTTCATACGGCTGGGGCGGGCAGAGTGTAAAACAGGTGCATGAAATACTTGAATCATGCGGTTATCAAATGCTTGAATCTGCAGGTATAAAGTTCAGGCCTGATGATGAGGCGCTTAAAAAAATCAGGGAAAGCCTGATTAAGGCTATATAATAATTTTTACATAAAAGCATTTTTTTACTTTTATTTTTACAAATGCTTCACTATTTTAAAAATCAGTTTAATACTTTTTCTTTTGTTTAAGAGAGGAAAAGAATTAATATAAAATTACAGTAATTTCTTTCAAAAGTATAACGGGGCTGTCTGAGAAAGCATGCTTTACAGGCAGTCGCCATTACGTTTCACTCCAGCCGGTATGACAATAGTATCAGTCACAGACCCGGCGGATCAGTTTAATATGAAATAAATAATAATTAAAAACAGAATGGAGGATTTAGTTATGAAGAAATATGTATGTTCAGTATGCGGATACGTTTATGACCCGGAAAAAGGTATTCCTGAAGAAGGGATTGCGCCGGGTACAGCATTTGAGGATCTACCGGATTCTTTTGTATGTCCGGTCTGCGGTGTCGGCAAGGAAGACTTCGAGCCTGAAGCATAGCCTCACAATAAATTAATCCGTGGAGGATAATAATGGATGCCGTTTTTCTGTCGAGGATTCAGTTCGCCCTTGCTGCGGGCTTTCACTTCATATTCCCCCCTCTCACGCTGGGGATGGGGCTTTTAATTGTAATAAATGAAACGCTTTATTTAAAGACTGATAAAGAAATCTACAAGAACATCTCCAAATTTCTTGTAAAGATTTTTGCTCTTATCTTTGCTATCGGGGTTTCAACTGGTATTGTTCTTGAGTTTTCATTCGGCACAAACTGGTCAACCTACTCACGCATGGTGGGAGATATATTCGGAGCGCCGCTGGCTGCTGAAGGGATTCTGGCGTTTTTCCTGGAATCCGTATTTATCGGGGTACTGCTCTTCGGAAGAGACCGCGTATCAAAAAAAATGTACTGGCTCTCTGCTTTCCTTGTATTCTTCGGGTCGCATCTCTCCGGTTTATGGATTATCATAGCCAATTCATGGATGCAGACACCGGCGGGATTTGTTATTGAAGGGGGGCGCGCTGTACTCACTGACTTTTTTACAGCTGCAGTTAACTATTCCACAGCACAGAGATTTCTCCACACAATTGTCGGAGGGTGGCAGTCAGGAGCCCTGTTCCTTGCTGGTATAAGCGCCTGGTATATTATCAAAAAACGTGACCTTGATTACGCGAAACCTATGCTGAAGATATCCCTCATACTTTTCATTGTTACATCATTCCTTCAGTTCGGAACCGGTCACATGCACGCAGTACAGGTTGCAAAGACTCAGCCGATCAAAATGGCAGCAATGGAAGGGCTCTGGGACTCCAGAGAGGGGGCGCCGCTTTCTGTTTTCGGATTTCCAGTTGAATCTGAAAAGAAAACATATATGGAAATAGGTATCCCGAAACTCCTGAGTATCATGATCTATGCAGACCCAAACACAAAAGTTCAGGGGCTCAACGAATTTCCTGAAGAGCTTCATCCGCCGATATTCATTACTTTCCAGACATACCATGTGATGATTGGCCTTGGCGGATTATTCGCGCTGATGTCTGCTATCGGCGCTTTCCTCCTCTTCAGGAAAAAGCTTTATGATACAACATGGTATCTCTATCTTCTGCTGTTTACTATCCCGCTCCCTGTAATTGCCTGTGAAATGGGATGGATGGCGGCAGAAATCGGAAGACAGCCCTGGGCGGTTTACAATGTTCTTAAAACAGCGGATGCCGCGTCAGTTGTTGTTCCCGCATGGCAGATTCTGCTCACAATAATAATGTTCACAATAATCTACACCATGCTCTTTGTTTTATTCATCAAATTTCTCACAAAGATGATTAAAAAAGGGCCTGAAGAGATTATTAAAACAAGCGGATATTGAGAGGTGTAATATGGAAACATTGACAATGCTTCAGATAACATGGTTCATCCTCATCGGTATCCTCTTCGCGGGTTACGCTGTTCTTGACGGCTTTGACCTGGGTATAGGTTCACTCCTGCCAATCCTTACAAAGAACGATGAGAAAAAGGTGGAGGTTCTATTCAAATCAATCGGTCCGGTATGGGACGGAAACGAAGTGTGGCTGATTACAGCAGGTGGAGCTCTCTTCGCGGCATTTCCTCATGCTTATGCCACTGTATTCAGCGGGTTCTACCTTGCGCTGATGATTGTACTTTTCGGACTGATCTTAAGGGCTGTATCCATTGAGTTTTTTACTCTGGAAACAGAAAATAAAGGTATATGGGCAAAGACCTTTTTTATAGGGAGCATCATTCCATCTATACTTTTCGGTGTTGCCCTGGGTAATGTAATAATGGGAGTTCCGCTTGATGCAGACATGGAATTCAGAGGGAACTTTTTCACACTCCTTCGCCCCTTCCCTCTCGCAACCGGGCTTCTCGGATTCACAGCAATTCTTATGCAGGGACTCACTTATACAATGATTAAAACCGAGGGTGAGATTCACGCCACGGCAAAAAATCTCGCAGGAAAAGTATGGTACGGATACGTTATACTTTTTGTTTTCACTGCGGTGATCTCTTTTGCTTTTGTCACAGGGAGCGCATGCAACATCATTGCATGGATAGCGGCAGCTGCCTCATGTGCGTCATTATTCGCGACAAGGATGTTTATCGGCGAGGGTGACGAGTTCAAAGCATTCCTCAGTTCATCCCTGGCATTTATTTCACTATGGGGAATCGCAGGAGCGCTTCAGTACCCGGTACTTGTACGTGCGATAAATGACCCGGCTCTCAGCATAACAGCATTTAACGCGTCATCGAGCAAACTTACTTTATCGGTAATGCTCGGTATAGCGCTTGTCGGCATGCCTGTAGTAATCGGATACTCGATCTATGTTTACAGAGTATATAGAGGCAAGGTCAGGTAGCTCGTTGATCCGTAATCTGTTTTTTAATTGCAGGTATTGTTATTAATAAAAGAAACATTTGATTTAGAATTAATAAACTTAAAAGGAGAAAAGAAAATGGCAAAAACAGAAAGAAACCAGATTTACAAATGTGATATCTGCGGAAACATCATTGATATAGTACACGATGGAGCGGTTGCACTTGTCTGCTGCGGCAAACCGATGAATCTGCTTGAGGAACATACAGCAGACAAAACCACAGAGAAACATGTTCCCATGATCGAAAAAACCGCTGACGGCTATAAAGTTATCGTCGGCTCTACACTCCATCCCATGGAGGAGAAACACTATATCGAGTGGATTGAACTCCTTGCTGACGGAATATCATACAGGCAGTTCCTGAAGCCGGGGGATAAACCTGAGGCATATTTTAAAACTGATGCAGTGAATGTAACAGCCCGCGAGTATTGCAATATTCATGGACTCTGGAAATCTTAATTCAAAAAGGGAAGATAAATGGCAGCAATAATAGAAGATAAAATTCTTAAGACAATGAAAAAAGAAGCAAAAGCAATGCGTCCCGGAGAGATTGCTGATGCGGCAGGTCTTGACAAAGATGAAGTTTCTAAGGCAATGAAAAAGCTTGCCGCTGACGGTAAAGTTTCATCACCTAAAAGATGTTTCTGGGAAGCAGTTTAGCACCTGACATGAAAAGGCCGCAGTCATCTGCGGCCTTTTCTGTATTCATCATCAGTTCTTACTCTAACAGGAGCTCCCTCCAAGAATAACAAAGCCAGAACTCCATCTATCTTTTCTAAAATCGATTGTAAGACCGTTTTTAACATCAATATAGTTTTTCAACCTACCGTCATATATAACATTCACATCATTAACTTTTAATACATGCTCTTCATTTTCTTCCAGTTCATCCAGAACCAGTCCCAGACGGGGACCGCCTCAACCGAACCCGTTCATATTGATTCTTAAAGCCGGATTTTTAAATCCTGAACCTTTCATGAGCTCAAAAACTTCGTTTTTTGCAGCATCAGTTACTTTTACTGGCATAGTCAACTCCTTGTAAAACATTTAATTATTTACAATTTAATAAAATGCTTAATAATCGTCAATACTAAATATAAAAAAATTTACTTTTTATTCACTATTAAGCTTTGATAAAAATCATATTAATTTGTTACAGAAGGATAAAGCGGAAGCAATATGGCAGTATTAATTAGATTATCCCCGGAAAATAATAATTCCGGGGATAATTTAATTACATCTGAGATTCAGCAAAATCCCAGTTAACCAGATTTTCAAAAAAAGCAGCAATATAATCCGGCCTGCGGTTCTGATAATCCAGATAGTACGCATGCTCCCATACATCAATTGTAAGGATAGCTTTTGCGCCATGAACCATAGGAGTATCAGCATTGGATGTCTTCATAATCTTCAGAACATCCCCCTCTTGCACAAGCCAGGCCCATCCGCTACCGAACTGGGTTACCGCTGCATTCTTCATCTCATCGATAAACTTGTCGAAACTCCCGAAAGTTTTATCTATTGCGGAAGCAAGTTTGCCCGAAGGTTTCCCTCCGCCATTTTTCTTCATGCAGTTCCAGTAGAATGTATGATTCCACACCTGTGCTGAATTATTGAAAATACCTGTCATGGATGAATCTTTTGCACTTTTCATAATAATTTCTTCAAGTGATAGATTCTCCATCGGGGTTCCGGCAATAAGTTTATTAAGATTTGTTACATAAGCATTATGATGTTTCCCGTGATGGAAATCAAGGGTGTTTGCACTTATGTGCGGTTCAAGCGCATCTTTACTGTATGGTAATTCCGGAAGTGTTACAGACATAAATCCTCCTTTTATTCTGCAAAAAGATGCAGCAGCATTTTTTTTTAAATTAACACATCATATTTGAATGTCAATGTTTTATGATTATTTCATTAAAAATTAAGATACCATATATAAACACTTTCATTATAATAATAATTTATGCAACCTTCACACTCTCTCCCCTGTCTAATATTATATTACCGCTATTAAGCGGACTTTACAACAGATATTAATTTTTTGGAGAATACTTAATGCAGACAACAATTTTTGACACACCTTTTATACAGCCTCTATTTCAAATTATCTCGATCACTCTATTGAAACTTCTGGGATGGAAACGCGAGGGGAGTATCAAGGGGACTGAGCGCTCAGTTGTAATAGCAGCTCCGCATACATCAAACTGGGATTTTTTCTATACTTTACTTATCGCATTCGCCTTCAGAAAAAAGATGTACTGGATGGGGAAAGATAAACTCTTCAAAAAACCATTCGGCTCTGTTGTGAGATGGATGGGGGGTATCCCGGTTGACAGAACCAGGGCATCAAACCTTGTGGAAAAAACAATCCTCTGTTTCAAAGAACACAATGAACTGTCTATTGTAATTGCTCCCGAAGGTACAAGAGGACGGGTGAACTACTGGAAAACCGGGTTTTACAGAATTGCAGTTGGAGCCGGTGTACCTATCCTCCCTGCTTATCTCGATTACAAAGCAAAACGCGGAGGATTCGGGAAGCTGTTTTTCCCAACCGGCGATATTGATACTGACATGGAAAAGATACGTGCTTTCTATTCTGATAAAACAGGTAAAAATTCAGACCTCTTCAATCATAACAGTGAAATAGCAGATTATAAAAAAGACAGATTTGTATCATAGACTATACTGCCGCCCGGTTATTTTTGGAATAATCCTGTAAGAATAATTTGACAAATAAGCCTCCTGTTATTAAATTATTTTAAAAGATTATTAAATACAGACCGGAGAAAAAACATGAGCCATTTTAATCTTATCTCCATTGGCGGGGATGCTGCAGGTATGGGTGCAGCATCACAGGCAAGAAGAATCGACAGAGATATATCAATTGCTGTTTTCGAAAAGACGGAGTTTGTCTCCTACGCAGCATGTGGTATGCCTTATATGATCTCCAATGACGTAACAGATTACAGGTCTCTAATCGCAATTGATAAAGATGAATTTATAAACAAAAGAAAAATTGCAATAAATACACTCGCAGAAGTTACTGAAGTCAATTTTGAGAAGAAATCCCTGATAGTAAAAAGTAAGGATAAAACCGAAACTCATACATGGGATAAGCTTATCATTGCAACTGGCGCATCTGCCGCACGTCCCCCGATACCTGGTTTAGACAATGAAGGGATATTTGTTCTCCGTACGCTGAGAGACGGTCTTGATATAAAAAACTTCATTGTAGACCGCAAACCTGACACAGTAATTCTCATCGGAGGGGGTTTCATAAGCCTTGAACTGTCAGAATCATTTATAAAAACAGGACTTAAGGTAATACTTGTTGAAAAGATGGATTCAGTTGCCTCCCTGATGTCGCCGGAAATTCAGCAGGTTATTACGGCAGAATTGAAATCTAAAGGTGTTCAATTAGTGACCTCCGCTTCCATCTCTGAAATTAAAAAAGATGGAGAGCGTCTTAATCTGTTTACAGATAAAGGAGTTTTCAATGCCCCATTTATTATTGTTTCCACAGGAGCTAGGCCTAACACAGGCTTATTTAAAAATTCACCTCTGAAGTTTCACCCAGGCGGAGCAATTATAATCGACCAGTACTCCCGCACGAATATCCCTGATGTGTATGCAGCAGGAGACTGCGCCACAGTTAAAAACCTTATTACAGGTGAAGATGATTATATGCCTATGGCAACCACAGCAAATAAGCAGGGGCGTGTTGCCGGGCTTCAGGCAGCCGGTGTAACAGCAGAGCTGTTCAGGGGAGCAATCGGAACGCAGATGATGAAGGTATGCGATCTTGAAGCTGCAAAAACAGGCTTTAACAGAAATGACGCATCCAGGCATGGTATTGAAATAATAGATGGTATTACAGATTGGAAATCAAGAGCGGGATACTGCCCTGCATCAAGGCCTATTAAAGTAAAACTCACAATCCGTGCTGACAACCGGAAAGTGATAGGTGGGGAAATTGTCGGGAGCGATTTCGCAGCGCACCGTATAAATACAATCGCCGCAGCAGTTACAGCAGGGATGACTGTTGAGGATCTGGCCTATCTTGATACCGGGTACGCACCCCCTTTCTCGCCGGTGTGGGACCCTGTTATTGCAACAGCACAGACTTTTATACGGAGAGTGAAAGGTTAATCACTCTCCGTCTGTGATTATTGTCACAGGGGGTTTTGGCTGCATCACCTTTGTTTTAGGAGGTATACTGTCTGTGAGCCAGACATTACCCCCGATCTCTGAACCTTTCCCTATGGTAATGCGGCCAAGCACAGTTGCTCCTGAATATATAATTACATCATCCTCAAGAAGCGGGTGACGCGGGATGTTCTTTATCGGGTTTCCCTCTTCATCAAGGGGGAAGCTCTTCGCGCCCAGTGTTACACCCTGATATATGCGTACATTTTTACCGATAACGCATGTCTCCCCTATTACTGTTCCTGTGCCGTGATCAATAAAAAAGTATTCACCGATTGTTGCACCGGGGTGGATGTCTATCCCTGTTTTTGAATGGGCCATTTCTGAAATGATACGGGGAATCAGCGGAACCTGGAGTTTGTAGAGTTCATGTGCAATTCTGTGATATGTCATTGCAAGGATACTGGGATAGCAGAATATTGTTTCAGAAACGCTCTGCGCAGCAGGATCACCGATAAACGCTGCTTTCGCGTCAAGAGCAAGAAGCCGCCTGATCTCCGGAAGCTTTTCGATAAACTGCTCTGTAATGATTCTCGATTTATTCTCACAGTCAATACAAACTCCATCTGTAACATCAGGGCATGAAAAGCAGAATCCCCTTTTGATCTGCTCACATAAGCCCCTGTAAATCCGGTCAAGTTTTGCTCCTGTATAATATCCGACAATTTCGCTATGTATCTCTGAATTCCGGAAATAACCGGGAAACAGAACCGAGCGGAGAAGTTCAATAATCTCCTTAAGGTCATCAAGAGAGGGCATGGGAATATCATGCCGTGAAATATGAAACATATCCCCGAAAGTTTTCTGATCAGAAAGTTTTTCAACTACTTCATTAAATCTGCGACCGAAAAATTTATCTTTACCGTTATATAATTCCATAATAATCTCCACTGGATACGGATAATTCGCATACTGCCCATAATTGCAAGTATAATTATTTTGATCTGAATTTCCCAATAATATCTGCACCCGGCATTCTGAAGCTTGACAGAAAATCTATTTTATACACCAAATAGAATTCACATTATATTACTTGAGAATTTTTATAGTACTCAATTTGTCATTCCGGTTTTGTTGCAGACAAATACCGAAATCTTAATTACTGGAACTTGTTTCTGAGACAAGGTAAATTTTATTTGACCTTAAGATTCCGGCATTGCGTTGTCACTCCAGCCGGAATGACAGTGTCTAATTATTTCATGAAATTCTATAGTTAAAACAATGATAACCGAAGAACTGATAATAAAAGCAGCCTCAGGCTCTATAAACTATATAATCAGCATTATACCTGTAACCGCTGCAAGCATCTTTGCCGCGAATCTCCTTATACAGAGCGGTTTTCTCGACAAACTTAACTGGATTCTGAATCCTCTTACAAAATTCAGCGGGATGCGCAGAGAACTTGGCCTGGCGTTCCTAACATCAATGGGTTCTCCATCTGCCGCAAACGGAATTATGAAAAAACTTCTGGATGAAGGGACTATAAATGAAAAGGAACTCACTTTAACAGTTCTGGCCAATGCTTTCCCTGTGATGCTGATGGAGACACGTTCAATGCTCCCCGTAATGATTTCTTTCCTCGGAATGACCGGACTCAAGATATTCACAATTCTTCTTATCCTGAGATTTTTGCAGACTGTAATTGCACTTACAGCAGGAAAATTTATTTATCAGCATGACGGAGATTTTTCACCGGACTTGAAAAAAGGGATGAATATACTGCGAGGAGTTCCTCTCATCATAAGCAGCATAAAAGGCTCTCTCCCGACGATTAAAAGAATTCTTAAAATTACAATCCCTGTAACATTTTTAACATATCTCCTTGTGGAGACAGGCCTGTTCAGGCTCATCTCTGAGCATATACTCTTTTTTACAAAAATTTTCCCGATACCGGTTGAGGGCCTGGGGATTGTCGCAGCATACATGGGACACTACGTTGCTGCATATACAATGGCGGGGAATATTATTACACAGGGAGTGCTGACTGAAAAGGAAATTATCCTGACCCTTATGACTGCAAAAGTTTTCGGCAGTATATTCTTTGCCATGAGGCATTCGATTCCATATTACGTCGGGATATACGGCACGCGTACAGGGATGAAGCTGATGTCGATAAATACTTCAGTGAGGAATGTGCTTCAGATAATTGCTATATTTATAATCTACTGCTGCTGGCCGGCGTCGTAACATTGTCACAACGCCGTACCAAAAAATAATCTACAATCCCTTCACATCTTTCGGTGTGAAATAATCCTGTGTGCCGTAAGGATCTTTAAACTCCTGGCCTGGAACAAAATTTCTCTTATGTATCCCTCTGTTTGTGAGATATTTCCCCAGTTCAAGATTTATCTTTTCAGGAACAGAGACACCTGCCGATGTCAGAGCCTGACGGAGCATTGCTTCAGCTTTATTCGCAAAAGCTGTTGAATCAGATAGAATCCTTGCTGTTTCAGTGGGATTATGGAAACCCATAGAGTTTTCCGCGCTTATAAAATTAAGCCTGAGATATCCCTGCATATAAGCATCTTTTGCTTTAGCGTAAAGCCCCTGATCAATCTTTTTGCCTTTAGCCTGGTTTTCATTAACCATCTCAAAGAGCTTAGCCACAGTTGCCACAGCATAACCTGCCCTGTTCTGCATTGAAGCAGTTCTCTCCTGAGTTGTAAAAACCTGCTTTCTCAGCCAGTCAGCTTTATCAGTGTGGCACTGGGCGCAGGCAACAAAGTCCTGCTTAACCGGGCTTGTAACATCATGAACAGAAATCTTATATGAGCCGGATCTCCTGTAAGGCATGTGACAGTCCGGACATGATAATCCGGCGTTAAAGTGAGTGCTCCCCTTTGTGAAGAGTTCAAATTCAGGATGCCTGATAAAGGGCATATCAAAACCTGTAATTTTCTGTTTCCATTCTATCCTTTTAGTATCTGTCAGGAGATCCTTAATAATTCCTTCAATGGATATACTGCCCCACTTAGCGCCTGTCCAGGGCAATGTAACATCTCCAGCCACAGTCTTATCAGGATTTCTCGGCACAAAATATGTTATATGGCACTGAGCGCACGCAAGCATCCTCTGCTCCTGCCTTGTAAACTCATTTTTCCCCAGCACTTTAAGCCCGTTTTCAAGGTGAGTTTTATTTATCCTCATCCCCATATCTGAAGGTTTATGGCAATCGATACATGAAGGCCCGAGTTTCTGAATTTTTTCAGGCATCATTTTTAAAGCTGAGTCAAAAGAAGCTGTAAGGTAATTCATTCCATTTTTTTCAGTAAGACTCTTGTGCATCGGATTTTTACACGCAAGACATACTCCGCCGGGCTTGGTCCTTGATGGATCAATATCGATTTGATCAATTACCGCGTAGTGATGCCCACGGGGTTCATTATACTCAACACCAAAACCCCAGCCGTTGAATAAAAGCGCGAGGTATGGCATTTCACTAAGTTTATCATAAACAATTTTATCTTTATCCCATCCCCTCCTGTACATACTCAAATCTGAAGGCTTGGGTTCCTCTGTTTTAAGCCATGACTCATACTGAAGCGGGAACACTTTCCCCCATACTTCAGGGTCAAATTCATTCTCACCAATCACACCGGCCCTGAATACTTCCGGCTTATCACCACCGCACCCCGGAAATAAAACAGATAATAATAAAAAAAGACTGATAATTGCATAACTCTTTCTCATAAATATACTCTCCCTACTTTATTTCAGCCATGCTGATAGACGGGAACCTGTGGTTCACTTTCCTGTGACAGGTCCAGCAGTCCAGATCTTCAGTATTTATTACAGAAACCATCCCCTCATGACACCTGAGACAGTTACTCCTTACGACATCTTTACCATGTGAGGATATTCCGATATCATCAGAATAAATTCCGGAATGGAACATCAGCAGATCCTTCATCCCGTCAATCCCCTTCCAGATCGTGTAATTAATTATGTTGTCATTAGGCAGATGGCAGTCAACGCATCTGATGTTCCTATGCAGCCCTGTCATAAACCATGCCTCAAACTGCGGATTCATTACATGACATGAATTGCAGTAATCCGGTTCTCCGGTTCGGTAGAAAAACCCGGAGGGCCCCCACATAAATATAAGGAATACAATGAGAACTCCACCTGCAATAAGCAGATACTTTTTTCTTTTCACTGTGTTCACCGGTATTATTTATTTTAAAAAAAATAATATACAAATGAAAAAAAATCAATTCTGTTTTGCAAATTTGAAAGATTTTGTTATACAAAATTGAGTTTTTTTATCTTGACACAACACCACCCTGAAAAAAGATAAAAAACAGATATTTCATTAAAGCCGGTACAGCAATGCAGACCAGAACCAGATCCCCCTTTATAAACGATTCAGCAGAAGGAGTTAAAAGCGGAGTTCCGATATTCCTCGGTTATTTCACAACATCTGTCGCTTTCGGGCTCCTTGCTGTTTCAGCAGGGTTAACTCCATTTGAAGCCGTTTTTTTCTCGATGTCAAACCTGACTGGCGCTGCACAGTTTATGGCGATAAATCTCATATCTGCCGGAGCTGCGGCTGGTGAGATAATAATATCAGTAGTTCTCCTTAACCTCCGGTATTTCATTATGAGCGCATCTCTTGCGAGAAAGTTAGGATTTAAAAGAGCATATAGAAAACTCCTTACTGCTTTCGGAGTTACTGACGAAGTTTTCTCTGTAGCATCACTTAAACCGGGCAGAGTATCAGGAAGTTTTATGCTGGGGCTCCAGGGGATTTCGTGGCTCGGCTGGGGAGCAGGAACACTTGCAGGTGTAACTGCAGGTTCATTCCTCCCCCGCTCTCTTCAGGATGCCATGTCAGGAGCGCTCTTCGCGTTATTCACGGCACTCCTTGTGCCTGAGATAAAGAAGAGCTTCAGGCCCGTAATACTGGCAGGTGCAGCAGCAGGACTCAACACTCTGCTCTACTATAAATTTCAGATCTCCGCAGGATGGTCAATCGTGATATCAATGATTTCTGTTACGGCAATAGGTGCTGCAATATTTACTGATAATGAAGAAGAAAATCAGGTGGAGAGGGTTGAGGCTGAAAATGAATAAGATTATGATAATTATACTTGCCTGTGCTGCTGCGAATTATCTGCTGCGTGTGCTCCCTTTTTTTATATCAGCAGGAGATAATATACCTGCATACTTTAAACGTTTTCTGGACTATATGCCTGTTGTTGCTCTTGGAGCGCTTATATTCCCTGGGATCATCACATCGTTTCCGCAGAATCCCGCAGCAGGTATTGCGGGGGTTGCAGCAGCAGCTATGGCCGCATGGTTTTTTGAAGGTCTCATACTCCCTGTTTTCGCATCAATAGGTGTGACCTGGTTTATGCTGCAGTATCTGTAGAAGCAGCTATCTACTCTGTTTCAAAACGCCTGATAACTTCCTCTGTGAGAGTCATATAATCATCCGCGCCGTTGCTGTCAGGCTTATACTCAAAAATTGTTTTACCCCAGCTTGGAGCTTCCTGAAGAGCAACATTCTCCCTGATCATTGTTGAATAAAGTTTACCCGGCAACCTTTTCTCCGTTTCCTCCATAACCTCTCTGCTTATGCTCTTCTTGGGATTATACATTGTGCCTATTATGCCGGACACTTCGATATTCCTGTTGATTCTCTTCTTCACCATCTGAACTGCTTCGAAGAGATTATACATACCGTGGAATGGAAGAAACTGAGCCTGAAGCGGAACAAGTATATATTCGCTGATAGCCATGGCGTTAAGAGTCAGCACACCAAGTGACGGAGGGCAGTCTATAAGCACATAGTCATAACCTTCAAGATCCTCCATATTCTCCTTAAGGAGAAATTCCTTTGCCGGGAGAGGTAAAAATTCAATATTCCGGAGCTCGGCATTTGCCGGGAGGATATCGATCCCGGCCCGCTTGATTATTATTTCGTGATACCTCTTCTCTCCCTTAAGAACATCAAATATCGATTCCGTAACCTTGTTGGGATTAATCCCGAAATGATAGGTTGACTGGGCCTGGTGATCCATATCCATAACCATGACCTTCTTCCCCAGTATCTGCATCGCAGCTGCGAGGTTTACCGTGGTAGTGGTTTTACCGACTCCGCCTTTATTGTTTGATATGGATATTATTCTCATTATGGCCCCGTGAATGTTTTACTATTGTTATTTTCGGCTAAAGGCGTGATGTTTAAAAGTTAAACATGGGCGTCAATTATAGCCTGGAAATCATTTATATCTTTTTCGCTCATAAAACCCATTTTTTTCATGCTGTCAACAGTAAAAACAGCAAAAGTTCCGGTTGAAGAAGTGCAGAGTTCACCTTTTGAATTAAAAATCCTTCCATTCATGACGCATTCTCTTTCACTGTTCTGACTCTCGATACTGCTTTCAACCCTGAGTTTATCCCCCGCAAAAACAGGCTTAAGGTAATTCACAGTCATGGTTTTAGTAAGAATGAATCTCCTTGTGAGGAAAATGGCTCCCCAGCTCATCACTTCGTCAAGAAGGGTGGAGAGAATCCCGCCATGAACAACCCCCTGCCAGCCAATCATATGACCCGGCACAGCAATCTCTGAATATACAAGATCATCATTTCCAAAAAAAGTCATCTGCAATCCATCTTTATTCGCCGGGCCGCATCCGAAACACATATTGTGATCCATATTCGGAATCTGTACAAAATTTTTAGTCATACTTACTCCCCCCATAATTTTTTAATAATCAAAACCGGCAATAGTTTTCTGGCATGATAAAGTATCAGTTTTTTAAAGAACTCTCAATTCTTTCATTTCTGAAATAAATCAGTATATCTATTGTTATCATTGTAAAATTTACGATATAAAGGATTATAACCGCGTCAGATAAATAAAAAATCTTGTGCAGAATACCCGCAACATAACCTATTAAAACAATAACAAGGAAGAAAAGAGACTTGCCGTTATTGCTTCTTGCAGTCCAGCTCTTTAAAATTGAAACAGGCCATGCTGCTCCGAAACAGATAAGCATAATAATTTCGAAAATACTCATAAAAAAACTCCATTATTAAAAAACTGAGGGAAGAATGCTCCGACCCTTTTCAAATGCAATCAAAAAAAAGAATCTATCGTGATTTCACGGGGATACAGAAATATAAAAAGCTCCAGATATAACATTACAAAAGAACTATTGATTGACAAAAGCAGGATACTTTAGTTTTTTCTATATATAGCAATTAACAATTGAATTAGAACATCTAATTGCCATTTCAAAAAATACTATTTTTATACTACATTTTCAGGAGCACCGCCAATGAATATCCGGAAAGAGATAAAAGAATTCCTGCTGAAGTTCGGTGAATTTATACTGATCAGAACTGAAATTCTGACACAAATGGCAAAATGCAAAATTGCGATAAAAAACAAGGAAGAGGAAATCGATAAAATCCGTATCGAAATCGGCGATTATACAATAATCCAGATTGAGCAGAAAGAGACCATTAATGAAGAGATTATAAAACACAAAGTAGAAGCAATAAACCAATTAAGAAAGGACATTGAAGAATTGACAGAAAAATTTAACGACGCAAAATCCAGACTCATCAATCAGAATAAAACTGAAACCGGAACCGGATCCAGCGAAGAAAAGCAGGCTGAATAATGCCTATATCATCGAAAAAAATCATAAGAACAATAGATGAATTACCTCACTCATTCACGCGGAATGATCTGCAGAAGAAGCTGCTCCCCCCGGCAAAAGAAGAATCAGACTCCAGAGGGAAAAAAAGAAATAAAAGTTCAAAAGGCTCACAATCAAAAGACCTCTCAAAAATTGAATCAACATTGAACCTTCTGATTAACGCAGGATTTATTGTTAAGGATAAACAGCGTTTCAAAAAAGCCAACCCCCTTACCATAGATGGAACAATAAAAATAAACAATAGCGGCGATGCTATCGTAAAATATAATGATGAAGATATTATCATCCGGCGCGAAGATACCGGCAATGCCCAGAATAATGATTCAGTAACAGTTGAAATTTGTGACTGCCGCCAGGGTTTTCTTTCCGGACGTGTCAGTAATGTCATTAAAAGAAAAAAAGATGTCAACCTGGGGAGAGTTACAGCCAAGACAGGGGGGCTCATAATACTGAGGCTTCTCGACGTTCAGGGTGAGACAGATGTATGCGTTCAGAAGAGTGCGAAATCTCCGGCCATCGGAGACTTCGCGTTAATCACACTCACCGGGAAAATGATCTCAGGCCGTACAGAGGGGAAAATAATTCAGTACTTTTCAGAGGATGAAGAGAAACACGATTTCACAAGAATCAAACTCCGCCATTCCCTCCCGGATGATCACGACTACTTCAACGAAAAGGAGCTGGACCTTAAAGTCCCTGAAGAGGAGCTGCGAAACCGTAAGGATTACCGCAAACTCTTTACCATAACAATTGACGGAGACTCATCAAAGGACTTTGATGACGCAATTTCAATTAAGGAGTCAGGCAACTCAACCAAGCTCTACGTACACATAGCCGATGTTTCCGCTTATGTAAAAAAAGGCTCACGTCTTGATGAGGAGGCCTTTGCCCGCGGGACAAGTTACTACCTCGGTGACAGGGTAATCCCCATGCTCCCGGAGCTCCTGTCCAACGACCTCTGTTCACTGAAGGAGGGTCTTGACAGACTCACACTCACAGCGGAGATGAGCTTTGATTCCAGGGGAAACATGACAAAGTTCGAAGCCTTCCGTGGAATTATCAAAGTTAATAAACGAATGACCTACATTAATACTGAAAAGATTATAAAGGGGAGAAGCCTGGCGCAGCTTAACCGCACAATACAGAAGATGAATAAACTGGCGAAACTCCTTAATAAAAAACGTATCAGCGACGGTAAACTTGATCTCAACCTTACGGATCAGGAAGTAATCTACGAAAACGGAATGGTTAAAGAGATCAGGTTTGCTCCGAGATTACAGAGTCAGTCTCTCATCGAGGAGTTCATGCTCAGCGCAAATGAGGCAGTTTCCCGCGCCATTAAAGAACACGAAATACCGTCGCTCTATCGGGTTCATGAAAAGATAAGCGAAGATAACATCTTCTCTCTTAAAAAATTTCTCACTGTGCTTAATGTAAAGCTTGATACAGGGAAAACAATGGGGAAGAGCATTCAGGATGTGCTTTCAAAAGTTTCAGGCAAACCTTATGAGCAGGTTGTTAACCTGGTTGTACTTAAATCGATGATGCAGGCTTATTACGGGCCTGAGCCCCTTGGCCACTTCGGACTCGGTTTTCTTGATTACACTCACTTCACTTCACCTATTCGTCGCTATCCGGACCTTATTGTTCACAGGTGCCTTAAAAGCCTCATCGATTCATCAGCTCCGCCATACAGGATGCAGGAGCTGATTGAGATAGGGGAAAAATCCTCTATGATGGAGAGGATCGCGCAGAAGGCTGAAAGAGACCTCATAAAGATTAAATCATGCAGACTGATGAAGCAGCATATCGGTGAAGAATTCGATGTAATAATAAGCGGCCTGACAAAATTCGGGATGTTTGTATCACTGATAGATATGCCAATTGAAGGGATGGTGCCGCTGAAAAACCTCACTGATGATTACTATGTCCTTAAAGAGGATGAATTTACTGTTATAGGGAGAAAACTGAATAAAAGATACAGGCTGGGCGACAGGATTAAAGTCAAGCTGGTTAATGCTGACATGGAGATGCTGAGGATAGATTTCGATCTTGCTTCTGCAAAAAAACGTCGATAAAACCGCAGATTATTAACTCATGGAGTTTTCCTGAAAAAATCTTTACAAAAAATATCCCCGGTTCTCTCCTGAACCGGCACAGTATAATCAACAGGAGAAACAGATGAAAAATGCGGTAATTGTCGGAGCAACCGGATTCGGAGGGCTCGGACTTATTGATATACTCTCAAAACACCCGGGCATCAGAATTAAGCAGCTTACAGCCCTTGACCACGGAAAAAAAATTTCAGAGATGTACCCTCACCTTTCCGGCATCTGTGACCTTGAGGTATGCAATCCTGACCGGATTGACCTTGACGGGATAGATATCGCTTTTCTTTCAACTCCGGATCAGGCCGGGATGAAGATGATCAGACAGTTCTATGACAGAAAAATTTCTGTCATAGATTTCAGCGGTGATTTCAGGTTCAGCTCCCTTGAGGATTATGCAGTTTACGCTGACAATAAAGGGATGGATATATCTCACTCCGCGCCTGAAATCTTACAGCAGGCTGTTTACGGACTGCCGGAAAAAAACCGCGAAAAAATAAAAACCGCCTCCGTAATAGGTAACCCCGGATGCTTTGCCATAACCATGATACTCTCACTTTTACCGGCAACTGAAAACGGGCTTATTGAATCTGATACTATTTTCTGTGACGGGAAAACAGGTGTCTCAGGCGCAGGAATAAATCCCGGAAGGGCAAACTCCTATCCCCTGAGATATGAGAACACAAACACTTACAGGGAGGGTAAGCACCAGCACCTTGTTGAAGTGGAAAATATACTGAATGCGTCATCTGCCGGGAGAAAAAATAAAAAAATCCTTTTTGTTCCGCAGATCGTCCCCATGAATAGAGGTATACTTGTGACCTCATACGCTGATATTAAATCCGGAGTCTCTACACAGGAGGTTCAGGAGATATACAGGAATTACTATAAAGGTTCCCCCTTTATCATTACAACAGGAAATTCCCCTCAGACATCTGAAGTACGCGGAACCAACAGATGTGTAATAAGGCCATCAGTTGACAGCCGGACAGGGAAGCTATTCGTTGCTGCTGTAATTGACAACCTGATTAAAGGGCAGTCAGGAAACGCAGTGCAGAATGCGAATATACGTCTCGGTTTTGAAGAAACTGCGGGGCTGGAGCTTAACCCTGTATTTCCTTAAATTATCTTGACAATAATATCAAAATATTTATTTATCAGTTCAAAGAATATAAACCCGCAGAGGCTTAATTTCATGTTCAAATTGCCTGGTGATTCATGTCAAAAAGAATAAAAAAAGGGATAATTGCATCCCCCGGTATAAAAATAGGGAAAGCTATTGTTTTCCACGGGGATGAAGTCAAAATTCCTAAATATCATATAACTGAATCACGGATTGAATTTGAAATTGAAAGATTTGATGAAGCTCTTGATAAGACAAAAAGTGAAATTCTCGAAATTCAGGACAAAATAGCCAGAGATAAATACAGCGACCTTGCTGAAATTTTTTCCACACATATTATGGCCCTGGAAGATCCCCACTTTACAGACAGAGCACGAAAAAAAATACGCAATGAAAAGAGAAACGCTGAATGGGTAATTAATGATATATCTATTGATCTGATCAATACTCTGAGCCGTATAGAAGATGAATACCTTAAAGAGCGTATTATTGACATATCCGATATAAATAAAAGACTCATCGGAAATTTACAGAAAAAGAAAAAGATGAATCTCTCTGAAATTTACGAGGATATCATTCTTTTTGCAGATAACCTTACCCCCTCTGAAACAGCAGTCCTTAACAAGCAGCATGTTCTGGCTTTTGTTACCAATCATGGAGGGAAAACTTCACATACTGCAATCATGGCCCGTTCAATGGATATACCGGCTATTGTAGGTATGGATGATATAACCTCCTACGTGAAAAACGGCGACATGGTGATTGTTGACGCGATTCATGGTGAGGTAATAATCAATCCTTCAGATGACGAGATTGAAGAATATAAAAAATATCAGCAGGATATTGACGAGCTTGAAAATGAACTTTCAAAACTGACAAACCTCCCTGCACAGACACTTGACAATATAGAAATATTTATCTACGGCAACCTTGAAATTCCTGATGAGATGAATATAATCAAAACTCACGGTGCACAGGGTATAGGCCTCTTCCGCTCAGAATTTCTTTTTCTTGATAAATCACTCCCGGATGAGGAATCACAGTACTGTCAGTATAAAAAAGTCGTGGAGTCTTTCAAACCATTCCCTGTAACAATCAGATCCCTTGATTACGGCGGTGATAAAATTCACGGTTTCATGAAAGGCCAGAGTGAGATGAACCCGTTCCTCGGCTGCCGGTCCATCAGGTTCAGCCTGAAAAATCCTGAAATATTCAAAACACAGCTAAGGGCCATACTAAGGGCAAGCGCGCACGGAAAAGTAAAAATCATGTATCCCATGATATCTACACTGGATGAACTGCTTCAGGCAAAAGAGATTACCCTTGATATAATGAATGATCTCAAATCACAGAGTATAGCGTATGATCCGGACATCGAAATCGGAATAATGATCGAAGTCCCCTCTGCTGTAATTGCCGGGGATATCCTCGCGGAACATGTTGATTTTTTCTCAGTAGGCACAAATGATCTTGTGCAGTATATACTTGCTGTTGACAGGGTAAATGAAAAAGTCGCGGATATCTATAACCCTCTTGATATATCAGTACTCAGATATCTGAAACACATTTCAAATATCGCAAGGAACAGTTCAACAGCAATTTCAATATGCGGCGAGATCGCAGGTGAACCGAGGTTTACAATGCTCCTTCTGGGACTCGGTTTTCGTGAATTATCCATGAGTTCAAAGTATATGTACCAGATAAAGAGAATAATCAGATCAGTGACCATTGAAGAATGTGAGACGCTTGCCAACACCCTTCTTGCACTGAAAAAAACTGATGAGATCGAACACACCCTCATGGAGGTAATGCATCAGAAATTCCCGGATCTTATAATCCCATGAAGCTATACAAAGAACTGGCTGAATACTACTTTGCCATTGAGGCAAACCACCGCAACATACTTTACGACATACACCTTATAAGCACTCATCTTAAAAAATACAGCGAACCATCAATACTTGACCTGGGGTGCGGCACAGGGGAGCATCTTAACGCGATTAAACAGTTCGGTGCAAAAAAATGCGTCGGGGTGGACAACAGCCCGGAGATGCTTGAAGTAGCAAGGGAGAGGTTCCCTGAAGGGATTAAATTCCTTAACATGAACTTCCGCAGTTTCGATTTTTACCAGGAATTCGATCTTATAGTATCGCTTTTCGGATCAATCGCCTACATCACAAATGAGCGGGACGTTGATACATTTTTCTGGAACACCTGGCGCGCACTTAAACCCGGCGGTACAGGAATCTTTGAAATATGGAACTCTGTACCTGTAAAAAAAATCAGAAGCAAACCATTATCCCATGTGTCAAAAACAGCTTACCACGATGCAATTATTGAAAGAGAAAGGGGATTTGAACTTATTGACGAGGCGAAAAGTATATCAGAAGTTACATACAGGTACAGGGTCTATTCAAGAAAAGGTTCTCTCACCTATAATGATACTCACACGATGAGAGCCTTTACTCTTGATGAGGTAAAAAAATTCGTAAGTAATAATGGACTCATTCTGAAGGAAGTCTACGCCAACAGCAAAAAAGAACCCTTTAACGAAAACTCCAACAAAATGCTTATAATATTTGAAAAAGAAGTTTAAGCCTACATTGTTGTAGGCTTCTCCTCTCCGCTTACTCCGTTAATATCAATATGCCACTCGGTAATGGTCTCTTTCCATCTGTTGTAAAGATCTTTAGCAAGAGCCATGTCCCTGAAATATTTCTCCGGGCTTTCCAGCGCCAGGAAAAAGACCTCTTCCATAGTTGATACAGGATGGAATGTCATCTCCTTCCTTACGTACTCAGGAATTTTTTCAAGATCTTTGGCATTCTCTTTAGGGAGAATTACATGCTTTATTTCAGCTCTGTGAGCAGCGAGCACCTTCTCCTTGAGTCCGCCGATAGGGAGAACCTTTCCGCGAAGTGTGATCTCACCTGTCATGGCAACATCCCTTCTTACCGGAATTTTAGAAAGAAGCGACGCCATTACAACAGCCATGGTTATACCGGCAGATGGCCCGTCCTTGGGAATTGCCCCTTCCGGAACATGAAGGTGAAGATCGAATGTTTTGATGATCTCCTCATCTATATTGAAAAACTGCTGATTTGCCCTTACGAATGTGAAAGCAGCCTGCGCTGACTCCTGCATAACTTCACCCAGTTTACCGGTGAGTTTCAGATCACCCTTACCTTTAATCAGAGAGGCTTCAATGTTAAGGATATCGCCGCCAACTTCAGTCCAGGCAAGTCCGTTAGCAAGGCCTATCTCATTTTTCTCTTCTTTAACGCCATACTTGAATCTGGTGGGCCCGAGATATTTTTTGAGAATCTCTTCAGAGAGAACCTTTTTGAAATCATCTCCTTTTTCAACAACTTCCCTTGCCACTTTACGGCATACCTTGGCTATTACACGCTCAAGGCTCCTTACACCTGCTTCACGTGTATAATGCCTGATTGCAAAGAGCATTGCCTCTTCAGAAAATTCAATATTTTCCGGCTTAAGCCCGTTCTCTTCAACCTGTTTATCGAGAAGAAAATCTATCGCTATCCTCAGTTTCTCAGGCTCAGTGTAACTGGAGAGCTCAATAATCTCCATCCTGTCCTGAAGAGGAAGCGGAATATTATGCTGCGCGTTTGCTGTAGTTATAAACATAACATCAGAGAGATCGTATGTGACCTCCATGTAGTGATCGATAAACGCGTTATTCTGCTCAGGGTCAAGCACCTCCAGCAGCGCGGATGACGGGTCACCCCTGAAGTCCATTGACATCTTGTCGATCTCATCAAGAAGAATTACCGGGTTAACTGTGCCGGCTTTCTTCATCATCTGGATAATCCTTCCGGGGAGCGCGCCCACATATGTTCTCCTGTGTCCGCGTATTTCAGCCTCGTCCCTCACCCCGCCAAGCGACATGCGGACGAACTTTCTGTTCAGCGCGTGGGCAACCGACCTTCCGAGTGATGTTTTACCTACACCGGGAGGCCCCACAAAGCAGAGGATAGGGCCCTTAAGCTTTTTGGAAAGCTTGTTCACTGCTATATATTCAATAATACGCTCTTTAACTTCATCAAGGCCGTAGTGATCATGATTCAGTATCTCAATGGCCTCTTCTATCTTCTTGATGTCCCTGGTCTTTTTATGCCACGGAACATCTCTCAGCCATTCAATATAATTTCTCACAACAGCGGATTCAGCGGACATTGGAGGCATCTTCTCAAGGCGCTTAAGTTCCTGAAGCGACTTGGTTCTTGCCTCTTCACTCATTTTTGCGTTCTCTATGGAGTTGCGGAGTTCGGAGATTTCATCAACCTCACCCTCCCCCTGGCCGAGTTCTTTTTTAATGACCTTCATCTGTTCATTGAGGTAGTACTCCTTCTGGGTCTTCTCCATCTGTTTGCGAACCTGGCCCTGAATCTTCTTCTCAATGTACATCACCTCAATCTCACCATTGATAAGCTCGATAAGACGGCTTATTCTGTCAGCGGGGTTCCCTATTTCAATGAGAGACTGTTTGTATTCAATCCTCATCTCTATATGAGACGCGATAACATCAGTGAGCTGAGAGAGATCGTCAATACTCTCGGCTGAAGTAAGCGCCTCCTTCGGCACCTTCTTGTTAAGCTTAATATACTTATCAAAAACGTCAAGTATGGAGGATTTAAGAGCGCCCCTGTCTATCTCACTGTCGATCTGACGTTCAACACGCTTAATGCTTACACCGAAATGCTCCTCATCTGATTCGAAGTCTGAGATAAAACACCTCGTTATACCTTCAACTAAAACTTTTATTGTACCGTCAGGGAGCTTCAGAAGCTGAAGGATCTCCGCAACTGTTCCCACTTCATATAAGTCCTCCTTCTCAGGAGAGGGATTCTGCGCGTCCTTCTGTGTGAGGAGCACTATAAGCCTGTCATTCTTCATCGCCCTGTCAAGAGCGTTAACAGACTTCTCCCTTCCGACAAAAAGCGGTACAACCATGTATGGATAAACCACAACATCGCGCAGCGGCAGAAGCGGATATTTTTTTTCAAAATCTATAATTCTGTTTCCCATCAGTCCCTCTGGTAATATTCCTAATGCGCTATAAGTCTAAGCGCTCTTCTCCTTCTTCTGGCTGTACTTAATCACAGCATCGCTCTGTTTAAGCACCATGGCACGGGTAATTGTTACCCTGTCGATACTGTCATCAGAAGGAATCTCATACATCAGATCCAGCATAAGCCTTTCAATTACAGACCTGAGACCCCGTGCGCCTGTTTTTCTTTCAAGCGCGATATTTGCGATCTCATCAATGGCATCTTTATCAAATTCAAGTTCAATACCTTCGAAAGAGAACATCTTCTGGTACTGTTTCACAAGTGAATTCTTAGGTTCAGTCAGTATCCTGACAAGCGCGTCCTTATTCAGATCATGGAGATGTGCAATAATCGGAATTCTTCCCACAAATTCAGGAATAAGCCCGAACTTGATAAAATCCTCAGGAGTAAGGTTCTTTGAAACATCTATACTCTGAATCTCCTTATGAGACTGAATCTTCGCGCCGAAGCCCAGGGACTTATTCCCCAGCCTGCTCTGCACAACCTTATCAAGGCCGATAAACGCGCCACCCACAATAAACAGAATATTATTTGTGTTTATTGAGATAAACTCCTGGTGAGGATGCTTTCTTCCACCCTGGGGGGGAACATTGGCAACTGTGCCTTCTATAATTTTCAGGAGCGCCTGCTGAACACCTTCACCTGACACGTCCCTTGTAATAGAAGGATTGTCCCCTTTGCGGGAGATCTTGTCAATTTCATCAATATAGATAATACCGATTTCGGCTTTCTTTATATCGCCGTCAGCGTTCTGTATAAGCCTGAGGAGTATATTTTCAACATCCTCTCCGACGTAACCCGCTTCGGTAAGAGATGTGGCATCAACTATTGCAAATGGAACTTTCAGAAGCCGCGCCAGTGTCTGCGCGAGAAGAGTCTTCCCTGAACCGCTTGGCCCAGCGAGGAGTATGTTGCTCTTCTCAAGCTCCACGTCATTCTTCCCGAGATTCTTGTTTGAATAAATTCTCTTGTAATGATTGTAAACAGCAACAGAGAGAACCTTCTTCGCCTCATCCTGATCGATTACATACTGATCAAGGATCTCCTTAATCTCTTTCGGTTTGGGGAGAGTGCCGAAACTGCTCTCTATAGGGGTATCAATCTCCTCGGCAAGTATTTCGTTGCAGAGTTCAATACACTCATCACAAATATAAACGTCCGGCCCTGCCACGAGCTTTTTTACAGTCTCCTGGCTCTTGCCGCAGAACGAACACATCAATGACGCGTTCTGTTCTTTCTTTTTGCTGGTCATGGTTTCACCTGTTTCTCTGTTCTTTCAATAACCTTGTCGATAAGTCCATACTCGACTGCTTCCTGTGATGACATAAAATTATCACGTTCCATGTCATTTTCAATTTTATCAACCGGTTTTCCGGTATGAAATGCATATATTTCATTCAGCCTGGCTTTTACACGCAGAGTTTCTTTGGCATGGATGGCAATATCTGATGCCTGCCCCTGGAATCCCCCTGAAGGCTGATGTATCATAATTCTTGAATTAGGGAGAGCTGACCTCTTACCGGGCGCACCTGCTGTAAGGAGAAGCGACCCCATTGAAGCAGCCTGTCCAAGACAGATTGTTGCAACATCAGGCTTTATATACTGCATAGTGTCATATATAGCCATACCTGAGGTAACGATCCCTCCCGGTGAATTTATATACAAAAATATATCTTTGTCAGGATCTTCCGCTTCAAGAAAAAGAAGCTGCGCGATTACAAGACTGGAGATATGGTCATCAATAGCTTCTCCAAGAAAAATAATACGATCTTTCAGAAGCCGTGAATAGATATCATAGGATCTTTCACCCCTGCTTGTCTGTTCAACTACTATAGGCACAAGACTCATTATTTAACTCCTCTTTAGTTAGATGGTATACGAAATGTATTTCCGGAGTGGATTTTTATTTCTTTATTGTTAGTCATATTATCGGATTGCATGTTAAAATTTTTCCAAATAAAAAAACAGATGCACCGCAAACTTTGCCGGCATCCGTTTTATCTCTTTTCTGATGATTTACTACTGATGGAGCAGATAAATTACTGCCCCATTTTACTCTTAACAAATTCATCAAGTGTCTGTGATTGACCTTTTTTAATATCAGCTTTATCATAGAGAAAATCCATGGACATTTCAAGAAGTATGTCATGTTCAATGGATGTTCTGCTCTGATTCTGTTCAATTATCTCTTCAATCTCTTCAACAGTTTTACTCATTGCTTTTGCAAGATTGCCAAGCTGTTCTTTATATTTCTCTTCCGAGACCGAAATCGACTCTTTTTTAGCAACTTCAGAAAGTACCAGAGTATGCTTAATGGATTTAACCGCAGCTTCTCTCAGTTTTTCCCTGTATTCATCAGGATCAAGCCCCATAAGCATTGCAAACTGCTCAAGACTCTCAGCCCTGTACCCTATTCGCTGCTGTGTTTTCTCGAAAACTGAATACATTTCATTGAGCACCATTGATTCAGGGATATCAAATTTGCTGTTTTCCACAACACCATTCATAATATCACTTCTTGAATCATTTGATACTCTGTCTTTAACGTATTTTTCAATCTGTTCCTTTGTTTTAACTCTCATATCAGCAACAGTTTCAAATCCTGATGATACCGCAAATTCATCAGTCACTTCAGGAAGTTTTACGTTGCTGATTTCAGCGACCTGAACAAGGTAAGTTATGGTTTTACCTGCAAATTCTGCAATATTATAGGTATCAGGGTAGGACTGTGAAACCTCTTTCTCTTCACCGACCTTCATTCCGATAAAATGGCTGTCAAGAGAATACTCATCCTTGCTTTTCCCAATTACTATGGAATAATCCCTGTACTCAACAGCATCTATCTGAGCTTTATCAACATCATCTGTTCTTTTCAGTTTAAATTTAACAAGATGCCCGTTTTCAACAGCAGTCCCCTCAGGAGCAGTCTCAGTCTGCGACTGTCTCTCCCTTATTGCATTGATTTCATTGTCAACATCAGCTTCGGTAACTGAAACAGAGGGCTCTTCAGCTTTCATTCCTGTATAACTTCCAAGCTCCACTGAGGGCATAACCTCAAAGAAAGCTTTGAATTTGAATGTCTCCTCTCTGTTGACGCTTGTGTAGTGAAATTTAGGTTCAGTAATGGGGGCAAGGGACGCCTTTTCCATGGCCTCAATAACAGAACCTCTTGCAAGATTCTCAGCAACTTCACCATCAGCATACTCTTTATATTTTGTTTCAACGATCTGTCGCGGAGCTTTCCCCTGTCTGAAACCGTCAACCTTTGCATTTTTCTGTATTTTATTAAAAACAGTCTTATATTCCTGTTCAACCTTCTCTACAGGTACTTCAATTTCGAGTTCGACAACCGCATTATCAAGTTTCTTTTCGCTAATGATATTCAAGCTAACACCCCTCAATCAAATATAAAAATTTTATTATTTTATAATAAAAACGTTTAAAAATTAACACTTTTTATCAATAAACTATAGCTTTGCACTATGAATTCATATAGTGAATCTGAGTCAAACATTTTTTATTCATTAACAAATAGAGTGAAAATTTTAAAGAGAGGGGTATTTAAACTATAGCAGGGGAATTAAGTCTGATATCGCTTCACGAAGGCTTAACATACTCAAAAGGAGCCTTCGTGTTGGTGAGCTGTTGGCTTCGTATTGGCTTCGGGAAGGCTTCGTGTTGGCTTCGTGAAATTAATTGACT